>CAVZFO010000008.1:0-111356 GCA_963774575.1 uncultured Actinomycetota bacterium | reverse complement strand
CGCAGGTGTCGACGCCGCGCTCGCGCATCACCGCGAAGAGGCCGTGCAGGTCGGGCGCCTCCGGGGTGGTGAGCTGCGTCTTGACCACCTCGCCGGCGATCCGGGTGCCGACCGTGCCGATCACCGCGGACCGTGACGCCCGAGGCTGTGAGGCCCTGCTCGAGGATCGGGTGGCTTCGGTCTTGCCCTGGGTGCCGGTCACGCCGATGACCCGCAGATCGCGCGCCGGGTCGCCGTAGATCCGCGCCGCGAGACGGCCGAGCACCCGGCGCGGCTCGGGCACCACGATCGCGGGCGTGCCGTCGGCAGCCGCTCGAGCCCCGCCGGATCGGTGAGCACCCCGACCGCTCCGGCCGCGAGTGCCGTTCCGGCGTAGTCGGCACCGTGGACGCGGGCGCCCGGGGAGGGCGGCGTACAGGTCACCGGGCTGGATCCGCGCGGTGCTCAGCGAGAGACCGGAGACCACGACGTCGAGGTCACCGTGGACCGCCGACCTCGGTCGGCCCCGCCGAGCCACGTCGGCGAGCTCGCCGCGGCGGCGGTCGCCGGCGGGTCGCCGTCGCGGTCACCGCCGGAGTGCGGGTTCACTGACTGCATCCACCGAGCGAGCGTATCGAGTCACCACTCGACAGGCAGCCGCGACGGCGTGCCGTTGGTCGGCTCCATGCCGTAGCGGCCGAGGACGTAGCCCATGATCCGCGAGAACGACCGGGCCGGCGATCGAGCCGCCGCCGGCCGTCGACCCGGGGTGCGTGGATCACGACGTAGACCGTGAAACGAGCGTCGTCGGCCGGCGCGAAGCCGCCGAAGGACAGCGACGTGCTGCCGTCGTAGAGGCCGCGTCACCGGGTTGACGCGCTGGGCGGTGCCGGTCTTGCCGGCGACGAGGTAGCCGGGGACCTGGGCCGGGGAGCGACGCCGTCCTCGGGGTCGACGACCTTCTCCATCATCTTCGCGGTCGCGCGGGCGGCCTCCTTGCTGACCACGCGGGTGCGGGTGGCGACGTCGGTGCCGACGGTGACGCCGTCGTTGGTGACGGCCGCGCCCGGCGATCAGGCTGGGCGAGACCCGGACGCCGCCGTTGGCGATCGTGTTGACCGCGGCCGCCATCTGCGGCACGTTGACCGACAGCGACTGGCCGAAGGCGACGCGGTCCTGGTCTGCGAGGTCATCGCCTCACCGGGGGTGAGGATGCCGGCGGTCTCGCCGCGCACGCCGATGTTGGTGCGCTGGCCCAGGCCGAACTCCTGGAGGTAGTCGACCAGCTGCGCCGGCGAGAAGGCGTCGGCCGCGAGCACGGTGCCGATGTTGGACGACTTGGCGATGATGCCGGCCAGGGTCAGCCGGATCTGGCCGTGGTCGAACCAGTCGCCGATGACGCGGTCCTGGCGGGCCAGGCTGCGGCGGGCACCTTGAACTTCTGGCGCGGGAAGGCCTTGCCGGCGTCGATCAGCGACGAGGACGGTGAGCACCTTCTCCACCGAGCCCGGCTCGTAGGTGTCGTTCATCGCCCGCGAGCCGAGGTCGTCCTTCTTGGCCTCGCCCGGCTTGTTGGCGTCGAACGTCGGCACGTCGGCGAGCGCGAGGATCTCGCCGGTGCGGGTGTCCAGCACGATCGCGGAGCCGCTCTCGGCCTGGTACTGCTGCGACCGTCTGCGCGAGCACCTTCTGGGTGAACCACTGGAGGTCGCGGTCGATGGTGGTGCGCAGCGGCGCGCCGTCCTGGGCCGGCTTCAGGGTGCTCTCGCGCAGCGGGATGCGCACGCTCTTGCTGGAGTTCGACTGCCAGGTGGCCGGCCGTCGGTGCCGGCGAGCTGCTTGTCGAAGGTGCGCTCGAAGCCGCCGAGCGGCTCGTCGGTGCCCATGTAGCCGATCAGGTTGGCGGCCACGTCGCCGGCCGGGTAGTCGCGGATCGGGTCGTCCTCGGTGCCGATGCCCTTGTAGCCGCCTCGTCGAGCTCGGCGAGCGGTGTCGCTCGCCAGCGTGCTCGGCACCCGGCGCGCGACGTACTCGTAGCGGCTGCCCTCCTTGCGGCCGCGCAGCGCGGTGAGCGTCTTGAAGTAGTCGACGGAGAGCCGGTCCGACAGCAGCCGGCGCGATCTCCGGCGCCTTGTCGGCGGTCAGGCGCGGGTCGGCGAAGACCATCTTGCCCTTGATCGAGTCGGCCAGGGGTACGCCGTTGCGGTCGAGGATGTCGCCGCGCTCGGCCAGCAGCGGCACCTTCGACGGCGCCCTCCGCCGCGGCCATCGCGGCGTACGAGCCCGGGTCGACGCCCTGGAGCTGCACCAGCCGGGCCCCGAAGAACGACAGCACCATCGCGATCAGGACGAACCCGACGCGCAGTCGCAGCATGGGTGCGCCGCGGGAGGCGCCGCTCCGGGTGCGGGTGCTGGGCCACCGCTCTCCTCATTCCCGGCCCGGCTCCGGTCCGGGGCGCCTGACGACATTTCTACAGGGGGCGACGGCGCTGATCTGCGCCGCCCGCGCCGTCACCGGTTGCGGTTCTTCCTGCCCTGCTTGTGCGGTCCTTGCGCCGGCGCGTCCTGCTTGGCGTCGGTCGCGGTGGCCGGCACCTCGGTGGTCGTCGCGGCCGGCACCTCGACGATCGTGGGGTCCGGAGCGAGGTCCTTCGGCTTGACCGGCGCCGGCGGGCAGCGAGCTGGATCGCGTTCTCCCGCGTCGCCGGGGTCGCGCACCCCGCTGGTCTTGCCGGTCTTCAGGTCGAGGAACACCGGCGCGCTCGGGATGACCATGCCCATCTGCTGGGCCTGCGAGGGCCCACCCGCTGCGGGTTGCGGAGCTCGTCGAGCTCCATGCGGCAGCGTCTGCTCCCGGGCCGCCAGGGTGTCCGCCTGCCCCTCGCCGACGGAGGCCGCGAACGACGCCTGCTGCATCGAGGTGTTGAACAGCAGCAGCCCGACGATGCCGCCGACGAGCACCAGGCTGACCAGCGTCACGAACGGCACCCGGGGCGCGCGCGTGCGCATCCGCGGGACCACCGTGAGCCGCGCCTTGTCCACCGCCTCCTGGGCGATCCGGGTGACGCGGGTGCGGGCCTGCACGGCGGGGCTGCTGATCGCGTGCTCCCTGGGGAAGATGGGAAGCGGACGGGACGGCAGGTCGGATGCGCTCGACGGCGCGCAGCCGGACGGATGCGGCACGGGGGTTCTCCGGCGATCTCGTGCTCGTCGGCCCCTGCTCCGCGCCGCGGGTGACGAGCCGCAGCGCGGGCTCGGCACCCTCGGGGACGAACGGCAGGTCCGGCGGGCACGTCGAGCCGGGTGGCCGTCGGCGAAGGCGCGCTTGACCAGACGGTCCTCGAGCGAGTGGTAGGACTCGACGACCACGCGGCCGCCCGAGCCCGATGACCGCCGATCGCCTCCGGGATCGCCGCGGCGCAGCACGGCCAGCTCGTCGTTGACGGCCATCCGCAGCGCCTGGAACGTGCGCTTGGCCGGGTGGCCGCCCGTACGCCGGGCCGGTGCGGGGATGGTCGCGTAGAGCAGCTCGACCAGGTGGCGCTCGCGTGAACGGGGTGACCTCGCGCCCGGCGTACGACCTCGCGGGCGATCCTGCTGGCGAACTTCTCCTCGCCGTACTCCCGCAGGATCCCGGGTGAGCTCCCGGCGGAGGCGGTGTTGAGCAGCTCGGCGGCGGTCCGGCCGGTGGTCGGGTCCATCCGCATGTCCAGCGGCGCGTCCTCGGCGTAGGCGAAGCCGCGGTCGCGCACGTCGAGCTGCATCGAGGAGACGCCCGAGGCCGAAGAAGACGGCGTCGACGTGGTCGAGGCCTAGGCTGCCGACGACCTCGGGCGAGCTCGTCGTAGACCGCGTGCACGGCGGTGAAGCGGTCGCCGTACGCCGCGAGCCGCTCGGACGCACATCTCCAGCGCGGTCGGGTCGCGGTCGATGCCGGTCACCCGGGCCTGCGGGCAGCCGCTCGAGGACGGCCTCGCTGTGGCCGCCGAGGCCGAGCGTGCAGTCGACGTAGACGGAGCCCTCGGCCCTCGAGTGCAGGCGCCAGCAGGGCGACGACCCGGTCGAGGAGCACCGGGGCGTGGCGGGGAGTCGTCATGCTCAGCCCGGCGTGCCCAGGTGGGCGAGCACCAGGAGCAGCGAAGGCCAGGCAGGACGCCGTGGCTGCGGAGAACGCGATCAGGGCGGCCGCCTCACGCGCCTGGTCACGCACCCGCAGCGGCGGCGCCGCCGCGGTGCGTGCCCAGGGCTGGGCGGCGCTCATGGTCTCGACCCCACTGGTTGTGCTGCAGTGCTGCTGGCTGGTGCTGCGACTGACGCCGGATGGCGGTGCGGCTGACACGCCCCGCCTTGTGGCACGAGATGAAGCGCGGCATTAGGCCCCTGCCCGCTCCCTTCGCGATGGGAACTGCCCTCCGGTGCCGGGGAAGTGCCCCAGATGGCACGCGAGGGAGCGGGCTCGAGACCTGGTGATACGGGTCCGGGTGTCAGCTGTGTGTGTGGTCCGGGGTCTCGGGTGCTGGCGGGCCGCGGTCAGATGCCGGGGAAGACCTCGTCGCTGAGGTCGGAGAACTTCTGCTCCTGCTCCTCGGAGTAGGTCGCCCAGGCCGTCGGGTCCCAGATCTCGATCCGGTTCATCGACCCGATGACGACGCACCTCCTTGCGGAGTGACGCGTACTCCCGCAGCGGTCCGGGGATGTTGATCCGGCCCTGCTTGTCCGGCACCTCCTGGCTGGCGGCGGCGAACAGCATGCGGACGTAGTCACGGGTGCTCTTTCTGCGTGACCGGCGCCTCACGGAGCCGGTCGGTCAGCCGGCCGAAGTCCTCCAGCGACCAGACAGTGAGGCAGCGCTCCTGTCCTCTGGTCACCACGAGTCCTTCCGTCAGCTGGTCCCTGAACTTCGCCGGGAGGAATAGGCGGCCCTTCTCGTCGAGCTTGGGCGTGTAGGTGCCGAAGAACATCCGGCACCTCCCCTGGCTCGGCGGGCAGATCGACCCTGCCCCCCACTTCGCCCCACATTACTCCACTTCCCTCCACCGTCAACCAGATTGCGCGTGTTGCACGGCGGGAATGGGCGATTTCCGGGCACGTGGTCCGTGGGCGCTCCCCGGGCGCGGCACGCTCGACTGAGCGTGGAGTTGGCGCGATCCACGCTCAGCAGGGCGGACGTGAAGGGCCGGTGGGGGAAGACGGCCGTCATCGGTGGTGGAAAGTGGGGAGGAACGGGGAGCAGCGGTGGCGTGGGGTGGCGTGGGGTGGTGCGGGGTGGTGGCAGGGCCCTGCGCGGAGCCCGCCTGGCCGGGCGCAGCCGCAACGATCCCGCGCACCGAGGCGTGCAGCAGGTAGGTGTCCTGGCTGACCACGCCGATCACGGCGGCCAGGTCGGCGAGACGTACGTCGCGCACGTCGACGCCGTCGATCAGCACCCGGCCGGCGGTCGGGTCGTGCAGACGGGCGACCAGCCCGGCGAGCGTGGTCTTGCCGCTCCCCGTCTCGCCCACCAGGGCCAGCGAGGTACCGGCCGGGACGTGGAGGTCGATGTCGTGCAGCACGTCGCCCGTGGCGTCGTACGCGAACGAGACGCCCTCGAGCGTGACGTCGCCGCGCACCGGGCCGAGGTCCACCGGGTCGGCGGGGTCGTCGATGTCGATGGGCAGGTCCTGGTACTCGAAGATCCTGCTGAACATCGCCAGCGACGCGGTGACGTCGACGCCGACGTTCAGCAGGGACATCAGCGGGCGGAAGAGCGTGCTCTGGAGGGCCGTGAACGCGACCAGGGTGCCGATGGTCATCCCGCCCGAGGTGGCCGGGAGCCCCGCGACCAGGTAGATCGCGGCGGGGATCGCCGCGAACACGACGGTCATGGTGGCCATCCGCCACCGCCCGGCGAGCATGGAGCGGATCTGCAGGTCGACCAGGTCGCTCGACGTCGCGGTGAACCGTTCGTTCATCCGCGAGGCGGCGCCGAGCGTGCGGGTGAGCAGCGCGCCGCTCACCGACAGGGTCTCCTCGATCTGCACGTTGAGGTCCGCCAGGCGCCGCTGGCGGTCCGTCGTGATCTTGTGCCGGAGGCGGGCGACCCGTCGGGTCAGCCAGATCGCCGGCGGCAGCACGAGCAGGGAGAGCAGCGAGAGCCGCCAGGAGAGCACGGCCATGGCCGCGGCGGTGCCGACCACGACCGTCACGTTGGAGGCGATCGAGGTGGCCGTGGAGGTGACGACGTTCTGCACGCCGTTGATGTCGTTGGTCAGCCGCGACTGCACCTCGCCGCCGCGGGCGTGGGTGAAGAAGCCCACGGACTGGCGCTGCAGCCGGTCGAAGAGGCCGGTGCGCAGGTCGTGCATCACCCGCTGGCCGACCGCGGTGGACAGCCAGGTCTGCAGCACGCCGATGAGGGCGGTGGCGGCGGCGACGCCGACCATGCCGGCCACCAGCCAGAGCAGCATCGCGACGTCCTGCTGGGGGAGCGCCTGGTCGATGAGGCGTTTCACGAGGAAGGGCTGGGCCAGCCCGATGACGGAGCTGGTGACGATCAGGCCGACGACCACGGCGAGCCGGAGCCGGAACGGCTCGAGCAGGCGGGCGATGCGGCGCAGGGAGACGGGGGAGTCCGCGAGCTGCTGCGTGTCCGCAGGGTCGCGACGGGTGCCGCGGCCTCCGCGGCGAGTCATGGTGAGGTCATCCATGTGACCACCTCGATTTCACGGCGCTCGGATGGGTGGGCTTGCGAGCCCGGCCGGGATGAAGCCGGGAGATTGAGGAGACTCGGCACCCACCGGAGCGCCAGCGACGGGGAGTGCGAGTCGTCTCGAAGTTCTGTCGTTCGATATGCTGAGGTTACCTCATCATGAGGTTGCCAGTCAAAACGACGCTATGCTGCTCCGGTGAGCGAGAGCACGGGAGACCTGCTGTTCGGTACGGCGCGCAGGTTGCGACGAGAGTTCGGTGCGGCGCTGCTCGAGGCCGACGTGACGCCCTCGCAGGCCCGGGCCCTGCGTCACGTGATGGAGTCCGGCTCGATGCGCCCCTCCGTGCTGGCCGAACGGTTGCACATCGCCGCCCGGTCGGCCACCGAGGTGGTGGACGCTCTCGAGGCCAGAGGTCTGGTCGAGCGCGGCCCCGACCCCGACGACCGCCGGGCCACGTTGGTCCGGCCGACCGACGCGGCCCGCACCGAGCTGGCCGAGGTCGATCGGGTCCGGCGCGAACAGTCCGAGCGGTTCCTGGCCGTGCTGTCCGAGCGAGACCGTCGGACCCTGGACCGGATCCTGCGCGTGCTGGTCGAGCAGCCGGAGCCCGAGCGAGCCGGTATGCGGTGAGGCAGGATGCAACTCATGAGTGGGGGCGTCGGCTGATGCGCGTCGGGCTGACCGGGGGAGTGGCGTCGGGGAAGAGCACCGTGTCGGCGATCCTCTCCGAGCTGGGCGCCGTCGTGATCGACGCCGACCTGCTGGCTCGCGAGGTGGTGGCGCCCGGCACGGACGGGTTGGCCGCCGTCGTCGAGGTGTTCGGCCCCGACGTGCTCGGCTCCGACGGGGCGCTGGACCGGCCGCGGCTCGGGGCGTCTGGTGTTCGCCGACCCCGAGCGCCGCCGGGCGCTCGAGGCGATCATCCACCCGCGGGTGCGGTCGCGGGCCGCCGAGATCGAGGCCGCGGCCCTGGCCGACGGGGCCGAAGCCCTCGTCGTGCACGACATCCCGCTGCTCGCCGAGACCGGGCAGGCCGGGAGCTTCGACGCGGTCGTCGTCGTCGACGTACCTCCCGACGTCCAGGTGGACCGGATGGTGCGGATCCGCGGGATGTCCGAGGAGGAAGCCCGGGCACGGATCGCGGCCCAGGCGACGCGCGAGGAACGACTCGCGGTCGCGACGTACGTCGTGGACAACACCGGCACGTTCGACGACCTGCGGGCGCGGGTCGAGGAGGTCTACCGGGAGCTCACCTGACCACGGAGTCCTCGATGACCTGGTGGTCGCCGAGGAAGAAGATGCCCGGGTCGGTCTCGAACTGCGCGCTCGGGTTCTCCTCGAGCCTCGAGGACCGGATCTCCAGGTCGCCGGTGCGGTCGTTGCTGACGAAGAAGATGGCGCCGCCCCCCTCGCGGGCGCGGTTGTCCTTCATCGTCGAGCCGGCCACCAGCACGGTGAAGTCGTTGCCGTCGGCGTAGATGGCGCCGCCGGAGCCGCCACCCGGCGTGCCGGGCGTCGCGGGGTTGGCGCCGTGGCCGATGGCCCGGTTGTGGCGGAAGCTGCTGTTGTAGACCGCCCACGAGACCCCGATGCTGCTGAGCGCCGAGCCGTTGCTGCAGCGACCGCCGGTGAAGGTGCTCCCGACGACGTACACCGGCAGGCCGTGGTGCTGCGACAGGGCGCGGACCGCCGCCCCGCCGAGGTCGGGACCGGTGCGGTCGCAGCGGTTGTCCGTGAAGGTGCTGTCGACGATCTTGAGACGGCCGCCCCGGGCGAAGATCGCGCCGCCGCCTCCTCCCTCGTAGGTCTCACCGGTCGCGTTGCCGTCGGCGAGGGTCAGGTACTGGACGACGAGACGCGGCGACGCCTGGTCGTCGCAGTGGGAGGTGGTCCAGGTCTGCTTCGGGTCGCAGGTGTCCTGGTAGAGGATCCGGCGCTCGCCGCCGCCGCTGAGCGTGACCAGTCCGCCGCCGTCGAGGACGACGCGCTTGCTGGTGTTGACGACCTTCGCGGTCCGCTTCAGCACGATGGTGACCGGGTCCGGACCGCAGCGGAACCGGATGGTGCCGCCCCGGGCCACGGCACGGACGACGGCCCGCGACGTGCAGCTCCCCGGGGTGCCGGTCCCGACCCAGCGGTCCGGGTGGGAGGTGTCGACCGCCCTGGCCTCGGGGGGTACGACGACCGGGTCGCCGGGAGCCGCGGCGCCGGGCAGGGCGATGGCGAGGGAGAGCACGACGGCGGACAGCATGGGTCCGACCCTAGGGTGGAGACGTGGCCCCACCGATGTCACGCGCGGAACTGGTCTCCTTCGTCGACGCCGATCCCGCGCTGTCCCGCCTGCGCGAGGAGGTCTCGTCGCGGCTGGACGACGACCCGGGCCACGACCTCGCCCACGCGCTGCGGGTCGCCCTGTGGACGATCGTCCTCGGCGAGCCGCTCGGGGTCGACCCGCGCGAGGCGGTGGCCGCCGCCCTGCTGCACGACGTCGTCAACCTCCCCAAGAACAGCCCGCAACGTCACCTCGCCTCCGAGATGAGCGCGGCCGTCGCGAGCGACGAGCTGCCGACGTACGGCTTCGACGCGGAGGCGGTGCGACGGATCGCCGAGGCGGTCCGCGACCACTCCTTCTCGCGCGGGGTGGTGCCCGAGACCGCCCTCGGCCAGGCCCTCCAGGACGCCGACCGGCTGGAGGCACTCGGCGCGCTGGGGCTGTTCCGGTGCGTGTCGACGGGGACCCGCATGGGGGCGCGGTACTTCGACGACGACGACCCGTTCGCCCGGGACCGGCCGCTCGACGACCGCGCGTACTCCGTCGACCACTTCTACGCGAAGCTCCTCACCCTGCCCGACACGATGCGCACCGAGGCGGGTCGGACCGAGGCCCGGCGGCGCGCAGCGTTCCTCGAGCAGACGCTCGCCGCGCTGGCGTCCGAGCTGGGCGAGCCGCTCCCGTAAGTCACACGATCCGGACAGCGGAATGGGACCGACCCGAGGGCCGATCCCATCCCGGTGGCTGCCTGTGCTGGATCAGGCCGCCAGGTCGGGGTCGCCGAGGCGACGCAGCTTCTGCAGCGCCTCGCGCTCGAGCTGGCGGACCCGCTCGGCGGAGATGCCGTGCTTGGCGCCGATGTCGGCCAGCTTGTGCTGGCGTCCGTCGGTGAGGCCGTAGCGGGCCCGGATGATGTCGGCGGCCCGCTCGTCGAGGGTGTCGACGAGGGCGTCGAGCCGCTCGCGCGCCTCGACGTCGAGGACCGTGAGGTCGGGGCCGGGCGAGGTCTCCTGCGCCATCAGGTCACCGAGGGAGGTGTCGCCGTCCTCGTCGACCGGGGTGTCCAGGCTGATGTGGTCGCGGCCCCAGGACATCAGGTCCAGGACCCGGTCCACGTCCATGCCCAGCTCGGCGGCGATCTCCTGCGGGTCGGGCTCGCGGCCCAGCGTGCGCTCGAGCGTGCGGCGGGCGCTGCCGACCTGGTTGAGCTCCTCCACGACGTGCACCGGGAGCCGGACCACGCGGGCCTGCTGCGCGATGCCGCGGGTGATGGCCTGGCGGACCCACCAGGTGGCGTAGGTGGAGAACTTGTAACCCTTGGTGTAGTCGAACTTCTCGACCGCGCGGATCAGGCCGGTGTTGCCCTCCTGGATCAGGTCCAGCATCGGCATCTGGGCGCGGCCGTACTTGCGCGCGATCGACACGACCAAGCGCAGGTTGGCGGTGATGAAGGTGTCGACGGCCTTGCGGCCCTCCTCGGCGAGCCACTCGAGCTCGGCCTCGGTGGCGTGACCCGGCGCGCCGCCCTTCTTGCGGCCGACCCGTCCGACCGCGAGGAGGTTCTCGGCCATCAGGCCCGCCTCGATCGTCTTCGACAGCTCGACCTCGGTCTCGGCGTCCAGCAGGGGGTTGCGGGCGATCTCGTCGAGGTACAGGCCGACGCTGTCGCGACCCTCGATCTCACGGGTCCCGGCAGTGGTGGTGCGAGTAGCCATGGGGACTCCTCCTGCTGTCCGTGATGACACCTTCGGTGTCGCCACATCGGGATCAACGTCCGACGGAGCCCCAAGATTCCCTCGGTATGGGTACTTCGGAGCCGTCACCAGGACAGACGTGTGAGCGCCCTGCCGAGTTGCGGTCCCATGGAACTCTCAGGGACTTCTCAGGGGGTACCCCCGGAAGGGGGAGGCAGATACGTTCCTGGCCGTGGGCTCCCGCAGCGTCGACCTGAACGCCGATCTCGGCGAGGAGGTCACCGACGATCCGGGCCTGCTCGGGCTCGTGACCAGCGCAAACGTCGCGTGCGGCTACCACGCCGGCACCCCGGTCACGATGCGCGCGGTGTGCGCCGAGGCGGCCCGGCTGGGCGTCGCCGTCGGCGCGCAGGTCTCCTACGCCGACCGGGAGCACTTCGGGCGGGTGCCCCGCGATGTCCCTGCCTCCCTGCTGACCGAGCAGGTCGCCGACCAGGTCGGCACGCTGACCGGGATCGCGGTGGAGGAGGGCACGAACGTCCCCTACCTCAAGCCGCACGGCGCTCTCTACCACCGGGTCCGCGACGACCCCGAGCAGGCTGCCGCGGTGCTCGCCGGGTCGGGCCACCTCGCCGTGCTCGGCCAGCCGGGACGCTCCTCGAGCAGGCCGCCGCGGCCGGGGCGACGTACGCTCGAGGGGTTCCCCGACCGCGGCTACGCGCGGCGACCGGCTGCTGCCCCGCGACGAGCCCGGCGCGCTGCTCGACGGGGTCGCGGCGATCGCCGCGCAGGCCGTGGTGCTGCGCGGCCGGGTCGACTCGGTGTGCGTGCACGGCGACAGCCCCGGAGCCGTCGACGCGGCCCGCGCCGTACGACGCGCGCTCGAGGCCGCCGGGCTGGTGCTGGCCGCGCCCTGGTGAGGCCGGACGGCTGGTCCGGTCTCCACAGACCGGGGCCGAACCTGTGGATGGGGGCCCCGGTCTGTGGACGCGCGCGGTCGAACCTGTGGACCGTCCTGGGGACGACGAGATGCCCGGAAATAGTCTCGCTCGACCCCTTGTGCGGGGTCCTCCGGAGCCCGTAGAACTCTCCCTACCAACCCACCGCTTGCGGGGGGTCGGGGATCCGAGCAGGAGCAAAGATCCACACCGCTGGTCGCCTCTAGGGGCAGCTCGCGGCGGCGGCCCGGTGACGGGGCCGACGGGGTCGGAGCGGGTGGTCGGGTCGACCGGACCGCACCGCACCCGGTCAACCCGAGGGGCCCTGCGATGCTCATACCATCGCCGGGCCCCTCTCCGCTTCCCTGGCATGGTGACCCGTCCGCGACGTCTGCCGCGACGGCGAGCAATCAGACGGCCGGTGAATACTCACCGTATGCAGGTGCTGCCCGCCGGGCACGACGCGCTCCTGGCCGAGCCCGAGCGGCCGGCCGACGTGCCCCTCCTCTACGCCGACCTGCGGCGTGACGTGCGGCTGCCGGACCTGGTGCCCGGCGCCCGGACCGTGCTGTTCGACGGTCCCGCGGACCTGCTGGTCGCCCTCGAGTACCTCGCCGGCGTGGCGGCCGTCCGGCCAGTGGGGGACTCGCCGGGCCCGCTCGTCGAGCTTCCGACGTCGTACGACGCGGAGGACCTCGACGACGTGGCGCGGCGCTGGGACATGACCCGGGCCGAGGCGGTGGCCACGCACGTGGCGACCGAGTTCGTGGTCGCCTTCGTGGGGTTCGCGCCCGGCTTCGCCTACTGCACCGGGCTGCCCGCCGAGCTGGCCGTGCCCCGCCTCGACCGGCCGCGGGCCAGGGTGCCGGCGGGCTCGGTGGGCCTCGCGGGCGACTACACCGGGGTCTACCCCAGCGCCTCGCCCGGAGGCTGGCGGCTGCTCGGCCGCACCGACGCCGTCCTCTGGGACGCCGCCCGCCGCGAGCCCGCCCTGCTGGTGCCGGGGACCCGGGTGCGGTTCACGGAGGCGTGATGCGCGCCCTCACGGTGCTGGACCCGGGACCGCTGACGACCGTCCAGGACGGCGGCCGTCCCGGCCTGGCGCACCTCGGCGTCCCGCGGTCGGGCTGGCTGGACGCACCGGCCGCGCGGCTCGGCAACCGCCTGGTCGGCAACAAGCCGGGCGCGGCCGGTCTCGAGACGCACCGTCGGCGGGGTGACCGTGCGTGCCGAGGAGGCCCTCACGGTCGCGGTGACGGGGGCGCCCGCCGACGTCACGGTGGACGGTCGCGCCGTCGCCTGGGCCGAGCCCGTCTCGGTGCCTGCCGGCGCCGTACTTCGCGTGGGGCCGGCCCGGCACGGGCTGCGCAGCTGCCTGGCCGTGTCCGGCGGCATCGACGTGCCAGCCGTCCTGGGCTCCCGGTCCACCGACAGCCTCTCCGGACTCGGCCCGCCACCGCTGGTGCGGGGACAGGTCCTGCCGGTCGGCCCCGCTCGCCGGCCCCGGCCCGCCGACGCGCCCCGACAGCGGCCGGCCGACGGCGTGCTGCGGGTCTCGGCCGGGCCCCGTGCGGACTGGGTGGAGGGCGGGGTACGCCGCCTGGGGGAGACCGCGTGGACGGTCGCGGCCGACTCCAACCGGGTCGCCCTGCGCCTGACCGGGGAGGCGCTCGTGCGCGGCCGGGAGGGCGAGCTGCCCAGCGAGGGCCTGGTCCTCGGCGCCGTCCAGGTGCCGCCCGACGGGCAGCCGCTGGTGCTTCCTCGCCGACCACCCGACGACGGGCGGCTACCCGGTCGTGGGCGTCGTCGAGGCCGCCGATCTCTGGCAGTGCGCGCAGCTCCGGCCCGGCGAGCCGGTGCGGTTCCGGACGCACGCACTAGCGCCGCCAGGTGGCGGGGTACCACCGCGCCGCCCCCACGCCGAGCGCCGCGACGGCGATCGCCAGGAGCGCGACCAGGGTGGTGATCGACGCCGCGGCGGAGCCGACGGCGACGGTGGCGTAGAGCGCGATCGCGCCCAGCTCGCTGAGCAGCCCGGCCACCGACGTCACCGTGGCCCGGGCCGCGCCGTGGATGCGGTGCTGCAGGTCGGTCTCGGCGACCACGATCGCGGCCTGCAGCACGCCGTACCCCACCGCGATCGCGAGGAACCCCGCCGGCACCCGCACCGCGGCGCCGGCGGCGACGAGCAGTCCGGCGACGACCAGCACCGGCCCCAGCCGGTGCAGCGGCAGCCGGGGCGCCAGTGCGGAGCCGACGGCCTGCGCGGCGACCGTCAGCGCCACGAGCAGGGGCACCGTGGTCACCCCGACGCCGATGTCGACGGCCACCAGGCCGAAGTACTCGTCGAAGGCCAGGAACGCCGGCACCAGCGCGGCCAGCAGCACCGCCCGCGCCACCGTGGGTGCAGCGACTCGGCCAGGCCGGCCCGCAGCATGGCGAGGTACCCGAGGTCCGGCGCATCGCCCCCGTCCGGGTCGGCGTCGGGGTCGACGTGCGAGCGCGGGGCGTCGGCGGGCAGCCCCGCCGCCAGGCCGGTCGCGACCACGCACACGGCCACGCTGACCCAGCCCGCGCCGGTCAGTCCCCAGAGCGCGACGATGGGCGCCGCCGCCGCGGTGGCCACCAGGTTGAGCACCAGCGCGGACGTGTGGCCGGCCGCGATCACCTTCCGGTAGGCGCCCTCCCGGCCGCGGGCATGCAGGTGGTCGTAGACGTACGCCTCGTAGGTGCCGGACACCAGCGAGCCACTGAGGCCCCACAGCACGAACCCGCCGGCGAACGCGGCGTACGTCGGCACGGCCGACCACAGGGCGAAGCAGCCGCCGTACAGCCCCGCGCCGAGGACCAGCAACCGGCGCCGCGGCACGGTGTCGGCCCAGGCACCCGACGGCACCTCGAGCACGACGTGGGTCGCCGACCAGATGACCAGCAGGGTCGAGACCTGACCCGTGGAGAGCCCCGCGCCGGTGAACAGCAGGGCATAGACCGGGAAGATCGGGATGAGCTCGCGGAGCGCGGCGTAGGCGACGACGCGCACCGTGAAGGAGTCGGGCCGCGAGGCCGCGGTCACGGTCGATCGGGGGCGTGATCAGCGATGTCGTCGGTGCATGTCCGGCACTGTAGCCCCGGGCGGGGGTTCCGGTCGCCAGGCTTGGAGGTCCGGGTCGTCGACGCGGTAGCTGCGGACCGGCCCCGGTCCGGTCACGGCGGTCTCGAAGCGCACGGTGACCACGCCCCGTCCCGAGCCCCACACCCAGCCCCGGCCGAGCTCGGCGTGCACCACGTCCATCCCCGGTGCCCAGGTCCGGGTGGTGGCCCCGTCGGTTGCCGCGCCCCGGCCGTGGCCACCGCGTCGACGTCGTCGTCGACGGGATCGTCCTCGTCGTCGCCGGTCTCGCCGAACAGGTCCTCCTGGATCCAGTCCGCCAGCCCGGAGACCCCGACGCCCAGGAGGCGCACGCCGCCCGTGGTGTCCAGGTCCTGCAGCAGGCCCACCGCGAGCCGGCCGATGGTGCCGGGCGCGTCGGTGGGGGAGGCGAGCGTCGAGGAGCGGCTGATGGTGGTGAAGTCGTGCAGCCGCACCTTGATGGTGACCGTCCGCCCGGCCAGGCCGCTGTGCCGGAGCCGCTCCGAGACGTTGCGGGACTGGCGGGTGAGCAGGGCGGCCATCAGCCGGCGGTCGGTCAGGTCGGTGTCGTAGGTGCCCTCGACGCTGACCGACTTGGTCTCCCGCTCCGGGACCACCGGCCGGTCGTCGCGGGCATGGGCGAGGTGGTGGAGGCCGTGCCCGTGCGCGGCCCCGAGCAGCCGGACCAGCTCGTCCTCGCTGACCGCCTCCAGGTCGGCGACGGTGTGGAGGCCGGCCCGGCGCAGCCGTTCGGTGGTGGCCGGCCCGACGCCAGGGATCACGGAGACGTGCATGGGCCGCAGCAGGTCGGTCTCGGTGCCGGGGGGCACCACCACCAGGCCGTCGGGCTTGTCCAGGTCGCTGGCGACCTTGGCGATGAACTTCGAGGTGCCGATGCCGACCGAGGCCGTCAGCCCGCCCGTCACCTCGGTGACCCGGGCACGCAGCAGCTCGGCGAGCTCCGTCACCGTCGGGATCTCCAGGTCGGGCAGCCCGGCCGCGGCCAGGTCCACGAACGCCTCGTCCAGGGACAGCGGCTCCACCAGGGGCGAGATCTCGCGGAGCACGGCCATCACCTTCTCGCTGCTGTCGCGGTAGGCGTGGAACCGGCCCGTGAGGAACGCCGCGTGCGGGCACCGGGACCGCGCCTCCCGGGTCGACATCGCCGAGCGGACGCCGTACTTCCTGGCCTCGTACGACGCGGTGGCCACCACGCCGCGGCCGCCGACGCCGCCGACGACCACCGGTTTCCCCCGCAGCGAGGGCTTGTCGCGCTGCTCCACCGCAGCGAAGAACGCGTCGAGGTCCAGGTGCAGCACCGAGGCGACCGGACGCATGCGCGCAACCTATGCCCGGCCACCCTCGGCCGGGCGCGGAGGTCAGCGGGACGCGTCGCCGGTGACGGCCAGCCCCACGCCGAGGCCGATCATCGACACGCCGCCGACGGCGCCCAGTGCGGCGCCCCGGCGAGGCGAGCGCAGGAACCACGAGCGGAGCTGGCTGGCGACGATGGCCCAGGTGCTGTCGGAGACCATGCCGATGCCGAAGGCGAGCAGGCCGAGGAGCAGCAGCTGGAGCTGCACGTGGCCGGCGCCGCGGTCGACGAACTGGGGGAGGACGGCGGCCAGGATCAGGTAGGCCTTGGGGTTGGACACGCCCACGACGTAGCCCTGCCGGATCGCGCGGCGCCACGTCATCGTCGGGCCGTGCGCTCCGGCGGCGAGGTCCTGGCCGAGGAACTCGCGGCGGTGCCGGAACGCCTCCCAGCCGAGGTACACCAGGTACGCCGCGCCCACGAGCTTGAGGACCTGGAACACCACCATCGACTCCTGGACCACCACGCCCGAGGCCGAGGGCGACCAGGACCACGATCGTGAGCAGGCCCAGCGAGTTGCCCAGCACGGTGGCCAGGGCGACGCCCCTGCCGTAGGCGAGCGCACGGCCGATCACGAACACGACGCTCGGTCCCGGGATGGCGATCAGGACAAGTGCGGCCAGGCCGAACGCGAGGACCTGGTCGAGGGTGATCATGCCGCCACCGTATCGCCGGGGGCCCGCTTCGCGTCCACAGCGACCGTTCCCGCCGGACCCGTCCCCGGGCCGCCGCGCCGGGGCGGTCCCGGTCGGTGCCGCGGGGCAGCGTCACGGGCATGACGACGACCTCGCACCAGACCTTCACCGCCCGCCGCCCCGAGGACGTCCTGGCCGCCGTGCCGATCGTGCTGGGGTTCGTGCCCGAGGAGTCGGTGGTGATGCTGACCTTCGGGGCCGCGCACCCGTTCCACGCCCGCCTCGACCTGCCGCTGACCGCCGCCGAACGGCGGGCCGCGGCCGCCGCCCTCGTGGAGCCGGTGTGCCGCCACGGCGTCCGTCGGGTGCTGTTCGTGCTCTACACCGCGGACAAGGAGGCCGCCGGCTCCCTGTGCCCGCACGCTGGCCCGGGCCTTCGACCGGCGGGGCATCGACGTCGTCGACGTGCTCCGCAGCGACGGCGCACGCTGGTTCGTGGTGCCCCTGGACCGCTCCGCGCGCGAGGATCCCGGCACCCCCTACGACGTCACGGGACACCTGTTCACCGCGCAGGCGGTGGCGCGCCGGCCGGGTCACCCGCGGCTCGCGCGGCGAGCTGGCCGCGACGCTCGCCCGCCGACGCCGCGGGCGCGGCATCGGTGGCGCGGGCCATCGCGACGGCCGCCGACCGGCCCGCCGCCGACGCCGCCGAGGTCCTCGCCGTCGTCACCGGGCTGGTGGCCGACGGTCGATCCCCCGACCCCGCGACGGCGGCCCGCATCCTCCTGGCGCTGCGCGAGCCGCAGGCGCGCGACGCCGTGCTCGGCGCGGTCGACCGGCACACCGCCGAGGCCTGGTTGGCGGCCTGGTCGGCGCTGGTCAGGGTCGCGCCCCCTCCGGTGCTCGCGACCGGTCTCCTCGGTGCTCGCGTTCGTCGCGTGGCTCGCCGGCGACGGCGCGCTGGCCTGGTGCGCCCTCGACCGGGCCTCCCAGGGCGACCCGCCCTGCGCGTTGGCCGGCCTGGTGGGTCGGGCGCTCGAGGAAGCGGTGCCGCCCGCGACGTGGTCGCACCGGTGACCCGGTCACGGACGACCCTGCCGCCGGCGCGACATCCGCCCTAGGTTTGGCACATGGGCGAAGACGTCGACGCACAGGAGTTCTCCCGGGCCGACCGCACCCGCCACCGGGAGAAGGTGCATCGCTGTCTCGACGTGTTCGCCCGGATGCTCAGCGAGCACCAGTTCGACACCGACGACCCGATGACCGGGCTCGAGGTGGAGCTCAACCTGGTCGACGAGCTGGGTGACCCGGCGCTGAAGAACGCCGAGGCGCTGGCCGCGATCGCCGACCCGGCGTTCCAGACCGAGCTCGGGCAGTTCAACATCGAGATCAACGTGCCGCCGACCAAGCTGCGCGAGGGCGGCCTGGCGACGTTCGAGGACAACCTGCGCCGCAGCCTCAACGACGCCGAGGCCAAGTCCGCGGAGGTCGGCGCCCACCTGGTGATGATCGGCATCCTGCCCACCCTCGCCGACGGGCACATGAGCCCGAGCCACATGAGCGCCAACCCGCGCTACCGGCTCATCAGCGAGCAGATCCTGGCGGCCCGGGGCGAGGACATCGCCATCGACATCGCCGGCCCGGAGCGTCTCGTCACCACCGCCGACTCGATCCTCCCGGAGGCGGCCTGCACGAGCACGCAGTTCCACGTGCAGACCTCGCCCGACCAGTTCGCGGCCTACTGGAACGCCTCCCAGGCGATCTCCGCGATCCAGCTCGCGATCGGCGCCAACTCTCCCTACGCCCTCGGCAAGGAGCTGTGGCGGGAGACCAGGATCCCGCTGTTCGAGCAGGCCGCCGACACCCGCAGCGAGGAGCTCAAGGCCCAGGGCGTCCGGCCCCGGGTCTGGTTCGGGGAGCGGTGGATCACCTCGGTGTTCGACCTGTTCGAGGAGAACGTGCGCTACTTCCCGGCGCTGCTGCCGATCACCGACGACGAGGACCCGGTGGCGGTCTTCGACGCCGGCGGCACGCCGCAGCTCTCGGAGCTGCGGCTGCACAACGGCACGATCTACCGCTGGAACCGGCCGGTCTACGACATCCAGGGCGGCCGTCCGCACCTGCGGGTGGAGAACCGCGTGCTGCCCGCCGGTCCGACGGTGGCCGACCTGATGGCCAACGCCGCGTTCTACTTCGGGCTGGTGCGCACCCTCGCCGAGAGCGAGCGGCCGCTGTGGTCGCAGATGTCCTTCAGGGCGGCGGAGGAGAACTTCGAGGCGGCCGCCGAGCACGGCATCGAGGCGGAGATCTACTGGCCGCAGGTGGGGCAGGTACGTGCGACGGAGCTGGTGCTGCGCCGGCTGCTGCCGATGGCCCGGCACGGGCTGGAGAGCTGGGGCGTGGCGACCGCGGACTCCGATCGGCTCCTGGGGATCGTGGAGCAGCGCTGCCTGACCGGCGTCAACGGCGCCGAGTGGTTCGTCCGCAAGATGGCCGAGCGCCAGGACGAGGAGCGCTACGACGCGTTGCGCCACGTGCTCCTGGACTACCGCGAGCGGATGCACTCCAACGAGCCCGTGCACACCTGGGACTGATGACGACGTACGGCTCCCGGTCCCTGCTCCTCGTCAGCGGTCGCGGACCCGGCGCCACCGTCGGCTGACCCCCGAGCGTGGGTCGCGCCACCCCTCCGGGTGACGACCAGGTAAGGGAGCGCGCGGCCCGTCTCGCCGTTGACGGCGACCACGACGCGCAGCCACGCGAGGTCGAGGTCCTGGTCCTCGAGGCCGCCCGGCCGGGTCAGCCAGGTCATCACCGGCCCCGGAGGCGCGCGGCGCAGCACCGCTTCGAGGAGGTCGCAGCGCAGGGCCTGGTCCAGCCGCGATCCCGACGGGTCGAGCGGCTCGCGCACCGGCCCACCTCGGGTCGGCCGGGGCCGCCGACGTGCAACACCGCGGGGAACCGCCGCCGGCGCTCGGCCGCCTTGAGCTCCACCACCAGCCGGCGCAGCCGGGCCTGGTCGGCGCGCGCGACCGGCTCCCGCACCACACCGGCCCCGGGGTCCATCCGGCCACCCTCCCGCAGCACCGACCCGGCGCGTGTCGCCCGTCCACAGGTTCACGGCCGCCGACGTCACGCGCTACGGTGCCGATCAGGCCGCAGATCGAGACCCCGGCCGCCCGACACCGGGCCGAGCTACCTCCAGGGAGTGCTGATGGGGACCATCGTCGTGGGCTACGTGCCCAAGCCCGAGGGGAACGCCGCACTCGACCGAGCCATCGACGAGGCCCGGCTCCGGGGCAGCAAGCTCGTGGTCGTCAACTCCCACCGCGGGGGCCGGGAGTACGACCCCGAGAACGCCCGCCAGGACGACGAGCAGATGGCGGTCGTCCAGACCAAGCTCGAGCAGTCCGGCGTGGACTTCGACCTGCGCCAGCTGGTGCGCGGGTTCGAGCCGGCCGAGGACCTGATCAGCGTCGCCGAGGCCAACGACGCCGAGCTGATCGTGATCGGCCTGCGCCGCCGCTCGCCCGTCGGCAAGCTCATCCTGGGCAGCAACGCCCAGCGGATCCTGCTGGACGCCCACTGCGCCGTGCTGGCCGTGAAGGCCGGTGACTGACCCGGCGGCGCCCGGCCAGGACACCGGGCTGCACATCACGGGCGACGAGCACGCCGACCGGGTGCTGAGCGACGACCCGTTCGCCCTGCTGGTCGGCATGCTCCTCGACCAGCAGTACCCCATGGAGCACGCGTTCCGCGGGCCCGCCAAGATCCTCGACCGGTTCGGCACCCTGGACCCCGCTGCGATCGCGGCCGCGGACCCGGAGGAGTTCGCGACCATGGCGTCCACGCCGCCGGCGATCCATCGCTACGGGCGGTCGATGGCCGGCCGCGTGCAGGCCCTGGCCGGCATCGTCACCGACACCTACGGCGGCCACGCGGAGCGGCTGTGGACCGAGGCGACCTCGGGGGCCGACCTGCTGGCGCGGGTGATGGCGCTGCCGGGGTTCGGCAAGCAGAAGGCGCAGATCTTCACCGCGTTGCTGGCGAAGCGGCTCGACGTACGCCCGGAGGGTTGGGAGCAGGCAGTCGGCGACTACGCCCAGGACGGCTACCGCTCGGTCGCGGACGTCACCGACCCGGCGTCGCTGCAGAAGGTCCGCGACTTCAAGAAGGCCAAGAAGGCAGCGGCGCGGGCCGAGTCGGGCTGACCCGCGGCGCGCCGGGGCCGCCCTCGGTCGATCGACGGGACATCTCCGGTTCACTGGCACCATGATCAGGGCCGAGATCTCGCGGTTGCTCGGCTACGAGGAGCGTCACCGTCGGCTCCTGGCACGACTGATCCTCGCCGGCGTCGTCTCCCTGGTCGTCCTGGCGATCGGCACGCTGCTGATGTGGGTGACCGAGAGCGGGGCCAAGGGCAGCGACATCCACAACCTGGGAGATGCCGCCTTCTTCACCGCCGTGCAGCTGTTGACCGTCTCTTCCTCGATGCCGAACCCGGTGACGGCCGCCGGCAAGGTCATCGACGTCGCCCTCGAGGCCTGGGGCATCTTCGTGGTCACCGCGATCGCCGGTAGCTTCGCCACGTTCTTCACCGCCGGCGACAAGTAGACCCAGACGGCGCGGGCGCGGCCCGGCAGACAAGCAAGTCCCCGCCGGATGGGTACGGATCCGACGGGGACCAACGCACCACCCGTGCGAGGGGTGCTGCGGGAGCCAACGTAGTCACGACGGGCCATGGGGCGATGGACCTTCGGATGAACTGACGGTGAAAGCCAGGTGGCCGGGCTGCCGTGCCCCTAGCGTTCGACCACACGGAGCTCTGGGGGACGGGTGACGTGAAGCGATCCGCCGACCGAGGAGATCCCCGTGCCAGACAACGAAGCCGACCGGATCGACCTCCTGATCAAGTGGCACACCCCGGAGCTCCAGCCGGCGCCCCGTGCGCCGGGCGTCGCTCTGCACGTCGTACGCCCCGATCGCCCCGCCGTGGACGCGGAAGCGGTCGGAGCGGCCTGACCCAGTAGTCCCCCGAGTCAGTTCGGGGGCACCTCGTCCGGCAGGTTCTTGGTGAAGGCCAGGGAGAAGAGGGCCAGGAACGCCGCCGCCAGGAGCCCCGTCTTGAGCGCCTGCAGCTGCGCCGACTCGTAGTCCTCGACGAGCGCCTGCGAGGTCGCCTCGTCCAGGCCCGCCTCCTGGGCTGCGGCTCCGATCTGGTCGGCGTCCACGAAGTCGACTCCCGACCCGACGGCCACCCCGACCTGGTCCGCGACCGCGCTGCTGATCCGCTCGTCGTCCGCGATGTTGGACACGAAGCCGCTGGTGAGCCCCGACAGCACGATCGCCCCGAGCAGCGCGACGCCGAGCGAGGAGCCGAGCTGCTGACCGGTGAACTGCAGCCCGCCCGCCTCACCGCGTCCCGAGGAGTCGACCGAGGACTGCACGACGTTGCCCAGCTGGGAGGCGATCAGCCCCATGCCCACGCCGAGCACGGCCATCGACCAGGCGAAGGCGGAGTTGTCGAGCTCCGGATCGATGGTGGCGAGGAGCATGACGGTCGCGAGCGCGGCGGTCGCCAGTCCGGCGCGCACGATCGACCTGATGGGGAAGCGCGCGGACAGCCGTGACCCGGCAGCGGACGCCAGGAACATGGCGATGGAGACGGGGAGCATCTTCAGACCCGTCTCCAGGGCGTCGAGCCCGATCACGAGCTGCAGGTACAGCGGGATCGTGAAGAAGACACCCATCAGGATCAGGTTCTGGCTGAACAGGCCGACGAGACCGGCGCGCAGGGGGGCGATCTTCAGCAGGGACAGGTGCACCAGCGGGTCGCGACCGGTGCGCTCCCGGCGGCCCTGCCACCACGTGAACGCCCACAGCAGGAAGACCCCGAAGCCGATCACGAAGATGGTCAGGGAGAACCCGAACGGCGTGATCGGGGAGTCCTCCTTGGGCTTGATCCAGCCCCAGGTGCTCGACTGCAGGACACCGAGCACGACCAGACCCAGCCCGGCGGCCGACAGCCCACTGCCGACGATGTCGAGCCTCGGTGGCGTGCCGGTCCTCACCGCGTCCGCCACCCGCGGGGTCATCACCAGGATCAGGGCCACCAGCAGCACCTCGCCGGCGAAGATGATCCGCCACGAGTACTCCGTCGTCGCCCAGCCGCCCAGGATCGGACCCACGGCGATCCCGGCACCGGCGACCCCGCCGATCACGGCGTACGCCACCTTCCGCGACCGGCCCTCGAAGTTGCCGGCGATCAGCGCCACCATGGCCGGCAGGACCAGCGCTGCCCCGACTCCCTCCAGGACCGACCAGCCGAGGGTCAGCACGGCCACCGTCGGCGCGAGTGCCGTCACCGCGGAGCCCACGGCGTAGATGACCAGGCCGATGACGAAGGTCCGGCGCCGGCCGATGATGTCGCCGATCTTGCCGCCGGTGAGCATGAACATCGCCATCACCAGGCAGTACAGCGTGATCACGGCCTGGATCGTGGTCACCGTCGTGTCGAAGTCGTCGACCAGCGTGCTGATCGAGACGTTCATGGCCGACTGGTCGAGCACCATGACGAACTGGGCGATGGCCAGGGCCACCAGCGGCACCCAGTTCGTCTTCGGGGTCTGGCCGGTCGGCGCGGCCTCCTGCTCACGGGCAGTCACACGTCTCATCTCCTCGTCGCAGGACGCTTCTCCAGCAGTCGCTCCCTCGCGTCGCGCGGATGGCGGATCCGCGCCGCGAGAGGTTGGCTGGGTATGAGTATGGGGCGCGGTGGGTGCAGTTCGACGCCGCCCAGCGTGTCGGCCGGCCACGCTCGACCGGTCCTCCAGGGCCTCCGTGGCGGTGGGCCTGGTGCGGGGCACGACCAGGCCCGTGGCAGAATACGAAGCGCGGCTCTTGACGAAAGCGGGCCTCGCCGCGCCCCGAAGTCCCTTGACGAGAGGTGTTCGTGTCTTCGAACCCGCGCAAGACGGTCCCCGCGAGCGTGCTCGCCCACCCCGCCATCACGGCGCTGGTGGCGCAGGCGAAGCCTTCGGGAAGCGTCAGTCCCGATGACGTACGGCGGGCGACCGAGGAGGCCGGCGTCGAGCCACGCCACCTCAAGGCACTGCTGACCCACCTCGGCGCGGAGGGGGTGAGCGTCGCCGTACCGGCAGGCGCCCGCGCCGTCGCCGCGACCACGACGAAGAAGACCACCACCGCCAAGGCCGCCAAGGCGCCGGCGAAGAAGGCCGCCGCCGGCGCCCGCGAAGAAGGCCGCCGCGAGCAAGGCCACCCCCGCCAAGGGGCGGCGGCCAAGACGGCGGCGAAGCCGGCGACCGAGGAGCCGGGAGCCGTCGAGGCGGTCGCCGCCGAGGTCGTGATCGGCCCGGACGGCAAGAAGGTGCTGCCCGACCTCCCCGACGAGGAGTTCGAGAAGGCCGTCGCGACCGACCCCAGCATCCAGGAGGACGAGAAGGAGGCCTCCAGCGGAGGCTTCGTCGTCTCCGAGGCCGACGACACCGACGAGCCCGAGCAGCAGGTGATGGTGGCCGGCGCGACCGCCGACCCCGTCAAGGACTACCTCAAGCAGATCGGCAAGGTGCCCCTCCTCAACGCCGAGATGGAGGTCGAGCTCGCCAAGCGCATCGAGGCCGGGCTGTTCTCGGAGGAGAAGCTCGCCAAGGGCGGCAAGATCTCGGTGAAGCTCGAGGAGGAGCTCGAGTGGATCGCCGAGGACGGCCGCCGCGCGAAGAACCACCTGCTCGAGGCGAACCTGCGGCTGGTCGTCTCGCTGGCCAAGCGCTACACCGGGCGCGGCATGCTCTTCCTCGACCTGATCCAGGAGGGCAACCTCGGCCTGATCCGTGCGGTCGAGAAGTTCGACTACACCAAGGGCTACAAGTTCTCGACCTACGCCACCTGGTGGATCCGGCAGGCGATCACCCGCGCGATGGCCGACCAGGCCCGCACCATCCGCATCCCGGTGCACATGGTCGAGGTCATCAACAAGCTCGCCCGGGTGCAGCGCCAGATGCTCCAGGACCTGGGCCGCGAGCCCACGCCGGAGGAGCTCGCCAAGGAGCTCGACATGACGCCCGAGAAGGTCGTCGAGGTCCAGAAGTACGGCCGTGAGCCCATCTCGCTGCACACGCCGCTCGGCGAGGACGGCGACTCCGAGTTCGGCGACCTGATCGAGGACTCCGAGGCGATCGTCCCGGCCGACGCCGTGTCGTTCACCCTGCTCCAGGAGCAGCTGCACGCCGTGCTCGACACCCTGTCCGAGCGCGAGGCCGGCGTGGTGTCGATGCGGTTCGGCCTGACCGACGGTCAGCCCAAGACGCTGGACGAGATCGGCAAGGTCTACGGCGTGACCCGCGAGCGGATCCGCCAGATCGAGTCCAAGACCATGTCGAAGCTGCGGCACCCCAGCCGCTCCCAGGTGCTGCGGGACTACCTGGACTGAGGTAGTTCGGTCGGTCGCGGCGGTCTCAGACCGCCGGGCCGGCCGCGCGGTGCCGCGGCTCGTACCGGGTGAACGGCCGTCGCAGGCTGGCCTTGCGGTCGTGCCAGTCGTCCACGACGTCGTCGCGCTCGTGGCCCTCGACCGCAGTCTCGTCGATCGTGTAGTCGATGCCGGCAACAGACATGCGACGGTCCTCCTAGGACACCCGAGACCTCAACGTTTTCCGCAATGACCGTCCCACGAGGCACGGCCAAATGCGTAGTCCTTTCGGCGTCGACAGGCGTTCTGGTCTGCGACGGCGCGAGTTGACGGCGTGCCACTTGCCCGAATGTGCCCCGCCCGGTCTAGCCCTCGTGGCAGGGGCGGCGGACCGCGCGAGGTCGATCACGGGGTCGTGCTCGCCGCCCAGGCGGGACAGCATCCGAGGGTCACAACTCGGAGTGAAGGGAGCCTTCAATGAAGAAGTTTCGGGCAGGCAGGCCAAGCCCCGCCTTCGTCGTCGCGGTGTTCGCCCTGCTCGTCGCCATGAGCGGGACAGGTTATGCGGTCACCCAGTTGCCCAAGGCTCGGTCGGGACCAAGCAGCTGAAGAAACAGGCGGTGACGACGCAGAAGATCGCTGGCAACGCGGTGACCGGCCGCAGGTGGCCGGCAACACCCTGAGGGGCGCCGACATCAACGAGTCGACGCTGCAGCAGGTGCCCGAGGCGGCCCATGCGGGCACCGCCTCCAAGGCGGACACGGCTACCAAGGCGGACACCGCCACCTCCGCCGCCAAGGCGGACACCGCCACCAACGCGGAACAAGCTCCAGGGCCACGGCGCCGGCGACTTCGTATCCTCCGGCGAGTACAAGCACGTGGTCGTCAAGATGCAGGACGGGGACGAACGGGAGATCGTCCGCAACGGGCCGCTGTCGATCTATGCCCGCTGCGCCACCGTCGCGGGCAACGACACGATCCGGATGTACGCGAAGACCGACGTCGACGGCGCGATCATGTTCACCGGCTGGGGCGACAGCCTCGACGGGTCCACTGCTGGTGACTTCCTCGACACGACGACCCCCGAGACGGACCGCGAGTGGGACAACAGCGCCAATGGCGCCCCGGGCACACAGACGAACGCCGCCGTTGTCACCGGTGTCACGAAGATCGTCGACCACTACGACGACAACTACCTGATCGCACCCGGTGGCCAGGCGATCAGTGGGAGTCCGAAGCCGAGCTGTTGGCGTTCAACTACGTCGGAGCGCGGTGCCTCATCGCGGGCGAGGTGCACCTCTGGAATCTCGGCTAGGTGGGCACCGGCTGCGCCGTGAATTCTGCGGAAACCGACTCGCAGAACCCCCCGGAGGAGGACGATCACCTCTGGGGGGGCACGTCGCGTGTCCCATGTCGTTCCAACGAACCTGAGGAGACCCACGTGTTGGACTATCTGCGCATCATGCTCAATGCTCGCCTCGCGAAGATGGATGAGCGAGGCGCCTCAGCCGTCGAGTACGGCCTGCTCGTCGCCGGCATCGCTGCCGTCATCGTCGGCATCGTCTTCATTCTCGGCAACACGTTGAACGGTGTCTTCACCAAGACCAACGACTCGATCACGGCCAACTGACCGGCCGCCCGGACGCTCGGACCGGGCAAGCCGGTCCACACCGAACCGCTCACCTCCCTCTCCGGAGTGGGCGGTTCGCGCGCGTCCGCGTGGTCAAGCGGTCCACGGGCTCGGCCGCCTGGGGTCGCCCTAGTCCATTGGCCTAGGGATGGCTAGGGTCGATGCGGCGCCGGCAGCGCAGTCTCGGATGGGCCGGCGCCCTGACACTCGTTCTCGGGAGGAAATGTGTCGCGACCTTCGCGTGCGCCCAGGTGGCCCTTCAGGTATCTGGGCGCGGCTACCGTCATCGGCCTCACGGCCGCCACGCTCACCGCCCTGGCCGGTACGCCGGCCCAGGCCACCGACTGGTCGGCCTGCGTGCACGGGCCCACCGACCGCCAGGCCGTCTTCGATCGGGCCGCCGCCCGCAGCGGCGTGCCGGAGGCGGTGCTGCTCGGCGTCTCGTTCATGGAGTCGCGCTGGGACGACCACGGCTCCGCGCCCTCGACCTCGGCCGGCTACGGCCCCCTGCACCTGACGTCGCCGCGCGGCATCGAGCGCGCGCCGGAGGAGCACGTGATGGGCAAGGGCGACGGCGGCCCGGTCCGCGCGCCCCAGCAGCAGGTCGTGCGCGAGCGGATCGGCAAGGACGCCCTCAGCACGCTGGCCAAGGCCTCGGCCCTGACCGGCATCTCCCAGCGCCGGCTCCGCTCCGACGCCGTCGCCAACGTCTGTGGCGGCGCCGCCGTCCTGGCGCAGTACCAGCGTGAGGCCGGGGGAGCCCGGGACCTCGGCGACTGGTCGGCGGCCGTGGCCCGCTACAGCGGGGCCGAGGACCAGGCCAGCGCGCTGCGGTTCGCGCGCCAGGTCTTCGCGGTGATCCGCGCCGGCCAGGAGCGCACCACCAACGACGGCCAGCGGATGGTGCTGCGCGCCGACGCGTCGGCCCGCGTCGACCGCGCCGCCGTCGCGGCGCTGGGTCTGCCGGTGACGACCGCCGGGGCGGCGGACTGCCCGGCGGACCTCGCCTGCGAGTGGCTGCCCTCCCCGTACGTGAAGACGGGCGCGGCCGCCGGTGCCTACGGTCACTACGACCTGGCGAACAGGCCGACAGACCGGCAAGATCCAGTACATCGTCCTCCACGACACCGAGGCGACCTGGGACACCACGCTCCAGCTGATCAACACCCCGACGTACGCCGCCTCCTGGCACTACACGATGCGGTCGGTCGACGGGCACATCGCCCAGCACGTCGCGAACGACGATGTCGCCTGGCACGCCGGCAACTGGTACGTGAACATGCACTCGATCGGCATCGAGCAGGAGGGGTTCGCGGCGGACGGCGCCGCGTGGTTCACCGAGGCGCTGTACGAGAACTCCTCGAAGCTGGTGCGCCACCTCGCCCAGGAGTACGGCATCCCGCTCGATCGGGCCCACATCATCGGCCACGACCAGGTGCCCGGCACCGTCCCGTCCACGGTCGCGGGGATGCACTGGGACCCGGGCCCCTACTGGGACTGGCAGCACTACTTCGACCTGCTCGGCGCGCCGATCAAGGCCGACCGGCGCGGCAACAGCGACGTGGTGACGGTGGCCCCCGGCTTCGCCGACAACGTGCAGCCGGTGACCGGCTGCATCGACGGTCAGCCGTCGACCACCCCGTGTGCGGCACAGGGGACCAACTTCGTCTACCTGCACACCGCCCCGGACCCGGCGTCACCGCTCGTCACGGACATCGGCCTGCACCCCAGCGGCACCCCGTCGACGACGTACGTCTCCGACATCGGCGCACGGGCCGCCGCGGGCCAGAAGTTCCTGGTGAGCCAGACCCTCGGCGACTGGACCGCGGTCTGGTACCTCGGGCAGCAGGCCTGGATCTACAACCCCGTGGCCGACCCGGTCCTGCTGCCGTCGCGCGGCCAGGTCGTCTGGTCGGCGACGGGCGCGGCGGTGCCGGTCTACGGCCGCGCCTACCCCGAGCAGGCGGCGTACCCGACGGGGATCCCGTACCAGACGGTCACCCCGCTGCAGTACTCCATCCAGCCGGGCCAGGCCTACGTGCTGGCGGACAAGAAGATCCAGACCGACTACTACCGGGCGACCACCTACAACTGCTCGGTGCAGCCCGACTGCGTCCAGGTGCTGGGGGCCGACACGTACTACCAGATCTGGTTCGGCCACCGGATCGCCTACGTGCGGGCCGCCGACGTGGTGATCACCAACGGGCTGGCGGCCGCGGCACCCTGAGGAGTCCTCAACCGGCCGCGACGAGCGACACGGCCACCGCGCACAGCAGCAGACCCGCTGCCTGGGCGCGGTGGACGTGCTCGCGGAGCACGGTCGCGGCCAGCACCACGGTGAACGCGGGGTAGAGCGAGGTGACCACCGCCGCGACGCTGAGGTAGCCCTCGCGGGTGGCCAGCAGGAAGCACACGGTGGCCACGCCGCCGAGCACGCCCGCCAGCGTGCCGCCCACCACGGCCGGGCGACGAGGTCGCCACGACTGTCCGAGCAGGGTCGCGACCAGGACGATGACCAACCCGGCCACCACCTGGTTGACGGCGAGGGGGAGCAGGCCCGCGTCCTCGGAGACTCGGGACAACGCGACGAACAGGAACCCGAAGCCCAGCCCGGCGAGGCTCCCGTCGAGCACGCCGCCGGGCGCGGCGGCGCTGCCGAGCCCGTCCGGCTCGCGGGCCACCAGCCAGATGGCGGGGACGGCCAGCACGATCCCGACCCAGACCATCGGCGCCGGCCGCTCGCCGAGCAGCAACCCGACCACCGCGGGGATCACGGCGGCGCCGACGCCGCTGACGGGTGCCACGACACCCATCCGCCCCGACGACAGGCCGCGGTAGAGGAAGGCGGTCCCGAACCCGTTGCCGATGCCGGCGGCGACCCCCCACCAGAGGTCGGTCGGCGGTCGGGTCGCCGCCCAGTGCCAGCGAGAGGCCCAGCACCATGACGGCGCCGACGGCCGAGGCGAACAGCGCCACGCTCCAGGCGCTCGCGCGCTTGCTGGCGAGCCCGCCGCAGAAGTCGGCCAACCCGTAGGACATCGCGGCGAGCAGGCTCAGGACGACGGTCACGGACGGGACCTCAGGTGGCCGCGACGCCGGCGACCCAGACCAGGGTCGCCAGCACCCCGGCGGCGAGCTCGATGAGGATGCTGACGCCCACGGCCCGCAGCGCCTCCTTGGTCGAGGGCCAGGCCGCAGGGCCCGCCGACGCGGACGCGCTCGGCGAGGTAGACGCCGAGCACGAACCCGATGAACAGCCCGACCACCGGGACCACGAAGAAACCGACGACACCGAGCGCGACCCCGGCCCAGGTCGTGGACGAGGGCACCCCGGAGGACTTGAGCCGGCGGCCGGGGACGGTGTACTTGACGACGTTGCCGACGACCAGCATCACCGTGGCGACGGCGAACACCGCCCACCCCGTCGTCGTACCGATGTCGAGCGCCCAGACCAGCAGGGCGGCCAGGATGAGGATGCTGCCGGGCAGGATCGGCACCAGGATGCCCACCAGCCCCACCAGGATCGCCAGGGCGACCAGGACCTCCGTCACGGACACGGCGGCAACCCTGTCACAGCCGGTCGTGGTCCGCCGGGCCGGGACGTACGACGGCCCCGGACCTGTGGTGATCGGGTCCGGGGCCGTCGGGAGTCGTCGGTGGTGCGGGCGGGTGGCTCAGCCCTCGTCGGTCGACGCGGAGCTGCCGGCGAGCCGGTGGGTCTCGTCGATCACGTTGGCGGCGACGGCCTTGAGGGCGTCTTCGTGCTCGCGGGCGTGGTGGGCGCAGAAGTGCAGCTCACCCCCGCTGAGGAGCTCGACCTTGAGGTAGGCCTGCGCCCCGCAGCGGTCGCAGCGGTCGGCCGCACTCAGGGCGGCAGCACCAGGGGCAACGGCAGTGGTCACTTGGGCCTCATTTCTACTCATCGGTGTCTTCTCAACGTACCGACCGGGGTCAACATTCCCCGTCGTCGGTCCCCCTCGTCGTTGCCGACCAGTCGTCCCACTCAAGCAGGTGGTGCTGGAACGTCCTGCTGTTTCTCATTCGTCGGAACTGCATCCGCGGATGGGTGTTTCCTGTGCCACGAGTCTGCCTCGCTGCTGCGGGTTCCGGGTGGATATCTCGATTCCTTCATCGTTTTGTGCCTTCATCGTGACGACTGCCACGGTAGTACCGCCGTGTTACGAGAGATCGCACACGTGCATCGGCGCGTCCGGCGTGTCGTGGCCGACCCGAGGACACCCGCTGGACACCGGCGACACGGGGTGCGACGGGCGCCCGAGAGCCGCCTGGCAGGCGTGGCATCGCGGCGCTGTCGGACGCCGCGGGTAGGTTGGAGCCCGCCAGCAGCAGCCCCCGCACCACGTCAGCACGTGCACAGCCGCAGGAGAGCCCGACCATCGCCGACCAGACCTACAACGCCGCTCACCTCCTCGTGCTCGAGGGCCTCGAGGCCGTGCGCAAGCGGCCGGGCATGTACATCGGCTCCACCGACACCCGCGGCCTGATGCACTGCCTCTGGGAGATCATCGACAACGGGGTGGACGAGGCCCTCGCCGGTGCCGCGCGGACCGTCCAGGTGACCCTGCACCCCGACGGTTCGGCCGAGGTGCACGACGACGGACGCGGCATCCCCACCGACAACGAGCCGAAGACCGGGCTCACCGGCGTCGAGGTGGTGGCCACCAAGCTGCACGCCGGCGGCAAGTTCGGCGGCGGCTCCTACGTCGCCACGGGCGGCCTGCACGGCGTGGGCCTCTCGGTCGTCAACGCGCTGTCCTCCCGGATGGACATCGACGTCGACCGCTCGCCCTCCCAGCAGGGCATCAGCTTCCGCCGCGGGGTCGCCGGGCGTCTTCGCCACCGACGGGCCGACCGCAGACTTCACCGCCAGGTCCGGGCTCACGCGCAAGGGCGGCCGGGTGGCCAAGAACCAGGTCCGGCACCCACATCCGGTTCTGGCCGGACCGGCAGATCTTCACCAAGGACGCCAGGTTCGAGATCGAGGGCCTGCTCGGCCGGGCCCGTCAGACGTCGTTCATCGTGCCCGGGCTCGAGCTGGTGATCCGCGACCTGCGGGGCGACACCCCGGTCGAGGAGAAGTTCCGCCACGACGGCGGCATCACCGAGTTCGTCGACTACCTCTCCCACGACGAGCCGGTGACCGAGGTGGTCCGGCTGCAGGGCAGCGACACCTTCGTCGAGACGGTGCCGCTGCTCGACGAGAAGGGTCACATGACCCCGCAGGAGGTCGAGCGCGAGCTCGGCATCGACATCGCCGTGCGCTGGGGCACCGGCTACGACACCGAGCTGCGGTCGTTCGTCAACGTGATCGCCACCCCCAAGGGCGGCACCCACGTCAGCGGCTTCGAGCAGGCGATCACCAAGACCTTCAACGACGTGATGCGCTCGACCAAGGCGCTCAAGGTCGGCGACGCCGACGTGATCAAGGACGACGTGCTCGAGGGCATGACCGCCGTGGTCACCGTCCGCCAGGCCGAGCCGCAGTTCGAGGGCCAGACCAAGGAGATCCTCGGCACGCCCGCAGGTCCGCATCGTCGGTGCGCAAGGTCGTCTCGCGCCGAGCTCAAGCGGCTTCCTCACCTCGACCAAGCGGGCCGAGAAGGCCCAGGCCAAGCTGGTGATGGAGAAGGTCGTCGGGGCGTCCAAGACCCGCATCGCCGCCCGCCAGCACAAGGAGACCCAGCGCCGCAAGAACGCCCTGGAGTCCTCGGCGCTGCCCTCCAAGCTCGCCGACTGCCGAGCCGCCGACAACGAGCGCACCGAGCTGTTCATCGTCGAGGGCGACTCGGCGCTCGGCACGGCCAAGCTCGCCCGCGACTCCGAGTTCCAGGCCCTGCTGCCGATCCGCGGCAAGATCCTCAACGTCCAGAAGGCCTCGGTCGGCGACATGCTCAAGAACACCGAGTGCGCCTCGATCATCCAGGTCGTCGGCGCCGGCTCGGGGCGCACCTTCGACCTCGACGCCGCGCGCTACGGCCGGATCATCTTCATGGCCGACGCCGACTCCGACGGCGCCCACATCCGCTGCCTGCTGGCCACCCTGTTCTTCAAGTACATGCCCGGCCTGATCACAGAGCGGCCGGGTGTTCTCGGCCGTGCCGCCGCTGCACCGGATCGAGATCAGCAACCCCAAGAAGGGCATGGACAAGTACGTCTACACCTACTCCGACGACGAGCTGCAGCGCCGGCTGGCCGAGCTCACCAAGAAGGGCGTGCGCTGGAAGGACCCGGTCCAGCGCTACAAGGGCCTCGGCGAGATGGACGCCGACCAGCTGGCCGAGACGACCATGGACCCCCGCCACCGCACCCTGCGCAAGCTCACCGTCGACGACGGCGACGAGGCGGCCCAGGTCTTCGAGCTGCTGATGGGCTCCGACGTCGCGCCGCGCAAGGAGTTCATCGTCCAGGGCGCCTACGACGTCGACGTCGAGGCCCTGGACGCCTGAGCCTCCCGAGGTGGGCGACCTCGTCACGTCGCGGGCAGCATCCTGCGGCAGCCGAACGTGTGGGTCGCGTTCGCGATGCTGTGCGTCGGCGACCATGTCGACGTTCTCGCGCAGGGCGAAGGCGGCGGGCTGGTCGCGGGACCGGGTGTACGCCGCGCGGGCCGCGGCCGCGGCCCTCAGCCTCGCGCTGGCCGTGACGCTGGCCCGGGCCACGTCCGGGCTCTCGGTGGACTGGCGCGGGTGCACCCCGGGGATCGGCCTCCCGCTGTCGGACGCCGAGGGGATCCTCAACGTGCTGATGCTGGTGCCGTGGGGGATCGCGGCGGGCTACGCCGCTGCGCCGCTTCTGGCCGGTCTTCCTCGCCGGCGCGGCGCCAGCCTCCTCATCGAGGCCACCCAGGGTCTGCTCGGCAACGGCAGCTGCCAGGGCGACGACCTGGTCCGCAACCTGGCCGGCGCCGCGATCGGCGCCGGCATCGGGATCGTGCTGGCCGACGTCTACGGCTCGCGCAGACGCACGGATGGGCGGTGAGTGAGGGTTGGTTCTCCCTCAGGAGACCCACACCTCACCCACCGCCGCCCCGGTGCTGGAACCCTCCACCGTTACGGGCAGGTGACGCGCGGGTTCCAGTCGTCGAACATGCCGGACGGCGTTGTGCTTCCACGCCCAGACGTGCAGCTCGAAGAAGGCCGGGATGCCGTAGCGGTTGTCCTTGGAGATCGCCTCGAACTTCTGGCCGAAGAGCTCCGGGCGCCCGGTGGCGTGCTCGGCGCGCCAGGCCTTGCGGAACACGATGTACTCCAGCGCGACCAGCTTCTTGCCGTCCGGCGTCGGGTCGTAGACCAGCGCCTCGGGGTGGTCCGCGACCACCTCACCGTCGCCGACCAGGTCGCCGTTGACGAAGTGCACGCCCATCCCGCCGTCCGGCGGGTTGTCGATGCAGGCGATGCCCGCGGCGTCCTTGAGCTTGCCGTAGCCGTCGGCCTTGGCGGTCGCGATCGACTGGTAGGGGCGGGTGGCGTCGCGCAGGTGGTCGAGCCACGCCGGTGCCGCCGAGGCGGGCGCCGGGGTGCTCAGCATGACGGCGGCGATCGCGGCGGCGCCGGCCGAGGCCAGCGCGGCCCGCATCCGTGTTCATGACCCCTCCCGGACGAGGTGCACCTCGTCGGCCACGAGGCCGTGGGCCTCGCGGTGCACGATCGACGCGGCGTCGGCCGAGGGCGCCTCGACGAGGCAGAAGATCTGGCCGTTGTCCTCGTCGACCCAGTAGCGCAGGTACTTCACGTCGTACTTGTCCTGGGTCTGGAGGTCGGCGAGGTGGGCCTTGGAGACGTCGTCGAAGGCGACCTTGTCGCCGAGGTGATGGACGTCCATGTAGAGCGGCATGAGGTTCTCCTGGTTCGTGGTGGGTGTGCTGACCCCACGAACCTAGGAATCCGGACCGGGTGCCGCGGATCGGTAGCGGTTACCCATACCGGGCGGCGGATTGCCTATCTAGCGTTCGACGGCCGAGGTGAGTCGCTCGGCCTCCGCCGCGGCCTCCTGGCGGTTGGCGACGCCGAGCTTGGCCAGCACGGCGGCGACGTGGTGGTGCACGGTGCGGGTCGAGATGACCAGCCGGGCGGCGATGTCCTGGTCGCTGAGGCCCTCGCCGACCAGGGCGAGCACCTCCTGCTCGCGGGCGGTCAGCCCCCGGGGGTGCTCGCGGGTGGCGGGTCGCACGCCGACCGGTACGCCCCGGGCGCCGGGTCGCGCAGCTTCTTGCGGGCCATCGCGGCTGCGGGGGCCGCGCCGAGGGCGTCGAACCGCTCGAGCGCCTCGCGCAGGTCCTGCTCGTCGCACGAGCCGAGCAGCGCCATCGCCGCGTCGTACGGCGCCCCGAGCTCGTCCCACAGCCGCGCGGCTTCGCGGAGGTCGCCCGCACAGCTCCGCCTGGGGGGCGGCCGACAGCCTGCTGACGTCGGCCGGTCGCTCGCCCGTGACCCGCTATCGGTGGCAGGGCGTAGACGAGGGAACTTGCTGCCGCCGCGTGCGGCCACCTCGACGCGCCTCGTCGAGGTCGCGAACCGCGCCCTCCTGGTCGCCGGCCAGCCAGTGGGCCTCGGCCCGCGCGACGGCGCGCAGCACGACGCGACCCCGGCTCGCCGAGGGCGACGCCGACGGCGTCGCCTCGTCGAGCGGCTCCCACACGCCCGGCAGCCCGCGGCGGGCCCGCGACTCGCCCAGGGCGAGCAGGAAGGCGACCCGGTTGAACGGCGAGGGCACGTCGCTGGCCAGCGGTCCCTCCACGATCGCCTCCGCCTCGGCCCAGCGACCGGTGTGGACCAGCACGACCTGCCTGGCCTCCAGCGAGGTGGAGGGCGATGGTGTGGAGGTCGTGCTCCTCGCAGTAGGCGATGCCCTCGCGGTAGCAGATGCTCGGCCGCGGCGTAGCGACAGGTGATCGACCAGGCAGGTCTGGAGGTTGGCGTAGGTGCGGCCGATCTGGGTCGTGTAGGGGCCGGCCAGGGCCAGCGCCAGCGCCTCACGCATGAGGGGCTCCCAGACACTCGCCGGTGTAGTACTCGACGCAGGCCAGCGTGTTGAGGACGTCGCTAGCGGACGTCGCGCGAGGTCGAACGTCTCGGCGATCGCCAGGGCGCGCGCGGCCGTAGGTCGCTGGCCAGGTCCTGCTCCTCGGCCATCATCGTCGCGGTCTGCCGACCACGACAGCGCCCAGGCCAGCTCGGGGACGGGCCGAGCGGGCTCCAGCACGTCGAGCGGCGCCGCGGCCGCCGCCACGCCTCCGGGCCGCGGCACAGTGCGGTAGTAGGCGACAGACGATCCGTCGCAGCGCGTCGCCCTCGCGCAGGCGCACGTCCTGGCCGCCCGCCACAGGGCGACCGACTCCTCCAGGACCTCGCAGCCGCCGGCCGGCGACTGGTCCAGCGCGGCGAGCTCGTTGCCGAGCTTGTCGAGCAGCTCGGCCCGGACCAGCGGCTCGTCGGCGGGGACGAACCGGAGGGCGCGGCGGTACTGGCGTCACCGCCTCGCGCGCGAGGCGAGCTCGGCCGACCGGTCGCCGGCGCGTCGGGCGTAGCGCACGGCACTGCGTCGGCATCGAGCGCGCCCTCGGCGTGGTGGGCCAGGCGGGCGTCGTCGTCGATGCCCGACGCCTCGAGCTCGGCGAGGATGCGGCGGTGCACCTCGGCGGCCGTGTGCGGGCCGACCTCCTGCTCGACGGCCCGCGGGCGATCTCGTGCCGGAACCGGAGCATGGCGCCCTCGGCGACCAGCAGTCCGGCGGCGACCGGCTCGTCGAGCGCCCAGGCGTCGGCACCGGTGATCGGCGGCGAGCAGAGCGGGCTCGACCCGCTCGCCGACCAGCGCCGCCGCGTCGAGCACGTCGCGGCCGGCGGCCGACAGCCGCGCGGCCCGGGCCAGCACGGCGTCCCGGGCCGAGGCCGGGAGCTGGTCGCGCTCGCCGCGCAGCACCTCGCTGACGAAGAACGGGTTGCCACCGGTGAGGGCGTGCACGGCTGCCGCCTCGTGGCCGGTCGCCGGCGCTCAGCGCGGCGACGGCGGCGGGGGTCAGGGGCGGCAGGTCGATGCGCCGGGTGGAGCGCTGGGTCGAGACGTCGCCCAGGGTCTCGCGCAGCGCGCGGTTCTCGGCCGAGGCCGTCGTCGCGGTAGGTGGCCACCACCATGGCCCGGACCGCGCGCAGGCGGCGGGCGAGGTGGCGGACCAGGTCGAGGGTCGCCTCGTCCGCGAAGTGGAGGTCCTCCACGACGAGCACGGACAGGCCCCAGTCACCGTGCTCGCGCAGCATCGACAGCAGCGCCGCGAACCGGGCCTCGCGCGGGACGCCGTCGGCGGACGCCACCCGCACGGCGCCGCCCCACTGGTCGGCCACGTCCTGGAGCGGCCCGAGCGCCGACGGGGTGAAGGCGCCGTCGCAGGCGGTCCAGGCGACCCGGGTGTCCACGGCTTCCGCCAGCCCGTCGACGAACGCCTCGACCAGGCTGGACTTGCCGATACCCGCCTCGCCGGAGACCAGGACCAGCCGGCCGTCGCCCCGACGGGCGTCCTCGGCGTAGGCGTGCAGCGTCGCGAGCTGCTGGTCCCGCTCGAGTCAGGCGCATCAGACGGCCGAGGTGAGTCGCTCGGCCTCGGCGGCGGCCTCCTGGCGGTTGGCGACGCCGAGCTTGGCCAGCACGGCGGCGACGTGGTGGTGGACGGTGCGGGTCGAGATGACCAGCCGGGCGGCGATGTCCTGGTCGCTGAGGCCCTCGCCGACCAGGGCGAGCACCTCCTGCTCGCGGGCGGTCAGCCCCCGGGGGTGCTCGCGGGTGGCGGGTCGCGACGCCGACCGGGACGCCCCGGGCGCCGAGGTCGCGGAGCTTCTTGCGGGCCATCGCGGCTGCGGGGGCCGCGCCGAGGGCGTCGAACCGCTCGAGCGCCTCGCGGAGGTCCTGCTCGTCGCACGAGCCGAGCAGCGCCATGGCGGCGTCGTACGGACCGGCCGACCTCGTCCCAGAGACGCACCGCCTCGTGGACGTCGCCCTTCAGCTCGGCGGCGTACGGCGCGGGGAGATCGTCGGCCTCGGGCCCGACCTCGCCGGTGATCCGCCACCGTTGCAGGGCGACGCCCTTGCGTTCCGAGGGGCACTGGGCCGCCCATGCGGCCGCGAGCGCCAGCTCGGCGCGGGCGTTCTCGTCGTCGCCCGCCAGCCAGCGTGCCTCGGCAGTCGCGGCCCGGGCCATCGTGGCGTACGACGGCTCGCCCAGCCGTTCCGTCGACGCGGCGGCCTCGTCCAACGCCTCCCACACCCCGTCGAGACCCCGTCGAGCCCGGGCGAGTCCGAGGGGGACGAGGAAGGTGACCCGGTTGATGGGCGAGGAGCGATCCCCGCTCAGCGGACCCTCTGAGATCTCCTCGACCGCGGTCAAGCCGGCCGGTGTGCAGGAGCACGCCGGCCTGCCCGCCGGAGAGGCAGAGACCGCTGGTGGCCAGGTCGTGGTCGTCGCAGTAGGCGATGCCCTCGCGGTAGAAGCGCTCCGCCTCCGCGTAGCGCATGGCGTCCATGAGCATGCCCTGCAGGTTCGCGTAGGCGCGTCCGGCCGGATCGGGCAGCCCGTGGTCGAGGGCGATGGTGAGAGCCTCCCGGATCCAGGGGTACCACCGCTCGCTGCGCTCGTACTCGACGCACGCGAGGGTGTTGCGCGCGTCGCTGGCCACGTCGTGCAGGCCGAGGGCGTCGGCCATCTCGAGGGCGCGGCCGGCGTACTCCACGCACTCCTCGGGCATCTCGTTGCCCATGTACTCGCCGGCCATGCGCGACAGCGCCCACGCGAGCTCGCGCGATGGACCGAGCGGCTCCAGCACGTCGAGAGCCGACTCGGACGGCGACCATCACCTCGGGCCCGCGGCACAGGCGGTAGTAGGCGACGGAGAGCCTGCGCAGCGCGTCACCCTCCCGGAGCGAGGCGCCCTGGGCCCGCCAGAGCTCGATGGACTCCTCCAGCACCTCGGCCGCCGCCGCCCACTGGTCGAGCGGGGCCAGCTGGAGGCCGAGCTTGTCCAGCAGGTCGGCCCGCACCAGCTGCCGCTCGGGCGGCACGAACCGGAGCGCACGGCGGTACTGCGCCACGGCCTCGCGCCGGGACGCCAGCGCCGCCGAACGGTCGCCCGCACTCGTGGCGTAGCGCACGGTCTCCGGTCCGTCGAGCGCGCCCTCGGCGTGGTGGGCCAGGCGGGCGTCGTCGTCGACGCCGGCGCCGACCAGCTCGGCAAGGATGCGACGGTGCGCCTCGGCGGCCGCCGACGGGCCGACCTCCTGCTCCACGGCCCGGCGGGCGATCTCGTGGCGGAAGCGCAGCCCCGAACCGTCGGCGACGAGGAGTCCGGCGGCGACGGGCTCGTCGAGGGCGACCGACCTCGGCGCCCGTCACGGCCGCGAGCAGGTCCGGCTCGACGCGCTCGCCGACGAGGGCCGCCGCGTCGAGCACGGCGCGTCCGGCCGCCGACAGCCGGGAGGCCCGGGCGAGCACGGCGTCCCGCGCCGAGGCGGGCAGCTCGTCGGAGGTGGCGCAGAGCACCTCGCTGACGAAGAACGGGTTGCCCCCGGTCAGGGCGTGGAGAGCCGCGGGTTCGCGGCCCGAGCCGAGGCTGAGCCGGGTGACCGCGTCCGGGGTCAGGCGGGGCAGCGAGATCCGGCGGGTCGAGCGCAGGGTGGAGGCCTCGCCCAGGGTCTCGCGCAGCGCGCGGTTCTCGGCCAGCCCGTCGTCGCGGTACGTCGCCACCACCAGCGCGCGGACGGCGCGCAGGCGTCTCGCCAGGTGGCCGACCAGGTCGAGGGTCGCCTCGTCGGCGAAGTGCAGGTCCTCGACGACGAGCACCGAGAGGCCCCCCTGGTCACCGTGCTCGCGCAGCATGGACAGCAGCGCCGCGAACCTGGTGTCACGAGGCACACCGTCGGCGCAGGCGACCCGGACCGCACCGCCCCACTGGTCGGCGACGTCCTGGAGCGGCCCGAGGGCGGACGGCGTGAAGGCGCCGTCGCACGCGCTCCAGGCGACCCGCACGTCCGTGAGGTCCTCGAGGAACGCGTCGACCAGGCTGGACTTGCCGATCCCGGCCTCGCCCGAGACCAGCACGAGTCGACCGTCGCCCCCACGGGCGTCGGCGGCATAGTCGTGGAGCGCCCCGAGCTGCAGCTCCCGCTCCAGCAGGCGCATGGGGACAGTGTCCGGGTGGAACGGCCCCCTGGCTAGTCGCGCGCTAGACCTTTCGCTCGATGCGGCCCGTGTCGACGTCGTAGAGGAACCCGCCGACGTGGACCCGGGCGGGGATGAGCGGGTGGGACGGACCTTGGCGACGTCCTCGCGCAGGGAGCCGAGCTGGTCGGTGACGACGTGGAACCGCTGCCAGCTGGCGTCCACGCCGGCCGAGGCGGCGACCCGCTCCCGCAGCTCCTTCTCGGTGTTCTCGCGACATGGCGCAGCGGGTGTGCGGGATGACCAGGATCCGGTCCACCTCGAGCAGGTGCACGCCGATGACCAGCGCCTCCATGGCCGCGATCGTGACGCGGCCGCCCGGGTTGCGGAAGATCTTCGCGTCGCCGTGCTGGAGCCCGAGCATCCGCAGCGGGTCGATCCGGGAGTCCATGCACGTGACGATGGCGACGCCGGCGTGCGCGATGCCGTCGAAGTCGCCGCGGTCGAAGGACAGCGCGTACTCCGCGTTCGCGGCGAGCAGGTCGTCGAACTCGTCTCCCACGCCTCGGGAGCCTAGTAGTCGGGTCAGCCGCCCGAGCGGAGCAGGGTCCCCGCGTCGAGCGCGCGGGTCGCGGCGGTGCGGAACAGCACCAGCGCGAGCACGCCGGCCACCGCCGCGCAGACCGCGGCGCCGAGGAACACCGTGTGTTCCTGGGCGATCCCCGCCTCCTTGAGCAGCAGGGTGAACTCCTTGCACCGGCTCGTGCCGTTGCAGACCGTGCGCACGTTGGGCATGTCCTTCTGCTCGGCGTAGTAGCGCCGGAGGCCGATCGTGGTCAGCGCCGAGATGCCGATGAGCATGCCGACCATCCGGGCCACCACCACGGTCGCGGTGGCCAGCCCGTGGACGTCGTCGTCGGTCGAGGCGAGCACGGCGGCGTTGACGGGTGCCAGCGCGAGGCCGAAACCGAACCCGCCGATCACCAGCGGCAGGGTGGCGCTCGCGTGGTCCAGGGTCTCCAGGTGCCAGGTGCTCATCCACAGGAACCCGATGGCGGCGCAGGCCATGCCCAGGGCGGTCACCACGCCGGCGGGCAGGCGGTGGGTGAGGTACCCGCCGACGACCGCGCCGACGGGCAGGGCCACCAGGAAGCGGACCAGCACCAGCGCGGCCATCAGCTGCGAGTCGGCGTACACGGTGGTGCGGGCGAAGATCGGGATGTCGATGAGGGCGGCGATGAGCGCCGCCCCGACGAAGAAGCTCACCGCCAGCGCCCCCCACGCCGGCGTACGCCGCAGGGCACCGGTGGGCACGATCGGCGACTCCGCGCTGCGCAGGTGGGCGACGAAGGCGACGGCCGCGACGGCGCCGCCGAGGAGGTACCAGAGCCCGCGGCCGGAGAACACCTCGATCCGCGGGTCGGCGGTGGCGAAGGCGAGGATCACGCCCGACAGCGCCGCCGCCAGCAGCAGCGCGCCGGTGAGGTCGGCCTCGCGGGCGATGCCGGCCCAGCCGCGCAGGTCGACCAGCGGGCGGCTGGCGGTGAGGCAGCGCACCACGAACAGCGCGAACGCGACCATCGCGACCAGGCCCAGGGGCGTCAGCCAGCGGCCGTCCCCGGAGAACGGCACGAACACCGCCCCGAAGGTGAGGTCGCGCAGCAGCGGTGGAGGTCGCAGGAACACCAGCGCGCCGGTGACGAGCGTGAGCAGCAGCAGCAGCGACCCCGGCCAGTCGAACCGGCCGGTGCGCGGCCCGGGAGTGCCGGCCAGCCGGCGGATGGCGACCGCCAGCACCAGCCCGACGACCAGGTTGACCACGAAGATCACCCGCCAGTCGGCGACGGACAGCACCAGGGCGCCGAACAGCGGGCCCAGCACGCTGCCGAGCTCCTGGACGGCGGAGACGACACCCAGCGGCACGCCGCGGCGTTCCACGGGGTAGAGGTCGGCGACCAGCGCGAGCGTGGCCGGCACCAGGCCGCCGCCACCCACCCCCTGCAGGAACCGGCCGAGCACCATCGTGGGCATGTCGTAGGCGAGCGCGGTGACCAGCGAGCCGACGGCGAACACGACCAGCGCGGCGACCAGGACCGGGACCCGACCCCGCAGGTCGGCGATCCGGCCGATCAACGGCAGCATGGCGACGTAGCCGAGGAGGAAGCCGGAGACGATCGGCGCGGCCTTCTGCAGCTGGTCGATCGGCACGCCGACCGAGGCCATCATCTCGGGCAGCGCCAGCACGACGACGTAGGTGTCGGCCGCGGCGAACGCGACCGCCACGCTGGCCAGCGCCAGCAGCGTGCGCGGCCTTCCGGGGCCGCTCACGCCGGCGTTCATGGGGCGGTGATGTCCTTGGTCGTGCCGTAGTCCTCGAAGTCGACCGTGTAGGTGTTGGGGTCCGAGCCGGAGTAGAACACCCCCGTCAGCGACATCTGCCGCAGCTCGTCGTCCTCGGTGATCTGGGCGGACAGGTCGAAGTCGCCGGACGCCCCGGGGATCACCTGGGCCACCACGTCGCCGGGCACGGTGCCGGTGTAGGTGGTGAGGATCTCGCTGTTGTCGGCCCCGCCGCGGACGGTGTCGCCCTTCTCGAGGCCGGTCGCGGAGCTCAGGATCGCCGCGAAGCCGCCGTCGGCGGAGAGGAAGCCCGCGGGGTCCGGAGCGCCGTAGTCCTCGGGGTCGACGTCGGACCAGCCGGGGGTCAGCGGGATCTGGGCGTAGACCTTGTCGTCGACCGCGACCACCGGCACGTCGAAGGCCTGACCGCTGAGGGTGACGGTCAGCGTCCCTTCGAAGGCCGGGGCGTTCGTGGCGACGCCGTCGGCCTTCTGGATGCCGCTGATGCCGTCCGGCAGGTCGTCGGTGGAGAGGGTGAGCGAGACCCCGGAGGTCTCGGTGAGGTTCTGCTGGGCGGCGGCGACCACGTCCTCGGGGGTCTTCTCCGCGGCCTTCGGAGTGCTGTCGTCGCTGCTGCACGCGCCCAGCACGAGCGTCAGCAGCCCCGCGGCCGTGGCCAGGGCGGTACGACGGCGTCCGGTCATCAGCACGGCGTCAGCCTCGCACACCGGTCAGCGCGGCGGCGGCGATCGCGACCGGCCCGGCGACGGCCACGATCGGCTGCGAACCGGGCGTCCCGGAACCGTCCCGCCGGCCGGTCGCCTCCGGCAGGTCGACCGGGGAGCCGCTGGCCGCGGCGGCCCGGGCGGGGGCGGCGCCGGCCCACGCCAGCACCAGGGTGTCCTCGCCCTTGAGGAACCGGTGGCACCGGACGCCGCCGGTGGCGCGGCCCTTGGCGGGGTACTCCGCGAACGGCGTGACCTTGAGCGCGCCCGGCTCGGTGCCGGGCAGCGCGGTCGAGGACCCCGACGCGGTGACGACGACGGAGTCGGCGGGGTCGAGGGCGCCGAACCAGGCCACCCGCTCGCCAGGAGCCAGCCGTACGCCGGCCATGCCGCCGCCCGCTCGTCCTTGCGGGCGCACCTGGTCGGCGCCGAAGTGCAGGAGCTGGGCGTCGCTGGTGATGAAGCACAGCGTCTCCTGGCCGGTCGCCAGGTCGGTCGCGCCGACCACCTCGTCGCCGTCCTTGAGGCCGATGACCTCCCACTCGTCGCGGTTGGTGAGCACCTCGGCGTTCACCCGCTTGACCACGCCCTGGCGGGTGCCGATCGCGAGGCCCGGCCCGTCGGTGCGCAGCGACGTGAGCGCGAGGGCGCGCTCGCCGCTCTCCAGCGACAGCACCTCGGAGACCGGCAGGCCGCCCTGCAGGTTCGGGTCGTTGGCCGACGGCGGGAGACCCGGCAGGTCGAGCACCCCGATCTTGAGCACCCGGCCGCGGGAGGTCAGCACGCCGACGTCGCCCCGGGCCGTCGTCCGGACCACGGACACGACCACGTCGTGGTTCGCCCGGACGTCGCCGCTGCCCGGGACCTCGTCGGAGGACGAGCGGGCCAGCAGGCCGGAGGAGGAGAGGAACGCGAAACAGGGGTCGTCGGTCACCTCGAGCGGCGCGATGGCCGCGGTCACCGTCGTACCGGCGGACTCGAGCAGGACGGTACGGCGGGGGGTGCCGTAGGTCTTGGCGACGTCGGCCAGCTCGTCGGAGACGACCTTCCAGCGCAGCTGCTCGTCGCCGATGATCGCGTCGAGCGCTTCGATGGTCGCCTCCAGCTCGGACTGCTCCTTCTCGAGCTCGATGCGGGAGAACTTCGTCAGCCGGCGCAACGGCATGTCGAGGATGTAGTCGGCCTGCACCTCGGTGAGGTCGAAGACCTGGATCAGCCGTTCCTTGGCCATCGCGGTGTTGTCGCTCGTGCGGATCAGCTGGATGACCTCGTCGATGTCGACGATCGCGATGAGCAGGCCCTGCACCACGTGCAGCCGGTCGGCGGCCTTGCCCCGGCGGAACACCGAGCGGCGCCGCACGACCTCGAAGCGGTGGTCGAGGAACACGCGCAGCAGCTCGACGAGGCCGAGCGTGCGGGGCTGGCCGTCGACCAGGGCCACGGCGTTGATGCCGAAGGAGTCCTCCATCGGGGTCTGCTTGTAGAGCTGCTCCAGCAGCGCCTCGGGATGGAAGCCGTTCTTGACCTCGATGACCAGTCGCAGTCCCTTGTCGCGGTCGGTGAGGTCCTTGATGTCGGAGATGCCCTGGAGCTTCTTGCCCTGGACCAGGGTCTTGATCCGCTCGATGACCTTCTCGGTGCCCACGCCGTAGGGCAGCTCGGTCACCACGATGCCCTTGCGCCGGCCCAGCGTCTCCACGCGGGCGGTGGCCCGCATCCGGAAGCTGCCGCGGCCCGTCTCGTAGGCCTCGCGGACGCCGTCGAGCCCGACGATCTTGCCGCCGGTCGGCAGGTCGGGACCGGGCACGAAGCGCATCACGTCGCCCACCGAGGCGTCGGGGTGGCGGATCAGGTGCCGCAGCGCCTGCACCACCTCGACCAGGTTGTGCGGGGCGATGTTGGTGGCCATGCCGACGGCGATGCCGGTCGTGCCGTTGACGACCAGGTGCGGGATCGCGGCCGGCAGCACGCTCGGCTCGGTCTCCCGGGAGTCGTAGTTGGGGCGGAAGTCGACGGTGTCCTCGTCGATCCCCGCCGTCATCGCCAGCGCCGGCGGGGCCATCCGGCACTCGGTGTATCGCATCGCCGCCGGAGAGTCGTCGGGAGAGCCGAAGTTGCCGTGGCCGTCGACCGTCGGCAGCCGCATCGACCAGGGCTGGGCCATCCGCACGAGGGCGTCGTAGATGGCGCCGTCGCCGTGGGGGTGCAGCCGGCCCATCACCTCGCCCACGACGCGGGCGCTCTTGACGTGCCCGCGGTCGGGCCGCAGGCCCATGTCGGCCATCGTGTAGAGGATCCGGCGCTGCACCGGCTTGAGGCCGTCGCGGGCGTCGGGCAGGGCCCGGGAGTAGATGACGGAGTAGGCGTACTCGAGGAAGGACGACCGCATCTCGTCGCGGACGTCGGTCTCGACGATGTGCTCCTCGAAGTCGTCGGGGAGAGGGTCCTGCCCGGAGGAGTGACGGGTGGTACGACGTGCCATGGGCGCATTCTCCCCGGAGGCGCCGACGGTTCGTGCCGGGGCTCGCCGAGTGAGGGCGGGCCCCCGGGACCGCGAGGACAGATCGGCGTTCGAGCGAACCGCGGCGGTCGCTTCGGGCATCGCACTGAGTGAAGCCCGACTCATGGCGAGACGGGACGGACACGGAGGAATCACCATGAGGTTCGCACGACTGACAGTTGCGGCGGCGGCGCTGGCCGTGGCCACCGCCACGCTGACCCCCGCCGTCTCGGGCGCGGCCGGCCCCGCTGCGCCCACCGCCCAGTACCGCGTCACGTTGAAGGCCTCCACCAAGGTGGCCGTCGCCAAGGAGGACAAGGTCACGCTCACCGGTGCGGTCTACCCGACCCCGCCGGAGGGCAGCCAGGTCCTGGTCCAGGTCCAGTACGAGAAGACCAACGCCTGGGTCAAGGCCGGCACCGCCCAGGTGAAGAAGGACGGCACCTACCGGTTCGTCGACAAGCCCAAGACCACCCGTGACCGGATCTACCGGGTGGTCAAGCACGGCGACAAGGTCGCGAAGCAGGACAAGAGCCGCGAGCGCGCCCTGCACGTGATCGGCTGGAGCTGGCTCACCGACCTGATCCCCAGCGCGACGGAGAACGTCTTCAAGGCGGCGACCATGCCGATCAACGGCGACGACTACGCGCACACCCTGTACGTCGACCGCGCCTTCACGACCGGGTTCACCGAGTTCACGCTGGGACGCGACTGCACCTCGCTCGAGGCGACGTACGGCCTGTCCGACCGGACCGAGACCGGCGGCAGGGCCGCCATCTCGCGTCACCTCCGACGGCGTCGGCGTCTACAGCCGCACCTTCGACCTCGGCCAGTCCGAGCTCGTCACGACGGACGTCACCGGCGTCTACCGGATCCGGCTCGACTTCGCCCAGGTCGCGGGCACCCCGCCGACCGAGCCCTCGGCCGGCGCCGGCCGGGTCCTCTGCGACTGACCCTCTGAACTGACGGAGCCCGAAGACCGCGAGGTCGGGCACTCTCGCCCCCTGGGGGAGGATGCGGGAGTGCCTGACCTCGCCCTGCCGACGGGGGCACCACCAACGCCGGCCGGCCGCTTCGCCGACATCCGGGCGTCACACGCGGTCGGTAGATTGCCACGGTGACCCACACCGAGCAGGAGGTGCCCGCCGCCGCACCGCGGCACTGGGAGGCCGACGTCCTGCTGCGGGACGGGCACACCGCGCACATCCGGCCGATCCGGCCGGACGACGGCGACCTGCTCGTGGACTTCTACGGGCGGGTCTCGGATCAGTCGAAGTACTTCCGGTTCTTCACCGCCATGCCGCGGCTCTCGGAGCGGGACGTGAAGCGGTTCACCCACGTCGACCACGTGCGGAGGGTGGCCTTCATCGTCACGCTGAAGGAGCGGATGATCGCGCTCGGCAGCTACGAGGCCGACGACGCCAGCCGGGCCGAGGTGGCCTTCCTCGTCGAGGACGCCCAACAGGGACGCGGCATCGGCCAGCTGCTGCTGGAGCACCTCGCCCAGGCCGGCCGCGAGCGCGGCATCGAGCGGTTCGTCGCCGAGGTGCTGCCGGACAACGAGCGGATGATCCTCACCTTCCGCGACGCCGGCTACCGCCTGGTCAGCGGCATCGAGGACGGCGTGATGACGCTGGAGTTCCCCATCGAGCCGACCGACACCGCCGTCGGGGTGATGGCCAGCCGCGAGCACCGCGCGGAGTCCCGGTCGATCGAGACGTTCTTCAACCCCCGGTCCGTCGCGGTCATCGGCGCCAGCCGCCGGCAGGACACCATCGGCCAGGCGCTGGTCCGGCACCTCGTGCTCGGCGACTACACGGGCCGCGTGTACGTCGTCAACGACCGCGCCACCTCGGTGTCCGGCATGCCCGCGCACGCCAGCGTCAGCGAGATCGACGACGACGTCGACGTGGCGATCGTGGCCGTGCCCGCCGAGTCCGTGCAGGACGTCGTCCTCGACTGCGCCAACAAGGGCGTGCACGGGCTGGTGGTGATCTCGTCGGGGTTCGCCGAGACGGGGGAGGAGGGCCGCCAGCGCCAGCGCCGGCTGCTCGGCCTGTGCCGCTCCTACGGCCTGCGGCTGATCGGCCCCAACTGCCTGGGCATCATCAACACCGACCCGGCCGTCTCCCTCAACGCCTCCCTCTCGAGCCACATCCCCGCCCGCGGCCGGGCGGGCTTCTTCTGCCAGTCCGGCGCGCTCGGCTCGGCGATCCTGGAGAAGGTCACCAACCGCGGGCTCGGCCTCTCCACGTTCGTCAGCGCCGGCAACCGCGCCGACGTGTCGGGCAACGACGTGCTCCAGTACTGGGAGGAGGACGACGCCACCGAGGTCGTGCTGCTCTACCTGGAGTCCATCGGCAACCCGCGCAAGTTCTCCCGCATCGCCCGCCGGGTCTCGCTGCGCAAGCCGATCATCGCGGTCCGGTCCGGTCGCACCACCCAGGGCGTGCCGATGGGCCAGATCGTCCGCCAGATCGCGGCGCCGCAGCAGGCCGTGGACGCGATGTTCCGGCAGGCGGGCGTGATCCAGGTCGACACCCTCGACGAGATGTTCGACGTGGCCCAGCTGCTGGCCCACCAGCCGCTCCCGCGCGGGCGCCGGGTGGCGATCGTCGGCAACAGCGACGCCATCGGCCTGCTCGCCGCCGACGCCGCCTCTGCGGTCGGGCTCGCCGTCAGCCGGTCCGTCGCGTTGGGGGCCGACGCCAACGCGGAGGACTTCGAGGACGCCCTGGACGCCGCCATCGACGACCCGGAGGTCGACTCCGTGGTGGCCGTCTACGTCCCTCCCCTCAACGTCAGCGGGGAGGACGTCGCCAACGTGCTCGCCGCCGTGGGGGAGCAGTCGGACAAGCCGATCGTGTCGTCGTTCCTGGGCTCCGAGGGCGTCCCCGAGCTGCTGCGCGTCCCCGACGTCGCCGGCTCCAGCGCCGGCCGCGGCTCGGTGCCGTCGTACCCCGCCATCGAGTCCGCCGTCCGGGCGCTGGCCTCCGTGGTCGGGTACGCCGTGTGGCTGCGCACCCCCAACGGTCCGGCCGCGTCCCTCGAGGACGTGGACCCCGGCGTGGCCAAGGCGTTCGTGAACCGGCTGCTGATCGACCACCCGGACGGCCGGGACCTCGAGCAGCAGGAGCTGCGCACGCTGCTCGCCTGCTACGGCATCGAGCTGTGGGACTCGCTCGGCGTGGCCACGCTGAGGGAGGCCATGACGGCGGCCAAGGACCTCGGCTGGGACGTCGTGCTCAAGGCCACCACGGCCCGGCTGCGGGAGCGCCCGGACCTCGCCCACGTGTGGCGCAACATCGACACCCAGGTCGAGATGCGGCAGGCCTGGCGCACCCTCAACGAGATCATCACCGACCCGGCGTCCGCCGGTTACGTGGTGCAGCGCAACGCGCCCCCGGGCATCCCGGTCAGGGTCGCCAGCATGGAGGACCCGCTCTTCGGGCCGGTGGTCTCGTTCGGGGTCTCGGGGCCGCTGACCGAGCTCCTGGGAGACCACTCCTACCGGATCCCGCCGCTGGGGGAGCGGGACGCCGAGGCGATGGTCCGCGAGATCAAGGCCGCCCCGATCCTCTTCGGCTACCGCGGCAGCGAGGCCGTCGACATCGTCGCGGTCGAGGACCTGGTGCAGCGCGTCGCCCAGCTGCAGCACGACCTGCCGCAGGTGGCCAGCCTCGACCTGTCGCTGGTGCTCGCCGGCGCCGAGGGCATCAGCGTGCTCACCGCGGCCGGACGCGTGGAGCCGGTCGCCGACCCGCGCTCCGACTGGTTCGTGCGGCGCCTCCCCGACCTGGCCGACACCTTCCCTGGCTGACCTACCGCCGGTCGAGGAAGGCGCACTGGCGCCTGTCACGAGACCGGGCGAGGGAACCGCCGACCCGCGCACGAGGTCTCGTGACGGTTGCCAGAGCAACCTCCTCGACCAACGACGGCCTCGAACGCCACCTCTCGACCACCGACGGCCTCGAACGCCACCTGCCCGACCACCGCCGTATAACGTGCCCGCATGGCCTCCTACGAACGCGTGAAGCTCCGCAACGGGCTGCGCGTGGTCCTCGCCCCCGACCGGTCCGCCCCGGTGGTCGCGGTCGCCGTCTACTACGACGTCGGCATCCGCTCCGAGCCACAGGGCCGCACCGGCTTCGCGCACCTCTTCGAGCACCTGATGTTCCAGGGCTCGGCGTCGCTCGCGAAGATGGAGCTGGTCCAGCTGATCTCCGCCTCGGGCGGCGTGCTCAACGGCTCGACCCGGCTGGACTACACCAACTACTACGAGATGCTGCCGTCCAACGCCCTGGACCGCGCACTGTTCCTGGAGGCCGACCGGATGGGTTGGCCCGCGGTGACCGAGGAGAACCTCGCCAACCAGATAGCGGTGGTCAAGGAGGAGATCCGGGTCAACGTCCTCAACGAGCCGTACGGCGGTTTCCCCTGGGTCACCTTGGCGCCGGTGCTCTACGAGAGCTGGGCCAACGCCCACGACGGCTACGGCTCGTTCGCCGACCTCGAGAGCGCGACCCTCGAGGACGCCCGCGACTTCTTCGACCAGTACTACGCCCCCGGCAACGCGGTGCTCGCCCTGAGCGGTGACTTCGAGGTCGACCAGGCCGTCGAGCTGGTGCACCGGCACTTCGACCCGGTGCCCCGTCGTGCGGTCCCGCCCCGCCCGGACTTCGACGAGCCCGTGCCGACCTCCGAGCGCCGCGGCGAGCAGCACGACGCCAACGCGCCGGCCCCGGCCGTGGCCCTCGGCTGGCGGGTGCCCGACCCCGCCGACCTCGACGCCTACCTGCCCTACGTCGTGCTGTCTGCCGCGCTGGCCACGGGCGACGCGTCGCGGCTGCGCCGGCGGCTCGTCCAGGACGACCGGCTGGTCACCGACGTCGGCTGCCACCTGGGCCTGATGGAGGACGCCTACGACGTGCGCGACCCGTGCGCCTTCGTGCTCGAGGCCCATCACCCGGGTGACGTGCCCACCGACAAGGTCGTCGCCGCGGTCGACGAGGAGCTCGACCGGCTGGCCACCGACGGCCTCGACGAGGACGAGCTGACCCGGGTGACGGCCCGGCTCCGCTCGGGCCTGCTCCAGGCCGGCGACAACGTGCTGCGCCGCACCCTGAGCATGGCGTCCTACGAGCAGCAACGCGGCCGTCCCGACCTGGCCCACGAGATGCCCGACCTGGTGGCAGCCGTGACCAAGGAGCAGGTCGCCGCCGCCGCAGGTACGCTCCGGCCCGACGTACGCGGCCGGCTGGACCTGGTCGCAGGAGGAGAGCGATGAGCCCCCGCCGCGACCGCGCCCCCCAGCAGGTCCCCGCCCTCGGCAGACCGCGCAAGCAGCGGCTGCCCTCCGTGGCCGAACGGGTGCTGCCCAGCGGCCTGCGCGTGGTCGCCGTACGCCGGGCGAGCGTGCCGCTGGTCCACGTCCGGCTGCGGGTGCCCAACGCGATCCGCAAGGGCACCGACCTGGCCCGCTCCGCCCTGCTCTCCCGGGGCATGCTGCTCGGGACGAGCACCCGCTCGCAGAACGACATCGCGGAGGCACTGCAGCGGGTCGGCGGCGGACTCCGGGTCGACGACAGCGCCGACGGCCTCTCCTTCTCCGGCGAGGCCCTGCGCGCCGGCCTCGGCGATCTGCTCGGACTGCTCGCCGAGGTGCTCACCGACGCGGCCTACCCGCGTTCGGCCACCGAGCGCGAGGCCGGCCGGCTCAGCGACCAGCTGCGGCGGGCCCTGTCCCAGCCGGGCGTGGTGGCCGACGAGGCGTGGTTGCACCGCAGGTACGGCGACCATCCCTACGGACGCTCCCTGCCCTCGCCCGACGAGGTCGCCGACGTCGCGGCCGGGTCCCTGCGGGCGCTGCACCGCCGCCGGGTCGTCCCCGCGGGCAGCCTGCTCGTGCTCGTCGGAGACCTGACCCCGGCCCGCGTGCTGGACCAGGTCGAGAAGGCGCTGGACGGCTGGCGTGCCGCCGGCAAGGGCGCCGAGGTGCCGAAGGTGCCGGACCTGCCGCACGAGCCGCTGCTCCTGATCGACCGGCCCGGGGCCGTGCAGTCCAACCTGCGCATCGGCGGGCCGGCGCCGCGCCGCACCGACGACTGGTACGCCGCCGGGCAGCTCGCCAACGGGATCTTCGGCGGCTCCTTCTCCTCGCGCCTGACCAGCAACATCCGTGAGGACAAGGGCTACACGTACAGCCCGCACAGCGGGATCCGGCACGCCCGCGGCGACTCGCGGGTGCTGACCTCGGCCGAGGTGGCCACGGACGTCACGGCGCCGGCCATGGTCGAGGTGCTCTACGAGCTCGGCCGGATCTCCACGCTGCCGCCCAAGGACGACGAGCTCGACGCGACGGTGCAGTACCTGACCGGCATCCTCGCGCTCGGGACGGCGACCCAGTCCGGCCTGGCCGAGACCCTGGTCGACATCCTCACCGACGGCAAGGGCGTGGACTGGCTCCAGGAGTACCCCGCGCGGCTGGCCGCCGTCACCCCCGACGAGGTCCAGGAGGCCGCCGCCCGGATGCTCGCCCCCGCCTCGATGCTCTCGGTGGTGGTCGGGGACGCCGACGTGGTGGGGCCCGGGCTGGCGCTGCTCTCGGAGGTTGTGCGGGGCTGACGCGGTCGACCTGGACAACTCACCGGGTTTCGTCGCGTCACCCAGGCCCTCACGCGTTCGGGCCTGGGCCGAGCGCTCCTCTACCTGGTCGTTTGACCTGGCCCTCGCAGGCTCGGGCCAGGAACGACGCATGCCAGACTGGCATCCATGCGCACCCACGACCGCGACCGGGCCCTCGACCTCCGGGAGGCGATCCACCGCACGGGCTACTACCCCGAGGTCGTCGCCGACGGGGTCGCCGGCGCGGTGGCGGGCGAGGAAGTGGTGTCCTTCTACGTCCACCACGAGCCGACGTTCGAGCGCGACGAGATCCGGCGGCACCTCACGGTCGTGGTGCTCACGCCCAGCCGGCTGGTCGTGGCGCACACCGACGAGCACGCGGCCGACGACATGATCGCCGAGCCCTACACCTCGACCTCGACCGAGGCGATCTCGCTGACGACGGTGCGCTCGGTCGTGGTGACCCGGATGGTGACCAACCCGAGCTCCGGCCCCACGCCCGCCGCCGAGGCCGTGGTCACCATCGGCTGGGGTGGCGTCAGCCGGATCGACCTCGAGCCCGCCGGCTGCCAGGACCCCGAGTGCGACGCGGACCACGGCTACACCGGCGTGCTGGCCTCCGACGACTTCTCCATCCGCGCCTCCGCGACCGCCGACGGCGTCGACGCCGTGGCGGGCCTGCTGGCGTTCGCCGAGTCGCTCTCCGCCCGCACCCAGGGCGCGTGAGCGATCCTGGGACGGCGTTCGTCGAGCCGGCCTACGGGACCCGTTCGCTCGTCGACGTCGTGCCGGCGGTCGCCGCCGCCATCGGCGTCCGCTACCGGGCCGGCGAACCCGCGGCCACTGGGCCGACCTCGCTGCACCTCCCGGAGGCCCCGGCCTACGTCGTGTTCCTGGTCGACGGCCTCGGCGCCCGGCTCCTGGAGCGGCACGCCGAGGACGCGCCGTACCTCTCCTCCCTCCTCGCCACGCAGCAGCCCGGCACCGCCGGGGTGCCGTCGACGACCGCGACCAGCCTGACCTCGCTCGGCACCGCGCTGCCCCCGGGCGCGCACGGGCTGGTCGGCTTCACCTCCCGGATCCCGGGCACCGAACGACTGCTCAACGCGCTGGCGTGGGACAAGAGCGTCGATCCGAAGGAGTGGCAGCCGCACGCCACCGCGTTCAGCGGGCTGCGGCTCAACGGTGCCGCGGTCACGGTGATCAACAAGCGCGAGTTCCGCGACAGCGGGCTGACGGTCGCCGCGCACCGCGGCGCGGACTTCGTCGGCGCCGACCGGGTGGGGGAGCGGATCGCGGCCGCGGTCGCGGCGTCCGCCGAACGGCCGAGCCTGACCTACCTCTACGACGGCGACCTCGACTGGACCGGGCACCGCTACGGCGTGGCCTCGGCGCAGTGGCTGCAGCAGCTGGTGATGGTCGACGCCGAGGCCGAGCAGCTGCGCGACGCACTGCCGCGCGAGGTCCGGCTGCTGGTGATCGCCGACCACGGCATGGTCGACTCGCCCCGAGGTGCCCGCACGGACGTGGACCGGGAGCTGGTGCTGCGCGACGGGCTGCTGCTGGTCGGGGGCGAGGCGCGGTTCCGGCACCTGTACTGCCGCAACGGCGCCGTCGACGACGTCGCCGCCACCTGGCGTGCGGTGCTCGGCGACCGGGCCGACGTGCTCACCCGCGAGCAGGGGGTGGCCCGGGGCTGGTTCGGCGACGTCGCGCCGAACGTGATGCCCCGGCTGGGTGACGTCCTGGTGGCCTCCCGCGGCGACCACGCCGTCATCGCCTCCCAGGCGTTCTCCTACGAGGCGACGCTCATCGGCCTGCACGGGTCGCTGACGCCCGACGAGATGCTGATCCCGCTCCTGGTCGACTGACCGTGTCCCGACGGCTGGGTATCGGCGGCGCACGCGCCCGGCGGGTGGCCGCCGCCCTGGTGCTGGTCCTGGCGCTCGCCGCCTGTCGCTCCCCGTCGGACAGCGGCTCGGCCGGGCCGTCCGCGTCACCGGCTCCGACGCCCTCCGTCACCACATCCGTGACGCCCTCCCCGACACCCACCCCGGCGCCCACCCCGACACCCACTGGCACCGCACCTCAGGCGATCACCTTTCCCGCGCTGCCCACCGTGAGGATCGGTCAGGCCAACCCGCTCGCGGCGCGCAGCGACGCTGGGCTGCCGGTCACCTACACCGCCGGCCCGCGCCGGGTGTGCACGATGATCATCAACGCCCCCGAGGCCCAGGCACACGGCTCCGGCACCTGCCGGGTCACCGCGACCCAGGCCGGGGACGCGACGTACCAGCCGGCGCGGCCGGTCACGAGGACGTTCTCGATCGTCAAGATCCCGCAGTCGTTGCGGCTGTACGCCCCGGCGTCGCTGGTCTTCGGGGAGAGCGCGCTCGTGGTGTCGTCCGCGACCTCGGAGCTCTCCGTGTTCCTCGACGTGGCGGGTACGACGCCCGGGGGCGACCCGGTCTGCCGGCTCGACGACCGCACGGTCGTCGCGCTGGCCGTGGGCACGTGTGTCGTGCGCGGCACTCAGCCGGGCGACTACCAGTGGGCACCGGCGGCGGCGCGCACGCGCACCATCCTGGTCATCGCCGTGCGCTGAGCGGACGCCGTTCTCCCTGCGCGCGCTGTCGGCCGACGAGATGCTGATCCCGCTCGTGGTGGACTAGGCCATCCAGAACTTTCCGCGTGACGGCGCCCTGGTAGCCGGTGCACACTCGCAGGCAACCTCTCGGGACTCCCGAACCCAGGAGGTTTCGATGCGCAGATCAGCAGCAGCAGTCGCCACGGGAGCGGCGCTCCTCTTCGCAGCAGGTACGGCGACCCCCGCGGTCGCGGTGCCCTCGGGCACACCCGTGCAGATCGTCGCTCACACGGACTTCTCGAGCGACGTCAGCCCGTTCGACTCCTCGCTCGACGGCTGCGAGACCGGGACGGTCGTCAACGCCGAGAACGCCACGGCGCACTTCACGCCGTGGGGCGGGGTGTTCATGGGGGACAAGGAGTTCACCTGTGCCGGTGGCCTGGCTGGTTTCACTGTGCGCCTGAAGGCCCGCTTCGGCGGGGACGGGTCGACGGGCAGCTGGACCGTGGTCGGCGGCTGGGGCGAGCTCGCCGGGCTCAAGGGCTCCGGCTCGCTCGTCGGCATCCCGATCAGCGACACCCAGCTCGACGACGTCTACACGGGGACGTTCCGCTAGCGCGGGGCACGAGGGGGTGCCCGCCCCCGGGCCGATCAGCCGAAGGGCAGCGGCTCGGGGGCGAGGCTGACGGCCTTGGCGCGGGCCGCCGTCAGGCGACGGCGGTGGTGCTGGCGGCAGAGCACCTCGTAGGCGACGTCGGCGGGAGCCTGGCCGGGGAAGGCCCCGTCGGCCCCGACAGCGCCGTCGTCGACGTCGCCCACCACGATCACCTCACCCTCGACGACCATCACGCCGTTCTCGGTGCGGGCGTTGTGGGTGGCCCGCTTGCCGCACCAGCACAGCGCCTCGACCTGCAGCACGTGCATCCGGTCGGCGAGCTCCACCAGCCGGGCGCTGCCGGGGAACAGGGTGCTCCGGAAGTCGGTGAGGATGCCGAAGGCGAACACGTCGATCTGCAGCTCGTCGACGACCCGGGCCAGCTGGTCGATCTGGTCGGCCGTGAAGAACTGGGCCTCGTCGCACACCAGGTAGTCGATCCGGCCGCCGTGGGTCAGGGTGTCCACGACGTAGCGCCAGAAGTTGAACTCCGGGTCCACCTCGATGGCCTCGTGCTGCAGCCCCAGCCGGCTGGAGATGATCGACTCGCCGGCGCGGTCGTGGGTGGTGAAGATGCGGCCCACCCGGCCGCGCGCCGCGTGGTTGTGGTTGGTCTGCAGCGCCAGGGTGCTCTTGCCGGAGTCCATCGTGCCGGTGAAGAACTGCAGCTCTGCCACGGGTCGTGATCCTGTCACACGGCTCCGACGCGTCAGGATGGATCCATGACACCGACCGGGGCCACCGAGTGGATCCCTGACCGGTTCCCCGGCCGCGTCGTCCCCCCTCATCCCGGCAGCGGACCTCGCCAAGGCGCTCGCGGCCGACCCGGAGGCGGTCACCGTCCTCGACGTCCGCTACCAGACGGGCGGCCCGCCCGGCGGGCCGGCGTACGAGGCGGGCCACCTGCCCGGCGCGGTCTACGTCGACCTGGACGCCGACCTGGCCGCTCCTCCCGCGCTGCCCCGGGGAGCCGGGCGGCCGGCACCCGCTGCCCGCCACCGGGGTGTTCGAGGCGGCGATGCGCCGGGCCGGGGTGCACGGGGATCGGCCGGTCGTCGTGTACGACGACTGGGGCGGCCGAGCGGCCGCCCGGGCGTGGTGGCTGCTCAGGTACCACGGCCACCCCGACGTGCGGGTGCTCGACGGCGGCTGGCGGGCATGGCTGGCCGCGGGCGGCGCCGCCGAACCTGGCGTGGTCACCCGCACCGCCGGCTGCTTCACCGCCCGGCCCGGTGGCCTGCCCCTGGTCGAGGCGGACGACGTGCTCGCCGTCGAGGTGCTGGTCGACGCCCGGGCGCCCGAGCGGTACGCCGGCGAGCACGAGCCGGTGGACCCGGTCGCGGGTCACATCCCCGGTGCGGTCAACGTGCCGACCGCGGACAACCTCCGCCCCGACGGCCGCTTCCAGGACGCCGACGCGCTGCGGCGCACCTACGCCGCGGTGGGCGTGGTCGCCGGCGTCGACGTGGCGGCGTACTGCGGGTCGGGAGTCACCGCCTGTCACGACCTGCTGGCGCTGACCGTGGCCCGGGTGCCGGCGGCGCTGTACGCCGGCTCGTGGAGCGAGTGGGTCGGCGACCCGGCGCGGCCGGTGGACCCGCCAGACGACACGGCCTGAGGCAGCGGCCGGCGGGACTCAGTCGTGCTTGCCGCCGCCGAACATGATCTCGTCCCAGCTGGGCACCGAGGCCCGGCCCTTGCGCCGGGCCGGGGGCGGGACGGACTCCTCGTCGTGCGCCTCGGCCTCGGCGCCCGGCTCGTCGTCGGTCTCGTCCTGCGGCTCGACGCGGTCCAGCTCGCTGGTCCGGGACATCGGGTCCGGCTCGTCGAGGTAGGCCTCCATCGGCGCCTCGGCCCCGAGCGCGCCCGGGGCGACCGGGACGTCACGATCATCGCTCACCAGGTCGATGGCGTCCTCGCCGAGCGGCAGCTCGTCGGCCAGCTCATGACCAGGCACGGAGGCCAGGCGTCGCCGGCGCGCCGAGGCGAGGTCGTCCTCCGCCGTGACCGGGCGCTGGGGAGCGGGACCGGCCACGGTGTCGCCGATCAGCCAGCGGGCCTCGTCGTCATCGGCGGAGACGTAGTTGCCGGGGGCGTCGAAGGTGAAGGCCGCCTCGCCCGAACGGCTGCCGGCGAGGTAGGTCGCGGTCAGCGTCCAGCGGCTGTCCTCGCGTCGCCAGGCGTCCCACTCGACGCCGCCGGGGTCGACGTTCTGGGCCCGGAGGTGACCGGCCACGGCGTCGCCGAGGGTGCGGTTGGCGGCGGTCGCGGGCGGTCCACCGGCGGCGGCGGACCGGCGGATCGAGGCCCGCTGCGCCCGCTGGGCAACGTGCTCACGCTCGGCGAGCACCGGCGCGGCGTACGGCATGATCTTCTCGAGCGACGTCTGGGCCGCCGCGGCGACGGCCTCGGGGGTCTCTCCGGCACGGATCCGCGCCTGGATGTCGCGGGGTCGCAGGATGCTCTCCATCTTGATCTCCAACTGGCCGAGGCTGGCCCTGATCTGACTGTCGCCGCGCAAGACGGCCTTGAGCTTGGTGTCGACATCGAGGGTGAACTCCGCCCCGGTGTCGCTGAGGAGCAGCAGGCGCTTCCCGTCCTCGCTGAGTCCCGCGAGGGTCAGGTGCACCATCGGTTCGTCGCTCTCCTTCGGCTCGGTGTGGCGCCGAGCCTACGCCGCTGCGACCGGACGGCGGTGGCGCCGCGTCGGCGCGCCCCAGCCCGTTCAGCCAGCCCGTTCAGCCGGCCCCTTCAGCCGTGGCGCGGCAGCGCCTGTGCGGCCAGCGCGGCGACCAGACCGGACGCGGCCGAGACGAGGTAGGCCGTCGACCCGTCGGCAGCGTCCACGACGAGCCCGGCGATGGCGGCACCCGGGGCGAGCCCGGCCGCCAGGCCGGTGTGCGTGAAGGCCATCCCCTCGGTGAGCCGGGCGGGCGGCACGGTCTGCTGGACCAGTGAGAGCCCCGCGATGAGGCCGGGAGCGATCGCGAAGCCGGCGACGAACAGGGCGGCGCCCATCACCCACACCTGGTCGACCAGCACCAGCGGCGCCATCCCGCACGTCAGCGCCACGGTGCTCACCCGGAGCTGGAAGCCCGGGCCGCGCCGGAGGTGCAACGCGCCCACGACGATCCCGGCCAGCAGGCTGCCGAGCGCCCACAGGGCGAGCAGCAGGCCGGTCGCGCCGCGCGCGCCGTGCTCCTCGGCGAAGGCGACGGTCGCCACCTCGGCCGACCCGAAGAGCGAACCCAGGGCCCCCATGACCACGGCGAGCGTCAGCACGATCCGCCAGGGCATCCGCGGCCGGTCCGCCACCTCGACGAGCGGCGGGTGGGGCGGGGGCTGCGTGCGTCGCTGGGACGCCAGGAAGAGCGTGCCGGCCAGGCCGGCGGCCACCATGACCAGGAGCCCCGCGGCCGGGTCCCAGCCGGTGGCCAGCACGGTGATCAGGATCGGGCCGGTGATGAACACCGCCTCGTCGACCACGGACTCGAGGGCGTAGGCCGTCTGCACCTGCCGCGGGTCGTCGAGCACGTGCGCCCACCGGGCGCGCACGCAGGCCCCGACCGAGGGCAGGCACAGCCCGACCATCGTCGCGGCGGCGAACGACGCGAGGTGCGGCCAGTCGCCGCGCACCGAGGCGACCAGCAGGACCACCGCGACGGCCCAGACGAGGATGAGCGGAGGCAGCACCCGCGACTGGCCGAGCCGGTCGAGGTAGCGGCCCTGCGCGATCGCCGCCACCGCGCCGGCGATGGTGGTGGCCGCGGCCACGGCGCCGGCGAAGCCGTAGGAACCGGTCTCGGCGACGACGAGCAGCACGATGCCCAGGGACTGCATCGACAGCGGCAGCCGGGCCACCATGCCGGTGACGCTGAAGAGCAGCGCTCCCGGCACGGCCAGGATCCGGCGGTAGTTCGTGAGCATGGTGGTCGCACATTAGGAGAGGCCGCCCGCAGCGCTGGCATCGAGAGCCCGGGGAGGGTCGCTCTCTACGATGGAGCCATGCGCGCCGACGTCCACCCCTACGACGCCTTGCTGCTGGTGTCCTTCGGTGGTCCCGAGAAGCCCGAGGACGTCGTCCCGTTCCTGGAGAACGTCACCCGGGGCCGCAACATCCCGCGCGAGCGCCTCGAGGAGGTCGGCGAGCACTACTTCGCCTGTCGGCGGCCGCTCGCCGATCAACGACCAGAACCGTGCCCTGCTCGCCGCCATCCGCGAGGACCTCGCCGGTGCCGACATCGACCTGCCCGTCTACTGGGGCAACCGCAACTGGGACCCCTACCTCACCGACGCGCTGCAGCAGATGCGCGACGACGGCATGACCCGGGCCGCCTGCTTCCTGACCTCGGCGTACTCGTCGTACTCCTCCTGCCGGCAGTACCGCGAGAACCTCGCCGCGGCCGCCGCGCAGGTCCCGGGGCGCCGCGCCTGGACCGGCTGCGGGCCTACTTCAACCACCCGCGGTTCATCGAGCCCGTCGTCGACGCCACCCTCTCGGCGCTGGCCGAGCTGCCCGACGACGTCCGCAACGGCGCCCACCTGGTGTTCGTCACCCACTCCATCCCCGCCGACATGAACGAGCGCAGCGGTCCGTGGGGTCGCGCCTACCTCGGCCAGCACCGGTCCGCCGCCACCGTCGTCGCCGAGCGGGTCCGGCAGGAGGTGGCCCGCAAGCACCCGTCGCGGCTGGTGTTCTGCTCGCGATCAGGTGCCGCCCCAGATGCCGTGGCTGGAGCCCGACGTCAACGACTACCTCGAGGAGCTCGCCAAGGACGGCGCCAGCGCGGCGGTGGTCGTCCCGATCGGCTTCGTCTCCGACCACATGGAGGTCGTCTACGACCTCGACACCGAGGCCCGCGCCACGGCCGAGCGACTCTCGCTGCCCATGACCCGCGCCGCCACCCCCGGCATCGACCCGCGGTTCGTCGGGCTGCCGCGCGAGCTGCTGGTCGAGCGGGCCGCCACCGAGCGGGGCGAGGAGGTGCCGCGCATCGCGGTCGGTGGGCTGATGGCCGCCCCCGACCTGTGCGCCGCCGGGTGCTGCCCCAACCCGCGCGGCGAGCAGCCCGTGGTCGGCGGCCCGCAGTCGCCCCCGAGGCCCGTCCGGTGACGGGCGAGGTGACTCGACCCGCTGGTCGCCGACGCTGCGGGACCTGGCCCTCGAGGCGGCCCGCGCGGCGGCCGCCCTGGTCCGCGAGCGCCGTACCCACGAGGTCGCGGGTCGCCGACACCAAGACCAGCGACGTCGACGTCGTCACCCAGGCCGACCGCGACAGCGAGGCGCTGATCCGCGGGCTGATCTCGGCGCCGTGCCCGACGACGCGCTCCTGGGCGAGGAGGAGCGGCACGACCGCCGGCAGCACGGCGTGCGCTGGATCGTCGACCCGATCGACGGCACCGTGAACTTCCTCTACGGCCTCCCGGAGTACGCCGTCTCGATCGCCGCCGAGGTCGACGGCGAGGTGGTGGCCGGTGTCGTCGTCAACGCGGCCACCGGGGTCGAGTACGTCGCCACGCCGGGCGACGCCCGCCGCGACGGCGTGCCCCTCGCCGTCCGCGGACCCGCCCCGCTGCACCAGCGGCTGGTGATCACCGGCTTCGGCTACGACGCGGCCAAGCGGGCCGTCCAGGCCGCGGCGGTCGCCCGGCTGCTGCCCGCGGGTGCGCGACGTCCGCCGGCTGGGATCCTGCGCCCTCGACCTCTGCCACCTCGCCGAGGGCGCCGCCGACGGCTACGTCGAGGAGGGCGTGCAGCCCTGGGACTACGCCGCCGGCGCGTTCATCGCGACCCAGGCCGGGGCCCGCTGCGAGATGCACCCGGGCGCCTACGGGACCCCGGCCCTGGTCGCCGCTCCGGAGCACGGTTTCGACGAGCTGCTGGACGCCGTGAGGGACGCCGGCTTCCTCGTCCCGGAGGGGCACCGACGGGCGCTTGAAGGCGGGGTCCACCCCGTACACAGGGCGCCGAGACCCACTCTCTGTCGACGGGCGGACCGACCGCCGGGCGGGAATACCCCGCACCGGTGCCGTGTTCGGTACGCGTCCATGAGACACGGGTGATACCGCATCGCGCGACTGCCCGGCAATGGTGCACAATCTGGCCCGCCGACGGCACCCGCAGGACCGCAACGCAGTCGACCCGGCACACCCCCCAGGGCATACACAGGGAGTACGAGAGAAATGGCAACCGACTACGACGCCCCTCGCAAGACCGAGGAGGACCAGTCAGAGGAGAGCATCGAGGAGCTCAAGGCTCGCCGGCACGACAAGAACTCCGGCAAGGTCGACGAGGACGAGGCGGAGGCCGCCGAGTCGTTCGAGCTCCCCGGTGCCGACCTCTCCCACGAGGAGCTCGCCGTCGAGGTGATGCCTCGCCAGGACGACGAGTTCACCTGCATGAGCTGCTTCCTGGTCCACCACCGCAGCCAGCTCGCCGACGAGAAGACGCTCATCTGCCGCGACTGCGCCGCCTGACGCGCCAGCGCCACGCCGCCGCCACCGCTCCGCGGGCGCGGGCTGCGCGGGGTCCGAGGCCGGACGCTCAGGTCGCCTCGACGGCGTCGCCCGTCTGCAGCTGGGGCGGCAGCTCGCCCGTGGTCGACTTGTAGTACCTCGCCGCCTTGCGCTGCGCGAGCATCCGGGCCAGCCCGATGAACGTGCCGCTGACGGCCGCCCACAGCACCGCCTCCCAGACGTCGACGTCGGGGTCGGCGGGGTTCTCGGGCGGGTTCTTGCCCGTGGCAGCGCGCCAGGAGGTGTTGAGGCCTTCTTCGCGACCGCGGCCGCCCCGAGCGCGGCGACCAGCGAGAACACGGTCCAGACCTTCGAGCCACTTTCTGCCATGCCGCCAGCCTAGTCAGCGGGCGGAGCGGCCCCGCCTCACCCGGATGCGGGGGTGCGCCGGGCCGTTCAGGGCGGCCGGCGAGCGCGTCGGGGTAGCGCGAGCCGACCAGCCAGTACGGCGTGGGGTCGGCCGGGTCCGCACCGGCACCCGGACCGCGCGCTTGAGGTAGGGCCGCAGCACCAGGTACGCACGGGCGTCGGCCTCGGCGCCCATCGCGAGCCGGGTCGCCTCGGCGTCCAGCGCCTCCGCCGGGCCGAGGTGCGTCCACGCCGATCCGGGCCCGGCCCGGCGCGGAACACCCCGCCGGCGACCGACAGCCGCGCCGACCCGTACGACGCCAGCACCAGCGCCAGCAACGCGCCCAGCACCGCCGTGAGCACCCACGGCAGCGCGCCGGGGATGGCCACCACGAACGCCAGCCAGAAGGTCGCCAGCAGCATCACGCCCTGGACCCACCAGCGCAGCGGGACGCCGAGCCGCTCGTCGTACGCGGGCTGCGCACAGGCTGGCGGCCGCATGGCCGCACGGGTAGGGTCCGCGGCCGTGCGCAGACCCCGACCAGCCCGACCTCGACGCTCGAGGTCGCCGTCTGCGCCTCGACCCCGACCTCCCGCTGCCGGCGTACGCCCATCCGGGCGACGCCGGCGCCGACCTGCTCGACGACCGTCGACGTCACCCTCGCGCCGGGTGAGCGCGCGCTCGTCCCGACCGGCATCGCGCTGGCGCTGCCCGAGGGCTACGTCGCGTTCGTGCACCCGCGCTCGGGGCTCGCCGCCCGCCACGGCCTGTCCGCTCGTCAACACCCCCGGCACCGTCGACGCCGGCTACCGCGGCGAGATCAAGGTGCTGCTGATCAACCACGACCCGCGCGACGCCGTCGAGCTGCGCCGGGGCGACCGGGTCGCCCAGCTGGTCGTCCAGCGGTTCGAGCGGGCCCGGTTCGTCGAGGTCGACGAACTGCCCGACTCGGCGCGCGGAGCCGGGGGCTACGGTTCTACCGGAGGCTTCGGCCCCGCTACCGACCGCCGGGACACGCCGGTACACCTCAGGAAGGACGCCCGTGAAGTTCCGCCGCAAGGCAGCCGAGCCCGACCCCCTCGACGACGACCCGGCCGACCCACCGACGAGCCGACGGACGGCGGCCGGGCACCGGCGGGGTCACCGGGGGGACCCTACGACGCCGACGACCTCGACGACACCGACGGCCGGGTGGACCTGGGCGCGCTGCTGCTCGCTGCCGGTCGAGGGCACCGACCTCCAGCTCCAGGTCGACGAGGCGTCCGGCAACGTCCTGTCGGTGCTGTTCGCCGGGCCCCGAGGGCGCGCTGGAGCTGAAGGTCTTCGCGGCGCCGCGCAACGGCGACCTCTGGAGCGAGGTGCGCCCGCAGATCGCCGCCGACCTCGGCCAGCGCGGCGGCACCGCCACCGAGCGCGAGGGCCGCTTCGGCACCGAGCTGGTCTGCCAGATGCCGGTCAAGCTGCCCGACGGCAACGACGGTCTCCAGCCCTCGCGGGTGATCGGCATCAACGGCCCACGCTGGATGCTGCGCGGCCACCCTGCTCGGCCGGCCCGCCGTCGAGCCGGACGCGGGCGAGGCGTTCGAGGAGGCGCTCGCCACCGTGGCCGTCCGCCGCGGCGCGCACGCCATGCCCGTCGGCGACCCGCTGGCGCTGAGCCTGCCGCCGGACGCCCGCACCCGGAGAGCTGATCGTGGCCGACGAGAGCCACGCCGAACCGCCGGTCGAGGAGCCGCCGGGACCCGACCACGAGGCCGAGGCCCGCATCAAGGAGAGCGCCGAGGAGCGCGCCTGGCGTGAGGACGAGGCGGCCAGCGGCCGACGTCACAGCAAGATGCGGCGCACCCTGAGCCGCTGGGCCAACAGCTCCGACCAGCACGCGCGCGAGCTGCGCCGGCGGTGCGAGGACTCCGGCCTGGTCGCCATCGACCACGCCCCCGACCGCACCCGCGTCAAGCTCAGCGGCACGCTGCGCACCGTGACCCTGCGCCCGCGCGGCGGCGTGCCGGCCCTCGAGGCCGAGCTCTTCGACGGCTCCGGCGCGATCACCCTCGTCTGGCTCGGCCGCCGGCAGATCACCGGCATCAGCCCGGGCCGCCAGCTCGAGGTCGAGGGCCGGATCGGCGTCCAGGACGGCGTCCGCGTCATGTACAACCCGCGGTACGAGCTGCGCGCCTGATGCGGCCCGGCCAGCGCCCACCCGGAGCCGGCGTCGAGACGGTCGAGGCCGTCGTACGCCGCCAGCTCGCCACCGCGCTCGGCGGACGGCGCGGCATGGTCGAGGCCGCGGTCCCGACGCTGATCTTCACGGCCCTGTGGCTGACCACCCGCGACCTGCGCCTCGCGCTGATCGTCAGCGTGGCGACGGCGCTGCTGCTGCTCGTGGTCCGGCTGGTCCAGCGTTCGACGCCCCAGTTCGTGCTCAACGCCATGTTCGGCATCGGCATCGGCTGGGTGTTCGTGCGGATCGCCGCCAGCCGCGGCGGCGCGCCGACGACCAGGCGCTGGCCTACTTCCTGCCCGGCATCATCTACAACTCGGCGTACTCCGTGGTCTTCGCCTTCACCTGCCTGATCGGCTGGCCCCTGGTCGGCTTCATGGTCGGCAGCGTGACCGGTGACCCGACCGCCTGGCACCAGGACAGCCAGGTGGTCCGGCTGTGCACCCGGCTGACCCTGCTGCTGGCGCTGCCGTGCGCGCTGCGGGTCGCGGTGCAGGCGCCGATCTGGCTCGCCGGCCACTCCGGCGCCATCGAGGCGGACACGGCCGTGGCCGCCCTCGGCGTGCTCAAGATCGCGCTGGGCTGGCCGCTCCAGCTCGCCGCGCTCGGGTCGATGGTGTGGCTGCTCGGCCGCAACCACACCCCGGTGAGCTACGAGCCGCCCTCGGAATCGGTCGGACCGTCCCAGGCGTAGACCTGCTCGCCCTCGACGCACACGCTTCAGCGCGCGCTGCATCACGTCGAGCGGGTCGCCGGACCACAGCGCCAGGTCGGCGAGCTTGCCGACGCGCCAGCGAGCCGATCCGGTCGTCGAGGCCGAGCACCCGCGCGGGGTTGATGGTGATCGCGCGCAGCGCGGTCTCGCGGTCCAGGCCGTCCTTGACGGCCAGCGTGGCCTGGTGGACCAGGTAGCCGATCGGGCAGACCGGGTGGTCGGTGATGATCGAGATCTCCACGCCGGCCTTTGCGAGCAGGCCGGGGTTGACCGTCGAGCGGTTGCGCACCTCGACCTTGCTGCGGCTGACGATGAGCGGGCCGATCAGCACCGGGATGCCCTTCGCCGCGACCAGGTCGGCGATCAGGTGCGCCTCGGTGCCGTGGTCGATGACCAGCTCGTAGCCGAACTCGTCGGCGATCCGCATCGCCGTCGCGATGTCGTCGGCCCGGTGGGAGTGCTGGCGCCACGGGATCTCGCGGTCCAGCACCATGGCCAGCGCCTCGAGCTTGAGGTCGCGGCCGTCGAACGCCTTCTTGTCCTTCTTGGCGGCCGTCCCGCTTGACCTGGTAGTTCTGCGCGGCCACGAACGCCTCGCGCATGCACCGCCGCGGTGCCGAGCCGGGTCGAGGGGCCTTCTTCTGGTCGCCGTAGACCCGCTTGGGGTTCTCGCCCAGCGCCGACTTGAGCCCGGCGGGGGAGCGCAGCACCATCTCGTCGACCGTCCGGCCGTGGGTGTGCACGGCGACGCAGTGGCCGCCGATGACGTTGCCGGAGCCCGGGTTGACGCACACCGTCGTGATGCCGCCCGCGAGCGCGTCGGTGAAGCCGATGTCGCCGGGGTAGATCGCGTCGAGGGCGCGGACCTGCGCGGTGACCGGGTCGGTCATCTCGTTGGTGTCCTGGCCCGACCAGCCCTCGCCCTCGCCCCAGCACCCCGACGTGGGTGTGCGCGTCGACGAACCCGGGCAGCACCCAGCCGCCCTCGGCGTCGACGACCTCGGTCCCCGCGCCGACCGGCGCGGGGGCTTCGCCTTGCGGACCGACCGCGGAGATCAGCCCGTCCCTGCACGACGACCGTGCCGTCGTACGGCTCGCCCTCGACGGGACGACGTGGGCGTTGGTGATCGCGAAGGTGTCCGAGAGTCGGCCATCGGGCCACTCTAGGACGCTGGCGGCCGGCCATTTCTCTGACTAAGGTCAGAGAATGGCGATCGAGGAGCAGGCGGCCACCCTGCGCCGGTTCAACCGCACCTACACCCAGCGCATCGGCGCCCTGGACGAGTCCTTCCTCGGCACCGGCCGGCCGCTCGGACCGTCCCGGCTGCTCTTCGAGGTCGGGCGAGGACGGCGCCACGGTCCGCGACGCTGCGCGACCGGCTCGGCCTGGACTCCGGCTACCTGAGCCGGCTGCTGCGCACCCTCGAGGCCGACGGCCTGGTCGTCGTCCGCCCCGACCCCGACGACCGGCGCCGCCGCGGGGTCACCCTGACCCGCCGGGGCCGGACGGCCTGGCGTCGCGCTCGACGACCGGTCCGAGGACCTGGCCCGGGCCCTGGTCGCGCCGCTGAGCGAGCGACAGCGGGAGCGGCTGACCGAGGCGCTCGCGACGGCCGACCTGCTGGTCCGGGCCGCGACCGTGCACCTGGACCTGGTGGCGCCCACCGACCCGCGTGCGGTCGGCCGCCATGGCGGCGTACTTCGCCGAGATCGGCGAGCGGTTCGGCTTCGAGCCGGGCGACGCGTGGCAGCAGGACGCCGCGTCGATGACCGCGCCGGACGGCTTCTTCGTGGTCGCGATCGAGCGACGGCGAGCCGGTCGCGTGCGGGGGCGTGCAGCGGCTGCCCGACGCGTCGCAGGCCGGCGGCCGAGATCAAGCGGATGTGGGTGCACGGCGACTGGCGCGGCGCCGGCCTCGGCGCCCGGCTGCTCCGGCACCTCGAGGACCTGTCCCGCGAGCGCGGGCACGCGCTGGTCCGGCTGGACACCAACGACGTGCTGCACGAGGCGATCGCGATGTACGGGCGGGCCGGCTACCACCCGATCGAGCCCTACAACGACAACCCCTGGGCCAGGTGCTGGTTCGAGAAGACGCTCTGAGCCGCCGGCAACCGCCTGGCAACCGTGGGGGCTCAGCCGCCGTGCTTGCCCGGCGCCAGCATCCGCTCGAGCGCGTCCTCGACCTCGGCCCCGGCGACGAAGAGCAGCTCGTCGCCCGACTCGACCGGCTGGTCGGCGTCAGGGGTGTAGACCTGACCGTCGCGCAGGATCGTGACCAGGGCGCAGTTCTCCGGGAACGGGATCAGCCCGGCCGGCTTGCCGACGTACGGCGAGTCCGGCGGGAGGGTGAGCTCGACCAGGTTGGCGTTGCCCTGGCGGAACGTGAACAGCCGGACCAGGTCGCCCACGGTCACCGCCTCCTCGACGAGCGCCGACATGATGCGCGGCGTCGACACGCTGACGTCGACGCCCCACGCCTCGGTGAACAGCCACTCGTTGTTGGGGTGGTTGACCCGGCCGACGGTGCGCGGCACGCCGAACTCGGTCTTGGCCAGCAGGGCGGTGACCAGGTTGGCCTTGTCGTCGCCGGTCGCGGCGATGACCACGTCGCACTGGTCGAGACGGGCCTCCTCGAGGGAGGACATCTCGCAGGAGTCGGCGAGCAGCCACTCGGCCTCGGGGACGCGGTCGGGCTTGATCGAGACGGGGTCCTTGTCGATCAGCAGGACCTGGTGGCCGTTGGTGATCAGCTCCTGGGCGACGGAACGACCGACGGCGCCGGCCCCGGCGATGGCGACGCGCATGGAGGGTTCAGTGCTCCTCGGGTCCCTTGGTGATCACCGCGAAGACCTCGGCGGCATTCTCCTCGCGCATGACCAGGTGCAGCAGGTCGCCCTCCTGGATCACCGACTCCCGGGTGGGCAGGATGCCCTCGCCGAGCCGGTCGATCCAGGCGATCCGGCTGTTGGACTGCACCTGGAAGTCGATAGGTCTTCTGGCCGATCCACACCGCCGGCACCGGCACCTGGTCGACGCGGACCGTGCCGGAGGGGTCGCGGAAGTCCGGCTCCGCTCCGGCGGGCAGCAGCCGGCGGAGCACCTGGTCGGCGGTCCACTTCACGGTCGCCACCGTCGTGATGCCGAGACGCTGGTAGACCTCGGCGCGGCCGGGGTCGTAGATGCGGGCCACGACCTGCTGGATGCCGAACGTCTCGCGGGCCACCCGCGCGGCGATGATGTTGGAGTTGTCGCCGCTGGAGACCGCCGCGAAGGCGTCCGCGCGGCGGATGCCGGCCTTCTCCAGGACCACCTGCTCGAAGCCGTAGCCGGTGACCTTGTCGCCGTTGAAGGCCGGGCCCGAGCCGCCGGAAGGCGTCGGGGTCGCTGTCGATGATCGACACCGTGTGGTCGCGGTCCTCGAGGCTGCGCGCGAGCGTCGAGCCGACGCGTCCGCAACCCATGATCACGACATGCACGAACGAACCGTATCCTGTTCGCTCGTGGGTGTCGGAGACGTCGCCAAGCGGATCCTGCTCGGCCGGAAGCTCCGAAGCTCCCAGCTGGGAGAGACACTGCTGCCCAAGCGCATCGCCCTCCCGGTCTTCGCCAGCGACGCGCTCTCGTCGGTCGCCTACGCCCCCGACGAGATCTTCATCATGCTGTCCCTCGCCGGCGCCTCGGCGTACGTCTGTTCATGGAAGATCGGCGTCGCCGTCGCCGTGGTGATGACGGCCGTGATCGCGTCCTACCGCCAGACCGTGCACGCCTACCCGAGCGGCGGCGGCGACTACGAGGTGGCGACGGTCAACCTCGGCGCGAACGCCGGCGTCACGGTCGGCAGCGCGCTGCTCGTCGACTACGTGCTCACCGTCGCGGTCTCGATCTCCTCGGGCGCCCAGTACGCCGCCGGCGGCGATCCCGATCCTGGTCGGGCACGAGGCGACCCTGGCCTCGCTGCTGGTGCTGGTGCTGATGGCCATCAACCTGCGCGGCATCCGCGAGTCCGGCACGTTCTTCGCGTTCCCGACCTACGCCTTCATGTTCGCGATCCTCGGCATGTGCGCCTATCGGCCTGCTCCGCCTGGCGCTCGGCGACCTGCCCGAGGTCGAGAGCGCCGGCCTCGCCATCACGCCGGCCCCCGGCGTGGGGAGCCCGACTCCCTCACCACGCTCGGCCTGATGTTCCTGCTGGCCCGCGCGTTCTCGTCCGGGCTGTGCGGCGCTCACCGGCGTCGAGGCGATCTCCAACGGCGTGCCGGCGTTCCGCCGGCCCAAGAGCCGCAACGCCGCCAGCACGCTGCTGATGCTCGGCATGATCGCGATCACGATGATGCTCAGCGTCATCGTGCTGGCCAACCAGATGGGGCTCAAGTACGTCGACCCGCACGACTTCGACCGGCTCACGCTCGACGGCGCAGCCGCTGCCGCCGGACTACGACCAGCACCCGGTGATCGCCCAGATCGCGCGAGGCCATCTTCAGCGACTTCCCGCCGGCTTCTACGTGACGGTCACGGTCACCGGCATCATCCTGGTGCTCGCCGCCAACACCGCCTTCAACGGCTTCCCGGTGCTGGGCTCGATCCTGGCGAAGGACGGCTACGCCCCGCGGGCGCTGGGCTCCCGCGGTGACCGGCTCGCCTACAGCAACGGCATCGTGTTCCTGGCCGTGATGGCGATCATCCTGATCGAGGTCTTCAACGCCGAGACGACCCGGCTGATCCAGCTCTACATCGTCGGCGTCTTCGTGTCGTTCAACCTCAGCCAGCTGGGCATGATCCGGCACTGGACGCGGTACCTGCGCACCGAGCGTGACCCCGCCGAGCGGCGTCGGATGGTGCGGTCCCGGGTCATCAACGCGGTCGGCCTGACTTCACCGCGATCGTGCTGGTGATCGTGCTGATCACCAAGTTCCTCGCCGGGGCCTGGATCACGATCCTCGCGATGGTCGTCTTCTTCATCATCATGAAGGCCATCCGGCGGCACTACGACAACGTCCAGCTCGAGCTCGCCGCCGACGAGGACGACAAGGTGATGCCCACGCGGGTGCACGCGATCGTGCTGGTCTCCAAGCTGCACAAGCCGACGCTGCGCGCGCTGGCCTTCGCCAAGGCGACCCGCCCCAACGTCCTCGAGGGTGTCTACGTCGCCACCGACGTGCAGTCGACCGACGCGCTGCTGCGGGACTGGGAGGAACGCAACCTCGGCGTGCCGCTCAAGGTGCTGTACTCGCCGTACCGCGAGGTGGTCAAGCCGATCGTCGACTACGCCACCCAGATCCGACAGGCCAACCCGCGCGGGGTGGTGGCGGTCTACATCCCCGAGTACGTCGTCGGGCGCTGGTGGGAGCAGCTCCTGCACAACCAGACGGCGCTGCGGCTCAAGGGCCGGCTGCTGTTCACCCCCGGCGTGATGGTGACCTCGGTGCCCTACCAGCTGCGCTCGAGCCAGATCGCCCGCGAGCGCGAGGAGCGTGAGCGACCAGGGTGCGCGCCGGCGACCTGAGGCGCGGCCGGGTGGGCTCCGACCGCGACTCGGATCGTCAGATCCACCGCTAGTTACCGGCTCTAGGCGGTCACCATCGACGGTGCCGCGCCCGGCGGCGCTGCCGACCCGGTGGCCGGCCTCGACCAGGCCGAAGCCGACCACGAAGATCGCGAGCGCCACCAGGCCGTAGGCCACGGGAACTCGTCGGTCGAGAAGGCCGGGTGCCGCTGCCCCCGCCGAGGGAGTCGAGCATCAGGTAGAGGGTCTGGAAGGTGAACGCCCACAGGTAGGCCACGGCGTACGCCGTGTTGGCGGCCAGGCGCGAGCGCAGGAAGTAGCCGAGCGCGAAGGCGCCCAGGACGGTGACGACGGCGATCATGGCGCGCCCCCTCAGTCCGTGACCGGCACGGGCCGGCGCGACGGTCGAGAACATCAACACCACCGCGGCCACCGTGAGCAGGGCCGAGAACGCCGCCGCGGCCTTGATCCAGCTCGGCACGTCGACGAAGAAGGCCGGCAGCGTCAGCAGCAGGTTGACGATCAGCGCGCCGGCGCAGACGCGCAGCGCGGCCCGGTTGCCCCGCCAGGCGATCACGGCGGCGACCAGGCCGACGACGCCGAGCAGCGCGCCGACGAGGAGCACGGCGAACGGCGGGCCCTCCTCGCCGTCGGGGGTGGGCGAGAACGCGGACGGGATGTTGCCGGCGCTGATCAGTCCGGCGAGGACGAGCCCGCGTCTTCTGGCGTCCGGTGAGGTTCGGCATGGTGGCCTCCTGGAAAGTGGTGGTGGACGGGCACCACCGTCGCCGGGGCAGCGTTCCCCCCGCACCGGCATCATCACCCGCCAGGGTTCCCGACGTCGCGGCTCGCCGGGAAGAACTTCCCGGGTCGACCGGGCACGGACGGCCCCATGATGGGGACATGTCGACCCGTCCGGTCAGCGTCGTGCTCGCCGACGACCACCCCGTCGTGCGCGGCGGCCTGCGCGCGCTGCTCTCGACCATCGAGGGGCTCGAGGTCGTGGGCGAGGCGGCCGACGGGGAGGCGGCCGTCAGGAGGTCCAGCTGCTGCGCCCCGACGTGCTCCTGGTCGACATCCGGATGCCCGGCCTCGACGGCGTCGAGACCACGCGGCGGGTGCGCGCGTCGGTGCCCGAGACCGCGGTGCTGGTGCTGACGATGTACGACGACGACGCCACCGTGCTTCACGGCGATGCAGGCCGGCGCCCGCGGGTACCTGCTCAAGGGCGCCGAGCAGGAGGAGATCGTGGGCGCGATCCGGGCGGTGGCGGCCGGGCAGGCCATCTTCGGGCCCGGGATCGCCTCCCGGGTGCTCGGCTACTTCTCCGACGCCGCCCGCGGAGCCGGCGCCGGGTCGACGAGCCGTTCCCGCGAGCTGACCGAACGCGAGCGCGCGATCCTCACCCTGCTGGCCGACGGGCGGCGTACGGCACAGATCGCGGCCGAGCTGTTCCTCTCGCCCAAGACGGTGAGCAACAACCTCACCAGCATCTTCGCCAAGCTCGAGGTCACCGACCGGGCGGCGGCGATCATCCGCGCCCGCGAGGAGGGCCTGGGGCGCAGCCCGGGAGGTACCCGCTGACGTGGGCGACCGGACCACCTTGGTGAGCCTGGCGGTCATCGGCCTGGCGACCGTGGCGAGTGGGGTCGTCCTCCTCGTGCTGCGCCGCGCCCGTCTGGCGGGCGCGCTCCTGGTCGCGACCGGCGCCGGCCTGCTCGGTGCGGTCGCGCTGGCGGCCGCCGGCGAGCCGGAGGCCGCGGCCGTCCTGACGCGGTTCACGGCGTTCCTGCTGCGTGCCGGCCGCGCTGATGGTCTACCCGGTGCCGCGCTGGCGCACGCCTGACCGAGGTCGGGTCCCTGGTGCTGGTGCTGTCGCTGGGGCTCGGGACCGCTGCTGTGGTGGGGGACCGACGTCGCGGGCACCCTGGCGCTGCTCGGCATGTGCGCGCTGTTCGGCCACACGTGGTGGCGCATCGAGACCAGCGCCGAGCGGGAGCGCCGCGCGCTGCAGTGGATGTCACTGGCGGTGGCCACGACCGGCCTGCTGGCGGGGTTCGCGGCGTTCTCGGCCGACGGCTCGAGCGCCCAGCCGCGCCCTGGTCCTGGTGGCCCTCGTCGGCCCCGCGATGGTGGTCGGGGTCGCCCTCCCGGAGCTCGTCGACGTCCGGGGTGTCACGGTCTCGGTGGTGGTCCACACCGTCTGCGTGGTCACCGTGCTGACGCTGTTCGTCGGCGTGGTCTCGCTGCTCGACCTGGCGGGGTACGACGATCTCTCGGTCGGTTCGCTCGGTGTGGTCGCTGGACTCTCCGCTGTCGCTCTACCACCCGCTCCAGGTGCTGCTGCGCGGCGTCGTCGACGAGGCCCTGTTCGGCGGGCGGCGCGACCCCCTCGACGCCGCCAGCCGAGTCGCGGGCCGGGTCGGTGACGACCCGGTCCTCGCGCTGCGCGCGATCCGGGAGGCGCTGGTGCTGCCCGTACGCCGCCGTCCGGACGCGGTCGGGCGAGGTGGCGGCCGCGAGCGGGACACCCTCGACCCACACCCGCTCCTTCCCGCTGGAGGGCGCCGACGCGGAGCTCGTGGTCGGCCTGCGCCCGGGCGACCTGGCGCTCGGCAGCACCGACCAGCACGTGCTGCGGCTGGCCGCGCCGCTGCTCGCGCAGACCCTGCGCGCCCGCGCCCTCGCGGCCGACCTCCAGGAGTCCCGGGAGGCGACGGTCACCGCCCTGGAGGACGAGCGGCGACGGCTGCGGCGCGACCTCCACGACGGGCTGGGGCCACGGCTCTCGGGCATCGCCTTCACCTCCGACGCGGCGCGCAACCTGGTCCGCACGGACCCGGAGGCCGCCGACGCGCTGCTGCGCCGGCTGCGCGCCGACACCACGACGGCGATCGAGGACATCCGCCGGCTGGTCTACGCGCATGCGGCCGCCGGCGCTCGACGAGCTCGGGCTGGTGCCGGCCCTGCGGCAGCAGTCGATCGGGCTGCGCGGGCACGACGGCCGCGCGCTGGCGGTGCGCATCGACGTCCCCGACGAGCTGCCGCGCGCTGCCTGCGGCGGTCGAGGTGGCGGCGTACCGGATCGTCCTGGAGGCGCTCACCAACGTGGCCCGGCACACCGCTGCGGCGACATGCGTCCGTCGGGCTGCGCATGGCAGCCGGGCGGCCTGGCCGTCGAGGTCGGCCGACGACGACACCGTCCGACGACCACTGGCTTCCCGGGGTCGGCCTCAGCTCCATGCGCGAGCGGGCCGCCGAGCTCGGCGGCACCCTGACCGCCGGCCCGACGGCGGACGGCGGCCGGGTGCAGGCCCTGCTGCCGGTCGGTCCTCGGGCGCTGAGCACTCTCCGCCCGGCTCCCCTGGCAGGATGGCCGGTCGTGACCAGACGCGCGCGGACCCGCAAGTCGCGCGGACTCTCGCGGGTCGGGGAGCGGCTCGACGCTCGACGTCGGTCCGGTCGCCCACGGCGGCCACTGCGTGGCCCGGCTGCCCGAGGGCCGGGTGGTGTTCGTCCGGCACGCGATCCCGGGCGAGCGCGTGGTCGCGCGGGTCACCGAGGGCACCGACGGCGACCGGTTCTGGCGGGCCGACGCCGTCGAGGTGCTGGACGCCTCGCCCGACCGGGTCGCCGCACCCTGCCCCGTCGCCGGCCCCGGGCTCTGCGGCGGCTGCGACTTCCAGCACGTCGTCGCTCGCCCGGCAGCGGTCGCTCAAGGCCGAGGTCGTCGCCGAGCAGCTGCGCCGGCTGGCCGGCCTCGGACCTGCCGGTCGGCTGGTCGAGGCCGTGCCGGGCGACGTCGAGGGGCTGCGCTGGCGGACCCGGCACCCGCTTCGCCCACCTCCCCGACGGCCGGCGCGGCGATGCGCAAGCACCGCTCGCACGAGCTGGTGCCGTCGACGACTGCCTGATCGCGGCGCCCGGGGCGGAGTCACCCCCCGCCGACGAGAACGTCGCGGCCGCGGGCGGGACCCACGACTTCGCGGTCGCCGGCGACGGCTTCTGGCAGGTGCACCCCGGAGCGCCCGGGGTGCTCGTCGAGACCGTGCTGGACCTGCTCGAGCCCCGGCCGGGGGAGCGGGTGCTCGACCTGTACGCCGGCGTCGGGCTGTTCGCGGCCTTCCTCGCCGACCGCGTCGGGCGCCGACGGGGTGGTCGCCGTCGAGGGCGCACCCCGGCGCGGCCCGGGACGCGGCCGCCAACGTGCCCGCGCGGCGTACGCGTGCTCCTGCGGCGACGTCGGCCCGGGTGCTCGGGGCGACCCTCGACGAGCCGTTCGACCTGGTCGTCCTGGACCCGCCCCGCGAGGGCGCCCGCGCCGAGGTGGTCCGGGCAGGTGGTGGACCGCACGCCGCGGGCCGGTCGCCTACGTCGCGTGCGACCCGGCCGCCCTGGCGCGGGACGTGGCGACGTTCGCCGAGCACGGCTACCAGCTGAGCGCCCTGCGCGCCTTCGACCTCTTCCCGATGACCCACCACGTGGAGTGCGTCGCGCTGCTCACCCCGCTGGGGCGGTGAGTGAGGGTTGCTTGGTGCGGCTGGGCGGTGCGTGAGGGTTGATCCGGCCGCGGCATACCAACCCCTGCACACCGCTCGTGGGGCGCAACCAACACCTACTCACCGCCACCCCGGGCGCACCGGCCACGGCAGACTGGGCGCGTGGACCCGCTCAAGTACGCGAAGGTCGAGCGGGAGCGGCGCTGGCTGCTCGACGGGCTGCCGCCGTTGCCCGACGACGCGCGCCAGGTCCGGATCGTCGACCGCTACCTGCACGGCACGCGGCTGCGGCTGCGCGAGGTGCACGAGACCGACGGCACGGCCGTGCGCAAGCTCGGCCACAAGGTCCGACTCGGCGACGACGCGCGGGAGGTGGCCTGCACCTCGCTGTACCTCGACGACGCGGAGTGGGCGGCGTTGAGCGTGCTGCCGGGTGACCGGCTCGCCAAGGTCCGCGTCTTCGTGCCGCACGGCGACCACACCATCGCGCTGGACGTCCTCGAGGCTCCGCACGGCGGCCTGGTGCTCGCGGAGATCGATGCCGCGGAGGGAGAGGCCGTCGACCTGCCGCCGAGGTACCACGTGGTCCGCGAGGTCACCGACGACGAGAGGTACACCGGGGCCGCGCTGGCGCGCTCTCCGCAGCCGCCCGCCCGGTGACCACACGACCGCGGCGATCACGGCCATGATGGCCCGATGCGCCTCGGCACGATCGTCCTGCAGAGCAAGCCCTGGACCGAGATGGCGGAGTCGTTCCGCGCCGTCGAGGAGATCGGGTACGACGTCGCCTACGTCGCCGACCACCTCACCCACGCGAGCATGGCGGGCCGGTGGTTGGCCGACGGCTTCACCACCCTGGCCGCCGCCGCGACGGTCACCTCGCGCCTCGACCTCGGCCCGCTGGTGGCGTCCGCGGCGATCCGCAACCCGGTCACGCTGGCCCGCGCCGCGGCCACGGTCGACGACATCTCCGGCGGACGGCTGGTCCTCGGTCTCGGTGCCGGCACGCCGGGTGACGCCGCGGCCCACCGGGGGACGACGCCGTCCCCGAAGGAGATGACCGACCGGCTCGTCGACGTGGTGACCGCCCTCGAGGGGGTGTGGGCGGAGCGGGCGTCGTACTCCGGTGAGCACGCGGCGTACCGCGACGTGGTGTCCACGCCGGTGGCGCCCGGCCGGCGGCGGCCGTACACGATGATCGCCGCCCACGGCCCGCGCGGCCTGGCCCTGACGGCCGAGCACGGCGACGCGTGGAACACCTACGGCGGCCCGGCGTCCGTGCCCCTTGACCCCGACGACTACTGGGACCTGCTCGCCGAACAGTCGGCCGGGCTGACGCGTGCGTGCGAGGAGCGCGACCGGGACCCGGGGTCGCTGCGCCGCTCCCTGCTCCTCGGTTATGGCACGGTGCACCCGCTGACCGAGGTCGCGGCGTACGTCGAGGCCGCCGAGCGCGCCGAGGCGGCGGGCTTCGACGAGCTGGTCGTCTTCTGGCCCGACGGCGAACCGGGTGGCCGGTTCTGGTCCGACCCGGAGGTGCACGCGGAAGCCCTGACCCGGCTGGCCCCCTGACGCGAGGTAATGTATCTTGACATCAAGATACTTTTCCCGGTCCGCGACCTGCCTTCGACACCCCCCGGGGCCAGCGGCAAGATGGACGACGGACCAGCGAACGATCGGAGACGGCGGATGACCAGTCAGGACAGCTTCGGCGCGAAGAGCACGCTGGACGTGGGAGGGAAGTCCTACGAGATCTACCGGCTGGCGGCCGTGACGGGTGAGGGCGTCCCCGATGACGCGGTCGCGTCACTGCCCTTCAGCCTGAAGGTGCTGCTGGAGAACCTGCTGCGCACCGAGGACGGCGCCGACATCACCGCCGACCACATCACGCGCCCTCGCGGGCTGGGACGCGGACGCCGAGCCGGACAAGGAGATCCAGTTCACGCCGGCGCGGGTGATCATGCAGGACTTCACCGGTGTGCCCTGCATCGTCGACCTGGCCACCATGCGCGAGGCGATGGCCGACCTCGGGGGCGACGCGACCAAGATCAACCCGCTCGCCCCGGCCGAGCTGGTCATCGACCACTCGGTGATCGCCGACGTGTTCGGCACCCCGGAGGCGTTCGAGCGCAACGTCGAGATCGAGTACGAGCGCAACCGCGAGCGCTACCAGTTCCTGCGCTGGGGCCAGGGCGCCTTCGAGGACTTCAAGGTCGTCCCGCCCGGCACCGGCATCGTGCACCAGGTCAACATCGAGCACCTGGCCCGCGTGGTCTTCACGCGGGAGTCGGCCGACGGCACGACGGTCGCCTACCCGGACACCTGCGTCGGCACCGACTCCCACACCACGATGGTCAACGGCATCGGCGTGGTCGGCTGGGGCGTCGGCGGCATCGAGGCCGAGGCGGCGATGCTCGGCCAGCCGGTCAGCATGCTCATCCCGCGCGTGGTCGGCTTCAAGCTGAGCGGCGACCTGCCACGAGGGCGCGACCGCGACCGACCTGGTGCTCACCATCACCGAGATGCTCCGCAAGCACGGCGTGGTCGGGAAGTTCGTGGAGTTCTACGGGCCCGGCGTCTCCGTGCTGCCGCTGGCCAACCGCGCCACGATCGGCAACATGAGCCCGGAGTTCGGCTCGACGATCGCGGTCTTCCCGATCGACCAGCAGACCCTCGACTACCTCGAGCTCACCGGCCGGCCCGAGGAGCAGCTCGCCCTCGTCGAGGCCTACGCCAAGGAGCAGGGGCTCTGGCACGACCCCGACGCCGAGCCGCGCTTCTCCGAGAAGCTCGAGCTCGACCTGTCGACCGTCGTCCCGAGCCTGGCCGGCCCGAAGCGGCCGCAGGACCGGGTCGCGCTGTCCGACGCCAAGGAGAGCTTCCGCGGCCGCGCTGGCCGACTACGTCGACGAGTCGGGCGCCGAGGAGGGGTACGACGAGTCCGTCGCCGAGTCCTTCCCGGCCTCCGACTCGCCCTCCCACGAGGGCGGCAACGGTTCGGCCGCGCCGACCGACCACCTGAGCGCGGCCCGCACCGGCGGTGGCCGCCCGTCCAACCCGGCGACCATCACCGTCGACGGCACGACCTGCGAGGTCGACCACGGCGCGGTCGCGATCGCCGCGATCACCTCCTGCACCAACACCTCCAACCCGTCGGTGATGATCGGCGCCGCGCTGCTGGCCAAGAAGGCCGTGGAGAAGGGTCTCCAGCGCAAGCCGTGGGTCAAGACCACGCTCGCGCCCGGGCTCGAAGGTCGTCAGCGACTACTACGAGAAGTCCGGCCTGACGCCGTACCTCGACAAGCTCGGCTTCAACCTCGTCGGCTACGGCTGCACCACCTGCATCGGCAACAGCGGCCCGCTGATCCCCGAGGTCAGCAAGGCGGTCAACGACAACGACCTGGCCGTGGTCTCGGTGCTGTCGGGCAACCGCAACTTCGAGGGCCGGATCAACCCCGACGTGAAGATGAACTACCTCGCGTCGCCACCGCTCGTGGTCGCCTACGCGCTGGCCGGCTCGATGGACGTCGACCTGTTCAACGACCCGCTGGGCCAGGACACCGACGGCAACGACGTGTTCATGCGCGACATCTGGCCGACGCCGACGGAGATCGAGGAGGTCATCGCCTCGGCGATCACCTCCGACATGTTCGCCAGCGACTACGCCGACGTGTTCGCCGGCGACGAGCAGTGGCGCTCGCTGCCCACGCCCGACGGCGACACCTTCGCGTGGGACGCCGACTCGACGTACGTCCGGAAGCCGCCGTACTTCGACGGCATGCCCGACGAGCCCGAGCCGGTCACCGACATCGAGGGCGCCCGGGTGCTGCTCAAGCTCGGCGACTCGGTGACGACCGACCACATCAGCCCGGCGGGCGCGATCAAGAAGGACAGTCCCGCGGGCGCCTACCTCGGCGAGCACGGCGTCGAGCAGCGCGACTTCAACTCCTACGGCTCGCGGCGCGGCAACCACGAGGTGATGATCCGCGGCACCTTCGCCAACATCCGGCTGCGCAACCAGCTCGCGCCCGGGCACCGAGGGCGGCTTCACCCGCGACTTCACCGCCGGCGCCGATGGTGAGACAGCGTCACGAGTGTCTACGAGGCCTCCGAGCACTACCTCGCCGCCGGCACGCCGCTCGTGGTGCTGGCCGGCAAGGAGTACGGCTCCGGCTCCTCGCGCGACTGGGCCGCCAAGGGCACCGCGCTGCTGGGCGTCAAGGCCGTGATCGCGGAGTCCTACGAGCGCATCCACCGCTCCAACCTGATCGGCATGGGCGTGCTGCCGTTGCAGTACCCCGAGGGCGAGAACGCCGAGTCGCTCGGCCTCACCGGCGAGGAGACGTTCTCGGTCACCGGCGTGACCGCGCTCAACGACGGCTCGACCCCGCGGACGGTGAAGGTGAACAAGCGGCCGGAGCGACAAGGAGTTCGACGCGGTCGTCCGCATCGACACCCCCGGCGAGGCCAACTACTACCGCAACGGCGGGATCATGCAGTACGTCCTGAGGAACCTCCGTCAGCGCCTGACCCTCCGGCTTCGACAGACCCAGTCGACCCGCCACCGACTTTCCGTCAGCGACAGCCGCTCCGCACACGGTCTCGACCGCCGTCTCCAGGATAGGCGCCGTGCACCCCGTCGTACGCCGAGGAGCCCTCCCGGTCCTGATCGCCGTGGTGGCCGGCATCCTGGCCGCGGTGCCCGCCTGGTCGGCACCCCCGACGTGGGACGCACACCCTGAGGACATCTCCACGATCACGGGGCTCTCCGACCTGAAGGCCCGGGTCGCCATGGCACCGGACGGGAGCGCCACTGCGGTCTGGCTGCGGGTCGATGGTGGGCAACCGTACGTACAGAGCTCGACCCGGCCAGCGGGCGGCGTCTGGTCGGCACCCGTGCAGATCTCGCCGATGGCGCCCAGGCGAACGACCCCCAGGTAGCGGTGGCCGGGGACTGCACCGTCACCGCGGTGTGGACCCACGTGAGCCCGCCCAAGTTCCTCCAGTCCCGGACGCTGCCCCCGGGCGGGACCTGGACGGACCCGGTCGAGGTCACCAGCTTCTTCACCGACGCCTACCCGTCGCCCGCGCAGCTCGCTGTCTACTCTGCGCGCACCGCCACCGCGATCTGGATCAACGCCGCCTCGCCCGCGCCAGCACCCGTCCTGCCTGAGTAGCCTGGCAGGCGGCCGTCACCCTGAGCAGCGATGGCTCCAGCGCTCGCGAACCAGACGTGGCCACGGACGCCGATGGTCGCGCCACCGCTGTCTGGTCGAGTCACTGCCGCTGAGCCAGGAGGTCGTGGCCTCGTCCAGACCGCAGAGTGGGAGCTGGGCCTCGATCCACACCGCCTCCTCCCTCTCGCCCTCGTCCTCGCTGTCCCAGCCCGACCGTGGCGGTCAACGGCGTAGGGGGTCAGGTCGTCGCGTGGCTCTTCGACACCGGGAGCACGTCCGTCGTCCAGTCCGTGTCAGCCCCCGAGTACGCGGGTGTGCACACCGCGCAGCTCTCGTCCACCGGACCTACCACGCCCACGGTGCCCTGTACGCCAGGCCACCATCGAACCAGTGCCCGCGAGGTCGCGGTGTGGCTGCAGGTGGAACCCAGCGGTTTCCGGTTGCGCGGGCCTCGTTCCGGCAGGTGCGAACCCGTGGCCGGCCACTCACCTCCTCGGTCGCACTCAGTGCCCTCTACGCGAGCGTGGCTGCCGGTTCGCTGAGCGCGGCCAGCGCGCGGCATGACAACCGCCGTCTGCGCTCGCGCTACCCACTCGATGATCCAGGCCAGCACTCTGTCGGCAGTGTGACTGGAGCGCGCCCGAGGACCTCTCGGCGGTGGTGACCGGCGAGTCCTCCTCGGTGCCCCAGGTCGCCACGCGACGCCAACTGCAACGCGGCCTTCGTGTGGAAGACGTTCCACGTCCGTAGGTCGCTGCGGTCGCTCGTGCGCGCCCTCTGCCTCGACGGCGGGCGCCGGTGCTGGCCCATCTGTCCGTCCCGGCCACTCGGTTTCGCCGTACAGTCCGTCGCGTACTCCGTCACGCCGCAGTACTGGTCGTCTGTCGCCTACCGTCTGGCTCTTCGTGGACTGCACTACCGCCAACCGCACCTCGGTGAGCCACGCCTTCGCGAACGTCCGCACGTATCCGGTGACTGTCACTGCCACCGACGCGCTGCGCAACGTGACCACCAGCACCCCGTCTAACACGGTGTTCTCGGTGGCACCCGACCCCGCCGGCATCCGACCCCGACACCGACCCCCACACCCACCCCGACACCCACACCCACGTCTGTCAAGCCGGCGCTACCGGGGTGAGCCTGACCAAGAAGTCCATCCACGTCGCTCCAGTCCTACCTGAGCCCGCGCAGCACTAAGCTTAGCTCAGCCTCTACACACTCCAGCGTGAAGTCGTGCTCAAGCACCAAAGTACGCAAGCTCAACCACCCTACAAGGCCTTAAGAAGTGCGACGATCAAGCTACCTCGAAGTCCAACAAGTGCTCTCCCCACGTACGTCTCACCTCACCCACAACGCCTCCACCAGCGCGCACAAGTGCGCTGAAGATCCTGGCCTGACGCTAAATCCGGCGGTTCTCCCACCGGGGCGGACGCGGACTGCGAGGGTTCGGCGGTGCCGAGCCTTGTGCGCCGCTGTGCGCTGCCCCTGTCCGTCACCGTCGTCGCTGGCGTGCTGACGGCGCTGCCCGCGGCGGCAGCGCCGACCTGGGTGCCGGCCGTGGCGGTGCAGGACGACGGGCTGACCGTGCCCACGAGCCCGGTCGTGGCCGTGGACGCCGAGGGCGCGGCGACCATGGCGTGGCTGTCCTTCGCGGACCCCGCCTACACCGTGCAGACCTCCAGCCACCCCGTGGGCGGCGCATGGTCGCCGCCTCAGGACCTCTCCGGTCCGAACGCCGTGCCGGGGGAGCTCGACCTGGCCGAGGACGCGGCCGGCGACGCCGTGGTCGCGTGGACCGAGGGCGTTGCTCCCGACCGGGTCGTGCGGGTGCGGACCCGAGCGGCGGGTGGCGCCTGGTCGACGGCGGACACGCTCTCGGACCCGGCCGCCGACTCCTCCGAGCCGACGGTGGGCATCGACGGGGCCGGCAACGTGGTGGCCCTGTGGGTCAGCGACGGGGACACGGTCGGGATGCAGCCAGCCGTCGTCGGGGCCACCAAGAGCCTGACCGGTGCGTGGTCCACCGCGTTCCCGCTGTCGGACCCCGAGAACGGTGCCGAGGACCCGGACGTGGCCGTGGCTCCCGACGGTCGTGCGACGGCCGTGTGGACCCACTTCGACGCTGACCCGTTGGTTGATCACCAGGTGATCGAGACGTCCAGCCGTCCGGCCGCGGCCGCTGCGTTCGAGCTGCCCCCGACGATCATCTCCGCCTTGCCCACGACGGTCGACGCCGCTCGACCCTCGGTCGCCGTCAACGGGGCCGGAGCCGTGGCAGCCGCCTGGGAGGAGCGAACCGGCCCGGACGCCTCGGCCATCCGAGCCGCGATCAAGCCTGCGAACGACGCCTGGGGCACGGCGACGACGCTCTCGGTCCCGCTGGCCGACCCGTCGGACTTCGACGAGAACGGCGGCGCGCTCGTGGTCCTCGACAGCTCCGGCACGTCGACGGTGGTGTGGCGACGCCACCACGTGGTCGACGCAGTGCCCTTCCCGGATCACTTCCGCACGGTGGAAGCCGCGTCCGCGCCGGCCGGTCAGGGCTGGACCGGTCCCACCAAGCTCGGCGACACCAGCAGCGACTCCGGCGTGGGACTCGCCTCGGACGCCGCTGGCAACCTCACCGCGGTCTGGCCCAGCGAAGGCCTGCTCAGCAGCGTGGCCGAGGCCACCCGTCCGGCTGGCGCCGCGTGGGGCGTCCAGACCCCGATCGGGACGCCCGACGGCCGTACCAGCGGCGTCACGGCGGCGGCCGACCCGGCCGGCGACGTCGTCGTGGGTTACGGCTTCACGCCCTATGCCGCCAGCGTCGGCACCCTCTACGCCCGCGCCTTCGACGTGGCCGGGCCGCTCACCCGGTCGCTGTCGATCCCGGGCACCGGGACGGCGGGACAGCCGACGTCGTACACCGTCACACCCGCCGACGCGTGGTCGCCCGTGCTCTCGACGGTCTGGTCCTTCGGTGACGGCACCACGGCGTCGGGCCCGAACGTGACGCACACCTTCGCCGCGGCCGGCAGCTACGCCGTGTCGGTCACCACCACGGACGCGGCGGGCAACACGCGCACCCAGACCGGGACGACGGCCGTCGCCGCCGCTCCCGTGGTCGTCATGCCGCCGCCGGCGACGCCGAAGCCTTCCCTGACCGGCGTGAAGCTGACCACGAAGACCATCCACGTCGTGAAGTCGGACGCCAGCCCGCGCAGCACCAAGCTCAAGCTGACCCTGAGCTCGGACGCCGCTGTGAAGGTCATGCTCAAGCGGACCAAGAAGGTCGACGGCAAGGCGGTCAAGGCCACCACGAGCAAGGCGCTGAAGAAGGGCGCATCGAGCATCAAGCTGACCTCGAAGGTCGACGGCTTGCAGCTGCCGCCCGGCACCTACAAGGTCACCGTCACCGCGAAGAACGGCGTCGGCACCTCCAAGGCCGTCGTGGTGACGCTCACGATCAAGGCGTGATGGTCAGCTGACGCCGAGCCGGTCCAGGATCCAGGCGGCCACGTCGGCCTCGTAGGCGAGGTGGCCCAGCCGCCCGCTGGGGCCGACGTGCGACCCGGTGCCGAGCTCGGCGCGGAACAGGCAGCCCATGGGCCGTTGCGACCACTCCGGGTCGCTCTCGCGCAGGCGGGCCACCCACTTGGCCGGCTCGTGCACGAGCACCCGGGTGTCGTGGACGGCGCCGGTCACCAGGAGGTCGGGCCGGGACCCGGCCGGAGGCGGGTTGTCGTACGGCGAGTAGGCCAGCATCGCGTCGAAGTGCTCGCGCGTGCGCGGGTCGCCCCACTCGTCCCACTCGTTGACCGTCAGCGGCATCGCGTCGTCCAGCATCGAGGTGACGACGTCGACGAACGGCACCTCGGCCACCACCGCGCGCCAGCGCCCGGGACGCTGGCTGAGCATCGCGCCCTGGAGCAGCCCGCCGGCGCTGAGGCCGCGCGTGAGGATCCGCGCGCCGTCGACGAGGCCGGCATCCGCCAGACCGTCCGCGACCGCCAGGTGGTCGTCGAAGGTGTGCTGCTTGGCCGTCAGCCGGCCGTCGAGCCACCAGTTCCGGCCGCCCTCCCCGCCGCCCGCGGATGTGGGTGTGCACGAACACCACGCCGCGGTCCAGCAGCGACGGCAGCGGCTCCTCCCACTCCCGCTCCCAGGCGTACTCGTAGGCCCCGTAGCCGAACAGCACGGCCGGCGCCGTCCCGTCCAGAGGGGTGTCCCGGTGCCGGACGACGGTGGCCGGCACCGCGGTCCCGTCGGGCGCGGGGAAGGTGTGCACCTCCGTCACGTACGCCGCGGGGTCGTGGCCGGGTGCCTCGTCGCGATGGGCGTCGGTCACCGAGCCGTCGGCCAGGGCGACCTCCGCGTGCACGACCGGCTCCGTGTGGGACTCGTCGGTGACGGCGACCGCGTCGGCGTCGTACCAGGTGTTGCGGGCCAGCCGGAACTCCCCGCCCGGGAACCGGCTCGTCACGTCGGTCCCGGCACCGGCCAGGTCGTCCGAGCGGGAGGACGCGCAGCATCCGGTCGCCGCCCCGGCGCAGCGTGGTCACGACGTGACCGGCGAAGGCGTCCACGCGCTCGAGCCGCTCGCCGGGCACCTCGGGGCGCTCCTCGCGCCAGGCCGTGTGGTCCTGGCCGTCCGGCCCGGGCACCGGGCAGGAGACCAGCCGGAACTCGACGGCGTCGTCGTCGGTGACGAGCAGGAGGTCCCCCCGACCATCGGCCCGCGCACGTGCTCGGCGCGGTAGCTCACGCCGGACCGCCGCCCGCCGAGGGACCGCGGCGCCAGGTCGGCGCCCGTGGGGTCGACCCACCAGCACTCCGAGGTGTCCCGGCTCTCGCTGAGCAGCACGATCGCCTGCTCGCTGCGGCACCGCCGGACGGTGACCTCGAACCTCCGGTCGGGCTCCACCAGCACGTCGCGGTCCTCGTCGGGCCGGGTGCCGAGGCGGTGCGCGCGGATCCGCTCGTGTCGCCACGACGCGTCGGGCACGGTGTAGAGGAACCCCAGGTTGCCCGCCGAGTCGCTGGTCCAGGCGCCGGTGTAGCCGACCCCCGTCACCACGTCGGGCAGGTCCTTGCCGGTGCGCAGGTCGCGGAAGCGCAGCGTGAAGACCTCGTCGCCCGCTGGTGTCCAGGGCGTAGGCCAGCAGGTCCTCGTCGGGGGAGACCACGGAGAGCCCCAGGTCGAGGTAGCCGGTGCCGGCGTCGAGGGTGTTCACGTCGAGGACGACCTCGGGGCCGGATCCGGCCGGCGGAGCCGTTACCTGGACGAAATCGTCGCCGGAATGGCCCTCGACAGAGGATTTCGCGCCGTCGGTGACCGAATCGTGACGACTTTCTCGCCAGATGACGGTGTAGTCCCTGTCCCTGGCGTCCCGGGTGTAGTAGGAAAAGCGCATTCGCGACCAGGTCCCCGATCGCTGTTCTTTGGGGACCCTTGCCACCATCTCGGAGCACAACACCGAGGCCAGGGAGCCCAGATGAGCCGTCGACACGTCGTACCACCCGCGTTCCGCCGCGAGGTGGTCCAGCAGCTCCGCAGGGTGCTCGCCGTCGACGGGGGACATCCACGCGTAGGGATCGGGTCGCGTGACGCCGTGCAGGACGTGGTCGTGAGGGGTACGACGGGCGGTCGGAGGGCCAGCGGGCTCGGGCACAGGCGGCACCGTACTCGCGTGGTGCGGGCCGGCGCCGCCGTCGCCCTGGCCGTCGGCGTGCTGCTGCCGGCCTCGATGCTGGGCACGTCCTCGCAGGCGGCCGCGGCGGACCCGGTGACCTTCACGGTGGGGCTCACCAACGAGGTGGACTCCTTCAACCCCTTCCTCGGGATCGAGGCCGAGTCCTACGAGATGTGGGCGCTGATGTACGACTACCTCATCGGCTACTCGATGAAGGACATGTCCCCGACACCCGCGCTCGCGGAGAGCTGGGAGACCTCCGACGACGGGCTGACCTGGACCTTCCACATCCGCGACGGCGTGAAGTGGTCCGACGGCGAGCCGCTGACGGCCGAGGACATCGCCTACACCTACGGCCGGGTCCTGGACGGCGGCCCGGAGGCCGCGACCTGGTGCGTCGTACCTCAAGGGCGTCACCAAGGTCGACGCGCCGGACGCCGCAGACCGTGGTGCTGACGCTGAACAAGCCCAACGCCGTGCTGCCGCTGCTGCCGATCCCGATCGTCCCCGAGCACATCTGGAAGGACGTCTCCGAGGACGAGGTGAAGAGCTTCGCCAACGAGCCCAAGGACGGCCAAGCCCGTCGTCGGCTCCGGTCCCTTCCGGCTGGTCGCGGGCACGGCCGGCGGGTCGACCTACCGGTTCGAGCCCAACCCCGACTACTGGAACGGCGCGCCGCACGTCGACGAGGTCGACTTCCGGGTCTCAAGAGCGAGGACCCGGCCGTGCAGGCCCTGATCAAGGGGGAGATCGACTTCGTCGACGAGCATCTCCGCACTCCAGGTCAAGTCGCTTGCAGGGGAAGGACGGCATCACCGCGCAGAACGGCGACTCGCCGGGCTTCGACGAGATCGCCTTCAACACCGGGTCGGTCGACGTCGACACCGGCAAGCCGATCGGCGACCCCAACCCGGCGGTGCTGGACCCGAAGTTCCGCTACGCGCTCAACTTCGCCATCGACCGCGAGCAGCTGATCCGCAAGGCCTACCAGGGCGGCGGCAAGCCCGGCGCGCACGATCATCCCGCCGGCGTACCCCGGCTACGTCTGGAGCCCCGACGACCCCGACGCCTTCGCGTACGACCCCGACAAGGCGGGTCAGCTGCTCGACGACGCGGGTTACACGAAGGGCGTCCGACGGCAAGCGGACGATGCCCGACGGGTCACCGATCGGCACGCTTGCGGCTGGCCGCGCGCAGCGACTCCCAGACGTCGCTGGACGTCATGGACTTCTTCAAGGAGTGGCTCGGCCGAGTCGGGATCGACTCCGAGGTGCAGACCTTCGAGTCGAGCAAGCTGACCAGCGTCATCCTCGACGGCGAGTTCGACGTCTTCGAGTGGGGCTGGTACGTCGAGCCCGACCCGGACTCGATGCTCAGCTACTTGACCTGCGGCCAGCGCGGCAACTGGTCGGACTCGTGGTACTGCAACCCGGAGTACGACGCCCTCTACGACGAGCAGCACGTCGAGATGGACGACGCCAAGCGGCAGGACGACGTCAAGCAGATGCAGGAGATCCTCTACCAGGACGCGCCCTACCTGGTGACGGCGTACTACTCCATCGGCGAGGCCTACCGCAGCGACCGGTGGGCCTGCTTCCAGCCGCAGCCCGACCCGGGCGGCGTCTGTGATCCAGAGTACGGCTCGGCCAACTACCTCAACGTCCGGCCGGCGGCCGACGCCGGTGACTGTGGCGGCCTCGAGGACGCCGTCGGCGCGGTCACCGGGACGGGGACGAGCAGCACCGGTGGGTCCGGAGGCTCCGACGACGGCGGCAGCAACACCGGCGCCATGATCGGGCTCGGGATCGCGGCCGGCGCTCGCCGTCGTCGGCGGCGGCATCGTGCTGATGCGGCGACGGGCCACGGTGGGCGACCGCGAGTGACCGCTCGCTCGGACAGAGCGAGTCGCCAGGACGCCGAGCAGCTCGGCTCGAGCAGCTCGCAGCGCGGAGCGGACGCTACGGCCGCTACGTGCTCGAGCAAGGTGCCTCGGGGCGCTGGGCAGCCTGGCGTTCATGCTCGTGGTCAACTTCTTCCTGTTCCGCGTGATGCCCGGCGACCCGGCCCGCACGCTGGGCCGCGGCCGGTTCACCACGCCCGAGCAGCTCGAGGAGTTCAACCGCACCTACGGCCTGGACCAGCCGCTGCCCCAGCAGTTCCTGACGTACCTCAAGAACACCCTCACGGGCGACCTCGGCATCTCGCTGCGCTACCGGTGCCGGTCAGCGACCTGATCCTCGACCGGATCTGGCCGACGCTGCTGCTGGTCGGCACCTCGACGATCCTGTCGACCGTGATCGGGATCTGGCTCGGCATCCGCGGCGCGTGGAACCGCGGCAGCAAGTTCGACCACGTCTCGACGGGCACCACGCTCACGCTCTACGCGATGCCGGAGTGGTGGCTCGGACTGTTGCTGATCGCCGGTTCGCCGTGGGCGTCGGCCCGCTCCCCGGGCTCTTCCCGACCGGCGGGCTGCACTCCCTCGACGTCGACCCGGCGTCCCTCCAGTACGTGCTCGACACGGCCTGGCACCTGGTGCTGCCGGTGATCACGCTGACCCTGGCCTACCTGGCCGAGTACGCGCTGATCATGCGCCGCTCGCTGCTCGACGAGATCGGCGAGGACTACCTGACCACCGCCCGGGCCAAGGGCCTGCGCGACGTCGCAGGTCCGCGACGGCACGCCGTCCGCAACGCACTGCTCCCGACGATCACGATGGTGTCCCTCAACATCGGCTTCGTCGTCTCGGGCGCGATCACCGTCGAGACCGTGTTCTCGATCCCCGGCCTCGGCCTGCTGGCGACGGAGGCGCTGTCGGTGCCCGACTACTGGGTGCTCCAGGGCACCTTCCTGGTCTTCTCGATCGGCGTGGTCCTCGCCAACCTCGCCGCCAACCTCCTCTACGGCGTCCTCGACCCGCGGGTGCGGACATGAGCCGCCGACCACCGCGCCCGGCCCGCCGCCGCCCTGTCGGCCCGGGCGCTGACCCGTCGGCGGCGCCGCGAGGCGTGGCGCCGCGGCTGGCGGACGTTCCGGACGCACCGGTCGGGCATGATCGGCCTGGCCGTGCTGATCGGCTTCGTGCTGGTCGCCCTGCTGGCCCCGGTGCTGGCCGCCGGCCGAGGGGCTCGAGGTCACCAAGGCCACCGGCGGCGTCCTGGAGCCGCCGTCCAGCGAGTACCGGCTCGGCACCGACGAGAACGGCCGCTCGGTGCTCACCCTGCTGATCTGGGGCGCCCGGATCTCGCTGTTCGTCGGGCTGCCGCCACCGTCATCTCGATGGTGATCGGCACCCTGGTCGGGATGATGTCCGGCTACTTCGAGCGGCTGGCCGGGAGCGATCCTGTTCCGGCTGACCGAGTGGTTCCTGGTGATCCCGTTCCTGCCGCTGGCGATCGTGCTGGCCACGGTGCTCGGCGCGCTCGCTGCTCAACATCGTCATCGTCATCGGCGTGACCTGCTGGCCGGGCACGGCCCTGCTGATCCGCAGCCAGACCCTGTCGATCAAGCGAGCGGCCCTACCTGGAGCGCGCCCGGGTGCTGGGCGCCGGCACCGCGCACCAGATGAGCCGGCACGTCCTGCCCAACGTGATGCCGATGGTCTTCGCCAACACCACGCTGACCGTCGCCATCGCGATCCTCACCGAGACCACGCTGACCTTCCTCGGCCTCGGCGACCCGACCCGGGTCTCCTGGGGCACCATGCTCGACGACGCCTTCGCAGGTGGGCGCCATCACCCCCGGCGCCTGGTGGTTCATCGTGCCGCCCGGCGTCTGCGTGGTCCTCGTCGTGCTGGCTTCACCCTGGTCGGCCAGGCCCTCGAAGAGATCTTCAACCCGAGGCTGAGGGACCGGTCATGACGGGCCACGCGAGCCTGCTGCGGTTCGAGGACCTGTCGGTCACCTACCGCACCGGCGGAGGGCGCCGCTGCCCGCCGTCCGCGGCGTCGCCTGTCGGTCGCGCGCCGGCGAGGTGGTCGGCGTCGCCGGCGAGTCCGGCTGCGGCAAGTCGACGCTGGCGTCGACGATCCTGCGGCTCCAGCCGCCCAGCGCGACGGTCACCGGCCGAGGTGCTCTTCGACGGCAAGGACGTCCAGACGATGCGCTGGGGCGACCTGCGGGCGCTGCGCTGGGCCGGGCGCCTCGATGGTCTTCCAGGGCGCGCTGCACTCGCTCAACCCGGTGCAGCGGGTCGGGCGCCAGATCGCCGAGCCGATCCGGCTGCACGAGCCGGGCCTCGCCGACGCGCAGGTCGCCGGCCGGGTGCGCCGACCTGCTCGACCAGGTCGGGCTCCCGCCGACGCGCGCCGCGGTCGTACCCGCACCAGCTGTCCGGCGGCCAGAAGCAGCGGATCATGATCGCGATGGCGCTGGCCTGCCGGCCCGCAGCTGATCGTGGCCGACGAGCCGACCACCGCGCTGGACGTGATGGTGCAGGCCCAGGTGCTCGACGTGCTCACCGACGCTGGTCCGCGACCTCGGCGTCGGGCTGCTGATGATCAGCCACGACCTCTCGGTGCTGGCCGACCTGCGACCGGGTCGCCGTGATGTACGCCGGCCGGGTGGTCGAGGACGGCCCGGCCGACAAGGTGTTCAGCGACCCGCTTGCACCCCTACGCCGCCGCGCTGGCCGGCGTCCTTCCCCAGGATCGGCGACCGCGGCCGCGCGCTTCGCCCCGGCCGGGCTGCCGGGCGACCCGCCCGACCCGGCGCGAGCTGCCGACGGGCTGCGCGTTCCACCCGCGCTGCCCGAAGCGCTTCGACGACTGCGACAGCGTGGTCCGCCGAGCTGCGCTCGGACGGCGCCGGCCGGGCGGCCGCCTGCATCCTGGTGCGGAGCGAGCCGTGACCGAGCACCGTGACCGGACGACGCGCCGCTGCTGGAGGCCCGCGGCCTCGCCGTCGAGTTCAGCGACCGCGGCGGCACCGTCGCCACGGCCGTCGACGGCGTCGACCTGAGTGTCCGCGCCGGCGAGATCCTGGCCCTGGTGGGCGAGTCCGGGTCCGGCAAGACCACGCTGGCCCGCACGCTGCTGGGCCTGGAGCGGCCGGCGGCCGGGCGAGGTCTGCTTCGACGGGCAGCCGCTCGACCGGTCGACCCGCGGCGCTGCGCGCCTACCGCCGCCGCGTCCAGCTCGTGCTCCAGGACCCTGCCGGCGCGCTGAACCCGCGCCACACCGTCTACGAGTCGGTCGCCGAGGGCATCCGGCTGCACCGCCTCGACAGGTCCGACCCGCGAGGGCCGGACCGAGACCGAGCTGGTCGCGGCGGCCCTCGTCGTCGGCGGGGCTGCGCCCGCCCGAGCGGCTCTTCCTCCGCTACCCGCACGAGCTGTCCGGCGGCCAGCGCCAGCGGGTGGTCATCGCCGGCGCGCTGGCGCTGGCGCCGCAGGTGCTGGTCGCCGACGAGCCGGTGTCCTCGCTGGACGCCTCGATCCGCGGCGAGATCCTGGCGCTGCTGCTCAAGCTCCGCGAGACGCTCGGGCTCGGCGTCGCTGGTCGTCACCCACGACCTCGGGCTGGCGTGGAACATCGCCGACCGGATCGCCGTGATGTACCTCGGCCGGGTCGTCGAGGCCGGCCCCACCGAGGAGGTGCTCGCGCGACCCGCAGCACCCCTACACCCGGGCCCTGCTCTCGGTCGTCCCGGAGATCGAGCAGATGGAGCCGGTCGTGCTCACCGGCGAGATCCCCGACCCGACCCGGATCCCGCCCGGCTGCCGGTTCCACCCGCGCTGCCCGGCGCTCGCCGAGGGGCGCCGCCGACGCCGCGGGCGTCGCCGACGCCTGCCGCCGCACGTGCCGCTCCACGGTCGTGCCCGCGGGGGAGGGCCACCACGTCGCCTGCCATCTCGTCGGGGCGCGCACGGTGAGCCGGCCGGCCGCGGGAGCTGCAGGCCGCGCTGCCCCGGGAGATGTACGTCGACGAGGCGACGTGGACGCACGAGCGGGAGCGGGTGCTCTACGCCTCAGTGGTTCTGCGTCGGCCGCGTCGACGACCTCGGCCTGGACGCGCCCGGACGCCTCGCGGTCGTCGACGTGGCGGGCGAGTCGGTCGCTGGTCACGCGGGACGACGACGGCGGCTGCACGCGGCGTACAACGTCTGCCGGCACCGGGGCTCGCAGCTCGTGCCGGTGACCGGCGAGTCGGGATCCGGGCCGGTCTGCGCGGCGGCGGGCGCGCTGCGCTGTCCCTACCACTCGTGGACCTACGCGCTGGACGGCGCGGCTGCTCAAGGCTCCGCACACCGACGCCGTGGTCGAGGTCGACCCCGCCGACTTCTCGCTCCACGCCGGTCGGGGTCGAGGACTGGGGGGGCTTCGTCTTCGTGCACCTCACGTCCGGCGTCGGCCGACGCCCTTCGGCTGACGGCATGTCGCCAGGCGCCGGCGAACGCTCGGCAACTACGCGTGGGCGCGCTGGTGACCGGCAAGCTGCTCAGCTACGACGTCGCGGCCAACTGGAAGGTGCTCGCCGAGAACTACAACGAGTGCTACCACTGCGGCCCCGTCCACCCCGAGCTGACGCGGCTGGTGCCGGCGTTCGGCGGCGGCGGCGCCGACCTCGACTGGGACGACGGCATCCCGCACCGCGAGGGCGCCTGGACCTTCACGATGACCGGCACCACCGACGCGGTCGCCGCTGCCCGGGCTGATCGAGGCGGAGCGGACGCGGCACAAGGGCGAGCTCGTCTACCCGAACCTGATGCTGTCCTGCTCCGCCGACCACGTCGCGGCCTTCGTGCTGCGGCCGCGTCGCCGTCGACCGGACCCGACATCGACTGCCTGCTGCTGTTCGACCCGGACGCGGTGCGGCGCGACCGACTTCGACCCGTCCGACGCGGCCGACTTCTGGGACCTGGTCAACCGGCAGGACTGGGCGATCTGCGAGTCGGTGCAGCGCGGGATGTCGTCGCGCGCCTACACGCAGGGCTGGTTCGCGCCGATGGAGGACGACAGCCGCCGACATCCGGCGCTGGCTGCTGCCCCGCTTGGCTGGACGGCTCCGGATGAGCTGAGCACGTACGACGTACGTCGTCGTCGGGCTCGGCGCGCTCGGCAGCGCCGCGGCGCTGCCAGCTGGCCCGGCGCGGACAGCGGGTGCTCGGCCTCGAGCAGTTCGAGCTCGGCCACCGCCGCGGGGCGTCGCACGACACCTCCCGGATCCTGCGGCACAGCTACCACACGCCGGCGTACGTCCGGCTGACCCAGGAGGCGTACGACGACTGGGCGCAGCTCGAGCGCTGGTCCGGCGAGCAGCTGGTCACCGTCACCGGCGGCCTCGACCTGTTCCCGCCCGACGCCGCCATCCCGATGGACGACTACACCGCGTCGCTGGCCGACGGTCGGCGTGCCCTACGAGCTGCTCGACGTCGCCGAGATCGGGCGCCGCTGGCCGCAGTTCTCGCTGCCCGACGGCACCGTCGGGCTCTACCAGGCGCGCGGCGCGATCGTGCCCGCCGGCCGCGGCACCGCCGCTGATGCAGAAGCTCGCGGTCGGCCGCGGGCGCGACCCTGAGCGGCTCGACCCGGGTGCTGTCCGTGGCCGACGGGCCGTCCGGCGTGACGGTGTCGAGGTCGGCCGGGCGAGCTCCACGCCGCCGTGTCGTGGTCTGCGCGGACGCCTGGACCAACGAGGTGCTGGCCGGCCTCGACGTGCACGTGCCGCTGACGATCACGCTGGAGCAGGTGACCTACTTCGCGCCCGCGCGACCCGGACGAGCTTCGCGCCGCACCACCTGCCGCTGTGGATCTGGATGGACGACCCGTCGTACTACGGCTTCCCGTGCTACGGCGAGCCCACCGTCAAGGCGGCCCAGGACTGCGGCGGCCCGGTGATCGACACCTCGGACGCCGCTGGCCCGCACGTCCGAGCCCGACCCGGAGATGCTGTCGCGGCTCGCGTCGTTCATGGGCTCGCTGCTGCCCGAGTCGGGGGACGCCGGTGCGCTCGATGCGCTGCCAGTACACGCTCACGCCCGACCGCGACTTCGTGCTCGCGCCGGTGCCCGGGCCACGAGTCCGTCGTCGTCGGTCTGGGCGCCGCGCACGGCTTCAAGTTCGCGCCGACGTTCGGCCGGCTGCTGGCCGACCTGGCGACCTCCGGCGCCACGACGTCGGACATCTCGCGTTCGGCCTGGACCGGCCCGCCCTCACCGACCCGACGTACGCCGCCCACTGGCTGGTGTGACGAGCCCGTTACCGCTCCTCAGAGCAGCGAGAACGGCGGATACCGGTCGGTGACCAGGAGCAGGGCGTAGGCCTCGACCCGCAGCCACCAGCGGCCGACGCCGACGACGAACCCGAACAGCAGCGGCGGGTAGCGCCCGGTGATGAGGATCGCGAACCAGGCGACGATGACCACGAAGAAGACGGACACCGACAGGAAGAACAGGACGACGAAGTGCGGGATCGCGAGCAGCCACTTGATCAGGGGCAGCCAGCGATTCAGGTCGTTCTCGACGTCGGGATAGTCGATCTCGAGGCGGACGTCCTGGGCCTCGACCGTCGAGGGGTACTTGTCGGTCAGCAACGTGACGTAGGCGCCGATGCGGGCGCCGAACCGGGCCAGCTCGAGGGCGAAGTCGAACCACCACCGCGGGTAGCGCTGTCGGAAGACGATCATCAGCACCGTCGCCGTGAAGAGGCCGATCACGATCCCGCCGCTCGTGGTGCTGACGGTCTTGGCGCCCTCCTCGTAGACCGTCCGGGTCACCCCGGCCGTCAGCACGCCGTAGACGATGGCGATCGGGATGACCAGCACGATGCGGAACGCGGTGGTCAGCCGGTTGTGCTCCTCGGTGTCCTCGACGTCGAAGCGGGCTGGGTACGCAGCGGGCGCTAGAGGCGTGCTCATCGACAGACATCTCCCACCAGGACGAACGCCGACGCGGGGACCCCCGGGTCAGCTCCTCGCCATGCTGTCGGCGCCGGCCCACCCGCGCAAGGGGCGGGACGGCTGACGTGTGACCGGGGAGCCCCGGCTCGTGGGGCTCTATCGTCGTGCCGTGACGAACAGGACGATCGGCATCTCCGACGAGCTCGCGGCGTACGTCGTCGAGGTGGGCACCCGTGAGCCCGAGCTCCTCGCCCGGCTGCGCGAGGAGACCGCCGCCATTCCCCAGCACGGCATGCAGATCGCACCGGACGAGGGTGCGTTCCTCGCGATTCTCGTCGAGCTCCTCGGGGCGCGTCGGTGCATCGAGGTCGGCACCTTCACGGGGTACTCGTCGACGGCCATCGCGCTCGCGCTGCCGCCGGACGGTCAGCTCATCTGCTGCGACGTGTCCGAGGAGTGGACCTCGCTGGCCAGGCGGTACTGGGAGGAGGCCGGCGTCGCGGGAAAGATCGACCTCCGGATCGCGCCCGCCACCGAGACGCTCGACCAGCTGCTCGCGAACGGCGAGGAGGATGCGTTCGACTTCGCGTTCATCGACGCCGACAAGGTCGGCTACGACGATACTACGAACGGCTGCTCCGGCTGGTCCGGCCCGGCGGTCTGATCGCGGTGGACAACACCTTGTGGCACGGCGCGGTGCTCGACGCCGACCCAGGGGACGAGGACACCCGGGCCATCCAGGCGTTCAACGCGAAGCTGGCCCGCGACTCACGGATCACTCTCTGCCTGCTCCCCGTGGCCGACGGGGTGACCCTCGCGCGACGTCGCTGAAGCGCCGGTACGCCGTCCGGGACGCGGTCGGGGGAAATATCCCCAGATCCGGGTGAGGGGTGGCGCAAGCAGCGCAAGATGACTAGAATCGAACATGTGTTCGACGGTGCGGCGGTCGTCTCCCTGACCCGGTCCCTGGTGCGCACGGCGTCGTCGGGGTCGGGTCTGGAGGACGCGGCGCGGATCGACGCGATCCGGGCGCTGGAGGAGCTCGTCTGCGTGACCACCGCGACGCAGGCGGCCTTGGCGGTCGAGCTCGATGAGTCCTGTTTCAGCGCGCCGACTGGCAGGCCGCGCCTCGGCACCATGGTGAACGAATCGGGACCGGCAGGGCCGCGGGGTCGGCGGCACAAGCAGGTGAACGCCAGACCCAGTGGCCCGCCGGGGATGACCTGGTGGACAAGGATCCCGGCGGTTCCGCCGAGGCACATCGGGGCGAAGATCGTGGCCACCGAGATGCCGGTGCCCTGGCTCACGGCGAGGTGAGCATCTTGGCGATCAGGATGGCGGCGAGCAGACCCAGGCCGAGGGTCCCCGCGTCGCTGAGCGACGTCGTGAGCTGATCGCTGCCGGAGAACATCGTCAGCGGCCGTGACACGCCGAGGACCGAATACCACGCCGCCCAGGTCGATTTCGCGGTGGTCGGGGCCTTGAGCCGGCCGAACAGCGGAGCGGCTGCCAGACCATGAACTCGGCCAGCCGCGTCACCAGCAGGAGCCGCGAACAGGCTCAAGGGGATCCCGGCGAGCAGTTGCCAGTCCTCATACTATGTAAGACGGCACCTGGTAGTCGTCGAGGACACGGCGCCGACGATGGCGGAGTAGATGCCGAGCGGCACGTCTCGCTGCCCCGGTCACCGGACGATGACCTGGCTGAACCGCCTGCTCGCCCGGTCAAGGACGGGGTCCAGGGTCAAGGCGGCCCTCGACACCGGGCGGGGGCCCGGCCCGCCGTCGGCGGCCGGCGAACCCGGCCAGGGTGCCACCTGGGAGTCCTCTGCCGAGACGCCTTTCGCTCGGCTAGCCAGCTGCCCGCCCCGCCGCCCATGGCGCCCAGTGCCTTCTCCGGGCCGAGCCTGGCGCCACCGATCAGCGACACCGTCGAGACGGCGACGATCCCCGGCACCTGTCGCGGGTCGACGTGCTCGGATTGCAGTCGGCAACTAGGCCTGGAACCTCCTGGGCCAGGCGGGTCAGACGGCGCAGCAGCCCGACCAGGGCGCCGGCCGCAGCAGCGAGGGCTACGGACCACCAATGCCCGCCGAGCTGGCCCGGATCGAGATCGTCTTTACACATACCCCCAAAACTTGATCACTCCAATGAACACCAGGCCGGCGCCTGCGCCGAACACCCCCAGGAGCCACCGCGTAACCCATCAAGATCCAGAACTCCCGCTTCTGGGTGACCGGCGGTGCCGCGGCCGGCCCGGATGAGGGCTCACGACGCGGACCCCGGCGAGCTGGTGGCCGCCGACGCCAGGGCCGCCGCACTGTTCGCGTCCGGCAGCCTGGGCACGTTTATCGCGCCGCCGGCTCGGTATACCGCCGCCACCCCCCGTGGTGCGACGCGCCGATCGCGGCACACCGACCACGCCGAGGCCCACGCCGACGGCGGCCCGACCAGCGCCGACAACGGGCAGGGACTCTGCGAGGCCTGCAACCACGCCAAGCAGGCGCCGGCCTGGCAAGCCAGATCCTCACCCGAGGGCGATGGACACCAGGTCGTCACGGTCACCCCCACCGGCCACGTCTACGGCTCCGCCCCGCCCGTCCTCGTCACCATCCGGGAGACTCCCATCCGGCTCGACTACGTGCTGGCTGGCTGACGCGCTCGGAGGTGTTCCATCGCCGAGTACGGTGGGGGGGCCGAGGATTCCCGCACAAGAGCTGCTGCTCCGTCGTTTTCGGTGCACACCGAGAGATCCGGCTGCCGTAGCCGGAGGCCGGAACAGCCGATGACCACCATCCTCGACATCGCCGACACGGAACCGCTCGTCGGCCTGGACCCGCCCCGCCCGCACCTCAGGGCGGTGTTCGCGAGGGTGGCGGCGCAGATCACCACCGCCGTGGTCATCCCGGTCGTCCTGTTCGTGACGACCCTGGTGCTCGCGGGCGTCTACGTCGCGGTGTGCGTGGCGCTCGCCTGGATGGTGGCCGCGACGGTGTGGCGGTGGGCGACCGGACGCCCGGTGTCGGGCCTGCTGGTGCTGACCCTCGGGATCATGACCTTCAAGACGGCGTTCACCCTGCTCACCGGCAACACCTTCGTGTACTTCGTGCAGCCGGTGGTGGTCGACGCCGTCGTTGCGACGATCTTCCTGGGGTCCCTGCTGACCGCTCGACCGGTCGTCGCCCGGCTCGCCGGCGACTTCTACCCCCTCGACGCCCCGACGGCCGCGCGACCACGTGTCGTGGGGCTGTTCCGCCGGCTCACGCTGCTGTGGGGCCTGGTCATCGTGGTCAAGGGCGCCGTGACGCTGTGGCTCCTGGTCGCCCTGTCGACGGTCAGCTTCGTGGTGATCAAGAGCGGCGCGATCCTGGCGCTCACCCTGGCCGCGGTCGCGACCACCGTCGCGATGTCGGTCGTCGTGGGCCGCCAGGAAGGTCTGCTCCCGTCGGCCCTCGAGGCCAGCTAGGCCAAGGACTTGGCGTCAGCGGGCCGCCCACGCAGCGCTCGTTGCCGTCGACGTCGGCCTGGACCTGCCACGCGATTGCCGGGTACGAACCCGAGGTGAACATCGCTGCGCCGGCTGGGGTGGACCTTGACGGTGCCCGGTGCCGGTGGAATGGTCGCGCGGCAGGACGCAACCGGGAGGCTCACATGCAAGGAACACGGCGTACGGCGTACTACGGGATCGTGCTGGCCCTGCTGGCCGCGGTGGTCGGGCTCGCGGGGGTCAGCGGCCCCGGAGCCTCGGCGAAGCCCGGAAAGGGCAAGGGCGACGTGGCCCACGCACGGTTCTTCGCCTTCAACGACTTCCATGGGGCGCTGGACCCCCCGACCGGCAGCGGGGGCCTGGTCAACGGCACGCCCGCCGGCGGCGCCGAGTTCCTGGCCACCGAGCTGAAGGCGCTGCGCGCGGACGCCGAGGCCCACGGCCAGAAGACCCTCACCGTCGGTGCCGGCGACATGGTCGGCGCCAGCCCGCTGCTGAGCGCCGCCTTCCACGACGAGCCGACCATCGAGGCCCTGAACCTGATGCAGATGGACGTCACCTCGGTGGGCAACCACGAGTTCGACGAGGGCGTCACCGAGCTGCTGCGCCTGCAGAACGGCGGCTGCCACCCCACCGACGGGTGCCAGGACGGCGACCCGTTCGTCGGCGCCGACTTCCCGTACCTCGCGGCCAACGTGGTCGACAAGGTGACCCGCAAGCCGATCTTCCCGCCGTACCTCGTCCGCAAGGTCCAGGGCGTGTCGGTGGGCTTCATCGGGATGACCCTCGAAGGCACTCCCGGCATCGTCAACCCGGCCGGCATCACCACTGTCGACTTCCTCGACGAGGCCGACACCGCCAACCACTACACCCACGTCCTGGAGAGCAAGGGCGTGCACGCCATCGTGATCCTGCTGCACGAGGGTGGCCAGCAGAACCCGCCGCCCAGCACGATCGACCCCTCCGGGTGCGCCAACTTCAGCGGCGCCCTGCCGGGCATCGTGGCCAACCTCGACCCCGACATCGACCTGGTCGTCTCGGGTCACACCCACCGGTCCTACGTCTGCCACCTGCCCAACTCCACGGGCGGGTCGGTGCTGACGACCAGCGCCGCGACGGCCGGCGTCCTGGTCACCGACATCACGGCGACGCTGAGCAAGAAGTCCGACGACTTCACCAGCCTCAGCGCGCGCAACGTGACGGTGGTCAACGGCATCCAGAACCCCGACGGCACCTGGCAGAAGGACGCGAGCGGCAACTTCGTGAGGAACCCTGCGCTGGTCGACCTCGACATGAAGACGCTGCTCGACAAGTACCGCACCGCGGTGGCCCCGCTCGCCAACCGGATCGTCGGCTCGATCACCGCCGACATCACCCGGACCAACAACGCCGCCGGCGAGAGCGCGCTCGGTGACGTCATCGCGGACGCCCAGCTCGCCTACACCCGGACCTCGGCCGGGGCGCAGATCGCCCTGATGAACCCCGGCGGCATCCGCAGCGACTTCAGCTACGCGTTCTCACCCGGCGGTGAGGCGCCGGGCCAGGTGACCTACGGCGAGGCCTTCACGGTCCAGCCGTTCAACAACCTGGTCGCCACGCAGACGTTCACGGGCGCCCAGATCAAGGCCGTCCTCGAGCAGCAGCTGCGGGCGCCGGCTGCCAACCTGTTCCTGCAGGTGTCCAACGGCTTCACCTACTCCTACGACACCACGCTGCCGGCCGAGAACCGGGTGAGCAACATCCAGCTGAACGGGGTGCCGCTCAACATGGCCGCGACGTACCGGGTGACCACCAACGACTTCCTCGCCAACGGGGGAGACGGCTTCACCCGGCTGACGGCCGGCACCAACCGGGTCTACGCCCCGGGCTTCGACGTGGACGCGCTGGCGGCCTACCTCGGGACCGGGCCGATCGCGCCGGGTCCGATGAACCGCTTCACCAAGATCGCCTGACCCGCTCCTCCCAGGACCGGTCGCTGACGACCGCACCGTCGCGCGTGGCGACGGTGCGGATCGTCACGTCCACGTGCGCGTCCTCGATCAGCACGTCCATCACCGAGTGCACCCGCACGTCCACGCCCGGCCAGGAGAGCTCGTACGTCGTGTCGGCGTGCGCGCGCTGGGCGAAGGTGCGACGGTCGACGCTGACCTCGCCGCGGTAGTCCTCCAGGGCACGTCCGTCGTACGGCGTCTCGTACTCCGACACGGACACCGTGCGGGCGGTCGTCACCCGGCGCAGCACGTCGTCGTGGACCTCCCAGGCCACTCCCTCGGCGGACTCCGAGGAGTGCTCCGCGCCCTCGCCGAAGGACGGGGCCGGCCAGGAGCCGGCGAGCACCGGGAGCTCGAGGACGGCTTCGTGCACGGTCAGCGTCACGGGGGCGGGCGGCGCGATGGTGTTGGGCCAGTCCGTGCCCGCCACGCTGACCCGCAGCAGCTGGCCCGGCGTCCATCGGTAGGCGCAGGCGTCGAGGACCACCTCCACGTCGTAGACCTCGCCGGGCACCAGCGCCTCGGGGGCTCCGTGCACCGAGGCGCGGAAGGCAAGGTCGAGCGACCCACGGGAGACCAGCGCCGAGGTGCCGTCGGGGAACACGTCGCAGAGCTTCACGGACAGGGACGCGGCGGGGGCCGACGCGGACACGCGGAGCCGGGCGACGGGCTGCCCGACGACCGGGTCGGCCGGCGGCTCGAGGTCCCAGGTCAGGGAGCGCGCGTCGTCGAGGCGCTGGTCGCCGGAGAGACCCCACGGCAGGTGACCGGCGCAGTCGATCCAGGCGGCGGTGCCGACGTCGGCGATGACCGGAAGCTCGCGCGGGCCGGCGAGGGACATCGTGGCCGGGGTCGTCGGCGGCACCGACGGCAGTCGTAGCCAGTACCCCTCGTGCAGGTCGAGGTCCACCTCGGGACGGGTCGAGGTCCGCACGAACACGTCGCACCCGTCCTCGTGGGTGCCCGTCCCGCGCAGCCAGTGGTCGAACCAGCCCGCCAGCTCGGCGTCGAAGTCGATCCGCGGCCCGGGCATGGCGGTCGTCGGGTCGGCGTGCGCCCACGGCCCGGCCAGCAGCCGGTGCGGCGTACCTGCCGCCGCCAGCCGGGCGACGGTCCGGAAGGTGTTGTTGCGGTAGCCGTCGGCCCAGCCCGCCACGAGCAGGGTCGGGATCCGGATCCGCTCGTAGCCCGAGGTCGTCCCGCCGAGCCGCACGGACCCGTGGTCCCAGTACTCCCCGTGCACCGACTCGCGCAGCCAGGTCAGCACCCACGGCTCGTTGGTCTCCAGGCGACGCGACCACTCCTCGGCCCAGTCGGGCCCCCACACCGCCGGCACGGGCGGCAGCACGCACATCGGCGTCATGTAGTGGTCGTAGTCGACGAGGTCGACCAGCCGCAGCGCGCCGCCGCGCCAGTGCACGTCGTCGGTCCAGCGGTCGTCGGTGGCGTAGATCGCGCAGATCGCCTTGAGCTCCGGCGGTTGCTCGCAGGCCATCTGCAGCGAGTTGAAGCCGGAGTACGACGTGCCCCACATGCCGATCTGCCCGTCGCACCAGTCCTGGGCGGCCAGCCAGGCCATCACCTCGGCCAGGTCGCGCTGCTCGTCCGGCTGGTACTCGTCGAGCGCGTCGCCCCCCGACGACCCGGTGCCGCGCAGGTCGAGCCGGCACACGGCGTACCCGTGCTTGTCGCGGAGCCGCTCGTACGACGTGGCGTACGACGACGTCAGGTCGTCCTTGCGGTAGGGCAACGCCTCGACCAGGCACGGTTGCGGATCACGCGTGTCCGGCAGGTAGAGGGTCGCGGCCAGCGCGATCCCGTCGGACATCTCGATGCGGACCTCGGTCTGGTGTCCTCCCACGCGCGGATTGTTGCAGCAGGATGCTTCCCGTGACCGACGTGATGACCGTGACCGGACCGGTGGCTGGTGCCGACCTGGGCGTGACGCTGCCGCACGAGCACGTCTTCCTCGACCTGACGCGCGAGTACCGCGGCAACGGGCTGCTCAACGACCCGGCGCTGGCGGAGAGCGAGCTGCGGCGGTACGTCGACGCGGGCGGCGGCACGCTCGTCGACGTCACGACCGGCGGGCTGGACGGCGACCCCGCCGGGCTGCGCCGGATGGCCGAGGCGACGGGGCTGCACATCGTCCGAGGAGCGGGCTTCTACCGGCGGGCGTACTTCCCGCCCGAGCTCGACGAGCTGTCGACCGACGCCGTCGCCGACCTGATCGTGCGTGACATCGAGGAGGGCACCGACGGCGTGCGGGCCGGGATCATCGGTGAGATCGGCTGCGACCGGGTGATCACCGCGCTCGAGGAACGTTCGTTCCGCGCGGCGGCCCGCGCCCACCGGCGGACCGGCCTGACCATCACCACCCACGCCGCCCGCTGGGCCGTCGGCACCGCCCAGCTCGACCTGCTGGCCGAGGAGGGTGTCGACCCGGCCCGGGTGGTGATCGGGCACTGCGACATGGTGCCCGACCACGACTACCACCTGACACTCGCTCGGCGCGGGGCGTGGGTCCAGTTCGACACCGTGCAGGGCGTGCACGAGTGGGACACCCTGCAGCGGCTGGGATGGCTGCGCAGCCTGGCCGACGCCGGGTTCCTGGGGCGGGTGCTGCTGAGCCAGGACGTCTGCCTGCGCAGCGACTACGCCGCGATGGGCGGGCCGGGCTACGCCTACGTCGTGACGACCTTCGCCGACCGGCTGCGCGAGGCCGGGTTCGACGACGCCGACATCACCACGCTGACGGTCGACAACCCGCGACGGATGCTCACGGGCGAGTAGCAGGTCTCCCATATTTGGCCAGCGCGGCCAGCAGCAGGTCGCTCGGCAAGGCGTGGGCGACGCGGCCGTGCGCGCGCATCGTCGGCGACGCCAGGATCGCGTTGAGGATCGCCTCCTCGGTCGCCTCGATGACGGCGTCGAAGAGCGGGTTCATCGCGGCGTTCGCCAGCGTCCGCACCTCGGCCACGGTCGGCCCTTCCGAGACGTCGATCCGGGCGAATCCGCGGTTGCCGGTGGCGAAGGCGATGAACAGGTCACCGCTGGAGTTCTCGCCGACCCCGCCGGTCCGCGCAACGCCGAACGACGCCCGCTGCGCCAGCCGCCGGCACTGCAGTGGCAGCAGCGGCGCGTCGGTCGCGACCACGCCGATGATCGAGCCCGAGCCGGGAGGCAGGCCCCTGTCATTTCCTGTGTCCGTGCCGGGCACCACGTCCTCGCCGATCTCGAGCCCCACGGGCACGCCGTTGACGCTGAACCGCTCGCGGCGGCCGTGGTTGGCCTGCACGAGCACGCCGACCGTGTAGTCGCCCGCTCGCCTCGACGCCGTACCGATCCCGCCCTTGAAGTCGTGGCACACCATGCCGGTGCCACCGCCGACGGACCCCTCGGCCACCGGGCCGGCGGCCGCGTTGCGGTAGGCGGCCCTGGCGTGCTCCGCGGTCACGTGGAAGCCGTCGACGTCGTTGAGGGTGCCGTCCCAGGTCTCGGCGACGACGGGCAGCGCCCAGGCCTCGACCCCGTCCGGCAGCTCCTCGACCTCGAGCGCGACCATCGCGTCGCGGACCACGCCGACGCTGTGGGTGTTGGTGATCGCCACGGGGGAGTGCAGCAGGCCGACCTCCTCCAGCCACGGCAGGCCGGTCATCTCGCCGTTGCCGTTGAGGCGGTGGTACGCCGCGTAGACCGGGTCGCTCCACACGTTCTGCTCGTGGGGGATCACGACCGTCACTCCCGTGCGCACGTCGTCGCCCTCGATGACGGTGGTGTGGCCGACCCGGACGCCGGGCACGTCGGTGATCGCGTCGTGCTCGCCCGGCTCCAGGGTGCCGATGACGATGCCGAGGTCGCGGCCTCTTCCGGGTCCCCGGAAGCTGGCTGGAGGAGCGAGCGGAGGCAGCGGTCGTGGTGCGCGAGGCCAGGTGCAGGTGGAAGCGGACCGACGCGTGCAGGTCGTCGACGTGCACCCTCTCGTCGGCGTTGTGGAACCCCGCCACGTAGACCTCGAGCGGGGTGGTGAAGAACGGGGAGAAGCCGTACGCCGCCGTGCCCCCGGCCGCCCGGAGGTACGACGAGTCGGTGAAGCCGGTGCCGAGGCTCGGCAGCAGCGTGGTGCCGGGGATCTCCGCGGTGACCCACTCGTGGATCGCCCGGACGACCGGTCCGTCGGGCGGCGAGGCGTTGCCGGGGATGAGCGGTTCGGGCCAGGACAGCTCGTACGACGGCACGCTCCGTCCGTTCTCCCCAAGACGAGCACGGACCGCGGCCTCGACGTCGGCCTCGGTGGTGCCCGGCAGGATCCTGCAGTCGAGCTCCATCCACGCCCGGCTGGGTTGGGTGTTGCGCTTGTCGGAGCCGCCGAGCATCGTCGGCGACATGGTGGTCCCGGCGAGCGCGGGCATCAGGTGCTCCAGCTCGGGGTGGAGGGCGCCGGCGGCAGCGAGGGCCGAGGCCAGGTCGTCGCCGGCGGCGTAGGAGTCGCCGAGCAGCACCTCCAGCATCCGGTCGACGAGGGGGTGCGTGACCGGGGTGGGGAGCCCGCGGCCGATGCGCGCGATCAGCTCGCCCAGGTGGGGGACCGCGTTGTCACCCAGCGTCGGCATGCTGCCGTGGCCGGCCTCGCCCACGGCGGTGACCCGGGCGGGGTACGTGCCCTTCTCGCCGACCCCGACGCCGACGAGGGTGCGGCCGTCGGTGAGCTCGAACCGCTCGCCGCCGCCCTCGTTGATGCTCATGTCCGGCCGGATGTCGGGACGGGCACGCAGCAGCCAGTTCATCCCGACCTGCGCCATGCCGTCCTCCTCGTCGGCGACGGCCAGGAACCACAGGTCCCCGCGCGGCCGCCAGCCCGAGCGGACCAGCTCCTTGAGGGCGACCGCGCGCGCGGCCACCTCGCCCTTCATGTCCAGCGTGCCGCGGCCCCACAGGTAGCCGTCGTCGGTGAGTACGCCCTCGAACGGCGGGTGGGTCCAGTCCCGGACGTCGACCGGCACCACGTCCGTGTGGCCGACGAACGCCAGGCTGGGCGCCGTACCGCTCTCGCTCCCGGCCACCCGGGCCACCAGGTTCGCCCGGTGCTCGTGGCCTTCGCGGGCCACCAGCTCGCACTCGATCCCGGCGTCGCCGAGGTACTCGACGAGGTGCTGGGCGACCAGCGTCTCGTTGCCGGGGTACACGCCGAGCGCGTTGCTGGTGTCCAGGCGGACCAGGTCACGGGTGAGCTCGACGACCTCGGTGTGCAGAGGATCCATGGCCGGGACGCTATCCGCGGTGGTGCCGCCCGCTGGTCGAGGAGGTTGCGCAGCAACCGTCACGAGACCCGGTGAGTGAACCGCAGTCCGCTCACCGGGTCTCGTGACAGGCGCTGGCGCGCCTTCCTCGACCAGCGGTGGTGCCGCCCGCTGGTCGAGGAGGTTGCGCAGCAACCGTCACGAGACCCGGTGAGTGAACCGCAGTCCGCTCACCGGGTCTCGTGACAGGCGCTGGCGCGCCTTCCTCGACCAGCGAAGTGCTACTTCACCTCGGACCGCAGCACCCGCCAGAGCCCGAAGGCCAGGGGGAGGAGCAGCCAGATGGTGCCCGTGACGGCGAGGGAGGCCCAGTCGCGGGCCGTGAACCCGCCGTCGAACAGTCCGGTCTGGTTGAACTGGAAGTCCACCCAACGCTGCGCGTCGGCGTACCAGCCCTGGGCCCCGGCCAGCAGGGCCGAGAGGGTCGGGAGCACCATCGCGTAGACGAAGTAGCCGACGATGGCGGCGGCCGAGTTGCGGAACAGCATGCCGAGGGTGAAGCCCATCAGCAGGCCCAGACCGTTGCCGGCCAGGATGTAGAGGACCTCGGACACGGTCATGTCCCAGGTGGTGGGCACTCCGGCCAGCTGGCTGCCGACCACGTTGCCGAGCGCGCCGACCGCAAGAGCGACCAGGATCGAGACGATCCCGACCAGGACGGTGTCGAACAGCTTGGCCAGCACCACGCGGCTGCGGCTCGGCACCATCGTGAACGTCGTCAGTCCGGTGCGCTGGCTCCACTCGCTGGTGATGGACAACGCCGCGATGATCGGCAGCACGATCGTCATCGGGATGCCGATGGCGCCCGCGAAGTTGTCGTAGGTGATCTCGTCGTTCGGGGCGAACAGGATGACCGCCCCGGTGGCGATCGTGGCCAGGATGACGACGCTGGCCATCAGCCAGAAGCCGGAGCGCGTGTCGAACATCTTGCGGAGCTCGACGCCCATGATGGTGCGCATCGGGATGGGGGCGTGCTCCTCGCGCGGGCGCCGTACGGCGTCCCCCGCGGTCGCCGTCCGGGGGACGGTCGTGATCGTTGCGGTGCTCATGCTGCTGCTCCTTCGGTGGTGTCGTCGCGTTGGGTGTCGGCGGTGAGGGCGAGGAACATCTCCTCGAGTCCGGCGCCGTCGGCGGGCCGCAGCTCGCGCAGGGCGATGCCGGCGGCGAGGGCGACCTCGCCCACCTCGTCGGTGGAGGCGTCGGTGCGCAGGCCCTGTTGGGACTGCTCGGCCGGGTGGCCCGCAGCGACCAGGGCGGTGGCGAGCCGGGCGGGGTCCGCGGCGCGGACGTAGGTGCCGGCGGCCTCCAGGAGCTCGTGCTTGGTGCCCTGGGCGACCACCTGGCCCTGGCCGATGACCACCAGGTCGTCGGCGATGACCTCGATCTCGTGGAGCAGGTGGCTCGAGAGCAGCACGGTGCCGCCGTGGTCGGCGTACCCGCGGAGCAGGTCCCGCATCCAGCGGATGCCCGCGGGGTCCAGTCCGTTGGCCGGCTCGTCGAGGATCAGCACCTCCGGGTCGCCGATGAGCGCGGCCGCGATGCCGAGCCGCTGGCGCATGCCGAGCGAGTAGTCCCGGACCCGGCGGCCCGCCTCCTCGTCGGTCAGGCTGACCACGGCGAGCATCTCGTCGACGCGGGACTTCGGCATCCGCATGGTGCGCTGGGCCAGGGTGAGGATCTCCCGCCCGGTGCGGCCGGCGTGCTGCGCCGAGGCGTCGAGCAGCACGCCGACCTCACGCCCCGGGTTGGGCAGCTCGGAGAAGTGGCGGCCGAGGATGGTGGCCTCGCCGGAGGACGCGGGCGTGAGACCGACCATGATCCGCATGGTCGTGGACTTGCCGGCGCCGTTGGGGCCCAGGAAGCCGGTGACCCGGCCGGGCTGGGCGGTGAAGGAGACGTCGTTGACGGCGCGGAAGTCGCCGTAGGTCTTGGTCAGGTGCGAGACGGTGATCATGGGCGTCAGCCTGTGTCACCGGAGGCCTGCACCGCTTCGGGGAGGGACCTGACTGGAGACCTGACGCGACCCCGAGTGAGGCCCGGGGTCCGACCCTGAGTGACGGGTGGGGGCGCTACTCCTGGGGCTTGCGCTCCACGCCGATCTGCACCTCGGTGTCGGTGAACCCGACGCTGCGGTAGACGCGGATCGCGAGGTAGTCGGGATCCGCGACCATCACGAGGGTCTCGGCCTCCAGCTCGGCGAAGCCGAACCGGCTGATCTCGTGGACCAGGGTCCCCGCGAGCCCTCGTCCACGGGCGTCGGGATGGGTCTTGACGTTCTGGAACCGCGCCAGCCCGGGGGAGGCGCGGAACAGGCCCATCGACGACAGCAGCCGCCCGCCGTCGAACGCGCCCCACCACTGGCCGTGACCGGCGTCGACGAGCCGGCGGTGCTGGGCGGCACGGGCCTCGGAGAACTCGCGGTCGTAGCCCACCTCCTCGCCCACCATCGTCAGCTCGACCTGCTGCGCCCAGTCGGCGTCCGAGTCAAGCGGTCGGTAGGTCGCGTCTCGCGCCGGGCGCGGCGGCTCGTGGACGGCGGTCGCCGTCATCACGCTCGACACCTCGACCTCCAGCCCGAGGGCGGTGAAGGCGGCCGCGTCGGCCGTCGTACCGGCCGTGCCGTCGATCCCGAACGTCCGGTGCCGGGCCGCCGGGAACTCCGCCTCGAACGCGCCCAGCCACTGCCGGGCGTCGGCGGCCCCCGACGCGGGAGCGTCGAGCAGCAGGAAGTTGCCCCACCAGAACGTCGGGTTGTCCGGCGTGCGCACGACGAGGTGGTCGCCGCGGTCCTCCAGCACGCTGCCGGAGATCTCCAGGAGGGCGACGTCGGTGCGCCAGCCCAGGCCGCTGATGTCCATGGGGGGACCGTACCGAGGGTGGCCAGGAAGGTCAGCGGGGCGTCACGCGGTCGCGGGCTCGCCACTGGGCTCCGGCTCCGGTTCCTCCGCCCGGTGCAGGAGGGCCGCGAGCAGGGGGAACAGGAGCACCGACAGCACGCCGGCGCCGACCAGCGCAGCGGCGTTCTCGGGCAGCATGGTGCCGTTCTGCAGCCCGATCTGGGTGAGGGCCACGACCAGGGGAAGCGTCGTGGCCGTGCAGAGCATCAGCTGGGTCCGGCGACGGATCGCCAGCGAGTGGCGGTAGACGGCCAGCACCGGCAGCCCTCGGACGACCAGCAGCAGGACGAGGAAGACCAGCACGCGGACCGGCGCCTCGAGGATCGAGTGGAGGTCGACCGCCATGCCGGCCACCACGAAGAACACCGGGATGAAGAAGCCGTATCCCATGGCGTCGAGCTTGGCCTCGAAGGCGTGCGCCTCGCCCGGGGTCCAGTGCCGGAGCACCACCCCGGCCAGGAAGGCGCCCAGCACGACGTCGAGCCCGAACTCTCCCGCCAGGACCAGGAGGCCGATGAGCAGGAGGATCGACCACCGCAGGGTGGTCTGGCCGGTCGTGTCAGCTCCCTCGGCGACCAGGGTGTGCAGCCGGCCGCCGCGCAGCACCCGGGGGGCCGAGGCGAGCGCGAGGCCGATCACGGCGATGGCCACGATCGCGATGATGGCGGCGAGGTGGCTGTTGACGCCCAGGAAGATCGCGATGGCCAGGATCGGGAAGAGCTCGCCGGCTGCGCCCGACGCCAGGAAGTAGCGGCCGAAGGCGCCGCCGAGCATGCCCTGCTCACGCAGGATGGGCAGCACCGTGCCGAGGGCACTCGTCGTCAGGGCCAGGGCGACCGGCACGAAGGCGTGCACGTAGCCGACGGCTGCCAGGCAGCCGACCACGCCGCCGGCGACGACCAGCGACACGCACCAGGCCACCACGGCAAGCTTGCCCGAGCGCGAGAACAGCATCCTGGGATCGATCTCGAAACCGGCAAGCAGGAACACGAAGCCGAGGCCGACGTTCGCGACCAGCTCCAGCTCCTGCGTCGAGTCGATGCCGAGCCCGTCGGGGCCGATGAGCATCCCGCCGAGGAGGAGCAGGACGACCTGCGGCACGCGTTGGTGCGGGATCAGGGCGGCCAGGAGCGGTGCCAGTGCGGACACCAGGGCGACGACGAACAGCTCCTGGAGTCCGGTCAGCAGGTCCACGGTGTCCCGACCGCCTCAGCCGAGACCGAGACGGTCGGGACGGGTTGCCATCTCGATGTCCCACGGATCCGTGGCGTGCGTGCGCACCAGCCGCGCGAGCAGGTCCCGCAGGTGGGCGATCGGCTCGTGCCAGCCCTCGACTGCCTCGGCCTCGAGGGCGTCGTACGCCGCCGCCAACCGTCGGGTCACGTGCCAGGACGTGGCTCCGCACTGGCTGATCTCCAAGAAGGCCAGCGCCAGGACGTACGCCGGCTCCCAGGTCGGCTCGACCAGCCGGACCTCGCCCCGGTCGTCGGTGAACATCCCGGTGGGCACGGGCCGCCGCCCGATCCGCATCATCAGGTCCTGGAGACGATCGATCACCTGGACCGCCGTCGTCATCTGGTTGATCGCCGGTGACAGGGCCTGGGTGCCGACGTCGACGAGCTGACGGATGCCGAAGGTGGGGTCCTGGTAGAGGGACCGCACCCGCCCCAGGTCGAGGCAGGCGAGGACGCGCGCGTCCTCGGGTGGGTTGCCTCCGTGCACGGCGAAGACGGCGCCTCCCGTGGTGACGTACTCACCGACATGGGGCAACAGCTCGATGACGCAGTCGTGGTCGGTCGCCAGGTGGACCAGTCGCGCCCGGTCGATCGCGAGGATGGTGCCGAGCACGCCCTTGAAGCCTCGGTTGTCCTTCGAGGGCAGGTGCACGATCCTCGGCGCCGGCCCGAGCGTGGGGGCGGCTGCCGTGACGTACGCCTCCGGAGAGGGGAAGGATCGCTGCAGCGTGACCCGCGCCTCGTTCGCGACCGCGGTGATCACCCACCCGACCTCGAGCAGTCTCATGGTGGCGGTGACGTAGACGATGAACACCCCGATCGACACCGCCAACATCGCGACCGCGAGAGCGATCGTCCGCGAGGCGGCCGTCGGGTCGTCGATGTTGTCGAAGGCCAGGGCCGTCACCGCGAAGGCGAACGTCGCCAGGAAGACACCGAAAGCGGTCTTGGTGATCGGGGAGCGCACGAACGTGCGGATGACCCGGGGGGACAGCTGCGAGCTGGCGAGCTGGAGACCGACCAGCGTGATCGCGAAGACCACGCCGACGAACGTCAGCATCGAGGTCGCCATCACCTGGAGCATGGCGTTCGCCGTGCTCGGCCGGGCCAGGTTGCCGAACCCCCAGTCGTCGGGAAGGCCGAGCAGCGTCGGCTCGGACACGAGGACACCGAGCAGTACTCCCACCACGATGAGCGCCAGAGGGATGGACCAGAACCGGTCGCGTGTCCACTCGCCCCAGCGGACCGGTTGGTAGGCCCACCGCGAGCCGACCGGCAAGGCGCGTACTGAGTCCACCTCGACGATCAGTGACCGGGACCGGTCACGACCTTCTGGCGTTCCGATGGGTGGGCGCCACCCTTGGCCTCCAGCGTCGCGAGGGCCTGTTCGATGTCGCGGGCGAGGGTGTCCACGTGCTCGCGGCTCATCGTCTCCTTCACCAGGGCGCGCATGATCGTGACGTCCTGGGCGTCCGGGGGCAGCGTGTAGGCCGGCACCATCCAGCCACGTTCGGCGGACAGCTGCCAGGCGATGTCGAACTCGTCGTAGGGGTGCTCCTCGGCGAGCTTGAAGGCGACCAGCGGGAGC
>CAVZFO010000007.1:0-73576 GCA_963774575.1 uncultured Actinomycetota bacterium | reverse complement strand
GGGCGGCGTTTCTGCGTCTCGCTTGGGGCCGCCTCGAGGGGATGCGCCGGTCATCGGCGTCATCGTCGCCCCGGCGCCTGCCGGAACGAGGCGGACGGAGCTGGCGCCCAGAACGGGTCCCCGACCCGACGCCCGGCGAGCACGTCGAGCATCGCCGCCGCGTCCCGTACGGTGCGGGCCAGCGTCCCCGCGGTCGCCAGCCCGACCGGGTCGCCGTACATGGGGCGACCGAGATCCGCCCCCGGCGTCGGCTTGAGGCCGACCAGCCCGCAGCAGGAGGCGGGGATCCGGATCGACCCGCCGCCGTCCGAGCCCTGCGCGACGGCACCAGTCCGGCCGCGACCGCCGCGGCTGCGCCGCCGGACGAGCCGCCCGCCATCCGCGTGCGGTCCCACGGCGTCACCGCCGGGGGCAGCGCCCTCGGGCTCGGTGTAGCAGGGCGAGCCGAACTCGGGGGTCGACGTCTTGCCGAGGCTGACCATCCCGGCCGCCTCGATCGAGAGGTGACCACGTCGGAGACGTCCGGCACGTGGTCGGCGTACGCCGCCGAGCCGAACGTCGTGCGCACGCCGGCCGTCAGGTTGAGGTCCTTGATCGCGGTCGGCACGCCCCACAGCGGGCCGCGTCGGCGGGCGCCGAGCGCTGGAGGGCGCGCGCCCGCTGGCGCGCCAGCTCGGGCGTCGGGTGACGAAGGCCCCGACCTCGTCGACCCGCGCGAGGTAGTGCTCGACCAGGTCGACGCGGCGACGTCTCCGGAGGCGGACGACCCCCTGCTCCAACGCGCTGAGGTCGTGGAGCTCGCTCATGCCGACGCTAGCCGGGCGTCAGCCGGCCTGCTGCCGGCGCAGGCCGTAGGTGACCGCGTCGACGCAGCGCCCCCCAGGACGCCTCGATCACGTTGTGCGCCGACGCCGACGGTGACCCACGAGGCCTCGCCGTCGGTGGTCTCGATCAGCACCCGGGTGACCGCGTCGGTGCCGTGCCCCTGGTCGAGGATGCGCACCTTGTAGTCGATCAGCTCGAACTTCGCGACCTCGCGGGTAGGCCTGCCCGATCGCCTCGCGCAGCGCCTGGTCGAGCGCGTTGACCGGGCCGTTGCCCTCGCCGGTGACGACGATCCGCACGCCCGCCGGCGCGCAGCTTGACCGTCGCCTCGGAGACGCGCCTCGTCGCCGGCTGCCGGTGCGAGCGTCTCGGTGATCACCCGCCACGACTCGACGTCGAAGTACGACGGGCGGGCGCCCTCGACCTCCTCGAGCGAGCAGCAGCTCGAACGACGCGTCGGCCGCCTCGAAGGTGTAGCCGCGCGCCTCCATCTCCTTGACCCGGTCGGTGATCCGGGTGACCAGCTCGCGGTCGCCGGACAGGTCGAAGCCGAGCTCGCGGCCCTTGAGCTCGATCGAGGCCCGGCCGGCCATGTCGGAGACCAGCAGCCGCATGTCGTTGCCGACGTCGGCCGGGTCGATGTGCTGGTAGAGGTCCGGGTCGACCTTGATCGCGCTGGCGTGCAGGCCGGCCTTGTGCGCGAACGCGCGAGGCGCCGACGTACGGCTGGCGGGAGGCCGGCGGCACGTTGGTCACCTCGGCGACGGCGTGGGCGATCCGGGTGGCCTCGCGCAGCCGGCCCGGCGGGCAGCACCTGCGCGGCCCAGCTTGAGCTCGAGGTTGGCGACGACGGCGACCAGGTCGGCGTTGCCGGTGCGCTCGCCGTAGCCGTTGAGGGTGCCCTGCACGTGGGTCGCGCCCGGCGTCGACCGCGGCGAGCGTGTTGGCCACCGCGCAGCCGGTGTCGTTGTGGCAGTGGATGCCGACCCGGACGCCGGTCGGTCTCGACGACGTCGTGCGACCACGTCGGCGACCCAGGCCGGCAGCATGCCGCCGTTGGTGTCGCACAGCGCGACCACCTCGGCGCCGGCCTCGTACGCCGTGCGCAGCACCTCGAGCGCGTAGTCGCGGTTGGCCGGTAGCCGTCGAAGAAGTGCTCGGCGTCGAGGAAGACCCGCTGGCCCTCGGCGCGCAGGTGCGCGACGGTGTCGCGGACCATCGCGAGGTTCTCCTCGAGCGTGGTGCGCAGCGCGAGCTCGACGTGCCGGTCGTGGGACTTGGCGACCAGCGTGACGACCGCGGCGCCGCTGTCGCGCAGCGCCGCGACCAGCGGGTCGTCGGCGGCGCGCGACGCCGGCCCGCCGGGTGGCGCCGAACGCCGCCAGCGTGGCGTGCCGCAGGTCCAGCTCGTCCGGCGCGCGGCGGAAGAACTCGGTGTCCTTGGGGTTCGCGCCCGGCCAGCCGCCCTCGATGTAGCCGACGCCGAGCTCGTCGAGCTGCCGGGCGATGGCCAGCTTGTCCGCGACGGAGAGGTTGAGCCCCTCCTGCTGCGCGCCGTCGCGCAGGGTCGTGTCGTAGACGTGGAACGCGCCGTGCAGGTCGATCGGGCGTTCTCTCGCTGGTGCGGTGCGGGGCAACAAAAAGACCTCCCGTGGGACGAGAGGTCAGCGCGCGGGAGGATCCGACGCGCTAGCGTGATGATGATCGTGCGTGCTGCACGGCGCCATGCTGCCACGCCCGGCGCCCGAGGCGGGCCCGGATCTCACGATCCGGCCGCGCTCGGCCGTGCGGGCGTGCCAGAGGCCCGGAGCGGCTCAGCGTCCGCGCACGGCCTCGGTGCCGACCAGCCCAGAGCATCCGACGTGCCGGCGACGCCGCCAGCGCCGCGGCATCCGCGAGCGAGCCGGTGCGCCGGGCTGCGGCGAGCGGCCGCACCAGCCGCGCGAGCGGCCGGCGCACGCGGGAGCCACCGGGACCGAGGCCCCACCACAGGCCGCCAGCGCCAGGCCGCCGACGAGGCCAGTGAGCTCGGCAGCGACCCCGAGAACGCATAGCAGAGCAGGGCCGACCGCGATGGCGATCCCGCCGCGCCCACGACGAACAGCAACCGCCGGGGACGGCACGCGACGACCAGGTGCCAGGGCGCGGACAGGGGCGCGAGCACCGCGTCGTACCACTTGGCGGCGCCGCGCAGTCCGCTGCCGGTCGCCGGTGGCCGAGGCCGTCATGGAGCCGCTGCGCAGCAGCCAGGCGAGCGCCAGCACGACCGCGGTGGCGAGGTACGGGGTAGGCGGCGATGCCCGGCCGCCACGGCGACCCCGGCCGCCAGAGCAGCAGCCCGCGTCGCAGCCGTTCGGCCCGCGGCGCGGGGGCGGGAGCGGCGGTCCGACCCAGCCGTCGGGAGGGAGGCGTCCGGTGGTCGTGCCAGTCGTCGTCCCAGAAGTCGACCCGCTGCGTCCGGCCAGGCGGCTGGCGGGGAGGGCGGCTGCTCGAGCGGGGCCGGCGGCCGGGCGGCACCGTCGACCCGCCGGCCGGGAGGGTCCGGGTCGACGAGGGTGGGGCGTACCTGCGTGGGCGCGGTGGCGTCACCGGCGCGATGCCTGCCGGGCGGCGATCGCGAGGGGCATCGTGAAGAGGTCCTCGGCCGCCTCGGGAGGCGCCGCGAGGCGTCGGGTCGGCGCGTCGTTGCCGGGTCCGAGCCAGGCCCGGACCTGGTCCAGCGTCGGGCGTCGCGCCGGGTCGGGGTCCAGGGCCGCCGGCACGACCCGCGCAGCGCGTCCGGCAGCGCCGCTCGAGGTCGTGCTCGCCGCGGCGGACGCGGTCCATGATCGCCATGGACGGCCCGGAGCCGAACGGCGGACGACCCGATGCCGGCGTACGCGACGGTGGCCGCCCAGGAGTGCACGTCGGAGGCGGGGGTCGCGTCCTCGCCGTGCAGGATCTCGGGCGCGAGGTAGCCCGGGCGTGCCGAGCAGCCAGCCGGTGTGGGTGAGCCGGGGGTCGTCGGCGACGCCGGGCCAGGCCGAAGTCGATCAGGATCGGCGTGCGGCCCTCCATCAGCACGTTGGACGGCTTGATGTCGCGGTGCAGCACGCCGGCCGCGTGCACGGCGGCCAGCGCCTCGGCGAGGCACCGGGCGAACCAGACCAGGTCGGCGCCCGTCGACCGCGCCCTCGTGCGTGCACGTGGTCGTGCAGCGAGAGCCCGGGCACGTAGCGGGTGGCCACGTACGGGACCGGCCCCCACGGGTCGGCGTCGACGATCTCGGCGACCCGGCGGCTGCGGATCCGGCTGAGCGAGGCGACCTCGCGGGCGAGCCGCTCGCGGGCCTCGTCGTCGCCGACGATGTGCGGGCGGAGCACCTTGAGCGCCACCCGCTCGCCCGCCGGGCTTGCGGGCCAGGTGGACCACGCCCATGCCGCCCTCGCCGAGCCGCGCCAGCAGGGTGTAGCCGCCGACCGTCAGCCCGGGGGGGCTGCTGGCCGCGGGGGCTCTGGTGCCCGGACACTGCACGTCACGAGCGTACGGCCGGACGGCGACACCCGGTCAGCGCTGACCCGTCGAGGTGCAGCCAGGCGAGTCGTCAGGCAGACGCTGGTGCATCCAGCCGAAGGTGTCGTCGGCGCGGCCGTACTGGATGTCGACCAGGGCCTGGCGGATCTGCATGGTCAGCTCCCCGGCGGCGCCGTCGGCGGCACCGACCTCGCCGCCGTCCCACTTGAGCTGGCCGACCGGGCGTCACCACGGCCGCCGTGCCGCAGGCGAACATCTCGACGATCTCGCCGCTGGCCACGCCGTCGCGCCACTCGTCGATGGAGAACCTGCGCTCCTCGACCTGGTGGCCGAGCTTGCCGGCGAGCTCGATGATCGCGGAGCGGGTGATGCCCTCGAGGATGGTGCCGGTCGCGGGGGTGACGATGTGGCCGTCGGCGTAGCACGAAGTACATGTTCATCCCGCCGAGCTCCTCGACGTACTGGCCCTCCTGCGCGTCGAGGAAGACCACCTGGTCGCAGCCGTGCTCGGTCGCCTCCTGCTGGGCGACCAGCGAGGCGGCGTAGTTGCCGCCGGTCTTGGCCGCACCCATGCCGCCGCGGCCGGCGCGGGTGTAGTCGGTGGTGAGCCACAGGGTCACCGGCTTGACGCCGCCCTTGAAGTACGCGCCGGCGGGGCTGCGATGACCATGAAGGTGACGTGCTGGGCGGGCCGCACGCCGAGGAAGACCTCGCGTGGCGAACATGAACGGCCGCATGTAGAGGCTCTTCTCCCCCGCGGCGTCGGGCACCCACCGCTGGTCGACCTCGACGAGCGCGTCGACGGCCTGGACGAAGTCGTCGGCGGTCAGCGCCGGCAGCGCCAGCCGGTGGCAGGAGCGCACCATCCGCTCGGCGTTCGCCTCGGGCCGGAAGGTCCAGATCGACCCGTCCTCGTGGCGGTAGGCCTTCATGCCCTCGAAGATCTCCTGGGCGTAGTGCAGCACCGCCGTCGCCGGGTCGAGGGTGAGCGGGCCGTACGGCGTGACCCGCGCGTCGTGCCAGCCCGTCGGCCGGCGTCCACTCGACCGTGAGCATGTGGTCGGTGAAGTACGTGCCGAAGCCGGGGTTCGCCAGGATCTCGGCGAGCCGCGTCGTCGGTCGTCGGCGACGTCGTACGGGTGGTGCTGATGTCCATGGAGTGGCACGCTAGCCCACCTTTCGTGAGGCGTCTGAGGTCGATAGTAGGACGTCCAACTGTGTGGGCGTTCCTGCCCTTTGGCGTCGTTGCAACGGCGCCAAACGTCCGGGATACCCGGTCGAGCGGGTGTCCTCGCCGGGCTGGCCGTCAGCCGGCGACGCGGGCGGCGATCGCGTCGCCGACGGCGGAGGTGGAGCGGCGCGTCGGGGCCGGGGCGCGCGGGCGGCCAGGTCGGCGAGCACGGCGGCCTCGACCGCGGCGGCGGCCGTCGGCGTGGCCGAGGTGGTCGAGCAGCAGGGCGACCGACAGGATCGCGGCGGTCGGGTCGGCGATGCCCTGGCCCGGCGATGTCGGGGGCCGAGCCGTGCACCGGCTCGAACATCGACGGGGCGGTCCGGTCGGGGTTGATGTTGCCGGAGGCCGCCAGCCCGATGCCGCCGGTGATCGCGGCGGCGAGGTCGGTGAGGATGTCGCCGAACAGGTTGTCGGTGACGATCACGTCGAAGCGCGACGGGTCGGTCGTCAGGAAGATGGTGGCCGCGTCGACGTGGAGGTAGTCCACGGTCACCTCGGGGTACTCCGCGCCGACCGCGTCGACCAGCCGCGACCACACCGCGCCGGCGTGGACCAGCACGTTGGTCTTGTGGACCAGCGTCAGCTTCCTGCGCGGACGCCGGGACGCGCGGGCGAAGGCGTCGCGGACGACGCGCTCCACGCCGTACGCCGTGTTGAGCGAGACCTCGGTGGCCACCTCGTGCGGGGTGCCGACGCGGATCGCGCCGCCGTTGCCGGTGTAGGGACCCTCGGTGCCCTCGCGGACCACCACGAAGTCGACGTCGCCGGGGTCGGCGCAGCGGCGACACCGACGCCCGGGAAGATCCGGGAGGGCCGCAGGTTGACGTAGTGGTCGAGCTCGAAGCGGAGCCGGAGCAGCAGGCCGCGCTCGAGGATGCCGGCGGGCAGCCGGGGGTCACCCGGCTTGCCGCCCACGGCGCCCAGCAGGATCGCGTCGTGCTCGCGGATCTCGGCGAGCACCGAGTCGGGCAGCACCTCGCCCGTGGCGAGGTAGCGCTCGGCGCCGAGGTCGTAGCGGGTCGGCTCGACCTTCACGCCGTCCGGCCGCGGTCGACGGCCACCTCGAGGACCTTGAGCGCCTCGGCGATCACCTCGGGCCCGATGCCGTCGCCGGGGATGACGGCCAGGCGGAGGCCGGAGGTCGCGGTCGGCTCGGTTGTCGTCACGTGGGCGAACGCTAGTTGTCGTCGGGGCGCTCGCCGCCGTTGTCCCGCAGGTCGAGCGAGGCCTGGACCGCCTCCTGGCTGCGCGGGTTCTCGGGCTGGTGGTTGGCCGGGCCCCAGTCGGGATACATGTCGTACATCGGAACTGCTCCTCGAAGTGGGTTCGCTGTGGCAATGGACCAGAGCAGCGAGCCCGGGCGGCGGATACGAGCGGATCCCCACGGATCGCGTGGGTCCGGTCGACATCGACCAGGAGACTGAGCGGTTCGCGCCGGCGCTGGGTGCCGCCACGGCCTGCTGCTACTGAAGAAGCTGCAAGGCCCGCAACGCCGAAACCCGCGGCGAGGTGGCCTTGCTGTCAGGCCCCGCCGCGGCAGTCGATGAGTACGAACACGCTCCGCATGATGCCCACACGGTACGGCGCCAGAAGGACGCTCGGCAGCCCATTTCCCGAACCGTCCGGCATCCGAGACACGGAGCCCACCATGAGAGACTGCCCGCATGTCCGCCCCGCCCGAGCTCCCCGAGGTCGTGCACCGGGCCTTCGCCGTCTCCCGGAAGGCCGGCTACGTCTCGTTCTGCCGCAACGAGACCGGCCGACTGCTGGCCGCCCTGGCCGCGACCCGCGCCGGCACGCTCGCCGAGTTCGGCACCGGTTGCGGCGTCGGCACCGCCTGGCTCCGCTCGGGCGTCCGCGACGACGTCCGCATCGTCAGCGCGGAGCTCGACCCCAAGCTGGCCAAGGCCGCGGCGGAGATCTTCGCCGACGACCCGCAGGTCGAGGTGCTGGCCGCGGACTGGTCGACGCTGCTCGACCGTGGCCCCTTCTCCCTGCTGTTCCTGGACTCCGGCAAGCCGTCCGCCGTCGGGCCCGACTCGGTGTGGGACCTCGTCGAGGAGGGCGGCATCGTCGTCCTCGACGACTTCACGCCGTGCGAGCAGTGGCCCCCGACGTACGCCGGTCGCGTGGACACGCTGCGCGAGGAGTGGCTCAGCGACGAGCGGTTCGCCGCCGTCGAGGTGATGATCGCCCCGGACGCGTCCGCGGTGATCGCCACCCGCCGCTAGGCAGACCCCGCTAGCCGATCGGCCCCATGCCCTCCTCCTCGGGGAGCACGACCTCCTCCATCATCGCCTCGATCTTGTCCGTGGTCAGGCACACGCTGACCGCCCAGTAGAAGATCGCGAAGCTGAAGGCCACCACGACCAGCATGTCCCACCCGAACGGGAAGGTCGGGTCGTCCATGGGCCCGAAGGAGCTCAGGTAGACGACGATGCCCAAGCCGATCAACCACACCGGCAGCCACGCGGCCGCCCGCCAGTCCAGCATCGGCTGGTGCTCGTTGAGGTGCAGCACCCGGTTGCCGATCAGGATCACGTAGCCGATCAGGATGGCCACGCCGAGCTTCCAGTCGGTGTCCCAGGTCGTCCACATGATGATCAGGTTGGAGATCGCGAAGCCGACCGGAGACAGGATCCCGACCGCGGGCAGGCGGAACGGACGCTCCTGGTCGGGCAGCCGCTTGCGGAACGCGCTCAGCGACAGCGGGGCCCCGGCGTACATCAGCACCGACGCGCTGGTGATCAGGCCGACCAGCGACTGCCAGCTCGGGAAGGGCAGGAAGCAGATGCAGCCGGTCACGAAGGCGGCGATCAGGCCCACCCACGGCACCCCGCGGGCGTTGGTCCACTCGAAGATGGACGGCACGTAGCCGTTGCGGGACAGCCCGTAGGCGACCCGCGAGGAGCCGGTCGTGTAGATCAGGCCGGTGCCGGCGGGGCTGATCACGGCGTCCACGCGGACCACCCAGGCCAGCCAGCCCAGGCTGAGCAGGGTCGCGACCTGGGCGAAGGGGCCGGTGAAGAGCGTGTAGTAGGCGTCGCTGCTGGTGTCCGTCCAGGTCTTGCCGATCGCGCTGTCCGGCAGTGAGAACAGGAAGACCGCCTGGAGCCCGATGTAGATCACCGTGCCGATCAGCATCGAGCCGATGATCGCGAACGGGATGTCCCGCTTGGGGTTGCTGGCCTCACCGGCCAGCTGGTCGGCCTGCTCGAAGCCGAGGTAGCTGAAGATGATGCCTCCGGTCGACACCGCCTCGAGGACCGCCTTGAGGCCGCCGGGCGCGAAGCCGTTGGCGGCGTGCAGGTTGCCGGTGTCGAAGTTGGCGAACGACAGCACGATGATCACCAGCAGCGGGACCGCGACCTTCCACCACGTCGCGGCGCTGTTGGCGGCCGCCAGCTTGCGGACACCCAGGAAGTTGATGGCCGTGAACATCGCCATCAGGATGATGGACACGACGATGCCCGTGGCGCTGAGGACGCCGTTCTCGGGGTTCACCCAGCCCTGCGCGAAGTCCCACTCCTGGGCGTAGGTCAGCATCGCCGACACCTCGATCGGCGCCACCGTCGCTGCCTGGAGCCAGGAGAACCAGCCGAACGACGCCCCGACCGCGCCGCCGAAGGCGTAGTGCGGGAAGCGGGCGGTGCCGCCCGACACGGGGAACATCGCCCCGAGCTCGGCGTGGATCAGCGCCAGCACCATCATGCAGGCGGCGCCGATGACCCACGCGTAGAGCACCGCGGGGCCGGCGGCGATCAGGCCCTCCTGCGCTCCGAAGAGCCAGCCGGACCCGATGATCGATCCCATCGAGGCCCACATCAGCCCGATCAGGCCGACCTCGCGCTTGAGCGCCGTGTTGCGGCGGCGGGCCGGACGTTCCTCCACAGACGTTGACACGTGACCTCCCGAGGGCACGGGGCCGAAGCCGGCCCCGCCGAAGGACGCTACTCAGCGTGAGCGAAGTCACCACACCCCGACGGGCGTGAGTGCCGCCGGAGGCCCGGCCTCAGCCCAGGTCGATCCCCCGCACCATGCCGGCGTCGATGGCGGCCTCGATCTCCGCCAGCGCCTCGGCGCCGATGGCCGAGTCGACCGAGAGCGCCACCAGTGCTTGGCCGCCACGCTGGTCGCGGGAGACCTGCATGCCCGCGATGTTGGTGCCGGCGTCACCGAGGATCCGGCCGACGGTGCCGACCATCCCCGGCCGGTCGACGTAGGTCAGGAATGCCAGGTGGTTGGTCGGCTCGATGTCCACGTCGAAGCCGTTGACCTCGACGATGCGCTCGCGCTGGTTGATGCCGACGAGGGTGCCGCTGACGGAGATCTGCGAACCGTCCGCGAGGGTGCCGCGCAGGGTGATCAGGTTGCGGTGGTCGGGGCTCTCCGACTCCGTGATCAGCCGGACCGCGGTGCCGCGCTCGGCGGCGAGCAGCGGGGCGTTGACGTAGGAGACCTGGTCGGCCACGACGTCGGTGAAGACGCCCTTGAGCGCGGCCAGCTCGAGCACCTTGACGTCGAAGTCGGTGATCTCGCCACGGACCTCGACGTCGATCTGCTGGGCAACCTCACCGGCCAGGCCGGTGAAGATCCGCCCGAGCTTCTCGGTGAGCGGGATGCCGGGACGGACGTCCTCGGCGATCACGCCGCCCTGGACGTTGACGGCGTCGGGCACCAGCTCTCCCGAGAGCGCCAGCCGCACCGAGCGGGCCACGGCGACGCCGGCCTTCTCCTGCGCCTCGTCGGTGGAGGCTCCGAGGTGGGGGGTCGCGACGACGTTCTCGAGCTCGAAGAGCGGGCTGTCGGTGCACGGCTCGGTGGCGAAGACGTCGAGCCCGGCGGCCGCGATCCGGCCCTCCTTGAGCGCGGCGTAGAGCGCATCCTCGTCCACGATGCCGCCGCGGGCGGCGTTGACCAGGACCAGGGACGTCTTGGCCTTGGCGAGCTGCTCGGCGCCGATCAGACCTGCGGTCTCGGCGGTCTTGGGCAGGTGCACCGACATGAAGTCGGACTCCGCGAGCAGGGTGTCGAGGTCGACCAGGCGGACGCCCATCTGGGCGGCCCTGCCGGCCTGGACGTAGGGGTCGTAGGCGATCACGGACATGCCGAACGCCGAGAGGCGCTGCGCGACCAGGACGCCGATCCGCCCGAGCCCGACGATGCCGACCGTCTTCTCGTAGAGCTCGATGCCGGTGTACTTCGACCGCTTCCACTCGCCGTTCTTGAGCGCCGCGTGCGCCGGCGAGATGTGCCGGGCTGCGGCGAGCATCAGCGCGACGGCCAGCTCGGCGGCGGAGACGATGTTGGAGGTGGGCGCGTTGACGACCATCACGCCGGACTGGGTGGCGGCCTTGACGTCGACGTTGTCGAGGCCGACGCCGGCGCGGGCGATCACCTTCAGCCGGCGGCCCACGCCGAGCGCCTCGGCATCCACCTTGGTGGCGGACCGCACCAGGATCGCGTCGGCCTCGGGGAGCGCCTCCAGCAGCGCCGCGCGGTCGGCGCCGTCACAGTGCCGGATCTCGAAGTCCGGGCCGAGGGCCTCGACGGTGGCGGGGCTCAGCTCCTCGGCGATGAGCACGACGGGGCGGGGGGCCAGGTCAGGGTGCGACGACGTCACAGCGGGGCCTCTGTCCTTCGAGTCGAGGAAGACCGGGGGACCTCGACCGCCCGATCGGGCGGCGGGTCGGCACGACGCTGTGCCCGCACAACCTTACCCGACCGGGTCGGGCCTCCCGGACGCGTCTCGCGGCCGCACGGGGTGGTTTGGCATCCTGCAACCGTGCCCGACGTACCCCCGACCTTCACGCCCCTCCGCACCGACCGGCTGGTGATCCGCCCGTGGCGCGAGGAGGAGGCCGACCGGCTCCTCGACATCCTGCGCCGCGAGGAGATCGTGCGGTGGCTGGGGCATCCTCGTCCGCTCGAGACGGTCGAGGAGGCCAGGGAGAAGATCGCCGGCATGGCGATGGACCTGCCGCTCTCGGAGTGGGCGATGGAGATCGCCGCGACCGGCGAGGTGGCCGGGTCGGTCATGTTGGTGCCCATCCCCCACTCCGAGCAACCGGACGGCTCCTCGCTCGTGCAGATCGGGTGGTACGCGCACCCGGACGCCACCGGTCGCGGCTACACGACCGAGGCGGCCCGCGCCGTGCTGGCGTACGGGCTGGCCGCCGGCCTCACCGAGATCCGCGCCCTGACGCACACGGACAACTACCCGTCGATGGCGGTCTGCGACCGGCTCGGCATGACCTACCTCGGCGTCACCGAGGACTGGTACGACGACGCCCCCAGCTCGCACTACGTCGTCCGGGCCGGGGAGTGGCCGGCCGACCCCGATTCGTCTGCGGTCTGACGGGTTTTCTCCCGCTCAGCGACGCAGACGAATCGCGGTCAGGCGTCCGCCCTCAGGCGAACAGCGCCTGGCCGACGTGCTCCCCCGGGCCCGCACCCGGAGGGACCGCGAAGATCGCCGACGACGTGAACCGCAGGTACTCCATCAGCCCGTCGTGCTGGGCCATCTTGTTCTGCACCGGGATGAACTGCCGCTCGGGGTCGCGGACGAACGCGATGAAGAACAGCCCGGCGTCCAGGCCGCCGAGGGCGTTGGTGCCGTCCACGAAGTTGTAGCCGCGGCGCAGCATCCGCACCCCGTCGTTCGTCGTGGGGTGCACGACGCGGATGTGCGCGTCCCGAGGGATGACTGGTCCGTCGGAGCCGGGCATGGTGAAGTCCGGCTCGGTGTGCTCCTGGCCGCCGGACAGCGGCGCGCCGGAGGCCTTGGTCCGGCCGACGAAGTCCTCCTGGTCGGCGAGCGGCTGGCGGTCCCAGACCTCGACGTTCATGCCGATCCGGCGGGCCACGAGGTAGGAGCCGCCGACGAGCCAGTCGGCCGCGGCGTCAGGATCGTCGCCCTCCCGCACCCAGACGAAGTCGTCGAGCGCCTCGGTCTCCTCCGCCTTCACGTTGGCGGTGCCGTCCTTGAAGCCGAACAGGTTGCGGGGCGTCGACTGCGCCGTCGAGGTCGAGGAGGTGCGGCCGAAGCCGAGCTGCGACCAGCGCACCGCCACGGTCCCGAAACCGATCCGCGCCAGGTTGCGGACCGCGTGCACGGCCACCTGCGGGTCCTGGGCGCACGCCTGCACGCAGAGGTCGCCACCCGAGCGGGCGGCGTCGAGCTGGTCGCCCGGGAAGTGCGGCAGCTCGCGCAGGGCGGCGGGTCGGCGGTCCGCGAGACCGAAGCGGCCGAACAGCCCCGGCCCGAACCCGAAGGTGATCGTCAGCCCTGAGGGCGGCAGCCCGATCGCCTCCCCGGTGTCGTCGGGGGGCAGGTCGGCGGCCCCCTCGGTCGGCCCGACCGGCCCGGCGCCCTCGCCGCGCGTCATCCGCTCGGCGGCGTCGGTCCAGGCCCGCAGCAGCGCGACCAGCTCCTCGCGGGAGTCGGTGGTGACGTCGAACGCCGCGAAGTGCAGGCGGTCCTGCGCCGGGGTGACGATGCCGGCCTGGTGGGCGCCCCGGAAGGGGTACGACGACGCGACCCCGTCGCCGAGCGGCGCCGGGTCCCCGGTCGTCGCCGCGGCGTGTCCCGCGACGTACGCTCCCGCCACCCCGGCGGCGGCCGCGCCGCCACCGAGGAGCCCGCGTCTGCTGACCTTCACGGCGACTACCCGAGCACGGCGGCGGTGAGCCGGGACAGCGGCTCGGAGAGGGCGTTGACCGCGTCGGCCAGTGCCTTGACCTCGTCGGCCGAGAGGTCGTCGTACAGGGTGAAGCCGTCGCCGACGCGCTGGGCGTCGAGCAGCGTCTGCAGCTCCGCGAAGCGGCGGTCCAGGGTGGCCGCGAGGTCGGGGTCCTTGGCCTCCAGGATCGGCCGGACGCCCTCGTAGCCGACCCGTGCGCCGTCGACGTTGGCCTGGAAGTCCCACAGGTCGGTGCGCGACCAGTACTCCTCCTCGCCGGTCACCTTGCCCGTCGCGACCTCCTCGAGCAGCCCGCGCGAGCCGTTGGCGATCTGGTCGACGGTGAACTCCAGCTTCTGGACCCGCTTGTCGAGGGTCTCGGTGTTGGCGAGCAGGTCGTCGCCGTACGTCTTCCGCTCCGCCGCCGTCAGCGGCGTGTAGCTCGTGGCCCGCTGCGGCCAGAGGTCCTTCTCGATGCGGTGCCAGCCCGTCCAGTCCTGGCCGGGCTCGAGGTCGGCCTCGCGGGCGTCCATCTCGGGGTCGAGGTCGCCGAAGGACTCCGCGACCGTCTCGATCCGCTCCCAGTGGGTGCGCGCGTCGGCGTAGACGGCGCGGGCCTGCTCGTCGTCGCCGGACTCGTACGCCGACACGAACTGCCGCGTCTTGACCAGCAGCTGGTCGGACTGGTCCTGGACGTAGGCGGCGTAGTTGGCCTGGGCCTGCGTCACGAGCTCCTGGTCGTCGGCGCCGACCTGCTGGGCGTCCTTCGACGCGGTCACCGTGAAGGCCGCGCGGATCCCCTGGCCCGTCATGCCCGGCTTGCAGGCGGTGAGGTACGTCCCGGCCGGCGCGTTGACGACGAGCTGGCGGTTGAGCTGGGGGCCGATGTTCTCGACCTCGCCGACGATCCGCAGCCCGTCCTCGCCCAGCAGGTAGAACTCGGTGACCTGCCCGCCGGTGTTGGTGACGTCGAAGGTCAACGTGCCGGCCGGGGCCTCGGTGGCCGACAGGTCGCAGGCGGAGTCCGAGGAGCTGACGGTGAGCGAGCGGGCCGAGGCGGCCTGGTCGCCGCCGGCCTCCTCGGAGGCGGGAGCGTTCTCGGTGCACGCGGCGAGGGCCGGGAGGGCCAGGGCGAGGGCGAGCAGCAGGGACGGACGCATCGGGGTTCCTTCTCTCGGGATGCGGGATGGACCGGCGGAGGGGTCAGGCGGCCGGCGTGGGTACGCGCGGCTGCTCGCCGGGCGCGGGGGCCGGGGCGACGGGACGGGAGCGGCGGCGGACGCTGCGCAGGAAGAGGGTCATCGTCACCACGACGTACAGGACCCAGACGAGTGCCTCGAGGCGGGTGGTGACGGGCGAGAAGTTGAAGACGCCCTTGAGGACGGTGGCGTACCAGGTGCCCGGCGCGATCACCCCGGACACGTCGAACGCGAGGTTGTTCAGCCCCGGCAGGAAGCCGGCCTCCTGGAGGTCGTGCACGCCGTAGGACAGGACGCCGGCGGCCACGACGATCAGGAACGCGCCGGTCCAGGTGAAGAACCTCGTGAGGTTGATCCGGATCGCGCCGCGGTAGAGCAGGTAGCCGAGCACCACGGCGGTGGCCAGGCCCAGCGCCGCGCCCAGCAGCGGCTGCCACGTGGGTGCGGCACCGGCATCGCGGGTGCCGGCCTCGGTGGCGGCCCACAGGAACAGGGCGGTCTCCAGGCCCTCCCGGCCCACGGCGAGCACCGCGACGAGGGCGAGCGACCAGGCACCGCCCTCGGCGGCGACGTCGACGCGTCCGCGCAGCTCGCCGGCGATGCCTCGCGCGGCGCGCGCCATCCAGAAGATCATCCAGGTCACGAAGACGACGGCGACGATCGACAGGAGGCCGCCGATCAGCTCCTGGGCCTGGAAGGAGAGCCCGCGCGGGCCGTAGGTGAGCAGCGCGCCGAACGCGAGGCTGACGACCACGGCCACGGCGACCCCGAGCCAGACGCGGCCGAGGAGGTGGCGCCGCCCGGTCTTGACGAGGTAGGCGACCAGGATGCTGACGACCAGGGCGGCCTCGAGGCCTTCGCGGAGTCCGATCAGGTAGTTCGCGAGCACGTTCCGGATCGTACGCCACCTAGTTAGGTTTGCCTAACCTCACCTACGCCTGCGCGGTACTCCGGTGCGGTTGGCCGGTCGAGGCCGCCTGCTGGGCCGCGGATCGCACCGGACTACCGCGACGAGCGGCAGAGGATCTCGCCGTGGTGGACGGAGATCCAGCCGTCGGGGTCGGCCGCCCAGCGGCGCCAGGCGTCCGAGATCGCGGCCAGCTCCTCCGGGGTGGCCCGGCCCTCGGCCACCAGCTGCTCGGCGAGGGCGGAGCCGACGATGCGGTCCGCCCACATGCCGCCCCAGAAGTCCCGGGTCTCGGGGGTGGCGTAGCACCAGGTGGAGGAGGAGGCGGTGACGTCCTCGAGGCCGGCGGCGTGCGCCCAGGCCAGCAGCCGCCGCCCGGCGTCGGGCTCGCCGCCGTTGCCGCGCGCCGCCGCGTCGTACAGCTCCAGCCAGCGGTCCAGCTCCGGCAGTCGGGGCCACCAGGCGAACGACCCGTAGTCGGAGTCGCGGGCCGCGACCAGGCCGCCGGGGCGTACGACGCGGGCCATCTCGCGCAGGGCCCGCACCGGGTCCGCGACGTGCTGGAGGACCTGGTGGGCGTGCACGACGTCGAACTCGCCGTCGGCGAACGGCAGCGCGTGCACGTCGCCGACCCGGACCTCCACGCCGGGCGCTCCGGCGCGGGTCAGCGCCGCCGCGTCCTCCGAGACCTCGAGCGCGACCACGTCCCCGACGATCGCCGCCAGGTCGGCGGTGATCGTGCCGGGACCCGCGCCGACGTCCAGCAGCCGCTGGCCGTGAGCCAGGTGCGGCAGCAGGTACGCCGCCGAGCTGGCCGCGGTCCGGCTGCGGTGGGAGCGCAGCACGGACTCGGCGTGCCCGTGGGTGTAGCGGCCCTCCGTCACCGGGTGGCGGTGCCCTCCGTGTAGTCGTCGTCGTGCGACTTCACCCAGGCCATCAGCTTGCGGAGCTCGCGGCCGGTCTGCTCGATCGGGTGCTGCTCGCCCTTCTCGCGCAGCGCCTGGAACTCCGGGCCGCCGGCGTCCTGGTCGTCGATGAACCGCTGGGCGAAGGTGCCGTCCTTGATCTCGGCCAGGATCTGCTTCATGTTGTCCTTGACGTGCGCGTCCAGGACCCGCGGACCGGACACGTAGTCGCCGTACTCGGCCGTGTCGGACACCGACCAGCGCTGCTTGGCGATGCCGCCCTCGTACATCAGGTCGACGATGAGCTTGAGCTCGTGCAGGCACTCGAAGTACGCGACCTCGGGCTGGTAGCCGGCCTCGGTCAGCACCTCGAAGCCGTACATGATCAGCTGGCTCGCCCCGCCGCAGAGCACGGCCTGCTCGCCGAACAGGTCGGTCTCGGTCTCCTCCGCGAACGTCGTGCGGATGCCGCCCGCGCGCAGGCCGCCGATCGCCTTGGCGTAGGACAGCGCGAGCTCCCAGGCCTTGCCGGACTCGTCCTTCTCGACGGCGACGAGCACGGGGACGCCGCGCCCGTCGACGTACTCGCGGCGGACCAGGTGCCCGGGACCCTTGGGGGCGACCATGAACACGTCGACACCCGGCGGCGGGGTGATGTAGCCGAAGCGGATGTTGAAGCCGTGGCCGAACACCAGGGTGTCGCCGGGCGTGATGTTGGGCTCGACGGCCTCGGTGTAGAGCTGCCGCTGCTTGTGGTCGGGCGCGAGGATCACGATCACGTCGGCCTCCTCGACCGCCTCGGCCGGCGTGAGCACCCGCAGGCCCTCGGCCACCGCCTTGGACCGCGACTTCGAGCCCTCGGGCAGGCCGACGCGCACGTCGACGCCGGAGTCGCGCAGGGACAGCGCGTGGGCGTGGCCCTGGCTGCCGTAGCCGAGCACGGCCACGTTCTTGCCCTGGATCAGGGCGAGGTCGGCGTCGTCGTCGTAGAACATCTGGGCCACGGTGGGCGCTCCTTCGGGTGGTGGTGCGGGGGAACTTCGTGGGCGTTTCGGTCTCTTCGTGAGCGTTGCAACGACCGCAAAGGGACGGGACACCCGGTCGACCGGGTGTTCATCCAGCCTGCGACGGGGACGGTACGGCGACCGGGCGCAGGGTCCGCTCGGAGATCGAGCGGGGGCCGCGGCCGATGGCGACCATGCCGGACTGGACGAGCTCGCGGATGCCGAAGGGCTCGAGCAGCCGGCGCAGGTCGGCCAGCTTGTCGACGTTGCCGATCGCCTGGACCACGACGGTGTCGGGCGAGACGTCGACGACCTTGGCCCGGAACAGCTCGACCACGTCGAGGATCTGGCCGCGGGACTCGGCGTCGGCGCGCACCTTGACCAGCAGCAGCTCGCGGTTGACCGACGCGGAGCCGTCCAGCTCGACGATCTTGATCACCTCGACCAGCTTGTTGAGCTGCTTGGTGACCTGCTCGAGCGGGGAGTCCTCGACGGTGACCACGATCGTCATCCGGGAGACCTCGACGTGCTCGGTCGGACCGACGGCGAGGGAGTCGATGTTGTAGCCGCGTCGGGCGAACAGGCCGGCGATCCGGGCCAGCACGCCCGGCTTGTTCTCGACGAGCACGGAGAGGGTGTGACGGCTCATGGTTTACAGGTCGTCCTTGTCGAACTCGGGGGCCAGGTCGCGGGCGTACTTGATGTCGTCGTTGCTGGTGCCGGCCGCGACCATCGGCCACACCATCGCGTCGCGGTGCACCCGGAAGTCGACCACGACGGGCTGGTCGTCGATGGACATCGCCTTCTCGATGGTCGCGTCGACCTGGTCCGGCGAGTCGCAGGCGAGACCCACGCAGCCGTAGGCGTCGGCGAGCTTGACGAAGTCGGGGATCCGCCGGTCCGCGCCCGTGTGCAGGTCGGTGTTGGAGTAGCGCTCGTTGTAGAAGAGCGTCTGCCACTGGCGGACCATCCCCAGGGACTCGTTGTTGATCACCGCCACCTTGATCGGGATGTCGTTGATCGCGCAGGTGGCGAGCTCCTGGTTGGTCATCTGGAAGCAGCCGTCACCGTCGATCGACCAGACGGTGGTGTCGGGCCGGCCGACCTTGGCCCCCATCGCGGCGGGCACCGAGAAGCCCATGGTGCCCAGGCCGCCGGAGTTGATCCAGGTGCCCGGGTGCTCGTACCCCACGAAGTGCGCCGCCCACATCTGGTGCTGGCCGACCCCCGCGACGTAGATGGCCTCCGGGCCCGCGATCTGGCCGAGCCGCTCCATGACGTACTGCGGGGCGAGGGTGCCGTCCGCCGGCTGGTCGTAGGCGAGCGGGTAGCGCTTCTTGATGCCGGCGAGGTAGTCGACCCAGGACTCGTAGTCGCCGGTGTGACCGGCCTCCGCCTCGACCTTGAGCGCGGCGACCAGGTCGGAGATGACCTCGCGGGCGTCGCCGACGATCGGCACGTCGACCGCACGGTTCTTGCCGATCTCGGCGGGGTCGATGTCGGCGTGGATCACCTTGGCCCCCGGGGCGAAGGAGTCCAGGTTGCCGGTGACCCGGTCGTCGAAACGGGCGCCCAGGCTGATCATCAGGTCGCTGCGCTGCAGGCCGGCGACGGCGGCCACGGTGCCGTGCATGCCGGGCATGCCGAGGTGCTGGACGTGGCTGTCGGGGAACGCACCCCGCGCCATCAGCGTGGTGACGACGGGGATGCCGGTCAGCTCGGCGAGCTCCCGCAGCTCCTTCGAGGCCCCCGCGCGGATCACGCCACCCCCGACGTAGAGCACCGGCCGCCGGGACTCCAGGATCAGCCGGGCCGCCTCGCGGATCTGCTTGGCGTGCGGGCGGGTGATCGGGCGGTAGCCGGGCAGCACCAGCTCGGCGGGCCAGTCGAAGGTGGTGCGCGACTGGAGGGCGGACTTCGCGATGTCGACCAGCACGGGGCCGGGCCGCCCGGTCGACGCGATGTAGAACGCCTCGGCGATGGTGCGCGGGATCTCGGCCGGGTCGGTGACCAGGAAGTTGTGCTTGGTGATCGGCATCGTGATGCCGCGGATGTCGGCCTCCTGGAAGGCGTCGGTGCCGATGAACTGGGCCCCGACCTGGCCGGTGATGGCGACGATGGGCACCGAGTCCATGTAGGCGTCGGCGATCGGGGTGACCAGGTTGGTGGCACCGGGACCCGAGGTGGCCATGCACACGCCCACCCGGCCGGTCGCGGCGGCGTACCCCTGGGCGGCGTGCCCGGCGCCCTGCTCGTGACGGACCAGGATGTGGCGGATCGTGGAGTCCATCAACGGGTCGTACGCCGGGAGGATGGCGCCCCCGGGGATGCCGAAGATGTCGGTCGTTCCGGCCGCCTCCAGCGACCGGACCAGGCTCTGCGCACCGGTGACGCTGTCCTGCTCGCCCATGTCCGTTGGCTTCCTGTCGGGTCGGTGGTGACTACATGAAAAAACCCCTCGGCCGGAACGGCAACGAGGGGTGACGCGAGGTCGAGACCGGCTGTGGTGCCCTGGGTGTCTCAGTCCTCGCGTCGGGTGCGTACAAGCGTCGTGCGCATGAGTTCACGGTAGCCGTCCGGTCCGAGGTCCGTCACCCGACTCTCGCACGCGTCCCAGCATCCGGGACGACCGTCCCGGATGCTGGCCCAACGGTGCGTCGCGGTCAGGGCAGCACGGTCCGGCCGATCGGACCGGGGTTCCAGGCGACCTCCCAGCGGAAGCCGGCCGGGTCCGCGAAGTAGCCGGTGTAGCCGCCCCACTCACGCTCCGCGGCCGCGCCGACGTACGACGCCCCGGCACCGCGGGCCTCCTCCAGCACGGCGTCGACCTGCTCGCGGTCGGCGACGTTGTGGGCGAGGGTGATCGGGACGTGGCCCTCGCCGCGGCGGATCGGCCCGACCTCGGCCTCGAAGCCGGGCTCGGCCCACAACGACAGCACCAGCCGTTCGCCGACCTGGATCATCGACACGTCGCCGGGGACGTACATCGCCTCGGTCCAGCCGAGCCCGTCGACGTAGAACGCCCGGACCGCCTCGAGGTCGGGCACCGCAAGGCTGATGAAGCTGACGCGTTGGTCCATGGTCACTCCGGGCTCACCTCCCGGGCTCACTCCCGGGCTCACTCCCGGCCCTGCCAGGTGCACACGCAGACCTTGTTGCCCTCGGGGTCGGCGAGCACCGTGAAGGCCGGCGCGTGGTCGGTGCTCACGAGGGTGCCGCCCGCCGCCAGCGCGGCGTCGATCCGGGACTGCGCCTGGTCGGGAGGGACGGTGACGTCGACGTGGAAGCGCTGCCGAGGTTCGTCGTGGGTATCTGTCCCCTGGAACCACAGCTCCACCTGACGCCCGTCGGGGTCGACCACGGCGATGTCGTCGTCGACGTCGTAGCCCAGGACGGCGGCCCAGAAGCGGACGGCCGCGGGCTTGTCCGCCGTGTCGAGGCCGAACTCGACCCTGGTCAGCTTCTCCCGCGTCGACGTGACGCCGAGGTCGGCGGCGATCTCGCTGATCCGCCGCGCCAGCGCGATGTCGCGGCTGGTCACCCCGCCGGCGTCGTGGCTGACCAGCCGGGCATGGACGTAGGGCCAGGTGAGTGTCAGGTCGGGATGGTGGTCGGCCTCCTCGGCGGCGGCGCCGATCCGGTTGACCAGCTCGAGGCCGGTGGCGAAGCCACCCGTCTCGTACCTCGCCTCGATCGCGCCGACCATGAGCTCCCAGTCGGCGAGGTGCTCCTCGTCGACCTGCGTGCGGGTCAGGGTGGTGGTGTCGTGAGCCATTCACCCACCTTGCCACCCACGCTCCCCGGCCGGGCGCAGCAGGTCCCCGAGCCGGGTGCGCTGGGCGCCGGACTCATCGAAGTTGGCGGGGTCCAGCCAGGCCTCGTGGGCGGCGCGGATCCGGGGCCACTCGGCGTCGGTGATCGAGAACCAGTCGGTGTCGCGGTTGCGGCCCTTGTAGACCACGGCGTTGCGGAACCGGCCCTCGTAGGTGAACCCCAGCCGGGCCGCTGCCGTCCGCGAGGGCTCGTTGAGCGCGTCGCACTTCCACTCGTACCTGCGGTATCCGAGCGCGTCGAAGACGTGGTGGGCGAGCAGGTACATCGCCTCGGTCGAGGCCGGCGTCCGCTGCAGGGACCTCGCCAGCAGGATGCCGCCGACCTCGACCACGCCGTTCGCCGCGTCCACCCGCATCAGGGTGGCGATCCCCTCGGGGCCGCGCCCGCGCGGCGTGATCGTGAACGTCACCTCGGTGGGGTGGGCGAGCAACCCGGCCACCATCGACTCCATCGCGCCGGCCGAGGCCGGCATCCCCACCAGCCGGTAGGTCCACAGCGAGGCGTCGTCGGAGCCGCACAAGGCGGCGTACAAGGCCGGCGCGTGCTCGTGCTCGAGTCCCGACACCGTGACGTGGCGGCCGGTGAGCACGACCGGCACCGGCGCCGCCGCGGACGTCCAGTCGACCGGGTCCCCCACCGGCTGGCCGTGCTCGTCGACGGGGCTCAACGGGCCGGTCCCTCCCGTACGACGCGCGCTTGCGCGAGCCGGTCGAGGAGCGGCTCCGGGCCGTCCGGCACCTCGGTCGCGATCCCGGCGAGCGGGGACGCGAACGGCCACGGGTCCGTCAGGGCCGCGAGCACGTCGTCCTCGGTGAGCCCGGCGTCGAGCAGCAGCCCGACCTCACGAAGGTTCAGCGACGCGGGCAGCGGCCCGTTGCCCAGGTCGGTGCCGTAGAGCACCCGCCCTCCGGCCCCGCGGAAGCGTGCGAGGTTGTCCACCGCGCGGTCACCGTCGGGGGTGGCGGTGCCGTAGCCGTGGATGTCCAGGGTGCTGATCCACGCCTGCCCGGCCTCGACCGCCTCCGCGAGGACCTCGTCGTCGAGCCGGTGGGTCCACGGGGTGTGCGCCACGGCCGGCACCCGGGCGGCGAGGGCCAGCTCGAGCATCCCCGGGCCCTGGCAGTGCGCGACGACGGGCAGGCCGACCGCCGCCGCGGCGGCCACCACGGCCCCCAGGGTGGCCACGTCCGGGACCGGGCCGGCGTCGCGGTTGAGCGTCGTCTTGACGACGGAGGCGCCCAGCGCGACCTGGTGGTCGACCGCTCCGGCGGCGTCCCTCGGCTCGGCGACCTCGCTGGCACAGCGCGGGGGCGCCCAGCGGCTCGCCGTGGGGTAGCCACCGGGAGCGGTGACGAACCGGCCGGCGTACGCGGTCGCGACCGGCGCCGAGCGGGCCAGCGCCACCACGTCGTCGGACCAGCCGAGGTCGACCACCCGGCCGATCCCGGAGTCCGCGAGGCCGCGCTGTCCATCGGCGTCGACCAGGCCCAGGTGCACGTGGTGGTCGGCGAAGACGGGGTGGCGCACGGCTCCAACCTAGTGTCCTGACTGGAAGCTGACGAAGCCCACCGTCGGCCGGATCGCCCGCACCTGGGCGGGGGTGAACCGGTGCACGTCCTCGTCGTAGAAGAGCTTGAAGCCCATGGCGAACTGCCCCGGTCGGGCCACCGCGTGGTACGTCGCCAGCTTCTCCTGCTGGGTGCCGAACCCGTCGACGTGCTGCACCAGGGCCAGGCCCGGGCGCGTCCGGACACGCGCGATGTCACGGATCATCGTGGTCCGGAACTGGTGCAGCACGAACGCCTTCTCGGGGAGGTCGCGCTGCGCGACGAGGTGGGCGAGCCAGGCCGAGACCCGGTTGACCTCCACGGCGCCGACGCTGCCGATCACCCGCCCCGGCACCTGGTGCGGACCCATCCGCCACTCCGGGTCGAGGGCCAGCCCCACCCACGGGTCCTCCAGGGCCCACCGCCAGCGCTTGGCGACGTCCAGGAAGTCGTCGCGGCCGGGCTGCACGTCGAGGACCACGAGGGCCCCGTGCCGGTGCGCCGCGTCGATGTAGTCGCGGACGCGGTCGGCCGCGATGTCGTGGCTGTAGTCGCCGCCGGGCCCGGGCTGCGGGTCCGCGACGGTGACGATCAGCTCGTAGACCGGCTGGATCCGCTCCCCGTCCTGCCGGAACGGCCGGCCGGCCCGGCGCAGCCGCCGCTGCATCTCGTCCGGGGCCGTCTCCCCCAGCACGCCGAGCGCGCCGGTGCCGGCGGTGCCGTAGTAGGCGACCAGGAACCGGTGGTGGCCGAAGACCTCGGTCCCTCCCCCAGGCAGCTGCGGCACCGCCCGGCGCGGGGCCGGCGGGAGGGCTGGCGTCGGGGTCGCGCTCGGCACGGCGGCCACCGGGATGATCGCGTCCACGGGTTGCTCGCGGGCCGGGTTCTGGGCGGACCGGTCGGGTCGGTCGAGGTGCGCGGCCCCGACGGCAGCGAGCGCCAGCACCGCGACCACACCGGCCGCGGCCAGGCGGCGCTGGGGGACGGCCGGGCGAGGCATGGCGGTCACCGTAGGCGGGCCGGACGGCCTGGTGCGGGACGCGCACCGAGGGACGTGCGTGCCGGGCTCACCGCCACAGCCCCGCTGCGGGATCAGCCTTCGAGCACGCGGTCGAGCACGTCGACCTCGTGGGTCCCGACCGTGACGACGCTGTCCGGCAGCACCGGGACGGCGGTGCGGCGACCCACGACGGAGTGCCGCCCGGCGCGCGACCGGCGCACCCGCAGCGAGCTCGTGGCGGACGCGGTCGCCGCGTCGACGACGAGTGGGCCGCGCGACCCGTGGAGGGTCGCACCGGCGAGCACCTCGACGAGCGCGGACCAGGAGCCACCGCCATCGGCCATCCTGCGGGCCGCCTCGGCGACGAGGAGGGCGGCGTCGTACCCGACCGCGGCGAACGCGTCGGCCATCTCACCCGTGGTGGCGTGGAAGGCCTCGGCGAAGTCGGCGGCGTCGGAGCGGCACCACGACGAGGTGGAGTAGAGGCCGTCGGCGCGCCCGAGCGGGTCGCCCGCGGCCTCGTCGTGCCCGGTCTCGTCGACCACGATCTCGGCCTGGACGCCGGCCCGGCGCAGCCCGCGGACCACCTCGGTCAGCCGGTGGCCGGTGGCGTGCACGGCGACGGTGCGGGCGCCGGACGCCCGGGCGGCGACGGCCGCCTCGGCCACGCCGGTGCTGTCGTAGCGATCGTGGGTGGTGGCGCGTCCGGAGACCCGGCCGCCGGCGGCCTCGAAGCCGAGGCGCAGGGCCCGGACGGCGTCGTACTCGGCGTCGGGGGCGGAGACCACCTGGAACAGTCCGTCGTCGAGGTGCCGCGCGGCCCAGTCGCCCATCGCGACCATGGCCTGCCAGTGCTGCTGGGTGCAGTGCACGACCCCGGGTCCGCGCACGGCGGCGCTCTCGCTGCCGACGCCGGCCACCACGAGACCGACTCCGCGGGAGCGGCAGATGCTGGCCAGCAGCTCCGCAACGGGCTCGTTCACGGCGGCCACCACGACCTGGGCCCCGTCGTCGAGCAGGCGGACCAGGGAGTCGGCGGCCTCGACGTAGCCGACGCCGACCTCGACGTCGACGACCATCGCGGGGACGCCGGTGGCGCCGGCCAGGCCGAGCTCGACGCCCTGGAGGAAGTGCCGGCCGGCAGCCGGGGCGCCGGGGTGGAAGGGCACCAGCAGGCCGATCGTCAGCGAGCCGCGCACAGGGGCCTCGACGGGGGTGTCGGGCATCAGGTTCGTGGTCATGTCGGTGCCACTTCCGGGGGGGTTCGGCGGTCCGGGGGGTGACCGCGAGCGTCACGCTAAACGCGCTCGCGCGAGGCGGCAGGCGTTCCCACCAAGACGGGACAAACGGACCAGACCGGCTAGTCCGTTGGGCCCAGTACGTACCGGTCCTTCGGCCCGGATGGACCTGGGGTCCTGCCCGTCAGCCGCACACCGCGCCGTGCGCGGCGGACTGGACGAGCTGCACGTACTTCCCCAGCACCCCGCGCGTGTAACGCGGCGGCAGCGGCTCCCAGCCGACCTTCCTCTTGTCCCATCTCGGGATCGACGGATGTCGATGCTGAGGGTGCGGTTGCGGACGTCGAGGGTGATCGTGTCGCCGTCGCGGACGAACGCGATCGGTCCGCCGTCGACCGCCTCGGGGGCGATGTGCCCGACGCAGAGGCCGGTCGTCCCACCCGAGAACCGCCCGTCGGTCACCAGCAGCACGTCCTTGCCGAGCCCGGCGCCCTTGATGCCCCCGGTGATCGCCAGCATCTCGCGCATGCCCGGCCCACCCTTGGGCCCCTCGTAGCGGATCACGACCACGTCGCCGTGCCGGATCTCGCCGGCGGTCAGCGCGTCCAGGGCGGCCCGCTCCCGGTCGAAGACCCGGGCGGTGCCGGTGAAGACGTCGTCGTCGAAGCCGGCGCTCTTGACGACCGCGCCCTCGGGGGCCAGCGAGCCGTTCAGGATGGTCAGGCCGCCGGACTTGTGGATCGGCCGGTCCAGGCGCCGGAGCACGTCGCCGTCCAGGTCCGGCGGGGTGAGCTCCGCGAGGTTCTCCGCCATCGTCTTGCCGGTCACGGTCAGCACGTCGCCGTGCATCAGGCCCGCGTCGAGCAGGGCCCGCATCACCACCGGGATGCCGCCGACCTTGTCGACGTCGTTCATCACGTAACGGCCGAAGGGCTTGAGGTCGCCGAGGTGCGGCACCTTGTCACCGATCCGGTTGAAGTCGTCGAGCTGCAGGTCGACGTCGGCCTCGCGGGCGATCGCCAGCAGGTGCAGCACGGCGTTGGTCGAGCCACCGAGCGCCATCACGACGGCGATGGCGTTCTCGAACGCCTCCATGGTCATCACCTGGCGGGCCGTGATGCCCTGGCGCAGCATCTCGACGACGGCCTGTCCGGAGCGGTGGGCGAAGCCGTCGCGGCGCCGGTCGACGGCCGGGCGGCGCGGCCGAGCCCGGCAGGGACATGCCGAACGCCTCACCGACGGCGGCCATCGTGTTGGCGGTGTACATCCCGCCGCACGCGCCCTCGCCGGGGCAGATCGCCCGCTCGATGCGGTCGACCTCCTCGCGGGTGATCTTGCCCGCGAGGCAGGCGCCGACCGCCTCGAAGGCGTCGATGATCGTCACGTCCTGGCCGTCGACCTGGCCGGGCATGATCGAGCCGGCGTAGAGGAACACGCGACGCCAGGTCGAGCCGGGCGGCGGCCATCAGCATGCCGGGCAGGGACTTGTCGCAGCCGGCGAGCAGCACCGAGCCGTCGAGCCGCTCGGCCATCATCACCGTCTCGACCGAGTCGGCGATCACCTCGCGCGACACCAGCGAGAAGTGCATGCCCTCGTGCCCCATGGCGATGCCGTCGGAGACCGAGATGGTGCCGAACTCCAGCGGGTACCCACCCGCCGCGTGCACGCCGTTCTTCACGGCCTTCGCCAGCCGGTCCAGCGAGAGGTTGCAGGGCGTGATCTCGTTCCAGGACGACGCGACGCCGATCTGCGGCTTCGACCCAGTCGTCGTCGCCCATGCCGACCGCCCGCAGCATCCCCCGCGCGGCGGTCTTCTCGAGGCCGTCCGTGACGTCGCGCGAACGGGGCTTCATGTCGGGCGCTTCGGGCATGGCCGGAGCCTAACCAACCGCAGTCAGCGGTACGCCGGGGCGAGCGGCAGCGCGAGATCGCCCCACCGGGACCGGGTGTGCTCGAGCACCTCGCCGGCGAAGTCCGCGGCATCGGTGCCGGACCGCGCCACCAGCTGCGAGGCGGTGCTGCATCCGGGGCCGGGTGCCGGGGCTGGCGGGATGCGGGGTCTCTCCTCGCGGAGGGCCGTCGTCAGCGACCACGCACACCGTGACCAGCGCCCAGCAGCTGCGGGCGGCCTCCACGTCGTCGACGAACGCCTCGGTGCCGACGTAGGGGATGCCGACGGCGGCCTCCTCGCGGTAGGCGTCCAGGGCTCGCTCGGCCGTCGCGTCGGGGATGCGCCAGGAGCACCAGCAGGTCGGCCAGGGCACGGTGAGGTACGCCGCGTCCCAGGCGGGGTGGCGCACCTCCGCCCACTCGAAGTCGATGAGGCGGCAGCCGTCGTCGAGCAGCAGGTTGTTGTCGGGGCACGCGTCGGCCGGGCTGAGGGCGTGGTGGTCGTCGGCCGCCAGGCGGTCGGCGAGCGCGCCGACGTCGGGCGGCCCGGACACGCCGAGCTCGGCGGCGAGGGCGGCCCAGTCGGTGGTGGCCTGGTCGACGCTGCCGCCGACGCCGGCGTGGAACCGGTCGGTCGGCTCCTCCCCCGCCGCCTCGGCCTCGGCACTCGCGAAGGCCGCCCGGATGGCGTGCCGGTCGGCGTGGCTGCGGGCGTGCAGCCGGCCGAGGGTCGTGGCCCACGCGAGCAGGGCCGTCGTCGGCCGCTCCGGCGTCCGTCCCCGAGGAGGTGGCTCGCGACGTCCGGGGCCGTCCCGAGGTCCTCCATCACCACCAGGGCCGGGTCGGCGGTCGCGGCGAACAGCCGGGGAGCCAGGCCCAGTCCCCCCGCGACGCCGAGGCCCACGCGCTCCCTCGCCCACGAGGTCAGGTTGTGAGCCGACGTAGCCCTTGACCACGAGCGTGGCCGCGCCGTCGGTCACCCGGTGCACGTGGGACCGGTCGCTGCCGCCGAGCCCCCCGAGGTCGCGCAGCTCACGACCGAGGGCGGCCGACGCCGCCGCCAGGGCCACCCCGACGCGGTCGTCCATGGGTCCTGTCTACAGGGCGGCGGCGCGCACGACCATGACGTCGGGCAGGTCCGCGACGATCTGCCGCCAGGTGTCCCCCGCGTCCGCCGAGGCCCAGACGGCGCCGTTGCGCGCGCCGACGTAGATGCCGGCACTCGCGTGGTCGTCGGCGCACATCGCGTCGCGCATCACGGCGACGTAGAAGTCGTCGGGCAGGCCCCCTTCTCGTGACCGGCCGAGCTCCTCCCACGTCTCGCCGGCGTCGCGGGAGCGCCAGACCCGGGCCTTGGCGTCGGGCGGGTAGCGGCGGTCGCCGCCGTTGATCGGGAAGACGTAGACGGTGTCGGGGTCGTGGGGGTGCACCACGATCGGGAAGCCGAACTCGGCGGGCAGCCCGTCGGCGATGGACTTCCAGATCGCCGCCCTCGTCGTCGGAGCGGTAGACGCCGCCGTGGTTCTGGAGGTAGAGCCGCTCCGGCCGGGCCGGGTGGCGGGTCACCTTGTGCACGCACTGGCCGAAGGCGGGGTACTGCTCGCCCTCCGGCAGGAACTCCGCCCGGATGCCCTGGTTGCGGGCCTGCCACGACCCGCCGCCGTCGGTGGTCTGGTAGACCCCGCCGGTCGAGATCGCGGCGGTCACCGACTGCGGGTCGGTCGGGGTGGGGCAGGATCGTGTGGAAGGCCTGGCCGCCGAAGCCGGCGCCCCACTCGGGCCGCTCCGGGTGGTCCCAGAGGGCCTGCTCCAGGGTGAAGGTCTCGCCCCGGTCCGCCGACCGCCAGACGGCACCCGGCTCGGTGCCGGCGTAGACGACGCCGTCCTCGGGCCCCGCGGCGAGCTGCCAGACCCGGGCCAGCGTCGCGTCGGTGCCCTCGGGGAAACGGACGGCGCCGTTGGGGGTCTCCTGCCAGGAGGCGCCGAGGTCGTCGGAGCGCCAGACCTGGGGGCCCGAGCCAGCTGGAGCTCGCGCCCGCCAGCAGCCGGGGGGTGCCCCGCTTGTCGATCAGGCAGGAGTAGACCTCCTCCATGTCGAAGTGGGGACCGTTGAACTCCCACTCCTCGCGGGCCTCGTCGGACCTGCCGACCCACAGCCCCTTGCGGGTGCCGACCATCACGATCGTCTCGGGCATGTCGCCCTCCCTCCTGGTGGACGGGTTCTCGGCATCGTAGACCCGGCGACCGACGCCGATTCATCGCTGCCGAAGCCGCCGGAGCCCGGAACTTCGGCGTCGTTCCTGACCGTTCGTGACCGTTGCAACGACGCCGAAGGGGCGGAACACCCGGTCGAGCGGGTGTTCTGCCCCTCCGCGCGCCTGGGTAGCACGGCCGCGTCCGAGGGCCCGGGAGCGGGCGGTTGAATAGGCGTCCGTGACCTCACGCCGGCTCTCGCCCGTCTGGCTGGTGCTGGCCGGGATCGCGTCGGTCCAGCTCGGGGCCGCGTTCGCCAAGCACCTGTTCGACCAGATCGACCCGACGGCGCTGGTGTGGCTGCGGCTGGTCACCAGCTCGGTCATCTTCCTGCTCGTCGCGCGCCCGCGGACGCGCGGGCGGAGCGGGCCGACTGGCTGACCGTGCTCGCGTTCGGGGTCGACCCTCGGGCACCATGAACTGGTCGATCTACCAGGCCTTCGCCCGGATCCCGCTCGGGCTGGCGGTCGCGTTCGAGTTCACCGGGCCGCTGGTGCTGGCCGTGGTGATCTCGCGGCGGGCCCGGGACCTGCTGTGGGTCGCGCTGGCGGGGGCCGGGGTCGGGCTGCTCGGCTTCGAGCAGACCGACCTCGACCTCGCCGGCGTCGGCTTCGCGCTGCTCGCGGCGGCCGTGTGGGCGGCGTACATCCTGCTGAGCGCCCAGACCGGCCGACGGTGGGCGGGGCTCGAGGGGCTGCGCTGGCGAGCGTGGTCGCGACGCTCCTGCTGATGCCGCTTCGCGGTGCGGTCGGCGGGTCCGACCTCAGGGACCCGAGGATCCTGCTGCTGGGCGCGGTGGTCGGGCTGCTGAGCTCGGTGATCCCGTACTCCGCGGAGCTGATGGCGCTGCGCCGGATCCGTCCCGACGTCTTCAGCATCCTGATGAGCCTGGAGCCCGCGGCCGCCGCCCTGGCCGGGATGCTGGTGCTGCAGGAGTTCCTCAGCCCCGTGCAGTGGGTGGCGGTGGTCAGCGTGATGGTGGCCAGCGTCGGCGCGACCCGCTCGCGGCGACACCCTCGGCGAGCCCGTCCCCGACTGACCCGTCGGCGAAGGCACAATGCCAGCCATGGCCGCCTCTCCTGATCCCGCCGCCGCACCCAGGGAGAGCGGCGCCCGCCGTCGGCAGGACCGCCCGGCCGGCGGAGTCGGTGGTGGAGTTCCACCACATCCTCAGCGACGACGGCACCCGCCTCCGGGCCTGGACGAACGACCCCCTCGGCCGCATCGACGGCCCGACCGTGGTGCTCTGCAACGGCCTCGGCGTCAGCCCGTGGACCTGGCCGGCGCTGCTGCACGCCGACTGCGGCGTGCGCGTCGTGTCCTGGAACCACCGCGGCACCGGCGGCTCGGCCCGGCCCGACGACCCGCGGCGGGTCGGGATCGAGGAGTTCGTCGAGGACGCCCTGTCGGTGATGGACCACTTCGGCGTCGACCGCGCCGTGCTGATGGGCTGGTCGATGGGCGTCAACACGGCGTTCGAGCTCGCGCTGCGCCACCCCGAGCGGGTCACCGGCATCTTCGCGGTGGCCGGCGTCCCCGGCGACACCTTCGCCACCATGCTCGGCCCGTTCCGCCTCCCCCACGCCGTCGCCCGCGGCGTCACCGTCGGGCTCTCCCGGCTGCTCAGGCTCACCGGCCGTGCGCCAGTCCCGGTGACCACCCGGCTGCCGGTCGGCCCGCGCGTGGTCGCGGTCGCTCACGCACTCCGGCTTCATGCTCCCGACGCCGGACGGCGAGCTCACGGCGCGCGCGCTGCGCGAGTTCCTCAGCATCCCGGTCGAGTGGTTCTTCCACCTGGCGCTGCGCAGCTCCGAGCACGCCCGGGTCTCGCTGAGCCGCGTGAAGGTGCCCGTGATGCTCGTCGCGGCGACCTACGACGTGCTGGCCGGCGCCCGCGACATGCGCACCGCTGCCGACCGCCTCGAGGACGCGACGTACGTCGAGCTGCGCGCCAGCCACTTCGTCCAGATGGAACAGCCCGAGGTCGTCCACGACCTCCTGCTCGACTTCCTGGCGGAGGTCGAGGGCTGACGTGCGCCCTCCTCCCCCGATCGGGACGACCGGCGCTTCCTGGCCGTCCTCACCCTGCGCCCTGGTCGCGGTCGGGCGCTCGCCGCCGTGCGCCGCGGCCGTCCGGCGGCCCGGGCGCAGCGCCGGCCCGTCGGTCGTCGAGGTCACCACCGACACCCCGCTGGCCGGGCTCCCCAGCGCCGGGCACCGCCACCCCGGCGTGCCGGTCTACCCCGGGCCCTACCGCGTCACCCAGCCCGACGGCACCCGGATCACCCTGACGGCGTGGGGCGACTCCCGGACCAAGGGCTACCAGACCCGGGCGGGCTACGCCGTCACCAACGACGCCACGGGCGTCTGGCGCTACGCCGTCCGGCTGGACGCCGCCGGGCCGTCCCGTACCGTCCGCGCTCGAGGTGGGCCGGGCCGCGCCGCCGGCCGCCGCCCGTCGCCTGCGGACACCAGGTCGCCGGCCCGCACCGACCACGGCGACCGCGAGCGACCTCGACCGTGGTCCCGGCACCGGCACGGGTGCCCAGCCGGCCCTGGTCATCCTGGTGTCCTTCGCCAACCAGGCCAGCGTCGGCACGACCGAGGACCAGTGGTCGGCCGACGTTCTTCGGCCCCGGCGGCCACGGTCGCGGGCTACTACCAGGCGAACAGCTTCGGGAAGTTCGCGCTCACCCCGGCGGCGGAGACCGGCGGGGTGCCCGGCAACGGCGTGGTCGGCTGGCTGCAGCTGCCCTACGACCACCCGGACTTCGGCAACGACTACGGCCCGAGCGAGACCAAGCTCGGCGTCGATGCCGTCAAGGCCGCCGACCCCTACGTCGACTACGCGTCCTTCGACACGGACGGCAACGGCGTGCTCAGCCCCACCGAGCTCCACGTGACGGTGATCGTCGCGGGCTACGAGACGTCGTACGGCGGCTCGCTCAACGTCTGCGGGCCGAGCGTCTGGGCCCACCAGGGCGGGCTCTCCGGCGCGGCCCCGAAGCTCGACGGCACCGTGGTCGACCGCAACGGCGGCACCATGTTCGGCGAGTACATGTGCACCACCGACCGACGCCGCCCGGCCACATGTCCACGATCGGGATCATGGCCCACGAGATCGGCCACGACATCGGCTTCCCCGACCTCTACGACACCGACTACTCCAGCTCCGGGATCGGGGGCTGGAGCCTGATGTCCGGCGGCAGCTGGAACTCCGTCGGCACCGCCCAGCCGGGCACCACGCCCGCCGGGCTCGACGCCTTCTCGAAGTCCTACCAGGGCTGGATCACGCCGACCCCCGTCGTCGGCGCGCTCACCGGGGCGGCCCTGCCGGCCGCGGCGACCAGCCCGACGGCGTACCGGCTGCGGCGACAACCCGGAACGGCGTGGACTGGAAGTTCGAGACCCACCGCGGCAAGGGCGAGTACTTCCTGGTGGAGAACCGCCAGCCCGTCGGCTTCGACGCCGGCCTGCCCGCCTGCGGCGTGATCGTCTACCACGTCGACGAGCGCGTCACCTCGACCAACGAGGCCAACGCCGACGACACCCACCGGCTGGTGGACGTCGAGGAGGCCGACGGGCACGACGCCGATGGACGGCTACCCCTACCAGGGCTCCGCCGCCGACGTCTTCCCCGGCTCGAGCGGTCACGTCGACTTCAGCGACGCGACGCTGCCACCGGCGACGCTCTACTCCGGGCACCCGTCGGGGGCGGCGATGCACGTCGACGGCGGCTGCGCCGACGACGATGAGCGCCAACCTCTTCATGCCGCTCCCCAACGACGCCTTCGCGTCCGCGATCGGCCTGACCGGCACGCACGGCTCGGTCACGGGAGCCAACAACGGCGCCACCAAGGAGGCCGGCGAGCCGGCCGTCGCGGCCAACCCGGGCGGCGCGTCGATCTGGTACCGCTTCCGGGCGCCGGCCACCGGCACGCTGCGGCTGACGACGTCGGGCTCGGCCTTCGACACGCTCCTCGGGGTCTACCGCGGCAGCGCGGTCACCGCGCTGACCGAGGTCGCCAGCAACGACAACGCCACCACGACCACGCCCTCCAGCGCGCTGGCGGCGAAGGTCAAGCGCGGGAGTCACCTACCGCATCGCCATCGACGGGCAGAACCTCGGCGCCGGCCCGGGCCAGGGCGCGTCGGTGCTGACCTACCGCTACCGCCCGGCCAACGACCGCTTCGCGGACGCGACCAAGCTGTCCGGCACGAAGGGCAAGAAGGTCAGCTCCAACGCCGGCGCCGGCCGGGAGTGCCGGGGAGCCCCGCACGGTCGCGGGCCAGCGGGCCCGGCAGAGCGTCTGGTACGTCTACCGGGCCAAGCCGCCGGCCGGCTGACCGTCGACCTGTCGGGCTCGAGGTTCGACACCCTGCTCGCCGTCTACACGGGCGGACGGGTGAAGAAGCTGCACCGGGTGACGGCCGACGACAACGGCGGGGCCGGGCGGAGCAGCCGGGTGACGTTCGCGGTCACCAAGGGCACGAAGTACCGCATCCAGGTGGCCGGCGTGAAGGCCGCCGACGGCAGGTTCGAGCTCCGCTGGCACCGGTGAGCCGGCCAGCGGACCCGAGCACCGTGCCTCGGTCCATGATGGGGAGGTGAGCTCACCGCCATCCCCGCCCGCGGGAGAACACCCGGAGGGCATGGTGTGGGTCCCCGACGGCACGTTCGTGATGGGCTCGGACGCCCACTACGCCGAGGAGGCACCGGCGCACCCGGTGGCGGTCGACGGGCTGTGGGTCGGGCGCCACCCGGTGACCAACGCGGAGTTCGCGGCGTTCGTCGAGGAGACGGGCTACGTCACCGTCGCCGAGCAGCCGCTGGACCCCGCGGACTTCCCGGGCGCCCCCGTCGAGAACCTGGTGCCGGGCTCGATGGTCTTCACCGGCACCCGCGGGCCGGTCGACCTGCGCCACCTCAACCTCTGGTGGGCCTGGACGCCGGGCGCCTGCTGGTCCCGGCCCCGCGGCCCCGGGAGCGTCCTGGACGGCCTGGAGGACCACCCCGTCGTGCACGTCGCGTACGACGACGCCACGGCGTACGCCGACTGGGCCGGCCTGTCGTTGCCCACCGAGGCCGAGTGGGAGCGCGCCGCGCGCGGCGGCCTCGAGGCCACGACGTACGTCTGGGGCGACGACCCCGAGGCCGAGGGCGAACGACGCGCGAACTACTGGCACGGCGACTTCCCGTGGCGACCCGCGCGCGGGTACGGGACGACGACGCCGGTCGGCAGCTTCCCGGCCAACGGCTACGGCCTGCACGACGTGGCGGGCAACGTCTGGGAGTGGACGTCCGACTTCTACGCCGCCAGCCATCCCGACGCCGCGGAACACGCGTGCTGCATCCCCCGCAACCCGCGGGGCGGCGACGAGGCGGCGAGCTACGACCCCGGCCAGCCGCAGTTCCGGGTGCCTCGCCGGGTGATCAAGGGTGGGTCGCACCTGTGCGCCGACTCCTACTGCCTGCGCTACCGGCCGGCGGCCCGGCGCGGCCAGCAGATCGACACGGGGATGAGCCACGTGGGCTTCCGGTGCGTGCTGCGACCGGTTGTCCCCGAGCGGGCAGCACCCGGGCAGGGCGACGCGTGAGGTGCCGGTGACTCAGGTGACCGGGAGGGCCGCCCGGCGCGAGGCCCGTCGCAGCGTGGTCAGCACGGCCGGCCCGAGCACCGAGATCGCCACCGCCGTGGTGATCGCCCGGCCGGTGTCGAAGGTGGCCGTCGAGGTCAGCAGCGTGTAGACGGCGAACCGGTGCAGGTTCTCCACGAGGGGGGCGCCGGCCACGAAGTCCAGCGCTCCCTCGTGCCCGGGCACGGCGATGCCGAGCACGAACGGCCAGCCGGAGAGGTTCATCAGCAACCCGAACGCGTACGCCGACACCACGCCGTACGCCGCCAGCATCACGATCTCCGCGCGGCCGGTGACCCGCCGGGGCAACAGGCCGGCACCCATGCCGACCCAGGCCGAGACCAGCATCTGGTACGGCAGCCACGGCCCGACGCCCGCGGTGACCAACGCCGAGGCGAACAACGAGGTGCAGCCCAGCGCGAAGCCGAACCCCGGCCCGAACACCCGGCCGCCGAGGATCAGCAGGAAGAACACCAGCTCGACGCCGGCCGTCCCGGCCGACAGGCCGCGGAGCACCGCGTTGCAGGCCGTGAGCACCCCGAGGATCGCCAGCACCCGCGGGTCGAGGCCGCCCTCGGAGACCTCGGCGAGCACCACGCCGATGACGAGCGGCAGCAGCGCGAGGAACAGGAACGGCGGCGTGAGCTGCTCGCCGTCGGGCAGCCGGACGAGCAGCGGCCAGCACAGCATCACCAGCCCCGCCGTCGAGGCCACGACGAGCATCGCGGCGGACCTGCGGCCGATCGGGATCGCGGCGCTCACAGCGCTTCTCCCGGGGTCCCCGCGGAGTCGTGAACCGGAGGAGCGGAGCGGGGGAGGCGAACGACTTCGTGGGCCGGAAGTCGCGCCACCACCTCGTCGACGCGCAGCCAGGGAGCGCCGAGCACCTTGGTGACCTGCGGGGCGAAGGCGGGCGACTCGGCGACGACGCGGCGCACGGGTCCGGACGACACCACCTCGCCCTCGGCCAGGACCAGCACCAGGTCGGCGGCCTGGGCGACGAACTCCACGTCGTGGGTGGCCACCAGGACGGCGCGGCCCCCGGCCGCGAGGGTGCGCAGGGTGGCGGCGAGGGCGTGCTTGGCGGCGTAGTCGAGGCCGCGCGTGGGCTCGTCGAGCAGCAGCACGGGCGGCGCGTCGGCGAGCACGACGGTGAGCGGCCAGGGCGAGCCGTTGACCCTCGGAGAGGTCGCGCGGGTGGGTCTGGTCGTCGATGCCGGGCACCAGCCGGGCCAGGTCCGCGGGCGTCGCGGCGCTGGCCGCGCAGCTCCTCGGCCACGGTCTCGAGGTAGAGCAGGTCGGCGGCGTTCTGCGGGACCAGGCCGACGACGGTACGGCGTTCGGTGTCGTCGAGCGCGGCGGGATCCCGGCCGTCGACGGTCACCGTCCCGGCGCGCCGCCGGCCGGTGCCCTGGAGGGCCCAGAGCAGCGAGGACTTGCCCGACCCGTTGCGGCCCATCAGGGCGGTGACGGTGCCGGGCCGCAGCCTCGAGGGAGACGTCGTGCACGGCGAGGGTGGCGCCGTGGGTGACGGTGACCCCGCGGGCCTCGAGGCCCCCGGCCGTCGGCGTCTCCGGCGCGTCGATGGGCGGCGGACCGAGTCGGTCACGCAGGCCGACGGCGCGGCGGCGGGCGTCGCGGACGGTGAGCGGCAGCGGCGTCCAGCCGGCGGCGCGGCCGAGCTCGACGAGCGGCGGGGCGATCGGCGAGTCCCTCAGCAGCTCCCCCGGGCTGCCGGAGCGCACGCCGCCGCGCCCGTCGAGGACGACCAGGGTGTCGGCGAAGGGCAGCACCCGCTCGAGGCGGTGCTCGGCCAGCACCACGCTGACGTCCAGGTCGTGCACCAGCCGGGTCAGCGTCGCCAGCACGTCCTCGGCCGCCGTGGGGTCGAGCGCGGAGGTCGGCTCGTCGAGCACCAGCACCCGCGGGTGCATGGTGAGCACCGAGCCGAGGGCCACGCGCTGCTGCTCCCCTCCGCTGAGCCGACGCAGGTCGCGGGAGCGCAGGCCGGCGATGCCCAGCAGGTCGAGGGTCTCCTCGACCCGGCGGCGCATGGTGTCACCGGGCAGGCCGAGCTGCTCCATCCCGTAGGCGAGCTCCTCCTCGACGGTGTCGGTGACGAAGCCGGCGGCCGGGTCCTGGCCGACGTACCCGAGCAGGTGCGCCCGCTCGCGCGGCGGCGTGCGCACGACGCTCGACGCCGTCGAGCAGCACGTCGCCGGTCAGCCGGCCGCCGCTGAACCGCGGCACCAGGCCCGTCAGCACGCCGAGGAGCGTGGACTTCCCCGAGCCGGTGGGTCCGGTCACCAGCACCAGCTCGCCCTCGCCGATGCTCAGGTCGACGCCGTCCAGGACCGGCGGTGCCCGTCGTAGGCCAGGCCGACCCCGCGCAGCTCGATCACGCGGCCACCTCCACCCGGGTGGGCAAGGCCTCGGGCAGCGCGGCGCGGACCGGAGGCGGGGCGGCCAGCCCGCCGGCGAGCGCGACCGCCATCGCCAGCAGCTGCACCGGGACGAGGACGGGCCAGCCGTCCAGGGGTGGGTACGCCGCGAGCAGGGCGTGCCGGGACGCGAACACGCCGAGGACGGCGGTGACCGCGCCGGCGGCCAGCACCAGCCACTCCGGGAGCCGCCACGGGTCCGGGCGGTAGTGGCTGCGCGTCACGTGCCGGCCGGCGCCGACCAGCCCGGCCACCGCCGCCGCCACGCCGAGCGTGAGCATGGGCGTCGCCAGCACGCGCGGGGCGGTGCGGTCCAGGACGGCGTAGGTCCCGACGCAGAGCCCGCACAGCCCCGCCAGCATCAGGGCGCCGGTGACCCGGCGCCGCCCGCGGGTCAGCCCCGTCGCCCGGCCGTAGCCGCGCGCGTCCATCCCGGCGGCCAGGGCCAACGAGCGCTCCAGCGCGTCCTCGAGCACCGGGACGACGAGCCGCCGCAGCCGGCCCACCCGCCGGGTGTCGCCGCCCCGCAGCCGCTGCGCGGCCCGGACCCGGCGCAGGCTGTCGGCCAGCTGCGGCAGCACGGAGACCGCGACGACCAGGGCGGTGCCGATCTCGTAGAAGGCGGCCGGCATCGAGCGCAGCAGCCGCTTGGGGTTGGCCAGGCTGTTGGCCGCGCCGACGCAGATCACGATCGCGGCCAGCCGGAGCCCGTCGTACAGCGCGAACAGCATCGCCTCGAGGGTCACCGGCCCGAGCAGGTGCACGCCCAGCGCCCAGCCGGGCAACGGGATCTCCGGGAGGTCGAGCAGCACGGTGCCCTCGTCACCGCTGCCGAAGAGCACCCGGAAGACCAGGCGGACGACGACGATGGCGGCGCCGAGCCAGAGGTACAGCCGGAACGACCGGGACCACGGGTGGTCGCCGCGGCGGGCGGCCACCACCAGGGCGGCGACCCCGATGACCATCAGCAGCACCCACGGGTTGGTCGTCAGGCTGGCCGCCGTGGCGAGGCCGAGCGCCCACGCCCACCACGCGATCGGGTGCAGGTCTCGCGGCAGCCAGGTCGTGGCCAGGAACGTCGACGGGCTCACGGTCGCCGTCGCCTGGCCACCGCGACGGCGCCCGCGCCGCCGAGCAGCACGACCACGAGGACCGGCGCGACCCACCCGGGCAGACCCCCGTCCCCTGTCGCGTCGTCGGCCGCGCCGTCACCGGCCGGGGCCTGCAACGGCCCGCCCGCCTCGGACTGCTGCTCCGAGGGCGACGCGGAGACGGTGGCGACCGTTGTCGTGCTCGCGGCGGCCGTCGGTGTCCTCGACGGCTTCGGCGACTTGCTGTGGCTCGCCCCCGACGTCGGGCTCGCGGTCGGGGTGCCGGTCCGCGGCCCGCTGCTCGTGGCGGTCGGAGTCGGGACGGGGGTCGCGGTGGCGCTCGCGGTGGGCGTCGGCGAGGGCTTCTTGGTGGGTGCGGGGTCGGGGTGGGGTGCACGGCCGGGTCGGCGTCGGGTCGCACGTCCCCGGAGGAGCCGTCCCAGACCAGGGCGAGGTAGCCGCCCGCGGGGATCGACAGCGAGCCCGCGCCGAGCGAGGAGTAGGTCCACTTCCCGGTCGTCCCGTCGGACCACCACAAGCCCCAGTAGGCGTCGGCCGGCGGCGTGTTGACGCACGGGTCGTCGGCGGGGAGGCCGTCGATGCGGCAGACGAAGCCGGGGAACCGCTGGACGTAGGTGAGGGTGTGCCCGGCGTCCTTCAGCAGCCGGTCGGCCGTCCGCCCCGCGCCGTCGGTGACGCAGGACTGGCTGCTGCCGGCGCCGAGCACGTTGGACTCGACCACCACGGTCACGCCGGCGCTGCCCGGGCACGGGCTGGCCTGGGCCGGGGCGCCCGGCACCGCGACCGCCGCGGCCGCTCCCAGCAGGAGGACCGCGGCGGCCGGACGGAGCCAGGCCAGGTGTCGCACGCTCAGCCGGTGACCCTGACGACCACGTCACGACGGACGCCGCCGACCCACACCGCGTAGGTGCGGACGCCGGGCGAGCTCGGCGCGTCGAGGGTCAGCCGGGTCAGCGCGTGGCGGCCCGGGCACGTACTCGGCGACGACGCCGCCGAGGACGACGCAGGCGTGCTGGCCCGGGGCCGCGCCCGTGACGCCGGATGGTGAACGTCGACCCCGCCGGCACCCGGGCGGGAGCCGTGACGCCGAGGCTGCCCTCGGCGCGCGGCGCCCACCGGAGGACCGGCAGCGCCTGGGCGGACGCCCGCCGCCACTGGTCGCTGGTCTTCTTGGTGATGCCCTTCGTCCAGCCCGGCGCCGTAGGCGCCGGCGTCGAAGGCGATCGCGCCGGCGTCCTTGCCGAGCTTGCCGGTGCACGGGGTCGCCCCCTCCACCTGCAGCCCACGCACGACGACGGCGGCCTTCGCGGCGTACGTCGCTGCGCCCGCGACGCCGAAGGCCCAGCCGGCCAGGCCGGTGCTGTTGGCGTTGACGTTGACGAGGCCGTGCTTGCCGTTGGCGCTGAAGCCTCCGCTGTCCTGCTGGTGGAAGACCAGCCAGTCGACCGCGTTGTCGACGGCGACCTTGGCCGCCTTGCCCTTCACGTCCTGCAGGGCGAGAACGGCGAGGGCGGTCGCGTCCGTGCTGGCGTGGCCCTCCGCCCGGGGTGCGCCCTCGCAGGACTGGTCGGGCCGGGTCTTGTCGGCGGTGAAGTACTGCCGGAAGTACCCCTTGTCGCACTGCTGCTGGAGCAGGAACGCGGTCACGGCACCGGCCTCCGGGCTGCCCGCCTCGCTCAGCGCCTGGGCGGCGTAGCTCTGCCCGATCACGTTGGCGAAGTCGCCGCCGAACTGGTCGCTCGGGTCGTAGGCGTCCTCGATCCGGCCGGTGATCGGCGCGGCGGTCGCCACGCGGTCCTCGAGCTGCTTGATCAGGTCGACGCCGCCGAAGGCGCGCGGGTTCTTGTCCTGCGAGAGCGCCAGCACGGCCGCCTTGGCGGTCGGCCCGGCGTACACGCTGGGCGCGAACGACGTGTAGCTCGCGACGTTCTTCGCGACGGCCTTGGTGATGGTCTTCACCACTGTCGGCTTCTTGCCCGCGGCGTCGAGGCCGAGCGCGACGTCGATCGAGAGGCCGACGTCGTCGAAGTCGTACTGGTCGTTGTGGACCAGGCCGTCGGTGACCTGGTCGGAGAGCCAGCCGGCGCCGGCCTTGACCGGCTTCGGGTCGTACGGCGAGGCCGCGCCCGCCGGCGCGGCGACTCCGACGTCCGGCGACGAGGGCGGCCGCGGCCAGCGCGGCCAGGGGACGAGTGATGCCCATGACTTCCTTCCCGCTGCTGCAGCGGGCAGGACCCCGGCCGCGGTCACAGGCCGGTGAGCCACCCGCTGCGTTCCACGACAGCGTGTGTTCGGGACGCTCCGTTGTGGGTGCTCCGGCTCGCACGTCGTCGTACCCGGGGTACGACGGGTGCCTACGGTTGCGGGTCAGCGCCGGACTCGGACCGGCTTCCCCCGACAGCGGGCGTGGTGTGTTGTGGCGCTCCCGGTCGGGAGCGCGCTCAATCTACTCCCGCCTCGCATCGCGAACGAACCCGCCCATTCGCTGGTCGAGCCGGGCGAGCCCGTGTCGAGCCCGTGAGGGACCGCTCACGTCACCGGGTCTGGACACCGCCCCGGCGCCCGCGGGCTCGACCACGAGGGAGGCGTCAGCCAGCTTCTCCAGGATCAGCTCGCGCACCCGGCCGGCGTCGGCCTGCCCGCGCATCTCCTTCATCACCGCGCCGATGAGAGCACCGGCGGCCGCGACCTTGCCGTCGCGGATCTTCTCGGCGACGTCGGGGTTGGCGGCGATGGCGTTGTCGACGGCCGCCGAGAGCGCACCGTCGTCGGAGACGATCGCGAGTCCGCGGGCCGCGACGATCTCGTCGGGCGAGCCCTCGCCGGCGACCAGCCCGTCGAACACCTGGCGGGCGAGCTTGTCGTTGATCGCGCCCTCGTCGACCAGCGCCTGCACGCGGGCGACGTCGGCCGGCGTCACGCCGAGCGCGGCGATGTCGGTCTCGGTCTCGTTGGCCCGCCGGGCGAGCTCGGAGAGCCACCACTTGCGCGCCGCCGCAGGCGGAGCGCCGGCCGCGATGGTCTGCTCGACCAAGGAGAGGGCGCCGGCGCCGACGGTGTCGCGCATCTCCAGGTCGGAGAAGCCCCAGGCCTCCTGGAGCCGGGCCCGCCGCTCGTGCGGTGGCTCCGGCAGCGCGGCCCGCAGCCGCTCCACCCACTCCCTGTCCGGCGCCATCGGCACCAGGTCGGGCTCGGGGAAGTAGCGGTAGTCCTCCGCGTCGGACTTCTCGCGCCCCGACGTGGTGACGCCGGTGTCCTCGTGCCAGTGCCGGGTCTCCTGCAGGATCGACCGGCCGGAGGTGAGCACGGCGGCGTGCCGCTGCACCTCGTAGCGCACCGCCCGCTCCACCGAACGCAGCGAGTTCACGTTCTTGGTCTCGGTGCGGGTGCCCAAGGCGTGCCGGGGCCGACCGTCGTCCCGCTCCTCGCCGGTGTCGCGGGGCGCGAGGGACAGGTTGACGTCGCAGCGCAGCGACCCCTGCTCCATCCGTACGTCGCTCACGCCGAGACCGAGCAGCAGGTCCCGCAGCTGCGCGACGTACGCCTTGGCGACCGCCGGGACCAGCTCGCGGGTGCCGAGGATCGGCTTGGTGACGATCTCGATGAGCGGGATGCCGGCCCGGTTGTAGTCGACCAGCGAGTAGTCGGCGCCGTGGATCCGGCCGGTGGCGCCGCCGACGTGCAGCGACTTGCCGGTGTCCTCCTCCATGTGCGCGCGCTCGATGTCGACGCGCACCGTCTGCGGCCCGTCGGGTCCCTCGACGACCACGTCGGTCCAGCCCTCGAACGCGATCGGCTCGTCGTACTGGGAGGTCTGGAAGTTCTTCGGCATGTCCGGGTAGAAGTAGTTCTTCCGGGCGAACCGGCACCACTCCGCGATCTCGCAGTTGAGGGCCAGGCCGATCCGCATCGCCGACTCCACGGCGGTGCGGTTGACCACCGGCATCGACCCGGGCAGCCCCAGGCAGGTGGGGCAGGTCTGGGTGTTGGGCTCGGCCCCGAACTCCGTCGGGCAGCCGCAGAACATCTTCGAGGCGGTGTTCAGCTCGACGTGCACCTCGAGGCCCGAGGGCGGGGTCGAAGCGCTCCAGCGCCTCGTCGTAGGACAGCAGCTCTGGCGATTCCTGGCTCATGCCGACGCCCCTTCCAGCCCGCGGGCCTGGTCGAGCAGCGGACCGCCCCACTTCGTCGAGCAGCGCCGCCTCGAGGGCCGCGCCGACGCGGTAGACCCGGTCGTCCTGCATCGCCGGCGCCAGGATCTGGACGCCGGCCGGCAGGCCGTCCTCGTCGGCCAGGCCGCTCGGCACCGAGATGCCGGGGACGCCCGAGAGGTTGGCCGGGATGGTGGCGAGGTCGTTGAGGTACATCGCCAGCGGGTCGTCGATCTTCTCGCCGAGCTCGAACGCCGTCGTGGGCGCGGTCGGCGAGAGGAGCACGTCGGCGTGGGTCGAAGGCGTCCTCGAAGTCCTGGCTGATCAGCGTGCGCACCTTCTGCGCCTGGCCGTAGTAGGCGTCGTAGTAGCCGCTCGACAAGGCGTAGGTGCCCAGGATGATGCGGCGCTTCACCTCGTCGCCGAAGCCCGCCTCGCGGGTCGCCCGCATCACCTCCTCGGCGCTGGGCGCCTCGATGCCCTCGGGGTACTTCCGCAGCCCGTAACGCATCGCGTCGAAGCGGGCCAGGTTGCTGGACGCCTCGGCCGGGAGGATCAGGTAGTACGTCGCCAGCGCGTGCACGAAGCTCGGGCACGACACCTCGACCAGCTCGGCACCCGCCGCGACCATCAGGTCGACGGACTCCTGGAAGCGGGCGAGCACGCCGGCCTGGTAGCCCTCGCCGCCGAGCTCCTTGACCACGCCGATCCGCACGCCGGTGAGGTCGCCCTCGGCGCCCCGCCGGGCCGCGCCGACCAGGTCGGGCAGCGGTGCGTCGATCGAGGTCGAGTCCAACGGGTCGTGCCCGCCGATCACGTGTGCAGCAGCGCCGCGTCGAGCACGGTCCGGGTCACGGGCCCGGCCTGGTCGAGGGAGTTGGCCAGCGAGACGAGCCCGTACCGCGACACCCCGCCGTACGTCGGCTTCACGCCGACCGTGCCGGTCACCGCGCCCGGCTGGCGGATCGAGCCGCCGGTGTCGGTGCCGATCGCGAGCGGGGCCTCGTACGCCGCCACGGCCGCGGCCGAGCCGCCGCCGGAGCCGCCGGGGATCCGGTTGAGGTCCCACGGGTTGCGGGTGGGTCCGTACGCCGAGTGCTCGGTCGAGGAGCCCATCGCGAACTCGTCCATGTTGGTCTTGCCGAGGATCGGCAGCCCCGCCTCGCGCAGCCGGGCGACCACGGTGGCGTCGTACGGCGGCACCCAGCCCTCGAGGATCCGGGAGCCGCACGTCGTGGGCAGGCCCTTCGTGGCCATCACGTCCTTGACGGCGATCGGGACCCCGTCCAGCGGGCCCCGCGCCTCGCCGCGGCGCGGCGCGCGTCCGAGGCGGCGGCCTGCTCGAGCGCGCCCTCGGCGTCGACGTGCAGGAAGGCGTGCAGCCGCCCGTCGACCTCGGCGATCCGGTCCAGGTGCCGCTGGGTGACCTCGACCGACGTCACGTGGCCCGCGGCCAGCGCCTCGGCGAGCCAGGCGGCCGTCGTCCGCGATGCCGCTGTTCACTGCTCGTCCCCCAGGATCCGCGGGACCTTGAAGCGCTGGTCCTCCTGCTCGGGTGCGCCCGACAGCGCCTCCTCGGCCGTCAGGCCGGGCGTCACCACGTCGTCGCGGAACACGTTGGTCAGCGGCAGCGCGTGGGAGGTCGGCGGGATGTCGTCGTCGGCCACGTCGCTGATCGAGGCGACCGACTCGAGGATCACCGACAGCTGGGGCGCGAGGTGGTCGAGCTCGGCGTCGGTCAGGTCGATCCGGGCCAGGTTCGCCAGGTGCGCGACCTCGTCCCTGCTGATCGAGGGGGAGTTTCGGGCATGTCCGTGATCCTAGGAGAGGCAACCGATCGGTCCGTCATGGCATCTGTCCGGGTGAGACCAGTCGCAGGCCCACAGGAGGTGCGATGTCCCGACACCCGTCGGACGAGGAGTTCAGCGAGTTCGTGCAGGTGGCGTGGCCGGGCCTGGTGCGCACGGCGTACCTCCTGCTCGGCGACCGCGGCCTGGCCGAGGACCTCGCCCAGACCGCGCTGGCCAAGACGTACGCCGCGTGGCCCAAGGTCCGCGACGTCCGGGCCGCCCCCGGCTACGCCCGCACCACGCTGGTCAACACCGCGGCATCGTGGTTCCGCAGGCGCTCGTGGCGCAACGAGCTGCCCACCGGCTCGCTGCCCGACCGGGGCCCCGTCGACGACCTCGACCCGCAGCCTGCGACCGGCCGTGCTCGAGGCGCTCGGCCAGCTGCCGCCGCGGCAGCGAGCCGTGATCGTGCTGCGGTTCTACGAGGACCTCTCCGTCGCCGAGACCGCGCGCACCCTCGGGTGCGGCGAGGGCACCGTGAAGAGCCAGACCTCCCACGCGCTGGCCAAGCTGCGCGTCCTCCTCGGCGACTCCGTCATCCCTGAGACCACTGGAGCGAACCATGACTGACCGACTCTCGCGCCCTCCTCCACGAGGAGGCCCACCACCTCGACGTCCCTCCGGCCGACGCGGCCGAGGCCCTGGCTCGAGGCCGGGCGCTGCGGCGTCGGCGCCGAGTGGCACAGGGACTGAGCACCGTCGCCGTCGTTGCGGTGGTCGGCGTCGGGGCCGCCTTCGCCTTCGGCGGCTCGCCGGAGCGGGTCGCCGACGACTCGACGGTGGCCGACGACGGCGGCAAGCCCGTCGTCCCCGAGCAGGAGTTCCAGCCGGCCTTCGCCGCCGGCGACACGCTCTACCTCGACGGCGGCGCGACCGCCGTGCAGATGGACGAGGTCGTCCAGCAGATCTACTTCACGTCCGCCGGCCTGCTCGTCCGCACCAACGCGACGGGCGACTCCGATGGCGGCGCGCCCTTCCACTTCGTGCTCGTCACTCCTGACGGGGCGACCAAGAAGCTCGGCCTGACCCTCGGCGAGGTCGTCCCCGGCGTCGACCCGACACAGCCGCTCCTGGCCTATGCCGACATGAAGGGCAGCACCGAGCAGGTCGTCGTCCATGACCTGACCACCGACCAGGACGTCGCCCGCGTCGACGTACCCGGGCAGATGACGTGGGGAGGCTGGCCCGCTCCCCCCGTAGCCCTCTCGGGCGACCTGGTCTTCGTCGGCAACGACGAGCCCGTGGCCGTCGACTGGCGCACCGGAGAGGTGGCCACGACCGGGGCGATGCCGCAGGGCGCGCCGGCGGTGAACGGCGGACGGACGGTCATCCCTGGGGAGAAGTCAGCTCGGGTGGTCGACGTGGCCAGCGGGACGACGCTGCTCGACATCGCGACCGGACCGCAACCGTGGGTGACGCTCTCCCCCGACGGTCGCTACGCCAAGGACGGCGGCGACCTGATGTCCCGCCAGGGAGGCGTCGAGATCTACGACGTCCAGACGGGCAAGCACGTGACGTTGCCCGGTCAGGCGTCCGACTACGGCTGGACGGCCGACGGGCGTCCGTTCACCGTCAAGGGACACACGTTGACGGTCTGCTCGCCGGTGAGCGGTGACTGCTCGGACCAGCCGCTGCCCGACGGCGTACGACTCGATGACGCCGTCTACTTCGTCCGCCTCGGCGGCGCCGTCTACGAGAGCTGAGGATTCCTCGACGGGCCCTGTCGATTTCGGGCGCGCACCGGCGCCGTACGTGGTGAACACTTGCCCCGACCGGTGACAGAGCCAGGCGACCAGAGCCAGGGGCCCGACGAGAGGATCCACCGTGAAGTACGTGCTGATGTACACCAGCCGCCCCGACCTCGACGCCTCGGTGTCCACCGAGGACGCGGAGACGATCTACAAGCAGGTCTACGAGTGGTTCATGGCGAACGGCGAGAAGTTCGCCGACAGCGGTGCGGAGCTGCACCCCGTGACCACGGCGACGACCGTCAAGAGCGGCGATGGCGGGCCCGTCGTCGTCGACGGCCCCTTCAACGAGGCCAAGGAGATCATCGGCGGCTTCAGCGTGATCGACGTCCCGGACATGGACGCCGCCATCGCGATGGTCAAGACCTGGCCGCGGTTGTCGCTCCCTGGCGTCGCCATCGAGATCCGGCCGATGGTCGAGGACTACAGCCAGTTCGACGAGTGACGCCGGCGTCCGGGACGGACGGGCTCCTCGCGCGCACCCTGCGTGAGGAGTCCGGCCTCCTGGTCGCCCGGCTGGCCCGGCAGTTCCACGACTTCGACCTGGCGGAGGAAGCCGTCCAGGGCGCCGTCGTGGAAGCCCTGGAGACCTGGCGCCGGCAGGGCGCCCCGGACAACCCGGCCGCCTGGCTGCAGACGGCCGCGCGGCACAACGCGCTCGACCTGGTCCGGCGCCGCACCCGCCAGCAGGCGCTGGCCGAGCGGGTCGTCGACGACGCGCCGTACGGCGGCGGGTCGCCGACCGACGAACGCCTCGCGCTGCTGTTCGCGTGCTGCCACCCCGCGCTCGCCCCGGAGGCGCGGCTGGCGCTGACCCTGCGGGCGGTGGTCGGCATGACCACCCCGCAGATCGCCCGCGCCTTCCTCGTCAACGAGCGCACGCTGGCGCAGCGGATCGTGCGCGCCAAGCGCAAGATCGTCACCGCCGGCATCGCGCTCACGGTGCCCGCCGACGACGTGCTGCCCGAGCGGCTCGGGGACGTGCTGGCGGTCATCGACCTGATGTACAACGAGGGGTTCGTGTCGTCCGACGGCGCGACCCAGGACCGGGACCTGGCCGGCGACGCGGTCTGGCTGGCCGGTGTCGTCGCGGCGAGCCTCCCGGGCGAGGCCGAGGCATGGGGGCTGGCCGCCCTGCTGACGATCCAGCACGCGCGGGCGGCCGCGCGGTTCTCCGCCGACGGCGACCTGGTGCTGCTCCCCGACCAGGACCGGTCGCGGTGGGACCACGAGGCCATCGCGGCGGGCGAGGCGATGATCGAGCGCGCCGCCGCCCTCCGAGCCCCCGGAGCGATCCAGCTGCGCGCCGCGATCGCGGCCTGTCACGCGACCAGCCCGTCCTGGCAGGAGACGGACTGGCTGCAGATCGTGGCCCTCTACGAGCTGCTCATCCGCTACGACCCCTCCCCGGTCGTCCACCTCAACCGCGCGGTCGCCATCTCCCACCTCGGTGCCGAGCAGATCCCCTCCGCCCTGGCCAAGGTGGACGCGCTGGCGACCGAGCTGGACGGCTACCACCTGTTCCACGCCACGCGCGCCGAGCTGCTCGCCAGGCTCGACCGGCAGGAGGAGGCGGACGCCGCCAACGAACGCGCCCTCACGCTCACCGCCAACGACGCCGAACGGCGGCTGCTCACCACCCGCCTGCACCGCCGCCCCCTCGACGACGGCTCCTGACATAGTCGCGGCGTGCCACCGAACGAGTGGGTGGTGGACGGAACACCCGGTCGACCGGGTGTCCCTACCGTTTGTGAGCGTTGCAACCTGCACAAACGGTCAGGAACGACACCGAAGTTCCGGGTCCTGACCGCCGGAGGGAGCACGCCGAACAGGCGGCCCTCCACAGGCGCTCGATGCGTTGGTTTCGCGGGTGGCGCGCTGGGGACCCTCCCGGCATGACGAAGCGGGACCAGGTCGACCTGGACGGGAAGGTGTGGCTGCGACGCGAGGCCATCGCGAACGGCTACTCGGACAAGACGATCGCCAGACTTGTGCGCGCTGGCGAGTGGCACCGCGTGCGACGCGGGGCGTTACGCCGCGGGCGAGCTCTGGGCCGGCCTCTCGCCGGAGGACCGCCACCGTCTCCTGTGCCGCGCCGCCCTGCTGACCGCCCACCCGTGCTCCGCGCTCTCCCACGTGTCCTCAGCCATCGAGTGGGGTGCCGCGACCTGGGGGATCGATCTCACCGAGGTGCACCTCACGCGCACCGACGGGAAGTGCGGTCGCCGCGAGGCGGGGTTGGTGCACCATCGCGGCCGCCTGAGCGAGGACGAGGTGATGGTCGTCAACGGGGTCCGCGTGACGAGGGCAGCCAGGTCCGTCGTCGAGACGTGCACCATCGCCGGCGTCGAGAGCTCTCTTGATCGTGGCCAACGACCTGCTCCACGCCGGCGCGTTCGGCCTCGAGGAGGTCGCGGCCGAAGGCGTCATCACGAGGAACTGGCCGCGCTCGCTGACCACCGAGCTGGTCCTGCGCCTGGCCGACCGCCGCATCGAGTCGGTTGCCGAGTCACGTGCCTTCCACGTCTTCTGGTCACAACACATCCCCAGGCCGGAGCCCCAGCTGGAGGTGTACGACGAACGCGGACGGCTGGTCGGCCGAGTCGATTTCGCATGGCCCCAGTTCGGCGTCTTCGCCGAGATCGATGGCAGGCTGAAGTACCTCACGATGCGTCGTCCTGGTGAGTCGTTGGACGAGTTCCTCCTCCGCGAGAAGCGCCGCGAGGAGCTCATCTGCCAGCTGACCGGCTGGGTCTGCATCAGGATCACCTGGGAGGACCTCGCCCGGCCCCAGCTCCTCGCCCGCCGGATCCGGAGGATCCTCGAGGCCCGGGCTCGCGGGGTCGTCTCGTCGTACTAGGCCGCAACTCTCGGTGTCGTTCCTCGACCCTTAGTGGTCGTTGCAACGACCACTAAGGGCAGGAACACCCGGTCGACCGGGTGTTCTGCCCGCACCGCGACCACCACCGCACCGCGACCACCCACCGCGCCGGACACCAGCGGGGGGGCGCGGCGGTGCATCACAACCCGGAGGGGCCGGCCTCCAGCAGCACCTTGAAGCCGGCCTCGTCGAGGATCGGGTACGCCGAGCTGCTCGGCCTTCTCGGCCTTCGAGCCGGGGTTGTCGCCGACCACGACGTAGTCGGTCTTCTTCGACACCGAGGCCGACGGCCTTGCCGCCGCGACTCACGATGGCCTCCTTCGCGCCGTCGCGGCTGAAGTCGACGAGGGAGCCGGTGACCACCACGGTCAGCCCCTCGAGGGTGCGCTCGGTGGACTCGTCGCGCGCGTCCTCCATCGAGACGCCCGCCGCCTCCCACTTGTCGACGATCGCCCGGTGCCAGTCGACGCTGAACCACTCGATGACCGACTCGGCGATGGTCGGCCCCACACCCTCGGCAGCGGCCAGCTCCTGCTCGCTCGCCGCGCGGATCGCCGCCATCGAGCCGAACTCGGCGGCCAAGGCCCGCGCGGCCGTGGGGCCGACGTGCCGGATCGACAGCGCCACGAGCACCCGCCACAGGGGCACGTCCTTGCGCACGGCGAGGTTGGCCAGCAGACCCTCGCCGTTGGCGCTGAGCTGGAGCCCCTCCTCACCCTTCTTGGGTGCGCGGGTGAACAGGTCGGTCTTCACCAGCTTGTCGCGGTCGAGGTCGAACACGTCGCCCTCGTCGGTGATGACCCCGGCACCCAGCAGGGCATGGGCGGCCTCGGACCCGAGCCCCTCGATGTCGAACGCACCCCGGCTGGCGACGTGGAAGACGCGCTCCAGCAGCTGGGCCGGACACATCCGGGTGTTGGGGCACCGGAGGTCCTTGTCCCCCTCCTTCTGCTGGACGAGCGTGGTCCCGCACGACGGGCAGGTCGTCGGCATCTTCCAGGCCCTGGTGCCCTTCGGCCGCAGCCCCAGCACCGGCCCGACGATCTCCGGGATCACGTCGCCGGCCTTGCGCAGCACGACCGTGTCGCCGGGCCGGACGTCCTTGCGCTTCACCTCGTGGGCGTTGTGCAGGGTGGCCCGCTCCACGGTCGAGCCGGCCACCTTGGTCGGCTCCATCACCCCGAACGGCGTCACCCGGCCGGTGCGCCCGGTGTTGACCTCGATCGAGAGCAGCTTGGCGTTGACCTCCTCGGGCGGGTACTTGAACGCGATCGCCCACCGCGGCGCCCGCGACGTCGAGCCGAGCCGGCGCTGCAGCGAGACGTCGTCGACCTTGACCACGACCCCGTCGATCTCGTGCTCGACGTCGTGGCGGTGCTCGCCGTAGTAGTCGATGAACTCACGTACCTCCCGCAGCGAGCCGAGCACCCGCACCCGGTCGCTGGTGGGCAGCCCCCAGGCGCGCAACGCGTCGTACGCCGCGGACTGCGCGGTCGGCTCGAACCCCTCGCGCGCGCCGATGCCGTGGCACACCATCCCGAGGTCGCGGGTCGCGGTCACCCGCGGGTCCTTCTGGCGCAGCGACCCGGCCGCGGCGTTGCGCGGGTTGGCGAACACCGGCTTGCCCGCGTCGGTCATCGCCACGTTGAGCCGCTCGAACGCCGCGGTCGGGAGGAACACCTCGCCGCGCACCTCCAGCAGCGCCGGCACGGGCAGCCCCTCGGCGGCCGTCAGCCGGTGCGGCACGGAGTCGATCGTCTTGACGTTGGGGGTGACGTCCTCGCCCGTGCGCCCGTCGCCACGGGTCAGCGCCCGCACCAGCCGGCCGTCCTCGTAGAGCAGGTTGATCGCCAGCCCGTCGACCTTCAGCTCGCAGAGCAGCGCCGGCTCGTGCACCCCGTCGCGCTCGATGCGGGCGTACCAGGCCGCCATCTCCTCGTCGGTGAAGGCGTTGTCGAGGCTCTCCATCCGCTGCAGGTGGTCGACCGCGGTGAAGTCGGTCGACACCGCGCCGCCGACCTTCTGGGTCGGCGAGTCGGGCGTGCGCAGCTCGGGGTGCTGCTCCTCGAGCGCCTCCAGCTCGCGCAGCCGCATGTCGAAGTCGGCGTCGGCCAGGGTCGGGTCGTCGAGCACGTAGTAGCGCCACCGGGCGTCCTCGATCTGCTCGCTGAGCTCCTGGTGGCGCGCACGCGCCTCGGCCGGGGTCCCCTGGGCGTCCTCGCTCACGACCCCATCTTGCCCGTCTGCCACCGACACGCCGGGCCGTCCCATCCGGAAGATCCGCGACGCCGAATACGTTCCGTGGACGTGACCGTGACCGAGGCAGCGCCGCACTGGACCCGGTACGACGCGCCCGCCGCCACGGCGGGACGCCCTCGGGCGCTGGTGCTGATGCTGCACGGCGGCAAGGACCGCGGCCAGGAGGCGGTCGACGGCCGCAGCCTCTCCTGGCGCCGCTCGGCGGCCATGCAGCGCGAGGTCGCGCGGCGCCCTCGGCGAGGCCGGAGCCAGCGTCTGGCTGCTGCGCTTCACCCGTCGCGGCTGGAACGGCGGCGCCGACCGGATCGCCGACGCCCGCCGCGCGCCTGGCCGACGTCCGCGGCGAGCTCGGCGACGTGCCCGTCGTGCCTGCTCGGCCACTCGATGGGCGGCCGCACGGCCGTGCACGTCGCGGACGACCCGCGCGTGCGCGGCGTCGTCGCCCTGGCCCCCTGGCTGCCGCCGGGCGAGGAGGTCGCGGCGCTGCGGGGCAAGCGCCTGTACGCCGCGCACGGCAGCCGCGACCGGATCACCTCGGCCCGCGGGACGGCCGCCTACGTACGCCGGGCGGCCGAGGTGGCGTCGTACGCCGAGTTCCACGACATGGGCCCGGTCGGTCACTACCTGCTCCGCCACCGCAAGGCGTGGAACGCCTACGCCGTCGAGTCCTGCCTGAAGGTGCTCCAGGGTGCCTGAGAAAACTCCCAGAAAAAAGTCCGGAGAAACGGAATTGTTCCCTCGCGGGGTCGGTTGTAGCGTCTGACGAAACGAAACCGTTTCGTTTCATCCGACTCTCTGGAGCACCGTGACCCCGTTCCCGTTCCCCCGCGCCGCCACCGGCGGTGGCGGTGGCCTGCTGACCGAGGGGACGCGTCCCCGGGTCGAGGGCGACCGCGAGCAGGAGATCTTCGACGCCACCCTGCGGGTGCTCGAGGAGGTGGGCTACGACCGGCTCACCATGGACGCCGTGGCCGCGGCCGCCCGGGCGTCGAAGGCGACGCTCTACCGCCGCTGGAACGGCAAGGTCGCCCTGGTCATCGACGCCCTGCTCTCGATGAAGGCGCCGCACGACGTGCCCGACACGGGCAGCCTGCGCGGCGACCTCCTCGCGGCGTTCTGCGGCGATGGCGGCCTGACCGACCACAGCGCGGTCGCGACCTTCGCCAGCGTGCTCACCGCCATCAGCCGCGACGAGGAGTTCGCCGCCGCGTTCCGCGACCGGGTGATCGGACCCAAGGCCGCCGTCGGCCGACAGGTCTTCGAGCGCGCCCGCGACCGTGGCGAGCTCCGCGAGGGGGTCGACATCGACCTCCTGGCCCCGGCGCTCGCCGGGATCATGCTGCACCGCCTGTTCCTGATGGGCCTGCCGCCCGACCAGGAGACCATCGCGCGCGTGGTCGACCAGATCATCCTGCCCGCCGCGCTGGCCGACCCGACGATCCAGGCCTGAGACCTCCTCCCCCACCGAACCAGACTCCGAGAGAAACAGAGGAACACCCCTATGTCCGACGACACCGTCGTCGGCGACGGCCCGATCGAGGCCGTCGCCGTACACCCCGACACGGGCCGACCCGTGCGCCTGGGCCTGGCCCTGGTGCTGATCACCATCGCGCAGCTGATGGTCGTGCTCGACGCCACCATCGCCAACATCGCCCTGCCGTTCATCGGCAGGGACCTCGACATCATCGGCACCAACCTGACCTGGATCGTCACCGGCTACTCGCTGGTCTTCGGCGGCCTGCTGCTGCTGGGCGGCCGGCTGGCCGACCTCTACGGCCGGCGCCGGATCTTCATGACCGGCCTGGTCATCTTCGCCGTCGCCTCGCTGCTCGGCGGCCTCGCGACCAGCGAGACGCTGCTGCTCGGCGCGCGTGGCCTCCAGGGCCTCGGTGCCGCGCTGGCCTCCCCGGCCGCGCTGGCCCTGATCACCACCACCTTCCCCGCGGGGCCCGCTCGCAACCGGGCGTTCGCGGTGTACGCCGCCATGTCCGGCGCCGGCGCGGCCGTCGGCCTGATCCTGGGTGGCTGGCTGACCGGCTCCCACTTCGAGATCTTCGGCACCGACATCCACGGCTGGCGGCTGACCTTCCTGATCAACGTGCCGATCGGCATCATCACCGCCCTGCTCGCGCCGCGCATCCTGCCCGAGTCCGAGTCGCACCCGGGTCAGCTCGACATCCCGGGCGCCATCACCGGCACCGGCGGCCTGCTCGCGCTCGTCTACGGCCTGACCCACGCCGGCAACCCGGCGTACGGCTGGAACAACCCGTGGACGATCACCAGCCTGGCGGCCGGCGCCATCCTGCTGACGCTGTTCTTCGTGGTGGAGTCCCGGGTCGAGCACCCGCTGCTGCCGTTCCGGATCTTCAAGAACCGGACGCGCGCCGCGAGCTTCGTGGCGATGATGCTGCTGCCGGCGGCGATGTTCTCGATGTTCTTCTTCCTCAGCCTGTTCATCCAGAACGTGATGGGCTACAGCCCGCTCAAGACCGGCGTGGCCTTCCTGCCGTTCAGCATCGGCATCGTCCTCAGCGCGGCGGTCGTGTCCAACCTGGTGGCCCGCATCGACGCCCGCTACATCGCCGGCACCGGGACCCTGATCGCCGCGGGCGCCCTCTTCGGGTTCTCCCGGCTCGAGGTCCCCGACAGCGGCACCAGCGTGATGCAGGCGCTCATGAGCGGCCAGTCCATCGGCGCGGACGTGAACTACTGGACCCAGATCCTGCCGTTCGTGTTCCTGATGGCGCATCGGCATGGGCGCGGTGTTCGTGCCGCTCACCCTGACGGCCGTGCACCACGTGCGGGCCGAGGACTCCGGCATCGGCTCGGGCGTGCTCAACACCATGCAGCAGATCGGCGGCGCGCTCGGCCTGGCGATCCTCGGCACGGTGGCCAGCCACTACTCGACGGCGCACATCCAGGAGATCGCTCCCGACGTCGGTCGCGGCCTGTCCCAGGCCGACCCGGGTCTGATCGACCGGCTCATGACGCAGTTCAACGTCGGCTCGATGGACGACCTGATCGGTCGCGTGTCCTACCTCGGAGCGTTCACCCAGGGCGCCACCGCCGCGTTCACGATCGGGGTGTTCCTGATGCTCGCCGGCTCGGCGGTGGTGTGGATCTTCCTCGACGTCAAGCACGAGGAGCTGGCCACCGACGGCCCGGAGACGCCGATGCACGTCGGCTGACTCCGCACGACACGGGCCCCCGGCCCCGGCCACGTTGGTCGGGTCCGGGGGCCTTGTGCGAAACTCTCCGGGCCGAACTCACGGGCCACGCCCGGGAAGGAATCTCGACCTCAGTGTCCCGAGCAGCCAGGCTGACCATCCCGCTGGTCGTGCTCGTGCTCCTCGCGGGCGCGGCGTTCGTCTACCTCCAGTACTTCCGGACGACCGAGCAGACCGTCGTCGGTCGACGTGCTGCCGCCCATCGCGCAGCCGGGTGCCGACCCGGCGTCAGTCCGACGAGGCGGTCACGACGGTGCAGGCCGGCTTCGACCCGGTGACCGAGGGTGCCGTCGGCCACCCTCGAGCAGGAGCAGGACGGCGGCTGGGAGGAGGTCGCCACGGGGCAGCAGGACGCCGACGGACGCGTCGACTTCGTCCTCGACGAGGCCGCCGAGGAGGGCACCCGGTTCCGCGTCACCGCCCCCGGCGGCGACGGCCTCGGCGCGGCGACCAGTCCGGTCGCGACGCAGGCCTGGGGCGCGGCGGACTTCGACGACGAGTTCGCCGGAGACGCCCTCTCGGACGACTGGGTCAACCGCGGCGACGGTCAGTACAACCCGACCGGTCTGCGGCGGTGCTCCAAGGGCTCCGGCGACGCGGTCGAGGTCGGCGGCGGCACCGTGGGCCTCAGCGTGACGATCGACCCCGAGCGCACGGACGAGACCTGCACGGCCAAGAAGGCCGACGGCTCGGTGATCGGCAAGTACAGCTACCGCAACAACGGCCACATCATGACCAACAACCACTACCTGAAGTACGGCGTGGTCGCGGCCCGCATCAAGTTCCAGCAGCGCCAGGGCCAGCACGGGTCGCTCTGGATGCAGCCGGCCATCTCGGAGAGCACCACCGACTCCGGCAAGGGCGGCGCCGAGATCGACGTCATCGAGTACTTCGGCGACGGGGTCCCCAACGGCAGCCTGGCCAGCTTCATCTACATGCTCACCCCCGACGGCCCGGTGAAGGTCGGCGGCCAGCTCCCCGACGAGGACCAGTACCTCCAGGACCAGGACGACAGCTGGTTCGACCACTACCACGTGTTCTCCGTGGAGTGGACGCCGGAGGAGTACATCTTCCGCATCGACGGCCAGGAGACCTGGCGCACCTCGAAGGGCATCTCCCACCAGCCCGAGTACCCCATCCTGAGCCTGCTCAGCTCCGACTACGAGCTGAAGAACCTCGGCAAGGAGTCCAACCTCCCCCAGACCATGGACGTGGACTGGTTGAAGTTCTGGCAGGCCTGACCACCCCCGAGATCCTCGTCGGCCGGGGTCGCTGTGAGAGACTTCCGCATCGGGCCGTCGCCCGCGCAGCCTGCGTGGTGGCACGCGGCCCTCGGGGCCGGGAGAGCGCTGCTCTCGCGCGGCCCGGCTCAGTGACCATCCCCGAGCCAACGCCCACCGAATGAAGGAAGGCGCAATGCTGTCCAACCGCAAGAAGTTCGCCGCGAGCGGGAGCCTGTTGCTGGCCACCGCCGGCGTCGTGGCCACGGTGCAGATCACCTCGCCCACCACGTCGTCCGCCGCCCAGCCCCTCGGCCACTCCGCCCGCCAGAAGGCCGCCGTCACGCGCCTCGATCGTCCCCGGCATCATCGGCCCCGGTAGCGGGCGCAGTCCTCCGCAGCGCCAAGTGGGCGGTGATCGGCAAGTACGCCGCCGACAAGGCGGGCAAGAAGGCCGTCCTGCAGCGCCAGTCCGGCACCTCCTGGAAGACCGTCGACAAGACGGAGATCGACAAGAACGGCGCGGTGCGTCTTCGCCGTCCCGGCCGGCGCCCACCAGCCCGGTGCGTCTACCGCATCGACGGCCCGGGTGCCGCCAGCACCCCGGTCAGCACCGCCACCTGGGGCACCGACGCGGACTTCGCGACGACTTCACCGGCAAGCGTCTCGACCTGACCCAGTGGCAGACACCGCCAGCAGGACTACTACCCGGAGTCCAAGCGCACCTGCGCCAAGGGCGACCCGAAGGCCGTCAAGGTCAAGCAGGGCACCGCCCAGCTCAGCGTGCTCGTCGACAAGTCCCGCAACGCGCTGTGCAAGCCGCACGAAGCCCGCACAAGAGCAAGATCTACGGCAAGTTCAAGTACCGCCTGAACGCCAACATCGGCACCCAGGACACCCACTCGATCACCTTCGGCGTGGTGTCCGCGCGGATCAAGTTCAACCCGCTCCAGGGCCAGCACGCCTCGCTGTGGATGCAGCCGACCAACGGCTCGCGGCTCGACCAACCCGGCCATCCAGGGCACCGAGATCGACATCATCGAGTGGTTCGGCAAGGACGTCCCCAACGGCGGCCTGACCAGCTTCATCTACGCGCCGAGCTACCAGGGCAAGAAGTTCGGGCTCAAGGGCGACGGCTGGATCAAGGACCCCGAGCAGTACCTCCAGAACGAGAAGGACGACTGGTTCAAGCGCTACCACGTCTTCTCGGTGGAGTGGACGCCGTCGGCCTACATCTTCCGCATCGACGGCCAGGAGACCGGCCGCATCACCAAGGGCATCTCGCACGCCGCGGAGTACCCCATCCTCAGCCTGCTCAGCTCCGACTACGAGCTGTCCAAGCTGCCGGACCGCGACGAGAAGAAGAACCTGCCCCAGACCATGAACGTGGACTGGATCAAGACCTGGCAGAACCCGACCTACCTCCCGCCCACTCCCACTCCCACCCCCGCTCCGTAGGCATCGCGGGGGGAGCCGACCGCTCCACCCAGAAGGTCCAGCCCGGCCCGGCCGCCCTCCCGGCGGCCGGGCCGGTGCACGTCCGGGGGCCGGGTCATCCGTTCGGTCAAATTTCGGGGAAATCCCGTCGGCGTCGAGTGGCCCACTGCCACACTCGCGGCGGGTTCGGAGATGCGTCTCCGTAGGTCGACCCCACCCCCCGAAACGACCTGGAGGATCAACCGTGCAAACACGTACCCCCCGACGTGTGCCCCGAAGGACGAGTCGCCGGCCACTGGCCGCCGCCCTGGCGGCGCTCACCGTCTGCGGCGCCATCGCCGCCATGAGCCAGACGTCCGTGGCCTCGCCGCAGCAGGCGACCATCAGCGTGCTTCCCGGCATCGTCCAGCCCGGCAAGAAGACCGCCAACGCGGACAAGGCCCTGGCCGCCGTGGTCGCCACCTTCAGCCCGGCCAAGAAGGGCCGCGCCGTCGAGCTCCAGCGCCGCGACGGCAGCAAGTGGGTCAAGGTCGCCACCGGCGTGCAGGACAAGACCGGCAAGGTCGAGTTCGCGGCTCCGGCCGGCACCACGACCAGCCCCATCACCTACCGCGCCGTCGCGGCCAAGGGCTCCGGCCTGGGCACCGTGGCGAGCAAGTCCGTGGCCACCTCCCAGTGGGGCGCCGCCACCTTCACCGACCAGTTCACCGGCACCGCGCTCACCAGCAACTGGGTGCAGCGGATGCAGTTCTACCAGCCCGAGTCCATGCGCAACTGCTCCAAGGGTCGACCCTGCAGCGACCCGCGTGGTCGGTGGCACGCTCCAGCTCTCGGTGATCGCGCGACCCCGCGATGCCGCCGGGCTCGTGCACGGCGTACAAGGCCGACGGCTCGGTCATCGGCAACTTCGACTACCGCCTCAACGGCCACGTCTCGACGCAGGACCACCAGTACTTCAAGTACGGCGTCCTGGCGGCCCGCATCAAGTTCCAGTCGCGCCGCGGCCAGCACGCGTCCCTCTGGATGCAGCCGCAGAGCCCGACGTACATCCCCAACGCCTTCGAGGGCGGCGCCGAGATCGACGTGATCGAGTACTTCGGCGACAAGGTCCCGAACGGTGGCCTGACCGAGCTTCATCTACAACCCCCAGCCCAGCGGGGTGCCGCAGAAGATCGGCGGCTGGATCAAGAAGCCCGAGCGCTACCTCTCGACGAAGAAGGACGGCTGGTCCAAGCGCTACCACGTGTTCTCGGTCGAGTGGTCGCCCACGGCCTACGTCTTCCGCATCGACGGTCGCCAGACGGCCCGGATCACCACCGGCATCTCCGGCGTCCCGCAGTACCCGATCCTCAGCCTGCTCAGCTCCGACTACGAGCTGCGCCAGCTCAAGGGCGACAGCAACCTGCCGCAGACGATGAGCGTGGACTGGATCCGGTTCTGGCAGGCCCCGGGCGTCACGCCCTAGCGGGGCCGCTAGGACAGGTGGGCGGCCGACGTCGCGGGCCAGGGTGAGCGCGTGCCGCACCCACGCGGGTGACGCACCCGCGAGCCCGCAGGTGGGGGTGACGACGAGCCGCTCCCCCACCACGTCGGGGTCCAGCCCGAGCTGGTCCAGCCAGAGGAGCACCCGGTCCGTCAACGCGCGGTCGGTGGGCGGCGTACCGGGGTCGAGGGAGGGTACGACGCCGAGCGCGACGGTCTCCCCGGCCTCGAGCGCCTCGGCGAGCACGTCGTGGGCGGCGGGGGCCAGCACCCCGAGGTCGACCGAGAGACCCCGAGCGCCGGCGCCCGCGGACCAGGTCAAGAGGGACGTCGGCGGCGCACGAGTGCACCCACGGCTCGCCGTGCTCGGCGGCGGCCGCGAGCACCCACTCGAGGTGCTGGGACAGCTCGGGCCGGTCCACCGCGCGGTGCCGTCCGAAGCCCGAGGCGGTCGGCACCCGGGCACCCAGCACGGCGGCCAGGGCCGGCTCGTCGACCTGGACGACCAGCCGGTCGGCGCCGGGCACCCGGCGGCGGACGTCGGCCAGGTGGCGTCCGCAGCCCCTCGGCCAGGGCCTGCGCCAGGTCGCGTCGCGCACCGTGGTCGGCCAGCACCTTGTCGCCGCGCGGGCGCTCGACGGTGGCCGCCAGCGTCCAGGGACCGCAGACCTGGACCTTGAGCGGCCCGCGGTAGTCCTGGAGCTGCTCCTCGAGCTGGTCGAGGTCCTGACCGAGCAGGCTGCGGGCCCGCCGCTGGTCCATGCCCGTGCTGCCGCCGGGACCGGTCAGCCGCCAGCCCGCGGGTTGGAGGTCGGCCGCCAGGTCGGCCACCACACCCAGCGCCCTGCCGGTCATCGACGCGGCGGGGCCGCGCTCGGGCAGCTCGGGCAGGTGGACGAACTCGGGGAGCTCCCCGACGACGAGGCGCACGGCCTCCTCGATGTCGGTCCCGGGCAGGGAGCCGACGCCGGTGGCCAGGGTCATCGGGTCACGCCGGCACCCCGGTGCGCGCCGTGGCGGTGATGGTGGCCGAGCCGACGACGCGGGTGCCGTCGTAGACCACCGCGGCCTGGCCGGGCGCGATCCCCTGCGCCGGGTCGAGCAGGTCGACGGTGACCCGGTCGCCGCCGTCGCTCGTGGTCACCACGGCCCGGTGCTCGGCGCCGTGGGCCCGCAGCTGCACGGTGCCCTCGAGCCGGTCGGGCGCGGAGCCGCACCAGCGGCCGTGGGTCGGCCTCCAGACGGTCGACGCTCAGCGCCTCGCGAGGGCCGACCCGCACCGTGGCGCTGACGGGCTCGATGTCGAGCACGAAGCGCGGCCTGCCGTCCGCCGCCGGGCGGCCGATCCGCAGGCCCTTGCGCTGGCCGACGGTGAACGCGTAGGTCCCGTCGTGCCGCCCGAGCACCTCACCGGTGGCGTCGTCGACGATGTCCCCGCCGTGGTTGGGGGCCCGGTCGCCGAGCTTCTCGCGCAGCCAGCCGGCGTTGTCGCCGTCGGCGACGAAGCAGATGTCGTGCGAGTCGGGCTTGGCGGCGACCCGGAGCCCGCGGCGTTCGGCCTCGCGACGTACCTCCGGCTTGGGGGTGTCCCCCAGCGGGAACAGCGAGTGCCGCAGCTGGTCCTGGGTCAGCACGCCGAGGACGTAGGACTGGTCCTTGCCGGCGTCCGCGGCGCGGTGCAGCTCGACGGCGTCGGGGCCGCCCGCGTCCGGGCCGCAGCCGGGCGTAGTGACCCGGTGGCCACGGCGTCGAACCCGAGCCCGATCGCCCGGTCCAGCACGGCGGCGAACTTGATCTTCTCGTTGCACCGCAGGCAGGGGTTCGGCGTCCGGCCGGCGGCGTACTCGTCCATGAAGTCCACGACCACGTCCTCGTGGAACCGCTCGCTGAGGTCCCAGACGTAGAACGGGATGCCGATCACGTCGGCCGCGCGGCGGGCGTCGTTGGCGTCCTCCAGCGTGCAGCACCCGCGGGCGCCGGAGCGGTACGACGCGGGGTTGCGCGAGAGGGCCAGGTGGATGCCCGTGACGTCGTGGCCCGCGTCGACGGCGCGGGCGGCCGCGACCGCGGAGTCCACGCCGCCCGACATGGCGGCGACGACCCGCATCGTCCCCGCTCACCGCACGACGGGCTGCCGCGAGGCCCTGGCCCGGTCGACGGAGGGACCGATCGCGGCGAGCAGCGCGTCGACGTCGGCGTCGGTGCTGGTGTGCCCGAGGGAGAACCGCAGCGAGCTGAGCGCGTCCTCCTCCGCCATCCCCATCGCCATCAGCACGTGCGAGGGCTGGGCGACGCCCGCCGAGCACGCCGACCCGGTCGAGCACTCGATGTCGCGGGCGTCGAGCAGCATGAGCAGGGAGTCGCCCGCGCAGCCGGGGAACCGCAGGTGCGCGTTGCCGGGCAGCCGCTCGGTCGGGTGGCCGTTGGCGATCGCGTCGGGGACGATCCGCTGTACCTCCGCGGACCAGCCGGTCCCGCAGCGCCGCCACCCGCTCGGCGTGCTCGGGCTGGGCCTTCACGGCGGCCTCCACGGCCGCGGCGAACCCGGCGATCGCGGGCGGGTCCAGGGTGCCGCGACCGGATGTCGCGCTCCTGGCCGCCGCCGTGCATCATCGCGGTCACCTCGAGCTCGCGCCGGACGATCAGGGCACCCACGCCGAAGGGGCCGCCGACCTTGTGGCCGGTGAGGGTCATCAGGTCGACGCCGCTGGCGGAGTAGTCGACCGGCACCGAGCCGACCGCCTGCACGGCGTCGGTGTGCACCGGGATGCCGTGCTCCGCGGCGAGCGCCACCACCTCGTCGACCGGCTGGAGGGTGCCCACCTCGTTGTTGGCCCACATCACCGACACGAGGGCCACGCTGGCGGGGTCCCGCTCGATCGCCTCGCGCAGCGCGTCGACGTCGAGCCGGCCAGCGGGCGTCGACGGGCAGCAGCTCCACCTCGGCGCCGATCTCCTCGGCCAGCCAGAGCAGCGGGTCGAGCACCGCGTGGTGCTCGACGGCCGTCGAGATGATCCGGGTGCGTCTCGGGTCCGCCTCGCGGCGCGACCAGTAGGTGCCCTTCAGCGCCAGGTTGTCGGACTCCGTGCCGCCCGAGGTGAACACCACGTCACCGGGCCGGCAGTTCAGGGCCTGCGCGATGGACTCGCGGGACTCCTCGACCACCCGACGCGCCCGGCGGCCGCTGGCGTGCAGCGAGCTCGGGTTGCCGACATCGGTGAGGTGCCGGGTCATCGTCTCGATCGCCACGGGCAGCATCGGGGTGGTCGCCGCGTGGTCGAGGTAGACCGCCCCGTCCTGGAAGCGGTGATGGAGGACGCCGGCTCGCCCGTCAGGTCGTTCATCGCATCCGCAAGCGTACGGCGCGCCCCTCCGCGGCCGTACTCGCCGCTCACCGCGATAGTCCGACGAAGATCATCACCGATCCGGGGCCGGGTGATGATTTTCGTCGGGGACTATCGCGGACGGTCAGGCGCAGGTCGTCACGCCGTCGACGTACCAGCCGTCGGTGCCCTTGAAGACCGTTACCTGGGCCAGGATCTCGTTGCTGTCCGGGTCGACGACCAGCACGACGCCCGGGCCCTTGGCCTGGGCCGGGGCGACCTGGAGGTCTCCGTCGGGGACCTCGCCCGGTTGCGCGTGCGCGACGGCCTCCTGCGGTGTCGCGTAGCCGCTGGGCATCCGCCCGTAGTCGATGGAGACGACCGAGCGCGAGTCGCAGCCGGTGGCGGGCCACATCGGCGGCGGGAGGGTGCCGGCGGAATCGGCGGTCCCGGCACCTCCGTTGCTGGTCGGCGTGTCGCCGGGCGTCGTCGTCGCGGCGCCGGGCGAGCCGGCCTCGTCGACCGCGGTCGGCTCGTCGGCGCTTCCGCAGCCCGCGAGGGCGAGCACGGCCGCACAGGCGAGTGCGGCGGGGATCAGGCGTCGGTGGTTCATGGGGTCCTCCCGGGATCGTGGTGCGCAGGTACGACGGGAGGAGTCGGCGGACGGTTCCCTCAATACCCGTTCGTCACGACATCCGGGCGAGCCACGCGTGGTCGGGGTGCAGCCGCGCCACCGTCTCCCGCAGCCAGTCGCGGGCCGGCCGGTCCAGCAACGGCCAGGCCCGGTCGAGGTCCCGGTTGTCCTTGACCCTGTCGAGCCGGGCCTTGTACATCAGCACGATCTCCGGGTTGAGGTAGCGGATCCCGTCCTCGGCCACCCAGGTGACCTCCTCGACCCGGGCCACGTGGTCGGGCAGCTTCTTGTTGGTCCACAGCCCGTCGCGGTCCGGGGTCAGCGGCATGTCGAAGACCCACGGCGACCCGGGGTCGCGGCGCGCCCAGATCTGGCTCTCGGGGTCCTGGACGTCCGGCCACCGGTCGATGAGCGGCCGCAGCGCGCCGTTGGCGATGTTCCACAGCTGCCACGACGTCCCGACGTGCGCGCGCAGGGCCGGCACGTCGCACGTCAGGATCGACACGTCCACGTCCTCGTGCTCCCGCGGGGCGCCGGTGAACGCCTCGATGGCCCATCCGCCGACGACCCACCAGGGCCGCTCGAAGCCGGCGAAGAAGTCCGCCATCCCCGCCGGGTCCAGGCAGTCGTACTCGCCGTACAGGCGCTCCCAGTAGTGGTCCTCGGCCTCCTCGGCCTCGGACCGCATCAGCGGTTCGCGCTCGGGGGTGCTCACAGCACCACCAGGTCGTCGCGGTGCACGACCTCCCGCTCGTACGCCGCGCCGAGCTCCCGCTTGAGGTCGTGCGAGGAGCGGCCCAGCAGCGCCGGCAGCTCGGCGGCGTCGAAGTTCACCAGCCCGCGGGCGACGGCCGTGCCGTCGGGAGCGGTCAGGTCGACGGGGTCCCCGGCGGCGAAGCTGCCCTCGACCCCGGTCACCCCGGCGGCCAGCAGCGACGCGCGGCGCTCGACCACGGCGCGCACGGCGCCGGCGTCGAGCACCAGCCGGCCGCGCGGGTCGGTGGCGTGCGCGAGCCAGAGCAGCCGGGTCGGCCGCCGCCGCCCGGTCGCGTGGAACAAGGTGCCGACCGGTTCCCCCGCCAGCGCGGCGGCGGCCTGCGGCGCCGAGGTGAGCACCACCGGGATGCCCGCCCCGGTCGCGATCCGCGCCGACTCCACCTTGGTGACCATGCCACCCGAGCCGAGCCCGCGCCGCCCGTGGAGCCGAGCCGGACCGGGTCGAGGTCCGCCGGCGGAGCGTACGTCGGTCACCAGCGTCGCCGGGCCGGTCGCCGGGTTGCCGTCGTAGAGGCCGTCGACGTCGCTGAGCAGCACGAGCAGGTCGGCGTGGACGAGGTGCGCCACCAGCGCGGCCAGCCGGTCGTTGTCGCCGAAGCGGATCTCGGTGGTGGCGACGGTGTCGTTCTCGTTGACGATCGGCAGCACGCCGAGCTCGAGCAGCTTGGCGAAGGTCTGGTGGGCGTTGCGGTAGTGGGCGCGCCGGGTCACGTCGTCGACGGTGAGCAGCACCTGGCCGACGACGATGTCGTGCCGCGCCAGCTCCTCGGTGTAGCGGTGCACCAGCAGCCCCTGGCCGACCGAGGCCGCGGCCTGCTGGGCCGGCAAGGACCGCGGGCGGCGCGCGAGTCCGAGCGGCGCCAGGCCGGCCGCGATCGCTCCGGAGGAGACGAGCACCACCTCGGCCCCGCGCCCGCGGACGCCCGCCAGCACGTCCACCAGCGCGGCCAGCCGGGCCGGGTCCAGCCCTCCGGCGGCGGTGGTCAGCGACGACGAGCCGACCTTGACCACGACGCGGCGGGCGTCCCGCACCACGGGGCGAGCCGCCGGCGGTCGGCCGGCCGCACCTCAGTCGTCCTCGGCGACGCGGTCGGGGTCGTCCTTGCTGCCGATCTCGTAGGACATCGGCCCGGCCGGCGGCCTTGCGGACCTTGGCCTCGGCGCGGCGCTGCTCGTCGATCCGGCGGGCCACGTCGGCGCGGGACTCCGTCTCGCCGCGCTCGGGCATCGCCTCGTCGATCTCGCGACGTCGCTGTGCGGCCGGACGGTCCTCGTCGAAGCGCTGGTCCTCGCCGCGGCGGCCCAGCATCTCGGCGCCGGCCTCGATGCTGGGCTTGAAGTCGAACACGACCGCGTCGTCCGGGTGGCCGATCAGCACCGTGTCACCCTCGCGGGCGCCGAGCTCGACCAGGCGCTTCTCGACGCCGAGCCGGTTGAGCCGGTCCGCCAGGTAGCCCACGGCCTCGTCGTTGGAGAAGTCGGTCTGCCGCACCCAGCGCTCGGGCTTCTCGCCGTGCACCCGCCAGCCGTCGTCCGTGCTCGTCGACGGCGAAGTTGTCGACACCGTCGGCGGAGGGCGGCCGGATCACGATCCGCTGCGCCTCGACGACGGGCCGGGCCGCGCGCGCCGCCTGCACGATCCCCGCCATCGCGAAGGTGAGCTCGCGCAGCCCTACGCCGCTCGCGGCCGACACGGGGAAGACCTCCAGGCCCCGGTCCCGCAGGTCGTCGACCACCATGTCGGCGATGTCGGAGCCGTCCGGGACGTCGACCTTGTTGAGCGCGACCAGCCGCGGCCGGTCCTCCAGGCCGCCGTAGCGGGCCAGCTCGTTCTCGATGATGTCGAGGTCCTCGACCGGGTTGCGGCCGGGCTCGAGGGTGGCGGTGTCGATCACGTGCACGATCGCCGCGCAGCGCTCGACGTGCCGGAGGAAGTCGTGCCCCAGGCCCCGGCCCTCGCTGGCTCCCTCGATCAGGCCAGGTACGTCGGCCACGGTGAAGGTGGTCTCGCCGGCGGTCACCACGCCGAGGTTCGGGACCAGGGTCGTGAACGGGTAGTCGGCGATCTTGGGCCGGGCCCGCGAGATCGCGGCGATCAGGCTGGACTTGCCGGCGCTCGGGAAGCCGACCAGGCCGATGTCGGCGACGACCTTCAGCTCCAGGCGGATCTCCCGCTCCTCGCCGGGCTCGCCGAGCAGCGCGAAGCCGGGGGCCTTGCGCTTGCTGCTGGCCAGGGCCGCGTTGCCGAGACCGCCGCGACCGCCCTGGGCGACGACGAGCTCGGTGCCCGTCCCCAGCATGTCGGCGAGGACCTCCCCGTCGCGGGTGCGCACGACGGTGCCGTCCGGGACGGGCAGCACCAGGTCGCCGCCGTGGCTGCCGTTGCGGTGGCCGCCGGCGCCCTGCGCGCCGTTCTCGGCCTTGCGGCGCGGGCTGTGGTGGTAGTCGAGCAGGGTGGTGACGTCGGGGTCGACCCGCAGGATCACCGAGCCGCCCGGGCCGCCGTTCCCGCCGTCGGGGCCGCCGAGCGGCTTGAACTTCTCGCGGTGCACCGAGGCCACGCCGTTGCCGCCGCGTCCCGGCGCTGACGTGCAGCACCACCCGGTCCACGAAGGTCGGAACAGCCATGGGAAGCACCTTTCGGTGGGTTGAGGTGCGGCCTGCGAGCCTCGAACCCACCCGTCGGGACCAGTGTGGATCAAGACGAAGGGCGCCCCGGGTCCGGGACGCCCTTCAGAGTCTGCTGCGGGTGAGCGTCAGGTCACTCGCCCGGAACGATGTTGACGACCTTGCGGCCGCGCCGGGTGCCGAACTCCACGGCCCCCTCCGTCAGGGCGAACAGGGTGTCGTCCTTGCCACGGCCCACGCCGGTGCCCGGGTGGAAGTGGGTGCCGCGCTGCCGGACGATGATCTCGCCGGCGCTGACGACCTGGCCGCCGAAGCGCTTGACGCCGAGCCGCTGGGAGTTGGAGTCGCGACCGTTCTTGGTGGACGCCGCGCCCTTTTTGTGTGCCATCTGGATCAGTCCTTGGTGAACGGTGAGCGGTCGCTCAGAGGGAGATGTCGGTGACCTTGACCTGGGTGTACTTCTGACGGTGACCCTGGCGCTTCTTGTAGCCGGTCTTGTTCTTGTACTTCTGGATGATGATCTTGGGGCCCTTGGTGGCGCCGAGGACCTCGACGGTGACGCCGGCCTTGTCGAGGCCGGTCGCGGTGACCGTCTCGCCGTCGACGACCATGACCACCGGCAGCGTCAGCGTGTCGCCGACCGCCGTCGCGACCTTGTCGATCTCGATGACGTCGCCGACGGCAACCTTCTGCTGGGTGGCGCCTGCGCGCACGATCGCGTACACCGCGGTCTCCTTCGTCGATACTGCTCGTGGCTCTGGGTCCGCGCCGGGCGCGCGCCACTGGCTGACAAATTCGTGGCCAGGGCGTACGGCGCTCACGCGGGACGGGCACGCCCACGTGATGTCCTGGCGCACCGAGGGTCAATAGTACGGACCCGGGGCTGACCAGCGCAAAACGGAACCGCCCTGCGCGCTGCCTATACTGCCGAAAATCCGGAATCCTGCCCGTCTGCTGCGCTCGGAGGGTCGTGTGGCTGCCTCGAAGTACGACATCGAGCTCGACGTCAGTCATCCGTCCAACACCAGCCATTGGCACGTCGCGGACCTCGTCGGCTCCGCCAAGCGGGTGCTCGACGTCGGATGCAGCACCGGCTACCTGGCCGAGGCACTGGCGGGACGGGGCAACGAGGTGCTCGGCGTGGAGTACGACGACGCGAGCGCCGAGCTGGCGCGCTCGCGCGGCTTGCAGGTGCTGACCGCAGACCTGGAGAGCGTCGACCTCTCGGAGCACTTCGGCCCCGCGTCCTTCGACGCGGTCGTCTACGCCGACGTCCTGGAGCACCTGCGAGACCCCCTGCCCGTGCTCCGCGCGACCCTTCAGCTGCTGCGCCCGGCGGGCTTCGTGGTGATCTCCCTACCCAACATCGCGCACGGCGACGTCAGACTGGCCCTGCTCGACGGCCGGTTCGACTACTCCGCGACCGGGATCCTCGACAACACCCACACCAAGTTCTTCACCCGATCCTCGCTGCGGCGCTTCGTCCACGATGCGGGCTTTGCGGTCGCCGAGATGCGTCGGACCAGCGTGGGACTGTTCGGGACCGAGCTCGGCCTGGACCCGGAGGACTTCGACTCCGGCATCGTCGAGCGGGTGCTGGCCGATCCCGAGTCGACGACCTACCAGTTCGTGGTCAAGGCCGTCCGGGACGATGCGGCCGCAGCCGGTGTCGAGCACGCCGAACGCCTCTACGAGGCCCAGGTCGAGAGCGACAGGCTCGCCGCCGAGGTGGCCAGGCTCAGCGAGGCGTCCGGCCGGCTGCAGGCGGAGGCGGCCCATCTTCGGGAGGGCGTCCGGCTGGCCGAGCAGGCGGCGTCGGAGTCCAACACCCTCCAAGAAGAGCTGCGCGCCTTGGGTGAGGAGCAGCAACGCCGCGCCCGAGCCGAGATCGAGCGGCTGCGCGCCCAACGACGACAGTTCCGCCAGGAGCGCGACGCGCTCCGCGCCCAGCTCGGGCAGGCGCCGTCCCCGGACGAGTCTGGATGACCGACCCGGCTGCGAAACGGACTGCTAGCGCTTGCGGCCCCGCCGCTTGATGGGGACGTGCAGGGCCGTGCCCTGCTCGTGGTGGTCGTGGCCGTCCGCGTCGTCCGGGACGGCGCCTGCGTCGTCCACCAGCACGGCGACGTTGCCTCCGGCCGTCTCGGCCGCCGCAGGCGGGCCGGCGGGGCGGCTGGCCGCACGACGGCGGGTCCGGGTGACGACCCGGGGCGGCTCGGGCGCGCTCGGCGGCTCGACCTCCGCGGGCTCCTCGGCGGCGGGCGGCACGGGCTCGCTCGGCCGGCGCCTCCGGGAGGTCGTCCTCGGCGACACGGTCTCCTCGGCGGAGACGTCCTCGACGGTCAGCTCGGCGACGACCTCCACCGTGGTGGCCTCGTCGACGGAGGTGACCTCGGCGGTGCCAGTCGTGTCGCCCGTCGTGTCGCCGGTCTCCTCGCCGATCTGGTCGTCCGGTTCGTCGGACTCGGGGTGTTCGGCGTGCTGCTTGGCCATCGCGGCCACGTCCTTGGGGGACGGGGTGGCCGAGGCGGCCGTCTTGGCCGCCGGCTGGTCGGCCCCGCGGCCGCGGCGGCGGCCCCTGCGTGCGGAGTCGTCCTCCGTGCGGCGTGGCTCGACGGGGGCGTCCTCGATGACCAGGCCGCGGCCGTGGCAGTGCTCGCACTCGTGGCTGAACGCCTCGAGCAGGCCCGTGCCGATGCGCTTCCGGGTCATCTGCACCAGGCCCAGCGAGGTGACCTCGGCGACCTGGTGGCGGGTGCGGTCGCGGCCCAGGCACTCGACCAGGCGTCGCAGCACCAGGTCGCGGTTGGACTCCAGCACCATGTCGATGAAGTCGACGACGATGATGCCGCCGATGTCACGCAGCCGCAGCTGGCGGACGATCTCCTCGGCGGCCTCCAGGTTGTTCTTGGTGACCGTCTCCTCGAGGTTGCCGCCGGAGCCGGTGAACTTGCCGGTGTTGACGTCGACCACGGTCATCGCCTCGGTGCGGTCGATGACGAGGGAGCCGCCCGAGGGCAGCCAGACCTTGCGGTCCAGCCCCTTGTGGATCTGCTCGTCCAGGCGGTACGTCGCGAAGATGTCGCGGCCGCCGTGCTCGTCGGCGTGGTAGCGCTCCAGCCGGTCCTCGAGGTCGGGCGCGACGTGCATGACGTAGGTCTGCACGGTCTCCCAGGCGTCGTCGCCCTGGACGACCATCTTGGTGAAGTCCTCGGTGAACAGGTCGCGGACCACCTTGAGGGTCAGGTCGGGCTCGCCGTACAGCAGCTGCGGCGCGCTCCCCTTGGCCTTCTTCTCGATGTCCTCCCAGCGGGCCTTGAGCCGCTCGACGTCCCGGGTCAGCTCGTCCTCGCTGGCACCCTCCGCCGCCGTCCGCACGATGACGCCGGCGGTGTCGGGGACGATGTCCTTGAGCAGCGTCTTGAGGCGGTTGCGCTCGGTGTCGGGGAGCTTGCGGGAGATGCCGCTCGTGGTGCCGTCGGGCACGTAGACGAGGAACCGGCCGGCGAGGCTGACCTGGCTGGTGAGGCGGGCACCCTTGTGGCCGATCGGGTCCTTGGTGACCTGCACCAGGATCTGCTGGCCGGAGCTGAGCACCGACTCGATCTTGCGCTGCTGACCGTCGGGGTGGCCGAGGGCCGACCAGTTGACCTCTCCGGCGTACAGCACCGCGTTGCGGCCCTTGCCGATGTCCACGAACGCCGCCTCCATGGAGGGCAGCACGTTCTGGACGCGGCCGAGGTAGACGTTGCCGATCAGTGAGGTCTGGGACTCGCGGGCGACGTAGTGCTCCACGAGGACCTTGTCCTCGAGCACCCCGATCTGGGTCAGCTCGTCGCGCTGGCGGATCACCATCACCCGCTCCACGGCCTCGCGGCGGGCCAGGAACTCGGCCTCGCTGACGATCGGCGCGCGGCGGCGGCCGGCCTCGCGGCCCTCGCGGCGACGCTGCTTCTTGGCCTCGAGCCGGGTGGAGCCGGACACGGCCGTGATCTCGTCCTCGGCGTTGCGCGTGCGGCGCACGCGGGTCACGGTGTTCTGCGGGTCGTCGCCGGCGTCCCCGCCACCGTCGTCGCCGGAACGCCGGCGCCGGCGCCGACGCCGTGAGGTGGCCTCGGAGGTGGTGCCGGCGTCCTCGCTCACGGACTTGTCGTCGGTGGTCGCCTTCTCGGCCTCACCGGCGTCCGCAGTGTCGGAGTCGTCAGCGGCCGGCGGCCTTGCCGGTGGTGCGCCCGCCGTTGCCGTCGGACTCGTCGGTGTCGCCGGGGCCGTCGGCGCCCTCGCCGGCCTTGCGCCGGCGACGGCCGCCGCGGCGGCGGCGGCGACGCCCGGCGCCGGACTCGTCCGAGCCCGCGTCGTCGGCACCCTCGCCGGTCTCGGCCGCCTGCTCGGCCGGCTCCGGCGCACCGTCGTCGGACGCGTCGGGGACGGGCCTCGTGTCGTCAGTGGCCTTGGTGGCACGGGTGCGGCGCCGCGTCGTCACGGTGGTCTCGGGAACCTGGAAGAGCGGCACGGGGAGCGAGGGCTGCGCGGCGTCCTCGTCCGCCTCGGCCTCCGGCTCGGGGGCGGGCGGCGCTGCTGCTGCCTTCTTGCGGGTGCGCTTGGCCTTCGGCGCGGGCTGGTCGGCGGGAGCGTCCGAGGACTCCGCTGCGGCGGGCGCGTCGCCCGGCTCGGCTTCGACCGGCGCGGTGGCCGCCTTCTTGGCGGTCTTCTTGGCGGCCGTCTTCTTGGTCGCGGCGCTTCGCGGCCGCCGTCTTGGTGGCCGCCTTCTTGGCGGTCTTCTTGGCCGTCGCCTTCTTGGCCGTCTTGCGCGGCGGGTCCACGGCGGGCGTGTCGGCCGGGCTCTCCTGGTCTTCCTGGAGTTCGGCGTCGGTGGGCGTGTCGTCGAGCATGGGGTGCTCCTCCGCCCGGGGCGGGCTACCGCTCCCGGACCCTGTCCGGCACTGCTGCCCGCGTCTCGGCGGCGGCAGCGCAAAGTCTCAGTGGTACGGCGACACCCTCCGCGGTGTGCGTCACGGGACCTGCCGTCACCTGCCGCGGTCGCCGGGCCTGTTCCACCGAGGTGGGACGGAGGGCGGCTGTCACCCGCTCTCCTGGCCGCGTCGCGGTCTGGTGACGATGGTTCCCGGTGTGCCGGTCCCGATCGGTGCTGCTGACGGAATCGGCGAGAACGTCGTCGGATCGTTCCGGCTGGCAGCCGGTCCGACCGCGGTCAGTATCGCACAGCCCGCCCCGGACCCGGGCAATCCGACGCTAGGACACAGCGGGACACAGCTGGACACAGCTAGGCGAGCGGGTCGCCCACCTCGCCGGTGGCCGCGTCGAGGGGGCCCTGGCGGGTCCGGGTCAGCAGCGGCGGCGTCGACAGCACCAGCCCGGCGACCTCGGCCAGCCCGCTGAGCACGTCGTCGGGCCGCACGGCCGGGACGGCGTGCCGCAGGGTCAGGTCCAGCTCGCTCCCGGCATCGAGCGGGCGCACCGAGAGTGCCACGACGGCCTCGCGGCAGTCGAAGGTGCGCAGCCCCTTCTTCGTCATCCGCTCGACGGGCACCGACGTCACGGCGAGGAACGCCTCGACCGCCGCCGCGGCGCGGTCGGCGGGCACCGCGAGCACCGCGGTCCACCGGCTGGCCTGCAGCAGGTCCGCGAGCGACCCGGTGCCGCCGTCGACGACCTCGACCACGTCGAGCCCGTCGGGGAGCGCCTCGGCGAGGTCGCGCCGTACGTCCTCGGGAGCCACCACCTCGGCGAGCGCGATCTCGAGGTACTCGGCCTCGCTGGCAGCCCCCGTCGGCGCTGCGCCCGCGTAGGAGATGCGCGGGTGCGGGTTGAAGCCGGACGAGTACGCCATCGGGAGACGCGCCCGGAACACCGCCCTCTCGAAGGCCCGGCTGAAGTCGCGGTGGCTGGTGAAGCGCAGCCGGCCGCGCTTGGCGTAGCGGATCCGCAGCCGCTGCACGGGCGGCGGGTTCTGCTGGGGCGGCTGCGGCACGGCCGGAGGATACGGCGTCTCGCCTGCTCACCGTCGAATCGAGCAACGAGACGTAGCGGTCCGCACCCGGACCCGACCGACGTCGTAGCATGCTCGCCATGCCCGGCCCCAGCACGCCAGCGCGCGTGCTCGTCATCGTCCCGGCCTGGAACGAGCAGGACTCCGTCGGCGCGACGGTCCGCGAGATCAGGGAGACCAACCCGGACGTCGACGTCCTGGTGATCGACGACGGCTCGGGCGACAACACTGCTGAGCGGGCGGTCGCCGCCGGTGCCGAGGTGTGCCGACTCCCCTTCAACCTCGGCGTCGGGGGCGCGATGCGCACGGGCTACCGCTATGCCCTCCGCCAGGGCTACGACATCGCCGCTCAGATCGACGCCGACGGCCAGCACGACCCTCGCGACCTTCCTGCCCTGATCGACGGTCTCGACCATGCCGACATCGTGATCGGCGCCCGCTTCGCGCGAGCAGAGGACACCTATGTCGTGCGGGGACCGCGTCGCTGGGCGATGGTGCTCCTCGCACGGGTGATGTCCCGGCTCTCCCGGACCAGACTCACCGACGTCACCTCCGGCTTCCGGGCGTCCAACCGCCGCGCGATCGCCGTCTTCGCCTCGCACTACCCCGCCGAGTACCTCGGCGACACGGTGGAGTCGCTCGTGATCGCGGTGCGGACGGGCTGCTCCGTGGCCCAGGTACCCGTCGAGATGCGGCTCCGAGCGGCCGGGCAGCCCTCCTCGTCGCCGGTGCGCGCGGCCGTCTACCTGCTCCGTGCGGTCGTCGCCCTCGGCCTGGCGCTCGTGCGCCGTTGGGAGGAGAGCTTCGACGAAGGGGCGACTCGGACGAACGTCGCCGACCCGGAGCCGAGCGCGCACCCATGACCGCCGTCAACGTGCTGGGGATCGCGGGCTCCCTCATCGTCCTGGTCGCGCTCTTCGAGATGCTGCGCCGCCACCGGCTGCGGGAGAAGTACGCCATCGTCTGGTTCGTCATCGCGGTCGGCGTCCTGGTCGTGGCGCTGTTCCCCGTGGTGCTCCAACGCGCGACATCGGCGCTCGGCCTCCAGGTGCCGGCCAACCTGCTCTTCTTCGTCGCCTCGCTGGTGCTGCTGATCCTCACCTTGCAGCACAGCTATGAGCTCGGGCGCGTCGAGGAGCGCACCCGGACGTTGGCCGAGGAGGTCGCACTCCTGCGCCTCGAGCTCGAGCGGGCGACCCGCAAGGCCGACCACCAGCCCCCGGCCGACCCGTCCCGCGGCTGACACCCGCCCGTCCAGCCCCAGCCTGTCGTGCCGTCCGCGCCCATCGAGGTCTTCGTTCCCTTCTGGGGGGACCCCGAGCTGCTCTTCGCGACCGTCGACAGCGTGCGCGCCCAGGTCGACCCCGACTGGACCCTCGTCGTCGTCGACGACTGCTACCCCGACCCGTCGGTGGCTGCGCACTTCCGGGCCGAGGGCGATCCGCGCATCAGCTACGTGCGCAACGAGACCAACCTGGGGATCACGGAGAACTACGCCCGCTGCCGTGACCTCGCCTCGGGCGAGCTGATGATCTTCCTGGGCTGCGACGACCTCCTGCACCCGGATTTCGTCGGCACCGTGCGCCGCGCCCACGAGGCATACCCCTCCGCGGCGGTGATCCAGGTCGGCGTCCAGGTCATCGACGAGCACGACGCCGAGGTGAACCCGCTGGGCGACCGGGTCAAGCGCGCGATCATGCCGAAGGTCACCGAACCCACGCTTCTC
>CAVZFO010000006.1:0-98471 GCA_963774575.1 uncultured Actinomycetota bacterium | reverse complement strand
CTGCTCCTCGTCGGCGCCGATGATCTCGAACTTGCCCATCTCCTGCAGCTTCTCGGCCAGCGCCCGGGCGTTGGCCTGCATGGCCTGCATCATGTAGGTGTAGCCGGCACGGCCGAAGCGGATGAGCATGTAGTACTGCGCGAGCACCATCGACGACCCCGTCGAGAAGTTCAGGGTGAAGGTCGCGTCGGTCTTGCCGAGGTAGTTCTCCTCGAAGACCAGGTCCTTCGCGAGGTCTGACTCCTCACGGAAGATCAGCCAGCCGATGCCGGGGTAGACCCCGCCGAACTTGTGCCCCGAGACGTTGATCGACCGGACCTGCTCGAGACGGAAGTCCCACGGGGAGTCGGGGTAGAGGAACGGCCAGACGAAGCCGCCGCTGGCCCCGTCGACGTGCAGCGGTACGTCGAGCCCCCGCTCGCTCTTGATCCGCAGCAGCAGGTCGTTGATGCCGACGATGTCGTCCTTGTGGCCGGTGAACGTGGTGCCGAGCACGGCGGCGACGCCGATCGTGTTCTCGTCGACGTGCGGCTCGACGTCCTCGGGGCCGATCGTGTACTTGCCGGGCTTCAACGGCACGATCCGCGGCTCGACGTCGAAGTAGCGGCAGAACTTCTCCCAGACGACGTGGACGTCCCCGCCGAACACCAGGTTGGGGTTCGTCGTCGGCAGCCCGGCAGCCTCGCGGCGCTTCCGCCAGTTCCACTTCAGGGAGAGGCTGCCGAGCATGATGGCCTCGGACGACCCCTGGGTGCGCGCGCCGGTGGTCTTGCCGGGGGCGTGGTAGAGGTCGGCGAGCATCCGGATGCAACGTTGCTCGATCTCGGCGGTGCGCGGGTACTCCGCGTGGTCGATGAAGTTGCGGTGCAGGTTCGAGGCGATGATGCGCTGCGCCTCCGGCTCCATCCAGGTCGTCACGAAGGTCGCCAGGTTGCGGGCGGGGTCACCCTCCAGCGCGATGTCCTCGCCGACCAGCCGCATCGCCTCGGTCGGCGACATGCCGCCGTCGGGGAACTCGTCGGTGGGCACCTCACGCGTCAGGAAGCGGTTGCCGAACATCTCGGCGTCTGCGTCAGTCGGCTGGAAGGGCATGGTCATCCCACTCGCTCCTCGGGTCGTCGTCCTCGCCCGTCGACCGGGCGAGATCACCCCTCACGCTAGGTACCCGGCCGCGGCTGCGCCTCGCCCTCAGCGGGTGAGACGGACGCCGCCACGGCGCGCCGCCAGGCGGGGAAGACCAGGATGGCGCCGATCAGGAAGCAGACGGCGCCCCACAGCGTGCCGGCGACCGACGCGCCCTCGTTGAGCAGCTCGCCCGTGCCGGGGACGTCGAAGCTGCCGACCGCGGACACCATGAACAGGATCGATCCGAGCATGTTCACCCAGGCGATCCACCAGTCCACGGACCGGGGGGCCCAGCTGAGGAAGCGACCGCCCAGGGCGAGGATCGCGAAGGCGCTGGCGACCAGGAACAGGATGGATCCGAAGACGTCGGGGCGCCACACGTGCCGGTCCACCTGCGCGACGCTCGCATTGTGGGCCAGGGCGGCGAAGGTGCTGATGTTGAAGAAGAGCGTCCCCGGGAACTGCGTCGCGGCCGCGCACCAGCCACGGTCGTGCGGCAGCCAGGCCACGAGTCGGAGCGGGCGCCGCTCGTGCTGCTGCACCCGGTCGACCCCCAGCATGGTCGGGCTCTGGGCCTGGAGGAGCTGCAGGAGCGAGGCCGAGGTGAAGAAGAGCGACCCCACGAAGAAGGTGATGTCGACCGCGGTGCCGCCGACCAGGTCGTCGTACGCCTGGACACACCCCAGGGCGAAACACGTGGACCCCACCGCGAACAGGGACGCGAGTGCTGCGCTGAGCCGGGCAGGTGTCGCGTGCATCTCAGAGGTTCCTGACGCCGATGACGAGGATGATGACGCCCACGGCGATCATCGCCACGGCCGTGACCGCGGGACCGACCGTGCCCAGGCGGGCGTGCGCGGCATGGAGTCGCGGCTGCATGCGGGTGGGGGACAGCAGCGTGAGCAGCACCGGGATGACGACGGTCGAGGTGGCCACGACCGTGAAGAAGGCGATGCCGAGGACATCGGCCTGGGCGGCCAGCGACGCGGTGTGCAGGACGAGGCCGGCAGCGACGGCCAGGAGGAAGGCCTTCGGCCGGGCGTTGAGCGCCAGCCCCAGGCCGAACGCCGGCAGCGCGTCGAGGGAGTCCACCCTGTTCATCCAGCCCGGGACCTGGCGTGCGCTCGCGGAGCGTTGACGGACGAGGCTGACCACGCCCAGCACGATCAGCGCAACGCCGATCACGATCTCGACCGCCCCGATCACCTGGTCCCGGTGCCGCGCCCGACCCTCGGGCAGGAACGCCGCAGCGACGGTGGTGAGGGTGACCAGCACCGCGGTCCCGACCACCCACCCGGTGGCGTAGGGAAACGCGCTCTGGGTCCGCTTGTCGGAGACCAGGATCACGATCGTCGCCATGATCGGCACCACGCTGATGGCGGCGACGATCGCGATCGGGAGCAGCTGGGCGAAGGCATGCCACATCAGCGGCGGCCCTGCCTCAGGCCTCGGGTGCGGACGGCGGGTTGCCGGCGGGTTCGGCGTCCTCGGCGCGCGTAGTCGCCGCAGCAGCCGCTGCTCGTCCTCCTTGCTTGCGGGAAGAAGAAGTACACCAGCACGGCGCCGAGCATGACCGCGACGAGCCCGGCGGTGTAGGCCCACTCGTCGCCGTTGCAGGAACGACGACTTGCGCGGCGGCCGTGATCTGGGTGGCGTACTGCGGGTACTGCGCGGCGACGCCCTCGGCGCCGGCGAACGACTTGGTCAGCTCGGCCTCGACGCTGTCGGTGACCTGGCCGCGTCGGGGGCCGCGGCGATCGCCGACGGCGGCGGCGGCTGGCGTAGCCGGCGGTGAGCAGCGCGCCGAAGATCGACTGCATGATCGCGCCGCCGAGGTCGCGCTGCAGGTCGGCCGTGCCGGACGCCATCCCGGCCCGCCGCACCGGCACCGACCCCGTCAGCGAGTGGGAGGCCGGCGTGCCGGCGAGGCCCACGCCGATGCCGATGAGGGCGTAGGCCAGCCGACCTGCCAGTACGGGCTGTCCTCCTCCCAGAGCAGCAGCATCGCAAGGAAGCGCGAGCAGCAGGAAGACGTAGCCGCAGGAGCAGCGTGAAGCGCGCGCCCCGCGCGTCTCCACGAGCTTGGCCGAGCGCGGAGCGACGAGCACCATGAAGAACGACCGCGGGCAGGAAGGCGGCGCCGGCCTCGAGCGTCGAGTAGCCGAGCACGTTCTGGAGGAACTGCTGGCTGACGAACATCGCGCCCATGAGCGAGCCGAACACGATGATGCCCGCGCAGGCCGCGACCCAGAAGATGCGCCGCGCCGCGACGTCCAGGTCGTAGAGCGGGTTCGCGGCACGCCGCTGGCGCACAGTAGAAGCCGACCGCGGCGGCGATCGCGACGACGGCGAGCCCCAGCGACGAGGGTGCCCTTGTTCGGGCACCGGCGCGAAGTTGATCGCGAGGACCAGCGCCGCCGACCAGCACGACCGAGAGGATGCCGCCGAGGTTGTCGACCGGCTCGGTCGACTCGTTGACGTGGGCCGGGACGAACCCGCCAGGCCATCACCAGCGCGACGACCGCCAGCGGCAGCGTGACCAGGAAGACCGACCCCACCAGAAGTCTCGAGCAGCAGCCGCCGGCGACCAGCGGGCCGAGCGAGGCGATGGCCCCGCCGAGGGCCGACCACAGCGCGATCGACTTGGTGCGCCCCGGGCCGGACCACAGCGCGGCGATCAGGGCCAGGGTCGTCGGGTAGGCCATGCCGGCCGACGACCCCGCCGAGATCCGCGCCACGACCAGGACGCTCGTCGGTCGGCGCGTAGGCGGCCAGCAGGCAGGCGGGGATCGACGAGCACGATCCCGAGCATCAGCATCAGCTTGCGGCCGTACCGGTCGCCGAGCGCGCCGAGGTAGAGCACCGAGGCGGCCAGGCCGAGCGAGTAGCCGACCGCGATCAGGTTGAGCGTCGTCTGCGAGGAGTCGAACGCCTTGCCGATGACGGGCAGCGCGACGTTGGCCACCGACAGGTTCAGGTTGGCGACCCCGGCCACCAGGATCAGCGAGACCAGGACGAGGGGAGCCCGTCCCGGGGCGTTGGCGGGTTCGACGCCGTCCGGCGCCTCGGTCTGGGCCATGGTCTCCTCTGATCGACGGCGAACGGCGATGCGAACCTACTCCGCAACGGCGCCGTCCGGCCTCGTCCATTGCGGGTGATCTCTCACCATCCCTTGACTCGAACAGGTGTTCGATCGACACTGGCGGGATGGGATGGGGGTTCGCGGTCGAGCCGCCGGCGCCGAAGGGGGCCGGCCTCTCGCGCACGCCCGGGACCGAGGGATTCGCGCCGCCGGGGTGGCCGCGCGAGGTGCGGCCACCGGGGGCGCCGGGCTGGGAGGCGACCGCGGCCGAGTGGCTGCTCGACCTGTGCCCGGCCGACTGGCGCGGCTACCCGGGGCTGCGCCGGCACCTGGTGGTGCTGGCCCGCTTCGCGCTGATGCACGTCGAGGCCGGCCAGGCCGCCGCCGCGCGCGGACTGAGCGAGACCCGGGCCGACCTGCGCGACGTCGCCGACCTCGAGGTCGTCGATGCGGCGGTGCAGACCTGGCAGCTCGAGCAGGCCCGGCTGGTCGGCGTCCGCCGTGCGGTGGGCCTGGTCGAGGACGCCATCCGGGGGCGGCGGTTCACCGCCCGGCTGTGAGACGCCTCCAGCGGACTCCTAAGGTCGGTCCGTGGTCGACCAGCACCGATTCGCCGGCGTGATGCTCGTCGACCGCCGCGGCTGGCTGCTGCTCCAGGAGCGCGACGAGCACCCGGTCATCGACCCGGAGAAGTGGGGACTGGTCGGCGGCCACCTGGACCCGGGGGAGGACTTCGACACCGCGGCCTACCGCGAGCTGGCCGAGGAGACGGAGATCGTCGTCCCGCTGGGTGGGCTGTCGCTGTGGCGGGTGTTCGACGTCGACCACACGGAGGCCTACGGCACCATCGACCGGATGGCCGTGTACGTCGCCGCGACCGGCCTCAGCGACGCCGACGTCGTCTGCCACGAGGGCCGCCGGATCGTGTTCGTCGACCCGGACGAGATCGCCGGGCTCCCGCTGACCAAGGCCGCCGGGGTCGTGCTGCCGGCGTTCCTCGCGTCCGACCTCTACGCGCGGCTCTGCCGCCGGCCGGGCCCGGCTCACTAGCCTGGCGGCGTGCTCCTGGGCCGGGACGCCGTCCTCGACCGTGCCGACGCGCTCGTCGAGCGCTTGCGCCACGGCCGCGGCGCCCTGCTCTGGGTGCGCGGCGACGCCGGCATCGGCAAGACGACCCTGCTGACCGAGGTCGGCGACCGTGCACGTGCCGCCGGAGCCACGGTGCTGCGCGGCGCGGCTGCGGACGACGCGATGACCCCTGCGTTCTGGGTGTGGACCCAGGTCCTGCGCCAGGCGGCGGCCGGCGACCCGCAGGCGTTGGTCGCCCTGGGCGGCACCCGCTCCCGGCGGGCGGTCGACCTGCTCGAGCCGCCGAGCGGTGCCGAGCACCAGGGTCAGGGCGGCAACCGCTTCCCGTTGTTCGACGGCGTGGTCGCGGTGCTGGACGGCCTGGCCGCCGAGTTCCCGGTGGTCGTGCTCCTCGACGACCTGCACTGGGCCGACGCCGGGAGCCTGCACCTGCTGCGGTTCCTGTCCTCGCAGCTGTCGAGCCGCCCGGTGCTCGTCGTCGCGGGCTGGCGCGACCACGAGGAACCGATGGGCACCGACCGAGAGCTCCTGGCCGGCGAGATCGCGGCCTCGGGTGAGTCCTGGCCTCTCGCGGGTCTCGGAGCCGAGGACGTGGCCACCTTGGTCGAGGCCATCGCCGGACGCACGGTCGGCACGGAGGACGCCCTCGCCGTCACGGCCCGGACCGGTGGCAACCCGCTGTTCGTCACCGAGATGGCCAGGCTCGCCGCCGCGCGCGGGAGCGAGCAGGTCTCGGCCATGGTGCCGGACTCCGCCCAGGCCACCATCCGCCGCCGCGTCGCCCGGCTGCCGCAGTCGGCCCAGGACCTCTTGGCGGCGGCGACCGTGCTCGGCCAGGAGACCACCCTGTCGCGGCTGCGCGCGCTCACCGGGACCTCCGACGGCGCGCTCGCGGCGGACCTGGACGCCGTGGTCCTGGCCGGCCTGGCCCGCCAGTCCGGCGAGGTGCTCTCGCTCGCTCACGCGCTGGTGCGCGACGCGGTGCATGACGCGCTACCACCCGTCCGCAGGCGCGAGCTGCACCTCGCCGCGGCAGACCTGCTGGCTCCCGGCCGGCCCGTCCCGTCGGAGCACGCTGCGGAGGTGGTCGCTCACCTGCTCCAGGCCCTGCCCCTGGCCGACCGGACGCGGACCGTCGAGGCGGCCGCCGTCGCGGCCGCCGCCGCTCACGAGGCGCAGGCCTGGGAGGACGCGGCCCGGCTCTACGGCCAGGCGCTCGACCTCGTCGGGCCCGACGACCCGGTCCGTGGCCGGCTGCTCCGCGGGGCCGGCGCCGCCCTCCTCGACGCGGGCGACCTCGAAGGTGCGCGGGTGCTCTACCGCGAGGCCGCCGACCTGGCGCGCCGGGCCGGTGACCCGAAGGCGCTGGCCGAGGCGGCGCTCGGATTCGCTGCAGGGCTCGGTGGCTTCGAGGTCCGGCTCTTCGACCGCGAGCAGAACGAACTGCTGACGGCAGCCCTGGACCACCTCGGCGAGGAGGAGCCCACGCTGCGGGTCCACCTGCTGGCCCGGCTGGCCGTCGGGCTGGCCTTCACGGAGGAGGCCGCCCGCATCCCCGCGCTCGCGGACGAGGCCGTCGCCCTGGGTCGCGCGACCGGCGACCTGCGCGCGCTCGGGGCCGCGCTCGCCGCGCACTGCGACGCCTACGCCGGTCCCGACCACGTGGAGCTGCGCGAGGCGGAGGCCACCGAGATCGTCCGCGCCGCCCGGAGCATCGCCGACCCGGGGCTGGAGCTGCTCGGACTCCGCCTCCGCGTCGTCGCCCGGTGGGAGCGCGGTGCGATGATGGACGCCGACGCCGACGTCCGGGCCTTCGCGGCACTGGCCGATCGGCTCGGGCAACCGCTGTACGCCTGGTACGTACCCCTGTGGCAGGGGCTGGCCGCCCACCTCGCCGGCGACCTGGACGCGATGAAGCGCTGCGCGGAGGAGGTCGCGGTCGTCGGCGCCCGCGCCGACAGCCGCAACGCCGGCGTGCTGTCGGTCATCCAACGGATGTGGACGCTCGTCGAGCGCGGTCGCACCCAGGAGGGGATGCGTCAGGCGATGAGTGCCCTCGGCCTCCTCCCCGAGCTCGCCCCCGACGGCGGCTCGGTCATCTCGCTCTTCCCTGGCGCGGACCCGCTCGTCCGGGCCCGGACGCTGCCCCACCTGCCTCGTCTCGTCGCTGCGCTGCCGCGCGACAAGGAGTGGCTGCCGAACCTCGCGGGCGTCGTCGCCGGGCTCGGGGAGGCCGGGCACGGCGGCGTGGAGGCCGCCTACGTGTACCGGCTGATGGCGCCGTACGCCGATCTCTTCCTCGTCGACGGGATCGGTGCGGCGGCCTCGGGGTCGGTCGAGCGGCCCCTGGGGATGCTGGCCGACCTCCTCGGCGACCACGACGCCGCCGTCGGTCATCTCGGACGCGCGATCCTGGCCAACGAACGGATCGGCGCCCCGCTCGCCACGGCGAACGCGCGGTGCTGGCTGGCCCGGGCCCTGGAGCAGCGAGCGGCGGACGACGACGCCGAGGAGCGGGTGCGCCAGCTGCAGCTGGCGTGGGACTTCTACCGCGGGGCCGGCATCGAGGAGCGGGTCGTCGAGCTGACCGGCCTGCTGGGTGACGTCGCCGCACCGGAGCCGGACGGCCCCGAGCGTGGCCGCTGGCAGCGCACGGGGGCCGGCTGGTCGGTGACCTTCCGCGGCCGCAGCGCGCAGCTCCCGGCCGTCAAGGGGATGGCCGACCTGGCCCGGCTGCTCGCCCGCCCGGACTCCGAGGTGCACGTCCTCGACCTGGCCGCCGCGGTGCCGGGCACGTCGGCGGCCGCCCGGGACGGAGACCTCGGCGAGGTGCTGGACGACCGGGCCCGCGCGGCGTACCGGCAACGGATCGGCGACCTCGACGAGCGGATCGCTGACGCGGAGGCCGACGGCGACGCGGACGCGGAAGCCCGGGCATTCGAGGAGCGTGACGCGCTCCTCGCCGAGCTCGCGGGCGCCTACGGGCTCGGCGGCCGGCCGCGGCGGACGGGGGACCCCGCCGAACGGGCCCGGACCACGGTCACCTCGCGGATCCGCGACGCCGTGACCCGCGTGGAGCACGTCCATCCCGAGCTCGGCCGGCACCTGCGGTCGTCGGTCCGGACCGGGACCTTCTGCTCCTACCAACCGGAACGGCCGGTCGCGTGGGAGGTCGACTCCCACATCGTGGGGCCCGGTCCCACGCCTGAGGGGTGACCGCAACCTCACGGAAAGGCACCCGCCATGGGCTTCCTGCAGATCATCACCTTCGGCACCGACCGGTATCGACGAGTTCGTCGCGCTCGAGCGCGAGTGGTCGGAGACCACCGTGGGGCGCCGACCGGCGTCGGCGCGCAGGTCTTCGCGGACCGCGACCGGCCGGGTCACTACGTCGCCCTCGACTGGTTCGACTCCTACGAGTCGGCCATGGTCAACTCGCGGCTCCCCGAGACGGACGACTTCGCGCGCCGCGGCGTTCACGCTCGCCCACCGACGGCCCCGGTCTTCCGCAACCTGGAGCCCGTCACCGCGCCGTGGAACGCCGGCGAGCAGGAGCTGCCGAGCCACGTTGGAAACCTCGACGGTCGCTCCGCACACCTTCGCTGCCGACGTCGACGTCGACGTCCTGGTGCCGCACGGCCGGATGCGTACCTCCGGCCCCGAGGGCCTGGAGGAGTCGCTGCGCCCAGGAGGCCCCCGGTCGCACGATCGAGCGCTGGGAGTCCCGGGCGACGGCCGACGGCTTCGCGGTCGAGTACGCCTACCGGACGCACGGCACTCCCTCGCTGGCCGCCGGCATCATGCTGGTCAGCCTCCAGGACGGGCTCATCCGGCGCGTCGCCCTCACCTGTGCCGGCAACTGGTCGGCCGAGACCGAGGCGCAGGTCGTCGCCGAGACCGGCCCCCTGGGTGCCCGCACCCCGGAGGCCGTCCGATGACCGCGGCGGCGGAGGTGACGGGCGAGGTGACGGGCCGGCTGTTCGAGAGCGTCCTGGGCGCGCTCGAGCTCGCGACCGTCCACCTCGGAGTCAGGCTGGGGCTCTACCAGGCGCTGACCGAGCCGCGGACGGCCGCCGGTCTCGCCACGGCCACGGGCATCGACGGGCGTTACGCGCGGGAGTGGTTGGAGCAGCAGGCCATCGCGGGCCTGGTCGACGTCGTGGAGTCCGGCGACGCCGACCACCGGAGCTACGGCCTGAACCCCGAGCAGGCCGCCAGCCTGGCGGACGACGAGTCCCCGCTGTACGCCGGCTCGATGGCGCTGCTGATGGGTGGTCTGGGCGTGGTGATCCCGCAGCTGCCCGAGGTCTACCGCACGGGAGCGGGCATCCCCTTCGGCGCCTACGGTGACGACGTCCGTCTCGGACAGGGCCTCTTCAACCGGGGCGGGTTCCTCGGTCAGCTCACCCAGGAGTGGGTGCCGGCGCTGCCGGGGGTCGCCGACCTGCTCGCGCGGCCCGGTGCCCGGGCGCTCGACCTGGGCTGCGGCGTCGGCTGGTCCGCGATCGCGCTGGCGACGGCGTACCCCGGTCTCCAAGTGCTCGGCATCGACAGCGACGACGCCTCCGTGATGGACGCCCGGAGCAACGCCGCCGAGGCCGGCGTGGGCGACCGGGTGCGGTTCGAGGTCGCCGACGCCGTCGCCCTCCCGGAGGGTGCGCAGTGCGACGTCGCGTTCTACTTCGAGGCGCTGCACGACATGGCCCACCCCGTCGAGTCCCTCGCTGAGGTCCGAGCCGTGCTGCGGCCGGGCGGCGTGGTCGTGGTGGTCGACGAGAAGGCCGAGGAGGAGTTCGCGCCAGCAGGCGGCGCCACGGAGCGGCTGCTCGCGGCGTCCAGCGTCCTGCACTGCCTTCCCGTCGGGCGCTCACAGCCGAACGCCGAGGCGACCGGGGCGCTGTTCCGGCCCGCCACCATGCGCTCCTACGCCGAGCGGGCGGGGTACGCGGGCACGTCGGTGGCTCCGGTCGAGCACGACATGTTCCGGTTCTTCGTGCTGACGCGGTGATCGTTACCATGGCCGGGTGCGCCTGGAGCAGATCTCGAGCCCCCGTGACCTGCGCGACCCTGACCGACCCCGAGCTCGACGAGCTGGCCACCGAGATCCGCGACTTCCTCGTCCGGACCTGTGCGCGCGACCGGCGGCCACCTCGGCCCCAACCTCGGCGTCGTCGAGCTGACCATGGCGATGCACCGGGTGTTCGACTCCCCGCGCGACCGCGTCGTCTGCGACACCGGCCACCAGGCCTACGTCCACAAGATGCTCACCGGCCGCTGCGCGGGGTTCGACCGGCTGCGCCAGGAGGGCGGGCGTCAGCGGCTACCCGAGCCAGGCCGAGTCCGACCACGACATCGTCGAGAACTCCCACGCCTCCACCGCGCTGTCCTACGCCGACGGGCTGGCCAAGGCCTACGCGATCCGCGGCGAGGACCGGCACGTCGTGGCGGTCATCGGCGACGGCGCGCTGACCGGTGGGATGGCCTGGGAGGCGCTGAACAACATCGCCGTCGCCAAGCAGAGCAAGCTGGTGATCGTCGTCAACGACAACGGCCGCTCCTACACCCCGACGATCGGCGGCCTGGCCACCGCGCTCACCACGCTGCGCACCAACCCGCGCTACGAGCACGTCCTCGACGTCGTCAAGCGCCGCCTCAACGCGGTGCCGGGCGTCGGCCCCGCGGCGTACGACGCCCTGCACGCGATGAAGAAGGGCCTCAAGGACGCCGTCGCCCCGCAGGGGCTCTTCGAGGACCTCGGCCTGAAGTACGTCGGCCCGGTCGACGGCCACGACCGCGCGGCGATGGAGCAGGCGCTGCGCCCAGGCCAAGCGGTTCGGCGGGCCGGTGATCGTGCACGCGCTCACCCGCAAGGGCTTCGGCTACGACGCCGCCGAGCTGCACGAGGCCGACCAGTTCCACAGCGCCGGGCCCGTTCGACGTCGACAGCGGCGAGCGAGGACCCGAGCGGCCGGATCTGGACCGACGTCTTCGCCGACGAGATGGTGCGCCTCGGCGAGCGCGGCCCGGACCTCGTCGCGATCACCGCGGCGATGATGCACCCGGTCGGGCTGCACCAGTTCCAGGCGCAGTTCCCGGAGCGCACCTTCGACGTCGGCATCGCCGAGCAGCACGCGGCCACCTCGGCCGCCGGGCTGGCGATGGGCGGGCTGCACCCGGTGGTCGCGGTCTACGCGACGTTCCTCAACCGGGCCTTCGACCAGGTGCTGATGGACGTCGCGCTGCACCAGCTGCGGGGTCACCTTCGTGCTCGACCGGGCCGGTGTCACCGGCGACGACGGCGCCAGCCACAACGGCATGTGGGACATGTCGATCCTCCAGGTGGTGCCCGGCCTGCGGCTCGCCGCTCCGCGCGACGCCGACCCGGCTGCGCGAGCTGCTCGGCGAGGCGGTGCGACGTCGACGACGCCCCGACCGTCGTGCGCTTCCCGAAGGGCGCGCCGCCCGCGGACATCGAGGCGGTCGACCGCCGCGGCGGCTGCGACGTGCTCGTCCGCAGCGGCACCCGCGACGTCCTGCTCGTCGCCGTCGGCGCGATGGCCGACGACCGCGCGTCGACGTCGCCGACCGCCTGGTCGCCCAGGGCATCGGCGTCACCGTCGTCGACCCGCGCTGGGTCAAGCCGGTCGACCCGGCCCTGGTCGACCTCGCCCGCGAGCACCGGCTCGTGGTCAGCGTCGAGGACAACGGCGGGTCGGCGGCTGCGGCGCGATGCTGCTCGAGACCCTCAACGACGCGGGCGTCACCACGCCGTTCCGCCTGCACGGCATCCCGCAGGAGTTCCTCGACCACGCCAAGCGGGCCGTGATCCTCGAGCGCATCGGCCTCGCGCCGCAGGCCCTCGCCCTCGGCATCGTCGAGGACATGGCGGCGCTCCAGGGTCAGCCGGCCCCCGAAGCGCTGCGCGCCGACCGCCCCTAGCCCGCCCCGAGCAGGCTCAGCCGGCGAGGACCTCGTCGAGGCGGGCGTAGCCCTGGGACAGGCCCGTGGTCATGCCGGAGGCCACCCAGCCGTCGCGGGTCTGCTCGTCGGGGTAGCGGATGTCGAGCGTCATCTCCGTGCCGCCGTCGGTGCTCGCCTGAGCAGGAGGGTGTTGACGCTCGGTCCGGGGAACTCGTCGAACTGCTCGGTGGAGACCAACCGCCGGGGGGCCGCCACCTCGTCGAAGGTCCCCGAGACGCCCATGGTGCGACCCTCGGGGGCGGCGAAGACCCAGCGGTAGGCGCCGCCGACGCGGACGTCCATCTCGCAGGTGAGGAGTGGGAACTCCGGCGACCCCAGCCACCGGACGAGGTGCGCGGGTTCGGTCATCGCCCGCCACACCTGCTCGGGCGGCGCGCCGAACTCGCGGCGGACGACGATGGAGACGTCGTCGGGGGTCGCCACGGCGAACGTCGCGGGCCAGGGGAGTCTCACTGGTCGTCCTCTTCTTCTTCGGTCGTCTGGGGGTTCGTGTCGGTCATGGTGACCAGGTAGTCGTCGAGCCGGTCGAAGCGAGCGTCCCAGAACTGCCGGAACTCCTCCGCCCAGTCGGCGACCTGTTGCAGGGGCGCCGCCTCCAGCGTCGCCGGCCGGGCCTGCGCGACCCGCGACCGGCTGACCAGGCCGGCCCGCTCCAGCACCCGCAGGTGCTTGGAGACGGCCGGACCGGTCATGGCGAACGGTTCGCCGAGCTCGCCGACCGTGGCCGGTCCGCGCTTCAGCCGGGCCAGGATCGCCCGGCGGGTCGGGTCGGCGAGGGCCGCGAAGACGAGGCTCAGCGGGTCGCGGGGCCGGGCCTCGAGGGCAAGGGCGCTCATGTCGGGGCCGAGCTCACTCGACCGGACGTTCCTTGAGGCCGTCCTTGGGCCACTGCTGGAGCAGCCAGGAGTTGCCGTCGGGGTCCTCGAAGCGGGCGTACAGCACGCCCCCCAGGTCCTGGGCCTCCGCGACGGCCACGCCGTTGGCCACCAGTGCGTCCCGCGCGGTCGGCATGTCGGCGACCACGAGGTGGATGCCCTTCTGCACGCCGACGGGCATGTCGGTGATCTCGGGGATGTTGCGACCCATCAGGATCGAGCACCCCGACCCGGGCGGGTTGATCTGCACGATCCGCATGTCGCCCATCTGCACGTGGTCGGTGAGCAGCTCCCAGCCGCACTGCTGGACGTAGAAGTCACGCGCCCGGTCGACGTCGCTGACGGGGATGTGGATGAGCTCCAGGCGCATCTCGACGGGGGTGGAGGTGGTGGTCATGCCGGGGTTCTCCTTTGATAACTAGTCGGTTAGATAACTAAGAGGTTTCTAACACGGGACCGACGGCTCGTCAAGGGGGCGCAGACCCTCGACCCGCGGGGCGGGCGCGGCATCATGACCAGCACCCAGGAGGCAGCCATGACCCACTACGTCACCGACGGCGGGCTCGAGACCGACCTGATCTTCCACCACGGCGTGGACCTGCCGGAGTTCGCGGCGTTCCCCCTCGTCGAGGACGAGCACGGTCGCGCCCTGCTGACGTCGTACTACGACGGCTACGCCGCGATCGCCGCCCGCGCGGGCGCCGGGCTGCTGCTCGAGGCGCCGACCTGGCGGGCCAACCCGGACTGGGCGGCCCAGGTCGGGTACGACGCGGAGGCGCTCGACCGCGTCAACCGAGCGGCCGTCGCCCTGCTGCAGGACCTGCGCGAGAAGTACCGGAGCGAGCTCGGCCTCACCGAGGTGCAGGTGGGCGGGATGACGCGGGCCCCGCGGCGACGGTTACGTCGCGGGCGAGGACGCCGACCCCGACGAGGCGGCGGAGTACCACTCGCACCAGGCCAGGGCCCAGGCGGCCGCGGGGGTCGACCTGATGACGGCACTGACCTTCACCGGTCCGGGCGAGGCGATCGGCTTCGTCCGCGCGGTCCGCGACGTCGGGGTGCCCGTCGCGGTCGGCTTCACGGTCGAGACGGACGGCCGGCTGCCCGACGGGACCTCGCTGCGCGACGCCATCGGCCGGGTCGACGCGGAGGCGGCGCCCGACTACTACGTCGTCAACTGCGCCCACCCGACCCACGTGGCCCCGGCCCTGGACACCGACGACGACGCATGGCTGGGCAGGATCGAGGGACTGCGGCCCAACGCGTCCCGGATGTCGCACGCCGAGCTCGACGAGGCGCCCGAGCTGGACGAGGGCGACCCGGCCGACCTCGCCACGCGGACCTGGGCGCTGCGCGGACGACTGCCGAACCTCCGCGTGGTCGGCGGCTGCTGCGGCACCGACAGCCGCCACGTGGCCGCCCTGTGGGGGGTATGACGGATCGGCACCGGCCCCTCCGGTAGACCTGTCGGGTGCGCGTCCTCCTCACCTTCGTCGGCGGCGCCGGCCACCTCGAGCCGCTGCTTCCCGTCGCCCGGGCGGTGGCCGCCGCGGGCCACGAGGTGGCGATCGCCGGGTCGGGCAACCTGATGGCCCGGGTGGCCGACGAGGGCTTCACGGCCCTGCCGACCAGCGAGCCGAGGCCCGTGGCCACGGCCGGTCGCGACCTCGCGCCGATGGAGGCGGTGGACCCACGCGCCACGGAGGAGGAGTTCGCCGAGAACTTCGCCGACCGTGGGGCGCGCCGCCACGTCGGCGCCGTCCCGGAGCACCTGCGGACGTGGCGCCCCGACGTCGTGGTGCGCGACGAGACCGACTTCGGCACGGCGCTCGCGACCGAGCTCGCGGGTGTCCCGTGCGCCACCGCGCTCGTCCTGGCGGCCGGCACGCTCTCCAGGCCCGACCTGGTCCGGCCCCGGCTCGAAGCGATCCGGTCCGAGCAGGGACTCGCCCCCGACCCGACCCTCGCCACTCTGTCGAGGGACCTGGTGCTCTCGCCGTTCCCCCCGTCGTTCCGCGACCCCGCGGCGCCGCTGCCGCCGAGCACGTTCTCCTACCGGCCCCGGCCGGTGGCGCCCCAGGGCCGCGGCGGGCTCGTCTACGCCACCCTCGGCACGGTCTTCAACACCGGCTGTGGGGACCTGCTCGAACGCCTCGTCGCCGGACTGGCCGACGTCGGGGCCGAGGCGCTCCTGACCGTCGGCCGCACCGTCGACCCGGACGACCTCGGACCGCGACCGGCGAACGTCACGGTCGAGCGGTACGTCGCCCAGGACGAGGTGCTGCCCCGGTGCGCGCTCGTGGTCACGCACGGCGGCTCCGGCAGCCTGATGGGCGCCCTGGCGCACGGCCTGCCGTGCGTGCTCCTGCCCCTGGGCGCCGACCAGCCCCACAACGCCCGGCGCGCGGCCGAGCTGGGGCTGGCGACCGTCCTCGACGCCGCCTCGCTCACCCCGGGCGACCTGACGCGAGCCGTCACCGTCGCCCTGGCCGACGACGCACTCCACGATCGCGCCCGCGAGGTCAAGGCCGAGATCGACGCCCTGCCGGGCGTCGCGGCGACGGTGCGGCGGCTGGAGCAGCTGGTCGGGCCCTAGTCTGACCCCATGGCACAACGGCTGGTCCACATCGTCGACGACGTGCCGGGGCTCGACGACGGTGACTACCCGTCGCTGACGCTGGTGCTGGTCCTCGACGGCTTCCTCGACGCGGGCAACGCGGCGGCCCGTGCGGCCCGGCACCTCGTCGACCAGCAGGGTGGACCGGGCGGCCCGGTCGTGGCCACCTTCGACGTCGACGAGCTGCACGACTACCGGGCCCGACGGCCGGCCTTGTCCTTCGTGCGCGACCACTACGAGTCCTACGACGCGCCCCGGCTGGTCGTCCGCCTGCTCCAGGACGCCGGCGGGACGCCGTACCTGCTGCTCCACGGACCCGAGCCGGACACCCGCTGGGAGGCCTTCTGCGAGGCGGTCCGCGAGGTGGTCGAACGCTTCGGCGTGACCCGCGTCGTGGGGCTCGGGGCGGTGCCGATGGCCGTGCCGCACACCCGTCCGATCGCGATCACCCAGCACGCCAACAACGTCGAGCTGCTCTCCGGCGACAGCCGCTGGCGCGGCGAGCTGCGCATCCCCTCCAGCGCCCAGGCGCTGCTGGAGCTGCGGCTGGGGGAGTGGGGTCACGACGCCCTGGGCTTCGTCGCGCACATCCCGCACTACCTGGCCCAGCTGGAGTACCCGCGCGCGTCCGCCGCGCTGCTGGAGCAGGTCGAGCGTGCCGGACGGATCACCATCGACCTCTCCGCGCTGCGCGAGGAGGCCGAGGAGCGGGAGGCCGAGATCACCCGCTACCTCGCCGCCAACGAAGAGGTCGGCGAGGTCGTCTCCGCGCTGGAGCAGCAGTACGACGCGTTCACCCGCGCCGAGGAGAGCGGCAGCAACCTGCTGAGCGGGGACCAGCCGCTCCCGACCGGTGAGGAGATCGGCCAGCAGTTCGAGCAGTTCCTGGCCGGCCTGGACCGTCCGGACAATTGGCCGGACAACCCCACCGACAACTGACGGGGAGCCCACGTGCCCGCCAACGCCGACGAGCTCGTCGAGCTGCTCGACCTCGAGACCCTGGACGTCGACCTGTTCCGCGGGCGCCAGCCGGAAACCGACCGGCAGCGCGTGTTCGGCGGACAGGTCGCGGCGCAGGCCCTCCTCGCGGGGGTGCGCACCGCCGCCGACGACCTCCAGGTGCACTCGATGCACTCCTACTTCCTGCGGCCGGGCGACACGGCGGTGCCGATCATCTACGACGTCGAGCGGCTCCGCGACGGCCGCTCGTTCTCCACCCGCCGGGTGGTGGCCCGCCAGCACGGGCACGCGATCTTCTTCATGACGGCCAGCCTCCAGCGCGCCGAGGAGGGGTTGGACCACCAGGACGCGATGCCCGAGGTCCTCGGTCCCGAGGCGGGCCTGGACTTCGCCGAGATCGCCCGGCAGCGCGGCCAGGCCTCCGAGAGCTTCGCCCGCGAGTGGTCCGCCCTCGAGGTCCGCTACCTGGGCAACTCGGCGTACAACCTCACGGACGACCCCTCGCGCCCGGCCCGCGCCCAGCTCTGGATCCGGGTCAACGGCCGGCTCTCCGACGACCCGCGCGAGCACCTGGCGACCTTCACCTACGCCAGCGACATGACGCCTGCTCGGCGCCGCGCTGGTGCCGCACGACATCACCATCGGCGACCCCAGGCTCCAGCCGGCGTCGCTGGACCACGCGATCTGGTTCCACCGGCCGTTCCGGGCCGACGAGTGGTGGCTCTACGACCAGGCGTCGCCCTCGGCCAGCGGCGCCCGCGGTCTGGCGCTGGCCCGGGTCTTCACCCAGGACGGCTCCCTGGTCGCCACGGTGGCGCAGGAGGGGCTCATCCGCGTCCGCGGCTGATCCGCGGAAACGCCCTCCATTAGCACTACATGGTTGTAGTTTCGTGACAGACACGCCGAGACGTGGTTACGGTTGAGCGCTCCTGAGACTCCTGAGACGCGAGTGACCACTGATGAGACTTCCCCGGCCGTCCCGCTCGACCGTCCTGCGCGCGTCCGGACCCGTCGTCGGGCTCGTCGTCGCGCTCCTCGTGGTCACTGCCTCGCCGGCGGCCGCGGCGCCGCTGACGTCGTACGAGATGCCGTTCCCGTGCGGGGAGACCTGGACGGGCACCACCCGGCCCAGCCACAGCCCGAGCCCCTACTCCGTCGACTGGAACCGCCCCGACGACGTGGGCGACCCCGTGGTGGCCGCCGCGGCCGGCATCGTCACCACCGCGGTGCCCAACGGGACGCACGGCTACGGCCGCTACGTCGTGGTCGACCACGGCAACGGCGAGTCGTCGCTCTACGGCCACATGTCGAGCATCAACGTCGGGCTGGGCCAGACGGTCGACCAGGGCGCGCTGATCGGCCTGGTGGGGGACACCGGCAACGCCACCGGCCCGCACCTGCACTTCGAGGAGCGCGTCAACGGCAAGGACGTGGCCCCGTGGTTCCACGGAGCGCAGTTCGCCTTCGGCACCAGCCAGACCTCGCAGAACTGCCCCGACGTCCCGCTGGCGGGCAACTTCTTCGGCGACGGCACCGCCGAGCTCGCGGTCTTCGACCGCGGCGAGCGGCGGCTTCCAGGTCAGCACGGCCGGCCGGTGCCGGTGCCGTGCCGTTCGGCCTCGGCACCGACAGCCCCGGTCGTCGGCGACTGGGACGGCGACGGCCTCATCGAACGTGGGCGTCCGTCGCGCCGTCCGACCGCACCTTCTACCTCAACAGGCCCGGCGGCGACATCACCCTGGTGATGGGCAACCGCAGCGACATCCCGGTCGCCGGCGACTGGAACGGCGACCACCTCTGGGACGTCGGCGTGCGCAAGGCCACCAGCAACGTCTTCCGGCTGCGCAAGCCCGACGGCAAGTCCATCCCCGTGCGCCTGGGCAAGGCCGGCGACATCCCGGTGACCGGCGACTGGAACGGCGACGGCATCACCGACCTCGGCGTCTACGACCTGACCACGGCGAAGTTCACGCTGCGCATCCAGGACGCGAACGGCCTGGTGTGGCTGACCCGCATCACCTACGGCTCGCCCGGAGACCTGCCGGTCACCGGCGACTGGGACGGCAACGGTCGCACCGACCTCGGCGTCTGGACGGCCGGGCACGGCCCAGTTCTTCCAGCGGTTCGCCCCCGCTCCCATGGCCCCGGTCACCAAGTCGGTCACCCGGACGTACGGCGACGCACGGCGCTAGCTGCCCCGCGCAGCGGTGACCCTGGCACCGTCCAGCGCCCGGACAACGGTGCCTGGCCCACCGCTCCCACGGCCGCAACCGACCAGCCCCTCAGCCGCCCACCAGCCCCAGCGAAGCGGCGTGGGCGCGCATGGCGTCCGTGTCCGGAGCCAGCACGAACGGAACGTCCGCGCCCCAGGCGGCGGACACCTGCTCGACGCGACCGTCACCGGGGTCGAGCCGTACCTCGCGGATGTAGACCGCGAGGATCCGGCCGGGGTAGGCGCGGACCAGGTCGGCGTACACCTGGGGGTCGTGCTCCCCGGAGTCGCCGACCAGCACGAACCGCAGGTCCGGGTGCAGGTCGAGGATCTCGTGGAGCCGGACGGCCTTCTTCTCCCGGCCGGCCGAGGTGCCGAGCAGGTCCCGCAGCAGCACCGGGCCGGCCGGGAAGTCCTGGTGCCGGAGGAAGGCGGTGACGAAGGCGTAGAGGTTCCACGGGCTGGAGGACACGTAGAAGACGGGGTTCCCCGGCGCGGCCAGGTCGCGGTAGAGCTCCGGGGTGCCGGGGAACGTCGTCCGGGTCAGCGCCGATCCGGTGAACGTCTGCCGGATCATCTGCCGGACCCGTTGCACGCCCGTCACCAGCACGGTGTCGTCGACGTCGGAGATGATCCCCACCCGGACCGCGGCGTCGGGGACCCGCACCTCGAACGGCGTGGTGTGGGCGTCGGTGATGCCGCGGTAGGCGTCGGCCAGCTCGACGGTGCCCGCGGTCCACGGGGCGGTGAGCTCCCGCGGGCGGAGCCGGACCAGGAAGTAGCCCTCGGCGTCGGTCGTCGTCTCCGCCGTCGCGTCGGCGACCCGCACCCGCAGCGGCACCCCCGGCAGCTCGTCGGTGACGAAGTGCCGCACGGTCCGCTGGGTCGCCGCCCGGACCCCCTCGCCCTCGACGGCCTCGGTGGGCACCGGGTCGTCGAGCACCCGGCCGCGGACCACGACGCCCTGCGCCACGCTGCCGTGGCCGCCGTACACCTCGATCCGGAAGTCCGCCGGAGGCCCGTCGCCGGCACGATGCAGCCGCACCCGGTCCCAGGCCTGCTCGAGACCCACCACCCAGCGACCCGCTCCCATGGCACCACCGTAGAAGAGGCGGAGCTCGTGCGGTTTCCCGCATCCGTGGCTGGTGAGGACACGAGTGGCAGCGCGGCCACCCGGTCCTAGCGTCGCTGCCGACGGTCTCCATCCGTCCTCACATCGGGAGGCACCATGTACGGCGCACGCATCGGCATCGCAGCGGTCATCACTCTCGGCCTGACGGCCTGGTCCCCGGGCGCCTCGGCGGGAAACCCCCACCAGGTGGACCCGGCCCTCATGACGCCCGCACTCAACCCCGACTTCGCGCCGTGGACCTGCTGGACGGCGGGAGGCGGCATCACCTGCAGTGGAGGCATGGAGGTGTCCTACGACGAGCCCACCGACGTGGCCTGCCAGGCCGGCCCCGTCTACGTCCGAGGGGCGCAGCGCGTGGTGATGACCCGGTGGCACGACGCCGACGGGCGCGCCACCAGGACCGAGCTGCACACCGACATCGACGACCACCTCTCGCTCGTCCCGGGAGCACCCGACCCGGCGGTCGTGCTGACCGCCCACTGGCAGAAGCACTACGTCTACCCGGTGCCCGGTGACGCGTCGGCCCGCGTGCTGCGCGAGACCGGCAGCATGGCGCGGCTGCGGGGAGCGGGCGGCGACACGCTGTTCCAGGACACCGGGCTCGTCCAGTACGTGCCCGACGGGGAGTACGAGGACGTGGCCTTCATGCATGGCGTCCACGACCGGTTCGACGGCGGTCCCGACCTCGACGCGGCGATCTGCGCCGGCGTCGCGGGCTGACGGCCCGAGTCCATGGCACGGGCCGGGAGTAGGTCGCTGAGGTGGCAGGTCGCGGTGGTCGCGACGGCCGCTCTGCTGGCCGGCTGCGCCGACGGCAGCTCCGCCGCGCGACCGACCTCGGCCGGTCGATCGTCGACGTCGACCTCATCGACGGCACCGACCTCACCGACCGTCACCGACGTCGTCGGTCTCCCCGGATGCCGCCGCACTGCCCCGGATCACGCTCCCCGTCACGAAGGACCAGACCGTCGAGGGACTCGTCGACGTGGATGGTCACGACATCTACGCGCGGTGCGCCGGCCATGGCTCCCCGACCGTCGTCTACTTCACGGGATGGGCTCCTGACGAGACCAAACGTGGGGTCGACGTCATCCGAGCCATCGAGGGCGTGGACCGCGGCAGGCACCGGATCTGCTCCTACGAGCGCCGCAACACCGGTCGCAGCGAGACCGTGGCGGGGACCCAGTCGCCGGAGGACGTCGTGGCCGACGTCGACGGCGTGCTCCGGGCGCTGGGCGAGCGCGGACCGTTCCTCCTGCTGGGAGCCTCCTTCGGAGGCCTGGTTGCGGGCGTGTACGCCGTCGCCCACCCCGACCGCGTGGCCGGAGTCCTCCTCCTCGACGCGTCGCTCACGGCCGACTACGCGATCGACGCCCGGCACGGCTTCGAGGGCGTGTGCCTCCCGGCGAACCGGCAGGCAGACGCGTGGGAGTCGCTGGAGAAGGTCGACAACTGTCGATTGGCGAAGTGGGCCTACGACCGTCGGGACCGCGAGCCGGACGTCCCGCTGGTCTACCTGGCCTCGGCCGACCCGGGCGACCGCGGCGACGTGGCCGACGACCCGCTGCGCCAGGCGTACGTGCACCGGTGGTCGCCCGGCGTCTGGCAACCCGTCAGCGCTCCGCACTGGATGGACGAGGCCGACCCGCAGCTGGTCGAGCGGAACCTGGACCGGGTCATCGCCCTGGCGCGCGGCGCCGACCCGCAGTGACGGGCGGGACCGGCCGGCGCGGGTCAGCCCCGGAGCAGGCGGAGCACCGCCGTCACGCGACGGTTGGTGTCGGATGATGCCTCGAGGCCGAGCTTGCGGAACACCTGGGCGCAGGCCGCCTCGACCGTTCGTTCGCTCACGCCGAGGATGCGTGCGATGCCGGCGTTGGACCGTCCCTCAGCCATCAGCGACAGGATCTGGTGCTCACGATCCGTGAGTCGGAGGAGCGGGGAGTCGGGACGACGCCGGCCCAGCAGCTTGGCGACGATGGTGGGGTCGAGCACGCACTCACCGTCGGCCACCCGGCGGAGGGCGTCCACCAGCACCGCGACGTCGGCGACCCGCTCCTTCAGCAGGTAACCGCAGCCGCCCGGTTGCTTGGCGAGCAGCTGGCCGGCGTACCGCGGCTCGAGGTACTGGCTCAGCACGAGGACGGCGACGTCGGGATGGGCCGCGCGGATCCGGGTCGCCGCGACGATGCCCTCGTCGCGGTGCGTCGGGGGCATCCGGATGTCGACGACGGCGACGTCGGGGCGCTCGTCGTCAACCATCCGGAGCAGGCTTGCTGCGTCGGCGCACTCGCCGACCACCTCGATGCCGGCGTCGGTCAGGAGCCGGGCCAGCCCCGAGCGCAGCAGCATCACGTCGTCGGCGATCACGACCCGCACGGGACCCACGCCTCCATCCGGCCATCCTCGTGGGCGACGACACGTCCGGCCGATGCCTCGAGGCGGTCGAGGGTCGCGTGCGTGAGCACGACCGTGCCGGCTTCGACGGGGGTCACCACCAGGTGCAGGTCCGACCCCCTGCGCTCCAGCGTCACCGTGGCGCCCGCGGAGAGCCCGGCCAGCACTTCGCCCAGGACGGCGTACGTCGCCCGCACCGCACCCGCGTCCCGCGACGGGTCGACGGCGTCGAGGTCCCCCGTGACGACCAGCAGGCCGCCGTGCTCGGCGACGAGCTCCTCGACGCCCGCCACGAGACCTTCGTCCGCCAGCACGGCGGGGAAGGGACCGTGACTGATCCGGCGCAGCGCGCCGAGCGCGTCCAGGACGTGTCCGCGCGCGCGTTCCAGAACGGCGTCCGCTGCGGGGCCGGCATGGGTGGACGCGACACTGAGGTGGAGCGCCGCCGTGACGAGCTGCTGCTGGGCGCCGTCATGGAGGTCGCGCTCGATGCGCAGGCGCTCGTCGTCGGAGAGGCGGATGACCTGCTGCTGCGCGGCTCGCGTCTCGGCGAGCCTGAGCCTGCGCCAGCCTGTCGAGGCGCGCGTTGGTCAGGGCCAGGCGCTGCGCCGGAGTCAGGTCACCCTGAGGGAGGCTGTTCGACGACGCGAGCGTGACCCGCGGCCGAACCAACGCCGTCCTGGAGCTGGCGGATCAGCAGGTCGGCGGACCGCCGCCGGGCCCGGATCCGCAGGACCGACCAACCGGCGGCCACCCCGACCAGCGAGGTCATTCCCACGTCCACGAGGTCGAGAGCCAGTCCACGTGCGCCCACCCCCTGAGCCCCCACCGCGGCCAGGGCCAGGACGACGAACAGCCGCACCGACGTGGGCGCCGTCGCCTCTGCACCTCGCAGGATCCCGACGAGTGCCAGTCCCACCGCCAGCAGGCCCAGCACCGTCGAGGCGACCAGCATCCATCGAGGGTCTTCGAGGCCGAGCCTCGAAGCCAGCGGCACCGTGGGCGCACACGTCCGCAGGCAGTGGAGGTCGGCGAAGGGGTCGTAGGCGACAGCGTGGAGCAGCGCCGCCGTGGCGCTCAGGGCGGCGACAGGTCGGGCACCGGTCCACGCGGCCGCGTCGTCAGGCCACCGGAGCGCGACCGCGGCGAGACCAGGGATGGCCAGCACCGGCAGGGCGAGGGCCACGGCTCGAGCGGAGCTGGGGAGCCAGGTCCAGCCCGCCCACCAACCCAGCGTGACCAGCGCCAGAGCCATGGCCAGAGCCGCCGCCGGTCGCGGCTTGACGGGAAGCACCACCCACGAGGAGAGCGACGCCGCCACGACCAGGATCCCCAGCAGCAAGAGCACCCAAGGCGCCCGGCGTTCGAAGTCCGTGCCGGGGTCCTCGCCGCGGAGGACCGAGCCCGCACCCGCCAGCGTCAGGACCACGACGCCCGTGCCGAGCGCCGTGACCACACCACGGTCGATCGACCGACCGGCAAGAGGGTGCTGCGCCGTCCCGCGCACGTTCGCATACTAGGAGGGCGCAGCCCGCTCCGGACCCGTGTTTCCCGCAGGAGAGCACCGTGCTGGGGCCGACGCGTCGGCCGTCGTGAACTCCTAGCCTCGGCCGGGACGGCGTGGACAGGGAGGCAGCATGACCCGAAGGCTCCTCGGCCTCACGGCACTGGTGGCGATCCTCGCCCAGGCTGGTTGTGCCGCGGCGCCGGTCGACCGCTCGGGCGCCGACGTGTTGCAGCTGCGGATGGCCACGATCGATGGCTACGAGTTCGGCAGCACGGGCGGCTCACAGGTGGGTCCGGAGACGTTCGTCCGCGAGCTGGAGTCGCTGTCCGGCGGTCGGATCGAGGTGAACGTGGCGACGGCCTACGGCTCGGGAGCCGCCGATGCCGAGAACAGGCTCGTGTCGGCGATCGCCGCCGGCGACCTCGACGGTGGCTTCCCCGCCACCCGAGCGTTCGCGGCGGCGGGCATTCACGGGCTGGAGGCCGTCGAGGCACCGTTCGCCCTCGTCAACCGTGCGGCGGTGGCCGAGCTCGTCACCGGCGACGTCGCCGCGCTGGCCCTCGCCCAGCTGCGGGGGTCGGGTGTCGTCGGCGTCGGCCTCGCCGACGGTGGGCTACGCCGTCCCTTCGCGGACCGTCCGCTCCTCGGCGTCCCGGCCTGGTCCGACATGCGGTTCAGGGTGTTCGGCTCGCCGGTCGAGGCCGACACGGTCACCGCCTTGGGCGGCGTACCCGTCCCGGCAGGGGCGGGCTGGGTCGACGACGCGGTGGCGGGCCGCCTCGACGGTGCGGAGTTCTCCCTGGAGGGCTACCTCGGCAACGACTACTCGGACGAGGCGGGCGAGGTGTCGCTGGACGTCGTCCTCTGGCCCAAGGTCTGGGTGTTGGCGCTCAGCCAGGAGCGGTTCGACAGCCTGGACGACGAGGAGCGGTCCTGGGTCGCGGAAGCGGCAGAGCGGGCGACGGCAGCCTCGCTCTCGGCCCCGGACGACCAGCACTACGTCGCGGGGCTGTGTGCGCGCGGGGTCCACTTCCACGTCGGCACTCCCGGCCAGCACCGGGGCCTGGAACGAGCGGTCGCCTCCGTGCGTGACGGGCTCCGCGCGGACCCGGACACGGCCGAGCTGATGGCCGCAGTCGACGACATCGCGTCCCGGCATCCCACGGCCGATGTGCCGCGGGTGCCCGACGACTGCGGGGCGTCGTCTTCTCTGGCCAGCCCCGAGGTCCCGGATGAGGTGTCCGCCCTCCCGGACGGCGTCTACCGCGCGGAGGTCCCGGCCTCCGCCGTCACCGCGGCGGGAGGGAACAACGGGCCGGGCTACAGCGGGCTCTGGACCCTCGAGGTGAAGGACGGCACCTACGCCCTCACGTGCCGACCACTGGCCGAGCCGGGCAAGGACTGCGGCAACGCGGTCAGCACGAACGTGCTCGAAGCCGGCCGGCTCCGGGGGGCCGACGACCGCGCGTACTTCGTCGGTGACCTCGACCTGCTCGCGTCCCTGTCCGGGTGCTCGACCGAGCCGGGTGCGGACTTCGCGTGCACCCCCGCCAACACCTATGCCGCGCGATGGTCCGTCGACGGGGACGAGCTCACGTTCAGCGATGTCCTGGGCCCGGACGGCACCTACCTGGGGCTGCGGCGCTGGACCCGGATCGGCTCCACCGGCTGATCCAGCGGCACCCGGGCCACGACCTCGGTGCCGCGGAGCACGTGCGCGACCGACGCTCAGCGTGCCACCGGCGGTCCGGATCCTGTCCGCCAGTCCCCGGAGACCGGACCCAGCGGGGTCTGCATCGCCCGTGCCGTCGTCCCTGACGGTCAGGGTCATCCAGTCGGCAGGGCAGGTCAGCGCCACGTCGACGCGAGACGCGTGCGCGTGCTTGTGCGCGTTGGCGAGCGCCTCCGAGCACACGAAGTACAGCGCTCGCGCGGATTCCTCGGACAGCCGGCCGGTCAGGTCCACGTGGGGAAGCTCCGACCGGAAGGAGCACGGCACTGCCGACCCCGCCGCCAGCATCGCCAGTGCGCCGACCACCCCCGCGGGGCCCGGGCCGATCGGCCCCGCGACAGTCCCGGCGATGGACGAGTCGGCCTCGTCGAGCTGGGACCGAGCCTCGCGCACCGCGGCGGCGGCATCGGGATCGTCGAGGTCGACGTCGTCGAGCCCAGCCACGGCCGCGCGGATCTGCGACAGCACGTGGGTCCCCATCTCTGCTGCCATGGAGCGTTGTTCCTCCTGCACCGCCCGCGAGATCCGGCGGCGAGCCTCCAGCAGGGACGCCTGGTGGCGCTCCACCTCTTCGCGTCGCTGCACCCACAGCCGCACGATCCGCACGGCCTCGGTCGCGGCGGCAGCGACGGCTGGGTCGGCGAGCGTCTCCTCGCGTCCCGACAGCACCGCGACGGCCCGACCGTCCTCGGCCACCGTCGCCCCCACCGATCCCGGGGGGAGGAGCGTGAGCGACGGGTCGCCCAGCTCATCGCGGAGGATCTCCATCAGGCCGTCGACCCCGTTGTCCGGAGGGTGCACGAGGACGCGCGCCTGCATCCGGGCGGCGCGGGCGTCGAGCACCCGGGCCCCAGCGCCGAGCAGGATCGCGACGACCACCAGGGCGACCTCGTAGAGCGCCAGGCCGGTGGCCGACGAGTACCCGCCGTACGCGCGCCAGCCCGCGAGCCCGCCGAGGGTGACGGCGACGGTTCCGGCGCCCAGGGCCTGGAGCCGGGGCACCCCGCGCCGGCCGCCACCGGGCCACAGCCCCCAGAGGGCCGACGCGCCGAACACCGCCGCCGCCGCCACCTGCCCGCCGACCCCGATCGCCAGGCCGGCGGCCAGCGCGCCGATGAGACCGGCAGTCCAGCGAGGCCCACGCACCGGGATCGACAGAGCGACCAGCAGGACGCCCTGGTGCCAGAGCAGCGTGCCGGGAACCAGCGAAGGCAGCAGCCAGGCGACGCCGACGCCGACCACCAGCGGCGGGAGGAAGGCCGATGCCGAGGTCCCGAGCAGGACCAGACCGGAGGCCGTGAAGGCCAGCGCCACGACGGCGACGAGAGTCGGCTGCGCCGGCATCGGGCCACCGGGCACGGCGAGCTCCGCGAGCACCGGCCGGCACGAGCAGCACGCACACGCCGGCGGCCAGGATGACGGCCACGCGAGCGTGGGGCTGGACGACCACGTGCCACTCCTACCGCGGGCACGGGTGGCGCGCCAACCTGTTCAACCAGAACGCGTGGCGCGGCCCTGCAGGTGCGGGGCGCCGGACTTCGGGTCGGACAGCCCGAACGCGTAGCCGGAGTCGACGTGGCGGGCGCCGAAGGTGACCGAGCCGGGGAGGAAGATCGGCTTCTTGAAGGCCACCTCGACGGTGACCGCGTCGGGCAGGCGGTTCTCCAGCGCGGCGACGCAGCGGGCGGCCGACCACATGCCATGCGCGATCTGACGCTTGAACCCGAGAACCCGTGCGGTGAGTGGGTAGAGGTGGATGGGGTTGCGATCGCCGGACACGGCGGCGTAGCGGCGGCCGAGGTCACCGGCGAGGTTCCAGGTCATCCCGGAGGTCGGCGCCCCGTCCAGGTCGGGCTCGCGCGCGGCGTCGGATCGCCGGGCCCGCGGCGCAGGTAGGTCGACCGGCTCCTCCCAGACCAGCTCGCCAGCGCTGGTCACCTCGGTGACGAGGTCGACGGCGCGGCCCTTGGGGTGCGGCCGGAGCTCCTCCGGGGCACGCCGACCTCCACGGTCTCGCCGACGGCGAGGGGCGGTGCGGCCGTGATCGTGTTGGCCAGGTGCACCGCGCCCATCGCGGGCGAACGGGAACGCCGGGTCGCTCATCACGTGCAGGTGGAGCGGGAAGCCCAGGATGTGCGGGTAGGTGACCGGCACCGTGTCCTTGGCCGGGAAACCGCACACCTCGGCGTACGCCGTCACGTGCTCCCGCCGGATCTCCAGCGGCTCGCGCCGGAAGGCAAGTCCGCCAGGTCGTCGCGGCCGCTCTTGCGGATGCCGGGGAGCAGGTTGACCACGGGCACGGCCGGCAGCGCCGCGCGCAGCAGCACGGTCGCGCCGGTGCCCGCCCACGACCCGGGCCTCATCAGGCCCCCAGCATCATCTGGCCGCAGACCCGGACCACGTTGCCGTTGACGGCGGTGGAGCCGGGGCTGGCGAACCAGGCGATCGTCTCCGCGACGTCGACGGGCAGCCCGCCCTGGCTCATCGCGTTGAGCCGGCGGCCGACCTCACGGGTGGCGAAAGGCACGGCAGCCGTCATCTGCGTCTCGATGAAGCCGGGCGCGACGGCGTTGACCGTGATGCCGTCCGGCAGCTCGTCCTTCAGGGAGTCCACGAGCCCGATGACGCCGGCCTTCGACGTCGCGTAGTTGGTCTGGCCGACGTTGCCGGCGATGCCGGCGATCGAGGCGACCCCGATCGACGCGGCCGTTGGCACGGATCGCCTTCTGCTCCAACAGCTCGCGGGTGATCCGCTCGGGAGCGGTCAGGTTGACGCCGATCACCGACGCCCAGTGGTCCGCGGCCATGTTGGCGAGCTTCTTGTCCCGGGTGATGCCGGCGTTGTGCACGACGACGTCGACCCCGCCGTGCTCCGTGGCGAGGTAGTGGGCGATCCGCTGCGGCGCGTCCTTCGCCGTGATGTCGAGGGCGAGGTAGTCGCCGTCGAGCTCGGTGGTCAGGCTGACCAGGGGGTCGGCGGCCTGCGGCACGTCGACGCCGATCACCGTGGCGCCGTCGCGGTGCAGCACCCGCGCGATCTGCTCGCCGATGCCCCGACTCGCCCCGGTGACGAGTGCGACCTTGCCGTCGAGCGGCCGCAACCAGTCCGCGACCTGTCCGGGGTCCCGGTGGTCCGGGGTGGTGCCGATCCGGACCACCTGCCCCGAGACGTACGCCGACTTGGGCGACAGCAGGAAGGCCAGCGTCGACAGGACACCGGCCTCGGCTCCCTCGGCGACGTAGACGAGCCGGACCGTACCGCCGCGGCCGACCTCCTTGCCGAGCGACCGGGTGAACCCCTCGAGCGCCCGCTGGGCGACCCGCTCGGCCCCGCCGACGGACTCGGGTGGCGTGCCGAGCACGACCAGCCGCGGACAGTCTCCAGGCTGCGCATCAACGGGCCGAAGAAGTCGCGCAGGGCCACCAGCTGCGAGGAGTCGGTGAGCCCGGTGGCGTCCAGGACCAGCGCCCGGTAGCGGGTGTCCGGGTCCACCTGGTGGCTATGGGTGGCCCCGAGCTCGTCGAGCAGCCCCGGCAGCGAGCCGGCCAGCCGACCGCTGCCGCCGGTGAGCACGGTGCCCGACACGAGCGGGTCGCCATCGGCGTACCGCTGCAACCGCACGGGCGCGGGCAGGCCGAGGTGCTGGACCAGCAGCCTGCCGATCGGGGACTGCACGAAGCCCTGGTAGCGATCGGTCACGACGAAGTTGTAACCAGGAGTGACACTCGGCGTCCACCTTTCGTGACGTGCCCCTCACCTGGTTGGCCGAGGCACCCGGCTCGACCACGATAGACACATGACCGCTCCCCGTCGGCCCGCCGTCCTCGGCGGCAACCGGATCCCGTTCGCCCGCTCCAACGGCGCCTACGCCGACGCCTCCAACCAGGACATGCTCACCGCGGCCCTCGACGGGCTCGTCGCGCGGTTCGGCCTCGAGGACGCCCGCCTGGGCGAGGTCGTGGCCGGCGCGGTGCTCAAGCACTCGCGCGACTTCAACCTCACCCGGGAGAGCGTGCTCGGCTCCCGGCTGTCGCCCGAGACGCCGGCGACCGACATCCAGCAGGCCTGCGGCACGGGGCTCCAGGCCACGATCCAGGTCGCGAACAAGATCGCGCTCGGCCAGATCGAGGTCGGCGTCGCCGGCGGCACGGACACCACCTCCGACGCGCCCGTCGCCATCAGCGACAAGCTCCGCAAGAAGCTGCTGAAGATCAACGCGGCGCGCGACAACCGGGCCAGGCTCGGCGCGCTGGCCCAGATCCGTCCCGGTGACATCGGCCTGTCGATCCCGCAGAACGCCGAGCCGCGCACCCGTCTGTCGATGGGCGAGCACGCCGCACTGACCGCGCTGGAGTGGAAGATCGGCCGCGAGGAGCAGGACGAGCTCGCCGCCGCATCCCACCAGCACCTCGCCGCGGCGTACGACGCCGGGTTCCTCGACGACCAGATCACGCCCTTCCGCGGCCTCGAGCGGGACCAGAACCTGCGCCCCGAGTCCACGGTCGAGAAGCTCGCGACCCTCAAGCCGGTGTTCGGCCGCGGCGCCGCGGCGACGATGACCGCCGGCAACTCGACGCCGCTCACCGACGGCGCCTCCACCGTGCTGCTCGCCTCGGAGGAGTGGGCCGCGGAGCGCAGCATCGAGCCGCTGGCCTTCGTGCGGGCGTCCGAGACGGCGGCGGTCGACTACGTGCACGGAGGCGAGGGCCTGCTGATGGCACCGGCGTACGCCGTCCCCCGGATGCTGGCGCGGGAGGGCCTGACCCTCCAGGACTTCGACTTCTACGAGATCCACGAGGCGTTCGCCTCCCAGGTGCTCGCGACCCTCAAGGCCTGGGAGGACCCGGTCTTCTGCAAGGGGCGGCTGGGGCTCGACGACGTGCTGGGCCCGATCGACCGGTCCCGGCTCAACGTGCACGGCTCCTCGCTCGCGGCCGGGCACCCGTTTGCCGCCACCGGCGGGCGGATCGTCAACGTCGCGGCCAAGCTGCTCGCCGAGCGCGGCTCGGGTCGGGCCCTGGTCTCGATCTGTGCCGCGGGCGGCCAGGGCGTGGTGGCGATCCTGGAGCGCTAGCAGCTACGGGCCGATCTGCCCTCGCGCGGCGGCCAGTGCGGTGCCCACCAGGTAGTGCTTGACCTGGTCGGCACTGATCTCGCCGACCACGGGGACGCCGGGTGACGACTCGCGGATGACCAGCCCCGAGCGGGCGAGCATCAACGCGCCGAGCCCGCTGGCGTAGAGGGTGTTCGCGAGCAGCGTGGCGTCCTCGACCTCGAAGTCCCCGGCCGCGACGCCCCGCTCGATCGTCTCCGACAACGTCCGTAGGCACGCGGCCATGCCGCCGCCCAGCTTGAGCAGCGCGCGCTCGGACACCTCGTCGAGCAGCTCGCTGCCGGGGCGCCGCATCAGCGCCTGCGCACAGTCGACGAACGCGGGGTGGGCCAGGGCGTAGTCCGCGAACGCCGTGACGATCGCGACCAGACCCGCCTCGGGCGTCGCCGCCCCGGCCCCGGCAGCCGCCAGGGCCTCCGCCAGCTCCTCGAGGTAGCTGACCATGGTCAGCGCGAACAGGTCCTCCTTGCCCGTGAAGTGCCGGTAGACGATCGCCCGGTTGATCCCCACGGCGCGGGCGATGTCGTCGATCTGCGCCTCGCGGACGCCCTTGTCATCGAACAGGGCCCGGGTCGCCGCCACGATCTCGACCTCCCGCGCCCGACGGCGCGCCGCAGCCGCCGTACGCCGGCCGTCGGTCGGTGGGGTGGGCACGGCGCTCATGGTAGGTCCGTCACGCCTCGCCCCTGCGCTCCCGTCAGCTGGCACGCGAGGGCGAGGCGCAGTGTGCAGGACGCGGCCTAGCCGACGCGGAGCCCAGGCGCTACTTGAAGCGGCGTACCTCGTGGGGCCAGCCGCAGCCCTCCGCGACCTTGCCCGCCCAGAACTTGGCGGTCTCGTCGTCGGGCACGTCGACCACGGCGAACCCGCCGAGGAACTCCTTGGTCTCGATGTACGGACCGTCGGTGATCACCACCTCGCCGCTGGTGGGGTCGGCGCTGTAGACCGGGCCGTCCTCCTCCTCCAGCCCGCCGGCGAAGAGGTAGACGCCGGCCTCCTTCATCTCGGCCACCACCGCCTTGGAAGCCGGTCCGCGCGGACGGAACCACTCCTCGCTGTGGTCGCCCACCCACTGTTGGTTGAAGTAGATGAGGTACTCGGGCATGACCGCTCCTTCTCTCTGGCGGACCCGGTGGCCCGCGTTCACCAACCCCACGAACGGCGACAGGTGGATCCGACAGGTTCTCCTCCGGAGATGAAACACCCCGGTGGCGCGACACGGGAGGGCGGCTCGCGGACGTGCTACGTACGGCGGCGCGACGCGTCGGCGTACCGCTGGGCCCAGGAGCCTCAGGGGGGGGAGAGGGGGGGGGGGGGGGTGGGGGGGGCAAGGGGACCTGCTCGGCCTTTCAGTCCCTGCCCGTGGCCTGGTGACGGCTCGCGGTGGCTCGTGGCTCCCAAGTGCGGTAGTTCCACGGCTGCCTCGGGTGCCGTCGGGTCGGCAGCATGGAGGACATGACCCAAACCTTCTCTGCCACCGACGACGAGCGCCGCGATCTGGCACGGCCTCCCGACCTGGACCACGCCAACGCGATGAGCGCAGGCTCGGCGATCGGCCACCTGGGCATCGAGTTCACCGAGCTCGGCGCGGACCACCTGGTCGGTCGGATGCCGGTCGACGACCGCACCCGCCAGCCGTTCGGGATCCTGCACGGCGGCGCCTCGGTGCTGTTCGCCGAGTCCTTGGTCAGCTGTGCGGCCACGTTCGTCGCCGCACCCGGCAAGGCGTGCGTCGGCATGGAGATCAACGCCAACCACCTGCGACCGGTCACCTCCGGCTGGGTCACCGGCACGGCCCGGCCGATCTCGCTGGGCCGTCGCAGCCAGGTCTGGGAGGTCCGGATCGTCGACGACAACGACAAGCTCGTGTGCATCTCACGGTGCACGATGGCGGTGGTCGAAGCGCCGTGATCGGGGATGTCCGGACCGACGGCTACCTTCGCCGCAAGGACGAGGGGAGCAGCCGATGCCTGACGACTACACAACCAAGCCGCTGACGCCTGAGACGTGGGATGACTTCGCTGAGCTCGTCGAGGCGAACAACGGGGTGTGGGGAGGCTGCTGGTGCATGGGCTTCCACCCCGAGGGTGTGGGAGCCGGCCACACCCGGGAGGGCAACCGGGAAGCCAAGCGTGCCCACACCAAGCGCGGCTCGGTGCACCAGGTGCTGGTGTACGACGACAGCGCCTGCCTGGGCTGGTGCCAATATGGGTCGCCGGCCGAGCTGCCCAACATCAAGAACCCGGCGTCGTACGAACGCGGCGCCATCACGCTGCCGGACTGGCGCATCGGGTGCATCTTCACTGGGAGCAGACACCGTGGTGAGGGCGTTGCCCGCGCCGCCGTGGCCGGTGCGCTGGAGGCGATCCGGGCAGCCGGCGGCGGGGTCGTGGAGGCCTACCCGGAGCAGACCGTCGACCGCCCGCCCCAGCGGGGTTCCTACCTGCACACCGGACCGGAGGAGCTGTTCGCCGAGCTCGGGTTCGTCCGCGACCGCAGGATCGCGAAGTGGCGATGGGTCATGCGCACCACGGTCTGACCCGGCACGATCGACGCGTGCTCACGCGTGCGACAGCCCGACGGCCGCCGCCACGCGCTCCAGCTGGAGGATGGGGTGGCGGATCGGCCAGAGCAGTACCTCGCGGGCGCCGGCTGCGGCGTACGCCGCGAGCGCCTGTGAGCAGTGTTCGGGACTCCCGATCGGCAGGTGCCCCAGCTCTGCAGGGTCGCGGCCGAGCGTCGGAGCGAGGATGTCCTCGAGCACGTGCGCGGCCTCGTCGCGGCTGTCGGTCACGTAGAGCCAGGCGGTGGCCACGGCGTCCGGGAAGGCCGCGGGGTCGCGTCCGGCGCGCCGAAGATGCTCATCGAGGCGGTGACGCGCCTCGGCGTACTGGTCGGGGGTCGCGTTGTAGGCCGACGCCATCCAGCCGTCGGCGATCGGAGTGGTGGCCGCGATCCTGCGGTCAGAGCTCCACGCCCCGAACCAGATCTGAGGACGCCGGTCGGGGAGCGGTGCCAGCCCGGGGACCTCCGAGTAGAACCGACCGGCTTCCGTCGGCTCGCCGCGGACCAAGGACGCCACGCACCTCATGGCTTCGTCGAAACGAGCCCAGCGCTCCTCGAAGGGGACGCCCACCGCGTCGTAGTCCACCCGACTCGACCCCGGGCCCAGCCCTCCGACGACCGGCCCCTCGGCGAGGGCCGCCAGCGTGGTCAGCGTCTTGGCGACCACCACGGGATGGCGCACCACGGGCAGCGTGATGCTGGTGGCGAGGACCATGTCCCCGGCTTCGGCCATCACCGCGGCGAGCGCCGTGGGGCCGTCGAGCCAGGGATGTCGCCAGAAGAGGTGGTCGTTGGCGGAGACCGTGACGAACCCGAGGTCCCGGGCTTCCCGGACGTACGTCCTGAGCTCCGTGAGGCTCGACGAGCCGTCCCCGAAGTCGGCCAACGGCAGATGCACGCCCAGCCTCATGAAGCCCCCACCACGGGACGGTTCCCGGTGTCGCCAGGCTAGTCCTCGCGGCCGTGCTCGGCCGAACCAACGTCGGCTCAGCCCGCGAACGCTTCCTTCACCATCGCGAGGGTGTCCGCCTCGGCCGGGGACTTGTCGTCGCGGTAGCGGACGACCCGCGCGAACCGCAGGGCGATGCCACCGGGGTAGCGCGTCGACCGCTGCACGCCGTCGAGCGCGATCTCGACGACCTGCTCGGGCCGGACCGGAACGACGTAGCTGTCCTTGATCGAAGCGGGGTCGACCGCGAGGTCGGTGAACCGCTCGGTCTGCCAGGCCAGCATCTCGTCGGTCATGCCCTTGAACGTCTTGCCCAGCATCACGAAGCCGTCGCCGTCGTCCGCCCGGGCACCGAGGTGGATGTTGGAGAGCCAGCCCTCGCGCCGGCCGCTGCCCCACTCGACGGCGAGCACCACCAGGTCGAGGGTGTGCACGGGCTTGACCTTGACCCAGGCCGAGCCGCGGCGACCGGCGTCGTACGGCGCGCGACATCGACTTCACGACCACGCCCTCGTGGCCCAGAGCGCGAGGGCGGCCGCGACGAACGCGGCGGCCTCGTCGGGGTCGTCGGTGACGACGCTGGGCGTGCGGTGCCGCTCCGGGACCAGGTCGGCGAGGGCGGCCCAACGTTCGGTGCCGGGGCGGTCGAGGAGGTTGGTGCCGTCGAGGTGGAGCAGGTCGAAGAAGTACGGCGTGACGTGGACGCCGGAGTCCATCGCCGTGCGCGAGGCGGTCTCCTGGAACGGCCGCGGCCGCCCGTCGTCGGCCAGCGCGAGGGCCTCCCCGTCGAGCACCAGTCGTCGGGCGGGCAAGGGCGCGGACCACCGCGACCACCTCCGGCAGCCGGTCGGTGATCAGGTCGAGCTGACCGGGTCGCGATGACGACGTCGTCGCCGTCCTTGTGCACCTGGATCCGGATGCCGTCGAGCTTGGTGTCGATCGCGACCGCTCCTATCCCGTCCCGCCACCCGCCTTGGCCATCGCGGCGGCGACGTCGGGAGCGCTGGAGGCCAGCATCGGCAGCACCGGCCGGCCGACCTCGAGCCCGATCGTCGGCGAGGGCCGCCTCGCCCTCGAAGGCCGCCCGCGCGATCGGCACGGTGCCCCCGGCGAGCATGGCGGCGCGGCGTACGGCGAGCGAGCGGGGCCCCGGACGCCGCCGCGAGCCCTTCCTGCACCAGCGCGTCGAGGGCGCCCTGTCGGACGTTGCCGGTGATCACGCCGCGCAACCACCGCTGCTCCTCGGCCGTGGCCCGCCCCAGCAGGTCGGCGACCGCGGCGGCGCGGGTCGCCTGGGAGCCGCTGCCGGCGAGGCCGGCGACGTGCTCGAACGTCGCGTCGACCTCAGCGACCGTCAGGCTCGGCTCGCTCGGCCGGCTCCGGCGGCGAGCCGATGCCGCGCCAGCCGACACCGGTGCGTCGCTGCAGCAGCGAGCCTCCGAGGTAGGCGGTGACGACCTCCAGGTCGTCGCCGTCGGCCTCGGCGAGGGTCCCGGCCAGGGCCGCCACCTTCGCCTTGCGGGACCGGGTGGCCGCGACGGTCTGCGAGGTCTCCACGATCCGGGCGAGCAGCACGGAGCCATTGTGTCCCCGGCCGCCGACGCTGCCGGGGGCGGTGAGCCTGCGGCGAGGGGGCGGTGAGTGAGGGTTGGTTTCCGCGAGGCGGCGGTGAGTGAGGGTTGGTCTGTGCGAGCGGAACCAACCCTCACCCACCGCCACCCAGGCTGAACCACATAAACCCTCACGCACCGCCACCCCGGCAGAAGCGACCCGGGCAGCGACCCCTCATGACCCGATGCGGGTCCGCACCTCGTAGAGCTCGGGGAAGAACGTCAGGTCCAGGGCGCGGCGCAGGAAGTCGACGCCGGACGAGCCGCCGGTGCCGGTCTTGTGGCCGATCGTGCGCTGCACGACCTGGAGGTGGCGGAACCGCCACTCCTGGAAGTTGTCCTCGACGTCCACCAGCTCCTCGCACGTCTCGTACACGCCCCAGTGCTGCTCGGGGGCGGCGTAGACCTCGGCGAAGGTCTCGACCAGCGCGGGGTCCAGCCGGTGCGGCTGGGACCAGTCGCGGGCCAGCAGGGCGGCCGGTACGGCGTACCCGCGGCGGGACAGGTACGCCAGGAACTCGTCGTACAGGCTCGGCTCGTGGAGCAGCAGCTCCAGCTCGGCCTGGGCCTGCGGCTCGTGGCCGAAGACCTTCACCATGTCGGCGCTCTTGTTGCCGAGCAGGAACTCCACCTCGCGGTACTGCGCCGACTGGAACCCCGACGAGGTGGCCAGGAAGGGCCGGATCAGGGCGTACTCGGACGGCGTCATGGTCGCCAGCACCGACCACTGGTCGGTGAGCACGCGCTGCACGTGCTTGACCCGGGCCAGCCGCTTGAGGGCGGGGGAGAGGTCGTCGGTGGCGCAGCAGGTCGCGGGCCGAGCGGAGCTCGTGGACCATCAGCTTCAGCCACAGCTCGGAGGTCTGGTGCTGGACGATGAACAGCAGCTCGTCGTGCTGCGGCGGGTCGCTCTGCGGCTGCTGCGCGGCTGAGCAGCAGGTCGAGCCGGAGGTAGTCGCCGTACGACATCTGCGCGCTGAAGTCGCGCTCGATGCCGGACTCGAGGGGGCGCAGGTTCTCCGGCGGGTTCTCCACGCCGCAACGGTAGTCGGGTGCGATGTCGGTGGTCGCGGGTAGCGTTCCCGACGTGGTCGAGGCGGAGTGTCAGGTGCGGGTGTGGCGGCCCTCCTGGCCCTGCCCGGTGGGTGCCGTGCTGCGCCAGCAGCGTCACGGCGGAGGCGACCCGACCTACCGGATCCAGGGCGAGGGGCCCGGAGCGCGGCACTGGCGCGCCCTGCGCACCCCGGTCGGCCCCGCCACCTTGATGGTCCAGGCGCTGCCCCGGCTCGGCGAGGTGCTCGCCGAGGCGTGGGGGCCGGGCGCCGACTGGGCGCTGGAGTCGGTGCCCGGGTCTGCTCGGGGCCTTCGACGACCCGAGCGGGTTCGAGCCCGCTCCACCCGGTGCTGGTCGAGGTGCACCGGCGCTTCCCGCACTGGCGGTTGGGCCGCACCGACCGGGTGTTCGAGGCGCTGGTGCCGTCGATCGTCGAGCAGAAGGTGACCGGCAAGGAGGCCTTCGCCGGCTTCCGCTCGCTCGTCCACTTCTACGGCGAGCGGGCGCCGGGTCCGGGCCGGGAGCACGGGCTCTGGCTGCAGCCGACGGCCGATCGGCTGCGCCGGGTGCCCTCGTGGGAGTGGCTGCGGATGCACATCGACCCGGCCCGTTCCCGCACCATCGTGCAGGCCGCCCGGGTCGCGGACGCCCTCGACCGGCATGACCCCGGAGACGGCCGACGTCCGGCTGCGCACCCTGCCCGGAGTCGGTGCCTGGACCAGCGCCGAGGTGCGTCAGCGCGCGTTCGGCGACCCCGACGCGGTCAGCTTCGGCGACTACCACGTCGCCAAGGACGTCGGCTGGGCGCTGCTCGGGCGCCGGATCGACGACGCCGAGCTCACCGACCTGCTCGAGGCGTGGCGGCCGCACCGCGGCCGCGTCCAGGCGTACGTCGCCATGGCCGGCCTCGGCGCCCCGCGGCGCGGACCCCGGATGTCGCTGCCCACGCACTACCCGACCGCCATCGGCTGACGCTGGTCGAGGAAGGCGCGCCAGCGCCAGGGTCAGAGCAACGGCCGCAGCGGCGCCAGCACGAACTCGGTGAACTTGCGGTGCAGGTCCCGCGCCTCCCACTCGTCGAGGGTGAGCTCGAGGCAGTTGGTCTCGTCGACCCGGAAGACGTCCTCGAGGGTCTCGGCCATGGCGGCGTCGATGACCTCGAGGTTGATCTCGTAGTTGCCGCTGAGCGAGAGCCGGTCGACGTTGGCCGTGCCGACCGTGCACCACGAGCCGTCGATGGTCGCGGTCTTGGCGTGCACCATGGCGTCGCGGAAGCGCATGATCCGCACCCCGGACTGCAGCAGCTGCGCGAAGTAGCCGCGGGAGATCCAGTCGGCCACGACGTGGTTGGACTTCAGCGGGAGCAGCAGCCGCACGTCGACGCCGCGCTGGGAGGCCCGCTTCATGGTGTCGACGAAGTCCTGGTCGGGGATGAAGTAGGCGCAGGTCATCCAGATGTTCTTGCTGGCCCGGTCCATCGCCTCCAGGTACATCCCGCGGATCGGGAACACCATCAGCCGCGGCACGTTGCGGTGGAAGCGCAGCTGGGGCTCCCACGTCGACGCCGTCTCGAGCAGCAAGGGGCGCTGGCTCGGCCCGAAACGCCGGCGCCGGTTGCAGGTTCCAGAAGTCCGCGAAGGCCCGCCGCAGGTCCCACACGCCGGGCCCGGTGATCCGCACGTGCGTGTCGCGCCACTCCGTCGCGTACGCCGTGCCGATGTTGTAGCCGCCCAGGAACGCCGCCGTCTCGTCGACGACGAGGATCTTGCGGTGGTCGCGGCCGTAGCGGCGCAGGTCGAAGAACCGCAGCCCGGCCGGGTAGACGGGGTACTTCAGCACCTTGAGGCTCGGCGGGAACCGCTTGAACGCCGGCGAGACGACCAGGTTGGCGAAGGCGTCGTAGATGCAGTACACCTCGACCCCACGCTCGGCCGCCCGGACCAGCGCGTCCTTGAACCGCTGGCCGACCTCGTCGCCCTTCCAGATGTAGGTCTCGAAGAAGACCTGCCGCTGGGCGCCGTCGATCGCCGCGATCATGGCGTCGTACAGGTCGTTGCCGAACGTGTACGTCGTCACCTCGCCCTGGCCGACCGGCACCGTGCTCGGCCGGGTCGTCGGGAACGGCTTGGGCTTCTTGCCCCGGCGCCGGTAGGAGTCGACGAGGGTCAGCCCGATGGCCACGGCGAACGGCGTGATCAGCGTCGCCACCAGCGTGCGCCGGATCAGCGTCGAGAGCCGTTCGTCGCGCGCCACCGGGCCAATCTAGTGGGGCAGGAGTGGAGCACCGGTCAGTGCCGGGCGCGCGCCTGCTGCAGGATCCGGTCGGCGATGAAGCGCGCGTCCCGGTGGGCGCCGCCGATCAGCATCGAGAAGAAGCCGCGCTGGAACAGCAGGCCCATGAAGTAGAGGCCCGGGAGCTCCGGCACCACTCCGCCCTCGTCCCGCGGCCAGCCGTCCTCGCCGACCACCGACGGGTGGATGAAGGAGAAGTCCTGACGGAAGCCGGTGCACCACACCACGTTGGCGACGTCGAGCACGGTGCCGTCGGCCAGCTCGGGGCGGCCGTCCCGAGCCCCCGTGGTGCGCGCCTCCCGGTGCTGCACCCCGGCGGCGGCGAGGTCCGCGAGCTTCACGCGGACGAGCGGAGCGCCCCCCGAACGCACCCGCTGCTTCATCCGCCGGCCCACGGGGGTGCGCTCGGTGAGCACGTGGTTGGCCAGGAAGAAGAGCACCGGCGCGACGATCCGGCTGCGCCGGCTCCCGAGGTCGACCGGGACCTCGCCGGAGGGCTTGCCCGACAGCCAGGTCTCGTGACCGGCCCGGGCCAGCTCCAGGGCGATGTCCGCGCCGGACTGCCCGGCGCCGACGACGAGCACCGGGCCGGCGAGCAGCTGCGACGGGTTGTGGTAGCCGCTGGAGTGGACCTGGCGGATGCCCGGGTCGAGCGCGCGGGACACCTCGGGCGTCCGTGGGTGCTGCTCGCCGCCCGTCGCGACGACGACGCTGTCCGCGGTGAACCGCCCGTGGTTGGTCGTCACCTGGAAGGTCTCGCCGACGCGCTCCACCCGGGTGACCCGGGTGCTGTGCCGCACGTCCATGCCGTACCTCGCGGCGTACGACTCCAGGAGGTCGCCCATCTGGGCGCCGGTCGGGAACTCCCACCCGCCCATCTCCCAGTCGATGCCCGGCAGCCGGTCGTAGCGGGCCGGGGTGTTGAGCCGCAGGGAGTCGTAGCGGCTCCGCCACTGGTCGCCGACGCGGGCGTCCCCGTGCAGCACCACGCAGCGGTGCCCGGCCAGGCCGAGGAAGTAGGCGGTCGCGAGCCCGGTCTGGCCGGCGCCCACGATGAGGGTGGGCACGTGCTCCGGGCCCGGGGCGGCGGCGGGAGCGGGCCCGGCGGCGGTCGGCGTGGTCGAGGTGGACGGGCTGCTCGAGGTGCTGGTGTCGGTCATGGGGCGACGCTAGGAAGCGCGGGCGCCCCGCCGCGTCGGCCGACCTGCCCATCTCCGTGGACCGGGGATGGGTCGTTCTGCGCATGTCCGCGCGCCGGGTACCGCCGTACCCTGCAGGCGTGAGCAACACCGCGCTCGACCTCGGCCGGGCGGCGTACGACGCGCGGGCCTGGGGCCCGTGCGTGACGGATCTGCGGGCTGCCGACGAGACCAGCCCGCTGGGCCTGGACGACCTCCGGCTGCTGTCGATGAGCGCGTTCCTCGCAGGCGACGACGCGACGAGCGAGCGGGCCCTCCAGCAGGCCTACCGGCTCTGCCTCGCGAAGCAGAGCTGGGAGGCGGCGGCCACGTGCTGCTTCTGGCTGGGCTTCAGCCTGGCCCAGGTCGGCGAGATGGCCCGCAGCAGCGGCTGGGTCGAACGCTGCCGGGGGCTGGTCGAGGAGCACGGGTTGGCCGGGACCGAGCCCGCACTCGCGATGGCTGCACTCGAGGCGCACCTGCTCGCGGAGGCGGGGGCGTTCGAGGAGGGACTCGAGCTGGCGACGCGGACCGTCGCCGAGGCCCGGTCGGCGCGCGCCCTCGACGTGTGGACGCTCGCCCAGCTGGACGTGGGGCACTGCCTGGTCGGCCTCCGGCGGCCCGCCGAGGCGCTCCGCGTCTTCGACGACGTGATGATCGAGGTCACCGACGACACGCTTGAGCCCGCCGGTGACCGGCATGGCCTACTGCGGCGTGATCGCGGCGTGCCTGGACCTGCGCGACCTGCGCCGGGCGCGGGAGTGGACGGCCGCTCTCGCGTCGTGGTGCGACGACGACACCGGAGTGCCCTACCGCGGGTTCTGCATGGTGCACCGGGCGCAGATCATGGCGATGGGTGGTGCGTGGGACGACGCGATGGTCGAGGCCCGGTCGGCCTGCGCCCTGCTCCGCGCGCCCGCCCTCGGCCTGGCCTGGTACGCGCTGGGCGAGCTGCACCGGCTGGCCGGCTCCTACGCGGAGGCCGAGGACGCCTACCGCACCGCCAACGCCATCGGCCAGCAGCCGGAGCCCGGCCTGGCCAAGCTCCGGCTCGCCCAGGGCAGCGTCGACGTGGCGGCCGGGACCGTGCGCCGGCTGCTCGCCGAGCCGCAGCGCACCGACCGGGCCGACGTGCTGGCCACGGCGGTCGACGTGCTGATCGCCGCCGGCGACCTCGACGCCGCGCGGGCGGCGAGCGAGGAGCTCACCGCCCTGGCCGGCGAGCGGGACTCGGCGCTGTTGTCGTCCCTCGCGGTCGAGGCCGCCGCGACCGTCTGCTGCGCCGACGCCGCCTCGGCGGACGCCCTGCCGCTGCTCCGCCTCGCGTGGGAGGGCTGGCGGGAGCTCGGGATGCCGTACGACGCCGCCCGCGTCCGGGTCCGCATCGGCGACTGCTGCCGGGCCCTGGGCGACGAGGGATCGGCGCAGATGGAGTACGACGCCGCGCGGCTGGTGTTCGACCAGCTCGGGGCCCAGCCCGACCTCGAGCGCCTCGACGAGCGCGCCGACGCGTCCGTGAAGGCGGCGGGGGGCCTCACGGGTCGTGAGGTCGAGGTGGTCCGCCTGGCGGCCGCCGGCCTCACCAACCGGGCCATCGCGCATCGGTTGTTCCTCAGCGAGAAGACCGTCGCCCGACACCTGTCGAACATCTACACCAAGCTCGGCATCGGGTCCCGGGCGGCGGCGACCGCCTGGGCCTACGACCACCACCTGGTCTGACCGCGCCGGCCGGGCAGCCGGCGGCTCGTCAGCGCGTGGTCTTGGCGGTGAGGATCACCGAGGTCCCGGTGCCCGCCGCGTTGTAGGACTGGACCCGGTAGCGGTAGGTGGTGCGCGGCGTCAGGCCGGTGTCGACCAGGGCCGTGGCGCCGACCCCGAGCGTCGCCACGACGTTGGTCGGCGTGCACTTGGTGCCGGTGCACCGCAGCACCCGGAAACCAGTCTCGTTGCCCGACGTGTCGGTCCAGCGCAGGGTGATCTGCCGGGAGGCGGCGGTGAAGCTCAGCCCGGTTGGCGCGGACGGGGCCGTCAGGACGCTCAGGGTCCGCGCCGAGGCGGTGCCGCTCCAGGCAGATGGCCCGTCGCCGTTGAAGGCACGCACCCGGTAGACGTAGGTGGTCGCCGCCGCCAACCCGGTGTCGGTGAACGACGTGGTGCCCGGCGGCAGGGTCGCGATCGTCGCGTACGTCGTGCACCCCGTGCCCTGGCAGCGGTCGAGGGTGAACCCGGTCTCGTTGCCGGAGGCGTCCGTCCACGCGAGGTTGACCGTGCTCGCGGAGGCTCCGTTGGCCGTCAGTCCCGTCGGGGCGGCGGGCGGGTTGGGTGGTGGGGGTGGCGGGGGCGCGGCACCGACGGCGCCGAACACGTCGGCCTGGAACGTGCCGGCCCCGGAGAAGGACTCGACGCGGAAGCTTCCACGTGCCGGCTGCGGCGGAGTCGATCCCCAGCGTCTCGAACCGCCCCGGTGCGGCACAGTTGTCGTTGCTGGACTCCAGCATGCAGCGGCTCATCGCGACGACAGTGCCCGAGGGGTCGACAAGGGAGATGTCGATGTCGGGGTCCCACTCGTAGCCGTACCAGCACGCTCCGTTGACGGGGAGCACGCAGGTCGAGTGGCCGTTGGTCGTGCGCATGGAGACGCCCAGCGACCGGCCACCGGTGGTGACCTGGAACGGGTAGTCCGCGGTGGCGCCGGCCGCGACGGAACCTTCGACCAGGCTGTGGTCCGGCCACGCGGCCGAGCCCGGGGCGGCACCACCGAGGGCGGCGACGAACGCGCGTGCGTCGACGAGCCCGTGACCCCACTCGTTGTCCGGGCCGGGGGCGCCGGCGTCGTGCGCCGAGTCGAGCAGGGCCTGCTTCAGCTGCGCCGGCGAGGCGGTGGGCGCCGCCTCGAGACCGAGCGCCACGACGCCGGCCACGAACGGCGTGGACATCGACGTCCCGGAGAGGGTGGTGTAGGAGCCGGTGGTGCCGGCCAGCGCCGAGACCACGCTGAGGCCCGGCGCCACGACGTCCGGCTTCAGCGGGGCGGCCGGTTGGTGGTGGGTCCGCGGCTCGAGAAGCCCGCGAGGTACAGGCCCGTGTCGGTGTCGGTGGCGCCGGCGAGCGTCGAGGGGTCGGAGGCGGCACCGACGGTGATCGCGTCGGTCGCCACGCCGGGCGACGAGATGGTGCCGGGCGCGTCACCGTCGTTGCCGGCCGCGGCGACCACGACCTTGCCGGCGGCGACGGCCGCGTCGACCGCCTGGCTGCCGGCGTCCGAGCCGTCCGAGCCCGGGCTGCCCAGCGACATCGAGATGACGTCGACGTCGGGCCGCGCGGCGCACCACTGGATCGCGGACACGACGTTGGCGTCGTCGCCGAACCCCGTGGAGTCGAGCACCTTCGCGCTGATGATCGAGGCTCCGGGAGCGACGCCACCGTAGGCCTGGTTCGCCGCCGTCGTCGGCTTCCCGGCGGCGATGCCCGCGACGTGCGTGCCGTGCCCGTGGTCGTCGTACGGGTCCGGGCGTCCGTTCACCCAGTCCTGCCAGCCGACGACCCGGCCGGCCAGCTGCTCGTGGTTCGGGTCGATGCCGGTGTCGATGAAGCAGAGTGCCGACCCCGCTGCCGTCCAGCGCACCGTCCGTGACGGTGGCCGCGGCCCGCGCCGCCGTCACGCCGTAGTCCTGGTTGCCGGAGGCGTCCATCAGGTGCACCTGGCCGTTCAGCTCGACCCGGGTGACGCCCGGCACCCGCGCCAGGGCGCGGACCTGGGCGGCCGGGAGGGTGCCGGAGAAGCCGTCGATGATGCGGTAGCGGCGATCGACCTGCAACGACGCCGCGGCCGGGCGGGCCGCGGCGGGACCGATGCCCTGGACGATCACCGACAGACGATCGCCGGGAGCCGCCACGGCCAGAGCGCTGGCGAGGTCGTCGGCGATCCGGTCGCCGTTCGCGTCACCCTTGCCCGGCGCCGGCGGACCCGCTGCCTGGGCCGACCGCCCCGGCGCGGGCTGGGCGGCGGGCGCCGCGGGCGCCAACGTCATGGCGGCGAGCGTGAGTGCGCCCAGCGCACCGAGGACGATGAGGGGACGCGGACCTGTGGCCATGGGGAGCTCCTTGGGGCGCGTGGCCGACGGAGCCCCGAGATTCCGGCCAGTTCCTCAGGGTAGGGACTCCCCGTACCCGCCGGTACCGGTCGCTAGACCAGTCCCGCGACCGGCCCGACACACCCCGGGGGACACTTGCCCCGCACTGTCGCCCCGCCAGAGTGGGGCTCCGCGTCTCGGAGACTGGGGGGTGGTTTGACCGAGACCGTGTCCGGTCGGGTTGCGCCGTCGAAGGTGCTGCTGGTCGCTTGTTTCGGGGCCTTCCTGGCCTTCCTGGACGCCACGATCGTCAACGTCGCGTTCCCCTCGATCCGGGAGTCGTTCCCCGACTCCTCGATCGGTGCCCTGTCGTGGGTGCTCAACGCCTACAACATCGTCTTCGCCGCCTTCCTGGTGGTGTGCGGCCGGCTGACCGACCTGCTCGGCCGGCGGCGGGCGTACGTGACCGGCATCGGGCTGTTCACCGCTGGCGTCGGTCTGGTGCGCCGCACGCCGGCTCGCTGGAGGTGCTGGTCGCGGCACGCGTGTTCCAGGCCCTGGGCGCGGCGATGCTGGTGCCGGCCTCGCTCGCCCTCGTCGTGGAGGCCTTCCCGACCACGAAGCGCGCGCACGCCATCGGCCTCTGGGGAGCCACCGCGGCCGTCGCGGCCGGCCTGGGACCGCCCATGGGCGGGGCCCTCGTCGAGCTCGGCGGGTGGCGTTGGGCGTTCCTCATCAACCTCCCGTTCGGCGTCGTCGCCATCGTGGCCACCCGCCGTACCGTCGTGGAGAGCCGCGCGCCCGGCCGACGGGTGATGCCGGACATCCCGGGTGCGCTGATGCTGGCGGCGGGGCTTGGCCTGCTCAACCTCGGCGTGATCAAGGGCAACGACTGGGGGTGGACCAGCCCGCGGGTGCTGGGCGCGTTCGCAATCGCGGCGCTGCTGGGCGTGCTGTTCGTCCGCAGCTCCCGGCGGCACCGCGCCCCGGTCGTCGACCCGGAGCTCGTCAGGATCCCGACGTTCCGCACGGCGAGCGTGGCCACGATCCTGGGCGGGCTGGGCTTCTACGCCTACCTGCTCACGAACATCCTGTGGCTCCAGTACGTCTGGGGGTACGACGTGCTGCGCGCTGGGTTCGCCCTGGTGCCCGGGGCGCTCGTCGCGGCGGTGGTGGCCGCGCGTCTCGGGCCGATCGCGGAACGGGTCGGCTACCGCGTCCTCGTCGTGCCCGGCGCCCTGGTCTGGGCCGGCGCCTACCTCTGGTACCACCAGATGGTCGGCCTGACTCCGGCCTTCTGGTCGGAGTGGCTGCCCGGTCAGGTGCTCTCGGGCGTCGGGGTGGGCGCGACCTTGCCGTTGCTGACGAGTGCCGCGCTCGCGTCCGTCCCGGGCGGCCGGTACGCGACGGCGTCCGCCCTGGTCTCGAGCGCCCGCCAGCTCGGAGGCGTGCTCGGGATCTCGATCCTGGTGCTGATCGTCGGCAACCCCACGGGCGCCGGCGTCGTCGACGCCCTTCGCGAAGGTTGGATGCTCTCGATCATCGCCTTCCTGGCGGTGGCGGTGGTGGCCATCCCGATCGGCAAGGTGGTCGCGAGGCCGGAGGCGGAGGACGTCGAGCACGGCTCGCCGCTGCTGCTGCTCCCCGACGTCAGCACGTCACGGCCGCTCCGCCCCGGGGTGCGTCCTCGACGGGCATGGACGTCATCCCGCTCGTCGCGGCGCTCTCCGACGACGCCCGGTCGACCCTCGAGGCCGCGAGCCGCACGATCTCCCTCCACGCCGGGGGTGGCTGTTCCGCGAGGGCGACCCCGCGGGCTCGGCGTACCTCTTGAGGAGCGGCCGGCTCGAGGTCCTCCAGGGCAACCAGGTCGTGCGGACCCTGACCCCGGGGGCGGTCGTGGGCGAGCTCTCGCTCCTCACCGGCGAACCGAGGTCCGCGGGCATCCGCGCGGGCCGGGACGCGACCCTCGTCGAGGTCCCGCGCGCGGCCTTCGAGGGCCTGCTCGACCGGGACCCGGCGGCGACCCGGACCGTGCTGACGCAGATCGCCGGACAGATGCGCACGGCGGGTGCCCCGGCGCCCCCCGAGCGGCCGCCCCAGCCGCGGGTGATCGCCGTCGTGGGCCTGCACGCGGGCAGCGGCGCCGCGGACGTCGCCCACCACCTGAAGGCCCGGCTGGCCACGCACCTCTCGGTCGCCGACCCCGGGCCGTTGGACGCCGAGGGCCTCGCCCGCGCCGAGGAGGACAGCGACCGCGTCCTGCTGGTGTCCGACGGGGTCGGCCCGACCGACGACCCGGCCTGGCGCGAGTTCTGCCTGCGCCAGTCGGATGCCGTCGTCCTGGTGGCGCGGGCCGGCAGCGGCGTCCCGGAAGCCCTGCCGTCGCTCGGCTTCCAACCGGACCTGGTCGTGATCGGCGCGGTGCCCGCTCCCTCGGACCGCGCCGCGTGGGTGGCCGGCACGGACGCCTGGCGACTGACCGTGGCCGATGGTGACCTGCGGCTCGCATGCTGGACGTGGCCGACCGGCTGGCCGGGCGCAGCCTCGGCCTGGTGCTCGCCGGGGGCGGCGCCCGAGCGTTCGCGCACATCGGGGTGCTGCGCGAGCTCGAGGAGGCGGGGTACCCCGTCAACCGGCTGGCCGGCTCGAGCATCGGCTCCGCGGTCGCGACGATGTACGCGCTGGGACTCGACGGCCAGGGGGTGGAGGACCGCTGCTACGCGGAGTTCGTGCGCCGCAACCCCTTCAACGACTGGACGTTCCCCACGCAGGCGATGACCCGGGGGCTTCGCGTCCGGGCGTCCGTAGAGCGGGTGACCGGCGACGCGGTGCTGGAGGGTCTGCCGAGGCAGCTGGCCGTCGTCAGCACCGACCTGGTCAGCCGGACCCGCCTGGTGCACCGGCGCGGTCCGCTCCTCGACGCGACCCTGGCATCCCTGCGGCTGCCGGTGCTCTTCCCGCCGATCCCGACCGACGAGGGCCGGCTCCTGATGGACGGGGGCGTGCTGGACAACCTGCCGGTCGACCTGCTCCTCGAGCGCGACGAGGGGCCCGTCGTGGCGGTCAACATCTCGATGGGAGGCGGCTCGGGCACCCGGGTCGCGGCCCGGTCGATCGTCCGGCCCCGCGTCCCGGCCCTGGGGGAGACCCTGCTCCGGACGATGATGATCGGTGCGGGCGGCGCCGTGGACGCGGCGCACGCCCGGGGGGCCGTGGTCGTCACTCCCGCGACGCTCGGCGTCGGCCTCCTGGAGTTCCACCAGATGGACCGGATGGTGCAGGCCGGCCGCGAGGCCGCCCGCGCGCTGCTGGCCCAGGGCTCACTCGACCTCGGGGCCCAGGTCGAGCCGGAGGTCGCGACGTACGTCGGCCAGGACGCGGCGACGGAAGGTCAGACCGTCCCGGCGTGAGGTCGTGGCGACCAGTCGGGGTCGCGCCCGGTGGCGCCGATCAACCGGTCGAGCGACGACGCGGACCGCTCCACCTCGACCTCCGGACCGAACAGGCCGCCGTCGCGCGGGGCGTCGAACGCCGCCACAAAGCGCGCGCACGCCTCCACCGCGGCAGGGTCGGCGTCGTACCGCTGGCCGGTGGCCACCGCCAGGTCCCAGGCGTGGACGGTGACCTCGTCCAGCGCCACCAGGGCGGCCTGGTCCGCCGGCATCTCGATGGGTCCGGCCTGGGTGTTCCCGGAGTACGCCGTGGGGTCCCGCCAGCCGTCCGCGAGGGCGTCCAACCGGGCGGGGATCTCCTCGCGCCAGTCGTCCGGCAGCGCCGCAACGTCGGCGGTCGGGTTGCCGCCGCCCGGAGGCGCCTCCTTGCGCGCGGCGGCGGTGAAGGCCAGGGCCAGCCCGGCGACGTGGTCGAGCAGGTCGCCCACCGATCGGCCGGGGCACGGCGTGGGGCCGTCGAGCTGGTCGTCGCGGACACCGCGGACGAGGGCGGCGAGGGCGTCGGTGGTCGGGCCGAAGTCGAGAGTGGTCATGCGGGTGCCGACCCGGGCCGGAGGCCGGAGTCATCGGCGTTGGCGAGCATCCGCCGTCCGACCTTGGCGACCTCGTCGCGCAGCTCGGGAGGAGAGACGACGCGGAACGGCGCCTGGATCGCGGCCAGCCGCTCGGCGTACCAGTCCAGCTCGTCGGTGCTGGAGCGGATCCGCGTGGTGTGGTCGTCGATCGCCTCGCAGAGCCCCTGCTTGCGGGGGATCCACCACTTGACCCGCTCGACCGGTGCGTCCACGACGACCTCGATCTTGTGCCTCCAGCCCTCCGCGAGGTGCTCCTCGATCGCGGCGACCGGATCGAGGTCGTCGGGTGGCTGGAAGGCCTCCTCGAGCTCCTCGACGGCGGTGACCCGGTCGATCCGCAGGATCCGCCGCGCGCCGGCCGTGTGCGACCAGCCGAGCAGGTACCACTTGCCGTAGCGCACCACGATCGCCCACGGGTCGACGTCCATCTCGATCCGCCTGGCTGGGTCGCGGCCCTGACCGCGTAGGTAGCCCAGCCGCAACCGGCGTCGCGCGCCCGTGGCCTGCGCGAGGGCGGCCGTGACCTGGGGATCCGGCGCGGAGGAGTGCCCGTCGGGCGTCCGTCCGCTCATCCGCACGACGGCCTCGACCGGCTCGGCCAGCGGCTGGGGGAGGATGCGGATGATCTTCGCGACGGCCTGGCTGACCGGATCCGTCGGGCTGGTCTGCCGGCCCTCGAGCACCGCCATCACCAGCTCCAGCGCCTCCGGCGCGGTGAACATCAGCGGCGCCAGCCGCATCCCGCGGCCGATGCGGTACCCGCCGTACTTCCCGCGCGTCGACTCCACGGGGATGCCGGCGTCGCGCAGGTTCCCGACATAGCGGCGCACCGCCCGGTCGGTCATGCCGAGCCGGTCGGCGAGCTGCTCGCCGCGGATGCCGGGGGAGTTCTGCACCATCTCCAGCAGCAGCAGCGCCCGCGCCGTCGGCGTGGTCTCGTCCACGAAGACAGGGTGCGTCATGTTCCGGAACGTTAGCGTCCGGAACACTTCTCGGTGGTCGAGGTGCGAGCGAAGCGAGCCTCGAAAGCACCTCTCAGGACGCGCGGCCCTCCGCGGGACTCAGAGGGTGAGCTCCATCTGCACGACCTCCTCGTTGGCCGCCGGGACCGAGAGATGCGTCTGCTGGATGACGCGCCGGCCGGCGACGCGCACGGCGACCACCGTGGCTCGCAACGAGATGACGGACCCCGTCGGGCTGGGTCATGGTGGGCCGGTCGGCCGCCCAGACGACGTCGCCGTGCTCGGCGATGACCGCGTCGCCGGTCTTCATGCTGATGCCGGCCGCGCCCATCTCGGCGATCTGGGCCCTCAGGACCGGCATCATCGCGTCCCGGCCGTGCCACCACTCGATGGCGTCGGTGCCGATGCAGAGGGCGTCGTCCGCCATGTTGTCCTCCCAGGCGGAGGCGTCCCCGCTCGCGAGGCTTCCGTAGAGCGTGTCGAGCAGGTCGGTCATGTCCGTCGTGGTCATGTGGCCACCCTCCTCCGAATGCCGGTGGGGCGCGAGGGGTCCTGGGACCGGTGCGGGGTCTCGTGACGGTCGCTGCGCGACCTCCTCGACCAACGGGTGAGGCTCGCGAGCCCGGTGGACGCTGCGCGACCTCCTCGACCAACGGTGGTGACGGTCGCTGCGCGACCTCCTCGACCAGCGAGGACGACCGCTGTCGGTGGTCCCTCGTACGCTGGGCCCATGCGTCCGGTGACCGATCTCGAGCGTCGCGTGGCGCCGTTCCACGTGCAGTCCGACTACACGCCCTCGGGCGACCAGCCGAGCGCGATCGCCGAGATCGTCGAGCGGGTCAACGCCGGGGTCCAGGACGTCGTGCTGCTCGGCGCGACCGGCACCGGCAAGACCGCGACGGTGGCCTGGGTGGCCGAGCAGGTGCAGCGGCCGATCCTGGTGATGCAGCCCAACAAGACGCTGGCGGCGCAGTTCGCCAACGAGCTGCGGATGCTCTTCCCGGACAACGCGATCGAGTACTTCGTCTCCTACTACGACTACTACCAGCCCGAGGCCTACGTCCCCCAGACCGACACCTACATCGAGAAGGACTCCTCCATCAACGAGGAGGTCGAGCGGCTGCGGCACTCGGCGACCAACTCGCTGCTCACCCGTCGCGACGTCATCGTGGTCTCGACGGTGTCGTGCATCTACGGCCTCGGCACCCCGCAGGAGTACGTCGACCGGATGCTCCGGCTGCGGGTCGGACCGAGCGACGAGGAGCACGACCGCGACTGGTACCTGCGGCGGCTGGTCGAGATCCAGTACACCCGCAACGACCTCTCGTTCACCCGCGGCACCTTCCGGGTCCGCGGCGACACCCTCGAGGTCTTCCCGGTCTACGAGGAGGCCGCGATCCGCATCGAGTTCTTCGGCGACGAGATCGAGCGGATGATGACCCTCCACCCGGTGACCGGCGAGGTGATCTCCGAGGACAAGGAGCTCTACATCTTCCCGGCGACCCACTACGTCGCCGGCCACGACCGCATGGAGCGGGCGATCCGCGGCATCGAGGCCGAGCTGGAGGAGCAGCTCGCGTCCTTCGAGCGTCAGGGCAAGCTGCTCGAGGCCCAGCGATTGCGGATGCGCACCACCTACGACATCGAGATGATGCGCCAGGTCGGCTCCTGCTCGGGGATCGAGAACTACTCGATGCACATCGACGGACGCACCCGCGGCAGCGCCCCCAACTGCCTGCTCGACTACTTCCCCGAGGACTTCCTGCTCGTGGTCGACGAGTCGCACGTGGCCGTCCCGCAGATCGGTGGGATGTACGAAGGCGACATGTCCCGCAAGCGCAACCTGGTCGACCACGGCTTCCGGCTGCCGAGCGCGATGGACAACCGGCCGCTGCGCTGGGAGGAGTTCCTCGACCGGATCGGCCAGACCATCTACCTCTCCGCGACCCCGGGCAACTACGAGCTGGACAAGGTCAGCAGCGGCGGCGTCCCCGACGTGGTCGAGCAGATCATCCGCCCCACCGGCCTGATCGACCCCGAGGTGGTCGTCAAGCCGACCAAGGGCCAGATCGACGACCTGATCCACGAGATCAACACCCGCACCGAGAAGAACGAACGGATCCTGGTCACCACGCTGACCAAGAAGATGTCCGAGGACCTCACCGACTACCTCCTCGACGCGGGCGTCCGCACCCGCTACCTCCACTCCGAGGTGGACACCCTCAAGCGCATCGAGCTGCTCCGCGACCTCCGGCTCGGGGACTACGACGTCCTGGTCGGGATCAACCTGCTCCGCGAGGGGCTCGACCTGCCCGAGGTCTCACTGGTCTCGATCCTCGATGCCGACAAGGAGGGCTTCCTGCGCTCCGACAAGTCGCTGATCCAGACCATCGGCCGCGCGGCCCGCAACGTGTCGGGCCAGGTGCACATGTACGCCGACAAGATCACGCCCTCGATGGAGAAGGCGATCGACGAGACCAACCGTCGGCGCGCCAAGCAGGTCGCCTACAACACCGCTCACGGCATCGACCCCACGCCGCTGCGCAAGAAGATCGCCGACATCACCGAGATGCTGGCCCGCGAGGACGAGACGACACAGGAGCTGCTGGCCACCTGGCAGGGCACCGGCGCCCGCGGCGACCGCTCCCGGGGCAAGTCGCCGACCCCGGGCCTGTCCCGGCTGGACGCCGCCGAGATCCGGGCCAAGGCGCCAGACGCCGCCGGCCTGCCCAGCTCCGACCTGGCCGACCTGATCCAGCAGCTCAACGACCAGATGAAGGCCGCCGCCGCCGAGCTGCAGTTCGAGCTGGCCGCCCGGCTGCGCGACGAGATCAGCGAGCTCAAGAAGGAGCTGCGGCAGATGATGGAGGCCGGCGTCCGCTGAGTTCCGCCGGAGGGGTCGCCCCTCGGGGTGACGTGGCGCGGTCCGCTCGCGTCCCTAAGGTGGCGCGCATGACCTCGATCGATCTCGGCAGGCCGGTCTCCGGCGACGTGGTGGACCTGATCCTCGACGACCACCGGCGGTTCGAGGCGCTGCTGCGCGACCTGCGCGACAGCTCCTCGGACCGCGACGCGGTCCGGCAGGCCTTCGCCACCCTGCACGTCGCGCACGCGACGGCGGAGGAGCAGCACGTCTACCCGAAGCTGCGTCGCAAGGACGCGATCACCGAGCACGAGGCCGACCACGGCGAGGAGGAGCACGCCGAGGGCCACGAGGCGCTGCTGGCCGTGCTCGAGCTGAAGGGCACCGACACCCAGGCCTTCGACGACGCGGTCGAGGAGCTGGCCAAGGTGGTCAACCACCACCTGACCGAGGAGGAGCTGACGATCCTCAACCCGGCCCGCGACGAGGTCGGCGAGCGGGTCCGGAGCCGACCTGGGCAAGGCGTTCGCCACCGAGCGGAACCGGCAGATCGACGACGGCTGCGGTTCCCTCGACCAACGTCCGTCGGATCGTGGCCGAGGCGCGCCGGGAGGGGCTCCTCGACGACGAGGACGAAGAGGACGAGGGTAGCGCTAGCTCGGCTCGCGATGGGCGGCGGCAGCTGCCGGCGTTGCCGGCGCCGCAGCTCCTTCTCCTGGCGGCGGACGATCCGGCGCTCGTTGGACTCGATCACGTCCTTCTTCTGCACGGTCATCGCCAGCAGCGGGATGGCCGTCCCGACAGTCGGGAACAGCGGCCAGGGGAACCCGCCGAACATGGTGGCCGCCCAGATCATCCAGCAGATCAGGCTGGGGATCAGGAAGCCCATGAAGGCGTCGCGGCGCGCCTTCTGCCACATGGCGACGGCCTGTTCCTCGACCGACCGCGCGTCCAGCCCGCCGCGTGACCACGGGACCACGGAGGCCGGCGGGACCAGGTCGTCCAGCACGCCGGCAGCACCCCCAGGGTCTTGGCCGACGTCACCGCGTCGGAGCGCTCGTCGTACTCGTCGCGGTCGATCCGTCCCTCGGCGTAGGCCTCGGCGAGGGTGCGCAGCACGATGTCGCGGTCGGCGTCGGAGGCCCGCATCCGCGCGTGCTCCGGCGACCGCGGGTCGTGGGCGAACTCCCGCCACACCTCAGGCCCCGTCACCCGACATCGTAGGCAGCCGTCCTAAGGTCGTGGACGTGGACGTCGCCGCGGATGCAGGCCTACTGCCTGGCCAAGCCCGGTGCCTGGGCCGACAACCCCTGGGAGCACGACCACCCGGTGGTCAAGGTCGGGCCGGGGGAGCGGGGGAAGATCTTCGCCTTCCTCGGCGGGGAGTCGGTCGGCGTCAAGAGCGCGCGCTCCCGCGACGTGGCCGACGAGTGGCTGCACCGGTTCCCGGGCGACGCCACCGTGATGGCCTACATCGGCAGGTCCGGGTGGAACACCCTGGCGTTCGGCGCGGCCATCCCCGACGAGGACCTGCTCGACGCCGTCGACGAGTCCTACCGGCTCGTGGTGGAGGGGCTGCCGAAGAAGCTCCGGCCGGAGGGCTGGGAGGCCTGAGCGGCTACCTCGCGGTTCGGCCGCCCGGGCCACGGTCAGCCCGACCAGGCGGGCGACGACCAGCGCGATGTAGAGCACGCCGGCCACCTGCTCGACCATCACCAACGACCGGGCGTGGCCGAGCACCGGCACGATGTCGGAGAGGCCGACGCTGGTCAGGTTGGTGAACGACAGGAACAGCAGGTCGAAGAAGTGTGGTCGAGGTTCCCGCCGGCGCCGACGAAGGAGCCCGGCCAGACCACCTGGCACGCGACGTACACGTAGGCGAAGCCCCACGCCACGACGGTGAACGCGGCCCCGGTGGCGTAGAGCTCGTCGCGTGGTCACCTGGTCGTCGTGGAAGAGGTAGCGGATCATCCCGTAGGAGACGTAGAAGTAGAACGGCGCGTGCAGCAGCGCCGAGGTGAGCACGATCCAGTCGTGTCCGGGGGCGACGGCCTCCAGCACGGTGAACACCAGCGCCGGGCCGCCGAGCAGCGCGGCCACCCAGCCCAGCGCCGGCGTGCGGCGGACGGCCCACAGCGCCACCAGCACGACGGTCGTGCCGACCACCCCGAGGAAGGCCCGGCCGAGCGTGCTGTTGTCGGCGAACGGGTAGGCCAGCACGGCCAGCAGCTGCGCGAGCAGCAGCACCCCCGACGGGTGCCGGAAGAAGGCGCCGGCCAGCCCCGACACGGGCCGGTGCTCCGGGTCGAGGACGTCGGGCTCACCAGGGGACACAGCTCGCATCCTAGGTGCGCGAGGCCGCTGGGCCGGGAGGTCACCGGTCCGAGCGCCCGGACCTACGATGCCCGGGTGAGGGAGGCCAGGGAGGGGCCGGGCGTCGGCCGCTGGGTGCTGTGGTGCCTCGTGGTGGCGCTGGTGCTCGCGTGCGCGGTGGGCGGCCTGCAGGTGGCGCAGGCCCATGACGCGCGGGCCGGCAGCGAGGTCCAGCACGCGCGGTACGCCGAGGCGATGCGGGCCGCGAGCACCGAGGCGGAGGCGTTCGTCAACGTCCGCAACGAGAGCGCCGAGGCCGACCTCGCCCGGATCGCGGCCGGCGCGACCGGTCCGCTCAGCGATCGCTACACCCAGGACGTCGACCGGCTGGTGCGGGCCCTGCGCCGCGACGGCACGGTCACCTCGGGGAAGGTCGTCTGGACGGGGGTGGTCCGGGTCGACGCCGACGGTGCCACCGTCCTGGTGGCCACCACCGGCAACCGCGCCGACCATGGCACCGACGGCAAGCCCGTGTCCCGCGACCTGCGGCTCCGGCTCCACCTGGTGCCCGTCGGCGGGCGCTGGCTCACCACCGACATCGAGCAGGTCGACTGATGGGCGCCCAGTCGGCGGGGAGGTGGCAGTCCCGTGCGTCACGCGTGCTCGGCGTGCTCGCCCTGGTGCTGGTGGGGGTCCTCGGCGTCGAGGCGTGGTACCTGCTCGCCCAACCCTCCGCGGCCGGGGCGGATCGGCCGGTCGTCGTGGGCGACCTCGCCGCCCGCTCCGTGGTGGACGCCGCCGCCCAGGACCTGACCGAGATCGCGTCGACCAGCTTCCACAACTACGACGAGCAGGTCGACCAGGCCACGACGCTGATGACGCCGGAGTTCGCGACGCAGTACCGCGCGACGGCCGCGTCCCTCGCGCCCACCTTCCAGCAACGCCGGCGCGAGATCGCCGCGCAGGTGGTGGGGTCGGCCGTGGTCACGGCGACGGACGACGAGGTGCAGGCGCTGGTGTTCCTGGACTCCCAGGTGAGCGAGCAGGGTGCCGAGCCGGTCGCGCTGCCCTACCGCACCCTGGTGACGATGACGAAGACCGGGCACGGATGGCTGGTGTCCGGCATCGAGACGCGTTGACTCGCCCCTAAGGCGTGTCTCTCAACTCCATGGCCTGCTGCGCGTCGCCCCACGGGCGCTCCGCTGCGTTGCCGTCGCTCGTAGATGAGCCAACAGCGACGTCGCTCCGGCGCCTTGCGGAGCATCCCGTGGATGCGACGCTCGCAACGGCCGAGAGTTGAGAGTCACGCCCTAGGCTGGCCAGCGTGGCGGACCCAGGGACCGAGTTCGAGACCGACCTGTTGATCATCGGCGCCGGGCCCAGCGGGCTCTACGCCACCTACTACGCGGGGTTCCGCGGCCTGCGGGTCGCGCTCGTCGACTCGTTGCCCGAGCTGGGTGGCCAGGTCACCGCGATGTACCCGGAGAAGCTGATCTTCGACGTCGCCGGCTTCCCCGCGATCAAGGGCCGCGACCTGGTGGCCGGCCTGGTCGAGCAGGCGGCCAGCGCGCACCCGGAGTACTTCCTCGACCGCACCGCCGACCAACCTGACCCACGCCGACGACCCGTCACCATCGAGCTCGACGACGGCACCGTGATCCGGGCGCGGCGCGGTGATCATCACCGGCCGGCATCGGCAAGTTCAGCCCGCGGCCGCTGCCGGCGGGCGACGGCTGGGTCGGGCGCGGGATGGAGTTCTTCGTGCCGACCTTCGCGCCGTACGTCGGCAAGGACGTCGTCGTGGTCGGCGGCGGGGACAGCGCCTTCGACTGGGCGCTGCACCTCGAGCCGGTGGCCGGCTCGGTCACCCTGGTGCACCGGCGCGACGCGTTCCGCGCCCACCAGCGGACCGTCGAGCAGGTCCGGGCGTCGTCGGTCGAGATCGTCACCAAGGCCCAGGTCACCGCGCCTGCTCGACGACGGGTCAGGCGGCGGCGTGGTCCAGGAGGTGGAGATCACCGTCGACGGGGCCGAGCCCGCGCGGCGCCCGCGCAGGCGGTCGTCGCCGCGCTCGGCTTCCTCGCCGACCTCGGCCCGCTCCAGCAGTGGGGGATCGAGGTCTCGAAGCGGCACATCGTCGTGGACGCGTCGATGCGCACCAACCTGCCCCGGGTCTTCGCCGCCGGCGACGTCACGGAGTACGCCGGGAAGGTGCGGCTGATCGCCGTCGGGTTCGGCGAGGCCGCCACCGCGGTCAACAACGCCGCCGTCGCCATCGACCCGAGCGCCCACGTGCTTCCCGGGGCACAGCAGCGAGGGCACCTAGGCCTCCTCGCCGCTTCGCTGGTCGAGGAGGTTGCGAAGCAACCGTCACGAGACCCGGTGACCGGTCCAGCGGGCCGGTCGGGTGCGGGTTGTCTCGTGACGGGCGCCAGGGCGCCCTCCTCAACACCGAGGATCCACCGCGTCCTGATGGGCGGCACCGTGAGCAGACCGGACCGGTTCCCGACCGCTCATCGCCTCAGCCGCGAGATCGTCGCGTCAGCGCGGCGAGCTCGTCGTTGAAGCGTTCCGGGCGCTCCAGGAACGGCACGTGGCCGACTTCGTCGTACCAGGACGCCTCGGCCGTCGGACACACGTTGAGCACGTGCTGGGCCATGGCCGGGAGGACGATGGTGTCCGCTCGGCCGTGGCTGACCAGGAGAGGAACGCGCAGGCTGCGCAACACGTCGTCGTAGTCGAGGTCGCGCGCGCCCAGGTGGCCTCGGGTCGCCGCGGGCACCACCATGCTGGCGCACAGGATCGTCTCGATGTCGTCGGCCGGGAGCCGGTCCACGGCAAACGCGTGCACGAGGCCGCGGACGCCGCGGATGCTGGTCGGCAGGTCGTCGGCGGTGAGGTCGGCGAAGTGGTCGAGGAAGCCGGGGCCGATCAGGGAGCCGAAGGCCGCCGGCCCGAGCCGGACGGCTCCTCCGGCGAAGTCGAGGGCCGCGACGTTGCCCTGGCCGTAGGCACGCAGGTAGTCGCCGATCACGAAGGATCCGTACGACCAGCCGACCAGCACCGGGCGATCGAGGCCTAGCTCGTCGATGACCGCGGCGAGGTCGTCGGCCCAGAGCCGGCCGTCGGCGTACGACGCGGCGTCGGCCGGCGCCTCCGACATCCCATGGCCGCGGAGGTCGAAGGCGATCAGCCGGAAGTCGTCGGCGAGCGCCCCGTCGTACTGCCGCACCCAGCATTGGTGGTTCTGCGAGATACCGTGGATGAGCACGACGGGAGGTGCGTCGGGCTGGCCCCACTCACGGACGTGGAGCCGGACCCCGCCCCCGCCCCGGATCGTGTGCGTCCGCATCCACTTCGCTGCCTGACGTGTCGTGGTCGTCATCGCTGCCTCCTTGCGTTGTAGGTGTGCCGATGGTGGTCCCGAAGTGGCGCCGGACCGCATCGGGCACCGCCCCCCTATCTCTCGCGCTGGACCCCCCTAGTCGCCCGCGCGGGATACTGGCCACGATGGTGGCCGGCGCTGGAAGCGTGTTCGTCGGACGCGCTCGCGAACTCGCGGAGCTCGAGGGCGCGCTGGACGCCGCGCGGGCAGGGCGCGGCGCGGCCGTCCTGCTCGGTGGCGATGCCGGAATCGGCAAGACGCGCCTCGTCTCGGAGCTCGCGCAGCGCGCCAGAGGCGGCGGGTTTCGTGGTGCTCCTCGGGCACTCCCTCGACCTCGCCGGGACCGAGCTCCCCTACCACCCGTTCGTCGAGGCCCTGCGCCCGTGGGGCCAACCCTGGGCGCGACTCCGGCGAGACCGGGTTCGGTTCACAGCTGCGAGTATTCGAGCGCACGCTTTCGCTGCTCGAGGAACGCGCGGCGTCCGACCCAGTGCTCCTGGTGCTCGAGGACGTGCACTGGGCCGACGTCTCGACGATCGACCTGACCGTCTATCTGGCCCACCACGTCGACATCCACCCGGTCCTGCTGGTCGCAACCGCCAGGGTCGACGAGATCGGCTCCCGCGACCGCATCCGGACCCTCGCCGACGGGATCCGGCGTTCGGTGACCGGGCACGTGGTCGACCTGGCTCCTCTCGACACCGACGACGTCTTGGCCCTGATCGAGGGGGCGAGCACAGCGCCGCTGGCGACGGTCACGGCCGAGGCGATCGTGGCCCGCTCGGAGGGGAACCCGTTCTTCGCCGAGGAACTGCTCACGGTCGCGGGCAGCGGCGAGTACCCGCGGCTCCCTCTCAGCCTGCGCGACCTGCTGCTGCACCGCATCTCCGGGCTCGACCGGGCGGCGCTCGACCTGCTTCGGTTAGCTTCCGTAGTGGGGCGGGACGTGCCCTACGCCGCGCTGTACAAGGCGGCCGGAGCGCCGGAGGCCGTCGTACGCCAGTCCCTGCGGCAGGCCGTGGAACGCGGGATCCTCGTCGCGGGGCCGGACAGCGACGCCGTGCAGTTCCGGCACTCGCTGCTGGCGGAGGCCGTGTACACGACAGTCCTGCCGGGCGAGCGAGAGGACCTCCACGCGCGGGTCGCGGCGTACCTGGCGACCATCCCCGACGCACCTCCTGCGGAGCTGGCCCGGCACTGGACGGCCGCCCGCCGCCCGGTAGACGCCCTGCCCGCCTCGATCGAGGCCGCGCGCCGGGCGGAGTGGATGTCGGGTCTCGCCGAGGCCCACGGCCACCTCGAGCGAGCCATCCGCCTGTGGGACGAGGTGCCTGCGGCCGCGGAGGTCGCGGGACTCGAACTCGCAGAGGTGTGTGCGTGGGCGGCCCAACTGGCCGACCACATCGGTGCCGCCCCGCGGGCGGTCGTGCTTGCCCGCCGCGCCATCGAGCTCACGCCGGACGAGTCCTGGCACCGGGTCGCCCTCCTGCACGTGCGCCTGGGCGAGTACCTGCACGAGACCGCCGAGGACCGCGCCGCACTCGACGCTCGCGAGCGCGCAGTGGCCCTGACGCGCGAGCACCCCGGATCGAGCGAGCGGGCCCACGCACTGTCGTCCCTCGCGGCTGGACTCATGGTGGCGTGGCGATTCGCCGAGTCGCTGCCGATGGCTCGCGAGGCGCTCGCCCAGGCGCGGGCGGTGGGTGCACGGGAGGCGGAGGTGCGGGCCCTCACCGTGCTCGGCGTCGACCTGGTGCACGGCGGCCACGCGGACGAGGGCATCGCGATCGTCGAGGAGGCGCTGGCGCTTGCCGAGCGGACCGGCGATCTGATCGGCCTCGAACGGGCCTACGTCAACCTCACCGACATCCTCACCATCCTCGGTCGCCAGCGCGCCGCCGCACGCCTGGGAGCCATTGGGACGGCCGCGATGCGCCGCCACGGCGTCGTCAGTGAGGTCTTGACCGCCAACCACGTCGAGGCCCTGCTCGCTCTCGGCGAGTGGGACGAGGCCGACCGCATCAGCTCGTCCGCACTGCGCGCAGCCACCGCCAGCTTCCCCTACATGAATCCCCTGCTCCGTGCCGACCTCGAGACCGGGCGGGGCGACTTCGACTCCGCGCGAGCACACCTGGACTCGGCGCGCGAGACGATGCGTGCCGACCACGGGTTCGGCGTCTTCGAGGCGTACGTCGCGGAGCTCGCGCTGTGGGAACGGCGGTGGAGCGATGCCCACCAAGTCCTGCAGGAGGCACGAGAGAGGGCGGACTCTCGACGAGACCGCGCTGCTCCGCGTCTGGTTCTGTGCCAAGGCGCTCCGGGCCCAGGCCGAACTGGCCGCCCTCGCCCGCGACCGCCACGATGCCGGGCCACCGCCAGCTGGATCGTGATGGCGCAGCGAGTGATCGCCGACGCCCGCCGGACCGCGGAATTGGCCGCACGCGTCACCCCGAACGCCGGGGGCTGGTTGGCCCTGGCCGAGGCCGAGTACTCCAGGGCCCGCGGCGGAACCGACCCCCACCTGTGGAACCTCGCCGCGGTCGCCTGGGAGCGGCTCGAGCGTCCCCCGCTCGCGGCGTACTGCCGGTGGCGCGAGGCGGAGGCCTTGCTGGAGGCAGGAGCCGCCCGCTCCGAGGCGGCCGTGCCGCTTCGTTCTGCCTACGCCGTGGCCACCCGAATGCGCGCCGCACCGCTGGCCCGAATGAGCTCGAGTCGCTGGCCCGGCGCGGGCGCGTCGACCTGCGGGCGCCACAGCGACCCCAGCCGACGGATCCGGACCTGGCCAAGGCGCTGGGGCCTGACCCCGCGGGAGACCGAGGTGCTCAGTCTCATCGCGCAGGGATGCACGAACCGTGAGATCGCCCGGACGCTGGTCATCAGCGAGAAGACCACAGGAGTGCACGTGACACACATCCTGCGCAAGCTCGATGTGCCGACCCGGTTGCAGGCCGCGGCGATCGCCCACCGGGTGGCCGCGATGCCCCCGCCCAGGAGTCCCGGCCCGATCGCCGACCCGTAGCTTGGTCGGCGCGCTGCGATCGTCGCCAAACAGTGACCCCGTCCGGGAGGTCAACCGTGTTTCGCCACGGCGAGCGCGTGACGGTCGTCGAACTACACGGCGCCCGGCCCGAGACCCGCAAGCCGAATGACTTGCGGCGCTCGCACTGGGCACCGGCGTCCAGCGCTGCGAGGTCGTCGTTTCACCGACTGAGGATGGGCTACCGGAGCAGCAGCCGGACCGCCGTGTCCAGGGAGCGGCGCACCTCGGCGGCCGTCGTCCGGCCGGTCACCCAGCCGACGAGGGCGGCCAGCCAGACGTCGCGGATCACCCCGGCGGCCGCGAGCTCGTCGGTCGTCGGCTCTCCGGGATCCTCCGGCGGGTGCACGGCCCGGGCCAGCATGGTCACCAGCAGCCGGCTGACAGAGCGGATCTCCTCCCGGGTCGAGGCGTCGGCGAAGACGAACGCCCGGGTCAGCGCCTCGGTCAGCTGCGGGTCCTCCTGCATCCGCGCGGTGGTGGTCCTCAGCAGCGCCGTCATCCGCTCCGCGGCGTCGGCGCCGGCCGGTGGCACCCCTCGGGTCGCCCGGTCGGCGGCCTCGATCTCGCGCCCCAGCGCGCACACCAGCAGGTGCACCTTGGAGGGGAAGTAGCGGTAGAGGGTGCCCAGGGCCACGTCGGCGTCGTCGGCCACGGCACGCATCTGCACGGCGTCGTACCCGCCGTGCGACGCCAGCGCCACGGCCGCCTCGAGGATGCGCTCCCGGCGTTCCCGCTGGCCCCGGCCATTTCCGGCCGGCTCCCTGCTGCTCACTGTCAGCATGATAGGAACACGTTCTATGTCGTCGGCCGGGTCACTGCGTGTCGCCCTGCTGTCCTACCGGAGCAAGCCGCACTGCGGCGGCCAGGGCGTGTACGTCCGGCACCTGAGCCGCGAGCTGGTCGCGCTCGGCCACCAGGTCGAGGTGTTCTCGGGGCCGCCGTACCCCGACCTCGACCCCGGAGTACGGCTGACGAAGGTGCCCAGCCTCGACCTCTACCGCGAGCCCGACCCGTTCCGGGTGCCGCACCTGCGCGAGTTCCGCGACCGGGTCGACGTGGAGGAGTTCCTCACCATGTGCACGGCCGGGTTCCCCGAGCCGAAGACGTTCGGCACCCGGGTGGCCAGGCTGCTCCGCGACCGGGTCGACGACTTCGACGTGGTCCACGACAACCAGGTGCTCGCCCGCGGGATGCTCGACATCCAGGCCTTGGCGGCCTGCCGGTGGTGACCACCATCCACCACCCCATCACCGTGGACCGGCGGCTCGACCTCGCCGCCGCGACGACGTGGCGCAGGAAGCTGACGCTGCGCCGGTGGTACGGCTTCCTGCGGATGCAGACCGAGGTCGCGCGGCAGGCGCGCTCGGTGCTGACGCCATCGGCCTCGTCGAAGCGCGACATCGTCGCCGACTTCGGCGTCGACCCGGAGCGGGTGCGGGTCATCCCGCTCGGCGTGGACGACGGTTTCCGCCCACCGACGGTCCCCCGGGTGCCGGGCCGGATCGTGGCGATGGCCAGCGCCGACGCGCCGATGAAGGGCATCGCCACCCTGCTCGAGGCCTTCGCCAAGCTGCTGACCGAACGCGACGGCCTCGAGCTGCTGCTGGTCAGCAAGCCGCAGCCGGGCGGCCTCACCGAGCGGCTCGTCGACCGGCTCGCCATCGCGCGACCACGTCCGGTTCGTGCACGGCGTCGGCGACGCCGAGCTCGTCGAGATCATGGGCTCCGCGGAGCTGGCCTGCGTGCCGTCGCTCTACGAGGGCTTCTCCCTGCCGACCGCCGAGCTGATGGCCTGCGCCACCCCGCTCGTGGTCTCGGACGCCGGCGCCATCCCCGAGGTCGTCGGTCCCGACGGGCTGTGCGCCGACCTGGTGCCGCCCGGCGACGTCGGCGCGCTGACCGCACGCGATCGGTGCCCTGCTCGACGACCCGGCGCGCCGGGAGCGGTACGGCGCCGCGGGACGCGCACGCGTCGAGGAGCTGTTCAGCTGGCGGGCCGCGGCCGCGGCGACCGCGGAGGCCTACGAGGAAGCCGTCTCGAAGGAAGAAGGAAGCATGCTCACCGTTGACTTCGACCGGCTCGGCCTGCTGCCCGGGGACCGCGCCCTCGACATGGGGTGCGGGGCCGGTCGGCACGCCTTCGAGATGTACCGCCGCGGCGCCGACGTGATCGCGTTCGACCAGGACGCCGACGAGCTCGCCCAGGTCCGGGAGATGTTCGCGGGCATGCGTGACGCGGGCGAGGTGCCGGCGGGCGCCGAGGCCGACGTCAAGGAGGGCGACGCGCTCGCGCTGCCCTTCGCCGACGGAGAGTTCGACCGCGTGGTCGCGGCCGAGGTGCTCGAGCACGTCCCCGCGGACATCCAGGCCATCCAGGAGCTGGTGCGGGTGCTGCGCCCCGGGGGCACGATGGCGGTCACCGTGCCGCGCTGGTTCCCCGAGGCCGTCTGCTGGCGGCTGTCGCGGGAGTACCACGACACCCCCGGCGGCCACATCCGCATCTACACCGACCAGGAGCTCGCCACCAAGGTCGAGAACGCCGGGCTCGAGCTCACCGGCAAGGGCTACGCCCACGGCCTGCACTCGCCGTACTGGTGGCTCAAGTGCGCCGTCGGCGTGCACAACGACGACAACCCCGCCGTCCGCGCCTACCACCGGCTGCTGGTGTGGGACATCATGAAGCGCCCGCGCACCACCCGGGTCGCCGACCGGCTGCTGAACCCGGTCATCGGCAAGAGCCTGGTCCTCTACTTCCGCAAGCCGGCGTGACCGCCCCATGACCGGCCCATGGCGCCCCATGACCGGCACCGTGCTGACATCCGAGCAGGTCGCCGCCACCGCGGCCTCGATCGTGGCGATGCAGGAGCCCGACGGCGCCATCCCGTGGAGACCGGCGCGCACGCCGACGTCTGGAACCACCTCGAGTCCGCGATGGCGCTCACCGTCGCCGGCGAGCACGAGGCCGCCCGGCGCGCCTTCGCGTGGGCGCCTGGCCCGGCAGCGGGCCGACGGCTGCTGGCCGATGAAGTACGTCGCCGGCGAGGTCGAGGACGCCAGCGGCGAGACCAACATGTCCGCCTACCTCGCCGTCGCCGTCTGGCACCACTGGCTGGTACGCCGCGACCCGGCGTTCGTCGCCCGCTGCTGGCCCGCGGTCCGTCGCGCCCTGGACTGGGTGGTCTCGCTCCAGCTGCCCTTCGGCGGGATCGCCTGGGCGCAGGAGTGGGCCGCCGGCCGGCCGGCCCGGGTCAACGAGGACGCCCTGCTCGCGGCGTCGTCGAGCGTGCACCACGCGCTGCGCGCCGGCGTCTCGCTCGCCGAGCTGATCGACGACCCGCAGCCCGACTGGGAGCTGGCCGGCGGCCGGCTGCGGCACGCCCTCGCGCGAGCACCCGGACCGGTTCCTCGACAAGTCGCAGTTCTCGATGGACTGGTACTACCCGGTGCTGGGCGGGGCGGTCCGTGGCCCGGCGGCCGAGGCCCTGCTCGCCGCCCGCTGGGACGACTTCGTGGTGCCCGGGCTCGGCATCCGCTGCGTCTCCACCAACCCGTGGGTCACCGGCGCCGAGACCTGCGAGCTGGTGCTCGCCCTGGGGCGATCGGCGACCGGAGCGGGCGCGCGCGCTGTTCGCCGACGTGCAGCACCTGCGCGAGGCGGACGGGCGCTACGGGACCGGACTGGTCTTCCCCGACGGCGTGCACTGGCCGGGCGACCACTCGACCTACACCGCGGCGGCCGTCGTCCTGGCCGCCGACGCCCTGGCCGACGCCACGCCGGGAGCGGACATCATGCGGGCCGGACGCTGGCGCCGACTTCGAGCCGTGGCCTCGACCTGCGGCTGCCCGTCAGCCGACCGGGTCGCCGGGCCCACCCGCCGTACGGCGTAGCACCCGGAGCGACCCGACCGCCTCGCGGTCCTCGCGTACGCTGCCGCCCGCGAGCGCCCGCAGGTACAGGTCGTACGGCGGCCGCCCACCGTCGGCCGGGTCGGGGAACACGTCGTGGATGGCCAGCACGCCGCCCGGCATCACCCACGGCGCCCAGCCCTCGAAGTCGTCCATCGCCGGCTCGCTCGCCGTGGCCGCCGTCGATGAACAGCAGCGACAGGGGCGTGCGCCAGTGGGCGCTGACCACCAGGGACGGTCCGACCACGGCGACCACGTGTCCCTCGAGGCCGGCCCGCCTCGATGGTCCGGCGGAACGTGGGCAGGGTGTCCATCCGCCCGAGCCCGGCGTCGACGAGCGAGGCGTCGTGGTGCTCCCACCCGGCCTGGTTCTCCTCGGACCCGCGGTGGTGGTCGACGGTGAACACCGTCCCGCCGACCTCGCGCGCGGCCGCGCCCAGGTAGATCGCCGACTTGCCGCAGTACGTGCCGACCTCGAGGACCGGGCCGTGCGGCAGCCGCTCCCGGGCGAGCCGGTGCAGGGCCAGGCCCTCGTCCTCGGGCATGAAGCCCGTGGCCGCCCGCGCGTGGGCGAGCAGCTCGGGCGGCATGCCGGCGGGCAGGGTCACCCGGCGAGGCGCTCGCCCAGGAACGCGAGCACCCGGTCGACCGCCTCCTGCTGGCGGTGCTCGGTCAGCGTCGCGTGCCCCTTGCCGTCGAACTCGACCCCCACGAAGTTGTCCCCGAGCAGGGTCTTCAAGGTCTGGAAGCGGGTCCCCGTCGCCTTGTCGTCGCGGTAGCGCAGGCCGAGCACCGGGCAGCCGGCGTTGGCCCGGGCGACCATCGCGTCCTGGTCGGCGGGGGAGAGGCCGAGCGACGCCGCCGCGCTCCTTGCCGATGGCGAACGGCGTGGCGGGCTGCGCCACCACGGGCGCCGCCACGGACTCGTCGACCATCATCGCCAGGGCGTAGCCACCGGTGAAGCACATCCCGATCGCGCCGACGCCGGGACCGCCGAGCTCGGCGTGCACCGAACGGGCCAGGCTGCGCAGCCAGTCGGTGATCGGCGCGGTCTTCCCGGTGGCCAGCTTGGTGAACTCCGCGCTGCTGCACACCTGGATCATCGAGCTGGTCAGGGAGGGGAACGACATGGCGGTCCCGGGGGTGCCGAACAGCACGGGCATCACGACGGTGTAGCCGGCCGCGACGACCTCCTCGCCGAACGCGGTGACGTCCGGGGTGATGCCGGGCAGCTCGTGGATGACGATCACGCCGGGGCCGGAGCCCTTGGTGTACGTCGGCCGCGTGGTGCCGTCATCGCTCTCGTGGAGGGCGTGGGTCCAGCCGTCGAGGGAAGCCATGGCGACATTCTGCCCGGGCGTCACGCCCCGGCTTCGAGGACCACCGCCTCGAGGGTCCGCCGGCCGGCCTCGGCCATGGCCGGGAACGTCTCCGCGTAGTAGTCGATGCCGGTGACGGACGGGGCGATGATCCACCCCCGGGCCCGGCGCCAGGCCGCTCGTCGAACCCGGCGGACTCGCGCCAGACCTCCCGGGCCTCGCCCTCGAACAGCCACCAGGCCGGGCACAGGTCCGGGGCCGGGTCGCCCACACCCAGCGCGCCCCAGTCGATGACCGCCGACAGCCGTCCGTCCCGGACGAGCAGGTTGCCCGCCATCAGGTCGCCGTGCAGCCACACCGGCGGACCCGGCCAGCCGGGGCCGTGACGGCGTCCTCCCACACGGCCAGGACCCGCTCCCCGAGCCCGCCGAGGCGTTCGCTCGCGGCCACCGTGCGCCGGACGCCCTCGTCCAGCCGGGACAGCGGGGCGCCGCGGGCGGTGCCGGTCTTCTCGGGACCCCCGGCGGGGTCGACGGCGTGCAGGGCCCGCATGAACGAGGCCAGCTCTCGGGCCAGGGTGACCGGGTCGATATTGCCGGGCGTCGGGGTCTCGCCCGGCAGCCAGGGCACCACCGTCCACGGCCACGGGTAGCCCGCCCCGGGAGCGCCCAGGGCGAGCGGCGCCGGCACGACCGTGGGGAGGTACGGCGCCAGGCGTGGCAGCCAGTCGCGTCGCTCTGGGCCTGGTCCGCGGCCCACCCGATGATCGGCAGCCGGGCGACCAGGTCGTCCCCGAGCCGGTAGAGATGGTGGTCGGTGCCGTGCTCGGCCACCTCGGCCACGGGTAGGTCGGACCACTCCGGGAACTGGTCGGCCAGCAGCCGCCGGACCAGGTCGACCGAGGTGTCCAGCTGGTCCGGCGTGGAGTCGGGCACGGTCGGCCACGCTAGAGGCCGCATCGGACCGCAGCCACCGACTTTCCCCGGTCACTTGCCGGATTGGAAAGTACGCGCCATACTTTCCACCATGGAAAGCAACGACCTCCCGGCCGACCTGGCGGCGCTGGACGAGGCGGAGCGGGCCCGCGACGAGCTCGCGCGGGACGTGGTCTTCCCCCGGGGCCACGACGTGGCGATCGGGGCGGCGGTCGCCGTGCAGATCGTGACCACGGCCATCGGGCTGAGCGTCGACGCGCCCTGGGCGCGCTGGGCGCTGGCCGGGGGAGTGCTGGTCTTCGGCCTGGTGGCCGCCGCCCAGCTGTGGCGCTTCGCGCGGCTCAACGGGGTGCGGGTCGCCGGGTTCGCCAGCCGGGTCGTGTTCGGCGCGGCCACGACGGCGTCCCTCGGGTACGCCGTGGCGGCGGTGGTCGCGTACTCCGCGGCCGCGCAGGACCTGTGGTGGCTCACGGTGGTGGCCGCGGCGGGCGGCGGTCTCGTCTACGTGCTCAGCGGGCGGCGATGGCTGCGGGCCTACCGCCAGGAGCCCGCCCGGCTCGGCCGGGGCGAGTCGGCGCTGTGGCTCGCGCTGGCGGTGGCGCTGGCCGTGGCCGGCCTGGTCCTCCTCGTCCTCGAGCGCTGATGGCCGACCTCGACCCGCACCTGCAGGCCCCCGCCCGGCTCAAGCTGGTGACGATGCTGACCGCCGTCAGCGAGGCGGAGTTCGCCACCCTGCGCGACCGGCTCGAGGTCAGCGACTCGGTGCTCTCCAAGCACCTGTCGGCGCTCTCCGAGGCCGGCTACGTCCGGCTGCGCAAGGGCGTCCACCACGGTCGCCGGACGACGTGGGTGGCGCTCACCGGACCGGGTCGTCGCGCCGTGGGGGAGCACGTCGCCGTGCTGCGGGCACTGATCGCCGACGTGCCCTGAGGGTCGCGACCCACGTGACGACGCACCGGCGGCCGACCCCTGAGGGGCCGGCCGCCGGTGCGGTGCTGCAGGTGCTGCTTCCTACGGCGCCGCGGTGCCGTAGACCTCCAGCTCCGTGAGGTCGGTGAAGCTGCAGCCCGAGAAGCCGCCGTTGGGGCAGTTCGTGGCGAAGTCCGGCACCTGGTTGCCCAGGATCGTGAACTTCACGAACTGCACGCCGTTGACGCCCTGCGTCGGCGTCAGCGGCACGAGGTGGCGCTGGTCCGCCGTCGTGAACTCACCGCTGTAGGCCAGCGTCCAGGCCACGCCGTCGACCGAGGTCTCGATCTGGAACTTGCCCGTCGAGGCGCTGCCCGAATCCCCACAGGTCGCCGTCGGGTCGACGGAGAACTGGGTGATGTTGACCTTCCTGCCCAGGTCCACCGTCAGGAACTTCGGGATGAACTGGTTGGTGGGCTTCCCGTTGTCCTTGCCGGTCGTGCTGCCCCAGCCGGTCCCCTGCGAGATGTCCAGGGCCTGCTCCGGACCACAGCCGAAGTCGGTGTAGTCGGGGCCGTTGAACCCCACCACCTTGGCGCCACCGCTGACGGCGGCCCAGTCACGACGCACCGAGAAGTTCTGCGTCGTCGTGGACTTGCCGACCTGGATGGCGGCGGTGATCGGGTCGAAACCGGCGCCGTTGACGACCAGCTTGCTGTACTTGCCCGCCGGCACCGGACCCAGGGTGTAGGTGCCGTCGGCGGCCGTGATGGCCGTCGGGTTGGCGGTCCCCTGACCCTGGAAGGCCAGCGTCACCGGGACCCCGGCGACCGGCTGCCCGGTGCCGAGCTCGGTGACCGTGCCGGTCAGGCTGCCGTTCTCGATCTTGTTCGGCGGCGCGGCGTTGCTCGCCCCCGGCGCGTCGTCGTCGCCACCCAGCGAACCGGCGAAGAAGCCCATGCCGCGCTTGGCGAAGGTGCTCCAGATCTTGCCGGCGTACTTGCCGCCGTACTGCGCGGTGTCGGCCATCAGGATCGCGTTGCGCATGTCGAGCATCGACGGGTTGGCCGGAGCGAGCTCCATCGCCCGGGTGACCAGGCTCTGGGTGACGCGCGAACCCACCTTGTCGCGCAGCGACCAGAGGGCCTCGCCCCAGATCTCGCCGTCGGCGTGCACCTCGGGGAACGAGATGATCTTGCCGTAGTCGGCGTAGGTGTAGCCGCCGCCGTGGCCGGTGTCCCCGCCGGGGCAGCGCGACGTCGGCGAGCCGGGCGCGCAGTCGATGCCCTGGGTCCGGATGAGCGGACCACCCAGACCGTCGTAGGTGAAGAGGTCGATGTCGGCCTTCCCCTTCTTGTCGGTCTCGAGCCCCTCGCTCACGAGCATGTCGGCGGCGAACCAGTCGCCCCACGCCTCACCCATCGCGCCGGCCTGGACCGGACCGAGGGTGCTGTTGCCCTGCACGTCGACGACCAGCCGGTTGGACAGGCCGTGGGTGTACTCGTGGTAGACGGTGCTGGCCTCGTCACCGGTGTGGTTCGCCGGGAAGGGGTCCCCGTCGGGGTACGACGTGCCGGGCTGGTGCTGCAGGTACATCTGCATCGTCGGCGGCGTGCCGTCCGGAGGCGTGTTCATGTTGGCGTTGTCGACGTGGTCGCTGTCGGGCAGGCCGTTGGCGGTGTTGGCGCCGTCCTGGGACTGGGCCTCGAGCGCGTCGTGGCCCTTGCCCTTGCCGGTGGAGTTGGCGTTCTCGAAGTTGCCGGCCGCCTCGGTGAAGCCCACCGGCTTGGCCAGCAGGTGGTCGTGGAACTTGTTGACGAAGTAGAAGACCTGGGCGGCCGCCTGGGCCCGGTTGGTCTTCCAGGAGAACGGCTTGTCGGGGTCCCACGAGCAGGGCAGCTGCTGGCAGAACTGCATCCCCTTGATCTTGAACGGCACGAGCTTCTTGTTGAAGACGCCGCCCGAGGCGGGGTGCACCTCCTCCGACGGGTTGGCCGTGTTGTCGTCGTTGACGTCGGAGTAGGCGTGCGCGTTGTTGCCGGACAGCTTGGTGGCACCGCGCGGGAGCCAGCCCTTGCGGGTCAGGTTGACCGATGTCGTCGCCCCGCCGCGCGGGGCGCTCGGGTAGTTGTTGAAGACGTTGGCGATGCCCTCGCCGGACGCGTCGTCACCGAGCGGGTTGCGGTAGAGCAGCCGGCCGGACGCCGCGTCGACGACCTGGGTCGCCGGGTGCGCCACCGACATGACGGTGGTGAGCCAGCCGTTGTAGGTGCCTCGCGGGGTCACGAACAGGACGCAGCTCGGCGCTGTCGCTGCTGCTCGCCACGTTGTCCGTGGCGCCGAGGCGGACCCGGGCGTCGGCGACGGCGGCGGACGGGCTGGCGATCTCGGGGTCGGCGGGTGCGGGCAGGTGGGCCTTGCTGACCGGCGAGCCGCCGACCATGAGCAGGTGACCGTCCTTGGTGACCGCCGCGGTGAGGCCGTTGCCGAAGACGTTCTTGCCGCCGACGCGCTGGATCCAGTAGAGGTGGTGCGTGCCCTGGATGTCGACGTAGTCGCGCTTGAGCTTGAACGTGTTCAGGTCGGCGTTGGTGAGCCCGAGGGCCGAGTGGTTGCTCTTGACGTAGGAGAGGGCGACCTTCTCCGCCGGCTTGTTGCTCTTGCCGGTCAGGAAGCCGTCGAGCCGCGCGAGCGAGCGCACGGTGCCGGTGGTGCCGTCGATGTCGAAGACGGCCTTCCCGGGGATGGACTGCGCGAGCGCCTTGGTCGCGCCCCGGCCGTAGGCCCGGCTGGCGGACCGGTAGGTGGTCGCCTTCGCGGTGCCCGACTTGCCGTAGCGGGCGTCGTAGAACCCCCGGGCCTCGGTCGCGGGACTCCCGGTCCGTTCGGGCGTGCCGGGCTTGATGCTCCGGCCGGTGGTGGTGGCCGACGCCAGCGACGTCGATGCGAGCGCGGTCGTCAGCACGACGGCCGCGGCGGCCAGGGTTCCGGCCACCTTTCTCGCCCGGCGCCCGTGTGAGCGGTGTGGGGGCAACGCAGACATGCTTCTCCTCATCCGAGTCAGTTGAGACAACTTCGCCACTCTCAGGGAAAGGTGACCCGGTGGCAAGAGAGCGTCCCGGCGCGTCTCGCCGGGATGCCGAACCGTGACCTTCGGTGGGCCACGGGTCAGAGATCGTCCAGGGCCACTCCCTCGTCGGCCAGCCGATCGGCGTCGACGGACGAGCCGACGATCCGGCGCACGTCGTCGATGGCGTCCCAGTCGTTGACGTGCATGCCCGCGACCACCGCTGCTCGTCGCGCAGCCACCACGCGGTGAACTGGCCACCGTCGTCGCCGCCGGTGCGGCCCCGGACGACCACCCGGTCGAAGCCCTCGGGCCCGGGGTTGCCGACGTACTCCATGCCGAGGTCGTACTGGTCGGTGAAGAAGTACGGCAGCGCCTCGTGGCGGGTCTCGTGGCCCAGCAGGTTCTGCGCGACGACCTTGCCGTGCTGGATGGCGGTGTCCCAGTGCTCGACCCGCAGCGGGTGGCCGAGGACCGGGTGGTCGGCGTGCGCGATGTCGCCCGCGGCGTAGACGTCCTCCGCGCTGGTGCGCAGGCGGGCGTCGGTGCGCACGCCGTTCTCGACCGTCAGCCCGGCGGCCTCGGCGAGCGCGACGTCGGGGATCGCCCCGATCCCGACGACGAGGTGGTCGCCGGTCACGGTGTCGGCGGTCCCTCCAGATTCGACGTCGACCTCGACGCCGGAGCCGGTCGAGCGGATCGCGGACACCTGCGAGCCGGTGCGCAGGTCGACGCCGTGGGCGCGGTGCAGGTCGGCGAACAGGGCCGCCACCTGGTCGCCGAGCACGGGCAGCAGCGGCTGGGCGGCCGCCTCCAGGAGCACCACCTCGACGTCGTGGGCGCGGGCGGCGCTGGCGACCTCCAGGCCGATCCAGCCGCCGCCGATCATCACCAGCCGGGAACCCGGGGTCAGCGCCGCGCGCAGCCGTTCGGCGTCGCCCCACTGGCGGAGGTAGTGCACGTGGGCGCCGCTGTCGTCGGCCATCGCGAGCCGGCGCGCCCGTGAGCCCGTCGCCAGCACGAGGGCGCGGTACGGCGAGGTCCGGCCGGCCGCCGTGTAGGTGTGCGCGGCCGGGTCGATCGCGGTCACCGGCGTCGAGGTGTGCAGGTCGACGCGGTGGGTGACGTACCAGTCCTCGGGGTGGACCAGGGCGGCGGACAGCTCTCCCTTGTCGAGCAGGTAGTCCTTGGACAGCGGAGGCCGCTCGTACGGCGGATGCGCCTCGTCGGCGTACACCGCGAGCGGCCCGTCGTACCCGCCCTCCCGCAGCTCGGTCACCACGGTGCCGGCCGCGAGACCACCCCCGACGACGACGATGGGGGCGGGATCGGTCGACGCGGGCATGGCGACAGCCTGCCAGGCCCGGGCAAGAGCCGTCAGCGCCCGGCGGTCAGCCACACCGCGGCGTAAGGCCCCAGGACGATGGCGTCGCCGTCGAAGGTGGGCCGCCCGCCGGACAGGTGGTCGTGCAGGTCACCGGCGGCCATCCCGAGCCAGTGGAAGACGTCGCTGGGCACGTGGGCCGGCGCGTCGGTCATGTTGGCCGCCGCGAGCAGCGGGCCGTCCGGGGAGCGGCGGACGACGAGCAGCACCCCCGGGTCGCGGGGGTCCCAGATCTCCGTCGGATGGGCCGCGTGCAGGTGCGGCAGCGACCCCCGGACGGCGAGCAGGTGGGCCAGTCCCTCGCGGATGCCGTCGGTCGCCACCGGCACCGGCCAGGGCATCCGCGGCCGGTGCACCCAGCGGTTGTCGTCGGCGTGGGCGGGTTCGTCGGCCCAGCCCCGGTCGTTGAGCAGGCCGAGCTCGTCGCCCATCCAGATCACCGGGAGGCCGCCGAACCCGAGCACGACCGCGTGCGCGAGCAGGATCCGCGCCACCGCTCCGGGGTCGTGGGCCTCACGGCCGGCCAGCGAGGCGAGCGAGCCGCTGATCCGGCGGTCGCCGGTGGCGGGGTTCCCCTGGAAGACCAGGCCGCGGGCCCAGGAGCCCGGGTAGGCGCCGGCGTACCAGTCCGAGAGGAACCGCCGGTGGGCGTAGCCGTCGAGCCCCGCGCGCCAGGCGTCGGTGTCGTCGATCGCCCAGCCGATGTCGTCGTGGCACCGGAGATAGGTGACCCAGGCCGTCGTGGGCGGCGGCTGGGGGAGGTTCTGCAGGGCGATGGTGGCGAGCCCGACCTCACCCGAGGCCAGCATCGACCAGATCTGCACCATCAGGCTGTTGTGGTAGGCGAGGTCGGAGACCTTGCCGGCGTGCGCGCCGGTGCCGAGGTACGCCGGCAGGTCGGCCGGCCCGACGATCGCCTCGGCCTTGAAGAGGACGGCGGGTGCGGCGATCCGGGCCACCGTGCGCAGGGCCTGGGTCAGGTCGTGCACCTCGGGCTGGTTCTGGCAGGTGGTGCCCATCCGCTTCCAGAGGAACGCGATGGCGTCCAGCCGGAACACCTCGACGCCGAGGTTGGCGAGGCCGAGCAGGATGTCGGCGAACTCGCAGAGCACGGCCGGGTTCGCCCAGTTCAGGTCCCACTGGTAGTCGTTGAAGGTCGTCCAGACCCAGCCCTCCACGTCGTCGTCCCAGGTGAAGCTGCCGGGCGCGAAGTCGGGGAAGACCTCGGGGAGGGACAGCTCGTACTGGTCCGGGAGGTGCCGGTCCGGGAACACCAGGTAGTAGTCCCGCTTGTCCGGGTCGCCGGCTCGCGCCGCCTCCGCCCAGGCGTGCTCCCGGGCCGTGTGGTTGAGCACCAGGTCGATGCAGAGGCTGATGCCGCGCCCCCGCAGCGTGGTGGCGAGGTCGCGGAGGTCGTCGACGTCGCCGAGGTCCGGGCGCACCGTGCGGTAGTCGGCCACGGCGTACCCGCCGTCGTTCGGCCCGGTCCGCGGCGTCAGCAGCGGCATCAGGTGCAGGTAGGTCACGCCGAGGTCGGTCAGGTGGTCGACGTGGTCGGCCACGCCGCGGAGGGTGCCGCCGAAGCGGTCGGCGTACGCCGCGTAGCCGAGCGCGTCGCTGCGCTGGAACCAGTCCGGCTCGGCCAGCCGCCGGTCGTCGAGCTCGTGGAGTGGCATCGGGCCGGGCGTCGAACGCACCGCGAGCGATCGCGAGCAGCCGGTCGGCCACCGCGTCCGGGTCGTCGTACAGGCTCGTGAGGGCGCCGATCAGGTCCTCACGCCACCGGGCCACCCGGTCATCGAACAGACGGGCGCGGCTCACGGGCGTCAGTATGGCGTCCCTCGGGACCGGTCTCAGAGGCGCACGTGCTCCCGGAGCGGATCCAGCTCGAAGGTGAGCAGTCCCTGCGTCACGACGGGGATCGAGTCGAGCAGGCTCTTCGCCTGGTCCTCCGAGTCGGCGCGCAGGAACACGACGACGCCCGGCCGATCCCCGACCTTGAACGCGTAGTCCGTCACGATGCCCTGCCGCACCAGGTCCCACGCGTCGGAGGAGGGCTCGTTGGTGTCGAAGAACTCGGTGATCTGCTCGGAGGTGACTCCGTCGGCAGGACGAGAGTTGGCCATGAACTGCACGAACGCACCTTCCCGTTGGCTGGCTCCGGCTCCCGGCGAGCCGCTGGTGCAGGCCTATCACTCGTGAGAGCGGGTGGTGCACCGGGATGGGCACCTCTCGCCCACCGTTCACGCGACGGCCATCTCGCGGCCGTCCCGGGCCGGACTGTCGGGTCACCAACCCCGCTCGCGCCACTCGGCGAGGTGCGGGCGTTGGGCGCCGAGGGTCGAGTCGTCGCCGTGGCCGGGGTAGAACCAGGTCTCGTCCGGCAGGGTGTCGAAGACCTTGGCCTCCACGTCGTCGAGGAGGGACCGGAAGTTGTCCGCGTCGCCGCGGGTGTTGCCGACGCCGCCGGGGAACAGCGAGTCGCCGGTGAAGAGGTGCGGCGTGCCCGGACCCGTCGTCGTACACCAGCGCGATGGAGCCGGGCGTGTGCCCGGTCAGCCGGATCACCCGCAGCGAGCACGAGCCGACGGGGACGGTGTCGCCGTCCTCGACGGTGGTCGTCACGGGTACGCCGGTCTGCTCGGTGATCGCGTCGGCGTCGGGCCCACCGGCCACGACCTCCGCCCCCGTGGCGGCGACCACGTCCGGCGAGCGCCCGGTGGTGGTCCCAGTGCTGATGGGTGGTGACGACGTGGGTGAGCCCGCCTCGCCGATGAGCGGGAGGAGGGTCCCGGCTCGGCGGCCGCGTCGACGAGCACCTGGTCGCCGGTCGAGGTGCAGCGCAGCAGGTAGCAGTTGTTGGACATCTCCGGGTCGACGGCGACCTTGGTGATGACCAGGTCGCCGGCCTCGCGGGAGTCCGCGGGACCGCCGGGGGAGACCTTCCGGTGTACGTCATGGGTGTCACCACGCCTTCACGAGAGGGAGGTTGCCGGTGCTGGAGGTGAGCGAGTCGGCGGGGGGCCGGCCGGTCAGCCACCAGCCCAGGTCGCCGGCACGGCCCGCTGACGGTCGTCCCGGTCTCGCCCGGATCATCGCCGATCACCCAGGTGCGCGCCAGGTCGGTGGCCAGCACCCGGAACGACTCGTCCGCGGGGTTCCGCTTGACCATCGCGGTGATCAGGTGGGCCGCGAACGCGTCCGACCAGCCGGTGGGGTCGAACCCCGCCGCGAGGTCGACGTGGTGGATCTCCACCTCGCGCAGCCGCATGCCGGGGATGGCGGCGTAGCGGACCACCCGGCCACCCGGCGTACGTTCGAAGGTCTCGGTCCAGTACTCGTCCGGGAGGTGCTCGACGGCGTCGATGACCAGGGTGGTGCCGGCCATGAAGCGGTCCCGGAGCCCGGTCCGGTCGGAGGCCGCCAGCTTCTCGATGTCCCGGGTGCGTTCCTGTCGGAGCGGTACATGGTCGTGGGCTCGCCCTGGACCCGGCCCTCCAGGACCCCGGCCAGCCCCTCGGCGTTGAGGGCGAGGTGCGCGACCACGTGCGCGCGGGTCCAGTCGGGCAGCCCGCTGGGTGCGCCGAGGGCGTCGTCGTCGAGGCCGTCGACGGTGCGCACCAGGCGCTGGGTGGCCTCCGGGAGCAGCGCGAAGGCACCCTGGGGGTCGAGGTCCGATCCTTGTCCCGATCCATCTTCAGGGCTCATGGGGCCATCCTGACCCGCCCGTCAACCGGCCCACCGCCGGCCCGTCGACGGGCCCCCGATCACCCCTCCGGGTTGACGACTCCAGGGGTGTCGGAGCCGCCGTGAGAGGGTTGTCGACGTGGCAGATCAGCTCATCATCCGAGGCGCGCGCGAGCACAACCTCAAGGACGTCTCCCTCGACCTGCCCAGCGACTCGCTGATCGTCTTCACGGGCCTCTCGGGGTCCGGAAGTCCTCCCTGGCCTTCGACACGATCTTCGCCGAGGGCCAGCGCCGCTACGTCGAGTCGCTCTCCGCCTACGCCCGCCAGTTCCTCGGCCAGATGGACAAGCCCGACGTCGACTTCATCGAGGGCCTGTCCCCGGCGGTGTCGATCGACCAGAAGTCCACGTCCAAGAACCCCCGCTCCACCGTCGGCACCATCACCGAGGTCTACGACTACCTCCGGCTCCTCTACGCCCGCGCCGGCCGCCCGCACTGCCCGACCTGCGGGGCGCCGATCGAGCGGCAGACGCCGCAGCAGATCGTCGACCGGGTGCTGGGCCTCGAGGAGGGCGCCCGGTTCCAGGTGCTGGCCCCGGTCATCCGCGGCCGCAAGGGGGAGTACGTCGAGCTCTTCCGGCAGCTGCAGACCCAGGGGTTCTCCCGGGCCCGGGTCGACGGCGAGACCCACTCCCTGGACGACCCGCCGACGCTCGACAAGCAGCGCAAGCACACCATCGAGGTGGTCGTCGACCGGCTCGCGTCAAGGCGTCCTCCAAGCGCCGGCTGACCGACTCCGTCGAGACCGCCCTCAACCTGGCCGGCGGCCTGGTGGTGCTTCGACTTCGTCGACCTCGACGCCAAGGACCCGCATCGCGAGCTGAAGTTCTCCGAGAAGATGTCCTGCCCCAACGACCACCCGATCGACACCGACGAGCTCGAGCCGCGGTCGTTCTCCTTCAACTCGCCGTTCGGCGCCTGTCCCGAGTGCCACGGCCTCGGCACCCGGATGGAGGTCGACCCCGAGCTGGTGGTCCCCGACCCGACGGCCACCCTCGGCGAGGGCGCCATCCAGCCGTGGAGCCAGGCCCACGTCGCCGACTACTTCCTCAAGCTGATGGACGCCCTCGGCAAGGAGCTCGGCTTCGACCTCAACACGCCCTGGGAGGACATCTCGCGCCAAGGGGCAGAAGTCGCTGCTCTTCGGCCACCCGAGCAAGGTCCACGTCGTGTCCCGCAACCGCTACGGCCGCGAGCGCGCCTACTACGCCGAGTTCGAGGGCGTGCAGCGCTACATCGAGCGGCGGCACCGCGAGGCCGAGTCCGACGTGAGCCGCGAGCGGTTCGAGGGCTTCATGCGAGAGGTCCCCTGCCCGGTCTGCGAGGGCACCCGGCTCAAGCCGGTCTCGGTGGCGGTCACCCTCGGGGACGGGAGCGGGGCGGCAAGAACATCGCCGAGGTCTGCGCCCTGCCGATCAGCGACTGCGCCGACTACCTCCGCACGGTCGAGCTGAGCGCCCGCGAGCGCCAGATCGGCGAGCGGGTGCTCAAGGAGATCCTCGAGCGCCTCAACTTCCTGCTCGACGTGGGCCTGGACTACCTCTCGCTCGACCGGCCCTCGGGCTCGCTGTCGGGTGGCGAGGCCCAACGGATCCGGCTGGCCACCCAGATCGGCGCCGGCCTGGTCGGCGTCCTCTACGTCCTCGACGAGCCGTCGATCGGCCTGCACCAGCGCGACAACCAGCGCCTCATCGAGACGCTGCTCCGGCTCAAGGACCTCGGCAACACCCTGATCGTCGTGGAGCACGACGAGGACACCATCCGCACCGCCGACTGGGTCGTGGACATCGGCCCCGGCGCGGGCGAGCACGGCGGCCAGGTCGTTCACTCCGGCTCCGTCCAGGGCCTGCTCGACCACCGCGACTCGATCACCGGGCAGTACCTCTCCGGCCGCCGGGAGATCCCCGTCCCGGCGATCCGCAGGCCCCGCACCCCCGGTCGCGAGCTCACGGTGAAGGGCGCGAAGGCCAACAACCTCCGCGACATCGACGTGACGTTCCCGTTGGGGCTGTTCGTCTCGGTCACCGGCGTCTCCGGGTCCGGCAAGTCCACCCTGGTCAACGACATCCTCTACACGTCTCTCGCCAAGCAGATCTACAACGCCCGCGCCGTGCCGGGCCGGCACCAGAACATCACCGGGCTCGACCACGTCGACAAGGTGATCCACGTCGACCAGTCGCCGATCGGCCGGACGCCGCGGTCCAACCCGGCGACCTACACGGGGGTCTTCGACCACATCCGCAAGCTCTTCGCCTCGACGCCCGAGGCCAAGATGCGCGGCTACCAGCAGGGCCGGTTCTCCTTCAACGTCAAGGGCGGCCGCTGCGAGGCGTGCTCCGGCGACGGCACCATCAAGATCGAGATGAACTTCCTCCCGGACGTCTACGTCCCCTGCGAGGTCTGCCACGGCGCCCGTTACAACCGCGAGACGCTCGAGGTGCACTACAAGGGCAAGACCATCGCCGAGATCCTCGACATGCCCATCGAGGAGGCCGCCGACTTCTTCGCCGCGATCCCGGCGATCGCCCGGCACATGAAGACCCTGGTCGAGGTCGGCCTCGGCTACGTCCGCCTCGGTCAGCCCGCCACCACGCTGTCCGGCGGCGAGGCCCAGCGGGTCAAGCTCTCCTCAGAGCTCCAGAAGCGCTCGACCGGCCGCACCGTCTACGTCCTCGACGAGCCCACCACCGGCCTGCACTTCGAGGACATCCGCAAGCTGCTCCTGGTCCTCGGCCGGCTGGTCGACCAGGGCAACTCCGTGCTGGTCATCGAGCACAACCTCGACGTCATCAAGACCTCCGACTGGCTCATCGACATGGGTCCCGAGGGCGGTTCGCGCGGCGGCCTGGTGATCGCCGAGGGCACCCCCGAGGACGTCGCGGCGCACCCCGACTCCTACACCGGCCACTTCCTGCGCCCGCTCCTGGAGGGCCGCGCGGCCGCGCAGCCGAAGCCCGCACGCCGTGTGCGCCAGGCGCCGGCCGCGCAAGCCCCGGCGAAGAAGGCGGCCGCGACGAAGGCGACAGCCAAGAAGGCCGCCGCGAAGAAGGCACCGGCGAAGCGGGTGACGGCCAAGCGCGCCGCCAAGAGGTCCGCCTGACCTGTGGATCGGCTGTGAGTGCGGTGCTAGTACCTCCGGACACTGGGGTCGGCACGGTGGCCGCCGTACGGTGAAGGCGATGGCCGCCGACGAAGGGACCACCCCCAGATGACCGCCCGCCAACCCCACCTCCACCGCCGCACCCTGGCCGGCGTCGCGACGCTCGGCCTCGGGCTGCCCGTGCTCGCGGCGTGCGGCGGCGGCAGCAACAACGGGGGCGCCACCGACCCGAACACCCCCGGAGCGAGCGGTTCGGGCGGCGGGGGCGGTGCCCTCGCCTCGACCTCGGACATCCAGGTGGGCAGCGGCACGATCTTCTCCAACCAGCAGGTGGTGGTGACCCAGCCGACCCAGGGCGACTTCAAGTGCTTCACGGCGGTCTGCACCCACCAGGGCTGCATCGTCAGCTCCGTCTCCGACACCATCAACTGCGCGTGCCACGGCAGCCAGTACTCGATCACCGACGGCTCGGTGGTCACCGGCCCGGCGACCAGCGCGCTCGCCGCGGAGCAGATCACCGTCGCCGGCGACGAGATCACCCTGGCCTGAGCCGTCCGTCCGGTCCGTGAGACCAGCCCGACCGCGGGAGGGCAAACCTGTTGCTGGGCGGGCGAAACTTCACCCATCAAGCGTGAGTTTCACCGGCCGGCCGGTGAAACCGGCAGCAGGCCCGGCGACGTCGACGGCCGCCCGTAGGGTTGAGACGTGTCCCGCTCCACGGCCCGACGGCCCGATTACCGGCCCGCGCCGGGGTCGATCCCCACCCAGCCGGGGGTCTACCGGTTCCGGGACGCCCGCGGCCGGGTGATCTACGTCGGCAAGGCGAAGAACCTGCGGTCCCGCCTGTCCTCCTACTTCCAGGACCCGGTCGGGCTGCACCAGCGGACCGCCGCGATGGTGGCCAGCGGCGCCGCCGTCGAGTGGACGGTGGTCAAGACCGAGGTCGAGGCCCTGCAGCTGGAGTACTCCTGGATCAAGGAGTTCGACCCGCGGTTCAACGTCAAGTACCGCGACGACAAGTCCTACCCCTGGCTGGCGGTGACCGTGGGGGAGGAGTTCCCCCGGGTGATGGTCGGCCGCGGGGCCAAGCGCAAGGGCACCAAGTACTTCGGCCCCTACAGCCACGCCTGGGCGATCCGGGAGACGGTCGACCAGCTGCTGCGGGTCTTCCCCATGCGCTCGTGCAGCAACGGCGTCTTCAAGCGCTCCGGCCAGATCGGCCGGCCCTGCCTGCTCGGCTACATCGACAAGTGCGCGGCGCCCTGCGTGGGCAACATCAGCGCCGAGGACCACCGCGCGATCGTGGACGACCTCTGCGACTTCATCGGCGGCAACACCAACGCGTTCATCAAGCGCATCCGCACCGAGATGTACGCCGCCTCCGACGCCCTCGACTTCGAGAAGGCCGCCCGGCTCCGCGACGACCTCGGCGCCCTGGAGAAGGCCCTGGAGAAGCAGGCGGTGGTCTTCGGCGACGGCACCAGCGCCGACGTGATCGCGCTCGCCGAGGACCCGCTCGAGGTCGCCGTCCAGATCTTCTACGTCCGCGGGGGCCGGATCCGGGGACAGCGCGGCTGGGTCGCCGACCGGGTGGAGGAGGTCGGCACCGCCGACCTGGTCGAGGACTTCCTCCTGCAGCTCTACGCCGGTGCGGACAGCGACGAGATCCCGCGCGAGATCCTGGTCCCGGAGCTGCCGCCCGACCCGGAGACCATCGAGACCCTGCTCAGCGACCTGCGCGGCAGCCGGGTCCGGATCCGGGTCCCGCAGCGCGGCGACAAGCGCAGCCTCCAGGAGACCGTGGCCCGCAACGCCGGCCAGGCCCTGGTGATGCACAAGACCAAGCGCGCCTCGGACCTGACCGCGCGCAACCAGGCGCTCGAGGAGATCCAGGTCGCGCTCGGGCTGGACGAGGTGCCGCTGCGCATCGAGTGCTACGACATCTCCAACCTCCAGGGCACCGAGGTCGTCGCCTCGATGGTGGTCTTCGAGGACGGCCTGGCCCGCAAGAGCGAATACCGGCGCTTCGTGATCCGCGGCGTCGACGGCCAGGACGACGTGGCCTCGATGCACGAGGTGATCACCAGGCGCTTCCGCCGGCTCCTCGACGAGCAGGCCCGGTCCACCGAGGTGTCGACCGAGAACGGCCCGATGCTGGTCGACCCCGAGACCGGACGACCGCGCAAGTTCGCCTACGCCCCCGGCCTGGTCGTGGTCGACGGCGGTCCGCCGCAGGTGGCGGCCACCCAGCGGGCCCTCGACGAGCTCGGCATCGACGACATCCCCGTGGTGGGCCTGGCCAAGCGGCTCGAGGAGGTCTGGCTGCCCGCCCGCGAGGATCCCGTCATCCTGGCGCGCTCGAGCGAGGGCCTCTACCTCCTCCAGCGGATCCGCGACGAGGCGCACCGCTTCGCGATCACCCACCACCGGAGCCGCCGCTCCAAGACGATGGTGGAGAGCCTGCTCGACGACGTCCCAGGGCTGGGGGAGGTGCGTCGCAAGACGCTGCTCAAGCACTTCGGGTCGCTGCGCAAGCTGCGCGAGGCCACGGTCGAGCAGGTGGCGACCGTGCCCGGCATCGGCGAACGCACCGCGCTGGCGATCAAGGCTGCGGTGGACCAGTCGAGCCGCAAGACTGTCTCCGTGAACACCGCGACCGGCGAGATCTCCGAGGACTGAGCGTGAGCGACGACTTCGACACCGACCGCGGCGAGCTGGTCGTGGTGACCGGCATGACCGGTGCCGGCCGCAGCACCGCGGCCAAGGAGCTCGAGGACCTCGGCTTCTACGTCGTGGACAACCTGCCGCCGGGCCTGCTGCGCGACGTGGTGCGTCTCGTCGACGAGAGCCGGGGCCCGGAGCAGCCGATCGGCCTGGTCGTCGACGTACGGTCCGGCTCGTTCTTCGAGTCCCTGCACGCCAACCTCGCCCACGGCATCACCGGACGACACACCACGCTGCTGTTCCTCGACGCCACCGACGACGTCCTCGTCCGCCGCCAGGAGGCCGCTCGGCGGCCGCACCCCCTCCAGGGCACCGGCCGTCTCCTCGACGGGCTGCAGCGCGAGCGCGCCGTGCTGGCCGACCTCCGCAGCGACGCGGACCTGGTCATCGAGACCTCCAACCTCAACGTCCACCAGCTCACGGCCCGCATCCGCGAGTCGTTCGGCGACCCCGACGCGACCCGCCTGCAGATCAACCTGATCAGCTTCGGCTTCAAGTACGGCATCCCGATCGACGCCGACTTCGTCGCCGACATGCGGTTCCTGCCCAACCCCCACTGGCAGCCCAAGCTGCGGCCCAAGAGCGGCCTGGACCCCGACGTGGCGGACTACGTGAAGGGGCAGCCGGGCGCCGTGCAGTTCCTGGCCGGCTACCTGCCCGTCCTCGAGGGCGTGGCCATGGGCTACCTCGCCGAGGGGAAGCGCTTCATGACCATCGCGATCGGCTGCACCGGAGGCAAGCACCGCAGCGTGGCCATGGCCCAGGAGATCTCGCGGCGGATGGCCGACGCCGGCTACGACGTGTCCACGGTCCACCGCGACCTCGGGCGCGAGTGAGGTCGGCCCGGCACCCGAACGACCTCGGTGGTGGCCCTCGGCGGCGGGCACGGTCTGCACGCCTCGCTGTCCGCGCTGCGTCGCGTGGTCGACGACCTGACCGCGGTGGTCACCGTGGCAGACGACGGCGGCTCGTCGGGCCGGCTGCGCGAGGAGTTCGGCGTGCTCCCTCCGGGCGACCTCCGGATGGCGCTGGCGGCCCTGTGCGGAGACGACGACTGGGGCCAGACCTGGGCCGGGGTGCTCCAGCACCGCTTCGCCGGCCACGGCGAGATGCGCGGGCACGTGGTCGGCAACCTGCTCATCGTGTCGCTCTGGGAGCGGCTCGGCGACCCCGTGGACGCCCTGGACTGGGTGGGCCGGCTGCTCGGCGCGTCCGGCCGGGTGTTGCCGATGGCGCTCACCCCGCTGGTGATGTCGGCCCAGGTCCGCGGCGCCGACCCCGGGGCGCCCGACGGGATCACGACCGTGCGCGGCCAGGTCGAGGTGGCCACGAGTGAGGGCACCATCGTGTCCGTCGCGCTCGAGCCGGCCGACCCGGTGCCGTGCCTGCAGGCGGTCGGCGCCGTCCGGGCCGCCGACTGGGTGGTGCTCGGACCGGGATCCTGGTTCACCTCGGTGATCCCGCACCTGCTCGTGCCCGACCTCTGCCGGGCCCTCGTGGAGACCCGCGGCCGCGTCGTGGTCGTGCTCAACCTGGCGCCGCAGGCCGGCGAGACGCGCGGGTTCCAACCCGCCGACCACCTCGCCGCACTGCTGGAGCACGCGCCCGACCTGCGCATCCACACCGTGCTGGCCGACGTCGCCAGCGTGCCCGACCGCGAGGCCCTCGAAAGCGCCGTCAAGGCCGTCGGCGGCGCGACTGGTCGTCGCCGACATCGCCGCCGCCGACGGTTCCCCGCGTCACGACCCGGTCAAGCTGGCCACGGCGTACGGCGCGCTGCTCGCCGATCCGTCCTGACGACGTACGGCTTCCGGTCGGCGGCCTTGCCGCCCGTCGAGGGTGATTGACGCGCGTGGCAGGATTCGCCGCATGGCGATGACGGCACAGGTGAAGGCCGAGCTGGCCAACACCCAGATCACCAAGACCTGCTGCCGGAAGGCCGAGGTCGCCACCATGCTGAGGTTCGCCGGCGGCCTCCACATCGTCAGCGGCCGGATCGTCGTCGAGGCCGAGCTCGACACCGGGGCCGCGGCCCGCCGGCTGCGCAAGGACATCGCCGAGGTCTACGGCCACCAGGCCGAGTTCGCCATGGTGCAGGGCAACGGCATCCGCAAGGGCTCCCGCTACCTGGTCCGCGTCGTCAAGGACGGGGAGGCCCTGGCCCGCCAGACCGGCCTGCTCGACCAGCGCGGCCGCCCGGTCCGTGGGCTGCCGCCGGCCGTGGTGTCCGGAGGTGGCTGCGACTCCGTGGCCGCCTGGCGCGGGGCCTTCCTGGCCCACGGCTCGCTCACCGAGCCCGGCCGGTCCTCCTCGCTCGAGGTCACCTGCCCGGGGCCCGAGGCGGCCCTGGCCCTCGTCGGCGTGGCCCGCCGACTCGGCATCCAGGCCAAGGCGCGCGAGGTGCGCGGCGTCGACCGGGTGGTGATCCGCGACGGCGACGCGATCGGGGAGCTGCTCACCCGGCTGGGCGCGCACGAGTCGCTGATGGCCTGGGAGGAGCGCCGGATGCGCCGGGAGGTCCGGGCCACCGCCAACCGGCTCGCCAACTTCGACGACGCCAACCTGCGCCGCTCGGCGCGCGCCGCGGTCGCCGCGGGCGCCCGGGTCGAGCGGGCGCTGGAGATCCTGGACGAGGACGTCCCCGACCACCTGCGGTTGGCCGGCGACCTGCGGCTCAAGCACAAGCAGGCCTCGTTGGAGGAGCTGGGGCAGCTGCACGACCCGGTGCTCACCAAGGACGCGATCGCCGGTCGGATCCGGCGGCTCCTGGCCATGGCCGACAAGCGGGCCGAGGAGCTCGGCATCCCCGACACCGAGGCGTCGCTGACCCCCGAGATGCTCGCCGACGAGGCCTGAGTCCCGCGCCGATCACCGGCGCGCCGTAGTTACCGGTACGTACTCCGGACGCCCGTCGAGCGGGTGGTCTCGCTTCGCTAGGTTGGATCGTGACAACCCCAGGACGAGGAGCCCCGCAGTGACTGTTCGAGTTGGCATCAACGGCTTCGGCCGGATCGGCCGCAACTTCTTCCGCGCCGTGCGTGCGTCCGGCGCCGACATCGAGATCGTCGGGGTCAACGACCTCACCGACAACCAGACCCTGGCCCACCTGCTCAAGTTCGACACGATCCTGGGTCGCCTCGACGCCGACGTGTCGTCGACCGACACCACGCTCAACGTCGGCGACCAGGAGATCGCGGCCTACGCCGAGCGCGACCCCAGCAACCTGCAAGTGGGGCGAGATCGGCGCCGACGTGGTCGTCGAGTCCACCGGCTTCTTCACCGACGCCACCAAGGCGCACGCCCACATCGACGCCGGCGCCAAGAAGGTCATCATCTCCGCGCCGGCCTAGAACGAGGACATCACGATCGTGATGGGCGTCAACCACGAGCTGTACGACCCGGCCAGCCACCACGTGATCTCCAACGCGTCGTGCACCACCAACTGCCTGGCGCCGATGGCCAAGGTGCTCAACGACGAGTTCGGCATCGTCAAGGGCCTGATGACCACGATCCACGCCTACACCGCCGACCAGAACCTGCTGGACAACATCCACAAGGACCTGCGTCGCGCCCGCGCCGCCGCGCTCAACATCGTGCCGACCTCGACCGGCGCCGCGAAGGCCATCGGCCTGGTGCTGCCCGAGCTCAAGGGCAAGCTCGACGGCTTCGCGCTGCGCGTGCCCGTGCCCACCGGCTCGGCCACCGACCTGACCTTCGAGGCCGGCCGCGAGACCACGGTCGACGAGGTCAACGCGGTGGTCAAGGCCAAGGCCGACGGCCACTACCTGAAGTACTCCACCGACCCGCTCGTGTCCTCCGACATCGTCACCGACCCGGCGTCGTGCATCTTCGACGCGCCGCTGACCAAGGTCAACGGCAACCAGGTCAAGGTCATCGGCTGGTACGACAACGAGTGGGGCTACTCCAACCGTCTCGCCGACCTGATCACCCACGTCGGCGCGACCCTGTAGCGGTGGCGGGCATCGACGAGCAGCTCCAACGATTGGGCGACGTCCGCGGCAGGCGGGTCCTGGTCCGGTCCGACCTCAACGTCCCGCTGGACGGGACCAGCATCACCGACGAGGGCCGGATCCGGGCCAGCGTGCCGACCATCAAGGCGCTCGCCGACAAGGGCGCCCGCGTCGTCGTCGTCGCCCACCTCGGCCGGCCGAAGGGCGAGCCCGACCCGAAGTACTCGCTGCGACCGGTGGCCGAGCGGCTCGGTGAGCTGCTCGGTCAGGACGTCGCCTTCGCCACCGACACGGTGGGGGAGAGCGCGACCGAGACCGTGGCGGGACTCGAGGACGGCCAGGTCGCCGTGCTCGAGAACGTGCGCTTCAACGCCGGCGAGACCAGCAAGGACGACGACGTGCGCGCCGCCTTCGCCGGCCAGCTCGCCAACCTCGCCGACGCCTTCGTCTCCGACGGCTTCGGCGTGGTGCACCGCAAGCAGGCGTCCGTGTACGACGTCGCGCTGCGGCTGCCCTCCGCGATGGGTGGTCTGGTCGCCGGCGAGATCGACGTGCTGCGCCGGCTGACGGTCGACCCGGCGCGACCGTACGTCGTGGTGCTCGGCGGCTCGAAGGTCTCCGACAAGCTCGGCGTGATCGACAACCTGCTCGGCAAGGCCGACCGGCTGCTGATCGGCGGCGGCATGGTCTTCACCTTCCTCAAGGCCCAGGGCCACGAGGTGGGTCAGAGCCTGCTCGAGGAGGACCAGCTCGACACCGTGCGCTCCTACCTCGCCCGGGCCGAGGAGTCCGGCGTGCAGATCCTGCTGCCCACCGACGTGGTCGTCGACACGGCGTTCCCCTCGGGTGACCGCGAGCCCGAGCCACGCGTCGTACCCGCCGACCAGATCCCCGCCGACAGCCTCGGCCTGGACATCGGTCCCGACTCCGGCCGGGCGTTCGCGGCGGCGCTGGCCGACGCGCAGACCGTCTTCTGGAACGGCCCGATGGGCGTGTTCGAGACGGCCGCCTTCGCCGAGGGCACGCGGGCGGTCGCGGAGGCGCTCACGAAGGCACGCCGGCCTCACGGTCGTCGGTGGCGGCGACTCCGCCGCGGCGGTGCGCACGCTCGGCTTCGACGAGTCGGCCTTCGGCCACATCTCGACCGGAGGCGGCGCCAGCCTGGAGTACCTGGAGGGCAAGACGCTCCCCGGGATCGCAGTCCTCGAGCGTTGACCGTGGTCAGGAGGGACGTCGACGAGCCGTACCAGAGGACACCATGTCCCGCACGCCGCTGATGGCCGGCAACTGGAAGATGAACCTCAACCACCAGGAGGCGGTCGTCCTGGTGCAGAAGCTGGCCTGGACGCTCAACGACAAGAAGCACGACTACGCCAAGGCCGAGGTCGTGGTGCTGCCGCCGTTCACCGACCTCCGCTCCGTGCAGACGCTGGTCGACGGTGACCAGCTCTCGATCGGCTACGGCGCGCAGGACGTCTCGGCCCACGACGAGTGGCGCCTACACCGGGGAGATCTCGGCGGGGATGCTGGCCAAGCTCGGGCTGCACCTACGTCGTGCGTCGGGCACTCCGAGCGGCGGGAGTACCACCAGGAGTCCGACGCGCTGGTCAACGCCAAGGCCAAGGCCGCGCTGGGGGCCTCATCACGCCGATCGTCTGCGTGGGGGAGGCGCTCGACGATCCGCCAGGCGGGCGACCAGGTGCCCTACACGCTGGCCCAGCTCGACGGCTCGCTCGCCGGCTTCACCGCCGAGCAGGTGGCCGGCCTGGTGGTCGCCTACGAGCCGGTCTGGGCGATCGGCACCGGCGAGGTGGCGACCCCCGACGACGCCCAGGAGGTGTGCGCGGCGATCCGGTCGCGGGTCCGCGAGGTGCACGGCGACGCCGCCGCGGACGCCGTACGGGTCCTCTACGGCGGTTCGGTCAAGGCGGCCAACGTCGCCGGCATCATGGCGAAGGCCGACGTGGACGGCTGCCTGGTCGGCGGCGCCAGCCTGCAGGTGGACGAGTTCGGCGGGATCTGCCGCTTCTACGACATGCCCGTCCTCTGAGCGCGTGACCAGACCCTTGACCGGACCACAGACCAGACCAGTGCGCCACCCGCGGTGCCGTTGCTGGTCCGGTCGGCTCGGTGACGTAGGCTTTCTCCTTGTGACGATCGCTTTCACCATCCTGCTCGTGCTCACGAGCTTCCTCCTCATCGTGCTGGTCCTGCTGCACAAGGGACGGGCGGCGGCCTCTCCGACATGTTCGGCGGCGGCGTCTCCAGCTCGCTGGGCGGCTCGTCGGTCGCGGAGAAGAACCTCGACCGGATCACGGTCGGCATCGGCGTCATCTGGTTCGCCTGCATCGTGGCCCTCGGCCTGCTGCTGGCCTACTAGGACAGAGCATTCCGCACTCCTGGCAGCGTCTTGCCCGACAACTGAAAGGGTCACTGACAGTGGCTGGTGGTGGAAACGCGATTCGGGGAGCCGGGTCGGTGCCGGTCCGATGGGTGAGGCCGAGCGGGGCGAAGCCGCCCCGCGTCAGGCCGTGACGTACTTCTGCTCGCATGGGCACCGCTCGGTGGTCACCTTCGCCATCGAGGCGCAGGTCCCCGACTCCTGGGACTGCCCGCGCTGCGGGCTGCCCGCGTCGAGGACTCGGAGAACCCGCCGCCCGCGCCGCGGATCGAGCCCTACAAGACGCACCTGGCCTACGTGAAGGAGCGCCGCTCCGACGCCGAGGCCGAGGACATCCTCGACGAGGCGCTCAGCTCGCTGCGCACCGCGCGCAAGGCCGGCGACATCGTCTTCTGACCGCCCCGGCCGGCTGCGAGGGCCAGGACCGGCGGCAGTCGAGGAGCGTCGACCCAGGCCCGAACTTGTGAGGGACGGGTGACGGCTCGACCCGGTGCGTGCGCAGGTCAGCCGGGCTGCAGCCTCGACGCCGCGCCCGGTCGAGGAACCAGATCGTCTCGACCTCGCCCCTGACGCCGGCGGCGGGGATCTGCGCAGGTCGGTGCCGCGGCCAGGGCCAGGGCGACCGCGTGGGCCTTGTCCTCGCCGCTGACCACGAACCACACCTCGCGGCTGCGGTTGAGCGCCGCAAGGTCAGGGTCACCCGCTCGGGCGGCGGCTTGGGGGAGTCGGTGACGCCGACGGCCACCCGGTCGTCGCGTAGAGCGCGGGTCGCCCGGGGAACAGCGACGCGACGTGCCCGTCGGGGCCCATGCCCGAGCATCAGCACGTCGAAGTCGACCCGGCGGCCGTGCGTCGCGCCAGCTCCGCGGCGTACGCCGCCGCGGCGTCGTCGACGGCGTCGGCCGACGCGCGTCGGAGGGCGACCTCGCGTGCACCTGGGCCGGGGTCGAGCGGCACCAGGTCGAGCAGCGCGCGCCGCGCCTGCGTCTCGTTGCGGTCCTCGGAGTCGCCGGCGGCAGGAACCGCTCGTCGCCCCACCAGACGTACCACGCGACCCAGTCGACCTCGCGCTCGGGCCGATCGCGCGCGAGCGTCGCGGTGCACGGCCTCGGCGATGCGTGCCGCCGGTGAGGCCGACCTGCGGGCCTGCCGCGCGGCCTGGGCGTCCCGAGCCGGGTGACCAGCTCGCCGGCGGCGGCCGTCGGCCAGGTCGGCCGCGTCGACGTGGACCTCGATGCGAGGCGGCGTGGGTCGGCGGGACGGGTCGGTCACGACAACCTCGTCGTTGCGCGAGCAGGCGCGTGGCCACGGTGTCGGCGTAGACCTCGTCGGGGTCGAGGCGACGCAGCTCCTCGGCGAGCAGCTCGGCAGCTCGGCGCCGCTTGCAGCGCGACCGGCCGGTCGGGGCGGTCCGGGGACGAGAGTCGTGGCCAGCATGCCGTCGCGGCCGGATCGATCTGGATCGTCCCCGGCTCGGTCGTCCATGACGACCTCGGTGATGCCCGGGCCCTGCGAGTTCGTCCGCTCGACCGTGACCTTGCAGGCGGTCGCGCCAGCCAGGCCGCCAGCAGGTCGGCGCTCGGGGCTGATCCGCTCGGCCGTCGACCGACGCGGCGATCACCGGCACGCGGTACTGGTCGAGCGCGGCGGCCAGCAGCGCCCGCCACGGCGTCAGCCGGGTCCAGGCGAGGTCGGTGTCGCCGGGGGGTAGGCCGCGCACAGCGGTCCGCATGGCCGCTGCTTGCCGCCGGGTCGACGGCGGCCGCGTCGGTGATCCGGCGCTGCGCCAACCCACCCGAGCGGGTCGTCGGCCGGGTCCGTCGGGCGCGTCGGCCGGCCACCAGACGACGACCGGGGAGTCGGGCAGCAGCAGCGGCAGGACCACCGACTCGGCGTGCTTGGCCAGCTCGCCGTGAGCCGGATCAGCACGGTCTCGCCGGCCCAGCCCGTCGCCGATCCCGACCTCGGCGTCGCAGCGTGGCGGTGCCCCGCGGCCGTCGCCGAGGATCACGCCCGAGGACGCGGGCACGGGTGCTCGTGCGAGGCCGTCGCTGGCGCGGCCTCGATCGCGTCGTAGGCGTTGTCGTCGTCGGTCGACCACGACCAGGGTCAGCACCATGCCCATGGCCGGACTGCCCGCCCTGCGCCGGTCCTGGACGAAGCGCCGCGGCGATCGCGGAGGCGTTGGTGTCGGTCGAGCTCGATCATGATCACGGCCGCCTCCAGGCGCGGCCGTCGCGGCGCCAGCATCTCGTCGGCGGACTGCGGGCCCCAGGTCGCCGGACGGGTACGGCTCCGGGCTTGCCGCCCTTGCGGCCCAGTAGCTCCAGGATCGGGTCGAGGATCTGCCAGGCCAGCTCGACCTCCTCGTGCCGCGGGAACAGCGGCGGGTCGCCGAGCAGCACGTCGAGGATCAGCCGCTCGTAGGCCTCCGGGCTCGACTCGGTGAACGCCCCGCCGTAGGCGAAGTCCATGTGACGTCGCGGATCTCCATCGGCGGTGCCGGGCACCTTGGAGCCGAACCGCAGCGTGACGCCCTCGTCCGGCTGGACCCGGATCACCAGGGCGTTCTGGCCGAGCTCCTCGGTGGCGGTGCGTCGCGAACGGCAGGTGCGGCGCCGCGCTTGAAGACGACGGCCACCTCGGTGACCCGGCGGCCGAGCCGCTTGCCGGTGCGCAGGTAGAACGGCACGCCCGCCCAGCGGCGGGTGTCGATCTCGCAGGTTGACCGCGGCGTAGGTCTCGGTGGTGGAGTCGCGGCGGGATGCCGTCCTCCTCGCAGGAAGCCCGGCACCTTGCTCGCCGCCCTCCCAGCCCGCGGCGTACTGGCCGCGGGCCGTGGTGCAGGTCGAGGTCGCCGCGGCAGCGTGACGCGCGGCGAGCACCTTCTGCTTCTCGGCGCGCAGGTCGTCCGCGTCGAAGGAGATCGGCTCCTCCATCGCGACGAGCGCCAGCAGCTGGAGCAGGTGGTTCTGGATCACGTCGCGGGCGGCGCCGATGCCGTCGTAGTAGCCGGCCCGGCCGCCGATGCCGATGTCCTCGGCCATCGTGATCTGCACGTGGTCGACGTAGTTGGCGTTCCAGATCGGCTCGAACAGCTGGTTGGCGAACCGCAGCGCCAGGATGTTCTGGACCGTCTCCTTGCCGAGGTAGTGGTCGATGCGGAACACCGACTCGGACGGGAACACCTCGTCGACCACGTCGTTGAGCTCCTGGGCGCGAGTCGAGGTCGTGGCCGAACGGCTTCTCGATGACCACCCGCCGCCAGGCGCCGGCGACTCGGTGTCGTCGACCAGGCCGTGCTCCTTGAGCTGCTTGCACGACGTCGGGGAACAGGCCCGGGCGGGATGGACAGGTAGAACGCGTGGTTGCCGCCGGTGCCGCGCTCGCGGTCGAGCTCCTCGAGCGGTCGCGCGCGAGGCTGTCGAACGCGTCGTCGTCGTCGAAGTCGCCCGGGACGAACCGGAAGCCCTCGGCGAGCTGCTCCCAGACCTCCTCGCGGAACGGGGTGCGGGCGTGCTCCTTCACCGCGTCGTGCACGATCTGCGGCGAAGTCCTGGTCGGCCCAGTCGCGGCGGGCGAACCCGACCAGGCGAAGCCCGGCGGCAGCAGCCCCCGGTTGGCCAGGTCGTAGATCGGCCGGCATCAGCTTCTTGCGGGCCAGGTCGCCGGTGACCCCGAAGATCACCAGGCCGCACGGCCCGGCGATCCGCGGGAGCCGCCGGTCCTGCGGGTCGCGCAGCGGGTTGGTCGCGCGGCCGCCAGGCGCGGCTCATCGCAGTGACCTCCAGCAGTGACGGCGTCGAGCGCTCGGCCCGCGGCTCGGTCGCAGGTGCAGCCGGAGCACCGGCCGGCCGTGCTCGGCGAGCACCTGCGCGTCGCCGGCGGCCTGGGCCGTCGATGAAGCTCGCCGAAGGTGAACGGCCGGTCCGGGACCGCGAGGTCGTCGCTCGGGCTGCGCCGGTGATCTGCAGGAAGACGCCGTGGCGGGCCGCCCTTGTGGTACTGGCCGGTCGAGTGCAGGAACCGCGGCCCCCAGCCGAAGGTGACCGGGCGGCCCGGTGCGGCGGCGCCAGCGTCGGCCGCACGCCGGCCAGCGGCGGCGTCGCGTGCCGGTCGAGGTAGGCCTGACGGCGAGGTAGCCGTCGTCGGGCGACGGCCGGCGAGCAGCGCGGCGACGGCGCCGGCGACGGTGCCGCGACGCCGTCGGCAGCCAGCCCGGCGACGCGTAGACCTCGATCGCGCCGTCGGTGAAGGCCGGGTGCCGGCCGGCTCGGCCGCGCGCCGTCGAGCAGGCCGCGGGCGGCGGCCTTGGCGCTCTCGACGTCGGGCTGGTCGAACGGGTTGATGCCGAGCAGCCGCCCGGCGACCGCGGTGGCGTCTCCCAGAGCAGGATCTGCGCGCCGAGCGGGCCGTCGACGTGACGCGCCCAGCCGGCGTGGTCGCGGACGTCGATCGACGGCCGCCGGTCGACGGAGCGCACGAGCACGTCGTCGGCCGGCTCGGCGCGAAGCTCGGGGGCGTCGGGCACTCGACGACGACCGGCAGGACGCCCGTGCCGTCCTTGCCGGTGGACTCGGCGATCAGCTGCTCGGCCCAGTCGCCGAAGCCGACGATGCCCGAGCCGTCGGCGGCGAGGACGAGCTTGTCGCGCCGGCCAGGTCGGCGACGCCGAGCAGGCCGCGCCGAGCGCAGCGCCGGGTTGTCGCCGGCGTCGGCGGCGAGCGCCGGCGCGGATCGCCGTCGGCCTCGTCGAGCAGCTCGGCGATGTCGACGCCGGCCAGCCCGGTCGGCACCAGGCCGAACGCGGTCAGCGCCGAGTACCGGCCGCCGACGTCCGGGTCGGCGAGGAAGACGCGGTAGCCCGTCGTCGCGTGGCGGCTGCTCCGAGCGGCGAGCCGGGGTCGGTGACGACGACGATCCGCTCGCGCGGGTCGATGCCGGCGTCGGTGAACGCCTGCTCGAAGGCGCGCCGCTGGCTGTCGGTCTCGACGGTGCCGCCGGACTTGCTGGAGACCACGACGACGGTGCGCGGCCGAGGTCGGTCCGTCGAGCGCGCGCGCGGACCTGGTCGGGGTCGGTGGAGTCGAGGACGGTCAGCGGCGACGCCGGCGGTCCGCGCAGATGACCTCGGGGGCCAGCGACGAGCCGCCCATGCCGGCAGAGCACGACCGGTCGAGGCCCTCGGCCGCGCAGCTCCGCGCGCAGCGCGTCGATCTCGGCGACCAGCGGCCGCGACGGACGCGGCGAGGTCGACCCAGCCGAGCCGGATCGGGCCTCGGCCTCGGCGTCCGGGCCCCACAGCGTGGCGTCCTTGGCGGCGAGCCGGCTGGCGACCTGGTCGCCGACGAGCTGTCGACCGCGCCGCGCAGGCCGCCTCGTCGCGGTAGCCGACGACAGCTCGACGCGCGCCGGCTCGCGACGGTCGGCGTGCCGGCCGCTCATCGCGCTCGCCTGGCCTTCGTCGAGCTGGCCCTGCGACGGTGTCGAGCAGCTCGCTGCCAGGACGCCTCGAACTTCTCGACGCCCTCGTCGCTCCAGGACGTGCGACGACGTCGTCGTAGTCGATGCCGACCGCCGCCAGCCGGTCGATGACCTGCTGCGGCGTCGGCGTACGTGCCGGTGACCGTGTCGCCGGGATCTCGCCGTGGTCGGCGAACGCCTCGATCGTCGCCTCCGGCATCGTGTTGACCGTGTCGGGAGCGACCAGCTCGGTGACGTACATGGTGTCGGGGTAGGCCGGGTTCTTCACGCCGGTCGAGGCCCACAGCGGCCGCTGCGGTTGGCGCCCGGCCGCGGCCAGCGCCTGCCAGCGGTCGGCGGCGAAGACCTCCTCGTACGCTCGTACGCCAGCCGGGCGTTGGCGATGCGCGGCCTTGCCGCGCAGCGCCTTCGCCTCGTCGGTGCCGATCGCGTCCAGCCGCTTGTCGACCTCGGTGTCGACCCGGGAGACGAAGAACGACGCCACCGAGCGGATCGTCGGACGAGGTCGTGGCCGTTGGCCTTGGCCTGCTCCAGGCCGGCGAGGTAGGCGTCCATCACCGCGCGGTAGCGCTCGAGGCTGAAGATCAGCGTGACGTTGACGCTGATGCCCTCGGCCGGTCGCCTCGGTGATCGCCGGGCAGGCCCGCCTCGGTGGCCGGGATCTTGATGAACAGGTTGGGCCGGTCGACCAGCCACCACAGCGCCTTGGCCTCGGCGATGGTGCCGTCGGTGTCGTGGGCCAGCCGCGGGTCGACCTCGATCGAGACCCGGCCGTCGACGCCGTCGGTGGCGTCGTAGACCGGGCGCAGCACGTCGCAGGCCCAGCGGACGTCGTCGGTGGTGAGCTGCGGACGACGCCTCGTCGACGTCGACGCCGTCGGCGGCGAGGTCGCGCGACCTGCTCGTCGTAGCGTCTCGCCGTCGGCCAGCGCCTTGGCGAAGATCGTCGGGTTGGTGGTCACGCCGACGACGTGCCGGTCCGTCGATCAGGTCGGCGAGGTTGCCGGTGCTCGAGCCGCTCGCGGGACAGGTCGTCGAGCCAGATGCGACACCCCGGCGTCGGACAGGGCTGCAGTCGGTCGGTCATGGTGATCCCTCCTGAGTGTGCCGGTGCGTCAGTCCGGTCGTGCCGACGGCCGCGATGCTGTCGCGCGGCCGCGGCGACGACGGCCTCGGCGGTGAAGCCGAACTCGCTGGAACAGCGTCTGGTAGTCGGCGCGAGGCGCCGTAGTGCTCGATCGAGACGATCCGGCCGGCGTCGCCGACGATGCTCGCGCCAGCCCATGCGCGATGCCGGCCTCGACGCGACACCCGGGCCCTCACGGTCGGCGGGAGCACGCGTCTCGCGGTACGCCTGCGTCCTGCTCGTCGAACCACTCGCGGCACGGCATCGAGACGACGCGGGCGTGGATGCCCTCGCTCGGCGAGCAGCGTCGCGGGCCGTCGACGGCGAGCTGCACCTCGGAGCCGGTGGCGATCAGGATCACCTCGGGGCTGCCGCCGTCGGACGCCTCGGCCAGCACGTAGCCGCCCTTGGCGACGTCGCCGGCGTCGGCTGGAGCCGTCCTCGCCGCGCGGGAAGGTCGGGCACGTTCTGCCGGGTCAGGCGCCAGCCCGGCCGGGCCGGTCGGTGTGCTCGCAGCACGGCCTGCCAGGCCGCGGCGGTCTCGTTGGCGTCGGCCGGGCGGACGACGTCCAGGCCGGGGATGGCGCGCAGCGCGGCGAGGTGCTCGATCGGCTGGTGGGTCGGGCCGTCCTCGCCGAGGCCGATCGAGTCGTGCGTCCAGACGTAGGTGACCGGCAGCTTCATCAGCGCGGCCAGCCGCACCGGCCGGGCGCATGTAGTCGCTGAACACCAGGAACGTGCCGCCGTAAGGCGCGGGTGCCGCCGTGCAGCGCGATGCCGTTCAGGATCGCGCCCATGGCGTGCTCGCGGATGCCGAAGTGCAGCACCCGGCCGTACGGGTCGCCGGGGAACATCCTTGGTGGCGTGCTCGGTCGGGCATGAACGACGGCGGCGCCCTCGATCGTGGTGTTGTTGGACTCGGCCAGGTCGGCCGAGCCGCCCCACAGCTCGGGCAGCACCGGCGGCGAGCGCGTTGAGCACCTCGCCGGAGGCCTTGCGGGTGGCGACGCCCTTCGCGTCGGCGTCGAAGCGTCGGCAGCGCGTCGGCCCAGCCGTCGGGCAGCGTCGCGGGTCTGCAGCCGGTCGAGCAGCGCCGTGCGCTCGGGGTTGGCCGCGCGCCCAGGCGTCGAACGCTCGTCTGCCACTCGGCGTGCGCGGCCTGCGCCGCGGTCGACCACCTCGCGGGTGTGCGCGAGCACCTCGTCGGCGACCTCGAAGGTCTGCGTCGGGGTCGAAGCCGAGGATCTTCTTGGTCGCGGCGACCTCGTCGGCGCCGAGCGCCGAGCCGTGGGCCTTGCCGGTGTTCTGCTTGGTCGGGCGCCGGCCAGCCGATGATCGTGCGCAGCGCGATGAAGCGACGGCCGGTCGGTCTCGGCCTTGGCGGCCTCGAGCGCGTCGTACAGCGCCGGCGACGTCCTCGACGTAGCTCGCCTGCCGCCGTGCGGTCCAGTCGACCGTCTGCACGTGCCAGCCGTAGGCCTCGTAGCGCGCGGCGACGTCCTCGGTGAACGCGATGTCGGTGTCGTCCTCGATGGAGATCTGGTTGTCGTCGTAGATCAGCGATGAGGTTGCCCAGCTGCTGGTGCCCGGCGAGCGAGGACGCCTCGGCGGTGACGCCCTCCTCGATGTCGCCGTCGGAGGCGATGCACGTAGATGTGGTGGTCGAACGGGCTCTCGCCGGGCGCGGCGTCGGGGTCGAACAGGCCGCGCTCGCGGCGGGCGGCCATCGCCATGCCGACCGCGTTGCCGACGCCCTGGCCGAGCGGGCCGGTGGTGGTCTCGACGCCGGCGGTGTGGCCGTGCTCGGGGTGGCCCGGGGTCAGCGAGCCCCACGTGCGCAGCGACTTGAGGTCGTCGAGCTCGAGGCCGTAGCCGGCCAGGTAGAGCTGGATGTAGAGGGTCAGGCTGGAGTGCCCGCAGGACAGCACGAACCGGTCGCGGCCGACCCAGTCCGGGTCGGCCGGGTCGTGCCGCATCACCTTCTGGAACAGCAGGTACGCCGCCGGGGCCAGGCTCATCGCGGTGCCGGGGTGGCCGTTGCCGACCTTCTCCACGGCGTCCATCGGCCAGCACGCGGACGGTGTCGACCGCCGGTCGTCGATCTCGGTCCAGTCCAGCTTCGCGCACGTGGATCCTTTCAGCGTTGACCCAGGTCATCCGCGCTTCGGCCGGACGTGGTGGCAGTACCCGCTCGGGCCGATTCCGAGCCTACTCGACGCTCGGGTCTAGACTCGACCCCGCCGCCACTCCCGCTCGAGACGCGCATCACGGCGTGACCTCGAGGAGCCCTGCGACCCACGTCGAGCAGCCTGTCGAGGCTGCTGCCGGGGCCGCCCGACCGCGGCGCCGCCGGCGTCCTGCAGCGCGACGTCGTCGCGGCCTACGTCGGCGCTCACCAAGCCGCGGATCATCGAGCTGCTGCTGGTCACCACCGTGCCGGTGATGTTCCTCGCCGCAGCGCGGCGTCCCGCCGCTGCGGCCTGGTCGTCGCCACGCTCGTCGGCGGCACGCTGCGCGCCGGCACCGCCAACGCGCTCAACTGCGTCGTCGACCGCGACATCGACGAGCTGATGCGGCGCACGCGCGCGCCGGCCGCTGCCGCGGCACATGGTCACGCCGCGCGCCGCGCTGGTCTTCGGCCTCGTGCTCGGCGTGCTCGCCACGGTGTGCTGCTGGTGTCGCGGTCAACTGGCTGTCCGCCGGGCTGCTCGCTGGCGCGCGATCGTGTTCTACGTCCTCGTCTACACGATGCTGCTCAAGCGGCGCACCGCCCAGAACATCGTCTGGGGCGGCGCGGCCGGCTGCTTCCCGGCGCTGATCGGCTGGGCCGCGGTCACCGGCGCACTGGCCTGGGCGCCGGTCGTGCTGTTCGCTCGTGGTCTTCTTCTGGACGCCGCCGCACTTCTGGGCGCTGGCCATGCGCTACCGCGAGGACTACGCCGCGCGCGCGTGCCGATGCTGCCCGGTGGTCGCGCCGGCCGGCCGTGGTCGGCCGGCAGATCGTCGCTCTACACGTGGGTGATGGTGGCCGCCTCGCTGCTGCTGTGGCCGGTCGGCCGGCACCGGGCTGGCTCTACCCGGTCGCCGCCGCCGTGCTCGGCGCGGTGTTCCTGTCGAGGCCCACCGCTGTGGGCGCCGCACGCGAGACGTCGAGGACCTGCCGGTGATCCAGCCGATGCGGCTGTTCCACTGCTCGAACCTGTACCTGGCGCTGCTCTTCGTCGCGGTCGCGCTCGACCCGCTGGTCACCCGCTGATCC
>CAVZFO010000005.1:0-333420 GCA_963774575.1 uncultured Actinomycetota bacterium | reverse complement strand
CCACTCGCGGCGGGTGTCCGCGGCGCGCAACCGCGCCCGCCACTCGTCGAGCCGGGTCCCGCCGCCCCCGGCGTAGTACCGCCACAGGTCGGCCGTCCGGTCGGCGTCGGTCGCGTCCAGCTCGCCGAGGCCGGCGGCCATCGCGGTCTCGGCGCGCAGCCGCTGGGCCATCGCGCGGGCCTGGGCGCGGTCCTCTTCGGAGGCGCCGTACCAGGCGACCTCCAGGTCGCTGGAGCTGCCGATCGACCGGGCGGCGTGCAGCACCAGGATCAGGATCTGGGCGGTCCGGTTCGGGACCCGGCAGGGAAAGTGCCCGATCTCCTGGACCAGGCCGCCCGCGGCGAACTCGGCGTACACCTCCGCGGGGGTGGCTCGCGGGCCGGGCCACAGGGCGTGGACGTCGACGTAGCCCCAGTTGCCGTGGAACCAGTTGCTCGCGTGCCGGAACGCGGACCCGGTGTCATAGGTGGAGCGGCGGTCCCAGCCGTGCCGCGCGAGGGCCTGCTCCAGCCGCGACACGTCGCCCGGGGCGACCAGCACGTCCACGTCGGTGCTGCTCCGGCCGGGCGGCCGCAGGCCCGGGAGCAGCGCCGGTCCCTTGATGTGGAGCAGGTCGACGCCGGCCTCCAGGGCCAGCACCTCGATGGCGGGGTGGCTCAGGTGGACGCGAACAGCGACGGGGATGGACACGTCCGGGCTGCCGGCGTCCTCCATGCCGCCCATCCTGCCAGCGGCGGCGGGGTCATTCGTCGCCACGCAGCGAGAACGACCGGAGTCGGTCCCCGGCGAACCAGACGGACCCGAGGCTGACGACGGCGGCTGCGACGACGGCGTAGGTCAGCCCGGTGCCGGGCGCGGCCACCTGGTCGCTCACCGCGGCCGCCACCTCGCGGCCCCAGGCCCCGATCGCCAGCCACCGGATCCCGTTGAGCAGGCCGCCCAGCAACCCCTCCCACAGGAGCACGAAGAGCAGCCCGGCGACGACCGCGTGCCGGGTGAGGGCGGCCAGGCCCAGGAACAGCGCGGAGTACGTCGTGCCCGCCACGATGCCGGCGAGGGTCCAGGCCAGCGCGCGGCGCGGGTCGGAGGAGTCCAGCACCAGCCCCGCGAGGAACAGCGGCAGTGCGCCGAGGACCATCGTGGCCAGCCACGCGACGGCGTACTTGCTGATCGCGATCGTGTGACGGGGGACCGGCTTGGCGATCAGGTAGACGATCGACCCGTCGTCGATCTCGGGGCCGAGCACGGCCGAGGAGGCCAGCAGCGCGACCAGCGGCAGCGCCAGGGTGAAGCCGACCGCGCCGACGATCTCGTACCCCGTGCCCTGCGGAGTCAGCGCCCGCACCACGATCGCCAGCGCGACCACGACGGCCGGGAGCAGGGCGAGCACCAGGCCCCGGCGGCGGCCCAGCAGGGCCTGGCCGGAGAGCCGCACGATGGTCGGGTTCACGAGGCGCATGGTCGCCTGGTCACCGCCCCACCAGGTAGGCGAACACGCTCTCGAGCGACTCGTCGGTCGGGGCCAGCTCGAGGATCCGGACGCCGGCGTCGCGGGAGACCCGCGGCAGCCGTCGGGCGAAGGCGCCGAGGTCGGTCACGGACACGTCGACGCCGCCGCGGGTGCCGGCCTGGGCGCCGGGGCCGCGCAGGGAGACCGCGACGACCGACGGTTCGGCGATCAGGGCGCCGGCGAGGCGGCGGTCGTCGTCGCTGACCACGACGTACTGGACGGGTCGGTCGGTCATCAGGCGGCGGATCTCGCCGAAGTCGCCGGACGCGGCGTGCCGTCCGGAGACCACCACCTCGATCTGGCGGGCGACCTGCTCGACCTCCTCGAGGATGTGCGAGCTGAAGAGCACGGTGCGGCCCTCGACGCCGAACCGCTGGAGCAGCGCCATCAGGTGCAGCCGCTGCCGCGGATCGACGCCGTTGAACGGCTCGTCGAGCAGCAGCACCTCGGGGTCGTGGACCAGCGCGGAGGCGAGCTTGACCCGTTGCCGCATGCCCTTGGAGTAGGTGCCGATGCGGCGGCCGGCGGGCTCCACCATCTCGACGATCTCGAGCGCCCGCTGGGTGGCGGCGCCGGGGTCGTCGAGGCCGTGGAGCTCGGCATTGGCGACCACGAACTGCTGGCCGGTGAGGTAACCGAAGCTGATCTCGCGCTCGGGGACCAGGCCGATGGTCCGGTAGACGTCGGTGTTGCGCCAGATCGGGGCGTCGTCCAGGGTGACGGAGCCGGCCGAAGGCGACAGGAAGCCGGCCATCAGCGCGATCAGGGTGGTCTTGCCGGCGCCGTTGGGGCCGAGCAGGCCGGTGACGCCGGGACCGACGGTCATCGTGATGCCGTTGACGGCGACGACGTTGCCGTACCACCGGCTGGCCGCATCGAGGCGGATCGTGCTCATCGCCCGTCCCTACCGGCCGGCGATGCGGCGATAGCGGAGCACGATGCCGGCCAGGCCGGCGGCACCGACCAGGACCATGACCGCGAAGTACGCCGCGGTCATCGCGGCTCCGGTCGGCGGGGTCAGGGCGAGGTTGTCGGTGAGCGCGTCCATCGCGCCGCGGTAGAGGGAGTACGGCGTGAACAGGCCGGCCACCTCACCGACGCGCCGGTCGTCCTGCTCCTCGGCGATCCCCTGGATCGCGGTGACCACGCCGTTGCCCAGCAGCAGCACCGCGATCGTGGCCACCACCGCGAAGCCGCGACGCACCGACACCGAGGCGATCAGACCGCTGATCCCGGTCAGCATCAGGGCGAGCAGCACGGCCAGCAGCAGGGCCTCCGCGGCCCCGCGGGTCTGCTCCCAGAAGGCGAGCTCTCCCAGCACGGCGCCGACGTAGAGCGTCAGGATCGGCAGCAGCAGGAAGACCAGCGTCGCCGCGAGCAGTGCGGCCCACCGGGCCACGGCGTAGGCCGTCGAGGACAGCGGCCGCGCGAGGTACAGCGCGATGCTGCCGTGGCGCAGGTCGCGGGAGAACAGGACGGGCGCCTGCGCGGCCACGAAGATGCTGAGCAGGATCTGCGTGCTCGAGGCGTAGCGGGCGTAGTCGACCGGCAGCTCGTCGAGCCCGACGATCACCATCACGCCGACCACGATCACGGCGGGCAGCAGGTTGAGCCCGAGCAGCAGGAACGGCAGCACCTTGGACTTGCCCGAGCGGCCGAGGCCGAAGGCGTTGCGGAACCCCGCCAGGAACAGGGACCCGGCGATCGCACCCGCGCCGGTGCGCGGGCCGTCGTACGGCCGGTAGCCGAGGTCATGAATGACACCCGTGCGAGGAATGGGCTCAGGCATCGGCGAACACGTCCTCGATGCGCCGGTGGTCGGCCTGGATCCGGACCAGGCCGAGCCCGAGGTCGAGCGCGGTGTCCCGCACCAGGTCGTGCAGGTCGACGCCCAGCTCCGGGGCGGGCGCGAGGGCCAGCAACCCGCCGCGCGGCTGGACGGGGACGCCCGCGGCCGCCAGGGCCCGGCCCATCCGGGTCTGCGCGTCCTCGCCCGAGACCGTCTCACCCAGCACCTCGACGAGCAGCGTGCCCGTCAGGTGGAGGAAGTCGCGGGTCTCCGACGCCCGCAGCAGCCGACCGCTGTCCAGGATCACCACGTGGTCGCTGACCCGCTCGAGCTCGCCGAGCAGGTGGGAGGTCACCAGCACCGAGATGCCGAAGTCCTGGCCGACCCGCTGCACGAGGCCGAGCATGTCGTCGCGCGCGGCGGGGTCCAGGCCGTTGGTGGGCTCGTCGAGGAGCACCAGGCGCGGGTCGTGGACGATCGCCTGCGCGAGCTTGGCCCGCTGCTTCATGCCGGTGGAGTAGCCGCCCATCGGGCGGTAGCGCTCCTCGGCCAGCCCGACGTGACGCAGCACCTCGGCGGCCCGCTCGCGGGCGGCCACGCGGGGCAGGCCGGACATCAGTCCCATGTGCACGACGAAGTCGCTCGCGCTGACGTCGGGAGGCAGGCAGTCGTGCTCGGGCAGGTAGCCGACCCGGGTGCGGATCGCGGCGGCGTCGTGGGCGACGTGCAGGCCGAGCACCGACGCGTCACCCGAGGACGGCGGCACCAGCCCCAGGAGGATCTTGATCAGCGTGGACTTGCCGGCGCCGTTGGCGCCGACCAGTCCCGTGATGCCCGACCCGATGTCGAGGGTGAGGTCGTCGAGCGCGAGGACGGACCCGTAGTCCTTGGTGAGCCCCCGCGTCGCGATCACGGGAGCGGCGCTCGCGTCCACGCCGTCACCCTACGAGGCGCTGCAGCACGGGGACGGCAGCCGAGGCCGGAGGGAGCGCGGCGATCTCGGCGGCCAGGGCGCGTGCCGCCGCGGCGTACGACGCGTCGTCCAGCACCCCGGGCACCTCGCCCGCGCCGCGGAGCACCGACGTCCGGGCCCGGGGGGACGGTGCGCCCCGCACCGGCCGCCGCCACGTGGGTCCCGTTGACGACCTGGTCGGAGGTGAAGATCGGGGCCACGACCTGCGGCACGCCGGCGGCCAGCGCGCCCAGCGTGGTGCCGAAGCCGCCGTGTCCCAGCACGGCCGACGCCTGTGCCAGCACGGCGGCCTGCGGCAGCCACTGCTCGACGTGGGCGTTGGCCGGCAGCGGGCCGAGACTCGCCGGCTCGACCCGTCGGCCGACCGTCATCAGCACGCGGGCCGGCAGGTCGGCCAAGGCGTCGAGCGCCTCGCGGAACACGCCCGCGAACGGCGGCAGCGAGCCGGTGACCGACCCGAAGGTGACATAGACGAGTGGCTGGGCCGGGTCGCCCCACGCCGGAAGCATGTCGGCGGCCGGCTGGTTGGCTCGGCTCGCGGAAGCGCAGCACCTCGAGGGAGTCGGGGTAGTCCGGATCCCCGGCCCGGTCGAGGGACTCGGGCACCGAGCTGAGGAACGTCGCCTCGTCGAGGGCCGCGGCGACGCGGCCCTCGGGCAGCCCGGCGAGCGCGTCGAGCTCGCCCAGTGGCTCGACGAAGTGGTCACCGAGCATGGTGCCCACCTCGACCATGCCGATGGCCACCTGCACGTGCGGCACCCCCGCAGCCACGGCGGCCGCGAGGGAGCCGAGCTCGGCCGGCTCGCGCAGCACCACGTCGGGCCTCCAGGTCGCGACGGCCTGACGGACGCCGGGCAGCGCGGCCTGCGCGTCGATGCGGGCGAAGACCTCGCGGGCCACGGTCGCGTTGGCCTCCTCGAACGACATCGTCGGCAGTCGCCCCATCACCGGCCCGATCAGCTCCGGCGGCGCGTCCGCGAACGGCAGGTGGGTGAAGCCGGCCCGTCGTACCGCCGCGGCGTACGACGCGGGGGCGGCGACCGCCACCTCGTGGCCGGCGTCGGCGCACGCCCGCACGAACGGCACGAGTGGCCCGAAGTGGCCGTCGTTCGCGGTGGACGAGGCGAGCACGCGCATGGCGTCGAGGCTGGCACCGACCGGCCGGTCCGGCAACGGGCTCGGATAGTTTGAGCCGCATGCCGCAACCCGTCGTCGCCGAGATCGTGCGCTCCGGGTTCGTGGAGGGCCATCACCACGGAGCCGTGGTCGCGCTGGCCGCCGACGGCACGGTGGACTGGTCGGTGGGCGACGTGTCCTCGGCCGTGCTGCCGCGCTCGTGCAACAAACCGCTGCAGGCGCTGGCCATGGTGCGGCTCGGCCTCGACCTGGAGCCCGAGCTGCTCGCCCTCGCGTGCGCCTCGCACTCCGGCGAGGACTTCCACGTCGCGGGCGTGCGCCGCATCCTCGAGCGCGCCGGCCTCGACGAGTCCGCCCTGCAGACCCCGCCCGACTACCCGCTCGACGACGCGGCGCGTGACGCCGTGATCCGGGCCGGCGGCAGCCGGTTGCCCGTCCTGATGAACTGCTCCGGCAAGCACGCCGCCATGCTGCTCACCTGTGTGGCCAACGGGTGGGACGTCGCGACCTACCGCGACCCCGACCATCCGCTCCAGCGTGCCATCAAGGACCGCTTCGGTGAGCTGACCGGGGAGCCGGTCCAGGTGGTGGCCGTCGACGGCTGCGGTGCGCCGCTGCTGTCGGCGTCGCTCACCGGCCTGGCGCGGGGCTTCCGCGAGCTGGCGGTCGCGGACTCCGGGCCCGAGCGTCGCGTCGCGGACGCGATCCGCGAGCACCCGGCGTACGTCTCGGGCAGCACGCGTGACGAGCGCGCGCTGCTCACCGCGATCCCCGGCGCGATCGGCAAGGCCGGCGCCGAGGCGTGCTACGCGGTCGCCCTGCGCGACGGGCGGGCCTTCGCCCTCAAGGCCGACGACGGCTACCCCCGGGTGCGGCCGGTGCTGATGGCTGCGGCGTTGCGACGCAGCAAGGTCGACACCGAGGCCGGCGTGGACGGTGAGGCGGTGCGTGCCACCGGAGCGGTGGCGCTGCTCGGTGGCGGCGTGCCCGTCGGCGAGATCCGAGCGGTCTTCTGACCTGCTAGCAACCTGCAGAGGGCAAATCGCCTTGTTTTCTTGGCTTCGTGACTCGGATCACCCGCCGCGAGTTTGCATTTGCTAACAACTGTTAGCAAGATGGGGTCATGGCGAGGACGAAGGTCGGCAAGACCGTCGGATCGCTGACCAACCAGCTGGGCGACCAGCTGGGTGACTACTTGAGGGAGCAGCGCACCGCATCACGCCTGTCCCTGCGGCAGCTCGCCGACCAGGTGGGCGTCTCCAACCCCTACCTCAGCCAGATCGAGCGTGGGCTGCGTCGCCCCTCGGCCGAGGTGCTCCAGCAGCTCGCCAAGGCGCTGCGGATCTCCGCGGAACAGCTCTACATCCGTGCCGGCATCGTCAGCCCCGAGGTCGGGGTCGGCGGCTCCGTGGAGCTGGCCGTGCTCAGCGACACCGGGCTCACCGAGCGTCAGAAGCAGACCCTGCTCGACGTCTACGCGTCGTTCATCGCCACCAACGATGACCGGCCGGTCCCGAGCCGGCCCGTCCACCACTGAACCTCAGCAACCATCCACCACCCCTGAAGGAGAAGGACATGGCGATCGTCAAGTTCGACATCAAGTCCGTGCAGACCGAGGCCACCAAGTCGGCGCAGCGCGCCCTCCACGCGGGCGTCGGTGCGACCGACCTCGCCGTCGAGGTCGTCCGCGACTACGCCGCCGAGGCCCAGAAGCTGGCCCAGAAGGCGCAGCAGGACCTGAGCACGCGCGTCAGCGGCCTCCAGAAGTCCGTGATCCACTTCGAGCCCAAGGCCTTCCGTGCCCAGGCCGCGAAGGACGCCAAGGCTCGTCGCGCCGCGATCGAGAAGCGCGTCGCCCAGCTCCAGTCCCAGATCCAGTCCGAGGCCGCCGCCGTCCCGGCGAAGGTCCAGAAGTCGCTCGACGCCCCCGTGTCGACCGCCACCGACCTGTACGGCGACCTCGTCAAGCGCGGCGAGGTGCTGGTGGGCCGGATCCGCCGCCAGCAGTCCACGAAGGACACCGTGTCCGCTGCGGAGACCACCGTGGCCAAGGCGAAGACCACCAAGACCCAGGCCACGAAGGCCGCCAAGAAGACCACCACCACGGCCAAGACGGCCGCCAAGAAGCGCTCCACCGCCCCGCGGAGCAGCGCCAAGGCGACGACGACCGCCGCCAAGAAGACGGTGTCGGCGGGCTCGCGCGCCCTGGCCGACGCCGCCGAGAAGGTCGGCGACTGAACGTCCCCGCCACCGAGCTGGCGGAGCCCCCGGGAGTCCCGAGACCCCGGGGGCTCCGTCGTGTCCAGGTAGTCTGAGCTCGTGCCGAACGTCTTCGCCGTCGAGGGTCTGACGATGATCGTGATCGAGATCGTCCTGCTTGCCGTGAAGATCTATGCGTTCGTCAACTCCCTGCGCTACTCCGACGAGGCCTACCGCGCGGCGGGCAAGCTCACCAAGGCCGCCTGGACGATCATCCTCGGCCTGGGCGCGGTGACGCAGGTCGTGCTCGTCGGGCTCGCCGCTGAACTTGATCAATCTGGCCTTTACCGTGGCCGCGTTGGTTTACCTTGCTGATGTCAAACCCGCGCTCAGCTCGCTCATGCGGCGCTGACCGAGGGCAGTCGATCGGGACGTGGGCCCGGCTCATGGGGCGTGGAGAAATTGGACTTCGAGGAACGACCGTGGGGCGCCTGGCACGCCCTGGACCGCGGTGAGAGCTACCAGGTCAAACGCCTGGTGGTGCTGCCCGGCCGGCGGCTGTCCTACCAGACCCACCGGCGCCGCGCCGAGCACTGGGTCGTGGTGGCCGGCACGGCGACCTGCACGATCGACGGGGAGTCGGTGGAGGTCAAGGCCGGCGGTTGCGTCGAGATCGGCGTGGGCGTCCCACACCGGATCGCCAACCGGCACGACGACGAGCTGGTCATCATCGAGGTGCAGCGCGGCGACTACTTCGGCGAGGACGACATCTGTCGCCTCGAGGACGACTACGGCCGGCAGTAGTCGCGCAGCTGATCCAGCGCGTCTGCCGGGACGAAGCCCGTCGACTCGATCTTCGACAGGTCCAGCACCCCGTGTGCGGGGCGAGGGGCGATGCCCGCGCGCCCGCCGACGTACTCCTCCGTCGTCACCGGGGTGACGTCCTCGGCGTCGCGTCCGCTCAGGCGGAAGACCTCCCGGGCCAGGTCCGCCCACGACGTGGTCGGTCCCGAGCCGGTGACGTTGTAGACGCCGTACGGCGCGCCGGCGTCGACGAGGTGCCTGGTCGCCCGGGCCAGGTCGCGGGTGAACGTCAGCCGCCCGACCTGGTCGTGCACCACGGTGGGGGAGACGCCGTCGGCGGCGAGCTTCTGCATGGTGCGCACGAAGTTGTGGCCCTCGCCGATCACCCACGAGGTGCGCACGATGTAGTGCCGCGGCGCGGTGGCGACCGCGATGTCGCCCGCGGCCTTGGTCTGCGCGTAGACGCCCAACGGCGAGTACCGCTCGTCCTCGGTGTGCACCTCCGCGGTGCCGTCGAAGACGTAGTCGGTCGAGTAGTGCACGAGGGTCAGCCGGTGCTCGGCGGCGATCCGCGCGAGCGCCGCCGGGGCGGAGGCGTTCGCGGCCCACGCGAGCGCCCGGCCCTCGTCGGTCTCGGCCTTGTCGACGGCGGTGTAGGCGGCGGCGTTCAGCACCAGGGCGTACTCGTGCCACGGGAACGCCGCGAGCTGGACCGGGTCGGACACGTCGAGGACCTGGACGGGTGAGCCCTCGGGGCCGGCGACCATGTCGACGAGGTCGGCGTCCGGGAAGTCCACCTGCAGGGCCCGGCCGAGCTGGCCGAGCGCGCCGACGATGAGCGTCCTGAGCGGCTTCATCGGCACCACGTCGGCCATCGCCGGGGTGGTCTTGTCCTTCTCGGAGATCTCGGCCTGCGCCAGCGGGATCGGCCACGGGATCGCCGCCGTGTCGTCGGCGAGGTTGAGGGCGGGGTACGCCGTCCCCGGCCGCCAGTGCTCGTTGACCAGGTAGCTGTAGGTCGTGGCGTCCTCGAGGGTCTGGTAGCTGTTGCCGACCCCGCGCGGCACGAACACCGCCGTGTGCGGGTCCATCTCGATCGTGAACACCGTGCCGAACGTCGGGCCCTCGCGCATGTCGACCCAGGCGCCGAAGACCCGGCCGGTGAGGATCGAGACGAACTTGTCCCAGGGCTCGGTGTGGATGCCGCGGGTGGCGCCGCGGGCGGTGTTGAAGGAGACGTTGTGCTGCACCGGGCCGAAGTCGGGCAGGCCGAGAGCGGTCATCTTCTCCCGCTGCCAGTTCTCCTTGAACCAGCCCCGGGAGTCCTCGCGGACGTCGAGCCGCAGCACGACGAGTCCGGGGATCGGCGTGACCTCCAGCGAGAGGTCGGTCATGCCTGGCCCTTCGCGGCGTACGCCGCCTCGGTCGCCTCCTTGACCGGACGCCACCAGTCCTCGTGCGCCTGGTACCACTCGATGGTGTTGGCCAGGCCGGCCTCGAAGTCCTGGTAGGTCGGCTGCCAGCCGAGCTCCTGGCGCAGCTTGCCGGACTCGATCGCGTAGCGGCGGTCGTGGCCCGCGCGGTCGGTGACGTGGTCGAAGTCGTCCTGCGGCCGGCCGAAGTGCTTGAGGATCAGCTGGACGACCTCGAGGTTGTTCTTCTCGCCGTCGGCGCCGATCAGGTAGGTCTCGCCGATCTCGCCCTTGTTCAGGATCGTCCAGACGGCGCTCGAGTGGTCGTCGGCGTGGATCCAGTCGCGCACGTTGAGCCCGTCGCCGTAGAGCTTGGGACGGCCCCCCATGATCACGTTGGTGATCTGGCGCGGGATGAACTTCTCGATGTGCTGCCAGGGACCGTAGTTGTTGGAGCAGTTGGAGATCGTGGCGCGCACGCCGAAGCTGCGCACCCACGCCCGGACCAGGTGGTCCGAGCCGGCCTTCGAGGCGGAGTACGGGCTGGAGGGGTTGTACGGCGTGTCCTCGGTGAAGCGCTTCGGGTCGTCGAGGTCGAGGTCGCCGTAGACCTCGTCGGTGGACACGTGGTGCAGGCGCGCGCCGGCCTTGCGGACGGCCTCGAGGATCGTGAACGTGCCGACCAGGTTGGTGCGGATGAACGGGCTCGGGTCGTTGAGCGAGTTGTCGTTGTGCGACTCGGCGGCGTAGTGCACCACGGCGTCGTGCCGCGCGACCAGCGGCTCGACCACGTCGGCGTCGGCGACGTCACCGACGACCAGCTCGACGCGGTCCAGGCCCTCGACGGCCTCGCGCGTGGCGGCGTACGTCAGCTTGTCCAGGACGGTGATCTCGGCGTCGGTGTTGGCCACCAGGTAGTGGACGAAGTTGGAGCCGATGAAGCCGGCTCCGCCGGTCACGAGGAGGCGAGACATGGTCGGCAGTCTAGGCAAAGGGCCGCGGACCACTGCATCTAGGATGACCGCCCATGAAGGGGATCATCCTGGCCGGTGGGACGGGGTCTCGGCTCCACCCGATCACGCAGGGCATCAGCAAGCAGCTGATGCCCGTCTACGACAAGCCGATGATCTACTACCCGATCTCGACGCTGATGCTGGCCGGGATCCGGGACATCCTGGTGATCACCACGCCCCACGACGCCGAACCCTTCGTGCGGCTGCTCGGCGACGGATCGCGGTTCGGGATCAACCTCACCTACGCCCAGCAGCCGAGTCCCGACGGCCTCGCGCAGGCCTTCCTGATCGGTGAGGAGCACATCGGCTCCGACCCCGCCGCGCTGGTGCTCGGCGACAACATCTTCTACGGCAGCGGCCTGGGCTCGCAGCTCTCGCCGGTTCTCCGACATCGACGGCGCCGCGGTCTTCGGCTACCGCGTCGCCAACCCCTCGGAGTACGGCGTCGTGGAGTTCGACGAGTCCGTTCACGGCGATCTCGCTCGAGGAGAAGCCCGACGGACCCCAAGAGCGACTACGCCGTGCCCGGCCTCTACTTCTACGACAACGACGTGGTCGAGTACGCCCGCGACCTGAAGCCGTCCGCCCGCGGGGAGCTCGAGATCACCGACCTCAACCGGATCTACCTCGAGCAGGGCCGGCTGCGCGTGGACGTGCTGCCGCGCGGTACCGCCTGGCTGGACACCGGCACCTTCGACTCCCTCAACGACGCCTCCAACTTCGTGCGCACCATCGAGGGCCGGCAGGGCACGAAGATCGGCTCCCCGGAGGAGGTCGCCTGGCGCCAGGGCTTCCTGTCCGACGACGAGCTCGCCGAGATCGCCCAGCCGCTGCTGAAGAGCGGGTACGGGACGTACCTGATGGAGCTGCTGCGGCAGCACTGACCCCGTTCGCTGGTCGAGCCCGGCGCGCTCAGCGAGCGGTGACGAAACCCAGTGAGAGGCACGCGACCGCTTGCGGGTCTCGTGACGGGACTCGTCGCTCGCTCGACCAACGATCAGACGAGCAGCGCGAGATCGTGATCGACCATCCGCCCGACGACCTCGTCGAACGTCACCGTGGGCGCCCAGCCGAGGTCGCGGCGGGCCTTGCTCGCGTCGCCGGTCAGGTCGGTCGCGTCGGCGGGGCGGAGCAGGGCGGGGTCGCTGGTGACGAGGGGTTCCCAGTCCGCGATGCCGGCCCGGGCGAACGCCGCCGCGACGAACTCGCGCACCGAGTGACCGACGCCGGTGGCGACGACGTAGTCGCCGGCCTCCGGGGCCCGGGCGGCGCGGACCAGGGCGTCGACGTAGTCGGGGGCCCAGCCCCAGTCTCGACGGGCGTCGAGGTTGCCGAGGGTGAGTCGGTCGGCCCGGCCGCGGGCGATCTGCGCGACCGTCGCGGTGATCCGGCGGGTGACGAACCGGGTCGGCCGGCGCGGGGACTCGTGGTTGTAGAGGATCGCGCCGCTGGCGTGCAGGTCGCGGACCCGGTAGACGCCGACGGCGAGGTGGGCGTAGGCCTTGGCGGCGCCGTACGGGCTCACGGGGGCCAGCGGGGTCGTCTCGTCCTGGGGCTGTCGCGCCGGGCTGCCGAACATCTCGGCGCTGGAGGCCTGCACGAAGGCGACGCGGTGGCCGCGCGCGTCCTGCACGGCCAGGGCCGACTCGAGGAGGCCGGCGGCCCCGAGCCCGTTGACGCGCGCGGTGGCGTCGGGCTCGGACCACGACTGGGCCACCGAGCTGATCGCCGCCAGGTTGTAGACCTCGTCGGGGTCCACGTCGAGCAGCAGGCGCGCGGACCGCCGCGACGTCGGCGAGGTCCCCGGTGTGCAGGACCACGTCGGCCGGGCAGTGCTCCGGAGGCCCGTCGGCGGTGAAGGTGAGGGCGTGCACCTCGAGCCCGTCGGCGAGCAGCCGTTCGGCGAGGTAGCTGCCGTCCTGGCCCCCGATGCCGGTGACGAAGGCGCGGGTCACGGGGTGGCTGAGGAGATCGGGGCGGTCAGGCGGGCGCCCACGGCCGGTGCTCCTCGAGGTCCTGCTCGACCATCATCGCGACCAGCTCGTCGAAGGTGACCGTGGGCTTCCAGCCGAGGACCTCGCGGGCCTTGCTCGCGTCGCCGATCAGGACGTCGACCTCGGCGGGACGCATGAACTCCGGTGACTGGCGCACGTAGCGCTCCCAGTCCTCGATGCCGACGTGCCCGAACGCCGCCTCGCAGAAGTCGCGGATCGAGTGGGTCTCGCCGGTCGCGATGACGTAGTCGTCGGCGTGCGGCTGCTGGAGCATCAGCCACATCGCCTCGACGTAGTCGCCCGCGAAGCCCCAGTCGCGGCGGGAGTCCAGGTTGCCGAGCACCAGCTCGTCCTGCATGCCGAGGTGGATCCGCGCCACCGCCTGGCTGATCTTGCGGGTCACGAACTCCGGTCCGCGCCGCGGCGACTCGTGGTTGAAGAGGATGCCCGAGGAGGCGTGCATGCCGTAGGACTCGCGGTAGTTGATCGTCATGTAGTGCCCGAAGACCTTCGCCACGCCGTACGGCGAGCGCGGCCACAGCAGCGTCGTCTCGCGCTGCGGGGTCTCCTGCACCTTGCCGAACATCTCCGAGCTCGAGGCCTGGTAGAAGCGCACGGCGGAGGGGTCGTCGTCGGCGTGCAGCCGGACCGCCTCGAGCATGGTGAGCACGCCCTTGCCGGTGACGTCGGAGGTGAGAGCGGCGTTCTGCCAGGAGTACGCGACGAAGCTGATCGCACCCGAGGTTGTAGACCTCGTCGGGATCGGAGTCGCGCAGCGCCCGGATCAGGCTCGACATGTCGGTCAGGTCGCCGGTGTGCAGCGTCACGTCGGGCACGGTGAGCTCGACGATCTCGCGACGGGGGTTGTTCTGCCCGCGGATCAGGCCGTGCACGTCGTACCCCTTGGCCAGCAGCAGCTGGGAGAGGTACAGGCCGTCCTGTCCGGTGATACCGGTGATCAGAGCCGAAGGCATGCGGGGCATTGTGCCAGTCGGGCGAACGGCGCCGGCGGTTCGTGTCGATTCCGAGGGGTCCCGGACGGCCCACTACCCTGCCGTCATGAAGGTTCTCGTGACCGGAGGTGCCGGCTACATCGGCTCGACCACGGCCAAGGCCCTCGAGGAGGCCGGGCACACCCCGATCGTCCTCGACTCGCTGCTGACCGGCCCGCGGGTGTTCGTGGGCGACCGGGTCTTCTACGAGGGCGACATCGCCGACCGTGCCCTGCTGGCGCGGATCGTCGACGAGCACCCCGACCTCGACGCCACCATCCACATGGCGGCCCGGATCATCGTCCCGGAGTCGGTCGAGCAGCCCTACGCGTACTACCGCGACAACGTCGCCAAGTCCCTGGAGCTCTTCGACGCGCTCCAGGCGCTCGGCAAGAACCGCGTGCTCTTCTCGTCGTCGGCCTCCCTGTACGCCGCCCCGGCCGAGGGCTTCGAGGTGCGCGAGGAGGACGCCCTCGACCCGCCCTCGCCGTACGCCCGCACCAAGCGGATGATGGAGCAGATCCTCCAGGACGTGACCGCGGCCACCGACCTGCGGGCCGTCATGCTGCGCTACTTCAACCCCATCGGCTCCGACCCCGGGCTGACCACCGGCGTCTACGCCAAGGAGCCGAGCCACGTGCTCGGCCAGCTGGTCCGCGCGGCACGGGGGCAGCAGGACGCCTTCACCATCACCGGCACCGAGCACCCGACGCCCGACGGCACGGGCATCCGCGACTACGTCCACGTCTGGGACGTCGCCCGGGCCCACGTGCAGACGATCGAGGCCTTCGACGACGTGCTCGGCCAGGTCGGCGCGCCCAGCGTGGTCATGAACATCGGCCGCGGCGAGGGCGTCTCGGTGCGACAGCTGATCGCGGCGTTCGAGCGCGTCTTCGGCCACGAGGTGCCGGTCCGCGAGGCGCCCCCGCGCCCGGGCGACGCCGTCGGCGCCTACGCCAACGTCGACCGGATCGCCGAGCTCGTCGGCTGGCGCGCCCAGGAGACCATCGACGACGCCATCGCCTCCGCGCTGGCCTGGAGCGAGAAGCGGCACGAGATCCTCGGCTACGAGTGAGCCGGTGAGGTGGTCGTGAGCCTGCGGATCGGGACGCTGCTGACGCTCGCCGCGGCCAGCCTGGCGGCGGCGCTGGTCACCGCACCCCTGCCCACGGACGCCGCCACGCACGCGGACGGCTCGCACCGGGACCGGACCGCCTCCCGGGCCGTGGGCACCGAACCTCCGCTCGAGGGTCGCGTCGTGGTCATCGACCCCGGTCACCAGCTGGGCAACCACCACTTCCCCGGGCGCATCGGCCGGCTGGTGCCGGCCGGCGGGTTCCGCAAGCCGTGCAACACGACCGGCACCGCGACCGACGGCGGCTACCCCGAGGCCACCTTCGCCTGGGACGTCTCGCTCCGGCTCCGCGAGCGACTGCGGGCGCTGGGCGCCACCGTCCGGCTGACCCGGCACAGCAACCGCCAGGACCAGTGGGGGCCGTGCGTGGACGAGCGTGGCCGCGCGGGCAACGGCGGTCCGGACGAGCGTCCCGCCGACCTCAAGATCAGCGTCCACGCCGACGGTTCCTACGCCCGCGGCGCCCACGGCTTCCACGTGATCATGCCGGCGGACCGCAGGCCCTGGACGCACGACATCTACCGCTCCTCGCGGCGGCTGGCGCTGCTGACGCGGGCGGCGCTGGTCGAGCGCGGCTTCGCCCGCGCGACCTACATCGCGGGCGGCGACGGCCTGGACGTACGCCGCGACCTCGCCACCCTGAACCTCTCCGACGTGCCGACCGTGATGGTCGAGCTCGGCAACATGCGCAGCCCGTCCGACGCCGCGACGATGACCCGCGCGACCGGCCGTGACCGCTACGCCCGCGCGCTCGGCGTGGCCGTGCGCCGGTTCCTGGACCGCGGATGAGGCGGTGGTCCCACCGCACGATCGGCCTGCTCCTCGTCGCCTGCCTCCTGGGGGTGCTCGTGATCGCGGTCGCGCCGTACGCCTGGCACCTCAACCGCATGACCGTCCAGCTCTACGTCTTCTTCCGCACCCACTTCCCGGGGACGCCGGCCTGGCTGACCCCCGAGGACTACGGGCGGCTGCTCAACGTGCTGCTCTTCGTGCCGGTGGGCATGGTGCTCGCGTGGTGGCTGGAGGACTGGTGGGTGTGGGCGGTCCCGATCGCCCTGTGCTTCTCGGTCGCCATCGAGCTCGTGCAGCGGGTGCCCACCCTCGAGCGCGAGTCCTCGTTCGGGGACGTGGTGTGCAACGGTGCCGGCGCGGTGCTCGGCGCCGCGGTCGTCGCCCTGCTGCGGGCTCGGCCGCGTGAATAGCGGGAAGTCCCCGTGTTCCTTTGCCCGAGCGGTTACGGTTCTCGGGAACACCCGCGCGCGCCCGCGCTGCTCCTGAGCTGAGGATGACGTGACCCTTCTCGACTTCGTGCGGCTGACGCGAGCCAACGCGAAGCTGATCTTCGTGGTCGCCTCGCTGACGCTCATCGCATCCTTCCTGTGGACGCTGACCCGGCCGGTCAGCTACGCGAGCTACGCCTCGGGCCAGGTGTACGTCGGCAGCTCGGGCAACATCGGGGACCTGAGCGCATCGCTGTCCCTGTCGCAGAAGAAGGCCGACATCTACGCCGCCTACGTCGCCTCGAGGAGGTTCGCGCCCAGGTCGCCGAGACCCTGGGCATCTCGCCGGGCCTGGTGACCATCAGCGGCTCCTCGGACCCCGTCACCTCCGCGGTCGTGGTGACCGGCTACGCCTCGACGCCCGAGGACGCCCAGGCCCTGGCCCAGGCCGGCGTGGTGGCCACGGCCGACGTTGCGCAGAAGGCCGAGAGCGCCTCGCTCCCGCAGGGCTCGGACCAGCAGACCTTGGTGCGCATGGCACTCGGTCAACAACGCCTCGCTGCCGGTGGCGCCGTTCACGCCGAACTACAGCCGCAACCTGCTGATCGGTGGCCTGCTCGGCATCCTGCTCGGCTACATCGCCGCGTTCGTCCGGATGAACCTCGACCGCAAGCTCCGCTCCGTGGACGAGGTCGAGGAGCTCATCGACACCCCGGTGCTGGCCATCCTCCCGGAGGTCAAGGACCTGGACCGCAAGCAGTCCGAGGGCATCGACTCCTCCAGCCGCGGCCCCGCCGCGGAGGCGTTCCGCCAGCTCCGCACGAACTTCCGCTTCATCGACGTGGACAACCCGATCCGCTCGGTGGTGATCACCAGCGCCAACGAGGGCGAGGGCAAGTCCACCGTGGCCCTCAACCTGGCCCGGGTGCTGGCGAACGCCGGCCAGGACACCATCCTCGTCGACGCCGACCTCCGCCGGCCCGTCGTCGCCGGCGTCTACGGCGTCGACGCCCAGATCGGGCTCGCGCAGGTGCTCGTCGGTGACGTCACCGCCGACGAGGCCCTGCAGGACTCGGGACTCGAGCACCTCCAGGTGATGTCAGCCGGCCGGGTGCCGCACAACCCGAGTGAGCTGCTCGGCTCGCACCGGATGCAACTGCTGCTGGCGGAGCTCTCGCGCGACCACCTCGTGGTCCTGGACGCGCCGCCGCTGCTCCCGGTCACCGACGCCGCCCTGCTCGCCGGCATCGCCGACGGCGCCATGGTGGTCTTCGCGATCAACCACACCTACAAGGAGCAGGCCAAGCTGGCCAAGCGCCGGCTCACCCAGACCGGTGGCCGGATGCTGGGCGTGGTCCTCAACCGGGCGCCGCTGCGCGGCCTCGGGGCGGTGGTCTACGGCTACGGCTACGGCAGCTACACCAGCAGCTACGGCGAGGACGAGCCGGCGTCCAAGCCGGGAGCCCGCAAGAAGCCGGCCCTCGCCAAGAGCGCCGCCCGGGGCAAGTGATGCGGCGGCGCTGGGTCGTCGCCCTGGCGGTGCTGGTGGTCCTGGACGTGCTGGTGCTGGCTTTCGGCTATCGGGCCCGCCACGGCGTGTTGCCACCCATGCAACGCACGACGACGTCATTCTCGGTGGCGGCCTCGCCGTCCGCTATCCCCACGGATGCACCCGGAAGCGATGACATCTCGGCGCCGCTGCTGTTGGGCGCGAACGCCGACGGCGTCGTGCTGCGCGCGACCCGGGGTGCGTGCGAGGAGCGGTTCGGCCGCACCGCCCGGTTCTGGACCGGAACGGTGTCGGACGACGCGCCGCTGGCCGAGGTCGAGGTGCCGGCCGTCAAGGAGGTCCTCGGCCTGGTCGTCAACGCCAACGGCAGCATGCGTGTCGCCGGCCTCGACGCGAAGTGCGATCCGATGACGATGGACTCCGATGACGGCGGCGCCAGCTGGCAGTCGGCCGCCGTCGCGAAGGGACCCGGGATCTGGACGCTGCCCGCCGACACGACGGCGACCAATGTCACCGCCCCGGCGGGCCGGCAGATCGTCGATCGGGTGCGTGCCCGACCAGATCGTGAACGTGGCCGCCGAGAAGGCGATCGCGAGCTGTGACGCCGGCGGCTTCTACCCTCTCGCGGTCGGCTCGCGATCGAGCCCCCTGAGCCCCGCGGACTACAGGCAGCTGAGCGTGGCCCCAGGACAGGGCAACGGGCAGTATCTGGTCCTCGGAAGCACGCCCACGTGCTTGAGCCAGGTGGGGGTCTTCAAGGTGGCTACCAACTCGACGGAGGCCCGAGAAGTGCCTCGGAGGCAGCCGGGCCCCCCTAGCCATCGCCACGACGCCGGACCTGGTGATCGCCCAGGTGGGCAATGACCTGATGTCGAGCAGAGACGGCGGCGTGACCTTCACGACCGTCGGGCCGGAGCCCAGCGAGTCGGCCAGCCCCTCCGCCACGGCCAGCCCCTCCACCAGCGCCTCCTGACGTTCAGCCCGCCAGCGCATCGACGGCCGCGCGCATCGAGGCGCCGAACGCCTCCTCGTCGAAGCGGTGGACGTGCCGCAGGATCGCGTCGGCGTCCCACGACGTACGACGGGCGGAGCCGACCGCCGTCGCGATGGCCGCCGCGTCGGTGCGGTCGAAGAACATCCCGCTCACCCCCTCGGCCACCGTGTCGAGGTATCCCCCCGCCCGCAGGGCCAGCGTCGGCTTGCCGAAGGACCCGGCCTCCAGCGGCGTCAGCCCGAGGTCCTCGAAGCTGGGGGCGAGCAGCGCCGCGCAGCGGTGGTAGGCCCAGCGGAGCTGGGCGTCGCTGATGTCGGAGACGATGGCCGCGTTGCCGGGCAGGAGGGCGCGTAGCCGGTCCTCCTCGGGGCCACGGCCGACCACGAGCAGCCGTTCGGCGGGCAGCGACCGGAAGGCGTCGAGGGCCTTGTCGACGTTCTTGTAGGGCAGCAGCCGCGAGACCAGCAGGTGGAAGCCGGGCTCGAACGGACCCACGCGTTCCTCCCGGCCCTCCGGCGCGAGGGCCGCTGGTGGGAAGAGCACCGCGGCGTCGATGCCGTAGGCGGCGCGCATCCGCTCGCGCACGACGGTCGCGTTGGCGAAGTAGGTGTCGTGCCGCAGCATCGCCGCCCGGTCCCAGCGACGCAGCGGTGGGGCGAGTGCTCGCAGCGCGAGGGCCGGGCAGCGAGCGCGAGCGGCCGCCGAGGTACTCCTCGCCCTGGTAGAGCCAGCGGGCCGGGTTGTGGCAGTAGACGACGCTGCGACCGCGCACGTCGAAGCCGTGCGCCCACCCGCTCGTGGAGACCACCGTGACGTCGGCGTCGACCCGCATCCGCGAGGCGGCCGGGGCCAGCAGGGGGAGCGCGGCGCGGTGGTGGTTCCGCAGCGGTGTCAGCCGGTCGAGGGGTGAGGTCACGATGCGCACGTCCCGGAACTCCGGGAACGTGCCGTCAGGATCGTGGAGGAGGGTGTGCACCACCGCGTCGGGGAAGGCCCGGACCAGTGCGAGCACGACGCGTTCGGCGCCGCCGTGCTGGGTCAGGTAGTCGTGGGCGATCGCGACGCGCGGCCGGCTCACGGGCCGGCCTCCGGGCCGTGCGGCTCGAGGATGCCGCGACCGACGAGACGGCCTACCAAGACCTCCAGGTGTCGTCGACCGGCGGCGGGCGAGTACTCCGCCTCCCAGCGCCGGCGCTGGGAGGCAACCACGTCCGCAGCTGGCAGCGCGTCGATCGCGGCGGCCAGCGTCCGCGCCAGGGCGGCCGGGTCACCGGCCGGGACGACCCAGGGGTGGTCCGGCCCGACCACCCCCGCCAGCGCACCGGCGTCGCTGACCACGACAGGACAGGAGACGGCCATCGCCTCGGCCACGACGAGCCCGAAGGACTCGGGCAGGACCGACGGGGCCACCGCCACGTCGACGCCGGCGAAGAACGTCACGGGGTCGACCCAGCCGGGCTGCTCGACCCGCACGCCCGAGGAGGCCAGCGCATCCTGCACGGTGCGCCGGTCGCGCGCGGGCACGAAGCGATCGTCGCCCGCGACGAGGAGCCGTACCCGCCGGCGTACGTCGGGAGCGAGCCGGCCGCAGGCCTCCGCAAGCACGTGCACGCCCTTCGCGGTGCCGATCCGGCCGATGAAGCCGACCGTCACCTGGTCTTCCGGCGCGCGGTGCGGGGCCGCCGTGAGCGGGCCGGTCCAGTTCGGCAGCACCTCGGCGGGGGCGAGTCGCTCGGCCAGGTGTGGGGAGGGCACCACCGTGGCCGCCGCGCCGCGCCGCGCGAGCCGGGCCAGCGGGCGTTGCTTCGATGAAGGCAGCTGGTGCAGGTGCACGATCCGTCGGGGCCGGCCCGCGGTGGCCAGGGCGGGCAGCAACCCGTTGCACCAGAGCACTCCCTGCCGGTCCCCGTCGCGGGTGCGGTCCCACCGGCGCAGCGCCAGTGCGTAGCTGCGGCGGTCGCGGCAGGGCACCTCCTCGACGTCGAGGCCCAGTCCGCGCGCCTCGACGGCCAGCTCGCCAGGGGCGGACGGGACGACGGCCGTGACGGCGTAGCCGAGCTGCGCGAGGGCCACGGCCAGCCGCAGCAGCATCAGCTCCCCGCCACCCATGTCGCCGCGGTTGGCGGCGACGTAGATCCGGGGTAGCCCGTCCTCGGTCATCGCCGCGCCCCGGCGTACACCTCGCCGATCGAGGCGGCCATGTCGGCCACCGTGGGCCAGCCGGCGGGGATCTTCGGCCGCGCGTGGTGGCCCGGCCCTGCTCCACGAGGAGCGCGGCCGTGGCCGGCGTGGTCGGCCGTCGACCAGGCACCGCTCGGGCAGGATCTCCGGGTTGCCGCCGACGGCCGCGGCGACGACGCCGATGCCGTGGACGCAGGCCGTCGAGCAGGGCGTAGGAGCAGTTCTCCCAGACCGACAGCATCGCCAGCACGTCGTGCTTCGCCATCGCGCCGGCCGGCGTCGACGAAGCCGGGCAGCGTCACCGCGTCGTCGAGGCCGAGCGCCCGACCTGGCGTGCGCAGGGCGGCCTCGCCCTCGCCCGACGCCGGCGAGGGTGAGGGTCGCCTCGGGGTGGTCGCGGGCGCAGCGCGCGCGAAGCCGTCGACCAGGGCGGCCAGCCGCTTCTCGGGCGACAGCCGGGCCAGGGACAGGATGCGCAGGCCGGGCCGCGGCCGCGGGTGCGGGCCGGGCGGTCGACACCGTTGGGGATCACCGTCGACCGGTCTGGCGCGGGTGCCACTTCTCGCTCATCGCGCGGCGGTGGCCTCGCTGACGGCGATCGCGGCGTCGAAGCGGCGCAGCCGGGCTGTGTGGACGGCGCCATCAGCCCGCGGACTGGCGCCGCGAGCCGTGGTAGACGAGGTCGTCGCGCGGCGATGCCGTGCTCGGTGGTGACCAGGCGCGGTACCGCGCGGAGACGGCGGCGGCCGACGATGTCGGCGTAGGCGAGGTGCGAGTGCACGACCGCGGGCCGCAGCGTGCGCACGGCGTGGCGCAGCGTCGCGACGCGAGGCGCGAAGTCCGTGGTCGGGTCCGAAGGGCTGCTCGAGCACGGCCGCACCCGGCGGCGCGCAGCTCGTCCGGCAGCTCGCCGGGCGGGCTGAGGAAGACCAGCCGCCAGCCGGGGATGCCCGGCGCGGGCGACGTCGAGGGCGTGGCGCGCGACCCCGGCGAGGTCGCCGACGGGGATCGACCCAGAGCGCGATGGGTGCGGTCAGAACCATTGCTCGAGTCGCTCCAGGGCGATCCAGAAGCCCTCGCCGTCGTTGACGTGGCCCTGCCAGATCTCCGGGATGAAGCTGACCCCGGGCGCCGCTTCTCGAGCTGCTGGGCCAGCACGCGCCCAGTCGATCTCGCCGTCGCCGACCTGCACGCCCTCGCCGTCGACGCCGGTCGCGTCGACGAGGTGCAGGTGCTCGGTGTGCGGCGCCAGCAGGTCGGTCGCCTCGGCGAACGACATGCCGAGGTAGTTGGCGGCCAGCTTGGAGTGCGAGACGTCGAAGCACAGGCGTCGGTCGTACGTCGCCGCGAACTCGGCGGTGTCGCGCGGGTCGACGAAGAGGTTGCAGAAGAGCTGGCCGCCCATGTACCACGGGTACGGCGGCAGGGTCTGGGCGCACAGCCGCACGCCGGAGTCGTCGACCCGCGCGAGGCCGGCGGCGACCCGGGCGTACATCCGCCCCGCTCGGCGGGCGCGACGAAGGCGTCGGTGGTGAACCCGCCGAGGCTGGCCACGATCACCGGGCCGGGTCGCCGCCCGGTCGTCGGCGGCTGCGGAAGTGCTTCTGCATCTCCCGGGTGGTGTCGACGACGCGCTGCAGCTCGCGGATCGAGCGCTCCCAGTGGGCGTCGTCCTCGGAGGCGAGGTTGAGCAGGAAGTCGCCGGCGAAGAGGTCGGGGGAGTGGCGTGGTGAAGCCCATCGGCAGGCCGTCGGGGTACGCCGCGAACACCTCGGCGACGGGCAGGTCGAGGTCCTTGTAGGAGAAGTGGAACTCGAGGAAGTCGGGGGTCGTGTCCCGCGTCATCGCCTCGATGTCGTGGTAGCGGACGGCCAGCCCCCAGGGCGGGCGAAGTCGTAGTCGCGACCGCTGCGGCGCGCCGTCGCCGAGGTCGGTGGCGTAGAAGAAGTCGCCGGCGCTCGAAGGCGCGGCTGGTGGTGCGGCCGACCAGCTTGTCGAGCGCGTTGGGCTGCAGGCCGCGACCGGGGCTCTTGATGTCGATGTCGTCGGCGGTGAGCACCTCGCCGACCTCGATCCGGCGGGTGGCGACGAGCGACTTGGCGAGGTTGATGCGGTTCATCATCTCGCCGGTCGACACCGCGCGCGGCGCGTCGGTGCCGAGGGCCTCCTCGACCTCGCGGATGCGCTGCACCATCTCGGCGAACTCGCGCGGCAGCAGGCTGACCTTGTGGTCGTTGCCCTCGAGGTCGCGGTCGATGGTGACGTGCTTCTCGATGATCCGCGCGCCGAGGGCGACGGCGGCGACCGGCACGTGGAAGCCGCGCTCGTGGCCCGAGTAGCCGACCGGCGTCTGGGTGAGCTCGGCCAGCCGGTGAGGTAGGCGAGGTTGATGTCCTTGAAGGGCGCGGGGTAGGTCGACTGGCAGTGCAGGAAGGCGTGCGCGACGCCGCTGGAGCGCATCACCTCGACGGTCTCGCGGATCTCGCCCTCGGTGGACATGCCGGTCGAGAGCACCATCGGCGTCCCGGTCGCGGCCATGTGCCGCAGCAGGGCGTGGTTGGTCATGTCGGCCGACGCGACCTTCAGCGACGGCACGCCGTAGTCCGACGAGCCGGTCGACCGAGCGGGGGTCCCACGCCGTACACATGACGTCGATGCCGATGTCGGCGCAGTGGTCGAAGACGGTGACGAGCCCGTCGGCGTCGAGGTTGTACTTCGCGAGCAGGTCGAGGGTGTACTGCGTGCCGAGGTCCTCGCCCGCCGAGCCGCCCGAGCCCTGGCGGTAGAGCGCCTCCATGTCGCGGAGCTGGAACTTCACGATGTCGGCGCCGGCGGCGGCGAACTCGTCGACCAGTCGCTTGGCCAGGTCGATGTCGCCCTGGTGGTTGATGCCGATCTCGGCGATCACCAGGTCGGGCGCGTCCTGCGCGACGAGGTGGCGCCCGATCCGGAACTCGTCGGCCCGGTTGATCGCGATGGCGACGAGGTGGCCGCGCTCGTCGACGAGGGCGACGTGGTCGATGCCGTAGCCGAAGGCGTGCGCGATCTCGGCGGGGCTGCTGCCGACGGGCAGGCTGCGCGGGTTGGTGTTGGCGGCCTCGAGGGCGGGTACGTCGATGTCGAGCCGGGCGCCGGCACTGACCCAGCGCCGGAAGTCACCGTCGGAGAGGACGCCGTCGAGGTGGCCGTGTGCGTCGACGAGGAAGATGACCCGCGCCTTGTTGGCGGTGATCTTCTCCAGCGCCCTCAGCACCGGGTCGCCGGAATAGACGACGTAGGGCGTCAGGTCGCGCTCGATGATCAACGGTCAGCCTTCTGGGGGTCAGTCTGGGTCCACCACGGTAGCCACCCGGCTCGATATCCGAGTTCGCGAGTTAATCCCGAGACCGAGCGCGTGCCGCCGTCGGAGACCCGTGCCCGTCGCCCAGCCACATCGGGTCGAGGCAGACCACGCGGGTCGACCACGGAGACAGCGCTCGCAGGTGCTGGCGGACGTGGCGAGCGTCGTGATGCGGGCGAGGTCATCGCAGCCCGGCGAGCAGCTCGTCGCCGGTCGTCGTCAGCGGCGCTGGAGCCACCGATCTCGATCGCCGGGCTCTACCTGTCGCATCCTGCACCCGCCGTCGTCGTGCGTCTGGGCCGAGCCGGCGCTCGAGCACCGCGGTCCACCCAGGATCGACGTGCCGGTGCCGCACCGCCGGTCGCACCTCTGCCGACCACCTTGACCGGTAGCCGCGGTGTCGACGACGGCGCCAGTCGGCCTGCTGGGCCAGGACATCGCGGTGCTCGCCCTGCTAGGTGTTGCCGCTGAGACCCTGGAGACGTGCGTAGTTCGTCACCGTGGCGGCGCCGGTGACCGTGCTGGCCGAGGTGGCATGGCACCACTCGGTCATCACCCTGGCGGTCTGCGACCGCGGCTGGAGCTGTGGCGCTGCGGCTCGCAGGCGTGCGAGGTCCCGGCCCAGGGCAGTGTCGTTGCCGGTCGCCGAGTGCTTCGCGTCCGGGACGGTGCCTGGTGCGTGCCGTGTCACGTCGCTGTCGGCGGCCGCCTCGAAGCTGTCGCGACCGGAGCTGCTCATCCGGCGTTCGCGCCGGGGCGGCGATTCGCGCACTCCCGTGCGGTGTGCCACTCTGCCGTCCGGCGTAGCCGCGTGCTCGCCGCCCAGTGGTGGGTCGGTCGCCGTCGCGCTGTGCCTCGCCGCATCAGGTCGACCCTGGCGTGTACGTGGTGGTGCCATCCGGTGTCGTGCGCGCGGCTGCCGGTCTTCAGCACGGGCCGCCGTTTCGCCGTCCGTCCTGCGGGTCCGGCTGACGGACAGCGACGTTCGCCGTGGGCGCCGGCTCGACGATGGCGTTGTCGCCAGACGGCGTAAGTGCCGAGCGCCGCCGACGGTCGACACCCCGAGACGGCGGCCACGACGGTCGCGTCTCCGGGGTCGCGGGCAGCTCGCGCTGGAATCCGGCCGGGCACGCTACTCGCGCCCGCAGCGTGTTCGGCTCGGTCGCGGCTCGGTGGATCATCGCGGCGTCGAATGTGCGGTTCGTGGGATGCCGTCGGCGTCACTGGATCGAGTGCGTCCCTTCGTGGCGCGAGGTCAGTCAGGTCGGCCGCCACGGAGGCCGGACCCGGATCGTGACTGGTCGCGCGCTCGGCGTGCGACGCCACAGCTCCCTGGGCCGCCACTCAGCGTGCGTCCGACGACGGCCGCCGGACTCGGGCGCCTCGGCATCTTCGCGTCGTCACGGCTTGCCGCCGCGCCTCTCGGCCTGGCGTGGCTCTTCGGGCCTTGCCGAGCTCGGTGCCGTCACGGCTGGGCCGGTCAGGTCAGGTGAGCGCACTGCTGCTCGGCCAGGGCGACGTCGAGCTCGGTGTCGATGTCGATGCCCTCGTCCTCGGCCATCACGAAGAGCCCGATGCGGCCGCCGAGCCGGTTGTCGTGCTGCTCGTAGATCTCGGTGCGGGTGACGTAGAGCGAGCCGGTCTCGCGGTAGCGCAGGTCTCGCGGGTGAGGTCCTGGCGCCGCGGGCGCGCGCCGACGTCGTACGCCGCGGTCGGCGGCTCGGTCGGCCTGCCAGATGAAGGGCGCCTGCTCGACCACGCCGACCATCGAGTCGACGCCGGTGGGAACTCGGCCAGCGCGCGGTCGAGGGTGTCCCGGGAGCCGGACGGGCGACGTCGCCTGCAGCAGCATCACCGTGTCGGGGCGGCCGCGCTCGGCGGTGACCTGCTCGATCGCGTGCCGGACGACGGGCTCGGTCGGCGGTGGTGTCCTGGGCAAGCTCGGCGGGCCGCAGCAACGGCACGCGTGCGCCGGCGGCGCGGGCGACCTCGGCGATCTCCTCGTCGTCGGTGGAGACCAGCGACGTCGAGGCCGTCGGTCGGCGAGCGCCTGCTCGATGGTCCAGACGATGAGTGGCTTGCCGCCGACCTCGAGGAGGTTCTTGCGCGGCACGCCCTTCGAGCCGCCGCGCGCCGGGATCACGCAGAGGGTCATGGAGCGGCCACGATCCTCGGCGATCCGCGCCGCGCCGGCTCGCGTCGTCGGACGAGCCGGGGCGGGGGTGGGCGTCTGCCCGAGTCGGTTCATGGCGTAACGCTCCCAGAACTCCGCCAGCCACGCGGGCGGACGCGGGAAGTCGACCCAGGCCGCACGCCCCGAGCGGCCGCTTCGAGGATGCCGGTGGAGAAGACGCTGACGACCGGCGTCGGCAGCTCGACCAGCGGCACGCCGCCGTGTCGACCGCGATGCCCGGCGCTTCGTACGCCGCCAGCACCAGCCGCGAGGCCAGGTCGCGCTCGGAGGGGTGCGGGCCGGTAGCGCGCGCCGTGCTCGCGACAGAACGTCGCCGGTGCGGCCGCGGCCAGTCGGGCGCGCGAGATCTCGGCGGCGTGCCCCTGCCCGAGGTAAGTCGGGCGCTGCGGTCGCGTCGACGCAGGGCGGCGAGCGCCCGTCGCGAGACCCGCCTGCCACAGCAGCTCGCTCCCGGTCACCGTGGTGCGGACGTCGGCACGCCCGCTCGTCCAGAAGTCACCGTCCGCCTCGGTCCACGCCAGCAGGTGCGCAGCGCGGGGGAGCGGCGGCGCGAACGGAGTCAGCGCGCCGTGCTGGGAGACGAAGAAGCGGCGCCGCGCTCCTCGGCCAGCGCGAAGGCGGCCGCCCCGATCGGCGGTGTAGTGCCCCGCGGCCAGGACCGCGACCGGCTCGAGCGGTCGGCAGGAGGGCGACGTCGATCGTGCGGCGCGGTGTGCGGCGTACGGCGCGGCGGGCCAGCCGACAGGGCAGACGACGCGGTGCGGTCAGCGGGGAGGTGCGCAGGGAGCGACGACGGCCCGGTCGACGCTAGCGCGGGTGGCTTCGATGCGCCACCAGCGAGGTCGCCAGCCGGCGGCCGGCGTCAGGACGGTCGACCAGCCCGCGGGCCCGGGTCGCAGTCGCGCCCGCGCGTCCGGGCGGCGCCGCGGACCGGGTGCCGCGACTCGTGCCAGCGTCGCCAGGCGACGAGATCGCCGGGGTGTTTCAGACCGTGTCCCACGAGGCCTCCAGCACCTCGACGCGGTGGTCGAAGGTGTGCTCAGCCAGGGTCCGCTCGCGAGCGGCCGCGCGGATGCTCTCCGCCCAGGCGAGTGTCGACCGCGGCACGTCGGCAGAGGTCGACGAGCTCCTCGAGTGAGGTGATGCCCACCAGCTCGACCCCGTCGCGTAGAGCCCCGCCGTGTCGGTCCGGTCGACGAGCTGGACGCCGCCGACGCCGGCTGCCTCGAAGGTGCGCATCGTGAAGCCGTCCTGGTCGCCGTGCATGTTCAGGGTGGCCGTCGACGCCGGCCATCACGGGTACGCGGTGGCGCGGTCGAGGTCACGCTGCCCGGGACGCCGGGCGGCGCCAGCTCCAGGTCCGGAGCCGGTCGAACGGGTGGCTCGACCAGTCGCGGCCGTAGGCGCGGACCGGGACGCCGGCCTCGTGCAGCCCGAGCAGGGTCTGCTCGCGGTCGGGGTAGCGGGCGCCGACGAACGACAGCTCGTCGCGGCGGGGGGGGCGCGCACCGCTGGTGGTCGCGGTCGAAGGCGTTGGGCAGGTGGTGGGCGGCCACGCCGAGGGCCTGCAGCCGGGCGACGTCGAGCGGCGAGTAGCTGGCCACGGCGCGCGGTCGCTCGAACGTGGCCATCTCGTAGTGCATGCGGCGCACCTCGTCGTAGAGCCACAGCACGACCGGCAGACCGGCGTTCCTCGAGCCGGTCCCAGAACCGGTCCTCGAGAAGGTCGCCGCGGATCACCAGGACGACGTCGGGCCGGGTGGCGTCGAGCACGTCGAGCGTCGCGTCCGTCGTCCTCCGGGCGTCGTCGCTGCGCCGGTCCAGCCCGACCTTGCCGGGCAGCTCGACGGCCGCCTTGTGGCGGGACTTCTGCCAGAGCGTCCGGTGCGCGTCGTACGGGTGCACCACCACGTCGTGACCGCGCCGCCGCAACGCGTTGCCGATCGACTCCCCGTAGCCGTGGAAGGCCGGGGTGACGACGAGGACCTTCCTCACCGGTGCGGGCGACGCCGAGTCGGGTCAGCAGACGGTCCACGACCCCGTCGAGGATCTGGGCGCAGGCGGCCGCGGCCTCCGGCCCGCGGCGGTACGGGTCGACGACGTCGCGGTCCGGCGAGGTGCCGCCGCGGAGGGCGACGAGCGCGCTCGCGATCTCCTCGCGGGTCACCCCGGCGTCCAACCGGTCCAGCGCCTGGTCGGCCTGTCCGACGGTGAGGACCTTGCGGGTGGCGATCGGGTGCTCGTCGAGGATCGCGGCCCGGTGCGCCGCCTCGGCGGTGAGCACCAGGTCCGCCTCGTCCACCAGCGCCGGCGTCAGCCGCCTGCTGCGGAAGTCGTCGGAGGCGATGCCCCGCGCCGTCAGCTCGACGGCCATGGCGGGGTCGATCAGCGTGTCGGTCCGCGCGTAGACCCCCGCGCTGCCGAAGGACAGCCCCTCCTCCCCGGTCGCCCGCGCACGGGCGGTGAGCTCGAGGTACGGCGAGCGGGAGATGTTCGCGGTGCACACGAAGAGGATCTGCAGGTTGTCGCGGTGCACAAGGTAATCCTGCCAGCCCGGCGTCCGCTGCTCGCCGTGTCCGCCGCCTCAGCGCTCGCGACAGACGCTCAGTAGGCCCCGCGAGAGCTGAGCACGGCACGAAGGTGCGGGACAAGATGACCAGGTCCTGCATCATCGACCAGTTGTCGACGTAGTAGAGGTCGAGACGCACCGTCTCGTCCCAGCTGAGGTCCGAGCGGCCCGACACCTGCCACAGGCCGGTCATGCCGGGACGCACGCGCAGCCGACGCAGCATGTCCGCTCGTACTTCGCGACCTCGTGCGGCAAGGGCGGTCGAGGCCCGACCAGGCTCATCTGCCCGCGCAGCGACGTTCCACAGCTGGGGCACCTCGTCGATGGAGTAGCCGCCGGATCAATCGGCCCGGCCGCGTCACCCGCGGGTCGCCCACCATCTTGAACAGCACGGCGTCCCGCTCGTGGTCGCCTCGAGGGCGGCACGCAGCTGCTCGGCCTCGACCACCATGCTGCGGAACTTCAGGCAGCTGAACTCGGTCCGTCCCGACCCACGCGCGTCTGCCGGAACAGCACCGGGCCACCGTCGTGGACCTTGACCCAGACGCCGTCGCCAGCGTCAGCGGTGCCGTCAGGACGAGCAGGCGCCATCGAGCCGAGACGTCGAAGACCCGCTTGGCCCAGTGCGAGGCGTGCACGGGTCCGCGGCGACTCCAGGTGCACCAGCGGGAGCCCGGCCACCGGCCGCACCTTGAGCCGCTCGCTGGAGACGTCGGTGAGGCTCGGCACGACGATGGCCTGCACGGCAGTGCCTCCAGGTCCCACATCGCGCGGCGCAGGTCGTTGGAGCACGTGAACGCCCCGTCGGCGAAGACGATGACGTCGGCGTCCGTCGCCTCGATCGACCGTGGCGGCCTGGTCGGTGTGTGCCGAGCACGGGGATGCCGGCGGGGTCTCGACGAGCGTGGTTGCCGGCGTGGTCAGCGCCCCCAGGACGGTGTAGCCAGCCAGGACTCCCGGCGCAGCACCGCCGCCACCTCGTCGATGTGCTGGGGTTGCCGGCGATGACCACGCCCTCCTGAGGTGCCCGTGGCGACGCGCCGCTGGATGAAGCGCCGGAGGGCCAGGCGACCCAGGACGAGCAGCGGAGTCCCGAGGAGGAACGCGAGGAGGAAGAAGCCGCGCGACAGCGGGAAGCCCGGTCAGGTAGCAGCCGATGCCGACCAGTCCGGCACTGAACACGGACGCCTTGATGACGCGCTTGTACTCCTCGGTCCCGCGCCGAAGATGTCGCGGGCGTAGGCTGCCCGTCGGCGAACAGCATGGCCAGCCAGCCGAGCAGCAGCGGCACGGCGAAGATGCTGACGTACTCGACGATGTCCTCGCGCGGGTCGAACAGGGTCAGCCCTGTCGGACCGACCATCGCCACCACCGTGGCGACGCCCAGCAGGACGAGGTCCCCGAGGCGGCCGCCCACGGGATCAGCCGTGCGGATGGGACGCCCTGCGTCCGCATCCGTCGTGCACGGCACGCTGTCCAGCAACGCCATGTGCTTGTTCCCCCCGAACGAGTGGCGCGCCTCCTCAGAGCCGCCACCACGCAATGACCCAGGGGTAAGTGTGCCTTGGATGTCGACTTTCCGAAAGGAAAGTGCTGAAGGTCCCACGGAAATGTCTATGCCTCCAGCGGCCCGGCGCTGGGTCGCGTCGTGGCGGGGCCACTCAGATCACGCGCCCCGTACCCCGACAGGGCGCAGGGTCATCGGGGTCCGTGAGGTCACCAGGGTCTCCGGTGTCTCTTGCGTCGAGGTGCGGTAGCCGGCCAGCGCGCTCGCCTCGACACTCAGGGCGACGATCTTCTCGGCCACCCAGCGAGGCGACCGCTCGGCGAGGTGGTCGACCACGTCCCCGACCCGACCGATGCCGCTCTCGGTCAGCAACCCGGAGGCGGCCCGGACCGCGAGGTTCCACGGGTCGTGGCCGCGCGGTCCGTCGACCCGGACGCCGTGCTTGGCCTCGAAGCGTCGCTTGGCCGATCCGGCCTGGTACGCGCAGCGCGCGGCCGGACGTGGTGGTGGCCGCGACGTGATGGTCGGTCTCCAGTCCGGGCGCCACCATGATCCGGACCCCGGCCTCGTGCAGCCGGAAGCCCCAGTCGGCGTCCTCCCAGCCGTAGCCGCGGTAGGACTCGTTGTAGGACCCACCCGGTCCCAGGTGTCCCGGTCCACCGAGACGTTGCCGCCCCAGTACCGCCAACGCTCGCCCCGCGGGGCCGCGTGGGCCCTGTCCCGCAGCCGCGCGTAGGCGGGCCGCCCGTAGGCCCGGGCATACGGCGTCTCCGGAACAGGTTCTGGCACATGCCGATCACTCCGCGCGGAGTGCTGTCCTCCACCTGGCCGTGGGCCGCGGCGTGCCGGGCGATGTAGTCGGGCCGCGGGACCAGGTCGTCGTCGCAACGCACCAGCAGGGAGCCTGTGGCCGCCGCGTGTCCGGCGTTGAGCGCGGCCGCTCGGCCTCGGTTCTCGGGGAAGACCACCGGGCGCACCGGCACCCGGCCGGCCCACTCGGCGAGCACCCGCTCGCTGTCGTCGACGTCTCCGTCGAGCACGACCACCACTTCCCAGTCGGGATGGGTCTGGGCCTGGAGGGCGGCGAGCAACGTGGGCAGCCGCCCCGCACCTCCGCGTGAGGGGACGATGAGCGAGACGTGGAAGGTCACCGAAGCGACCTGGCCGGGGGGTCCATACCGAGGATCATCCTCCGTAGGGGACCCCGCCGGGGCGGTTTCAGCCGAGCCGGGACCCCGCCCGTGCCGAGGCCTGCACGAGCAACGCGACCATCTTCTCGGCCATCCACGGCGGCAGGTAGCGGATGGCGCGGTCGGCTCCCGCGGCCGCAGGCCGGATCGTCCTCTCGGTCGCGACTTCGACGTGCCGGCCACCAGCCGGTTCCAGGCGGTTTGCTCCTCCCGGGCCTCGTCGAGCACGTGGGCCCCGTGCTTGCCCAGGAACCGGTGCCGGGCCGCGCCCGGCTGTAGGCGCGCAGCGCCCGCTCGACCGTGGTGGTCACCGGGCCGTGGTGCAGGGTCGTGAAGCCCGATGGTACGACGATCGGGACACCCAGCCGGTGCAGCCGGTAGCCCCAGTCGATGTCCTCCCACCCGTACTCGCGGAACGACTCGTCGTACTCGCCCACCAGCTCGTGGTCCTCGCGGGTGGTGAGACGTTGCCCGACCACCAGCGCCAGGTGCGCTCCGGCGGGTGGCGAACGCCGCCGCCCGGATCTTCTCGTCGGCGTCCCCGCCGTAGGCCCGGGCGTACGGCGTGTCCGGGAAGACGTCGCGGCACATCGCCACCACGCCGCACCGGCGGTCCTGGTGCAGGCGCCAGTGGTGCTCGGCGAAGTCGGGCTCGAACCCGAGGTCGTCGTCCGCGCGGACCAGCACGTCCCCGCGTGCGGCCCGAATCCTGCGTTGAGGGCCGCGGCGCGGCCACGGTTCTCGGGGAACGCGACCAGCGACACCGGGAGGTCGGTCGCCGCCCGCGCACGACCTGCGGAGCCGTCCACCTCGCCGTCGAGGACGACGATCATCTCGACGTCCGTGATCGTCTGGCCGCGCAAGGACTCCAGGAGGGTGGGCAGTCGGCGCGCCCCTCCGTGAGACTGGGAACGACGATCGACACGCTGACCATGGATCTCCCCGAAGCAATCCCGTTTCCCCGGCGTCGGTACCGGACCCGGCGACGGTAGCGTGTCAGCCGGGCTCGTTGGTGCCGTTCCGGCGGAGAAGGCGTAGCTCGGCATGGGCAGTGGACCAGGCGGAGACGTCGCGGCCGGCCACCTGACGACCCAGGTTCCAGACCAGGTTGACCAGCGTCGCCCCGCCCGCGCGGCTCGCAACCGGCCGCGTCCGCCCCCCATCGGCGTAGAGGCCATCCGCCCGTCCACGAGCCAGGCCCGGCCGCGCGACGGGACCGTCGAGCCGCCTCCGAGGTGGGTGACGACGGGCTCGGCGAGGACGACCGAAGGGAGGCCGCGCTGCTGCCGCAGCCGGCGCTGGAGGTCGATCTCCTCGGCGTTCATGAAGAAGGCCTCGTCGAAGCCGCCGACGGCGCGGAAGTCCGCCAGCGGCATCAGCATCGCGGCCCCGACGACCCAGTCGGACCGGTCCCTGACTCCCGTGGACGGAGGTTTCGTGGCCCACGAGCCGGTGCCCGACGGGCGTGGGGCGCCAGCGGGCCAGCGGCACCAGCCACTCCGCGACCTGGTGCCGGACCCGCGGGACCGCCGGCCGGTCCACTCCTCGACCCCGTCGGGGTCGACGACCCGCGGGCTGACCACGGCGGGCAGCCAGGCCCGCGCTCCGGCAAGGAGCAGGGCGACGAAGTCGCGGTCCACGGCCAGATCGCTGTTGAGGACGAGCAGCAGGTCGCCGGTCGCCGCCGCGGCTCCGGAGTTGACGGCCGACCCGAAACCACCGTTGGCGGTCCGGCGGACGACGGTGGCGCCGGCCAGGTCCGGCAGCGGCTCGGGGGAGGCGTCGTCGACCACGATCACCTCGAGCGCAGGGGCCTCGCGCGCTCGAGGAGGCTGGAGACCAGAAGGACGGGGGTGCGTGGGTCGCCGTAGTGGGGCACCACGACGGAGACCTTCGGGCCGGGCGCGCCGGTCATGGCGCGACCGGTCGCCGGTCCCGCCGCCGGCCCCAGCCCGCGCGGATGCGCCGCTGCGCCGGCCGCTCGACGCCGTGGTGCAGCAGCACCGCCGACAGGCAGGCCACGACCATCAGCACGACCAGGCTGGACACCCGGTCGAGCCGGGTCGTGCCGGGCAGGTGCGGAGCGAGGTTGAGGATCACCAGCTCGTGGACCAGGTAGAAGCCGAACGAGACCTCGCCGCAGTACGTCAGCCAACGGCGCTGCAGCAGGCCGGTGCGGCCGCGGAGGTCGGCGAGTGCGGCCGTCAGGATGACCAGCGCGAAGAACGGCATCAGGATGACGTCCACGACCGACTGCGCCCACACCCCGCTGCGGGCGGACACCACGCCGGCGACGATGACCAGCAGGACGGCCGCGGGCAGGAAGGGCCAGCGCGGCCGCCGCCGACTCCACGAGCACCGCCAGCAGCACCCCGAGGACGAACTCGCCGGACCGGATCAGCGGGTTGGTGAAGGCGTAGACGTCGGCGCGGTTGCCGAGCAGGCCCATCGTCACCGAGACCGTCGCGCACGCGGCGACCCACACCAGGGCCGCGGCGCACGCGCGCCGGCGCGACCAGCCGGACAGTCGAGCGATGACGAACGGCGCGCAGAGGTAGAGAACGCCTCGCACGACAGCGACCAGCTCACCGCGTTGAAGGCGAACACCACGTCCAGTTCACGAACCAGGCCTGCACCAGGAACAGGCTCGCCACGCCGCCGAGCCAGCTCAGGGGCGCGGCGGTCACCGGCGCCACGAGGGCGACGAGCCACATGGCGAGGTGGCTGGGGTAGACGCGGGCGAACCGGCGCACCCAGAAGTCCGAGGAGGTGTCGTGCGGCCGGATCGACCAGGTCAGCACGAAGCCGGACAGGATGAAGAAGAAGCCGACGCCGGCGAATCCGTAGCGCGTCAGGTACTCGCGGGGCAGCCAGTCCGTGTGCCGGCCCAGGTGGTAGCCGAGGACGGCGAGTGCCGCGAACGCCCGCAGGCTGGTCAGCCGGGGCAGGTCGCGACGCGCCGGCGGTTCCTCGGTCGCCAGCGGCGGCATCGAGGAGGTCTGCTCACCGGGGTGGCCGGTCGGCCGACCCGTGAGGGGGCCCGTCGTGGGATCGCTGATGCCGGCACCTGGTGCCCGGGATCCCAGGTGCTCCACCCACCCGGGGTCACGCTCACCATCGGTCCCGCGGCCGCGAAGTGGATCCGCGGGTCGGGCCGGCCGCTGGAGATCGCCTCCCACACCTCGGAGATGACCTCGTCGTCGAGCCGCGCCCCGTCGCGCCAGTGCTCGCCCATCAGCGGGTCGAGGGTGGCGCCGGCCGCGGCCATGCCCTGGCGGAGCTTGCGGGCCACCTGCTCGACGTCGCGGTACTGCGCGTGTGCGACGTACAGGCCGTGGCCGCGCGGCCCGACCCGGGCGACGTCGTGGTTGCCGGGGATCACCACCGCGAGCGGGTGGGAGCGGAACGCGACCTTGCTGGGGAACGCGGGGACGGGGTCCAGCAGGTACGTCGTGTCCGGGCCGGCCGCGTCGGGGCTGGTCTTGACCATGTGGTGGAAGGCGCCGAAGACGACGTCGTCGTCGGTGGCGCGGAGGAAGTCCGCGAGCGGCACGTCCCGGGCGAACCAGTACTCGTCCCCGTCGAAGGGGATGACCCAGTCGGCCCCGGCGCGCCACGCCCGGCGCGCGAGGTAGGTGATCTTCTCGGACTGGTAGAAGACCGGCTCCACGTCGAGCACCAGGTGCACGTGCGGGTCGTCGGCGGCCAGCTGCTGGAGGAGCTCGCGCGTCCCGTCCGTCGACCCGTGGTCGGAGATGCGATGTGGTCGACCCCCTGGCGGCGCAGGTGCCGCACCACCTCGCCCACGATGTCGACCTCGTTGCGCACCATCGACACGGCCCACACCTCGCCGGGCCGGCGTCGCGAGCGCGGGAGGGGAGGGATCCGCAGGCCAGCTTGGCCCGGTGCATCCACCACCAGCGGCGCGGCTGCCGGTACTCCCGGAGGTACCAGCTCAGCTGGCCCAGGTGGGCGCGCCAGGTGTCGGCCACCTCAGGCCTCGCCGGAGGACGAAATCCATCGGGTCGTCGTGGTCCAGCAGCACGTCACGATCGAGTCGCCCGTCGTGGCCTGGTGCTTCGACCAGGCGAGCTTGATGCCCGCGGCGGCGAAGCGCTCCTCGGCGTCCTCCCCGAAGTACGCCGCGGCCCCGGCCCGGTGACGTACTCGGTCCCGCCGACCGCGGAGACCTGCTCGATGAGCCGCTCGGGCGGCTCCGGCGGCGGCGTCGTACACCAGCTCGGTGGTGATCCCCAGCATGTCGCGGACCAGCCTGATCATCTCCAGGTTGACCTCGTCGAGGAACCGCCCTCGCAGGCGGCGATCCGGTCGACCAGCTCCTCGCCGCGGGTGGACCAGTGCCGGGCGCCGGCGTAGCGGCCCCGGATGACGTCGGCCAGGTGCTCCTGCCAGCCCTCGGCCACCTCGACCTCGGTTGATCGGCACCAGCGACGGCTTGCCGACCAGCCGGTGCGAGCACCAGGTGCCGCGCATCGTGACGCGGCGCTGGTAGCCGTGCTTCTGGAACTGGTCGTGCACCGCGACGACGAACGCTTCGCAGGTCGCCATCTTGAACCAGAACCCCGAGTAGGGCAGCAGGTCGGGCTGGTGGATGGCGACCCTCACCGCCGTACCTGCCGGACCAGGGCGTACTGCTCGGCGTAGTCGACGAGCCGGATGTTGCCGACCGCCGCGGCGATCTGCTTGATGACGTCATCGGTGCGGCCGGTGGGGTTCTCGGTCTCGTAGGCCTGGCAGGCGGCCGCCTTGAGGTCGGCCTGCTCCTCGGTGAGCGCCTCGAACACGTTCCACCGCAGGTCGGACGGGATAGAGGTTCACGTCGTAGACGGCGATGTCGTAGACGAGCACGCTGGCGGGCACCCAGTGGTCCACGGACATCGAGATCCGGCACGCGCGCATGCCGGCCTCGTAGACGGCGATGTGGTCCTGGTGCAGGGACGGGAAGGGCAGGTAGACCTCGTCGGGCCGCACCTCGCGCGAACACCTCGTCGAGCGCGGCGACCAGCCGGTCATGTGGCCGGCGCCCACCGTCCGTCATGCCGACGGCGATGCTGTCACGCACGCCCGAGGATGTCCAGAGCGCGTCGCATGCTCGCGGGCCCGCTCCTCACCGCTGTCGGTGACGACCACGACCGTGCAGTCGTCGGGGTGCTTGGCCATCAGCCCGCCACAGCCCAGGGACTCGTCGTCCATGTGCGGCGCCACCACGAGTCGTCGCATGTTTCCGGTCCCCCGAACGTCGAACGTCAGAACCCGTCGAGCGTATTGGGTGCGCAGCGCGACCGGTGGCAGATGCGTCAGATGGCGAGCTCGGCCGGCCAGGTGCTCCACTCACGCGGGTCCGCGTCCCGGAACGGCCCGACGGGTGACCACCACAGGTCGGGGCGGGCCCGGCCCTCGAGGATGTCGCTCCACGCCTGCTCCATCCAGGTGTCCTCCGCGTCGCGGAAGCGGGCCCAGTGGGTGCCGAGCCCGCGGGCCACCTGGTCGGCCGTCAGGGCGGCGCCGCCCTGGGTGCCCTTGCGCCGCAGCTGCGCCGCCGAGCGCCACGGGAAGTGGGCGATGTACAGCCCGCCCGTGCGCTCACCCGCGTGCTCGCCCGGGTGGGAGGCCGTGTGGTTGCCGACCCCCAGCCGGGCCGCCCAGTGCGCGCGGATCGCCACCTTGCCCAGGTGGTGGGGCGTCAGGTCCAGACGCCACCGGTCCCCGGCGCCGTACGGGTAGGCGTTGAAGAGCCGGGCCCGGACCAGGCCCTCGCGGGTCGCGCGCAGCCGGTCGGTCAGCGGGACGCCTGCGGCGAACCAGAGCTCGTCGGCGTCGAAGGGCACGATCAGTCCGCCCCGGCGCCGCGCGCGGCGTCGGCCAGCCGGGTCATCTTGGCGGCCTGGAAGTAACGCGGCTCCGCGTCCGTGGCGACGTGCACGGGAGCCCGTCGGGCCAGGTCGTGCAGCAGGTCGAGGGTGCCGTCGGTGGAGCCGTTGTCCGAGACCAGCACGTGGTCCACGCCCTGGGCCAGGAGGTGCTCGACGGTGCCGACGACGATGTCCGCCTCGTCCTTCACCATGCTCACCGCCCACACCGAACCGGGCCGCCGGCGGCTTCGGGCCAGCGGCGGGAGCCGGATGCCCCGCACGGCGGCGCGGTGCTCGGCGGCCTCCCGGGGCACGACGTACCTCCGGCCGGACCGGACGGCGGCGGCGGCCCAGCGACGGGAGGCGACGTACGACGGGTGCCGCGGGCTCACCCGTCCCACCCGCCGGGGATGTCCCGGACGACCGACCAGCGCGGGTCGAGGTGCCAGGCCCGGCCGCCGTCGATGTCGCGGCGGTGGAACCACGGCGCCCACACCTGCGCGTGGTTGTCGCCGTGCAGCACGTTGCTGACGTGGGCACTCCAGTAGGAGAACGTCGAGTTGGCCAGCACCAGGCGGCGCGCGGAGGCCAAGGCCCTGAAGTGCTCGTGCGGCCGGGCGGCGGCGAGGTGCTCGACCCGCTCGGCCTCCTCCGCGAGGAAGCCCAGCTTGAGGCGGCACCAGTCGGGGTCGTCACTGACCACGCGCAGCGTCCCGACCGGCCCGTCGGCGGCGATGCTCTCGGCCACGGCGACGCGGAGGTACTCGGCGATGTCGTAGGAGTACATGCCGCGGAACCGGGTCACGGAGTAGTAGTCGCCGCGCCGCACGTTCACCGTCAGCAGCCCGGCGTCGGCGTCGGGCGTCACCTCCTCGAGCAGCGGGCTCTCGACGAGGTAGCCCCGCACGAACGCCTCGAGCTCCGCACGGGTGAAGTCGACGCCGAAGGCCTGGTGGAAACCGACGTCGCGGCGGTCACGCCAGCCGACGTCGCCCGGGTCGACGGTCAGCCCGCGCAGCCGGGGCAGCCCGGGAGCCAGGTGTCCATGACCGGATGGTGCCGGACCACGACATCCTCGCCCCGTGCGCGCCGAGCGGCCGCGACCATCCAGAGGTAGAGCAGGTTGGCGAACCCCAGACCCGGCTGGCCCCAGACGACCGTCCGGTCGCCGGTCCTGATCGGGCCCAGGACGGCCGACTTGACCGCGGTCACGATCGCGGACAAAACGACCACCTCCTGACGGCCGCCTCGCGACGGCGACGCACATCCTAGGGCGTGTGTCTCGACGCCATGGCCTGCTGCGCGTCGCCCCACGGGCGGTCCGCCGTGTCTTCGTCACTCACCGGGTGTCGGCAGACTCCCTGGTCGTCGGCGGCGTTCCCGGCCCTCGCGGCAGGCCGGACCGGTAACCTGCAAGGGGCGGGTCGACGGGTCGGAGGAGTGCGTGGTCGGGCGAGCGTTGCGGCTCATGGGCTTTCCCGCCGGGGCCGGCATCCTGTTCCGTCCGGGGACCCGCTGGCGCCTGGGTGTGGCGCTGCTCGGGTCGGTCACCATGTCGCTCCTCGACATCCTCGGCGTCGCCGCCCTGGTGCCACTGGTGCAGCTGGCGACGTCCGACAGCCGTGACACCGGCGCGATCGGCTACCTGTCGCGGGCGATGGGGGGCAATCCCAGCGACGCCCAGCTGGCCGTCGTGATCGCGGTGTTCATGGTGACGGCGTTCGTGCTCAAGGGCATCCTCGGCATCACGCTGCGGTGGTGGCAGCTCGGCTTCGTCGCCCGACAGGAGCGCGAGACCGCCGCGCGGCTGCTGCGTGGCTACCTCACCGCGCCGTACGTCGTCTACACCGCCCGCGGGATGTCGATGCAGGTCTACCGCGTCGGTGAGGGCGTGAGCATGACCTACGGCAAGGTCGTCGTCGGGTTGCTCTCGTTGGGGACCGAGTCCATCACGCTGCTGGGCCTCGCCCTGCTGCTGCTCTGGGCCAGCCCGCAAGCCGCGGCGGGCGTGATCGTCTTCTTCGGGCTCACCTCCTACCTCCTCAACCGCCAGCTCCGGCGTCGCAGCGTCGAGGTGGGCGGCCGGCTGGTGCAGGCGTCGCTGCTCCAGTTCAAGTCGGCCATCCACGCCATCGGCGGGGTCAAGGAGATCCAGCTCCGCCGCAACGGCGAGTACTTCGTCGGCGACTTCGCCAAGAACAAGAAGGAGGCCGCCGAGTCCCAACGCGTGGCGACCGCGCTCGGCGAGTTCCCCAAGTACGCGCTGGAGATCCTCTTCGTCCTCGGCATGGCACTGATGGCCGTGGTGGTCTTCGCGACCTCCGGTGGCCAGTCCGCGGTGCCGACCCTCGCCCTGTTCCTGGCCGCGGGGACGCGCATGCTGCCCTGCCTGGTGCGGCTGATCACCGCCCTCAACGAGATCCGGGTCGGGCTGCCGGCGATGGGGCTCATCGTGGACGACCTGCACGAGTTCCCGGCTCCCGAGGTGCTGCCGGGTCCGCCCGCCGGCCGCGCGCCCGTCGGCCCGCTGCTCGTCGAGAACCTGACGTTCCGCTACCCCGACACCACAGAACCGGTCGTCCGCGACGTCAGCTTCGAGGTGCCGCACGGCACGTCGCTGGCGATCGTGGGGCCGAGCGGGTCGGGCAAGACCACGCTGGTCGACCTCCTGCTCGGCGTGCACACACCCACGTCGGGCCGGGTGACGGTGAACGGTCAGCCGATCCAGGAGTTCCTGCCCGAGTGGCAGACGGGCGTGGCGATGGTCCCGCAGGACGTGTTCTGGATCGACGACACGCTCGCGGCCAACATCGCCTTCGGGATCCCGGTCGCGGAGCGCGATCCCGACCGCCTGGGCCGCGCCGTCGAACGGGCCGCCGAGCTGGTCGCGTCGCTGCCCCACGGGCTCGACACGCCGGTCGGTGAGCGGGGGCTGCGCATCTCGGGGGGCCAGCGCCAGCGGGTCGGCATCGCGCGGGCGCTGTACGGCGACCCGCAGCTGCTGATGCTCGACGAGGCCACCAGTGCACTGGACAACGAGACCGAGTACAAGGTCGCCAGCACGATCGCCGCCCTGCACGGCGACACCACGATGATCGTGGTCGCCCACCGGCTGTCGACGGTCCGGCACTGCGACCAGCTGATCTTCATGCAGCACGGCCGGATCGAGGGGCGCGGCACCTTCGACGAGGTGCGCGCCACCAACGCCGACTTCGCCCGGCTGGTGGAGCTGGGCAGCCTGGACGGCGCGACCGCCGGCCCCTGGCCCGTGGACGCCGGCTAGTTAGTGCCCCGCACCGAGAGTTCGGCACGTCGTTCCGCACCCCGAGCACGCACTCGGAGCACGGACTGACGCACCGCACGTCCGGTGCGCATCACTATTCAACTAGCGGGACTCGGTGCGCAGGCCGAGGCCCCCGTCGGCGTCGGCCGGCGGCCGTCGTGGTCGTGCGCGTGGTCGTGGTCGTGCCCGTGGTCATGCCCGTGGTCGTGCCCGTGGTCGTGCCCGTGGTCGGGTGGAGCCTCGCCCGCTCCGGCGGCGAGCTCGGCGAGAACGTCGTCCACGAGCTCTCGATGTTGCGGGCACCGGCCACCGGGCCGCCAGCGAGGAACCCGTCGGCCCCGAGCAGCACCGCGCCCGGTCGGCCCTGGTAGGCGAGCATGCGGGACGCGCCGCCCTCGACGTCGAACCACCGGTTCACACCGGGCCAGGTCCATCTGTCGGGGAGCGCCTCGAGGAAGGCGGTGAAGACGGCGCTGACCTGGACGACGGGACCGAGCCGCCGCTGCCACTCCTCGAGGTTCTTGGCGACGTCCTCGCAGGGGGCGCAGCCGAGGGAGAGGAAGACCAGCAGGTGGGCGCGCTGGGAAGCGAGCTCACGGAGCGAGATCCGACGCCCCTCCTCGTCCTCGAGGAGCGCGAACGGGATGTAGGTGCGTTCGTAGTCGAGGAGATCCCCCTCGTCATCCTGTTCGTCCCAGCCACCGGAGCCCCCGGGCGAGACCACCAGGGCGGCGGTCGCGGCGACGAGGCCGGCCATCGCCACCCACGCCCAGCCCGAACTGCCGAGGTCGCCTACGGCGGTGGGCACGCCCGAGCCGCCGGCGCCGTACGCCACCGCGAGCACCGCCAGCACGACCAGGACGGTGTTGCGCGCCAGCGTCCATCCGGTCACCTGGTCGGTGCCGATCGACCCGAAGCAGTGGCAGTCGACGGCCTCGCCGCGCCGCAGCACCCGGGCGACCAGCACCCAGTACGCCGCGAACAGCACCGCGGTGCACGCCGCGACGACGGCCAGCACCCAGCCCCAGGTGACCAGCAGCAGCAGTCCGAGGGCGATCTCCACGATCGGCAGGGCCCGCACCACGAACGGCGAGCGGAGCGCGGCGGGCACGCCCATCGCGGCGAAGGCGTCGCGCGACCCGTCGGCGTCGCGGAGCTTGGCGACGCCGCTGACGAGCAGCACCACCCCGCACGCGATCGGGGCGAGGACGAGGGCCGACGCGGTCACGGCCCGATCATGCCAGCGTGCCGCGGACCACGAGGTCCTCTTCGGCCAAGGTGGCGATGGCGCTCTCGACGAGGGCACGGGCGTCCGGGTGCTCGCCGTGCCGCCGTTGGGCGGCCTCGACGCAGCTCGTCGACGGTGCGCGGCACCTCCAGGTGCAGCCACACGGTCGCGGTCAGGTCGGCCAGCAACCAGGCCTTGCTCTCGGTGAGCACGACCACCTCGTCATCGATCTCCACGGCGTCGACCCACGGCAGCCGGCCCACCAGCGGGCCGTCACCGTCCGTGACCGCACTCTCGCTGCCGCCCGGGTGCCACCCGGTCTCGCGCCGCGGTCCCGGTGGCGCCTCCTCGGCCAGCAGCGCCACCAGGCCGTCCACCTCGTCGACGATCTCCTCGTAGCCCAGCGACCAGACCCCGCCGCACGCGTCGACCAGGGACAGCAGCGTGCGCAGGGGGTCCGGCGAGCTGGGCCAGCGAGGAGCTCTGCTCGATCAGGTCCAGCATCCCGCGCAGCGCGCCGAGCAGCACCAGGCCGCGCGGCGCCTCCGGGTCCCGGTGCAGCACCACCAGCCGCGCCAGCCGACCCGCCGCGGGCGTGGGCACCAGGCCGAGGTCATCGGGGGAGAGCTGCTCCTTGTCCATGGGCCGGCGCGGATCGGTGACGACCGAGAGCGGCTTGGGGTGCGGCGTGACGGTCCCGTCGGGGTCGACCGACACGGTTTCGTCGGAGACGTAGCCGAGGCGCTGGGCCAGCACCCGGGTCGCCGTCGTCTTGCCGGTGCCCGACGCGGCGACGAGGGCCAGCACCCGACCCCGGTCGTCGGCCAGTCCACCGGCGTGCAGGTTGAGCCGGCGCCCGGCCGTCGCCGTCAGACCGGCCAGGGTGACCCGGGTGGTCAGCAAGTAGTCGCTGGCGGCCTCGCTGGCGGGGACCGACGGGGCCACGGTGAGGGTGACCGCCGGGTCGTCGTCCGTGGTCTCCACACGGGCCCGGGACCACTGGCGCGCCAGTCGGTCCCGGGTCTCGGCGTCCTCGGCCGCGATGCGGACGACCACGCCCATGACGCGCACGTCCAGGGGCGCGACCTGCGGCGGGCTGTCCACGGGCGTCATTGTGCCGACGTACGCCGGGTGGCGTGGGCATCCGTCGGTTCTGCGGTCAGACCCGCTCACCTAGGGTGCCGTCATGGACCTGAGCCTGAGCGACGAGGAGCGCGAGATCCGTGACTGGGTCCGCACCTTCGTCACCCGCGAGATCATGCCGCTGGAGTCGACCGTGCTGGAGCGCGAGCGCCGCAACGAGCGCGGGCTGACCCGCGAGGAGCTGCGCGGTCTGCGAGCCAAGGCGAAGGAGGCGGGCTTCTTCGGGGTGCAGACCCCCGAGGAGTACGGCGGGATGGCGCTCGGTGCGGTGATGACGGCGCTGATCGAGGCCGAGCTGGGCCGGTCGTTCGTGCCGTTCAGCTTCGGCGGCGACGCCGACAACATCCTGTACTCCGCCAACGACGAGCAGCGGGAGCGGTACCTGCTGCCGACCATCAGCGGAGACAAGATCAGCTGCTTCGCGATCACCGAGCCGGGGGCGGGCTCGGATGCCCGCAACATCCGCACCTCGGCCGTGCGCGACGGTGACGAGTGGGTGATCAACGGCGAGAAGACGTTCATCACCTTCGGCGACGTGGCGGACTTCGTGATGGTCTTCGCGGTCACGGACAAGGAGAAGGGTGCGAACGGCGGCGTCACCTGCTTCCTGGTCGACCGTGAGCTCGGCTGGACCTCGGCCGAGATCCCGACCATGGGGCAGTGGGGGCCGGCGTCGCTGAGCTTCCAGGACGTGCGGGTGCCGCACACGGCGATCCTCGGCGAGGAGGGCCGCGGCTTCGAGCTCGCGATGCGCTGGATCGGCAAGGGCCGCTACATGCTGCCGGCGCGGGCCCTCGGCGCCTGCGAGCGCCTCGTCGAGATGGGCATGGAGCACGCCCGCCAGCGGGTCACCTTCGGCGAGCCGATCGCCAACCGCCAGGCGATCCAGTGGATGATCGCCGACTCGGCGGTCGAGATCGAGGCGCTGCGGTGGCTGGTGCTCAGCGCCGCGTGGGAGGTCGACAACGACATCGACTCCCGGCAGTCGCAGTCGATGGCCAAGCTCTACGGCGGCGTGAAGGCCAACGAGATCGTCGACCGGGTGCTGCAGATGCACGGCGGGATGGGCTACACCCGCGAGCTGCCGGTCGAGCGGTGGTACCGCGAGCTGCGGGTGCTGCGCATCTACGAGGGCACCGACGAGATCCAGCGGCGCACGATCGCCCGCAACCTGCTCTCCGGGCACGCCTCGGTGCGCGGGCACCTCGGCTGAGGCATCACTCCCCGGCTCAGGAGACCAGGGGCAGGGTGCTGGCGGAGCCGGCGGGGAGCTCGACGACGGTGACGAACGGCGAGGTCATGGCGCGCACGCAGGCGCGCCGTAGCCGAGCCCGAAGCGCGACCTCGTCGCCGACGGCGACGTCGTGGTCGCCGAGGTCGACGACCAGGTGGTCGCTGCTCATCCCGAGGACGGTGATCCCTGCCGGCGGCGACCAGGCCGTCGGGGTCGACGTCCTGGCGGCCGAGGGCGAGGATCGCCTGCCGGACGCGTGCCGTGCCGCCGGTCGCACGGGCGCCGGCGCCGAAGGCGGTCTGGCCGAGGTCGCCCCACGGCTGGGCCGGCTTGTCCTTCGACCTCGATCACCTCGGCGACCAGGGTGAACGCGTCGGTGCGCAGGCCGGCGATCGGCGTGCCGGTGCAGCGGCTCGAGGCCGAGCAGGATCGCCTCGCCGAGGCGCAGGTCGTTGATCCGGCCGACGTCGTCGGTCGCCGAGCGCCCAGTCCAGGTTGGCCGAGTTGCCGCCGGAGACGACCGTCGAGCGTCGATGCCGCAGCGCCGCCTCGACGTCGGTCGGCGAGCTCGGACAGCTCGCCCATGTTCGCGCTCGTCGGGCACGACGCCGCTCTGGCAGGCCAGGTTGGTGCCGATGCCCGGCGAGCGCGAGGCCCGGCAGGCCAGCGACGGTCGCGGCGACGGCCGACCACGTCGTCGGCCGGCGATGCCCTCGCGGAGGTCGCCGAGCTCGACCATCAGCACCACGCCGTGCGTCGGCGCCGTGGCGCACGGCGGCGCCGCGGAGAGCGGCCTCGAGCACGGTCGGCTCGGTGTTCAGGCTGACGTCGGCGCGTCGCGCACGACGCCGTCGACCTGGCTGAGCATGGGCGAGCGGATCAGCGTGCGCGGCGCCGCCGAGCCGGCGCGTCGCAGCCGGGCGAGGTTCTCGACGCCGCGAGTCGCCGAGGCCGCGGCACCGCCGCGCGAGCATCGCCGCGGCGACCCCGGGCGAGCCGAGCGCGGCCTTGGTGACGCCGGTGACCCGGATGCCGCGCGCGGCCGAGCCGGTCGACCAGGGCGCGGGTGTTGTGCCTCGACCGCGTCGAGGTCGACCTCGAGCCGCGGGGCGCTCACCGACGCTGACGGCGCGCGGCTGCGCTCGGAGCGGCCGGGAAGGCCGCAGCACCATGTCGACCAGGCGGTCGAGCGGCCGGGTCAGCGGGTCGGTGGCCGGGAGGCCGAGCTCGAGCTCGTGCTCGGTCGATGGCGTCGCCGATGCTCGTCGTCGGTCATGTCCTCGTGGTTGATCGTGACGCCGATGACCCTGGTGTCGGCGAAGGTCTCGATCAGGGCGATCTCGCTGGCCGACGGTCGGCATCGGCACCATCGGGAAGTCGCCGAGCACGCGTGCGCTTCGGGCGCGTGCTGGACGATCACGCCGGCGGGTCGGCTGCCCGCGCAGGATGTGGGCCGAGGTCAGGTAGGCCGGGTGGCTGAGCGCGCCCTGGCCCTCGACGACGATCACGTCGGGGTCCTCGCCCTCGAACGCCGCGACGACCTGGTCCTCGACCTCGCCGGAGCAGAACTGCGGGACCAGGGCGTCGAGCGCGACGCCGTACTTGCCGCCCTGGATCAGGGTGGTCTGGCCGGTGCCGACCATGACGGCCTTGATGCCGCGGTCGTTGAGCGCCTGGACGAGCAGCGTGGCGGTGGTGCGCTTGCCGATGGCGCCGTCGGTGCCGAGCACCGCGATGCGCGGGCAGGTGACGTCGAAGATGCGGCCGGAGAACAGGTGCAGGTCCTTCTTGTCCTTCGGGCGGCGCACGTCGGTGATCGTCACGCCGGCGAGCAGGGCGGCGGCGACGAACTCGGCGTCGTCGTTGAGGAACTCGTGCAGGCCGTTGATGATGTGCATGCCGCGGGCGATGCCGTCGAGCAGCACGACGCGCTGCGCCGGCGGACAGCAGGCCGTCGGCGGGGCGAGGCCGCAGATCAGGTAGTCGGGCACCTGGCCCGGCGTGCGGCGATGGCCTCGGCGAGGTCGGCCAGCACCGGGATGCCGTTGGGCGTGCCGTCGAGGAACGCGCCGGCGTCGACGCCGGCGCTGCGTGCTGTCGATGACGCTGAGGATCTCGTACCGCTCCGAGTGGCGGACCAGGCCGTTGGCGGTCTTGCCGTCCTGCTCGCCGAACTGGCCCTCGCAGTAGACGACGGCGGTGCTGCCGCTCGGGAAGGGACGGCAGTCGAGACGGGGGCAGGCGAGGACACGGACGGGGACGCAGGCATTGATGCTCCTCTGAAAGCCCAGAGGAGGCGACGGGATCGTGGCCGGGCCGAAGGCCCAACGGTCAACGAGGCGTCTGCTCTAAGGTCCGGCACAATGCCCGACGTCTTGGACAGTATCAGCCGGCGCCGGACAGGCCATGATCGTCGCCGGGGCCCTGAGCCTGGGATCGGGCCCGCTGCCGGCGCACCTGACCACGTGGAGGGACCCATGACGGACGCGAACCTGGGGGAGGCCCTGGCCGGCGGCAGCGTCGACCCTGCGGTGTTCGCACTGCGTCCCGACTACCGCGCGCTGCTGCTCGCCGTGGACGGCGTGACCCCGGGTCCGAGCGACGCCACGAGCGACGCGCTGCTCCGGGCGGCGGAGGCCTCGGCCCGCGTCGCGCTGGCGGCCCAGCCATGGAGGAGCTCCCGCACGTCGCGGCCTGGCGGGACGCCTACCGGGCCTTCGGAGCCAAGCCCCAACGCACCCGCAACAGCCTCGAGGCGTTGCTCCGACGGGCCGGGTCGGGCCTGCCCCGGGTCAACCGGTTGACCGACCTCTACAACGCGGTGTCGGTGCTGCACCAGGTCCCCCTCGGCGGCGAGGACCTGACCAGGTACGACGGACCGCCGCGGCTGGTCCGCGCCAGCGGCGACGAGCCCTTCGACACCGTGGCCGAGGGGGAGCCGGTCGTCGAGCACCCCGAGCCGGGCGAGGTGGTGTGGTGCGACGCCGCGGGCGTGACCTGTCGCCGGTGGAACTGGCGCCAGGGCCGCCGCACCCAGCTCACCGACGACACCACCGCGGTGCTGTTCATCCTCGACGCGCTCGCCCCGCTGACCGACGAGGCCCTGACGGCGGCGGCCGACGACCTGCTCGCGCACGTCACGAGGCTCGGACCCGACGTGCGGGTCACCCGCCGGCTGCTCCGCTCGTCAGGATGACCAGCTGCTGGGTCGCGCGGGTCATCGCGACGTAGCGGTCCACCGTGCCCTCGATGCCCGTGCCGAAAGACTCCGGGTCGACCAGGACGACCAGGTCGAACTCGAGGCCCTTCGCCAGCTCGGGCGTCAACGAACGGACCCGCCCTGTCGCGGCGTACCCCGGGTGCCCGATGACGCACGCGATGCCGTCCGGGTCCGCGGCGAGCCAGGCCTCGAGGATCGGTTCCAGGTCGGCGGTGGAGCCGTGCACGACGGGGAGGCCGCTGCCGCGCACGGAGGTCGGCACGTTGGCGTCGGGGATCGCCGCCCGGATCACGGGCTCGGCCTCGGCCATCACCTCCTCGGGGGTGCGGTAGTTGATCCGCAGGGTGGCGAGGTCGACGTGGTCCAGCCCGATCCGCTCGAGCCGCTCCTGCCACGACTCCCCGAAGCCGTGCCGCGCCTGCGCGCGGTCCCCGACGACCGTGAAGCTGCGCGACGGGCAGCGCAGCAGCAGCATCTGCCACTCCGCGTCCGTCAGCTCCTGGGCCTCGTCGACCACGACGTGCGCGAACGGTCCGGCGAGCACGTCGGGATCGGGAGCGGGCACGCCGCCGCCGTCGACCAGCTTCTCCCGCAGGTCGTCCCCGCCCAGCATCGACATCACGTGCAGGTCGGAGTCGTCGGTCTCGATCAGGTAGTCGACGACCCGGGACATCTCCTCGCGCTCGGCGGCCAGGGTGGCCGCCAGCCTGCGCTGGCGACGCGAGGCCTCCGGGTCGCCGAGCCGTTGCCGCGCGGCGTCGAGGAGCGGCAGGTCGGACACGGTCCAGGCCTGTGGGTCGCGGCGCTGCAGCCTCCTCACCTCGTCCTCGGCACAGCCACGGCGCGCACCGGCGCAGGTAGGCCGGGACCGACCACAGGTCCCCGACCAGGTCGGTCGCGTCGATGATCGGCCAGGCGCGGGCGAAGGCCTCCCCGAGGTCCGGGTCCCGGGCCAAGGCCCTGCGGACCAGGGAGGGCGGGACGTCGGGGTCGTCGGGATCGAGGTCGAGCTTGTCCACCAGGATGGTGAGCAGCTCCTCCCAGACCTGGTCGCGGCCCTCGTTGTGCGACGTACCCGACTCGAGCGAGGCGAACGCGCCGGCCCAGTCGTCGGCGCTGAGCCATACGTCTGCCCAGGGGGTCTCGACCGACATCCCCTCCGTGGGTGGCTCCTCGTACAACGCGACGGCGGGTTCGATCGCCCCGACCATGGCCGCGGTCGACTTCAGCCGCGTGACCTCGGGATCGCGCTCGTCCTCGGCGCGTGCTCCCTCGGGGAGCAGGTCCCGCAGCGTGCAGGTGCGCACGCCCTCCTCGCCGAGGCTCGGGAGGACGTCCGCGACGTAGGAGAGGTAGGGCTGGGACGGCCCGACGACGAGCACGCCGCCGTGCCCCTCGCCGAGCCGCGGGTCGGCATAGAGGAGGTACGCCGCGCGGTGCAGCGCGACGACGGTCTTGCCCGTCCCCGGCCCGCCGTCGACGACGAGGGTGCCGCGCGAGCCCGCCCGGATGACGGCGTCCTGGTCGGCCTGGATCGTGGCGAGCACGTCGCGCATCCGGCCCGACCGGGCGTCGCCCAGGCTGGCGATGAAGGCCGACTGGTCGTCGAGCGCCGCGTTGCCGACCAGCCCGTCGGGGGTGAACACCTCGTCCCAGTAGTCGGTGATCCGGCCCCTGGTCCAGCGGTAGCGCCGACGGCTCGCCAGGCCCATCGGGTTGGCGTGGGTCGCCCCGAAGAACGGCTCCGCCGCGGGGGAGCGCCAGTCCACCAGCAAGCGCCTGCCGGTGCGGTCGGTCAGCCCCAGCCGGCCGACGTACACGGGCCCCGTGTTGCCCGTGCCGTCCTGGCTGTCCGGGCCGTCAGCGGCGACCATCCGCCCGAGGCACAGGTCGAGGCTGAACCGCCGCAGGGTACGCAGCCTGGAGGTCAGCCGGTGCACCTCCAGGTCGCGGTCCATCGCCGCCTGCCCGTCGCCGCCGGGGTTCCTTCGCTCCGCGTCGAGGCGGTCGGACAGGTCGGCGATCGACTGCTCGAGCGTCTCCGCGATGGCCGCGAAGTGCTGCTCGTCGGCGGCGATCAACGCCGGGTCGGACTTGGGGGCGAGGTGGTCGGGCAGCTCGAAAGCGCTGTCCGTCACGATGCTCACGTGATCAGCTCCAGTTCGCAGGGAGTGGCCAGGAGTCGGTGATTCTGCGGCACGACGGGGGTCTTGCGGCAAGGCCCCCCGTCCGTTATACGTTGGTAGTGGCGAGGGGTTGGTCCCTCGCCTTTCTCATGCCCGGCGCGAGGTGCAGGAAGTCCGCGTGGCGCACATGTCGAGATCCCGACGTCCGCTCCGTCCTTCGGGTGACAGCCCGCTCGGCGGGACCCGGCAGCGCCTCCGGCCCTGCTACGCGAGTCGAGGAGATCGACATGGGGAAGATCGTGGTCTGCAGCCTGGTCAGCATCGACGGGTACACCGAAGGTCGCGGTGGCGACGTCATGGCGATGCCCTTGGACGAGGCGTTCGCCCGGCACAACGAGGACCGGGTGCGCTCGGCGAGCTCGTTCCTCCTCGGGGCCACGACGTACCGCGGGTTCCTGACGTACTGGCCGCACCAGCACGACAACCCGGACGCCTCGCCGCTGGACCGCTACATCGCCGGCCGGTACGCCGACGGCATCCCGCTGACGGTCGTCTCCGACTCGTTGACCATGGCCGACACGGGACCGTGGCGCGACCAGACAACGATCGTCCCGCGCGGGCAGGCGCCCGACGCAGTGGACCGGCTTCGCGAACGCGACGGCGACGCCCTGATCTTCGGCAGCCGGACCCTGTGGACCGACCTCGTGGCCCATGGGCTCGTGGACGAGCTGCACCTGATGATCGGCCCGAGGATCGTGGCGGGTGACCAGCACGTCTTCGCCGGGGTCCCGCAGACGGACCTGAAGCTGATCGGCGTCCGGACCTGGGCCGGTTCGGACAACGTGGTGCTGAGCTACGCGACCGGCCGAGCAGGAAACGACTCAGCGCGGGCCGGGCAGGTTCGCTGACTCGTCCCAGGACAAGGTCGTGGCCACGTACGTCGTGAAGATCCGACCGACCTGGTCCGCGTCGACGAACCTGGTGCCCTGGGGGGTCTCGACGTTGATGCCGTCGAACACGTCCACCGGCTCGTCGACGAGCACGGCCGCGACGGTGCCGAACTCGCGGCCGTCGCTGGTCTGCACCGGCGTTCCGGGCTGCAGAGCGGCGTAAGCGATCGGGACAGGCTCCGCATCCATGCGCTCCACCCTACCGAGGTCCGTACGGGGCCGGATCCGACCTCCTGGTCGCTGACGAGATGGGGGCCGGTCGACGGCGTGCCCCAGGCGTCCGGTCGCTATCACGACGCGAAGTCGGCAAGGGGAAGCTCCACCCGGCACTCGTAGTAGCGCATGGCAAGGCGGGCGTGCTCGACGTCGATCGTTCCCTCGCCGATGGCGAGGACGTCGTTCAGCCAGAGGTACGCCGGGGCTGCGGTCTGGAACGTCATGACATGGACACCTTGACCATCGCTGAGCGACGACAAGCCTGTCAGGGCGAACAGCACGTCGACGTCGCCCGCATGGATGACGCCGCGAGCATCGGGAAGCGCGACGTCGTTGCGGATCCGTGGGAAGTTCGACCACTGTGCCGACCCCGACAACCGGCCATGGAAGGTGGCCGTGCCTTGACCGTAGATGCGGCCGTCGGCCCCTTCCGAGGCCTCGACCTCGTGGAGGAGGTCGTAGGTCCAGCTGACGTCGCAGAGGTGTGCCAGGTGCATGTCCGAACCTCGTGCTCTCCCGAACCCTTCCTGTCTCGGGACGCTACACCGGCCGGACGTGACCCGCGCCCCCGGAACTGGGCGCTGCGCACTGACCAGGCCCGCAAGATGCGACGTTGCGGATGACCGGACCGCTGCGGGTATCAGCGTCCCGGCGGCACCGCTCTTTCGGGTTGATCGGGTTTCTGCCCGGTCCACCCGTGCGCCGATCCGGCAGCCGGAACATCACAAGGGGGAAACACGATGGAACGCACTGCACTGCAGAACGAGGTCGCCAAGGCCCTGCTCGAGTCCAAGGCCGTCGACTTCGAGGTGGCCACCAGCGTCCTGGCGAAGTACGCGCCTGCCGCCGCTGAGCGCGGCGAGGCGATCGGCTTCATCGTCAACTGGCGGCACATCGACCTCTGCATCCCGGTCGACCCGTACCTCGTCCTGGAACAGTTCGGCAACATCGCCCGAGTTGGCCGCCAGGGCTGACCCGTGACGATCGGCGCGTCGGAGCGGTCCGAGCAGCTGGTGGGACGTCAGTCGTCCCCCCGTGACCTGCTCGAGCCTCTCCGGCGCGCCCTCACGCGCAGCAGCCGGGTTCTCGAGCTGCTTCCGCCGCAGACCGCGATGCTGCCCAAGGTGCTCGGCGAGTGCGCCATGCTCGTCCACGCCGCGGCCCCGCTGCGTGGCACCGCACCGTGGCTGCGGAACGCGGTCGACACCCTGGCCGACAGGGTCGCCGCGGGCACCCGCACCCCCGAGACCGCGCTGCGGATCCTGTTCGAGCCCGCCTACGCCCTCGACCACGCCAGCGCCCACCTGCTGCTGGAAGCGGCGGGATACTCGAATCCGGCCTTCCATCAGCAGGTCATGTCTGCCATCGGCACCCGCCACGTACGTCGCGAAGGACCCGAGCGGCTTCCGCACCGCGAGCTCGAGCAGCTGTGGCTGGGCACGATGCTTGGCCTCGCTGACGACGACGCCGAGGCAGCGGTGCTGGCGAGCAGTGCGCTGGGACGTCCTCTCGACACGTTGTCAGCCAGTCGGCTCGACGTCTACGCATTCACGCACTGCGTGATGTACGCACACCACCTCGGACGTCGCCACCCACCGCTACCGCGACCGCCGGAGGAGGTGCTTGCCGACGCGGAAGCAGGCCTCGCCCTGGCCGTGGACTCCGCCGACCTCGACCTGGCCGTCGAGCTCCTCCTGACCTGGCCCCTGATGGGCCAGCCCCTCGGACCGGTGGCCGGCCACGTGCTGGAGCGCGTCCTGCGGACCGAGTCCAGACTCGGATTCCTTCCCGGCTTGGGCTACGACCCCGCGCATGACGAGGTCACGGCCCTGCTCACGAACTACCATCCCGCGACCGTCATGGGCCTGTTCGCAGCGTTGGCGATCCGAGCGGGCACCGAGGTTCCCGCACCGACGACCACAAGCCCGTCCCGACTGGCCGCTCTGGCCGGCGCGTGGCCGGGCCCGGTCCCTTCATGGGTCGAGGAGTCTGTCGCCTCGGCCCGCTCGGTCGGGGCAGAGCCGCTGGTGCTGACCGCGGCCCTGCGTGCGGCGGTCGCGCGCACCGACGTACACGCGGTGCGCGCGTTGCTCACGGTCGCCCTCGAGCTCGACCTCGCCAACGGTCCGGCCGTGCGCGCGGCGGCCGAGCTCCTCGTCCGACTCAGCCGCCGGTCTCCCAGACGCGTACCCAGTCGACGTACATGTGCTGGGGGAGCTGTCGATCCTTGATCGAGGGAAGCTCGTAGTCGGAGGAGAGCAGACTCAGGATGAGGTACTGCGGAACCGCTGAGATGCGGCCGCCTATGCGCCACGTCTCCTTGCCGTCGATGCGGAAGATCAGCGATCGCGGCTTCCACTGCACGGAGAAGACGTGGAAGTTCTTCCCCCAGGCGTCGTGCGGGCCGTGGAGGAACGTGTCAGGGATGTTGGCGCCGGTCTTGACGATGCGGCCGCCCTCGTAGCGGTGGATATAGCTGAAGAGACCGCTGCGATGGCTGATTCCGCCGAAGAACTCGGTGACGTCGATCTCGTGACCGGTGCCACCCGGGTACATGCCGCCGACCGGCTGCATCCAGAAGCACCCGTGCTGTCCGCGCAGCCGCGGGAACTTGATGCGGGCGGCGGCGACGCCGTACGTGAAGGAGAAGCTCTTGTCGGTGCCGATGTGACCGTTGAGGCGGTAGGCGTACCTACCGGCGATCTGGCCCCGCTTGAGCGCCGGGCACTTGGTGGTCCTGCTGCGATCCTCGAGGACACTGAGCCGCACGGTGCCGCCGCCGACCCGGACCGCCTTGGCGCTCCCCCTGGAGCAGCTCCGGAAGCTCTGCGGCTCGTAGGTGTTTCCGCGATGGGTCCAGGCCTTGGAGAGCGAGTCGCCGGAGAACTCGTCGGTCCAGGTCGGGTTGAGCCAGCGCTCGGTGCTGACGGTGCGGCTCGTGATGGCCGGGAGGCCCCGGAAGCCGACGACCGTGACCCGGTAGGTCAACGCCTGGCCGTTCGTGCTCGCGCTGGCCGCGAACTGGGCTCGGCCGTTCCTGTCCTGGCTGGCCGTGGCCACCGTCTGCCAGGAGGAGCCGCTCCGCACTTGGAGCCGCACCGGACGGCCGACGGCAATCGGCTCGATCGTGGCGGTGAAGGCCGCGTTCGCGTCGTCGGCGGTGGCCACCCGGCCACCGGGCTGGACGATCTGTGGCAACGCCGCCAGCCGGACCGTCTGCGTGACGTTCGTGCGGACCGACATGCTGGCGACGGGTTCGTCGGACGTCTCGGTGGCCGAGCCCGGCCCCGCGACGAGCAGGAGGGATGCGGGCACGAGCAGGGACAGCGCGCTGGCCCCGAGGGTGCGAAGTGCGGACATGGAGGACATCTCTCGTTGGGCGTGTGCTGTGCAGGACCGAGAGGCATCGACCCGAGCCATCGACCCGGCGCGGCACCGCAGGCGCGATCGGCCGCCGCCGCCTCACCGTACGACGCCGCACAAGTCCACCGAGTTCGCCTGGGCCCCCTCCGGCCCCTGGGCCCGTCCTCCGCGCATACCGGTGGACGTAGGTTGTGGCGGTGAGTGACGTGCTGGACGAGGGGCCGTTCTTCCACGGCACCAAAGCCGATCTGCGCGTGGGGGATCTCCTCACAGCGGGCTTCCGGTCGAACTACCGGCCCGAGGTGGTGATGAACCACATCTACTTCACCGCGCTGCGTGACGGTGCCGGGCTGGCCGCGGAGCTTGCGGCCGGCGAAGGTGCCCCGCGCGTGTACGCCGTCGAGCCAACCGGGGCGTTCGAGGACGACCCCAACGTCACCGACAAGAAGTTCCCGGGCAACCCCACCCGGTCCTACCGCAGCAGGGAACCCCTCAGGGTCGTCGGCGAGGTGAGCGATTGGACACGCCTGACCCCCGAGGCGCTCCAGCAGTGGCGCGACCGGCTGGCAGTGCTCCTCGCCGATGAACGCGGCGTGATCATCAATTGAGTGTTCCGGGTGCGGGCCACTAGCAGCGGCATCATGGCTCCGTGACCCCAGCACCCTCGAACGACAAGGCGGCAGCACTCCTAGGCCTGCACACCGGTCCGGGCTTCGTGCTCCCGAACGCCTGGGATGCCGGCTCCGCACGCATCTTGGAGCAGGTCGGCTTCCCGGCCATCGCTACGACGAGTGCGGGTATCGCCTGGTCCTTGGGACTCCCGGACGGAGGAGTGCTGGACCGCCGAGACCATGCTCGACCACGTCGGCCGCATCGTGGCCGCGGTGAGCGTGCCCGTGACCGCCGACCTGGAGGCCGGGTACGGCGACACCGCCGATGAGGTCGGGGAGACCGTGGCTCGCGCTGCGAGGCTCGGAGTGGTGGGCGCCAACCTCGAAGACGTTCGAGCGGGAGGGTTGTACGGAATCGAGGAGGGTGTCGATCGGATCGCGGCCGCACGGGCCGCAGCACCGAGCGGCACCTTCGTCCTGAACGCCCGCACGGACACCTACTTCGTCGGCGCCGAACGGGACGTCTTCGACGAGACGGTGGAACGAGCGGCCCGCTACCTCGAGGCGGGTGCCGACTGCGTCTTCGTGCCCGGTGTCGTCGAGGAGGACACGATTCGCCGTCTGGCGGAGGCGATTCCCGGGCCGCTCAACGTCGTGGCCGGGCTGGCGAGCACCACCGACGCGCCGACCCTCTTCTCGCTCGGCGTCAAGCGCGTCAGCCTCGGGGGCAGCCTGGCCCGGGCCTCGCTGAGCACGCTGGAGCGCGCCGCTCGCGAGCTGCTCGATTCCGGGACTCTTGGCTTCCTCGACGGCGCGATCGCCTACGCCGACCTGCAGCGACGGTTCGAGCCCTGACCCCTCGTCCTCTTCATCGCGCACGAAATCAGCGAGGTCAGATCGGACGTGGTCATCAGCGCCCTGCCGAGGACGATCAGAACGGGTAGCTCGCCGGCTCCCCTCGCATCGTGATCCAGCGGGTCTCGGTGAACGCCTCGATGTTCGCGGCCGCGCCGCCGAGTCGGCCCAACCCGGATGCGCCCACGCCGCCGAAGGGGACGTTCGCCTCGTCGTTCACGGTCTGGTCGTTGATGTGCACGATGCCGGTCGGGATCTGCTCGGCGAGCGCCAGTCCGCGCATCACGTCGCGGGTGACGATGCCGAGCGAGAGCCCGTAGTCGCCCTCCGAGGCCAGCCGGACCGCTTCCTCGGCCGAGGAGACCCTGGTGACCGGAGCGACCGGGCCGAAGACCTCCTCGGTGAAGACGGGCGAGTTGAGTGGGACGTCGGCCAGCACGGTCGGCCGGTAGAAGAGCCGGTCGTACTCCCCGCCCGCGGCCAGGCGCGCGCCCTGGTCGACGCTCGCCGTGACCAGGCCGTGGATCTTGTCCCGCGACCGCTCGTCGATGACCGGACCGAGCGCAACCTGCTCGGTGGCCGGGTCGCCGACCGGCAGGTGGCCGGCCTTCGCAGCGAGCTGGTCGACGAAGTCGTCGTAGATCCCGTCGGCGACGAAGTAGCGGCCGGTGGTCATGCAGATCTGGCCCTGGTTGAGGAACGACGCCCAGCCGGTCAGCCCGACCGCCTTCTCGACGTCCGCGTCGTCGAGGATCAGCAGCGCGGAGTTGCCGCCGAGCTCGAGGTGGGCCCGCTTGAGGTGTCGGCCTGCGAGCTCGCCGATCGACCGGCCGACCGCTGTCGAGCCGGTGAACGAGATCACGCGGACGTGCGGGTCGGTCACCATCGCCTCGCCGACGTCCTTGCCACCGGGCAGCATCTGCAGGACGCCGGCCGGCAGCCCGGCCTCCTCGAAGATCCGCGCCATCACCGTGCCGCCGGTGACGGCCGTGCGCGGGTCGGGCTTCAGGAGCACGGCGTTCCCGAGCGCGAGCGCCGGGGCCACCGACCTGATGCCGAGGATGATCGGGACGTTGAACGGCGAGATGACCGCGACGACACCGGCCGGCAGCTGGCGGGCCATGGAGAGCCGGGGCTGCTCGCTGGGGAGCACCTGGCCGATCGGCTGTCCCGGCAACGACGCGGCCTGGTAGCACTCCTCCGCGGCGACGTGCATCGCGAAGTCGGCCATCGGCGGGATCGCGCCGACCTCGCGGACGTTCCAGTCGCGGATCTCGTCGGCGTGCTCGGCCCACAGGTCTCCGGCTCTGCGGAGCACGGCCGCTCGCGCGGTGTGCGGGAGCGCCGCCCAGTCCTTCTGCGCCTGCGCCGCGGAGGCGGCGGCTTCGGCCACGTCCTCGGCGTCCGCCTGGCCCATCGTGCCGAGCTCGTTGCCGGTGGCCGGCTCCACGACGGCGTAGGTGCCGCCGCGGCCGTCGGTCCAGGCGCCGCCCTTGAAGACCTTGCCCTCCCACGCGACGCCATCCAGTAGTGCCATGACCTACCCCCAGACTTCCTCGGCGGTCTCGACGACCAGCCGCAGCTTGGCCCGTTCCTGCTCTTCGCTCAGCTCGTTGCCCTCCACAGTGGAGGAGAAGCCGCACTGGGGCGAGAGGCAGAGCTGCTCGAGCGGCACGTACTTCGACGCCTCGTCGATGCGGCGCTTCAGCTCGTCCTTGTCCTCGAGCTCGCCGGTCTTGGTGGTGACCAGGCCGAGCACGACCTGCTTGTCCTGGGGGACGAACCGCAGCGGCTCGAAGCCGCCGGACCGCTCGTCGTCGTACTCGAGGAAGAAGCCATCCACGTCGAGCTGCGAGAAGAGGACCTCGGCCACGAAGTCATAGCCACCCTCGGCCGCCCACGACGAGCGGAAGTTGCCGCGGCACATGTGCGTGGTGACCCGCATCCCCTCCGGGCGGCCGGCGATCGCGGCGTTGACGTTCGCGACGTACTGCTCGTGCAGGTGCTCGGGGTCCCCGCCCTGGGCCGCGACCATCGCGCGCTGTTCGGGGTCGTTGAGGTAGGCGAGGCTGGTGTCGTCGAGCTGCAGGTAGGTGCAGCCCAGCTCCCCGAGGCGGCGGACCTCCTCTGCGTACGCCGCGGTGAGGTCCGCCCAGAACGGCTCGAGCTCGGCGTAGACCGACTCGTCGATCGCCGCCCGGCCGCCGCGGTAGTGGACCATGTTCGGCGAGGGGATGGTCAGCTTCGGCACCTGGTCGCCCTCCGTCACCCCCAACAGGTACTCGAAGGCGTCCCCGAAGATCGTGTGCCCCAGCCGCACCCGGTCGTGGACGCTCAGTGCCGCGGTCTCGAAGTCGAGGTCGCGCGGCCTTGTTGTGGAAGTGCACCGCCAGCTTCTGGTCGGTCGGGTCGACGCCCTCGAGCTGGTAGATGAAGTCCATGTGCCACGACGTACGACGGAACTCGCCGTCGGTCGCGGTGCGCACGCCCGCCTCGCGCTGGAGGGCCACCGCGTCGCGGATCGCCGTGTCCTCGGCCTCCCGCAACCCGGCGTCGTCGAGATCGCCGGCCCGGTGCCGGGCCCGCGCATCGAGCAGCGCCGGCGGTCTCAGCAGGCTGCCGACGTGGTCGGCACGGAACGGCGGGAGCGTGCGCGCTGCCATGGCTCGGAGGGTACTCGCGCGCGCGTCGTCCCCGTAGCGCCCAGCTCCGCCGGCGAAGGGGTCGGACTCGACGCTGAAGCGGCGCAGAGGTCCCGAACCCGGCGACGGGGCGCCCTGCGAGGGCGCACCTTGGCGGCGCATTGACGCAGTAGAGGACCGCGTCAAGCGGTGCCCCCCGATGGTGGTTCGTGTGTTCTCTCGCGCATGACGCCGAGGTCGTCAAGCCGTCGGACGGGCCACGCAGTGCTAGACATCCTCCATGGAGCGACACGAGTTCGACGACGGCACCGTCCTGTCTCTCCAGCAGCCTGCGATCGCCGGTGCGGCCGATGCGGCCCTTGCGGTGCTGTTCGATGGACGGCCGATGATCGGCGAAGGCATCCCGCAAGCGCTCCTGGCCCTCCAGGATGACGCGACCATCCCTCCGTTGACGCTGGTCTGCGTCGAGTCGATCGAGGGTTCGACGCCGCGTGGTCCGAGTCGGGTGGCATCGCTCACGGATCCGACCATCCTGGGGCGGTTCATGCAGTCGCTGCCAGACTTCTTGGAGCATCGGGTCGCCGTAGGATTGGAGCCGTCCCGACGCTTGGTACTCGGGCACAGCCTGGGCGGGAACGCCGCGTTGTACGTCGCCTGCCACTGGCCGCACCTGTTCGGAGCGGCAGTGACAGGATCGGCCGCGCTGTACTGGCCGGGCGACAACGACCAACTGGCCGGCGAGAGCGTGGTCGACGACGTCCTGGGGTCTTCTGGACTGCGGTTCTGGATGCAGGCCGGCTCGAACGAGGACGCCGAGCTGCTCGCGGCCAACCGGGATCTCTGGGAACGCGCCGACGATGCGGGACTCGACCTGGTACACCGGGAGTTCGAGGGCGGCCACGAGCTGTCGGCCTGGACGGCCGGACTCGCGCTGGCCCTGCCGCATCTCCTGTCCGGGTCGGCACTCAACTGAAGCGTTGGCCGAACCATTGCCCGCCGATAGGGCGCGGCATTCTGGGCGGAAGCGACGCGGCGTGCGCGGGTGCTCACACGTCGGCTGACCTGGGCGGTCTCGGAGGTGGACCGCCGTGGCGGTCGAGGTTGCCTCTGGCCCGTCGTAGTCCTCGGTCGTGCGTGGGTCGGCGTGGCGGGCGAAGATCTGGGCGTCTCGGAGCGGGACCCCGGTATCGAGCGCGCACCATCGTCGATCGCGCACCGAGAAACCGGGAATTCATTCGCGGAGTGACGCACGTCTGGGCAGCCGCTGGACCAGGGTTGTCGTGGCGATCCTCTCGACTGACTTCGGAGACCTGCTGCCACGTGCGTCACCGGCTCTTAAGGACTCCGACCTTCCACGCGGGATCGTTGCGCCCTAGCGTTGATGGGTAGGAGCCGCTGATTGGGAGGTAGCCATGAGGGAGGCCTGGGAGCTTCTGACAGCGGGACCGCCGGAGGCGGATCGATCGGTCCTGCTCCTCCCTGGCGGAGCCAACGCGGCCCGCTCGTTCAACCTCGTGATGGCTGACCCGGCGCTCTCGGGTGTGCGCTTGGTGGCCACGACGCTGCCGGGCATGGCAGGCGCGCCGGTGTCCGAAGACGTGTCCATCCCCGCCCTGTCCCGTCGGGCAGGGGAACTGGCCAAGGAACACGGGTGCGACGTGGTCGTGGGCTTCTCCCACGGTGCGACGGTGGCCCTGGACATGGTGCTGTCCGGGCACTTCCAGGGCCCGGTGGTGCTCCTCGGCATCAGCTTGACGACTGAGGATGAGGCGGCGTTCTTCCGCGGCGTCGTACGGGCGTCGCAGAAGGTGGGCAGCTGGCCGATGGCCGCCCTGCTCCGGCTCATGCCACTGATGGCCAGATCTGCCAAGACACCTGAGCTGCACAAGAAGGAACTGATCGAGGACTTCAAGCAGAACAGAGCCAGCGATTCGGTTCTGGCGTGCGTCGAGTACCTCGACTACATCGCCGAAGACCGGGACTTCGCCGCCGAGCTGGCCGCGTCTGGCAATCCCGTGTGGGTGGTCCACGCCGAGAAGGGGGACGGAGGCCTCACCGACGCCGAGCGCGCCACCCTCCAAGCGGCTCCCAACGTGACCCTGGTGACGATTCCCGGCTCGGTGTTCCTCCTCCCGGACGAGGCTCCGCAGAAGACCGCCGCAGCGATCGCAAGCGCTCTATCGCAGGCGTCCTGACTGTCGACACGTTGAGCTCGAGGGTGGTCGACAAGCGGCGGTTAGACGCAAATCCAGCACCAAGGCGTCGCGCGCGCCAAGCACGGCGGGTAGGGCAGGTCTCGCCGAAGGGGTGGTCACCGAGGTACGTCGCCCACTGGGAGCGGGTGAGCTGGCGACCTGCTATGTCGCACGCGACCGAGAGCTGTGCGTCGGCGTCGAGGTCCCGGGCTCCAGGTGGCGGACGAAGGACGGAGCCACGGCGAGGATCTCGAAACCCAGCCGCTCGTTGATCGAGACCATCCAGGAGTTGGTCTCGGCGTTGGATGTGTCGATGCGCCGGATGTCCGGCCGATCCCGTTGCACCGCGCGGAGGTTGGCGACCTTGACCGCGGCACCCAGCCGGTGTCCTCGGTGGTCGCGGTGGACGTAGGTGCCCCACTGCACCGCGGTGTCGCCCTGGGTCTGCAGGGCCAGGTCGGACTGCGCCACGGCCTCGCCGTCGCGGACGGCGAGCGAGCGGTAGACGCGTCGCCCGATCCTTCGCTGGACCGCGATGTGCTCGCGCATGCTGTCGGGCGTCAGGGCGTTGGCCTCGTAGTCGACCTCCCCGGTGGGCGCGTCCACGATCAGCTGGTTGACCAGGGCGCAGTAGGACGGCAGCAGCTCGTCGGGGAGGTCGTCGACGAAGATCGTGACGGTGTAGCCGTCGCGGTGCGGCTCGCCCTCGGCGTCCACCTCGTCCAGGAGGGCGTCGTCCACCGGCAGCCGGAGCTGACGCTGGATCTCGGTGTTCGCGACGTGGAAGCCGTGCGACGCGGCGAACCGCACCGGTGGCGACTTGTCGTCCTCGGGACCGGCGTAGGCCGCGGTGGAGGTGACCGTCGTGCGGCCGGCCGCGTGGCTCTGCTCGACCATGGCCTCCAGGAGCGCCCCGCCGACACCGCGTCCCCGGGCGGGCGGGTCGACCATCGGGAAGACGAAGGCCTTGTCGACGTTGTCGGCCTCGGACCACATCGAGATGCCCGCGCCGACGAGCCGGTCCCCGTCGTACGCCGCGAGGCCGGCGGCCCGGTGCTCGGGCGTGGTGTCGCGCAGCGTGGAGGCGAGCTCGTCGTAGGTCCAGTGGCCGTTCCAGGGACGGCCGTCGTCCATCTCGGCGCGCCAGGACACGTCGTAGAACGCGCGCATCTGAGCGTCGTCGTGTGGGTCCAGCGGCCGCACCTCCATGCCGCGAACCTAGGCGCCGGGACCGACATCGTCACCTGGTTTACCGTCCGCGTGCTGCCCCTCCAGTTCCGTGTTCCCCGACCGCACCGCGCAGGTATAGGCGGCGGTGTGAACCGCCGGAGGCGGAGTGCCAACCGGGTGTGCGGAAGCCAGGCGAAGATCACGTTCGTCGGTGGAAGGTGGTCGATCCGTTGGGGTGGTGGCGGGTCTCCCAGGCGGGGTCGTGGGCGCGGTGGTGGTGGAAGGAGCAGAGCAGCTTGGTGTCGGTCAGGTTCGTCTTGCCGCCGCTGGACCAGGGCACGATGTGGTGTGCCTCGCAGAATGCTGCGGGCATCGAGCAGCCGACCTCCGTGCAGCCGCGGTCGCGGAGGTTCAGCGCCTTGCGGATCGCGTCGGTGACCAGCCGTCTGGTCCGGCCGACGTCGAGGATCTCGCTGTCGGCGCCCAGGACGACGGGGATGATCCCGGCCTGGCAGGCGAGCCGTCTGGCCTGGCCCGCGGTCACGCGCTCGCCGGTCGAGGTGGTCGCCGTGCCCGTCTCGCTGAGCAACGTGTCGTAGTCGAGGACCACCATCACCGCGGTGGCGGTGCCGCCGTGCCGGGGCAGGCTGGTGGCGGGGATGTTCTCCAGCAGCGCGACGAACGCCTCCCCGCGTTGCCGGGCCAGCGGCAGTTGGGCGACGTCGTCGGGGGCGGCGGGAGCGAGCGGCCCGTACGGCGTCTCCACCGGCTCGTTCGCGTGGAGGTGGTGGCGTCGGGGGGCGGTGTAGGCGTCGAGGTAGGCGCCGAGGCGGCCGGCGGCGTGGTCGGGGATCCGGGCGTGCAGGTCGGCGGACCCGTCGCCGCGGCGGCGGATCGAGAGCCGGGTGGCCGCGGAGGCGTGGCGTTCCTCGGCCAGAGCCGCTGGTAGTCGGCTTCCTCGGCGATGTCGGGGGCCAGGTACTCCAACAGCCGGGTCCCGTAGACCCGCAGCTCCCGGGGTCCCAGGGTGGCTGCCTCCTCGACGATCAGGGTCTCGGCCTTGGCCCGCAGGTCGTCGCCCAGATCGGCGGGGAGGGCGTCGAGGGCGTCGGCGATCACCCGGACCTGGGCCATGTTGAGGTCACCGGTCGCGAAGGCGTCGGCGACCCCGGCCCAGCGTCGGTCGAGGGCATCAGCCAGCGCCGCGTGGCGGCGTACGACGCCGGGGTTGTCGCGAGTCGCGGTGGCCAGCCAATGGGCGGTGGACCGGTCGCCGGTCTGTTCGGCGATGTCGTCGGCGGCGGCGAGGACCCGCAGCTTCACCGAGGCGATGCGGGTCTCCAGGCGCGAGCAGCCCAGCAGGGTCTGCTGCTTCTCGCTCGGTGGTCAGGTAGATGGGGTCCACTCCGGCGACCTCGTCCAGGGCCGCGTCGAGGGACGCGATCGTGGCGAGGAGCGGGTGGTTCATGGACCTAGCCAAGCATCGACCACCGACACCGAAAAGGCTCAGAAGCCCTTTGTGCACAGGGTCCTGAGCATTTTCTTGGAGAATTTCTGGCGGGTGGTTTCGAGGCTCGCCGCTAGCGCTCCTCAACGCTCAACCACCGAAGCGCCGAGCGCCGGACGCGCGGGCCCCGTCACGGAGGCCTGCGCTTCAATCAACAGGTTCGCCCAGTGCCGCCGGTTCGGCGGGGATGTCCTCCTTGTGCGCGTTGATGAGCACGAACGACGCGATCAGGGCGCAAGCGAACAGGGCGGCTCCCCAGAAGAACGCGACGTGGTAGCCGTGGATGAACGCGAGCGGGAGGATCTGCTCGGCCTGGCCGGGACTGGTCGGTGGGTTGGTGATGAAGTAGGCCGTGACCGCGCCGGCGAACACGGTGTTCAGCAGCGCCGTGCCGAGCGAGCCGCCGATCTGTTGAGAGGTGTTGAGCGTCGCCGAGGCGACGCCCGCGTCGTGGCTTTCGACTCCGATGAGGGAGGTGCTGGCCGCGGGGATGAAGACCCCGGCCAGGCCCACCGACATGACGACCATCGCGGGGAACACCAGCACCCAGTACGACGAGTCCTGGTCGATCTGGGTCAACAGCAGCATCCCCACGATGGCCATCACGAGACCAGGCAGGATGAGTGCCCTGGGACCCACTCGGGGGAGCAGCTGGGACACGAAACCGGCGGCGATGATGATGCCGAGGCTGAACGGCAGGAAGGCGAAGCCGGCCTCCAGCGGCGTGTAGCCGAGGTTGACCTGGAAGTAGTAGGTCAAGAACAGGAACATCGCGTACAGCGCGGCACCCACGAACAAGAACACCAGGAACGATCCGCCGCGGTTGCGGTCGAGCACGACGCGCAGGGGCAGCATGGGATTGCGCGCCCGGCGCTCCCAGATCACGAACGCGACGAGAAGGACCACCGCGAGGATCAAGAACGTCAGGGTGCTCGGGTCGCCCCAGCCCTGCACCTCAGTGGAACTGCGGTCGTCGGGGTTCTTCAACCGGGCGGCCTCGGTGAAGCCGTAGACCAGCGAGAACAGCCCGGTCGTGGCCAGCAAGACGCCCGGGACGTCGTACCTGGTGTCGCCATGCGCCTTGCTCTCGTGGACGAGCGGGATCGCCGCCGCCGCCACGATCAGGGCGAATGGCACGTTGACGCCGAGGCACCAGCGCCACGAGGCGTACTCCGTGAGCACGCCACCGACGATCAGGCCGATTGCGGCACCGCCACCGGCAAGCGCCCCGAACACGCCGAACGCCTTGGCGCGCTCCTTCGGCTCGGTGAACGTGACCGTCACGATGGACAAGGCGGCGGGCGCCATCAGGGCCGCGAAGGCCCCTTGTAGCGCGCGGGCAGCGAACAGCAGCTCCTGGTTGGGCGCAAGGCCGCCCAGGGCCGAGGCGCCGGCGAACCCGATCAGGCCGATGATGAAGGTGCGCTTCCGGCCGGTGTAGTCGGCGATCCGCCCGCCCAGCAGCAGCAGTGCGCCGAAGGACAGGGTGTACGCCGTGATCATCCACTGCCGGTCGGCGTTGCTGATGCCGAGGTCCTCCTGTGCCGACGGGAGTGCGATGTTCACGATCGACGCATCGAGGATGATCATCAGCTGCGCGGCCGCGAGGACGACCAGCGCCCACCATCGGCCCGGGTCGGGCTCGGTCCTCTCCGACGGGGTGTCGGCGGCGGGAACGGGTTCACTCATGGTGACTCCTCGGGGTCACGGTCGGCCTTCCGAGATCGCTCGCAACAGCAAACCACGCAGCGACGACGGAACTTCCCACACGTCAGCGTCAGTATCGGCGTGCTTGCGGCTGGAAACCACCGAACACGTCGAGCGCTCCTCGTAGCTCGACCACCGGGCACGGAGGTTCGTGTCGACCTCCTGGGTGGGGCTGGGAGGATCCTCGGCATGGACCTCCGCCTGGGCCGGCACACGTTCGGGCCGGACGAGACGCTGATGATGGCGATCGTCAACCGCACCAGGGACTCGTTCTACGACGCGGGGTCGACGTACGACGACGGGCCGGCGCAGGAGCGGGTGCACCGGGTGGTGCACGAGGGCGCGGAGATCGTCGACATCGGCGGGGTGCGCGCGGGGTACGGCGAGGTGGTCGACGCGGCGGAGGAGGCCCGGCGCGTGGTGCCCTTCGTGGCGTGGGTGCGGGAGACCTACCCCGGGGTGGTGATCTCGGTCGACACCTGGCGCTCGGAGGTCGCCCGCGAGGTGTGCGCCGCCGGTGCGGACCTGCTCAACGACGCGTGGGGCGGCCACGACCCGGGGCTGGTCGAGGTCGCGGCGGAGTTCGACGTCGGCGTCGTCTGCACGCACACCGGCGGGCTGGCGCCGAGGACCGACCCCTACCGGATCGAGTACGACGACGTGGTCGCCTCGGTGATCACGGAGACCACCCGGCTGGCCGAACGGGCGGTGGCGGCGGGCGTGGCCCGGGAGTCGATCGTGATCGACCCCGCCCACGACTTCGGCAAGAACACCTTCCACTCCCTCGAGGTGACCCGCCGACTCGGCGAGATGGTGGACACCGGCTGGCCGGTGCTGGTCTCGCTCTCCAACAAGGACTTCGTCGGCGAGACCCTCGGCGTGCCGACGCGCCAGCGGCTGACCGGGACGCTGGCGGCCACGGCCGTGTGCGCGCTGGCCGGCGCCCGCATCTACCGGGTGCACGAGGTGCCCGAGACCCGGCAGACCGTCGACATGGCGTGGTCGATCGCCGGACGACGGCCCCCGCGGCGGGCGATCCGGGGAATCCAGTGAGGGTGGCGCTGGTGCCCGGAGTGCTGGCCTTCCTGCCCGAGTACGGCGGGATCGAGGACCCGGTGGCCGACGTGCGCGCCGCCTCCCTCGCCGCCGTCGCATGGCTCGCGGAGGCCGGCCCGGTGACGGTCGTCGCCGACGCCCAGGGCACCCGGGTCGGGCGACACCTGGTGCGGACGGCTGGGGGGATGGTGGGCGACGGGTCGGCGTACCTCGTGGTGGCCAACGGTTCGGCCCGGCGCAGCGACACGGCGCCCGGGTACCTCGACGAGCGCGCCGTACCCTTCGACGAAGCGGTCGAGGCCGCGTTGCGCGGGCCCGACCCGGATGCCCTCGCGGACGTCGACGTGGCTCTCGGCCTGGCCCTGCTCGCCGGCAACCCGGCCGGGCTCGTCGAGCTGGGCGGGCTGCTGCGCGGGCTCGAGACGGTCGGCGTCGACTACGCGGCGGACCCGTACGGCGTGGCCTACTGGGTGGTGCGCTGGGAGGGCGAGAACGCCCAGAGGTCGACGTAGAGCACGGTGACGTGGCCCTCGCGCTGCTCGTGCAGCCACTTCACCAGGGTGCCGAGGCCCGTGGCGACGGCGGGACCGGGCTCGAGGTCGACCATCCTCCGGCCGAGGTTGTCGAAGACGGCCACGGAGCGTCCGCTGGCGGCGAGGAGGTCGATGAGCCGCTGGACGTCGTCCGGGTCGCCGAGCGTCGAGGGCGGGTCGAACTCGAACCACAACGTGTCGCAGCCCTGGTGGATGACGTCCCAGTGCTGGACCAGCACGTGGATGTCGAGCCCGTCGATGTCGCTCTTCCAGACCACCCGGTCGTGGTCGCCGGCGGACGCGAGCAGCTCCTCGGGCGACACGAAGTCGGTGACGCTGTCCCCGGACTCCACGGCGGATGCGAAGCGGCCGGTCGACGTGCCCGTCGCGATGTAGCCGCGGTCGGTGACGCCGGCGATGGGGCCGACGAACGACCCCACGACCCGGCACCGGTCGCCGTACGCGCTGGTGTTCTTCCGTAGGTACTCCGCGAACGCGGGGGATCCCTCGACGGCGAGCACGTCCACGTTGGGGGCCGCCCCCAGACAGGCGACGGCCGTGTCGCCGACGTTGGCGCCCAGGTCGACGACCAGCATCCGGTCGGCGTCGGCGGCGAGCTCCGCGATCAGCGGCTCGGCGTACGCGTCGTACGTCGGGTCCCGCCGCTGGTAGAAGGGCAGGTCGTGGTCGGGCGGGAGCAGCAACGGCAGGCCGGCGACCGTGTGGTGCTGCTCGCGGTGCAGCGCGACCCGCGTGCGCCGCGCGACGGGGTTGGTGGCATAGCCGGTGAGTCGGCGCGCGAACCGCCTCCGCCGCAAGGACCACGCCATGCGCGTGATCTTATGGGGGCGACCAGGCGCCCGGACGCGAACCGGGCGCGAGGCCGACGGAAGGCGACCGCACGCTCATGAGGACCCTGCTCGGACCCGACGGTGACCTGCGGGAGGTGTACGCCGCGCCGACCACGCCGTGGCTGCGCGTCAACATGGTCTCCACCATCGACGGCGCCGCCACCGGCGAGACGGGGTTGACCGCCTCCATCAACAACGACGTCGACCAGCGGGTCTTCGACCTGCTGCGCGATCTCGCCGACGTCGTCGTGATCGGGGCCGGGACCGCGCGGGTCGAGGGCTACGCCCCGCTCGACGTCCCGCTGGTCGTGGTCTCCCGGAGTGGGCACGTGCCCGAGACGGCTGCGGGACGCCGCACCCGGCCGGGTGCTGATGGCGACCTGCTCGCACGCGGCCGGACTGGAGGAGTCCCGCGCGATCCTGGGCGACGCACAGGTGCTGGTGCTGGGTTCGCACCGCGTCGACCTGGCGCACCTCAAGCAGGCGCTCGTCGACCGTGGGTTCCAGGAGATCCTCTGCGAGGGCGGCCCGCACCTGCTGCGCGACCTGCTCGACCAGGGCGTCGCCGACGAGGTCGCCTGCACGTTCGTGCCGCGCCTGGTCTCCGGGGCGCACCCCCGCATCACCGACGGGCCCCCGATCGACGTCCCCCTGCGCCTGCACACGCTCGTGGAGGAGGACGGCACCCTGCTGGGGCGCTGGCTCACCCGCTAGGCGCCGCGTCAGTGCACGATCCAGCGGCTGGTGTCGACGGTGCGCACCACCACGACGAGGTCCTTGCCCTCCAGGTGGCTCGCGGCGACGTCGAGGCAGGCGAACGCGCCGAGCGGGATGTCCCGTCCGGCGCAGTCCGGGACGTCGCCGTAGGACGCGTCGGGCCCGTCGGCGTGGCCCACCACGAGCTGGGCAGGATCCGGAGGCGGTGCGGACGTGGTGAACAGCGTCGCGTCGTAGCGCAGCTCGATGACCGCGGGGTCCGCGAAGGTCGCCTGGAGCCCGGTGGCGTGCACCTTGATCGGCACACCCAGAGCGCCGGGGACGGACTCGCCCGGCAGCGGGTCGATGGTGACCGTCGCACCGTTGAGGTCGGTGATCGGGAGCTCCACGCTGGCCGTCTGCGGGTACCTGCGCCGTCGGGTCGCGCGCCGCAGGTCACCGGGTCGTCGCAGCCGCCGCCGCGTCGCCCGAGGCGACCGGCGGCGGGTAGATGACGTCGCCCGACTTCTCCACGACCGGGCCGTCGCCGAGGTAGGTGCCGTCGATCCGGCTGGTGCCCTGGCTGTCCCGCTTGACGATCCGGCCGTTGTTGACCAAGGTCGCCAGCCGGTTGATGCCGGAGCGACGCCCCTCCGCGAACCCGCGGTTGTCGAGGATCAGCAGTCGGCCGACGCCCGAGCCGTAGGAGTGCTCCTGCAGCAGCATCGAGGTGCCGTGGTCGGCCACCAGACCCGCGTTGTCGCGCAACCGGGCCAGTCCGCGCACGTCCACGACGTACTTGCGGGCGAGGCGTACGTCGCCGACGCCGCGTACGTCGAGCAGGCCCTGGTCGGCGATCTCCAGGAGACCCTTGCGGCCCTTGTTCGGTGACGACACCGGTCGGGAGCTGAGGGCCGCCGGTGAGCCGTCGGTGGACCGGTGCACGTCCACGGTGCCGATCACCTGCAGCCGGCCGCCGCCGCCGAGCGTGGCTCCGTCGACCTCGAGGACGGCGTCGCTCCGGACGACCGAGCGGAGCTCCTGCTGGTCGCCCCAGACGTAGAGCGCGGTGCCCGGCTGCAGGGTGAGCCGAGCGCCGGTACCGACATCCAGGAGGTCGAGGTCGACCCGGGCGATCGAGGCGTCCACGACGACGTCGGAGCCCGTCGGCAGGCACGCGTAGTCCCGCGTCGCCAGCCCGGGGACGACCTGCTGCGACCAGTTCGTGGCGTCGGACCAGCTGCCCGAGCCGCCGAGCCAGCTGTTCTCGACGAGTCCCTGGGGGGCCTGCTGGCACCCGGTCGCGGCGGAGCCGGGGGCCGCCGTGGCCGGCGGCGCCACCATCGCGGCCATGGCTGCCAGCGCGGCGAGGAGCAGGGCGTGTGGGCGGTTGCGGGTCATCCGGGGGGCTCCCTCAACGGGCGGCGAGATCGGTTCACCCTAGAGCGAGGCGAGCCCCGCGTGCAGCAGGCGGGACCGCCCGGTCTCAGTGCACGATCCAGCGGCTGGTGTCGGTGGTCAGCACGACCATCACGAGCGTGTTGCCGTCCATGCGGCTGGCCAACCGGTCGACGCAGGCGAACGCACCGAGCGGCAGGCCCCGGCCCTCGCACGACGGGATGTCCTCGTAGGCGCCCGCACCGTTGGCGTGACCCACGGTCAGCGTCGCCGGGTCGGCCGCGGGCCCGTTCCCGTCGAACAGCGTGGTGTCGTAGCGCAGCTCGACGACGGCCGGGTCGGCGACGTTCGCCACCATGCCGGTGGCGTGCACCTTCATCGGGACGCCGACGGCGCCGCCGACGGCCTCGCCGTCCAACGGCTCGATCGTCGCGGTGGCGCCGTCCGGGTCGGTGACGGGGATGCGCAACGAGGCCACCTGCGGATTCCGGGCCGAGGTGTGGCTCCCCGAGCTCGCGGTGTTCTGCACGATGGACGGCGGGATCAGCAGGGCGAAGGGGTGGCCGCCGCCGTCCCCGGTGATCTTGCCCCGCGTGCCGAAGTACCGGCCCTGGATGTTCGTCAGACCCGGGCCCTTCTTGGCGATGCGGCCACGGTTCACGAACGTGGGCGGCAGCTTGCCGCCCCGGCTGGCGCCGACGGCGAAGTCGCCGTCGTTGAGGATGACCAGCTTGCCGACGCCCGGTCCGAAGTAGTGCTTCTGGAGCATGAAGGTGGTGCCGAAGTCGGCGAGGATGCTCGTCTGGCCGCGCAGCCGCGCCTTGCCGTGGACGTCGACGAGGTACCGCGTGGTGAGGTGCACGTCTCGCGTGCCACTGATGTCGAGGACGCCCTCGTCGCCGATCTCCAGGATGCCGGGGGGACCGTCGTACCTCGTCTTGCCCAGGTGGGTGGCCAGCACCGGCCGTCGGCCGGACGCCGAGGCGTGCACGGCCAGGGTGCCGATCACGTGCAGCCGGCCCGGACCGCCGAGGGTCGCCCCGTCGAGCTCGATGCGCGAGCCCCGCTTGGTGATCGAGCGGATCGTCGACTGCTCGCCCCACACGAACATCGCGGTGCCGGGCTGCAGGGTCAGCGTCGCGTCCAAGCCGAGCTCGAGGATCAGGAGGTCGACGCGCGGCGTGGCCAGGTCGACGACCACGTCGGAACCCGCGGGGATGCAGGCGTAGTCGTGCGTGACCAGGCCCGGGACCACGCCCTTCGACCAGTGCGTGGGGTCCGACCAGGTGCCGGCGCCGCCCAGCCAGAGGTTCTCGTCGAACCCTCGTTGGCTCCAGCGGCACCCGGGCGTGGCCGCGCCCGCGCCGGTGGTCGGCAGCGCCGCACACGTGGCGAGCACGACGACCACCGCGGCGACCAGGACTGCGAGACGTTGACGAATCATCGGGACCCCTCTCCCACGCGGGGACGACGTGGCCCTTCGCACCATAGAGCGCCGGGCTTGCTGCGCACTACGGTGTTCGCCGGAGGTGGGGCGTTGTCCGAGCGCGTGTGCGTGGTCGCCGGAGCCGGTGCCTGGCCGTTCTACCTGGCGACCGGCGCGTGGGTCGGCCAGGAGAACCGTCGCTTCGGCGACGCGACCCGGCTCGGCTTCTACTCCGGTCGCCAGGTGCACGGCCTGGCTCCCCGGATCCGCCACGTCGTGGCGTCGGTCCCGCTCACCGCCGAGGACGCGGCGACCCGCGCGCTGAGCGGCGACCCGGTCGAGCGGCGGGTGGGCGAGGCGCTCGCCGCAGCCCTGTACGACGGCGCCACCGCACCGCGGGTGTGCGTCGTGCTGCTGTCGCCGTCGGACGACCCGGAGACCGTCTCGCTCGAGTCCGTGCCCCACGAGGGCGAGGCGGCCTGGACGATGTTCCAGCGGTTCACGGACCTCGACCGACTCCGGGCCGCCGCCACCACCGACGACCTCGGGGCGGGGTGAGGCGATGACCGTCGAGCACCGCGCGACGCGCCGGGCCGAGCTCACCGACTGGTTCGAGCAGCACGCCGACGGCTTCCGCGGCCTGGAGCGGGCGTTCCGCGAGCACCTCGGCGGCGCGCTGGCGACGGCGCGCCTCGACGACGCCCGGCTCGAGACGCGGACCAAGGCGCTGGAGAGCTTCCTCGACAAGGCCACGAAGACCGACGGCCGGGGAGGCTTCAAGTACGCCGACCCCACCACCCAGCTGACCGACTTCGTCGGGGCGCGGGTGCTGGTGCCGCTCAGCGCCGACGTGGCCCCGGTCGCCCGGCTGGTGCAGCGGCTCTACCTCGTGGAGGAGATGTCCGACCAGCGCGGCGACTCCCTGCTCGACGTACCCGGCTACCAGAGCCTGCACGTCCTCGTCCGCTTCCGTGAGGAGGACCGCGAGGCGCTGGGCCTGGTCGAAGGAGGCGTGCCGGACCTGCCGATCGAGGTGCAGGTGCGCTCGATCCTGCAGCACGCATGGGCCTCCCTCCAGCACGACGTGATGTACAAGGCCGAACGGGTGCCCACCGACAACGTCCGCCGCCGGCTCATCGCGCTCGCGGGTCTGCTGGAGCTCGCCGACCAGGAGTTCATGTCCGTCCGGCTCGCCCACGGCGACTCGGCCGGGATGCTCGACGACGCGCACGCCGGCGGCTTCGACGTGGCCGGCGTGCGCGCCTGGGCCGAGCGGTTCGTCGGCGACGAGGACGGCACCGAACCGGTCCCCTGGGCGGCCGCGCTGCGCGGCGTGCTCACCGGGCTCGGGGCGACGACGGAGGACGAGGCGGTGGCCCTGCTCGGCGACTGGGCGCCGCGCGGCCCCGACCTCGCGCGGACGGTGCGCGCCGCGCGGCCGTGGGCCACGGCGTCGTACGTCGCCGACCTGGCGCTCCGGCTCGCTCTCGGCCCGGAGTACCTCGCCCGCCGCGAGGTGACCGACCCCGCGGCCCTGGAGGCCCTGGCGGCCGAGACCGCCGCCCTCGCCGATGCCCTGGAGGCGGGGTCATGAGGGTCCTCGTGATCGTGCTGATCGAGGTCGGCGTCTTCGTCGCGGCCTGGCGGCTGGGGGAGAAGGCCCGCAAGCAGCAGCTGACGGCCCGGACGGCCACCATCCTCGCGGCGATCTGCGCGTTCCTGCTGATGATCCAGATCCTCACCGACTGGCCGCTGACCGACTGGCCGACCCCGGCGATCAACAGGTTCTGGGGCCAGCACGGGGTGGTCAGCGGGACCCTGCACAGCATCCTGCTGCTCGGGGTCGGCCTGCTGTCCTACGAGGCCGGCCAGCTGCGCGCCCAGGAGCGCCTGGACGAGAGCGTGACGGCCGCGGGGCTCGGCGGCATCGTCGACCACCTCGTCGACGTCGAGGTCGGGCTGGCGCTGCTGTCGTCCCCCGAGCCTCCCGACGCCCACGGGTTCGCCGAGGACTGGGCGGGGAGCAGGCCGCTGCAGTGGCTGCGCCAGGGCCGCGACCGGCTGTGGCGCATCCGGGACGATCGCGAGGGCGACCCGCGCACCTGGCCACCGACGTTGCCGGAGACGACGGACGTGCAGTGGCGCCACGACCTGATCGACCAGTGCATCCGCCGGCTGCTGGTCGCGCTGCGGGACTGGACCCCGATCATCGCGACCTCTCGCAACGGCACCCGGGTGCTGGTCGCGATCGCCGAGCTGCGCAAGGACCTCGTCGAGCTCGAGGCGCACCTGGGCGACGACCGTCGGGTGTCCGAGCCGCTGGTGGTCAGCCTGCGCGCGCGAGCCCGGCTGCTGGCCTACTTCCTGGAGCTCAAGAGCGGCGCTGACCCGCACCGGCCGGAGGTGCTGGACTCCTTCGCCCCGCTCCCGGTCACGCCGGAGTCGCTGGAGTGGGCTGCCGACCCGGCGGGCCGGGACCTGTTCGGCGCGGAGTGGACCAAGGACCTGGAGGCGGCGACCCAGGCGCTCAGCCGGGCGAGCTGACCTCCACCGTGCTCACGTCCGTGAGGAGCTCGGCGAGCTGGGCGCGGACGCTGGCGAGCGGCAGTCCGCCGCCGAGGGTCCAGGCCCGCCGCGCCGCCGGCTCGCCGAGCGCGGCCCGGGCCTCCGCCAGGCCCGCTGCGAGGTCCTGCTCCGGGGGCACGTCGCCGCCACCGGGTGACGGTGAGAGCGCCTGCGCGGCGGCGAAGAACCGGACTGCGGGCTCGGCCCGGCCCCGCGCGGCGGCGAGGCAGCCGCCCACCCGGAGGCACTGGGCCACCGCGAAGGTCTGGCCGAGCCGGTCGCTGAGCTCCAGGGCCCGGCCGAGCCGCGCGCCCGCGTCGGCCAGGTCGCCCCGGACGAGGGCCGCCCTGGCCAGGGTGATCGTCGCGTCGCGGCTGATGCTCGGCATCTCCTGCGCGGCGACGTCGATGGCCTCGCCGGCGAATGCCGCGGCCGTCTCGTCGTCGCCGTCGTCGAGGGCGATCTCGGCCAGGCTGTTGAGCGTGTCGGCGGTCCGCGCCAGGTCGCCCTTCGCACGAACGATGGTGAGTGTGGCCTCGTGGGCGGCCCGCTCGCCGGCGTAGTCCCCACGGAAGAGCCGGGCCATGGCGAGGGCCTGGAGGGCCTGCGCGGTCACGGGGTAGAGGTCCAGCGCCGTCGCCTCCTCCGCGGCCTCGTGGGCGAGCGGCTCGCCCTGCTCGAGGTCGCCGGTGAAGACCAACGTCGCGGCCATGAAGGTCTTCGCGGTGACGGCCGCGACCCGGTCGCCGTGGCGGTCGGCCAGGTCCAGGGCCTCACGACCGTACGACGCAGCCTGCGCGTGGTCGCTCAGCTGGTGGGAGAGCATCGCGGCCGCAGCGAGCAGCCGGGCGGCGTCCGGGCCCTGCCCGGGCACGTGGTCGAGCACCCGGAGGGTGAGGCCCAGGGCCTCGTTGTGCCGGCCCGCGGCGACCCAGCAGTCCAGGCTCGCCAGCACCAGCTGCACGGCGATCGCCCGGCGCCCGGCGTCCAGGGCCCAGTCGACGGTGGCCGCGATGTCCGCCGCGTCGTCGTCGAAGCGGGCCTGGGTCAGGTTGCCGTCGGCGCCGTACAACCGGGTCCGGGCCTCCTCGACGCGGCCCGCGAGGTACGCCGCCAACCGCTCCCTGCTCTGCACCAGGTCCGGGTGGGCCAGCAGCCGTTCCCGGGCGAACGCGCGCACGGTGCCGAGCACGACGAAACGCACGTCCGCCCGGCTCGGTGACGACCGCACCAGCCGGGCGTCGACGATGGAGGCGATCGCCTCGATGACCTCGTCCAGGTCGGCGCAGACGGCCTCGACCGCCTCGATCGTGAAGCCGCGCTCGAAGAGGGCGAGCCGGTCGCACACCAGCCGTGCGTCCGGCGTGAGCCGGTCGTAGCTCCAGCGGATCGCCGTCGCCATCGCGCGCTGCCGCTCCGGCACCGCCTCCGAGCCTGTGGCCAGCAGGTCGAGGTTGCTGCGCAGCCCGTCGATGATGCGGTCCAGGCTGCCGAGCTTGACGCGCGCCGCTGCGAGCTCGAGGGCCAGGGGCAGCCCGTCGAGCAGCGCGCAGACCTCGGCGACGTCCCGTTCCTGGCCGGCGGAGCGGAACGACGGCTCGGCCGACGTCGCGCGGTCGACGAAGAGCAGCACCGACGGGGCGGCCTGGATGCTCGCCAGGTCTGCCGCGATCCCGGGCACCTCGAGCGGGGGTACGGGCAGCTCACGCTCCCCGCTCGCGTGCAGCGGCAACCTGCTGGTGACCAGCAGGGTCAGCGCCGCGGAGGCGTCGAGCAGCCGGCGCACCACGTCGGGGCCACCTGCGAGGGCCTCGAGGTTGTCGAGGACGACGAGCGTGGCACGGCTCGCGTCGAGCCTGGACAGCGCCTCGGCCGCATCGCTCGTCACCGGGCAGTCGAGGGCCAGTGCCAGCTCGACCAGCAGCTGGTCGCCACCGATCCCCTCGGTCACCTGGAGGAACACCACGTCGGAGAACCGGCCCTGCACGTCGCCGGCCACCAACGTCGCGACGCGCGACTTCCCGCTGCCGCCGATGCCGGTCAGCGTCACCAGCCGCACGTCGTCACGGACGACCAGTTCGGCCACCTCGGCGCACAGGTCCTCGCGGCCGAACGTCGAGGACGCCAGCACCGGGATCCGTGCCCGGCGTCGCGGCTGCGGGCTCCCGGCCTCGCCCGGGCCGTCCCCGAGCGCCGGGTCGTTGCGCAGCATGCCGGCCTCGAGCTGCTGCAGTGCCTCGCCCGGCTCGATGCCGAGCTCGTCGGCGAGGGTGTCGCGCGCCTCGGCGTACACCGTGATCGCCTCGTCGCGGCGTCCGCTGCGGTAGAGCGCGGTCATCAGCAGGCCCCACAGCCGCTCGCGGGTCGGATAGGTGTCCGCGAGCGCCCGTACCTCGTCGAGGATCTCGCCGTGCCGGCCCTGGCGGGTCGCCAGGTCCAGGCGGTCCTCGACGGCGGTGAGGCGGGCCTCCTCCAGCCGGTGCGCCTCGGCGGCGAGGTACGGCGTGTCCCGGACGTCCTCGAGGGCGGCCCCGCGCCACAGGGCCAGGGCCTCGACCAAGGTGGCCTCGGCCGCGGCGAGGTCACCGTCGGCCGCCTCCCCCTCGGCGCGCCGGGTCAGGACCGCGAACTGCGCCGCGTCCGTTGCCGGCCCGGAGTCGTCGAGCACGCCGCCCAGCTGCGCGTGCAGGCCCGCCAGGGCCGCGACCGGATCGGGTGGCGCCGTGGGCCAGACCCGTTCGACGAGGACCGCGTCGCTCAGCGGTTCCTGGTCGGCGAGTGCGAGCACGGCGACGAGCGCTCGCGCTCGTCTTCCCGGAGGCGTCGACCCTTGGGGGGCCTGGACCGTCACCGGTCCCAGCAAGCCCACCTCCATAGGGGAGAGGGTAGTGACAACACCACCCGCACTCGGCAGCCCGGAACGCAACACGGACGGAGCCGCAGGCTCCGTCCGTGTTGCGTCGAGAAGGGCGACGATCAGGGAGTGGTCTTCGTGACCCCGAGCGGCTCGAAGTCGTAGACGTCACCGTTGAGGCGCAGCGCGTCCACGGCCCCGCTGAACGCGTAGTCCTTGCCCTTGGTCAGGGCGACCGTCTGGACCGTCGCGTTCGGGAAGCCGGCCTTCACCTGCGCCAGGGTGCAGTAGGTGACCTGGTTGCAGCTGATGTCAGTGCCGGCACTGCCCGTGAGGAACCATCGGGCCGCCGTCGAGGCGTCCTGCTGGCTCCAACCCGGAGCGGCCTGCACGGGCACGTAGACGAGCGAGGAGTACGTGCGGTTCGTGCTGCCGCCCGCCGCCGTGCCCGGCACGATCTCGAACGTCACGCCGGGCAGGTTCTCGTTGTAGCGACCGATGTTCTCGCCCGTGGTGTAGACCCAGTAGGAGACCGTGTTCATCGCGGTCAGAGCGGTGCCGGCGTAGTCGACCTCGTCGCCGAAGGCGATCTTGTCGGAGGCGGACCCGGTGCGCAGCCCCAGGCTGCCGATGCCACGCGGAGGCTTGGAGAGCGCGGCACCGAACGCCGCCGACGTCGGGCCGGCGCGCAGGAAGCCGTCGCCGGCGCCCTCGGTGTTGCGGTCGAGGATGCCCCAGTTGGGGCCGACGTACGTCGCGGACCCGGGGTCACCCTTCGGTCCCTGCGGGCCGGCGGGACCCTTCGGGCCGGCGGGGCCGCCCTTCTTGATGGCGTCGTTGGCCTTCTTGTCCAGGTCGGCCAGACGCAGCGTGCCGTCCTTGACCTTCTGGGTCTTCACGGCGTTCTTGTGAAGGTCCGCGCTCGTGATCGTCTTGTCCTGGATGTCCTTGCTCGTGATCAGGGACCCGGCTACGGCCCCGCCACTGGCGGCCAGGGCGAGCACCGTGGCGGCGGCGACGACGGCGAAGAATCGCCGATGGGCCTGGGAAAACGTCGACATGCGAACTCCTTGGTTGATGGGATTCGTCCAGACCCTGACGAAGCCCCTTCAACGCACGCATGCACGTCCTCCCGCTAGGCCCGAGTCGAAGACCCGCCGACCCTAGGCCATGGGGTGAGGTGGTTCACCCCCTGGGGGGTCAGGCCGACTCCCGGCGCACCACGATCGGCGGGATGATCACCCGCATCGCGCCGGAGGGGGCGGTGCCGTCGAGCTGTTCGAGGAGCAGCCGGGTGGCCCGCTCGGCCATCTCGTCGATCGACTGGCGCACGGTGGTCAGCGGCGGGGTGGTGCGCTCCGCGACGCCCAGGTCGTCGTACCCCACGACCGCGACGTCGGTGGGCACCTGGCGACCGGCCTCGGCGAGGACGCGCAGCGCACCGGCGGCCATCAGGTCCGAGGCCACGGCGAGGCCGTCGAGGTCCGGGTGCCGCAGCAGCAGGTCGCGCGCGGCCCGCTCCCCACCGGCCTCGGTGAAGTCGCCGATCGACACGGCGTCGGCCGGCAGTCCGGCGCCGCCCATCGCCTCGTGCCAGCCCTGGAGCCGGTCCACGGCGGCCGACATGTCCGAGGGGCCGGCGATGGTCCCGATCCGCCGGCAGCCGCGCTCGACCAGGAGCCGGGTGGCGTCGCGACCGCCCGCGACGTTGTCGACGTCGACGTAGGTGACCCGCTCGGCGTCGTTCCACGGCCGGCCGACGAACACGCTCGGCAACCCGATCGCCGCCAGGTGGGCGGCCAGGCCGTCGTTGCGGTGGTGGGAGACGACGACGGCGCCGTCGACGTGGCGGTGCGAGAGGTAGCGCATCGTGCGCGCACCCTCGGCGCCAGGCGTCGCGAGCAGCAGCACGAGCTGGAGGTCGCGACCGGCGAGCACCCGGTTCACCCCGCGCAGCGTGCCGGCGAAGAACGGGTCGCTGAAGACCCGCTCGTCCGGTTCCGGGACGATCACCGCCACCGAGTCGGTGCGGCGCGTCACCAGGGAGCGCGCGGCCGGGTTGGGCACGTAGCCGAGCGACCGGACGGCCTCGTCGACCGCGCGCTGGGCGGTGCTGCTCACCCGGGAGCCACCGTTGATCGCGCGCGAAGCCGTCGCACGGGAGACGCCGGCGACCCGGGCTACCTCGTCGAGCGTCGGTTGGCTGTTCATCGCCGTCACGTTATCGAGGTGTCGTCGGCCGAGTCCGGCGGGATGCCACCCGTGCGGGCCACCTGGGCATACCAGTGCGCACTGCTCTTCGGAGTACGGCGCTGCGTCTCGTAGTCGACGTGCACGATGCCGAAACGCTGGTCGTAGCCGTAGGCCCACTCGAAGTTGTCGAGCAGCGACCACGCGAACATGCCGCCCACCGCGACGCCCTCGTCGAGAGCGTCGTGGATCGCCCGCAGGTAGGAGTCGAGGAACGCCACCCGCTCGGGGTCCTCGACCCGGCCGTCGACGACCCGGTCGTCGTACGCCGCCCCGGTCTCGGTCACGTACATCGGCGGGGGAGCGGCCAGGTCGACGAGGTAGTCCTCGTGGATGCGCACGAGCAGCCGGCGCAGCCCGTCGGGCTGCACCTCCCAGCCCATCCCGGTGCGCGGCAGGTCGCGCGGCACCACGGAGACGTACTCGGCGGTCGGGAACGGCGAGGACCCGCGCCGCTGCGGCGAGCCGTGGTGGTCCGTCACCGCCGGGAGCGTGATCCCCGAGACCGCGTCGCCGTGGTAGTAGTTCACGCCCAGCACGTCGATCGGCGCGCCGATCAGGTCGAGGTCGCCGTCGCGGACGACGTGCTGCCAACCATGTTCGCCCCAGCCGAGGTGCTCGGTGTCGCGCAACACGTCCTCGGGGTACTGCCCGCGCAGCACCGCGTCGAGGAAGAACCGGTTGTGCAGGCCGTCGATCCGGCGCGCCGCCTCGACGTGCACGGGCTCGTCGGAGACCGGGTCGGCCACCGTGCAGTTCAGGCTGATCCCCCACCGCACGCGGTCGCTGGCACGCCGCCCGCCGAGGGCGTCGAGGACCAGGCCGTGCCCGAGCAGGAGGTGGTGGGCGGCGACCAGCCCGGCCGCGCCCTCCTCACGCCCCGGCGCATGCACGCCGGCGGTGTAGCCGAGGAACGCCGAGCACCACGGCTCGTTGAGCGTCGTCCAGACCGGGACGCGGTCGCCGAGCACGTCGTACACCGCGGTGGCGTGGTCCACGAACCGGTAGGCCGTGTCGCGGTTGGTCCACCCGCCGGCGTCCTCGAGCGCCTGGGGCAGGTCCCAGTGGTAGAGCGTCAGCCACGGGTCGATCCCGTGGCCCAGCAGCTCGTCGACGAGCCTGTCGTAGAAGGCCAGCCCCGCGGGGTTGACCTCTCCGCCGCCTGGCCGGATGCGGGGCCAGGCGACGGAGAAGCGGTACGACGTCAGGCCGAGGTCGGCCATCAACGCGACGTCGTCGGGCATCCGGTGGTAGTGGTCGCAGGCGACGTCGCCGACGTCACCGTTGGCGACCGCGCCGGGGGTGTGGGAGAAGGTGTCCCAGATGGAGGGGGAGCGGCCGTCCTCGGAGACGGCACCCTCGATCTGGTAGGACGCCGTCGCGGCGCCCCAGAGGAACCCAGGGGGGAAGGCGACCGCCTCGGACTCGGCGGTCCGGGTGGACGTCGTGGGGGTGGTGTTCATCCCTTGACGGCTCCTTGCATGATGCCGGACACGAACTGCCGGCCGGTGGCGACGAACAGGACGAGCAGCGGGATGGTCGCCAGCGAGGTGCCGGCGAGGACGAGGGCGTAGTCCTTGAAGTAGCCGCTCTGCAGCTGGTTGAGCGCGATCTGGACGGTGGGGTTCTCGGCCGGCACCACGATGAGCGGCCAGAAGAAGTCGGTCCACACCTGCATGAAGGTGAACAGCCACAGGATCGCCATGGCGGGCCGGGCGGCCGGTACGGCGACGGTCAAGAAGATGCGGAACTGGCTGCACCCGTCCACCCGCGCGGCCTCGATCAGCTCGTCCGGCACGGCCTCGACGAGGTACTGCCGCATGAAGAAGACGCCGAACGCCGTGACGACCCACGGCACGATCGCGGCCCACACGCTGCCGGTCCAGCCGAGCTTGGCCATCACGATGAACAACGGCACGACTCCCAGCTGGGTCGGCACGGCCAGGGTGACGACCACGAACACGAGCAGTGCTGTGTTTCCGCGAAACCGCAGCTTGGCGAACGCGTAGCCGGCCAGCGTGCAGAAGAAGACCACCGACGTCGCCGCCACCGTCGACACCATCAAGCTGTTGCCGAAGGCCTTCCAGAACGGCACGGAGTCGAAGACCCGCTGGGCGTTGGCCAGGAAGTGGCCGCCGGGCAACAACGGTGGGGTGTCGCGGGTGATCACCTCCTTCGTGTGGGAGCCGATCAGGAACGACCAGTACAAGGGGAGCGCCGACCCGATCAGGAACGCGGTCAGCAGGCCGTAGACGAGGAAACCCGGCCGCCGAGTCATGGCTGCTTCCGTCCGTGGTGCCGCGCGTGCTTCACCGTGCCGAACCGCCTCGACAGGAAGTAGTTGACCAGCGCGATCACGATGATCAGCAGGAAGAGCAGCCAGGCCGTCGCGGACGCGCGGCCGAGGTTGCGCAGGTGCCAGCCGAAGTCGTAGACGAGCATCGTCATGGTGCTGAACTGGCGGTCGCTGCCGCCGTTCTGCGCCAAGGTGGTGTCGAACATCCGGGGCTCGGCGAAGATCTGCAGGCCGCCGATCGTCGAGGTGATCACCACGAAGATCACGGCGGGCTTGATGCCCGGCACGGTGATCGAGGTGAACTGCCGGAACCGGTTCGCCCCGTCCATCGCGGCGGCGTCGTACAGGTCGCGCGGGACCGCCTGCATCGCCGCGAGCAGGATCAGTGCGTTGTAGCCGGTCCAGCGCCAGTTGACCATCGTGGCGATGGCGATGTGGCTGGCCAGCCGGTCGGTGTGCCAGGAAACGCCGGGCATCCCCAGCCAGCCGAGGGCCTCGTTGATGAGGCCGTAGCGGTCACCGAACAGGCTGCCGAAGATGATCCCCACGGCGACCGGTGCGACCACGAACGGCAGCAGCACGCCCATCCGCCACAGCGTCGCGCCGCGCAGAGTGGTGTCCAGCAGGCCGGCCAGGCCGAGGGCGATCACGATCTGAGGTCCTGACGAGAGTACGAAGATGCTCAGGGTGTTGACGGCCGACTTCCAGAAGTACGGGTTGCCCAGCACGTCGCGGTAGTTCTGCAGGCCGACGAACTCGCCCTTCCCGCCGATCAGGTCCCAGTCGTAGACCGACACCACCGCCGTGTAGATGAGCGGGAACATGCCGACGATCAGGAACAGGATGAAGAAGGGGGAGATGTACACGTAGGGCGAGAAGCGCACGTCCCAGCGGGTCAGCCGCTGCCGCCAGGGGGAGCTCGGTGACGCCGGCCGTCGTACGGCGTCACTGGGAGGGGGGTCTGATGGAGCCGGGGACGCCGCCTGGGCGGCGTCCCCGGTCTTCACCTCGACATCGTGAGGCACGGTGCAGTCCGATTCCTAGATGTTCGCGGACGTACGGGTCAGCTGAGCTGGTCGACGTCCGAGAGGAACGTGTTCCAGGACTCGTCGGGGGAGTTGCTCCCGTCGTCGACCCGGAGCAGCGCGGCCTGGAAGGCCTGGAGGATGTCGGAGTACTTCGGGCCCTTGTACGGCTGCACGGTGATCGCGGCAGCCCGGTCCGAGAGGATCTGACCGACGGGTGCGTTGTTGAAGAACTCGTTGGTGGCGTCCTGGATCTCCGGCGACTGCAGTGCGTCGACGGTGCTCGGGAAGGCGCCGATCGCCTCGAAGGCCTTGGTCTGCTGCTCGGGCGCCGTGATCCAGGCCGCGAACTTCTTGGCCTCGTCCGGGTGCTCCGACTGCTTGGGGACGGTCAGGAACGAACCGCCCCAGTTACCGCCGCCGCCAGGGAAGACGTTGGCGAAGTCCCAGCCCTTGACGCCGTCGGCGTTGCCGCTGACCACGCCGAGCATCCAGCCGGGGCACGCCATGGTGGCGAAGCCGTCCTTCTGGAAGGCCGCGGTCCAGTCGTCGCTCCACTGCGGGAGCTTGGTGGACAGGCCGTCGGCGACGTTCTTGGACAGCTGTGCGTAGATGGCCTCGAGCTCGGGGTTCTCCACGTCGATCGTGTTGTCGTCCTGCTCGAAGGGGTTGGCGACCTGGTTGAGCATCGCCTGGGCGGTGCCACCCGTGGAGTCGTACCACGCGGTCCCGGGGACCTTCTTGATGAACTCCTCGCCGGTGGCGAAGTAGTCGTCCCAGGTGCCCATCAGCCCGGCGACCTCGTCACGGTCGGTCGGCAGCCCGGCCTTGGCGAACAGGTCGGAGCGGTAGCAGATGCCCTCGGGCCCGGCATCGGTGCCGTAGCCGATCATCTGGCCGTCGGCATCGGTCGCGGCCTTCGCCTTGAAGTCCAGCCACCGGCCGTCGAGGGCGGGGTCGGTCAGGTCGACGAAGGCGTCGGACTGGTCCAGGATCGCGGGCATCGAGTCGCCCTCGATGGCCTCGATGTCCGAGAGGCCGGAGCCGGCGGCGAGCTTGGTGTAGAGGTTCTCCTTGGCGTCGTCCCAGGTGCCGACCTTCTTCTGGGTCACCTGGATGTCCGGGTTGTTGGCGTTCCACTCGGAGATCAGGTCCTCGTAGCCGAACTCGTTGAACGTAGCGATGGTGATCTTGACCGGGCTGTCACCGCTCTGGGCGTCCCCGCTGTCGTCGCCGCCGCACGCGGCGAGACCGAGGGAGAGGAGGACCGCCGCGGTCGCGGTCAGGGCGATGCGGGGGATCATTCGTGGGGTGCTGCGGTTCACCGGTTTCCTCCTGGTGAGCGTGAGAGCGCTTCCACTCTCGGTTGCCCTGGACTATGACGGCGCTCACGTGGCCGTGTCAATACACGCGGGGCAATTGGATCGATATATGTGGAAGCGCTCTCACAAATCTGTCGAAAAAGGCGGCCCCGGAGGTGTCCGGGGCCGCCATTCTCTCCTGAACGCGCAGCGGTCAGCGCGTTCCCTTGCGGGCCCGCGAGGCCGACTTGGCGCGTTCGTGGGCGTCGAGGACGACCTTGCGGATGCGCACCGACTGCGGGGTGACCTCGACGCACTCGTCCTCGCGGCAGAACTCCAGGCACTGCTCGAGGCTGAGCTTGCGCGGGGGGATGAGCTTCTCGAAGTTGTCGGAGGTGGCGGAGCGGATGTTGGTCTGCTGCTTCTCCTTGGTGATGTTGACGTCCATGTCGTCGGCGCGGGAGTTCTCGCCGACGATCATGCCCTCGTAGACCTCGGTGGTCGGCTCCACGAAGAGGATGCCGCGCTCCTGGAGGTTCGTCATCGCGTACGCCGTCGCGGCGCCCGTGCGGTCGGCCACCAGAGAGCCGGAGTTGCGCGAGCGGATCTCGCCGGCCCACGGCTCGTAGCCCTCGCTGATGTGGTGGGCGATGCCCGTGCCCCGGGTGTCGGTGAGGAAGTCGGTGCGGAAGCCGATCAGGCCGCGGGCCGGCACCAGGAACTCCATCCGGACCCAACCGGTGCCGTGGTTGGTCATCTGCTCCATCCGGCCCTTGCGGGCGGCGAGCAGCTCGGTGATGGTGCCGAGGTACTCCTCCGGGGCGTCGATGGTCAGCCGCTCCATCGGCTCGTGCAGCTTGCCGTTGATCTCCTTGGTGACGACCTGGGGCTTGCCGACGGTGAGCTCGAAACCCTCGCGGCGCATCTGCTCGACCAGGATGGCCAGCGCCAGCTCGCCGCGGCCCTGCACCTCCCACGTGTCGGGACGCTCGGTGGTCAGCACGTTGAGGGACACGTTGCCGACGAGCTCGGCGTCGAGCCGGTCCTTCACCATCCGGGCGGTCACCTTGGAGCCCTTGAGCCGACCGACCAGCGGGGAGGTGTTCGTGCCGATGGTCATCGAGATCGCCGGCTCGTCGACGTGGATCAGCGGCAGGGCGACCGGGTTCTCGGCGTCGGCCAGCGTCTCGCCGATGGTGATGTCCGGGAAGCCCGCGACGGCGACGATGTCGCCGGGGCCGGCTGACTCGCCGGGCTTGCGCTCGAGGCCCTCGGTGACCAGCAGCTCGGTGACGCGCACGTTCTTGACCGAACCGTCGCGCTTCATCCACGCGACGGTCTGACCCTTGCGCAGCTCGCCCTGGTGGATGCGGAGCAGGGCCAGCCGGCCGAGGAACGGCGAGGCGTCGAGGTTGGTGACGTGCGCCTGCAGCGGTGCGCCCTCGTCGTACGTCGGGGCGGGGATGGTCTCGACGATGGTGCGGAACAGGGGCTCGAGGTCGGGGGAGTCGGGCATCCCGCCGTTCTCGGGCACCTCGAGCGAGGCGCGGCCCGCCTTCGCGGAGGCGTAGACCACGGGGAAGTCCAGGGCGTCCTGGCTGTGGTGCTCGTCGAGCAGGTCGAGGAAGAGCTCGTAGGTCTCGTCGACGACCTCGGCGATCCGCGCGTCGCCGCGGTCGACCTTGTTGACGACCAGGACGACCGGCATGTCGGCGTTCAGCGCCTTGCGCAGCACGAAGCGGGTCTGGGGCAGCGGGCCCTCGGACGCGTCGACGAGCAGCACGATGCCGTCGACCATCGACAGGCCGCGCTCGACCTCGCCGCCGAAGTCCGCGTGGCCGGGGGTGTCGATGATGTTGACCGTCATCCCCTGGGGCGCGGACGGTCCCGTGTAGTGCACCGCCGTGTTCTTCGCGAGGATCGTGATGCCCTTCTCGCGCTCGAGGTCGCCGGAGTCCATCACCCGGTCCACGACGCTCTCGGCCTGGTGGGCCGTGAAGGCGCCGGCCTGGCGCAGCATGGCGTCGACGAGCGTGGTCTTGCCGTGGTCGACGTGGGCGACGATCGCGACGTTGCGCAGGTCGTGGCGCAGCTTGCGCGCGGTGGTCTGGGGTGTCTCGGACATGACGACAGAGGGCCTTTGCAGAGAGGACGGGCAGACGGCTGGCCCGCGATCGACTGGGCCTGCGCAGTCTACGGGCCGGTATGGTCCACCGCCGCATCGTGCTTTACCCCTCCAGCACCCCTGGTTACCCTGCGAGTGCGCACGCCAGGGGGTGGTGCTCGCACCCGCGTGGGGACGCGGAACGTCGAATTCGGGGGGATTCTCGATGGGGGGCACGACATGTCTTCGTCCGCGCCTGCCCGGGCATCTGCCCGCGGCGGCACGGCGGCCGGAGTGACGCGCGCCGCCCACCTTCCGCCCGCCGTCGTGCTCGACGTCTTCGGCCGCCGCGTCCGGATCGAGCCGGGCGGGCATCCCGCTGCCGCCCAGGTCGACGCCCTCTGGTCCCGTTGCCGCGCGGCCGAGCCGCGCCAGGACAACCAGACCGAGACGGTGATCGCCCTGCCGCGGTCCGACCGGCCGCTGGCGGCCGGACCGGGCTCCGGCTCACCGAGGAGATCCGCGCCCTGGCCCTCGCGGCCGCCGAGGACCGACTGCTGCTGCTGCACGCCGCGGCCGTGGCCACGCCGGGCGGGGCCGTCCTGGGCCTGGTCGCGGCCGAGCACGCCGTCCGGTCCGCCGCCGCCGCCGAGCTGAGCCGTCGGGGCTTCGGCTACGTCACCGACGAGCTGCTCGCGATCGACGAGTCCTACGACGTCGAGGCGTTCCCCGAGCCGCTCACCTTCCGCCAGGGCGAGCCGGGCTCGGCCACCACGGCCGGTCCGGACGCGCTCGGCATGCGTCCCTGCCCCGAGACCCCGCTCCACCTGACGGCCCTGGTCCTCCTCGAGCACGACCCGGACCGTGACGAGCCGCCCGAGCTGGTCCGGGTGCACCACCCCGACGACGTACGCCGCCTGGCCGGCGCCGTGGTCTCCGCGCCCACGTCGTGGGGCCGCACCGCCCTGCCCGACCTCGTCGACGAGACCGCGGGGGTCTGGCAGCTGCGCTACGGCGACGTGCACCTGGTGGTCTCGCTGCTCGCCGACCTGATGGTCGAGCTCACCCGCCCGGCCGTCGGCCCCGACGACCTCTACGTCGCGGTGGGGCTCGGCGACAGCGAGGTCGACGGAATCACCTCCGTGCTCACCGGGCACCACCTGGCCCTCGACGGTCTGCGGCGGCTGGTGTGGCTGGCGGCTGCCGGAGGGGCCACGCTCGAGTCCCTGCATGCCGCGGCCAACCGCGAGCTGGGCGGCCGGTACCACGTGTCGGTGCAGCTGGTGTCCGCCGCCGTGCACGACCTGCTGGCCCTCGGCCTGCTCGTGCCGGAGCACCCGACGGCCGCCACCGAAGACCTCCTCGGCGGGATGTCCAGCATCCGTCGATGAAGGAACGCCGGTCGCTCCGGTCGGTCATGGGGCCGTCCGGGGCGACCGGTCTGTCTGCAGCCAGACGACGACGGCCGGCCCGGCCTGGTGTCTGTCGGTCGCAGGGGGTAGGCAGGAGCCCATGACCTGCTCCTTCATCCCGTCCTACGTCCTCGAGCAGATCGCCCGCACCGACCCCGGCCACGGGGCCACCGCCGCTCGGGCGACCGCCACCCACGACGCGCTGTTGCGCGACCGCCGTACGGGCACCACCCCGGCACCGCACGGCACCACGGAGACCGCGTCCGGAGCTCCGGCGACCGTCCCCGACTGGACGGTGCACACCGCCGGCAACACCACGACCCTTCCGGGGCGCGAGGTGCGCGGCGCCGGTGACCCGGCCTCCGGCGACGCGGCCGTCGACGAGGCGGCCGACGGCGTCACCGGCGCGCTCCGGATGTACGCCGAGGTGTTCGGCCGGTCCTCCTACGACGGCGCGGGGGCCGCCGTATCGCTCTCGGTGCACTACGGCACCGACTACGACAACGCCTTCTGGGACGGCACCCAGCTGGTGTTCGGTGACGGGGACCGCGAGATCTTCGACCGGTTCACCAAGCCGGTCGACGTGCTCGGTCACGAGCTGACCCACGCCGTCACCGAGCACAGCGCCGCCCTGCGCTACCAGGACCAGCCGGGTGCGCTGAACGAGTCCGTGAGCGACGTGTTCGGGGTCTGCCTCAAGCAGTGGCTGCTGGGCCAGACCGTCGACCAGGCCGACTGGCTGGTGGGCGCGGACCTCTTCCTGCCCGGCGTCTCGGCCCGCGGGCTGCGCGACATGGCCAACCCCGGCACGGCCTACGACGACCCCCGGCTCGGCAAGGACCCGCAGGGCGCCTCGATGGCCGACTACGTCGACACCACCGACGACAACGGCGGCGTGCACCTCAACTCCGGGATCCCCAACCGTGCGTTCCACCTCGCGGCGACGGCCATCGGTGGCCACGCGTGGGAAGGTGCTGGCGCGATCTGGTACGACGCCCTCACCGGCAAGGATGTCGGCCCCGACACCGACTTCGCCGGCTTCGCGGCCGCGACCGTGGCGGCCGCCGGCGACCACGCCGACGCCGTACGCCAGGCGTGGGAGACCGTCGGCGTCACGCCGACCGCCGGCTCCACCGCCGGGACCGGGTCCACCCCGACCGGCGCCGACGGCACCCCGACACTCGTGTCCGTGCGACGCACCGGCGGTTTCGCCGGCCGGGTCGCGGAGGGTGCGGTGGATCTGGCGTCGCAGGACGCCCGGGTGCCGGAAGTACGGTCGCTGGTCGACCGGATCGACCTCACCCTGGTCGCAGGCGGCGACCCGCACCCCGACATGTTCGTCTACGCGTTCGACCTCTGCGGGCGTCGCGCGCAGGTGCCCGAGCAGCACCTGACCCCGGAGCTTTCGCGGCTCGCGGTGGTGGTGCTGGATGCGGGGGGTCCCGCGCCCCTGAGTTCAGCCGCTTGCGGGCTGTCTGGGGTTGCGGTCTTGCTGGTTGCGGGCTGCTGGTGGTTGCGGTCCTTTTTGGTTGCGGGCTGCTTGTTGTTGCGACCGACAGGGGCCGCCTCCGGCGGGGGTTGCCGGCCCACGGGGGCGGCTGCGCGGGAGGGGGCCCGTCGGTCTACCCGCGCCTCGCTCGTCCCTCACGAGGCGCCTGCCAGACCCACCACGACCGCCGGGCCCCCTCCCGCTCCGCCGCGTCTGGGGTGCGGGCGGGTGGGGTTCAGGTTTCCGCCAGGCCGCAACGAAGGGCCGCAGGCGACAGCTACGCGAGGGCGCGATCCAGCGCGGCATTCACGTGCAGGGTGGTGCAGGGGATGACGGGGAGCTCGACGTCGGCCTGGGAGACGAGGAGCTCGATCTCGGTGCAGCCGAGCAGGATGGCCCGGGCACCGGCGTCCCAGAGCTCCTCGGTCAGCGCGACCACCCGGCGCCGGGTGGCATCCACGACGCGGCCGTGGACCAGCTCGTCGTAGATGGCGGAGTTCAGCCAGTCGTGGTGCTCCTCGGCGGGCATGATCACCGAGACCCCGTGGCGGCCGAGCCGCTCGCTGAAGAACGTGTCCTCCATGGCCACCTTCGTGCCGATGAAGCCCACCATGGTGGCCCCCTGGGCCAGGCAGGCCTCCGCCACCACGTCGGCGAGGTGCAGCACCGGGATGTCGACCGCGTCCTCCACCTGGTCGGCGACCTTGTGGAATGTCGTGGTGCACAGCAGCAGGAAGTCGGCCCCGGCCCGCTCGACACCGCGGCCGGCATCTGCGAGCAGCTCGCCGATCTGGTCCCAGCGCTCATCCTCTTCGAGGTCGGTCAGCTCGGCGAAGTCGACCGTGCTCAGCACCAGGCGCGGCGAGGACAGCCCTCCGAGCCGTTGCTGGACGCCGAGGTTGAGGTCGCGGTAGTAGACCGCGCTGCTCTCCCAGCTCATGCCGCCGACGAGGCCGATGGTCTGCACGGCCGCAGTCTGCCACCCGCGTTGAGCCGGAGGGTCAGCCGTCGGACCGACGAGCGAGCACGGCCGCGACCGTGGCCGGCTCCAGGCCGGGGAAGTCGCGGCGGGTCACCGCCGGTTCGTCCGCCGGGAGCAGGTCCATGGCGAGGGACGCCCGGAGCATCCGGCCGACCTGGGGCTTGATCAGGCCCACCGTCGCGGCGCCGAGGCGCAGCGCGGCACGCGGCACCCGCCGGGGTCGCCCCGGCCAGCCGCGGGCACCCATCACGGCGAGCCCCAGCTCGGTGAGGGTGATGCCCTCGGGGCCGACCACCTCGACGGTGCGGCCGCGGTACGCCGGGTCCAGCACCACGCGAACCACCGCCGCGGCGACGTCGTCCACGCTGACCCACCACAGGGGTCGGTCCGCCCGGCCGAACACCACCGGCCGCCGCCCCCGCCCGGCCGTCTGCGCCACGATCTCGGCCCACAGCTCGGTGAAGGCGGCCGCGCGCACGATCGTCGCCGGCACGCCCGCGTCGAGCAGCGCGCGTTCGGCGACCCACTTCATGCGGGCCACCTCGAGGGGGCTGTCGGCCGCGGGGTGGGTGACCGACATCAGCACGAACTCCGCCCCCACGCCCCGGGCCGCGGCCACCAGGGCGACGTTGCCGTCGCGGTCGACCGAGGCCGGCGAGACGTCCCGGCCCACCAGCCCCTGGACGGCCGAGACGACGAGGGTCGCGCCGTCCAGCGCCCTGGCGAGGTCCGGCGGACGCCGTACGTCGCCGTGGACCACCTCCACGTCGCGCGGGAGGTCGGCCGCGACGATGCCGCGGCTGAGCACCCGCACCGACTCGCCGTGCTCGACCAGCCGGCGTACGACCCGGGCACCGAGACGTCCCGTACCTCCGGCGACGAGGATCACCCGGGCCCGCTCCCGACCTGCTGGGCGACGGCCGCGTCGATCGTCGTCGGCGCGTCGTCCACGGGCTCGAGGAAGAACCGGCACCCGGTCGCCACCTCGCCCGACACCGTGAACACCAGGACCCCGCGCATCAGGTGCGCCGAGCCGTCCCGACGGGTGCCGCGCATCTCCCACTCGGACCACTCCCGGCCCGGGGTGGTGGCCGCGGCGCGCACCTCGGCGAGCAGATCCGGGACGGCCCCGAGGATCGTCGTCCAGTTCGCGCGTACCTGGTCGCGGCCGGCGAACGCGCGCGCCGGGTGGCAGGGGGTCTCGTTGACGTAGTCACCGCTGAAGCACGCGACGATCCCGTCCACGTCGTGGGCGTTGGTGGCCGCCAGCAGCCGATCGGTGAACGGCGTGTCCATCGCGCCTCCTTGATTTGAATACAGACAACTGTATTCAATATGAGTGTGTGCCCACACCGCCCCGCAGTCAAGAGGCCGTACGACGCCCGCGCCCGCCGCGCCGCCGCCGACGCCCGTCGTGAGCGGGTGCTCGCCGGCGCCGCCGAGCTGATGCTGCGGGACGGCTACGCCGCCACGACCGTGGCCGCGGTCGCCGAGCGGGCGGATGTGTCCCCGGAGACCGTCTACAAGGCCTACGGGGGCAAGGCCGGGCTCGTCCGCGCGCTGCACGCGAGGGCGCTGGAGGGGGACGGAGCCACGCCCGCCGAGGAGCGCTCCGACCGCTTGCGCAGCACGGCACCCGCCGCCGACGTGGTGTCCGGCTGGGCGCGACTGACGACCGAGGTGGCGCCGCGGGTCGCGCCCGTGATCCTGCTGGTCCGCGATGCCGCCGCCACGGATCCGGAGATGCGCAAGGAGCTGGCCGCCATCGAAGCGGCGCGGCACCGGCGGATGCTGTCCAACGCACGGGCCCTGGCCGACCGCGGGTTGCTGCGGGCGGGAGTGAGCGTGCGGCAGGCGGCGGACGTGATGTACGTGCTGACCTCGGCGGAGATGTACGAGCTGCTCGTGCTGCGTCGCCGCTGGTCGCTTCGCCGCTTCGGGGAGCACGTCCGCGAGCAGCTCGGCCACGCCTTGCTGGAGTGAGGTCAGGTGATGACCCGGTGCACCTTGTGCTGGGCGGCCTGGGCACGCGGCCGGACCACGACCTCGTCGACGTCGACGTGGGAGGGGCGGGTGGCGACCCAGCCCACGACGTCGGCGATGTCCTCGGCGGTGAGCGGCTCGGCCACACCGGCGTACACCGCCTCGGCCTTCTCGCGGTCGCCGTCGAACCGGATGAGCGCGAACTCGTCGGTCCGCACCATCCCCGGCGCGATCTCCGTGACGCGGATGGGTTCACCGCTCAGCTCGAGGCGCAGCGTCCCGGTCAGGGCCTTGAGCGCGTGCTTGGCCGCGGTGTAGCCGCCGCCGCCCTCGTAGACGACCCGCCCGGCGGTCGAGCCCATCATGACGACGAGCCCGTCACCGCTCGCCCGCAGCGCGGGCAGCAGGGCCTGCGTGACGTGCAGGGTGCCGAGCACGTTGACGTCGTACATCCGGCTCCAGTCCTCGGGGTCGGCCGTGGCCACGGGGTCGCCGCCGAACGCGCCGCCCGCGTTGTTGACGAGCACGTGCAGCACCGGCCCTACCCGCTCGGCCAGTGCCGCCACCGACGCGCGATCGGTCACGTCGCACGCGGTGGCGACGCCGCCGATCTCCTCGGCCAGCGTCTCGATCCGGTCGGCGCGGCGCGCGGCGCAGTGCACCAGGAAACCCTCGGCGGCGAGCCTGCGGGCGGTGGCTGCGCCGATCCCGCTGCTGGCCCCGGTGACCACGGCGACGCGTTGGTTGCTCTCGGAGTTGACCATGACGCCGATTCTGCCGGGCGGGTTGGACCTCCTCGACGGGGGCAGGCAGACTGGCCGGTCGTACGACGAAACGCTGCGGGGGCCGACTCTCGGAAGGACCCATGACGCTTCGCAGGACCGCGCACGTCGCCGGCATCCTCGGGGGCGCCGCCTGGCTCGTCGCCTACTTCCTGTCCGGTGGGGCCGCCGACGTCCTCTACTGGGGCGGCGCCCTGCTGCTCACGTTCGCCCTGCTCGATACCGGCATGCTGCTCGTGAAGCGCGGGCTGCTGGCCCTGCGTGTGTTCGTGGCCTGCGCGCTGCCGCTGCTGTTCTGGATGGTGGTCGCGTTCGCGGTCCAGGCCTTGTCCGACGCGGCCCTGGTCCACGCCGTCGCGGGCGTGCTGGTGGCGGTGGGCTTCGTGGTCGCGCTGACCCGCCCCGGCCCGGTGGCCCCGCCGTCGCCGCCCTCGGCGGGCCGCCGGCACGCCGCTCGCTGAGCCCGTACCTGCGAGCCGTGGGGAATCACCGGCGAGCCACGGTGGTTGCGCCTTCCGGAGGAGTCCGTCCGGCGCGTCCGGGCGGCGTGCGTCGACGAAAGGCGAGGCCGTGGGGCGAGTGGAGCGCGTGGCGATGATCAGCCTGCACACCTCCCCGCTCGACCAGCCCGGCACCGGCGATGCCGGTGGCATGAACGTCTACGTCATGGAGCTGTCCAAACGGCTGGCCGCCCAGGGCATCGAGGTCGACATCTTCACCCGGGCCACCGCCTCGGCCCTGCCCCAGGTCCTCGAGGCGTCGCCGGGCGTGCTGGTGCGCAACATCCACGCGGGCCCCTTCGAGGGCCTCGCCAAGGTGGAGCTGCCCGGCCAGCTGTGCGTCTTCGCCCGCGAGGTGCTGCGCGCCGAGGCGTCCCAGCCGCTGGGCCACTACTCCGTGGTGCACTCCCACTACTGGCTGTCCGGGCAGGTCGGGGCGCTCGCGCGGGACCGGTGGGGGGTGCCGCTCGTGCACTCGATGCACACCATGGCCAAGGTCAAGAACGACGCGCTCGCCGAGGGCGACATCCCCGAGCCCTCCGCCCGGATCATCGGGGAGGAGCAGGTCGTCGAGGCCGCCGACATGCTGATCGCCAACACCGACACCGAGGCCAAGCAGCTGATCAACCTCTACGACGCCGACCCCGCCCGCGTCGACGTGGTGCACCCGGGCGTCGACCTCGAGGTGTTCCGGCCCCGCGACCGCGGCGAGGTACGGCGCGACCTGGGCCTGCCGGCCGACGCGCAGGTGCTCCTGTTCGCCGGCCGGATCCAGCCGCTCAAGGGCCCCGACGTGCTGCTCCGCGCGGTGGCCGCGCTGCTGGAGCGCGACCCCGGCCTGCGGCCGCACCTGGTGGTCCCCGTCGTCGGCGGTCCCTCCGGCTCCGGCCTCGAGCACCCCGAGTCGCTGGCCCTGCTGGCCTCCGCGCTGGGCCTGGACGGCGTGGTCCGGTTCGTGCCCCCGGTGGCCCAGTCCGAGCTCGCCCGCTGGTACGCCGCGGCCGACCTGGTCGCCGTACCGTCCTACAACGAGTCCTTCGGCCTGGTCGCCGTCGAGGCCCAGGCGTCCGGCACGCCCGTCGTGGCCGCCGCGGTCGGTGGGCTGACGACGGTGGTCGAGGACGGCCGCAGCGGCCTGCTCGTCGACGGTCACCGACCCGACGACTGGGCGACGGCGCTGGCGCGGCTCGTGGGCGACCCGGCGCTGCGGGAACGGCTGAGCCGGGGCGCCGTGCGCCAGGCCGCCCGCTTCTCCTGGGACCTGACCGCCGAGCGCACGCTGGAGGTCTACGCCCGGGCGCGTTCGATGATGCGCGAGGCCGTCGCGTGACCCAAGTCTGTGACACGGCCTTCTAGCCTGGCTGGGTGACCGAGACCGAGACCGACCCGGCCCAGGTGATCCGCGACCACCTGGTCGCGCTGGAGGTCGAGTTCGCCGAGTCCGCCGAGGGCGTGTTCAGCCTGTCGCTGCCCGGCGAGCGCAAGCTGCAGACGGCGGTCCGGCTCGACGTCGGCCCGCACGCGCTCGGCTGCCACGCGTTCGTGTGCCGCGCCCCCGACGAGAACCACGAGGCCGTCTATCGGTGGCTGCTCCAGCGCAACCTCCGGATGTACGCCGTCGCGTTCGCCGTCGACCGGCTGGGCGACATCTACCTCGACGCCCGGCTGCCGCTGGCCGCGGTCACGCCCGACGAGCTCGACCGGCTGCTGGGGTCGGTGCTCACCTACGCCGACGAGTCCTTCAACACCATCCTCGAGCTGGGGTTCGCCTCCTCGATCCGCAAGGAGTGGGAGTGGCGCCGGCTCCGCGGCGAGTCGACCGCGAACCTCGAGGCGTTCCGAGGCTGGCTCGAGGCGGGGACCGATGGCTCAGTCGGCGAGCAGGACGGCGATCAGGGCCAAGGCAGCCGGTAGGGCCTGCACCAGCAGGATCCGGCGGCTGACCGTCGCCGCGCCGTACCCGCCCGCCACGATCACGCAGAGCAGGAAGAACACCTGCACGTCGACCTTGTCGGCCACCAGGCCCCACACCAGGCCGGCGACCAGGAAGCCGTTGTAGAGGCCCTGGTTGGCGGCCAGCGTCTTCGACGCCTCGGCGAACTCCGCGTCCGTGCCGAACGCCGCCCGGCCCCGCGGCTTGGTCCACAGGAACATCTCGAGCACGACGATGTAGACGTGGATCAGGGCCACGAGGGCGACCAGCACGGTCGCGACGGCGTTCACCGGAGGAGCATGGCATCAACCGTGGATCGGCGCCGCCTCCTGCGGCTGGGGCAGGGCCGCCGGGGGCTTCGGCTTGCGCCTGGCGACGGCGACTCCGATGAGGGCGAGCGCGCCGCCGGCGTAGGCCATGGCGGGCGGGGTCTCGGACAGGAAGACCAGTCCCATCACGATCGTGATGGGAGGGACGAGGTAGGTGGTCACGCCCAGGCTGGAGGCCGTCATGTGGCGCAGGGCGTAGGCGTAGGTGGTGAAGGCGATGGCCGTCGGGAAGACGCCGAGGTAGATCACCCAGAGGATCGAGGGGGTGGGCGCCGCACGGACGTCGTCGACGAGCCGCCCGGCGAACGGCAGGCAGGCGACCGCCCCCACCGTGCACGCCAACCAGGTCACGTGCAGCGCCGGCAGCCGGGCCACGAGCGGCTTCTGGAGGATCACGCTGATCGAGTAGGCGGCCGCGGACACCAGGCAGAGCGCTACGCCGAGCAGGTCGCGGTTGCCGCCGTCGTTGCTCGCCGTGCCGATCAGGGCCACGCCGGCGAAGGCCAGGCCCAGCCCGATGACCAGGTAGGTCGTGAACCGCTCGTCCAGGAACAGCGCCGCCAGCACCGCGATCAGGATCGGTGACACCTGGAGCAGCATCGAGGCGGTGCCGGCGTCGACGTGGTGCTCGCCCTCGTTGAGGGAGACGTTGTAGATCCCGAACCACAGCACGCCGATCACCACGATCGACAGCCACTCCCGCCCGGTCGGTCGCGGCAGGTCCTTGACCTTGATGAGGGCGACCACGCCCAGCGCCACCGCGCCCACCACCAGCCTGCCCAGCGACAGGGCGCCGGGGGCGAAGTCCTGCCCGAGGTGCCGGATCGCCACGAACGCCGACGCCCACAGCACCAGCGTCACGGAGACGGCGGCGACGGGCAGCCAAGGCTTGGACGGGGTGGCGTTCACCTGTCGAGCCTACGGACGACCGCCGACACCGGACACGCGGTTATCGGACGGCGTACGTGGATATCCCGCCGTACTTCGGCGTCGTTCCTGCCGCTTTGTGGTCGTTGCAACGACGCCAAACGTGCGGGATACCCGCTCGAGCGGGTATCCCGCCTCACAGGTCCAGCTTGTAGCCCAGCCCCCGGACGGTGACCAGGTACTTCGGGTCGGAGGGGTCGGGCTCGAGCTTGGCGCGCAGCCGCTTGACGTGGACGTCGAGGGTCTTGGTGTCGCCGACGTAGTCGGAGCCCCAGACCCGGTCGATGAGCTGGCCGCGGGTGAGCACCCGGCCGGGGTTGCGCAGGAACATCTCGAGCAGCTCGAACTCCTTCAGCGGCAGCCGCTGCTCGGAGCCGTCGACGGTGACGACGTGCCGCTCGACGTCCATCCGCACCGGGCCGGCCTCGAGCGTCATCGGCGCGAGCTCCGGCTCGTGGCCGCGGCGCAGCACCGCGCGGATCCGGGCGACCAGCTCGCGGGGGGAGTAGGGCTTGGTGACGTAGTCGTCGGCCCCGAGCTCCAGGCCGACCACCTTGTCGACCTCGTCGTCCTTCGCGCTCACCATGATCACCGGCACGTTGGACGTCTGCCGGATCTGGCGGCACACCTCCGTCCCGGGCAGGCCGGGCAGCATCAGGTCGAGCAGCACGATGTCGGCGCCGTTGCGGTCGAACTCGGCGAGGGCGTCCGGTCCGGTGGCTGCGACGGCGACGTCGTACCCCTCCTTGCGGAGCATGTAGGCCAGAGCGTCCGAGTAGCTCTCCTCGTCCTCGACGACGAGAACACGGGTCATGTCTGCACCCTCATATGTGGACTTCCTGGTTGGCGCGCGGCAGGGTCAGGGTGAACGTGGAGCCCTGGCCCTCGACGGACCACACACGGATCTCTCCGCCGTGGGTCGCCGCGACGTGCTTGACGATGGACAACCCGAGACCGGTACCTCCGGTGGAGCGATGGCGGGCCGGGTCGACGCGGTAGAACCTCTCGAAGATGCGGTCGAGCTCGGTGCTCGGGATGCCGATGCCCTGGTCGACGACCGACAGCTCCACCATCCTGTCGTCGGTCTTCGTGGACACCAGCACGGTCGACTCGGCCTCGGAGTAGGCGACCGCGTTGGCCACCAGGTTGGCGACAGCGGCGCGCACCTGCTCCTCGTTGCCGAAGACCTTCAGGCCCTGCTCGCCGCCGCTGACGATCTTGATGCCCCGCGCGTCGGCATCGGTGGTCGTGGCGTCGACAGCGGCCGCGACCGCATCGTCCACCGAGACCACGACGGGCGCGTCCAGCGGGGAGTCGTCCTGCAACCGGGACAGCTCGATGATCTGCTGCACCAGTCCGGAGAGTCGGTCGGACTCGGTCTGCATCCGGCCGGCGAAACGTCGTACGGCGACGGGGTCGTCCGCCGCGTCGCTCACCGCCTCGGCGAGCAGCTTGATCGCGCCGACGGGCGTCTTGAGCTCGTGCGACACGTTGGCCACGAAGTCGCGGCGCACGGTCTCGACCCGGCGCTCGCCGGTGCGGTCCTCGACAAGTGCCAGCACCAGGGCCGAGGAGAGCGGGGCGACCCGCATGGTCAGGTGGCGCGGAGTGGCTCCCTGCCGCGCCATCAGCAGCTCGGTCTCGCGGATCTGCCCGTCGCGGCGCACCTGGGTGACCAGGTCGGCCAGCTCCTGGGACAGCAGGCTGGTGCCGGAGACCAGGCCCATCGCGTACGCCGGGGCGCTGGCCTTGAGGACCCGGTCGTCGGCGCCGACCACGACCGCACTGCTGCGCAGCACCGAGAGCACCGACGCCACGCCCTCGGGCACGGCCGGCTCCTCGGCGCGCGGCGCAAGTCGCTGCTGGCGCTCGCTCACGTGCCACGCGAGGACGCCGCCCCCCGCCACCAGGGCCCCGATGAGCGCGGCGACGAATCCTTGCGTCGTCGGATCCACGACAGGATCGTATCCAGCGGGCACCGGCCGTTCCTCTTCCGCGACGCTGCCTCGTCCAGTGTTCACCGCCCGTTCACCGCTTGACGCCGTCTGGTCACCCTCCGCCCGTAGGGTCGAGGACATGCGCGAGGCCTACCACGACCAGCTCGACTCGATCTTCCACGACCTCGCCGTCGTCTGCGGGGACGTGCAGAAGGCGGTGCGGCTCGCCACACAGGCGCTGCTGACCGGAGACGCCGAGACGGCCGAGGACGTGATCAGCGCCGACACCCTGATCGACCAGGCGACCGAGCGGGTCGAGGACAACTGCTTCTCCCTGCTCTCCCTCCAACAGCCCGTCGCGGGCGACCTGCGGGTCATCGTCTCGGCGCTGCGGATGGTCAGCGAGCTGGAGCGGATGGGCGACCTGTCCGTGCACGTCGCCAAGATCGCCCGCCTCCGGGTGCCCCAGATCGCGGTGCCCGAGGAGGTCCGGCCGACCGTCGCCCGGATGGCCGTCGTCGCCGAGGACATGGTCTCCCGCGTCGGCGAGATCCTCACCGAGCGCGACGTCGAGGCCGCCATCGCGCTGAGCCGCGACGACGACGAGATGGACCAGCTGCGGCGCACCAGCTTCTCCCAGCTGCTCTCCGACGACTGGGCCCACGGCGTCGAGGCGGCGGTCGACATCGCGCTGCTCGGCCGCTACTACGAGCGGATCGCCGACCACGCCGTCTCGGTGGGCAACCGCGTGGTGTTCGTGGTGACCGGCCACTTCCCGGTCACCAGCGACAGCTAGCGAAAGCTAGCGACCCTGGTTGGCGACGGCGGCCGCGGCGGCGGCAGCGGCCTCGGGGTCGAGGTACTCGCCGCCGGCCACGGTGGGGCGCAGGTCCTCGTCGAGGCGGTAGAGCAGCGGCATGCCCGTGGGGATGTTGAGTCCCGCGATGTCCTCGTCGCTGATGCCGTCGAGGTGCTTGACGACCGCCCGCAGGCTGTTGCCGTGCGCGGCGACCAGCACCCGGTGTCCGGCACGCAGGTCGGCGGTGATGTCGGAGTCCCAGTAGGGCAGCATCCTCGCGACGACGTCCTTGAGGCACTCGGTGCGCGGCAGGTCGGCGCCGAGGTCGGCGTACCGCGGGTCGCCGGACTGGGAGAACTCGTCGTCGTCCGCGATGGGCGGCGGCGGCACGTCGAAGGACCGGCGCCAGAGCATGAACTGCTCCTCGCCGAACTCCTCCATCGTCTGCTTCTTGTTCTTGCCCTGGAGCCCGCCGTAGTGCCTCTCGTTGAGGCGCCACGACCGGCGCACCGGGATCCAGTGGCGGTCACAGGCGTCGAGGGACAGGTGCGCCGTGGTGATGGCTCGCCGCAGCAGCGAGGTGTGCACGACGTCGGGCAACAGGTCGGCGTCGCGGAGCAGCTCGCCGCCGTGCACGGCCTCCCGGCGGCCCTTGTCGTTGAGGTCGACGTCGACCCAGCCGGTGAAGAGGTTCTGGGCGTTCCACTCGCTCTCGCCGTGGCGGAGCAGGATCAGCTCGTAGGTCATGACGGGGACGGCGATCCCGAGGGTACGGCGGTGTCGGACGCCGAGGGCGACTCACTGCGTCGACGCACTGGGCGGCGCACTGGGCGACGGGACGCCGGTGCCGTTGTCCATGCCCTCCCACTGCCACTGGGCCACCACGACCGGGATCTCCATCACGTTGGTCTGCCCGCTGTCGAAGGTGAGCGTGATCGTCACGAAGTCGCCCGCCTTGAACGGGCCGCTCACCTTGATGCCCTGGCCGTCGGCGAGGTTCACCACCTGGCGCGGCTTGACCTGGATGGGAGTGAACGCGGCCACCTCCACGGTCGAGTCGCTGCCGAAGCTCAGCGACTCGAAGGTGATCGTGTCGGTCGAGGAGTTGTTCGAGAGCGACGCGATGAAGGTGCCGGAGCCCCCTGCCTCGTCCTCCGCCACGATCACGGTGTCCAGCACGTCCACCGTGCCGGTCTTGTCGTTGACGCCCGCGGCCGGCGTGTACTCCCGGTCCGTCGCGTAGTCGAAGCCGCACGAGGCGACTCCCGGGACGGCGAGGACGAGCGCCCCGACGCAGAGGGCGAGCCGAGATCGCGGGGAGCGGCGCGAGAGCCGACGGTCCATGGGTCACAGGCCTTCGTGGTCGACGGTGTGCGGGCCACAGCCTAGTGGTCATCTCCGCACGTTCGTCGGGGTCCCCGCGGCCCAGGCACGCACATCGCTGCGTTGGCGACGCTCGACAGACGCCCAGTCTGGCTTCGCGACGCCGCCTTGCGCTGCACGCACCTGGACCACGGCTACCCGCGACGAACTTCCGTCGATGACCACCAGTGGCCCCCGACCACCCCCTCGCCACCCGTGTCTACTGCCGGAGACCGACCGTCAGGGCCGCCACGACCAGGGACGCGGCGACGAACGCGGTCGCGGCGACGGAGATCCACAGCAGCCGCGGGGCGCCGAGGCGCAGGGCCAGCCGCAGCGGCAGGTGCCGAAGCCCGTCCTCGTTGTCGGGCACCAGGTCCGGCAGCGCCAGCAGCACGTGCACGCACACGCCCAGCAGCGCCGCGAGCACCGTCATCACCACGGTCGGCGGGTCGCCCTGTGCCTGCCCGCCCCACCCGCCGTACGAGAGGTACGCGGGCAGCAGGGCGTACGACGCCGCCCACGGCACCCACGAGAACGCCGAGCGCCGCAGCACCACGTTGCCGAGCAGCGCGCAGGCCACCGACAGCAGGTAGCACGCACCCGCCGTCACCCCGCTGCCGAGCGCGAGCGGGACCAGCAGCAGCACGCCGCACGCGATGGCGAACCAGACGCTCCCGACGTCGAGCGTGCCCGCGGCCAGCGGCTTGCCGGGACGGTCGTGGCCGGCGTCCCGCGTGCGGTCGACGACGTCGTTGTGCCAGCCCGTCACGGCCTGGCCGACGAGCACCGTGAGGGCCACCAGGAGGGCCTCGCGCCCGGGGCGACCGCTGAACGTGGCGGCGGACCCCAGCAGCAGCGCGGCCACCAGCGCGTGCACCGGGTGTGCGGCCCGCACCAGCAGCACCGGCCAGGCCGACAGGAGGGCGTCCTTCGAGGCGCGCGAGGAGGCCACGGACATGCCGGTCAGTATCGACCAGCGACCCGACGGGCCGGGCCGACCGGTCGACACGCCGACGGGACCGGACCGTGGTCCGGGCCGGCCGAGGCACCCGGAGCGGCACACGGAACCGGGACTTGTCAAGCCCGGATCATGCCTCTGACCTGCGCAAACGTTGCGGTAGCTCACCCACTGACGTGTTAGACTGGTCACCTGGAAAGGGGTACAGAACATATGACCTTCACCGTCGGCGAAACGGTTGTCTACCCGAATCACGGGGCCGCAGTTATCGAAGACATCGAGATGCGCACCATCAAGGGGGAGGACCGGCAGTACCTCGTCCTGCGGATCGTCTCCCAGCAGGACCTTGTCGTCCGTGTCCCCGCTTGCAACCTCGACCTGGTCGGGGTTCGCGACGTGGTGGACAAGGAGGGCCTGGACCGCGTCTTCGACGTCCTGCGTGCCGCGCACGTCGAGGAACCGACCAACTGGTCGCGTCGCTACAAGGCGAACCTCGAGAAGCTCCACAGCGGAGATGTCATGAAGGTGGCCGAGGTCGTCCGCGACCTGTGGCGCCGCGAGCGCGACCGCGGGCTCTCCGCGGGCGAGAAGCGGATGCTCGCCAAGGCTCGGCAGATCCTGGTCTCCGAGCTGGCCCTGGCCGAGCACACCAACGAGGACAAGGCCGAGGCCATCCTCGACGAGGTGCTCGCGTCCTGATCGGATCCACCAGCGACTGCAGGCCCCGCACGGCTCCGGCTGTGCGGGGCCTCTTCACGTGCTGAGCCAGTTCATGAGTGGTGCCGACGTCGAGATCGCGGCCGTCGGCCGGGTGCTCGACGAGGGCCGCGGCTCGCTGCCCTTCGCCCTGGTGCACGGCGAGGCACTGGTCGCCTGCGCCACCTGGGCCCTGTCGGAGGCCGGCGTGCTGCCCCTGGACGCCCGTACCTCCCTCGACGCGGTCGTCGAGTCCGACCTGCCGCTGGTCCTCCACGACTCGCTGTGCCCGATGACGCCACCGGCGTTCATCGAGTCCTGCGTACGCCGGGCGCTCGCCGAGGGCGCACCGGTCGCGGGGGTGCGGCCGGTCACCGACACCGTGAAGATGCTGGACGCGGACGACCCCCACCTGGTCGGCGAGACCGTCGACCGCGACCGGCTGCTCCGCGTGGTCTCCCCGGTCGTGGTGCCGGCGACCGTCGCCGCCGGAGCGGCCGCCCTGGTCGCCGACCTGCTGGCCGACCCCGGCGTCGACCTCGCGGACCTGGTGACCGCGCTGCGGGCGCGCACGCCCGTGCTGCTGGAGGAGGCGCCGCCCGAGGCGATGCGGGTGGGGAGCGTCGAGGACGTGCGGGTGCTGGAGGCGCTCACCCGGCCGAGCCGATGAGCCGCTCGGCCACGTCGAGGTCCTCGGGGAAGGTGATCTTGAGGTTGCCGGGTCCCGACGCCACGGCCTCGATCGCGAGGTGGGCGTGCCACTCGACGCACGACGCCGTGTCCGTCCCGGTGAACCCTGCCGCGTCGGCGGCCCGGTAGGCGGCGAGCAGGTCCGCGGCGCGGAACGCCTGCGGGGTCTGCACCCCCACCAGCGCCGCCTCCGGGAGCGGCGCACCGTCGCGGGCGACGACGTGGTCCACCGGCACGACGGGGATGGCGCCTCCGCGGCTGCGCGCCGCCGCGAGCGTGCGCTCGAACAGGTCGGCGCCGGCCAATGGCCGGGCCGCGTCGTGGACGGCCACCACGCGGATCGCGCCGGCGTCGATCTCGTCGGCCAGCGCGCGCAGCGCCTGCCACTCGGAGTCGTGTCGGGTGACGCCCCCCGGCACCAGGAACACCTCGTCGTCCCCGAGGTGGGGCTGCAACGCCGCGCTGACGGCGGCCCGCTCCTCCGGCCGATGCACGACGACCACGCGGCGTACGTCGGGCAGCGCCGAGCGCGGTCCGGACCGACCACGCGACCACGGGGACCCCCCGCAGGGGCAGCAGGACCTTGTTGACCTGCGCGCCGAGCCGGCTCCCCGCACCCGCGGCCACCACCACCACGGCCGCGTCGCGCTGCTCGACCTCGGTCACCGGCGCAGCCTACGAGTGTTCTCGCCGCTGTAACACGAGGAAACACGCCCTCAACACGGTGGACCTAGCGTCCCTCACCTGAGAAAGGGGATCAGGGATGAGCCCGACGGAGGAGTGGCTCCCGGTGTGCCGGCTGGCCGAGCTCGAGGTCGAGCGCGGCGCCAGCGCCCTGGTCCACGGACATCCGATGGCCATCTTCCGCACCCCCGACGACCAGGTCTACGCGATCGGCAACCACGACCCCTTCGACCGGACGACGCTGTTGTCGAAGGGCATCGCCGGCCTCCGGGACGGCGTGCCCTTCGTGGCCTCGCCCCGGCACCGCCACGCCTTCGACCTGCGCAGCGGGCAGTGCCTGGAGGACGAGCACGTCTCGGTCCCGTCCTACGAGGTCCGGGTCGTCGAGGGCGTGGTCCTCGTCGGCGGCCGCCGCGAGGCGCGGGCGTCGTAGGGGCCGACAGAGGCTGCGTCAGAGGCCGGGCGGGAGCTGCACCGAGAGGATGTCGTCGCCGCCGAAGACCCCGTCCTGCCAGGCCAGCCGGTTGCCGGAGATCGAGGGGAAGCCCTGCTGTCCGCGCTCCTCCAGCGCGCTGTAGATCTTGTGGGTCTTGAAGGAGTAGAGGTAGAGGTCGGTGTCGACCATCCGGCCTCCCAGCGCCTCGTTGACCCCGCCGGGAAGGCTGTCCACGGCCACCGGGAAGACGGCGTAGTCGGCGTTCATGGCTGCGCCGAACGGGAACCCGAAGTCGCTGAGGTGGGTGGTACCGCCATGGGCGTCGAAGGCGTCGGCGGACTGGTTCGCGTCGATGGCGACCACGTTCTGGCCGTACGCCGCGAGGGCGTAGACCGGAGCCCCCATGCTGCCCACCTGCTCGACCTGGTTGGTGCCCGGCCGCCAGGTGCCGACCACGCCGCCATCGGTGGCGAACGCGACCGTGCCGCCGCCGGTGGCCATCGCGGTGACGTTGTCGCCGCCGAGGCCGTTGATGCGGAGCCGGGTGACCTTCCCCTTGGCGTCGACGTAGTTGAGCGTGCTCGACTCACCGACCCACCAGGCCGCGCCGTCCTCGGAGCCGGCGAGCCCGGCCGTGAACGACGACAGCGTGAGGTCGTCGAGCTTGGTCGTCCGGCCGCCCTTCTGGTGCAGCACGATGGCCTCGCCGTTGTCCGTCAGCTCCGTGGTGACCAGGTTGTCGCCGGCCCACGCGAGGTCGTAGGTCATCGGGTTGGCGGCGATGCCGTTGCTGACCGACGGCGTGCCGGGGCCGCCGACCGGGTTGATCCACGCGATGTTCTTCCCGGACACGACCGGGTTGACCTCCGCCTGCGGCTCGTTGCTGACGATGTCGCCGGCGACGGGCCCGGGGTCGTAGCAGCCCGGGCACAGGTCGTTCTGGTCGAAGACCTCCTTGGCGATGCGGATGATGACGGCGCTCGCGCCCGCCTTGACGGCGGTGTCCTCGACGGCGTTGGCCGCGTCGACCATCGTCGAGTTGGGGCCGAGCTGGTGGGTCAGCGTGTAGTAGACGATCAGGTCGAAGTCGTGCACCAGGGACGACTTGAAGGCGGGCAGGTTGTCGACCTTGCCCAGCTGGGTGCGGATGGTCCACAGCGCGTTGTTCCAGATCGCGGAGTTGAGGTGCACGCCGCCGTTGTCGGTGATCCGTCCGACGGCGACGCTCCAGCGGAACGGCGGGTCGAGGACGTTGAGGTAGTCGTCCATCGTGTTGCCGTTGAGCATGTAGCGGGTGGCGAGCGAGCCACTCGGGTTGGTCGAGCACAGCTGCTGCGGCCCGGTCGCGGTCTGGCACGCGTCCTCGCCGAGGGCGGCCGAGTCGCGCTGGTAGTAGTGGTCGCCGATGACGTTGCCGAAGTAGTCGGAGAAGGACTCGTTGAGCGCACCCGACTGGCCCGTGTAGTTGAGGCCCGCCGTCGAGTCCGTGACTCCGTGGGTGACCTCGTGGCCGGTGACGTCCAGGGTCACCAGCTGCATGTCCCCGCCGTTCGGCCCCTTGCACGGGTTGCCGTAGACCATCTGCCGGAGCCCGGAGCTGAAGAACGCGTTGCAGAACTGGCCGTCGCTGAAGTTGACGGTCGAGACCATCGAGGCGCCCTTGCCGTCCCAGGAGTTGCGGCCGATGCTCGCGTAGTAGTCGTAGACGATGCGGCTGACCTTCTGGGCGCCGATGGCGTCGGGGTCGCTGATCTGGGTGCTGTCCTCGACGTACTGGCGGCCCGGCAGGGCCGAGTTGCTGCTGGACCCGTCGGCCGTGAACGTGTAGATCCCGCCCCGGCCGCTGGCGGCCTGGTAGCTCGGCGTGGTGGTGTCGATGAGGGCGACGCCCTGGTCGGTGCGCAGCCCCTCGGCGGTGACCTGCCCGAGGTACGGCGCCTTGCCGGTGACGTCGACCGGCTGACCCTGCGGGCCCCCGAGCTCGGCGAGCAGCATGGAGGTGAGCCGGCGTGACACGCGGGAGGACCCCTTGGACAGCAGCTTGCTGAAGACGGCAGGGGCCGCCAGCTCGGCGGACGTCGGCCGCACCTCGAGCAGGGTGCCGCCGACCGCGTCGAGGTAGTAGAGGCCATCGCTGAGCTGGACTCCGCTGGCGGAGGTGCCGGCGGCGGCGACGTCGAGCTCCCAGGCGAGCTCACCCGTGCCTCGCGGCAGCACCACCAGGCGCGGGCGACCGACGACCTGGCCGTGCGTGAGCCGGCGTACCTCCCGCTTCGCCACCCGCGGCGGGATCCGGGGAACGGTCGGGACGTCGAGCCCGGGATAGACCCGGCCTCGCACGACGTTGAGCCGGGGCTGTTCTTCGGAACCGCCCACCGTCATCACCAGGCCGCCGTCCACGACCGGCACGCCGGTCAGCTCCTGGGACGTCTTGAGCACGGTGGCGCCGCCGGTGTCGGTCTCGCTCCGAGGGTCGATCACGACCGCGTCGGCCGGCACTCCGAACAGGTCCTCCGCGTAGGCGTCGAGGAACGCCGTCGCCGTCTCACCCGGGCTGGTGGCGCCGTCCGCGGCGTAGCGACCTCCGGACAGCTCGCCCAGGTAGCCGGTGACGTCGTCCTGGTGACCGACCCAGCCGGACCCGGTGCTGGAGCGCAGCTCGTCGATCGCGCGCTGCATCCCGGCGAGCCGGGCCTGGAGGTCGGTGTCCGGGTGGGCGGCGGCGTAGGCCGCCGACGCGATCAGGGTCAGCGGCTCGGGCTGGTCGGTGCCGATCGTCCGGGCCTGACCGCACGCGCCGAGCGCCAGCGCGAGCGCGACGGTCGCCGGGACCGCGAGGAGCCGGCGCGACGCGCGGCCGGACCGGAGGCGGGTCATGCTCGGAGAGTCTGGCCGATGACCACCGCCCGCGCGCAGCGTTTGTGCCCACCGTCTTGCCACGTCGTCCCCCATATCCCGGCAGCGAGCGTCCGGCCGGCCCGGCCACCAGGATCCGGCACCAGGATTCTGGGGGATCGAGGATTGGATGAAAAGGCCTTCCGCAGCCGGGCGCCGACAAATAGCCTGCACCCCACATGACGAGCGCAGACGAGCCCGAGAGACGGAGAGGTAACGCCGTGCCCTGTCCCACCTGCTCCACCGAGAACCCGGAGGTGGCGCTCTACTGCTACCGCTGCGGGACGCCTCTGCGCGGCAGCGCCTCCACCCGCGACGGCGCGTACGCCGTGCAGTCGTCGGAGGGCGTGAACCAGTTCGCGCTCGTCTCCACGATCCTGCCGCACACCAACCGGGAGACCGCCGACAACTACCGCTGGGCGATGATCATCAGCGCCGCGCTCATCGTGGCCGCCACCGGCTTCGGGCTGCTGCCGATCGCCGTCGCCGCGGCGGCGTTCATGATCCCGATCGTCTACCTCGTCTACATCTACGACGTGAACATGTGGGAGGACGCACCCGTCCCCGTCGTCGCCGGCCTGTTCCTCGGCACTGGGGTGCTCGCGGTGCTGGTGACGTTGTTCTTCTTCCGCTGGGTCTTCGACGAGCAGTTCAACGAGTTCGCAGCCGGGGCCCGGATCGGCATCTCGGGACTGTCGTTCCCGGCCCTGCTCCTGTTCGCGGTGGTGCTGCCGATCGTCGCCGAGGTCGTCAAGAACATCGGTGGCGTCTGGCTCGCCAGCCGCCCGCAGTACGACGACATGATCGACGGGCTCACCTTCGGCATCGCGGCCGGCACGGCGTACGCCGCCTTCGAGACGATCGTGCTCTACTCCTCGGTCTTCACCTCGGCCGACTTCCGGACCACCGACGGGCTCGCGTCGTGGGCCGTGGTGATCGTCAACCTGATGGTGGTGAAGTCGCTCATCTACGGCACCGCCACCGGCATCGCGGTCGCGGCCTTCTCGGGCAAGGGCGAGGGCTACGACGGGTTCACCAGCTATTACTTCATGAACTTCGGCCTCGCCGTGGCGGCCAACATCGGCTACTGGCTCGGGGTCCGACTGCTGTCCTACGTGCCATTCGGCCAGGCGCTCGGGCTGCTGTGGGGCTTCGTGATCCTCGCCGTCCTGGTCATCAGGATCCGCGTGATGATGCACGCGGCGTTGCTCGAGGCCGCCGTCGAGGACGCCGTGCGCACCGACGGCGAGCGCTCCAAGCGCGCCACGGTGGACGACAGCTACTGCCCCGAGTGCGAGAACCTGCTGCTCGACAACTCCAACTTCTGCCTGGTGTGCGGCACCTCCGTCCGGTCGACCAGCCACCAGGCGCGCCGAACGCTCGGCACCCCGACCGCAGGCGGTGTGCAATGAGCGACCAGACCCCGCCCGCACAGCCCCCGGTCGATCCGGCCCAGCCGCCGGCCGAGCCCGCGGCCCAGCCCGTTGCCCAGCCCGTTGCCCAGCCCGTTGCCCAGCCCGTGACGCCGCCGGTCGCGCCCGTGGAGCCGGTGCAGCCCGTCGCGACCGCCGCCGCGACACCCGCTCAGCAAGCACCGGCGTACGCACCGGCGCCCGCGGCGACGCCGGCCTACGCGCCGGCGCAGCCGGGTTACGGCTACCCGCAGGGTGGCGCGCCCGCCGGTCCGGTCCCGGGGGCGCCCGGTGGCCCGGGGACGCCGGGCGGCAACTACAAGTCCAGCCGCGTCAAGACGATCGGCCTGATCATCGCCGGCGTGGTGGCGGTGGGAGCGCTCGGCGGCATCGGGGCCGCGGTCTTCGGCGGTGACGAGGGTGACGAGTTCTCCTCCAGCACCGGAGGCAGCGCGCAGCCTGGCGAGGACGTCACCCCGGACGCCGGCGGCACCGAGGGCGGCGGCATCCTCGACCCCAGCCCGATCGGTTCGGCCACGCCGGAGCCGTCGGCGTCGGCGTACCAGCCCAGTGACCAGCCCAGCGACCAGCCCAGTGAGTCATCACCGACCGACCTCCCGACCGACGGGACCTCGCCCACGCTCGAGCCGGAGCCCACCGGCGACCTGGTCACCATCGGCAACGGCGTCCAGGTCGCGGTGCTGCCCGGCTGGCAGGTGGCCGGCCAGGGCGACAGCGACGTGCTGCTCGGCGACGGCAACAACAGCTTCGTCTACGCCGTCACCGGCACCGTCGACCCGTCGACCGACGCGGCGTCGGTGATCGCGGCGTCGCTGGACAACATCCTGCCGAAGCAGAGCTACACGCAGCTGCGCAAGACCGACATCGCTCCGCTCCAGGCCTTCGGGTCGGTGGTGTCGATGGCCGGGATGCAGTACCGCGCGACCTGGACCGACCAGCAGGCCTCGGTGCCGCTCCAGGGCCTGTTGATCTGTGCAGTCCGGCAGGACGGGACGGCGATCATCCTGACCGCCGAGCACGCCCCGCCGGACGAGTTCGAGGACAGCGCAGCGTCCTGGGGCCCGGTCCTGAACGCCACCCTGGGTCTGTTCGGGGCCGCCTGAGCACCTCGCTCGCCGCGCACCTGGACCACCACGAACTCTGGGTGGTTGAGGTGCGAGGAGCGCTGGCGACGAGCCTCGAAACCACCTCTGGTTGGAGCGGCGCCGACGTTCAGGTCCGAGTGGTCTCGAGGCTCGGCCGTGGACGGCCTCGCACCTCGACCACCGATCAGCTGTGCGGCAGCACCAGGGCGGTGGCGATCGCGGCGACGCCCTCGCCGCGACCGGTGAGACCGAGCCCGTCGGTGGTGGTGGCGGTCACGGAGACGGGGGCCCCGACCGCGTTCGAGAGCGCCGCGGCGGCCTCCGTGCGACGGTCACCGAGCCGGGGCCGGTTGCCGACCACCTGCACGGCCACGTTGCCGATGTCGAAGCCCGCCGCGCGGACCCGGGTCGCGGTCTCGGCGAGGAGGGCGGTGCCGGCGGCGCCGGCCCGCGCGGGGTCGGCGGTGCCGAACTGGGTGCCGAGGTCGCCCAGGCCCGCTGCCGAGAGGAGCGCGTCGCACGCCGCGTGCGCCGCTACGTCGCCGTCGGAGTGACCCTCCAGGCCGTGGTCCTCCTCCGGCCAGGCCAGACCGGCCAGGTGCATCGGGACGCCGGGAGCCAGGCGGTGCACGTCCACGCCGATGCCCACGCGCGGCACCCCGAGAGATCGACCCGCAGAGCCACCCGTCGATCCGTCACCGTTGCGTAAGGCGTCTGAGGTCACGGGGCGATCATGCCTGAGCAACAATCGCGGGGTGAGGAACTCCCGGCACGCCTGGTGGGTCGCGGGCCTCGTCGCCGGTATCGCCGGGCTGGCGACCAGCTACTTCGTCGCCATGGTGATGTCGATCCGGGAGTCGCCGGTCGTGGCCGTGGCCGAGGAGATCATCCGGCTCACCCCGGGGACGATGGCCGAGCGGGCGATCCAGGTGCTGGGTCACCACGACAAGACCTTCCTGGTCGCGGTGATCCTGGTGCTGCTGGTGCTGCTGTTCGCGGGGGCGGGCCTGCTGGCACGGAGGTCGTGGTGGGCGCCGTACCTGGTGTACGTCGCGATCGCGGCGCTGGGCTGCTACGCGGTGTCCCAGGAGCGGCACCCCTCGGTCGCCGACTACCTGCCGGTCCTGGTGGGCCTGGTGACCTGGGTGGTGTGCCTGTCGGTGCTGACAGACAACCTGCGCGCGGACGAACGCCGCCAGGCCGCGGCCGCGTCGGAAGCGTCGACGGGAGGACCGGCCGAGCCCGCCCCGCGGCGCCGCGGGTTCCTGATCGGCGCCGGCGTGATGCTCGCCGCCTCGGTCGGCGTGGCCGCGCTCGGCAAGTTCCTCGGCGCCGGCCGCCGACAGGTGGAGCAGGCCCGGGACCGGCTGCGCATCCCCGGCGTCGGCAAGCCGGTGCAGCCGTCAGGCGTGTCGGTGGGCCTCCCGGGGGTGGCGCCGTGGGAGACCTCCGCGGACGACTTCTACCTGGTGCACACCGCGATCATCCCGCCGGCGATCGACCCGGCCGACTGGCGACTGCGGATCCACGGGCTCGTGGACAAGGAGGTGACGCTCACCTACCAGGACCTGCTCGACCGGCAGCTCACCGAGGCATGGGTCACCCTGAACTGCGTGTCCAACCCGGTCGGCGGCAACCTCATCGGCAACGCCTGGTGGAGCGGCGTCCGGGTCGCCGACCTGCTTCGGGAGGCCGGCGTGCAGGCCGGCGCGGACGCCGTGCTCCAGACCTCCGACGACGGCTGGACCTGCGGCACCCCGGTGGCGGCGCTCACCGACGACCGCAACGCGATGCTGGTGGTCGCGATGAACGGCAAGCCGCTGCCGATCGAGCACGGCTTCCCCGTGCGCACGCTGGTGCCGGGGCTCTACGGCTACGTCTCCGCGTGCAAGTGGGTCGTCGACTGGGAGGTCTCCAAGTTCGAGGACATCTCTGCCTACTGGACCCAGCGCGGGTGGGGGGAGCTGGGTCCGGTGAAGCTCGCTTCGCGGATCGACGTGCCCGGTGGCGGCGACGACCTCGCCACCGGGCAGTCGCGAGTCGGCGGCGTCGCCTGGTCCCAGCACACCGGCATCTCGGCGGTGGAGGTCTCCCTCGACGGGGGCGCGTGGCAGTCCGCCGAGATCGGCAACGCGGACACCATCGACTCCTGGGTCCAGTGGTCCGCGACCCTGACGCTCGACGCGGGCGACCACACGCTGCGAGTGCGGGCCACCGACCGCAACGGTCAGGTGCAGACCGGCGCCGAGGCCGACGTGCTCCCCGACGGTGCGACGGGCTGGCACACCGTCAGCTTCAGCGCCGGCTGACAGCCCGCGCCGGGCTCGTAGCCCGCTACCAGTTGGCCTGGGCAGGGGCCGGCGGCAGCGGGTGGGCGTCGTCGTGGATGACGTAGACGAGCCCGCCGGACGTCGGCAGCCAGGCGTTCTCGAACTCGGCGCGGTCGTAGACGTGGCGCACGCCGGCGGCCGTCTTCGCGGCCGGGTCGTTGACCACTGGGTCGCCGTCGGAGGTGAAGCCGACGATCACCACGAGGTGGCCGTTGGAGGAGGAGACGGGGGCGCCCGTCAGCCCGCCGGGCCCCCACGACACCGACGCGACGAGCGGGATGCCGGCGGCGACGAACGACTCCGCCTCGCGCAGCGAGCGCAGCCGGGTGACGAAGGCGTGGCCCGCGAGCGGCGCGGCGTACGCCGTGTTGAAGGGCCAGTTGCCGGTGCCCTCGTAGGCGGTGTCATAGGTCCGCCGGGCGGCGTAGTCCACCCAGGGTGCGCGGTGCCCCGCCGGCACGAACCGGTAGGCCGACGGTGGCGGCAGCGCGTCGTAGTAACCGAGCACCATCGAGGTCGACGTCGGCGAGCACCAGGCCTCGCCACCGCCTCCCCACTGCGGGAAGTGACCGGTGTGCACCATCTGGGAGTACGACGGCACGTCCAGCGTGGTGCCGACGGCCGGACCCGGCTCGGAGACCGTCACCCGGTCGGTGCGCGGCAGCCGGCTGGCCATCGCGGCGAGCATGGCGACGCTAGGGCCGGTGGTGCCGGGCTTGCGGTAGAGCGAGACCCGCAGCTGTGAGGAGACCAGGCCCCGCGTGCCCTGCACCTTCCAGGTGTCGACGTCGACGGAGGCGAGGTCGTCGGACTGTGGCGACTCGGTGGTGCGGTGCACGAACCGGTCGCCGGCCGCCCATCGGCCGAGCAGGTCCCAGCTGGAGGTGACGCCCTTGTCGTTGCGACCCCGGACCTCGACCTCGATGAACGAGTCCCCGGGCGTGGTGGCCTCCCAGGAGGCGACCAGCTCGGTGAAGGCGAACGCCGACATCTGCCACGGCGTGTTCCACCGGGCCCGCTCGTAGCTGCGCCCGGCGTACTCGCGCGTGTCCGGTGGCGGTGCCGAACCCGAGGACGTCGCCGGTCACCACCGTGCCGCGGTGCGTGCCCGCTGCGAGTCCCGCACCCTCGAACCGGGTGAGCGAGATGTCCCGGGCCCCGCTGGTGCCCGTCCTGCTCGACGCCGTCGCCACGGGCGCGAGGCTACCGACCGTGGTCAGCAGCCCGGCGGTCAGGAGCAACGCGAAAGCCGGTCGGAGCACCGCACGACCATAGACTTCACAGGTGACAGCTCCGAGCCTCTACGACACCGTGGCCCGCGAGGTCCGTGACTTCGTGCCCCTCGAGGAGGGCAAGGCGGGCATCTACGTCTGTGGGCTGACCGTGCAGTCGGAGCCGCACGTCGGGCACGTCCGCTCCGCGGTGAACTTCGACGTGCTGCGGCGGTGGCTGACCCACCGCGGGTACGACGTCACGTTCATCCGCAACGTCACCGACATCGACGACAAGATCCTGGCGAAGTCCGCCGAGCAGGGCCGGCCGTGGTTCAACCTCGCCTACGACATGCACCGCGAGCTCGACAAGGCGCTCGAGGCCATCAACGTGCTGCCACCGACGTACGAGCCCGCCGCGACCGGGCACGTGCCGGAGATGCTCGAGCTGATCACCACCCTGATCGGCCGCGGGCACGCCTACGAGGCCGAGGACGGCTCGGGCGACGTCTACTTCGACGTGCGGTCGTGGCCGGCGTACGGCGAGCTCACCAACCAGGGCCTCGACGACATGGAGCCGGCCGAGGACGCCGACCCGCCCTGATGGCCAGGAAGCGCGACCCGCGGGACTTCGCCCTCTGGAAGGGGTGGAAGAAGGAGTCCGAGCCCGAGACGGCTGCGTGGCCGAGCCCGTGGGGCCCGGGCCGCCCGGGCTGGCACATCGAGTGCTCGGCGATGGCGGGCAAGTACCTCGGCCGCGCCTTCGACATCCATGGCGGCGGCGTCGACCTGCGGTTCCCGCACCACGAGAACGAGCAGGCCCAGTCGCGCGCGGCCGGCTACCCGTTCGCGTCGTACTGGATGCACAACGCCTGGATCACCACCGCCGGCGAGAAGATGAGCAAGTCGCTCGGCAACTCGCTGCTGATCCCCGAGGTGCTCAAGCGGGTGCGCGGGATCGAGCTGCGCTTCTACGTCGTGGCCGCGCACTACCGCTCCCACGTCGAGTTCTCGTTCGAGGCGCTCGACGAGGCCGCCGCGGGGTTCCGCCGGATCGAGAACTTCCTCGACCGCGCGGCCGCGACCGGCATCGGCCGCGACGAGCGGCCGACGACCACGAGCCGCCTGGGCGCCCCCTCCGAGGTGCCGCTCCCGGACGCGTTCGTGGCCGCGATGGACGACGACCTCGGGACCCCGGCCGCCGTCGCGGTCATCTACGACACCGTGCGCCAGGGCAACAAGCTGCTGGCCGACGGTCCCAGCGCCGGGCTGACCACCGCGGTGCGGCAGGTGTTCGGGATGCTCGACGTGCTGGGCCTCGACCCCGGCGACCCCGCCTGGCCGTCGGCCGGCGACTTCTCCGGCACCCGCCTGAGCGATGCGGTCGACGCGCTCGTCCGGGGCCTGCTCGACGAGCGGGCGGAGGCCCGCGACGCCAAGGACTGGGCCCGAGCCGATCGGATCCGCGACCAGATCAAGGCTGCCGGGATCGAGGTCGAGGACACCCCGACCGGCCCCGTGTGGACCCTGTCCGACCACTGAGCCCCACCACCGAACAAGGAGCACCGACGTGCCCGGAGTTTCGAGACGCTCGCTGCGCTCGCTCCTCAACCACCGAGAAAGGACACCTCGTGCCTGGTAACTCGTCCCGACGGGGCGCCATCCGCAAGACCGCCAAGAAGCCGTCCGCCGGCTCCGGAGGGCGCGTCAAGCGGGGTCTCGAGGGCAAGGGGCCGACGCCCAAGGCCAAGGACCGCCCCAACCACAAGGTCTACAAGCAGAACGCCAAGGCCGACAAGGCCGCCGCCGCCCGCCCGCGCCGCCGGACCACCGGCACCGAGGCCGAGTGGATCGCGGGCCGCAACTCGGTGGTCGAGGCCCTGCGGGCCGGCGTACCCGCGACCAGCGTGTACGTCGCCGAGGGCGCCGAACGCGACGGCCGGCTGCGCGAGACGTTCCGGATCGCCAGCGAGCGTGGCATCGGGCTGCTCGAGGTCACCAAGAACGAGCTCGACCGGCTGACCTCCGGCGCCGTGCACCAGGGTCTCGCCGCCAAGATCCCGGCGTACGAGTACGCCCATCCCGCCGACCTGCTCGACCGGGCCACCGAGCTCGGGGAGCCGCCGCTCATCGTCGCGCTGGACTCGGTCACCGACCCGCGCAACCTCGGCGCGGTGGTGCGCAGCGCGGCGGGGTTCGGCGCGCACGGGGTCGTCGTGCCCGAGCGCCGCGCGGCCGGCATGACCGCCTCGGCCTGGAAGACCAGCGCCGGTGCCGCGGCCCGGATCCCGGTCGCGCAGACGGTCAACCTGGTCCGCCAGCTCAAGGCCTACCAGGAGGCGGGCTGCATGGTCATCGGCCTCGCCGCCGACGGCGACGTCAGCCTGCCCGACCTGGAGCTCGGCGACGGACCGCTCGTGGTCGTCGTCGGGGCCGAGGGCAACGGACTCTCCCGGCTGGTCGCGAGTACGTGCGACCAGCTGGTCTCCATCCCCATGGCCGGCCAGCTCGAGTCCCTCAACGCCGGCGTGGCCGCGAGCGTCGCCCTGTACGCGATCTCGCAGGCGCGGGCGTAGCCCTCCGTTGGTCGAGGAGGGACGAAGTCCCGTGGCGCTCCGTTGATCGAGGACGGCGAAGTCCCGTCACGGACGGTGAGTGCAGCCTCCTCGACCCGACCGTGGTCGAGGAGGGACGAAGTCCCGTCACGAGACCTGGTGAGTGAGCCGCGGACCTCCTCGCGGGGTCTCGTGACGGGCGCTGGCGCGCCCTCCTCGACCAGCGGGGACTCGCGCGCGGCCTACGATCGACCGCATGCCGACCACCGTGGACCGCCTGCTGCCGACCGAGGAGGCCGAGGCGCTCCTGGAGCTGACCCGCGACATCGCGACCAAGGAGCTGGAGCCGCAGGTCCACGACGCCGAGGAGAAGGCGGAGTTCCCGGCGGCGGCGTACCAGCTGCTCGGCAAGGCGGGGCTGATGACGCTGCCGTTCGCCGAGGAGCTCGGCGGGGGCGGGCAGCCCTACGAGGTCTACCTCCAGGTCATCGAGGAGATCGCGACGGTCTGGCCGAGCGTGGCCGTCGGCATGAGCGTGCACACCCTCACCGCGTCGGTGGTCGCCGCCAACGCCTCCGAGGAGCAGCGGCAGACCTGGCTGCCCCGGATGCTGAGCGGCGACTGGCTGGGCGCCTACTGCCTGTCCGAGCCGCAGGCCGGGTCCGACGTCAGCGGCATCAAGACGCGGGCGCGCCTCGACGGGGACGCGTACGTCGTCGACGGCACCAAGCAGTGGATCAGCAACGGCTCGTGCGCGGACTACTACATCCTCTTCGCGCGCACCGGCGAGGAACCCAGCCGCGGACTGAGCGCGTTCGTGGTCCCGGCGGACACCCCCGGCATGAGCTTCGGCGCCCCCGAGAAGAAGATGGGCCTGGCGTGCGACGTGACCACCCAGGTGCTCTTCGACGGCGCGCGCATCCCGGTCGAGCAGCGGATCGGGGCCGAGGGCGACGGCATGAAGGTCGCCCTCTCCGCGCTCGACGCCGGCCGGCTCGGCATCGCCGCCGTCGCCACCGGGATCGCCCAGGGCGCGATGGCCCACGCCGTCGCCTACGCCCGCGAGCGCCGGCAGTTCGGGAAGACGATCGGGGAGTTCCAGGGGCTGCAGTTCATGCTCGCCGAGCTCGGCGCGGAGGTCGAGCGCGCCCGGGCGACGTACCTGCACGCCGCCCGGCTCAAGGACGCCGGCCGGCGCTTCTCCCGCCAGGCCAGCATCGCCAAGCTCACCGCCACGGACACCGCCATGCGGGTCAGCACCGACGCGGTGCAGGTGCTCGGCGGCAACGGCTACACCCGCGACTACCCCGTCGAGCGGTTCTTCCGCGACGCCAAGGTCACCCAGATCTTCGAGGGCACCAACCAGATCCAGCGGATGGTCATCGGGCGGGACCTGCTGAAGCCCTGAGCCATCCATGCTGAGCCATCCATCCTGAGCCACCCATCCGAACCCGCCTCGGCTCCGAATCCTTGTTGCAAGCCACTTGCAACAACGAACGTCTCCTCCCTAGGTTGGGGGCACTCGGATATATCGGAGGAGGACCGCGCATGCACGTGCCCGACGGGTTCCTGGACGCTCCGACTTCGGTGGCGACCGGGGTGGTCGCCGCGGTCGCCGTCGGCCTCGCGCTGCGGCAGTCCCGTCGCGAGCTCGACGACCGCACCGCTCCGCTCGCGGGCCTGGTGGCGACGTTCATCTTCGCGACGCAGATGCTGAACTTCCCGGTCGCCTCCGGCACCAGCGGCCACCTGCTCGGCGGCGCGCTCGCGGCCGTCCTGGTCGGACCGGCCACCGGGCTGCTCTGCATGGCGGTGGTCTTCCTCGTGCAGTGCCTGCTCTTCGCCGACGGCGGGATCACCGCGCTGGGCACCAACATCCTGCTGATGGGCATCATCACCGTGGTCGTCGGCTGGGGGGTGTTCCGGCTCGTGCAAGCGGTGCTGCCCAAGCGCGTCGCGATGGTCGCCCCGGCCGCCGCGGCGGGTGCGCTGGTCTCCGTCCCGGTGGCCGCCCTGGCGTTCGTCGGTCTCTATGCCGTCGGCGGCACGGTCGACATCCCGCTCGGGCACCTCGCCGTCGCGATGGTGGGCGTGCACACGCTGATCGGCCTCGGCGAGGCCGTCATCACCTTCCTCGCCGTCGGCAGCATCGTGGCCGTCCGACCCGACCTGGTGTACGGCGCCCGCTCGGTGCTGGCCGCCCGCTCGCTGGAGCTGAGGGAGGCGCCGCGGTGAGCGAGACCCGGCGGGTGTCGACCCGGATGCTGGTGGTCGTCGGTCTGCTGCTGGCGCTCACGCTGGCGGGGGTCGTGAGCTTCTACGCCTCCGACCGCCCGGACGGGCTGCACCGGGTCGCTCAGGATCAAGGCTTCTCGAACGCGCAGCGGGGGCACGGCTCTGCCGAGGGCCCCCTCGCCGGTTACGAGACCCAAGGTGTCGACGACGCTCGCCTGTCGGGGGGCATGGCGGGCGTCGTCGGCTCGATCGTGGTGCTGGCCATCGCCGGTGGCACCGTGCTGCTGCTCCGTCGCCGCCGGCCCGCCGAGGCTTCCTGATGGGCGCGCCGCACGGCCACCAGCTGCACTACCACGGCCACTCCTGGCTGCACCGCGCGCCGGCGCACCTCAAGCTGGTGGCCCTCGTGGTCTTCATGCTGCTCGTGGTCGCCACTCCGCGCACCTGGTACCCCGTGTTCGGGGTCTACCTGCTGGCGCTGCTCGCGCTCGTGGCCGTCTCCCAGGTCCCGCCGTCGTACCTCCTCAAGCGGATGGTCGTCGAGGTGCCGTTCGTCGTGTTCGCGCTGCTGCTGCCGTTCGTGGCGACGGGGCCGCAGGTCGAGGTGCTCGGACTCTCCCTGAGCGAGCAGGGCCTGCTCGGCGCCTGGGGCCTGCTCGTCAAGGGCACCCTCGGCGTGCTGGCCAGCCTGCTGCTGGCGGCCACCACCGAGCCGCGGGCCCTGCTGGCCGGGCTCGAGCGGCTGCGGGTGCCGCCGCTGCTGGTGCAGATCATGGGCTTCATGGTCCGCTACCTCGACGTGGTGTCCGACGAGCTGAAGCGGATGCACGTAGCCCGGGAGTCGCGCGGTTTCACCGCCCGCAACCCGCGGCACTGGCCGGTGGTCGCGAAGTCGGCCGGCGTGCTGTTCATCCGTTCCTACGAGCGAGGCGAACGCGTGCACCTGGCGATGCTGTCGCGGGGCTACGACGGCCGGATGCCCACAGACCTGACCAGACACATGACCAGGGACTCCCGATGAGCACCCCGGTCCTCGACCTGCAGGGGGTCGCGTTCGCCTACCCCGACGGCCACCAGGCCCTGCACGGCGTCGACCTCCACGTCCACGAGGGCGAGCGGGTCGCGCTGCTCGGCCCCAACGGCGCCGGCAAGACCACGCTGGTGCTGCACCTCAACGGCATCCTGATGCCCGGCCTGGGCACGGTGACCATCTCCGGGATGCCGGTCACCAAGGCCAACCTGCTGGAGGTCCGGCGCCGCGTCGGCATCGTCTTCCAGGACCCCGACGACCAGCTGTTCATGGGCTCGGTGCGCGAGGACGTCGCCTTCGGCCCGCTGAACCTCGGCCTGCGCGGCCCCGCGCTCGAGCTCCGGGTGATGGAGGCGCTGGAGGCCGTCGGGATGGCGGCGTACGCCGACCGCCCGCCGCACCACCTCTCCTTCGGCCAGCGGCGCCGGGTCGCCGTCGCCACGGTGCTGGCGATGCAGCCCGAGATCCTGGTGCTCGACGAGCCGTCGTCCAACCTCGACCCGGCCTCGCGTCGCGAGCTGGCCGACATCCTGCGCTCGCTGGACGTGACGGTGCTGCTCGTCACCCACGACCTGCCCTACGCCCTGGAGCTGTGCCCGCGGTCGGTGATCCTCTCGGACGGGGTGGTCGCCGCCGACGGCCCGACCGCCGACATCCTGGCCGACGAGGCGCTGATGACCTCGCACCGGCTGGAGCTGCCGTTCGGGTTCGACCCCTCCGTTGGTCGAGGAGGTCGCGCAGCGACCGTCACGAGACCACGGTGACGGGAGCCGTTGCGCTGGTTTCGTGACGGGCCGCGAGACGGCCCTCCTCAACCAGCGGTGGTGCGGCCGATGGGCGGCAGGTCCTCGTCGTCGTCGGTGACCGCGGCGATCTCGGAGGTGTCCTGGGCGGCGCCCGCGGCCGGGGAGACCAGCTCGTCGGGCTTGTCCTTGAGGACGTTGTCGATGTAGTCGCGGGCGGTCTCGAAGATGGACACCTCACGGCCGGCCCGCTCGGACAGGTACCAGCGGTGCACGAGGATCTCGTGGAAGATCTCGGCCGCCTCGAGCTTGCCCCGGGCCTCGGGCGGCACCATCGCCATGATCGGCTCGAAGATCTCGCCGAGCCAGCGGCCGGCGATCACCTCCCGGGCCTCCCGGCCGAGGTCGAAGTGGGCGGCGTACGCCGCGATGTCGTTGAGCAGCCGCCGGGCCTGGGCGTCCTCGACGTGCAGCCCGGTCAGGGCCTGGAGCTCGCGCTGGTGGTGCCCGAGCTCGACCGCCTTGGGCTGCACGCGCACCCGGTCGCCGTCGAAGTCGGTGACGATGTCGATCTCGTCGACGTCGAAGCCGAGGTCGTTGAGCCGCTCGATCCTGCTCTGGATCCGCCACATCTCGTCGAGGCTGAACTCCTCCTCGCGGGTCAGCTCGTCCCACAGCGCGTGGTAGCGCTGGGCGATCAGCTCGGCGATGTCGGCCGCCTCGACCTCCGGGTGGAGCGAGTTGCTGGCCTGGAGGTCGAGCAGCTCGGCGAAGACGTTCTCGCAGCCGACCTGGACGTCCCACTCGCGCATGGGCGCCGACAGGTTGTCCCGGATCTCACCGGTCTCGGCGTCCACGAGGTACGCCGCGAAGCCGCCCGCCGCGCGCCGGAACAGCACGTTGGACAGCGACACGTCGCCCCAGTAGAAGCCGCCGAGGTGCAACCGCACGAGGAGCACCACCAGCGCGTCGATGAGCGAGGGCAGGTTGTCGGCCTGCAGCCCGTGGGCGAAGAGGCTGCGGTAGGGCAGCGAGAAGGTCAGGTGCTCGGTCAGCAGCGCCGCCGGGAGCTCCTCGCCGTCGGCGTCGACACGTCCGGTGACCACTCCCTGGGGGACCACGGCCGGTAGTGGGATCCGCTGGAGGTCGCGGAGCAGTCGGTACTCGCGGAACGCCATCGCCTCCACCGTCTCCTTGACGGCGTAGGTGCGGTCGCCGAGCCGCACGATCCGGACGATGTGGCGCGAGAGGCCTCGGGGGAGCGGGACCACGTGCTCGGTCCAGTCCTCCAGCGGCAGGTGCCACGGCAGCGTCACGATGGCGGGGTCGGGCCTGCTGGCCACGATGCGCAGTGCGTGTGGAGCCGCCATCCGGCCAGGCTAGTGCGACCGTCGACTAGGGTCGGCGCTCGTGGCCTTCCGACCGGGGACCGAGATCACCCGCCGCGAGGTGCTCCACGGCCGGCTCTGGATGGAGCATCCGGTGACGGTGGTGGCCGACGACGGCGAGGTGCTGGCCGTGCTGCTCGAGCCCGGCTCACCGTTCCGGTTCCACGAGCACCCGTTCGGGCCGCACCCGTGGGCCGCCCACGACGCCTGGGGTGCGACCACCGTCCTCCAGCTGCACCGGGAGGGGGACGCCTACTCGGTCTGGAGGTTCTTCGAGGGTGGCGTCTTCCGCCACTGGTACGTGAACTTCGAGGCCCCGCTGGTGCTGCACCCGGACGGCTTCGACACCGATGACCACGGGCTCGACCTGGTCCTCCATCCGGACGGCCGGCGCGAGTGGAAGGACGTCGAGGACCTCTCCGAGATGGTCTCCTCGGGGCGGATGACCGGTGAGGAGGTCGTCGGCGTGCTGCACGCGGCGGCCGGCGTCATCGGCCTCCTGGACGGCGACGAGGAGCCCTGGTGGGCCATCTGGGGCTCCTGGGCGCTTCCATCCGGGTGATGTTGCGGCGATCCTCCGACGCGACGCTCCGCACTCCCATACCTTTCGCCCATGACGTCCGATCTCCACACGCCGCTGAGCACCGAGGAGGGCCGGCGCGCGGTGGCTTCGGAGGTGGCCGGTCGGATCCGGCGCCGCGACTACGCGGGCGCCGAGGCGCTGCTCGTCGAGCCCCTGACGGCCCATCCCGGTCCCATCGCCACCGCCTGCCGGGGCCTGGTCCCCGAGGACGTCGACCTGCTCGGCTGGGAGGACGTCGCCGCCGCCCTCGGCCGCGCGACGGCGCAGGGCCGCACGGTGACCGCCGTGGGCCTCGACCTCTCCAACTTCAGCGATGCCGACGGGCGCGACTGGTGGGACAAGGACCCCGTGGTCGAGGTCTCCCTCTATGACGACACGTTCTTCCCGTTCTCCAGCGCCGTGCGCCGCGAGGTGCAGCGGGCCGCCGAGACCCACCCCGCGCCCTGGACCGGCCGCCGGCTCCCGGGCGGCCAGGCCGTGCTCGACGTGCTCGGGCTGCGGTCGCTCAACGGCGCCATCCTCCGGGGCGAGGCCGGCCGGCCGTGGACCTTCGGGCCTGACGGCCGCTCGTACGACGACCACGTCGCGGCGCTCCTCGGCGGCTGGTGGCTGGTGCTGCGGTACCACCAGGCGGTGGCCCGTGCCTGGGCCGAGGTCGGTCCGGCTCTCGGCGTACCCGCGCTGGTCGGTCAGCACGGCGTCGGGCCCTGGTGCGTCTCGGTGTTCACCCCTGGCGACGTGGTCGCCGAGCCCGCCTGGCGCTGACCCGGAGGTACGCCGTCACGGCCGCAGCCGCACCGGCCCCGGGCCCTGGTCGGCGAGCCAGTCGTCCGGGTTGATCAGCGTGCAGGTGCGCAGGCTGAGGCAGCCGCAGCCGATGCACCCGTCGAGCCGGTCGCGCAGCAGCTCGATCCTGCGGATCTGCTCGTCCAGCCTCGGACGCCAGGACCGGCTCAGCCGGGCCCAGTCCGCCTTGGTCGGCGTCCGGCCCTCCGGCAGCGTCGCCAGCGCCTCGGCGACCTCCTCGAGCGTCAGGCCGACGCGCTGCGCGGTGCGCACGAACGCCACCCGCCGCAACGTCGCCCGGGCGTAGCGGCGCTGGTTGCCGGTCGTCCTGCGGGACCGGATCAGCCCGCGCTCCTCGTAGAAGCGCAAGGCGGAGGTCGCCACGCCGGAACGTTCGGACAGCTCGCCGATCGTCAGCTCGGTCATGCGGACACGATGGCTCGACTTGAAGTGAACTTCAAGTTGCACGTCGTTCGCGGAAACCTGTGGTGAGTGCGGGAAGGACGTGGTCGCTGTCTACGATGTCGTGGGCCGCTCGCGGGCGGCGTCGCCGCGTTAGCTCAGTGGTAGAGCACCCGCCTTGTAAGCGGACGGTCGTCAGTTCAATCCTGACACGCGGCTCCGCGCCGGTCGTCGACTAGCGCACCTGGCTGACCTCGAACTGCATCCTCGGGTGCGCGTAGTACTCCTGCGACTCGACGAGCTGGAGCTCGCGCTCGCCCGACTCGTGGGTGGTGCGCAGCAGGTCCCAGACGCTGCTCGTGGTCCGGGCCAGCGCGTCGGCGGCGTCGCCGGAGCTGCGGTAGTGACCGGTGAACAGGGCGGCGGTCACGTCGCCGGACCCGTTGGCCTTCAGGGGCAGGCGTGGAGTCGCGACGAGCCACGCGCCCTCGGGCGTCACGGCGAGCATCTCCAGGGTGTCCGGGGCGGCCTCGGGGCGCTCGACACTGGTCACCAGGACCGACGACGGGCCCATCGCACGGGCCGCGTCGACGGACTCGAGCGTGCTGGCGAGGTCGGTCGGCTCGGTGCCGGTGAGGTAGCCCAGCTCGAACTGGTTGGGGGTGATCAGGTCGGCCTGCGGGACGACCCGCTCGCGGAGCAGCACGGGGATCGCGGGGTGCACGAAGCAGCCCGACCTCGCGTTGCCCATGACGGGGTCGCAGGTGTAGGTCGCGGCGGGGTTGGCGCTCTTGACCCGCGCCACGGCGTCGAGGATGACGTCGCCGATCTCCTCACCGCCCTGGTAGCCGGACAGCACGGCGTCGACCCGGGCCAGCGCTCCTCGCTCCTCGATGCCGGTGATCACGTCCCGCACGTCCTCCGCGGCCAGCATCGGGCCGCGCCAGGCGCCGTACCCGGTGTGGTTGGAGAAGTGCACGGTGAAGACCGGCCACACCTCGTGGCCGATCCGCTGGAGGGGGAAGACCGCCGCGGAGTTGCCGACGTGACCGTAGGCGACGGACGACTGGATGGAGAGGATCCTCACCCGTCCCACCCTAGGGTCGGTGACATGGACATGAGCTACCGCCCGCTGGGCGACTCCGGCCTGATGGTCAGCGCCGTCGGGATCGGGTGCAACGCCTTCTCCCGGCGCGTCGACCAGGAGGGCGTCGCCGAGATCCTGGCGGCCGCACGGGACACCGGGGTCACCCTCCTCGACACCGCGGACGCGTACGGCGTGACGCCCGGCGCGAGCGAGGAGATGCTCGGCGACGCGCTGCAGGGGCAGCGCGACGAGTTCGTGGTCGCGACCAAGTTCGGCGGCGGACGGATCGCGGAGGCGGAGGGCGGCCGCGGCTCGCGGCGCCGGATCGTGGCGGCCGTCGAGGCCAGCCTGCGCCGGCTGCGCACCGACCACATCGACCTCTACCAGCTGCACGTGCCCGACGAGGTGACGCCGATCGAGGAGACGCTGGCGGCGCTGACCGACCTGGTGCGCGCGGGCAAGGTCGGCTACCTCGGGTGCTCGAACTTCGCGGGCTGGCAGATCGCCGACGCCGACTGGACCGCGCGGACCGCCGGCCTGGAGAGGTTCGTCTCGGCGCAGAACGGCTACTCGCTGCTCGACCGCGAGGTGGAGGACGAGGTGGTGCCGGCGTGCGAGGCGTTCGGGCTGGGGATGCTGCCCTACTTCCCGCTCGCCTACGGCCTGCTCACCGGCAAGTACCGTCGCGGCGAGCAGCCGCCGGAGCGGTCCCGGGCGGCGCTCGACCCGGAACGCTCGCAGTGGCTGCGCGACGCCGACTGGGACCGGATCGAGGCCCTGGCGGCGTACGGCGAGAAGCGCGACCTCACGCTGCTCGAGGTCGCGATCGGCGGTCTGGCCGCGCAGCCGACCGTGGCGTCGGTGATCTCCGGTGCCACCTCGGGCGAACAGGTCCGCCGCAACGCGGCGGCGCTGCGCTGGCAGCCCGGCGAGGCCGACCTCGCGGAGCTCGACGAGCTGACGAGCTAGGCGACCTGCAGCGACCGCTTCGAGAGTCCCATCCAGAAGCCGTCGATGACCTGCTCGCCGGGTGCCTCGGGGTCGCTGGCCGCGCCCAGGGTGACGAAGAGCGGGGTGTAGTGCTCGACGGTCGGGTGCGAGTAGGGCATGCCGGGCGCCTCGGCGCGGTAGTTGGCGAGGGCGTCGACGTCACCACGGCGCAGCGCGTCGGCGGCCCAGGCGTCGAAGTCCTTCGACCAGCCGGGGGCGGCCGCGTCGAGGCTGTAGTCGGTGAGGTAGGGGAGGCCGTGGGTGAGGAACCCGGAGCCGATGATGAGCACGCCCTCGTCGCGGAGCGGACGCAGCCGCCGGCCGAGCTCGAGGAGCCGGGTCGGGTCCTGGGTCGGCAGCGAGAGCTGCAGGACCGGGACGTCGGCGTCGGGGTACATGATCTTCATCGGCACCCAGGCACCGTGGTCCAGGCCGCGGCTGGCGTGCTGGTGCACCGGCTCGGAGGCCGGCATCATCGCGGCGACCCGTTGGGCGAGCGCCGAGGCGTCCGGCGTCGCGTAGGTCATCTGGTAGTACCGCGGTGCGAACCCACCGAAGTCGTAGACCAGCGGCGCCGCGTTGGCGCTGAGCATCACCGGCGCCGACTCCCAGTGCGCGCTGACGATCAGGACGGCCTTCGGCCGGGGCAGGTCCTGCGCCCACGCTGCCAGCTGCCCCGACCAGATCGGGTCGTCGAGGAGCGGCGGGGCACCGTGCCCGATGTACAGCGCGGGCATCCGGGTCTCGGTCACGTCGGTCATGGTAGTTCAACGTTCAACTGATCGGGTTCCATTCCTGTCCGTGACATCTCCTCCTCAGTCTGGCAGCGACCAGTCGAGTGCGGTACCGCCCTGTTCCTCGACCAGGCGGTTGACGCGGGAGAACGGTCGCGAGCCGAAGAAGCCGCGGGCGGCGGAGAGCGGCGAGGGGTGGGCGGACTCGACCCACGGGACCGGGCCGAGCTGGGCCTTGAGCGACTGGGCGTCGCGACCCCAGAGGATCGCGGCCAGCGGGCCGCCCCGGCGCGCCAGGGCGTCGATGGCACAGGAGGTGACCTCCTCCCACCCGCGTCCCCGGTGGCTCGCCGCCTCCCCGGGCCGGACGGTGAGCACCCGGTTGAGCAGCATCACTCCGCGGTCGGCCCACGCGGTGAGGTCGCCGTGGCCGGGCAGCTGTAGGCCGAGGTCGGTGCCGAGCTCTGTGTAGATGTTGCGCAGGCTTCCCGGCAGCGGCCGCACGTGCTTGTCGACGGCGAAGCTCAGGCCGATCGGGTGGCCCGGCGTCGGGTACGGGTCCTGGCCCACGATCAGCACCCGTACGTCGGCCAGGGGACGCTGGAACGCCCGCATGATGTGGTCGCCCGCCGGGAGGTACGGGCGGCCGGCGGCGATCTCGCCCCGCAGGAACTGGCCCATCGCCGCGATCCGTTCGTCCACCGGGGCCAGCGCGGCCGCCCAGTCGTCGGCCACCAGCCCCTTCTCCACCAGACCGGCCAGGGCGCCCATGTCGCCGAGGCTAGCGAGAGGGACGACGCGGTGCTTCAGCGATCCTTCAGCACCACCGCGGACGCTGGGCCGGACCACCACACGGCGGTGGCCACGACCGCGATGTCCGATCCGACCCGAGAGGGGGCAGCCGCGTGTCATACTCGCGCCCTCAGCCGGCACGGGGGCCGGCGGCGCAGCGTCCGGGGGGGCAGCATGCGGACACTTGGTGTACGCGTCCTGCTGCTCGGGAACGCCGCGGTGGTCGACCGGGAGTGCACCCATGCCATCGGCAGCCCCCGACAGGCCACGGTTCTCGCGGCCCTGGCCACGCGGGCGGGCACGACCGTCTCGGCCGAGGCGCTGATCGAGGACGTCTGGGGCGCCGAGGCGCCGTCGACCGCACGCAACACGCTCCAGGTCCACGTCTCGGGCCTGCGACGGCTTCTGGGCGCCTCCTGCATCGAGGGGAGCCGCGACGGCTACCGCTACGCCGGTGAGCCGCGCGACGTGGACCTGCTGCGCTTCTGCGAGCTGGTCCGGCGGGGGGTCACGGCGGTCGTGGACCGGCCGGGCGAGGCGGCCCGGCTGCTACGCAGCGCTCTCGGCCTCTATCGCGGTGACCTGTTGAGCGGGCTGCCCGTGTCCCCCGGGATGGACGCCGAGCGCGAACGGCTGCGACGACTGTGGGCGACGGCCAGCCTGGCTCGCTTCGACGCGGACCTGGCCCTGGGTCGGCACCTGCTGCTCGTCGACGAGCTGATGGTCTTCGCCCGCGAACGCCCGTACGACGAGGAGGTCGCGGTCCGCTTGATGGTCGCCCTCTATCGCTCCGGCTCCCAGTCCGAGGCGCTGATCGCCTACCGCGGCACCGTGGAGCGCCTCCGCGCCGACCTGGGCGTCGACCCCGGCCCGCGCCTGCGCGACCTCCACCAGCGGATCCTCCGGCAAGACCCCGAGCTCGGACCCGCACCGTCGTCGGGCGTCAGCTGGCGGGTGCCGCTGGCCCTGCCGGACGGGGGCCTGGTCGGCCGCGACGCGCTGCTCGCCCGCTTGGAGGGCGGACTCCCCACCGGCCGGCTGCACACGCTCGTCGGGCCGTCCGGCATCGGCAAGTCCCGGCTCGCGCTGGAGCTGGCCGCCAGGTGTCAGGGCTGGTACCGCGACGGCGCGGTCCGCGTCGATGTCTCCACGGCGCGCTCGGCCGAGGAGGTCCTGGACCGGCTCGTCGAGGCCCTCACCACCGGCCTGACCGCCGTGCCCGCGGACCCTGCCGAGCGGCGGCGGGTGCTGGTCGGGTCCCGTGCGCTGATGGTGCTCGACGACCTGGCTCCCGACGCGGCCGCGCGCCCCGTCCTCGACGAGCTCCTCGCCGCCAGCCAGCAGGCCACCTTCGTGGCCACCTCCACGCGGCCCACCCGGCTGCGGGGGGAGCGCATCTGGCCGGTGCCGCCCCTGGCGACGGAGGACACCGTCGACCTGCTCCTGGCGCGAGCCCGACAGGCGGGTGCGGACCTCGCAGACGACGAGGAGACCCGGGCCGTGGCGCGCCGGTGCGCGGCACAGCTGGACGGACTCCCCGCCGCGGTCGAGCTGATGGCACCGCTCGCGGTGACCGGCCTCCCGGAGCTCGCCGAGACGTTGCGACGCGGGCACTCGGAGGGGCGCGGGGTGCGCTGGGTCTCCTTCGCCAGCTCGCTGGACCGCCTCGACCCGGGTGAGCGAGCGCTGCTCGAGGTGCTGGTGCTCGCCGGTGCCCCCGTGGACGCCGAGCTGGTGGATGACCTGGGCGATGGTCGGCAACTGGCGGCCCTGGTGCGCGACGGGCTCGTCGTCCGCACCCTGGGGTCGCACGGCTTCCATCTCTTCGCCGCGGTCGGTGGCCTCGCCGACCACCTGCTGCGCGGCGGCCCGGCCGCTGGGGACGACGGGTGGGAGGAGGCCGCCGCGAGGAGGTTGCTTCCGGCCCTGGCCCGGGCGGTCGACCTGCCCGACCAGTACCTCGTGATGACCGTCGCGGACCCGGCCGTGTCGCGTCGGCTCGTCGCCCTCGAGCCGGCCCTGGTGCGTGCGGTGGCGCTGGCGTGCCGGTTCGGGTTGACCGCTGAGGCGGCCGAGATCGCCGTGGCCCTCCCCGAGCTGCACTACGCCCGCTACGGCGTCGCTGCGCCGTACGGCCGGACGGACTGGCTCCTGGCCCGCGACGACCTCTCGCCCGGACGCCGGGTTGACCTGCTGGTCTCCGCGGCGGCGAGCGCCACCAACGAGAGCCGAGCCGACCGCGCCCGGCAGCTGCTCGACCGGGCGGAGGCGCTGGCGGCCGAGCTGGACGACGCGGGCCGACTGGCCGTGGTGCTGGGCCAGCGGGCGATCGGGCAGCTGATGTTGGGCGTCGATCTCGGGGACTCCCCCGAGCGACGCCGCGAGGCCGTTCGCCTGGCCGACTCGACCGGTCGGCCGGAGGTGGTGGCCAGCACCTGCGGGATGTTGTACCCGACGTCCGACACCCCGGCGGACCTGCAGGACACCCTCCCTCGTGCCGTGGCTGCCGCCCGAGACGCGCACCACCACGGCCTGCTCGCCCTCTGCCTGGCGAACCTGGCGATGGCCGAGCTCGAGCGCGGCAACCTCGCCGCAGCTGCCGTCCACGCCCGCGAGTCAGGGTCACTGGGTCGCAAGGCGCACCACTGGGCTCTCTCGACGGTCGCGGCGGAGGTCGCCGAGACCGCCGAGGTGCTCACCGGGAGTGAGGCGGGCCTGGCACGGGTGCTGGGCTCCCTGGAGCTGGCGTTCGACCACCACGAGCTACGCAGGTGCACCGAGGCCCTGTTGCGGCTGGCCGCGGGGCTGCGCCGGTTGGGCCGGGAGCAGGACGCGGCGATCTGCCTCGGGGTCTACCAGGCGCTCCTGGTCAGCGACGGCGCCCCGGCCACCGGAGCCGAGCGCGCGCTCGTCGACCAATGGCTGGCCGATCTCGACCCGGTGCCTCCCCGCCGGACGCTCCCCGAGGAGGTCGCCGACCTGGTCCGGCGCCTGGCTCCCGAGCTCGTGGTCGGCTCCTGACCCGACGCGGCGACGCCTTCAGCGATCCTTCAGCGGCGCTCCCCATGCTGACCCCGCAGGCCGTTCGGGGGAACGGCCGCGCAACGGGGGTGGACCATGTTCGCAACGGCCACGGCACAGCACGGCGGCCCGGCGTCGCGGAGTGCACCCCGGCGTCGTACGGCGACGGCAGCCGTCCTCGCGCTCGTCGCGGCCGCTGCCGTGGTCGCCGTCCAGTCGCCCGCCTCGGCGGCGACCATCGGCCCCACGCGCTCGGCGACCGATCTCGCGACGGCCGTCGCCGACAGCCTGCCACCGGGCGCGCTGACCGGCTCGAGCCTGCCGGTGATCCCGCCGGCCCCGGACCTGACGGCGGAGTGCGCCAACGGGATCGACGACGACGGCGACGGGCTCGTCGACTTCGCGCCGCCCGTGGGCGAGACCGCGGATCCCGACTGCACGAGCGCCACCGACAACCAGGAGGACGCGGACCAGCTCCCGGAGTGCTCCAACACCTTCGACGACGACGGTGACGGGTTCACCGACTTCGTCCCGCCCGACGGGGAGACCGCCGACCCCGGCTGCAGCAGCGCCATGGACAACAACGAGACCGACGGCGACCCCGACCCGACCCCGGCCTGCGCCGACGGCGAGGACAACGACGGCGACGGGACGATCGACTTCACGCCTCCCGTCGGCGGGACGGCCGACCCGGGCTGCACCAGCGCCACCGACCTCGACGAGTCGTCCGAGGGCCTGGCGCCCGGCGTCGACTCCAACCCCGCGGCCGTCGGGTCGAGCCCGCTCGCCGGTTTCCCCACCAGCGGCACCAGCTACACGATCCTCAGCTCCGGCAACACCCTGTTCGCCGACGACCCCAACGACAGCAGCGGCACCAGCCAGGGCAACGGCGGGGACGGCGGGACGCATGGCGGCAGCTTCGAGGACCTGGTCACGCTCCGGATGGACCTCACGGTGCCGGCAGGTGCGAACTGCCTCTCGCTGGACTTCCGGTTCCTCTCCGAGGAGTTCCCCGAGTACGTCGGCAGCTCGTTCAACGACGGCTTCATCGCCGAGCTCGACGGCTCCGACTTCACCGCTGACGCCGAGAACGTGATCCTGGCGCCGAGGAACTTCGCCTTCGACGCCACCGGCAAGGTCGTCAGCATCAACACGGCCGGCTTCTCCGAGGCGGAGGCGGCCGGCACGACGTACGACGGCTCGACGCCGCTGCTGCGCGCCTCGACGCCGATCACACCAGGTGCCCACGCGGTGTACCTGTCGGTGTTCGACCAGGGCGACAGCGCGCTGGACTCCACGGCGCTCGTCGACCACCTGCGCCTCTTCACGGCACCCGCCGGCGCCTGCATCGCCGGCGCCACCGACGACATCACGCCGCCGGACACGACCATCACCGGGGGGCCGACGGGCACCACCGGCGACAACACGCCGACGTTCACCTTCACCTCGACCGAGCCCGGCACCTTCCAGTGCCGCGTCGACGCCGGGGTGTTCGCCTCGTGCACGACGCCGTTCACGACCTCCGCGCTCTCCGACGGCCCGCACACCTTCGAGGTCCGGGCCATCGACCTGGCCGGCAACGTCGACCTCACGCCCGCGAGCCGCAGCTTCACGGTGTCGACCATCGACAACACCCCGCCGGACACGTCGATCACCGCTGGTCCGTCGGGGTCGACCAACGACAACACGCCGACGTTCGCGTTCACGTCCACGGAGGCCGGGTCGACGTTCGAGTGCCGGGTGGATGCCGCTGCGTTCGCCGCGTGCACGACGCCGTTCACGACCGCCGCGCTCTCGGACGGGCCGCACACGTTCGAGGTCCGGGCGACGGACGTCGCGCTCAACACCGACCTCACGCCGGCCAGCCGGTCGTTCACGGTCGACACGGCTGCGCCGGACACGACGATCACGGCCGGTCCGTCGGGGACGACCACTGACAACACGCCGACGTTCTCGTTCACGGCCACCGAGGCCGGGTCGACGTTCGAGTGCCGGGTCGACGCTGCGGCCTTCGCGGCGTGCTCGACGCCGTTCACGACGGCAGCCCTGTCCGACGGCTCCCACACCTTCGAGGTGCGCGCGAAGGACGCGGCGGGCAACACCGACGCGACGCCCGCGAGCCGGTCCTTCACGGTCGACACCACGCCACCGGACACCACGATCACCGCCGGTCCGTCGGGGACGACCACTGACAACACGCCGACCTTCTCGTTCACCGCCACCGAAGCGGGCTCGACGTTCGAGTGCAAGGTCGACGCGGGCCCGTTCGCGTCCTGCACAACGCCGTTCACGACGGCCGTGCTGGCCGACGGGGCGCACACCTTCACCGTGCGTGCCACCGACGCGGTCGGCAACACCGACGCCACGCCCGCGAGCCGGTCGTTCACGGTCGACACCACGGCCGCCGGACACCACGATCACGGCGGGGCCCTCGGGGACGACGAGCGACAACACGCCGACCTTCTCGTTCACCGCCACCGAAGCGGGCTCGACGTTCGAGTGCAAGGTCGACGCGGGCCCGTTCGCGTCCTGCACAACGCCGTTCACGACGGCCGTGCTGGCCGACGGGGCGCACACCTTCACCGTGCGTGCCACCGACGCGGTGGGCAACACCGACGCCACGCCGGCGAGCCGGGCGTTCACGGTCAACACGAGCGACCTCACGCCGCCGGACACCGCCATCACGGCCGGGCCGTCGGGGACGACCAACGACTCGACGCCGACGTTCTCGTTCACGGCGACAGAGGCGGGGTCGACGTTCGAGTGCCGGGTCGACGCCGCGGTGTTCGCCTCGTGCACGACGCCGTTCACGACGGCCGCGCTGGCGGACGGGGCGCACACCTTCGAGGTACGGGCGACGGACGGGGTGGGCAACACCGACCTGACGCCCGCGAGCCGGTCGTTCACGGTCGACACCACGCCGCCCGACACGACGATCACCTCCGGTCCGCCCGCGACCACGGACGACACCACGCCGACGTTCGCGTTCACGGGCACGGCCGGGACGACGTCGTTCGAGTGCCGGGTCGACGCCGCTGCGTTCGCCGCGTGCACGACGCCGTTCACGACGGCCACGCTGGCCCTCGGCGCGCACACCTTCGAGGTCCGGGCGACGGACGGGGTCGGCAACATCGACGCCACCCCGGCGACCGCCTCCTTCACGATCGCGCTGCCGCCCCCGCCGGCGTACACCTGCCAGGGCAAGAAGGCCACGATCATCGGCACCGACGGCGACGACGTGCTGACCGGCACCGGGGGGAACGACGTCATCGTGGGGCTCGGCGGCCGCGACAAGATCTCGGGCGGTGGCGGCAAGGACGTCATCTGCGGGGGTGACGGCAAGGACGTCATCGACGGCGCCGCGGGCAAGGACGCCATCGAGGGCGGCACCGGTGGCGACAAGCTCGTCGGCGGGGGCGGCGACGACCTGCTCGACGGCGGGGACGGCAACGACCGGCTCCTGGGCAACGGCGGTGACGACACCCTCCTCGGCGGTGCGGGCGACGACGACCTGGCCGGCGCGGCCGGCGCGGACGAGCTGGTCGGCGGCAGCGGAGACGACGACCTCTCGGGCGACGGTGGGAATGACTCCCTCCTCGGTGGTGGCGGCGACGACCACCTCGACGGCGGAGCGGGCCGCGACCACGGCGACGGGGGTCCGGGCGACGACGTGGTCGTCCGCTGCGAGACCTGATCAGTCACGGGGGCCAGGGCCGCTGCGCAGTCAGCGGCCCCGGGCGCCGTACCCTCGGCGGATGGCCCGCCCCAAGCGCGCGACGGTCGCCATGGTCCACGACCTGGCGCTGTCGATGCCGGGGGTGACGGTCGAGAGCGCCGGCACGAACCCCGTCTACCAGGTGAGCCGCCGCAGCTTCGTCTTCTTCCGCAACCCGCGCCCCGACGCCTTCGACCCGGACACCGGCGAGCGGTACGACGACGTCATCGTGTTCTGGGTGGCCGACGACGCCGACAAGAAGGCGCTCGTGGAGGACGACTCCACGCCGTTCTTCACCACCCCGCACTTCGACGGGCATCCGTCGGTGCTGCTGCGCGGCAGCCGGGTCGGCGAGCTCAGCGCCGAGGAGCTGGCTGAGGTCGTGTACGACGCGTGGCTGTCGCGCGCCGGCGTACGCGCGAGGAAGGCGTGGCTCGCCGACCGCGGTCTGGAGGCGTGAACTCCGGTGTCGTTCCTGACCGTTTGCGACCGTTGCAACGACCGCGAACGGGAGGGACACCCGGTCAGCCGGGTATTCCGTCCCCGCCCCGCACCGGCCGCGACAGCCGGTCCAGGAAGGCGATCAGGAGGGCCTCGCGGAGAGCGGGGGAGGCGACGTCGAGGAGGGCGTTGACGGGGGCCATCCGGTCGGGGAGGGCCAGGCCGGCGGCGGCGTCGGTGAGCAGGCCGGAGGCGGCGAGCAGGCCGTCGAAGTCCGCGTCGGACAGGGCGGCGGGGTCCAGTGCCTCGATGAACTCCACCACGCCCGGGTCGACCGCCACCGGGCCGGCCACCCGCGCGGCCGTCACCGACGCAGCCAGGTCGACCAGCAGGTCGTCGACGGAGGCGAGCGTCGCGGCGGACACCGACAGGTGGATGGTGGGCGGCGCGCCGGCGTAGGACATCTGTGGCTGCACGTACCACCCGCGGTCCCGCATCTCGTCGCACACCGTGAACACGTCGAAGGACGCGTCACCGCTGAGCGCCACCAGGGTCGAGTCGGGCGGTACGACGACCGACAGGCCGTCGGGGACGCCGGCCACGATCCGGTCCACGGCCTCGAACACCGACGCTGCCAGCGACAGGTAGCCAGCCGACCCGAGGTGCCGCACCACCGCCCACGCGCCGGCGAGCGGGCCGCCGGACTTGGTCGACTGCATGGTCGGGTTCAGCATCGTGTACCCGGGCCAGTCTGCCGACGCGAAGAACTGCGGGCGCCGCAGCTCGGGCGTGCGGTGCAGCAGCAGCGAGGTCCCCTTCGGCGCATAGCCGTACTTGTGGGTGTCCACCGAGATCGAGGTGACCCCGTCGACGGAGAACGACCACGGCGGCACCGGCCGCCCCAGCCGCTCGGCGTACGGCAGCACCCACCCGCCGATGCACGCGTCCACGTGGCAGCGGATGCCGCGCTCCGCGGCCATCGCGGCGAGCTCGGGGATGGGGTCGATCACGCCGTGCGCGTACGACGGCGCGGAGCCGACGACCAGGACGGTCGAGGCGTCCACGGCGGCGGTCATGGCGGGGACGTCGGCCCGGAAGGAGGCGTCCACCGGGACGGATCGCAACGCCACCCCGAAGTAGTGCGCCGCCTTGTGGAACGCCGCGTGCACCGTCGAGGGCACCACCATCGAGGGCGCGGCGATGTCGGGCCGTGAGTCGCGGGCCGCCTGCACCGCCAGCAGCACCGACTCGGTGCCGCCGGACGTCACCGAACCGACGGCGGTCGGCGGCGCGGAGAGCAGGTCGCACGCGAACCCGACCAGCTCGTTCTCCATGGTCAGCAGGCTGGGGAACGACGTCGGGTCCAGGCCGTTGGACGCGGCGTACGCCGCCACGGCCTCTCGCCCCAGCCGGTCCACCTCCGGCAGCCCGGAGTCGTAGACGTAGGCCAGCGTGCGGCCGCCGTGCACGGGCAGGTCGCCGGTCTGCAGCGAACGCAGCCGGGCCAGCACCTCGTCGGCAGGGGACTCGCTCACGTCACCACCTCCTCGGCCGCCGCGACCTCGGTCGCGTCCAGCCGGTAACGGGCCAGCCAGGCCAGGCTGGCCACCACGATGATCGCCGGCAGCACCGAGAAGCCGAGCGTGATGGCGGTCAGCGCCGACGACGACTGCTCGAGGTCGCCGGTCGTGGACGACTCGTAGCCCCCGATCGCCAGCACCAGCGCGAACACCCCCGGCCCGAGCGCCAGCCCGAGCGTCTCGGCGGCGGTCCACACACCGGTGTAGACGCCGACGCGGCTCGAACCGGTGCGCCGGGCGTCCACCGCGGTGGTGTCCGGCAGCATGGCCAGCGGGAACACCTGGCACCCCGCGTAGCCGACGCCCACCAGCGCCACGGCCGCGTAGACCGCGCCCACCGGCGCCGACTGCGCCGTCGAGGCGAGCAGGGCGCCGAGGGCCAGCACCAGGGACGCCGCGACGTACCCCGTGCGCTTGCCGACCCGGCCCCCGACGGCCGCCCACGCCGGGGTCAGCAGCAGGGCCGGTCCCACGAAGCAGACGAAGAGGATCGTGGTCGCACCGGACCTGTCGAGCACGTCCTTGGCCAGGTAGTCCACGCCCGCGAGCATGCAACCCGTGGCCAGGGCCTGCAGCACGTAGGTGGTCAGCAGCAACCGGAAGTCACGGGCACCGGCCACGATCCGCAGCTGGTCGCCCAGCGTGCCGGGCCCGGGCTGCACCTCGCCTACCGGCGCGTGCCGGGTGCCCCGGTAGGCACCCACGACGCCGACCACGATGATCACCGCCATCACCACCCCCATCACCCGGTAGCCCGCGCGACCCCCGACCGCGTCCCGGATCACCGGGGCCGTCGCGCCCGCGAGCATGATCGTGAACGCCAGGATCGCCACCCGCCAGGTCATCAACCGGGTCCGCTCGTCGTAGGACGAGGTGATCTCGGCGGGCATCGCGACGTAGGGCACCTGGAAGAACGCGTACGCCGACGCGGCCGCCAGGAAGAACACCAGCACCCACGCGGCCTCCAGCGCCCGCGAACCCATGGTGGGCGCGGCGAAGATCAGCGCGAAGCAGACGGCGAGGACCAGCCCGGCCCTGATCAGCCACGGCCGCCGCGGCCCCCGAGGATCGACGGTGCGGTCGCTGACCCGCCCGGCGATCGGGTTGAGCACCACGTCCCAGGCCTTGGGCAGCAGCACGATCAGGCCGGCGGCCAGCGCCGCGATGCCGAGGCTGTCCGTGAGGTACGGCAGCAGCATCAGGCCCGGCACGGTGCCGAACGCACCGGTCGCCACGGACCCCGATCCGTAGCCGATCCGCACCCCGCGCGGCAGCGATCCGGGCGGCGGAGCGGTGGACATGCCGGGGAGGTTATCGACAAGGGCACCGGGCGGGGCTACACACAGCACATGGATGCGTCGCGGTGAGCACCGGCTCCAGGCTGGCCAAGGCCGCCGGGGCGGCGCTCGGCGCCGCCGCCGGCCTCGCGGCGTACGACGTCACCCAGCGCCGGCACGCCATCCTGCGCACCTACCCCGTCGTCGGGCACCTGCGCTTCCTGCTGGAGCGGTTCGGCCCCGAGCTGCGGCAGTACATCGTCACGTCCAACGACGAGGAACGCCCGTTCAGCCGCGACCAGCGCACCTGGATCTACGCCTCGGCCAAGCTGGAGAACAACTACTTCGGGTTCGGCACGGACAACGACGTCGAGCACGCCCACGGCTACCCGATCATCAAGCACCGCACGTTCCAGGGCGAGGGGGCGCCGAGCGCTCGGCACGCGGGTGACGAGGTGTCGCTGCCGTCGGCCAAGGTGCTGGGCGGGCCTCGCGACCGGCGGCACGCGTTCCGTCCCGCCAGCGTCGTCAACATCTCGGGGATGAGCTTCGGCTCGCTGTCGAGGAACGCGATCGAGGCCCTCAACCGCGGCGCCGCCCTGGCCGACTGCCTGCACGACACCGGTGAGGGCGCGCTCTCGCCGTACCACCGCAACGGCGGCGACCTGGTCTTCCAGATCGGGACGGCGTACTTCGGGTGCCGCGACGAGCAGGGCCGGTTCGACCTGGGGCGGCTCCGGGACCTGTGCGCCGGCGCGCCGGTCAGGGCGATCGAGATCAAGCTGTCGCAAGGCGCCAAGCCGGGCCTCGGCGGCATGCTCCCGGCGGCGAAGGTGACCCAGGAGATCGCCGAGATCCGGGGCATCCAGCCGGGCGTCGACTGCGCGTCCCCCAGCCGGCACACCGCCTTCCACGACGTCGACTCGATGCTCGACTTCGTCGAGCTGCTCGCCACCGAGACCGGCCTGCCGGTCGGGATCAAGTCGGCCGTGGGCTCGATGGGCATGTGGGACGAGCTGGTCGCGATGATGGCCGGCGGCCAGCGGGGCGTCGACTTCGTCAACATCGACGGGGGCGAGGGTGGCACCGGCGCCGCGCCGCTGATCTTCGCCGACGCGGTGGCGTTCCCCTTCCGGGTCGGCTTCGCCCAGGTCTATGCGAAGTTCGCGGCCGCCGGCCTCACCGATGAGGTCACCTTCATGGGGGCCGGCAAGCTCGGCATCCCGGAGAACGCCGTCGTGGCCTTCGCGCTGGGCGTCGACCTGGTCAACGTCGGTCGCGAGGCGATGATGTCGATCGGCTGCATCCAGGCCCAGAAGTGCCACACCGACCGGTGCCCGACCGGTGTGGCCACCCAGAACCCGTGGCTGGTCCGCGGGCTCGACCCGGCGCTGAAGTCGGTGCGCGCCGCCAACTACGTCAAGTCGATGCGCCGCGACCTCTGGAAGGTGTCCGAGGCGATGGGCGTGGTGCACCCCGCCCTGATCACGCCCGACGACATCGACATCCTCGACGGCCTGAGCGAGCGCCGGTCCCTGCGTGAGGTCTACGGGTACGACGCGACCTGGGGGCGGCTGGGACCCGCACTGGAGCAGCGGATCGTCGACCTGATGTGCCCCGAGGAGATCGCGGAGCACCCGCCGACCCGCTGACGCTCGGCGCGGGGTGTGTGTGCACCCGACCGGGCGGGTCCCCCCGAAGCCCGTCCCGGCCACCCCTTCGGCTTCCGGTGGGCACGACCGGTGCCGTTCCGGGTGTTCGGGTGCACACGAGGGTCCAACGAGCGCCGGGAGACCGGGTTACCCCTCCTCAGGGGTGAGTCCAGGGGCGGGTTCGTAGCTCCTGGCCAGCCACCGACCGGGCTCGCCGAGAGGCAGGAACCCGAAACGCGCGTAGAGGCCGTGGGCGTCCGCCGTGGCGAGCAGCGCGCGGCGCACGCCGTACTCGCCGAGGATCCGGTCGGCCTCCACCAGCAGCGCAGTGCCGACCCCCTTCCCCCGCGCGGCCGGGTCGACGTAGACGTCGCAGACCCAGGCGAAGGTCGCCCGGTCGGTGACGATGCGCAGGAACCCGACCTGGTCGGTGCCGTCGTAGGCGCCCAGGTTGACCGACCCGGCCAGCGAGGCCTCGACGGTCTCCCGCGACCGGCCGAGCGACCAGTAGGCGTCCTCGGAGAGCCAGCGGTGCATGCGGTCCACGTCGAGGAGCGCGTCGTCGGTGGAGACGGTGACCATCGCGCCGCTGCTCAGGCCTTGTCGGCGGGCATCAGCGTCTTGCCGTGGGCCGGCCGGACGTCGTCCATCGCCTCGAGGAACGACCGGGCCCACGCGGTGATGTCCGCGGCCTTGATGGTCCGGCGCATGGCGCGCATCCTGCGGGCGAGGTCCCGGTCGTCGGCGCGGTAGGCCTCCCGGAGCGCGGCCTTCATGCCGTTGAGGTCGTAGGGGTTGACCAGCCACGCCTGCCGCAGCTCGTACGCCGCCCCCGCGAACTCCGAGAGGATCAGCGCGCCGCCCTCGTCGTAGCGGCACGCGACGTACTCCTTGGCCACCAGGTTCATGCCGTCGCGGTAGGGCGTGACCATCATGATGTCGGCGGCCCGGTAGAGCGCCGCCATCTCCTCGCGCGGGTACGACGCGTGCAGGTAGGAGATCGCCGGACGACCGATCCGCCCGTGGTCCCCGTTGATCCGGCCGACCAGGCGGTCGAGGTCGTCGCGGAGCATGCGGTACTGCTCGACCCGCTCGCGGGAGGGGGTCGCCACCTGGACGAACACCGCGTCCTCGACGTCGAGCTCGCCGTCGGCCACCAGCTCGCCGTAGGCCCGCAGCCGGGCGTGGATGCCCTTGGTGTAGTCCAGCCGGTCGATGCCGAGCAGCATCTTGCGCGGGCTGCCGAGGGCCTCGCGGATCTCGGCGGCCCGGGCCACCACCTCGGGCTTGCGGGCCAGCTCCTCGAACCCGTCCACGTCGATCGAGATCGGGAACGCCGCGGCACGCACGGTGCGCTCGTCGGGGAGGTAGACCAGGTCGCGGTGGGTCTTGTGGCCGACCCGCTGGCGCACCAGGCGCACGAAGTTCTGCGCCCCGCCCGGCAGCTGGAAGCCGACCAGGTCGGCGCCGAGCAGGCCCTCGAGGATCTCCCGTCGCCACGGCAGCTGCTGGAACAGCTCGGCCGGCGGGAACGGGATGTGCAGGAAGAAGCCGATGTGCAGGTCGGGTCGCAGCTCGCGCAGCATCTGCGGCACCAGCTGGAGCTGGTAGTCGTGCACCCACACCGTGGCGTTCTTGGCGGCCCGGTCCGCGGCGTGGGCGGCGAAGCGGCGGTTGACCGCGACGTACGCGTCCCACCACTCGCGGTGGAACTCCGGCTTGGCGACGACGTCGTGGTACAGCGGCCACAGCGTGGCGTTGGAGAAGCCCTCGTAGAAACCCTCGATCTCGTCGGCGGACAGGGAGATCGGGTCCAGGCGCATGCCGTCGTGGTCGAAGGGCTCCAGGTCCGTGTCGGTGCCGCCCGGCCAGCCGATCCACACGCCGTCGTTGGCCCGCATCACCGGCTCGATCGCGGTCACCAGACCGCCCGGCGAACCGCGCCACTCGCGGGTGCCGTCCGGCAGCGTCACCCGGTCGACCGGCAGCCGGTTGGCGACGATCACGAGATCCGCAGGCACCCTGTGCACCCTAGGCCCTGCCCGGGGAACCATCTTCGCCGGTGCGGGTGGTACGGGGAGGGGGGTGAAACCCCTTCCCCGGGTCCCCGCGCGCGTGTTCTGATGTCCCCCATCGCCCGGTTCTCCGGGTTCGGGGTTGGGGATGAGGGGGCGATGGCCTGTGCCGTCATGTGGCGCAGGGGGGCCATGTCATCTATTTCATGGGAGCGCACATGAGGAAACCAGTACGAAGTCTCGCCCTGCTGTCGGTCGCCGCCGTGGCCGTTGGGACGGGAGCCGCCGGCAGTGCGTCGGCGTCGGAAGCGCGCGGCGCCGGTCAACAGGTCCTGGCGAAGGGCGTTCCGACGCCGCTCAGCCTGGCGGTCGCGAAGGACGGCTCTGCCTACGTGTCGGCCAACGATGCCGGCATGCTCTGGCACGTCGCCAAGGGCAAGGCGCCCGAGGTGATCTACCAGTCGAAGGAGAAGCACGCCGAGGTCGGTGGCCGTCTCCGCCTACGGCAACACGTCACCTTCACCATCACCGGCAAGAACAAGATGGTCAAGCAGATGGAGAACGGCGGGCAAGCCGCACAACCTCGCCGACGTCGGCAAGTACGAGGCCACGAAGAACCCCGACAAGGGCACTACCTACGGCCTGCAGGACGCCACCGCGGACTGCGCCGCGCAGTGGCCGGTCAAGCAGGCCGGGCCCGCCGACGTACAACGGCATCGTCGACTCCCACCCCTACTCCACCTACACGACCGGCGACGGCGTCTACGTCGGCGAGGCCGCGGGCAACGACATCCTCTGGGTCGGCAACGACGGCAAGATCAAGACCGTCGCGGTGATGCCCCCGACGCCGGTGACGATCACCGCGGACGCCGCCGCGGCCAACCAGCTCCCGGCCTGCACGGTGGGCCTGACCTACAAGTTCGAGCCGGTGCCGACCGACGTCGAGCTCGGCCCCGACGGCTGGCTCTACGTCAGCAGCCTGCCCGGTGGCCCGGAGGACCCGAGCCTCGGCGCCAACGGGCGCGTCTACAAGGTCAACCCGAAGTCCGGCAAGGTGAAGCTCCTCGCGGGCGGGTTCATCAGCACGGTGGACGTGGCGGTCGCCAACAACGGCGACGTCTACGTCGCCGAAGCTGTTCACCGGCAGGATCATGAAGATCAAGGCGGGCAGCACCAAGGCCAAGCCCTTCCTCCAGTTGACCCAGCCGGCCGCGATCGAGTGGACCAAGGACTACCTCTACGCCACCGACAACGCCGCTCATGGGCAGCAAGAAGCCCGAAGGGGAAGGTGATCCGCATCGCCTGGTGACCGCCGGCTGACCCCTACGCGTCGGACGCGTAGCTGACCCCGATCTGCCGCCGGACCTCGTCCATCTGGCGGATCAGGGTCAGCGTCTGGTGGTGGGGCACCAGCGGACTCTCGAGGCGGCCCGCGTGCAGGCAGTCCTGCACGTGGGCCGCTTCGTTGCCCAGGCCCGTGCCGATCAGTGGCTCGAGCCCGTCGATCCGCTCGGGCTCGCCGCCCGTCGGGACGCCAGGTGGCGTACGGCGGGGAGTGGAACCCGTCGGGCAGCTCGAGGCGGCCGAGGTCGGTCGCCACGGTCGCGGTGCACGGCGAGGCCGACGTCATCGACGCCGTCAGGGCGGAGACCGCCGCGCCGTGGGTGCCGGCCAGCGCCACGTCGAGGTCGACGCCCCGGTCGCTGAGGCTCGCCGTGCCGACCATCCGGTCCGCCGGGCCCGAGCACCAGGTGGGCGAAGGTGAGCGGGTAGACGCCCATGTCGAGCAGCGCGCCGCCACCGAGCGCCGGGTCGAAGAGCCGGTGGGGGGGGCTGCTGCGACGACGAACCCGAGGTCGGCGTGCACCTGTCGCGGCGTCCCGAACCGGCCGCGCGTCGACGCCCTCCTTCACCACCCGGATGACGGGGTGGCAGGCCATCCACATCGCCTCCATCAGGAAGCGGTCGGCCCGCTGCGCGGCCTCGACCATCTGTTCCGCCTCGGCCGCGTTGAGCGTGAGCGGCTTCTCGCAGAGCACGTGCTTGCCGGCAGCGATCGCCGCCAGGGCGTTCTCGAGGTGGAGGGCGTGCGGCGTCCCGATGTAGACCACGTCCACGTCCGGGTCGCCGACCAGCGCGTCGTACGACGCGTGGGCCCGGGTCGAGGACGGGTCACCGTGCTCGCGGACGAAGGCGTCCGCCGACTCCTGGGAGCGCGAGCCGACCGCGACGATCTCGGCCCCGGGCACCTCACGGAGGTTGCGGGCGAAGGAGTGGGCGATCCGGCCGGTCGCCAGGATGCCCCACCGGGTGCGGGCTGGGTCCGTCATGCCACCGACCCTAGTGAGGAGGCGCCGTACCGTCTCGCCCGCCGAGCAGGTCCGGCGAACGGGTGTGGGAGATCCGCCGGGCGACGCGCCGAGGCCTTCCCCCGGTCCGAATGACATCCGTGTGATTCATCGCCTACAGTGGGATCGCATGGATGCCGCCAGCCACGCGCCGGGCCCGCGTGCCGGTCATCAGTCGGGCCACGAGCCCGGCACCCAGGGGCTGAGCGAGCGGGACTGCGAGATCCTCGAGTTCGAGCGCCAGTGGTGGAAGTACGCCGGCGCCAAGGAGACCGCGGTCCGCGAGCAGTTCGACATGTCGGCGACCCGCTACTACCAGGTGCTCAACGCGCTGATCGACCGGCCCGAGGCCCTGGAGGTCGACCCTCTGCTGGTGCGCCGGCTCCGGCGACTGCGCGCCGCCCGCCAGCGGCAGCGCTCTGCGCGGCGTCTCGGCTTCGAGGTCTGAGCCCCGTGGCCGGCCGGCTCGGGCCCCACGGCCCGCGGGTGTCCCGCGACTCCCGCCGTGACGAGCGGGGTGTCGTCTTCCCCTCGCCCGTGGTGGTGCTGAGCATCGTCGCGATCGCGATGGCGGCGTTCGCCTACGTCGCCACCCGCGGGCAGGCGCCGACCGAGCGCGAGGTGGCCATCGTCGCCGCGAGCCCGAGCCCCACCGCGACCCCGACCCCGACCCTGCCGACCGCGCGTCCGAAGCCGCACAAGCCCGCGATCGACAAGGGCAAGGTCTACGTCGAGGTCTACAACAACTCCGGCGTCACCGGCCTCGCGGGCCGGATCGCCGCGACCGCGACGCAGGCGGGCTGGAAGGTCGTCGGCTCCGACAACTGGTACGGCACCATCCCGGCCTCGAGCGTCTACTACCCGCCCCGCCTCGAGCGCGCGGCCCACGCGCTGGCGCTCGACCTCGGCATCCGGCGGGTCGTGCCCGCCGTCGACCCGATGAGGCTCGACCGCCTCACGGTCATCCTCACCGCCGACCACGCCTGACCCGTCCGGCTGGACGGACGCCCGCGCCCCGCGGCGTACGTCCGTGCCAGGGTGTGCCTCGTGGAGTTCACCAGCGCGGAGGGTGAGGAGCGGTACGCCGCGGTCGTGGCGCGGGCGGCGGACGTGGTCGTCGGCCTGGACTTCGACGGCACCCTGGCGCCGATCGTCGACGACCCGGACTCCGCGCACATCCATCCCGACGCCCCGCAGGTGCTGACGGAGGTCGCGGGCGTCGTCCGGGCGGTGGCCGTCATCACCGGCCGGCCCGCGCGGCAGGCCCTCGCCCTCGGCGGGCTGGACGAGGTGGGCGCGGCCATCGGTGGCACCGGCCGCGAGCTGTACCTGTTCGGCCAGTACGGCAACGAGCGCTGGTCCTCGACCAGTCGTCGGGTGATCTCCCCGCGGCCGCCGCAGGGCCTGGCCACCTTCGAGCGCGAGCTGCCCCGGGTGCTGCGCACCGCCGACGCCGCGGAGGCGTTCGTGGAGGACAAGGGACTGGCGGTCGCGGTGCACACCCGCCGCCTCGACGACCCGGACGCCGCGTTCGATCGGCTGCTCAAGCCCATCGGCGAGCTCGCGGAGCGGCACGGGCTCACCGTCGAGCCGGGCCGCCAGGTGCTCGAGGTGCGCTCGCACGGCATGCACAAGGGCCTGGTCGTCGACTGGCTGGTGGAGCACCTGGAGGCCGGCGGCTTCCTGTTCGCCGGTGACGACCTCGGCGACCTGGAGGCCTTCGAGGCCGTCCTCGACCTGCGCCGCCGCGGCCTGCCCACCCTCCTGGTCTGTTCCGCCTCCCGCGAGGAGTCCGCCCTGCGCGCCATGTCCGACGTCGTCGTCGACGGCCCCGAGGGCGTCCTCGACCTGATGCGGAAGCTCACGGCGGCTGCTTCCGGATAGTCCGTGACGTAATCGACCATCCGAGCCGGCTTCTAGGGTCGATTTCGTCACGGACTATCCCGCCCCATCCACATGCATCCAACATGTGGATGGTGCGTACGCATGCTGAGACGGGCGGGCGTACGGTGGGGACCTCATCGAGAGGGACTGAGGGAACGGCCCTGTGAAGTCCCGGCAACCGTCTGCTGCCTCCCGCCCACCAGGATGTTGACCTGGGAGCGGTCGCGGGAACGGTGCCAAATCCGGCCCGGGGCGAGAGTCGCCGCGGGGAAGATGAGGAGGAGGACATCCCTGTGAGCCCAGCAACCGGTACCGCAGTCGCCACACCCACGCCCCCCGCACGTACCCTCCGCGCCGGCGCCTTCGGCCACGCCCGGGCCCTGGTCTGCCGCGAGTGCGGGCACGAGGTCGCCCTCGGCCCGTCGTACGCCTGTCCGGAGTGCTTCGGCCCGCTCGAGGTCGGGTACGACGACGAGGCCCGCGGCCGGGTCACCCGCGAGCAGATCGAGGCCGGTCCGCCCAACATCTGGCGCTACAAGGCGCTGCTCCCGGTGCCCGACGACATCGAGACCAGCCCGAACACCGAGCCCGGCTTCACCCGGCTCCTGGAGGCCCGCAACCTGGGCGCGCGGCTCGGGATCGAGAAGCTCTGGGTCAAGGACGACTCCACCAACCCCACCAACTCCTTCAAGGACCGGGTGGTGGCCTGCGCGCTGAGCGCGGCCCGCGAGCTCGGCGCCACCACGTTCGCGTGCCCGAGCACCGGCAACCTCGCCAACGCCGTCGCCGCCGCCGGCGCCCGCGCCGGCATCCGCACCGTGGTCTTCATCCCGAGCGACCTGGAGAAGCCCAAGCAGGTCAACTCCGCCGTCTACACCGAGAACCTGGTGGCGGTGCACGGCAACTACGACGACGTCAACCGGCTCGCCTCCGAGATCGCCGGCGAGGAGGAGGGCTGGGCGTTCGTCAACGTCAACGTGCGGCCCTTCTACGCCGAGGGCTCCAAGACCCTCGCGTTCGAGATCGCCGAGCAGCTCGGCTGGCGGCTGCCCGACCAGGTCGTCATCCCGGTCGCGTCCGGGTCCCAGCTGACCAAGGTCGACAAGGGCTTCCAGGAGCTGGTGCGGCTCGGCCTCGTCGAGGACAAGCCCTACCGGATCTTCGGCGCCCAGGCGACGGGCTGCTCGCCGGTCGCGACGGCGTACAAGGCCGGCACCGACGCCATCCGCCCGGTCAAGCCCGACACCATCGCCAAGTCGCTGGCCATCGGCAATCCTGCCGACGGCATCTACGTGCTGGACATCTGCCGCCGCAGCGGTGGCGCCGTCGAGGACGTCACCGACGACGAGGTGCGCGCCGGCATCCTGCTGCTCGCCCGCACCGAGGGCATCTTCACCGAGACCGCCGGCGGCACCACGGTGGCGGTGACCAAGAAGCTCGTCGAGAACGGCCTGCTCGACCCCACGCTCGAGACCGTCGTGATCAACACCGGCATGGGCCTCAAGACGCTCGACGCGATCTCCGACCAGGTCGGTCCGGCGGCGACCATCGAGCCGTCGTACGCCGCGTTCAGCGCCAGCGGTGTCGGTGCGCGAGACTGATTCCCCCACCCACCAGCCACGAGGAGCGAGCCACCGATGAGCGTGTCCGTCCGGATCCCCACCATCCTGCGCACCTACACCGGCGGTGAGTCGGAGGTCTCCGCGCAGGGCGCCGACCTGGCGGCCGTGCTCGAGGACCTCGACGCGAGCTACTCCGGCATCAAGGGACGCATCCTCGACGAGGCCGGCCAGCTGCGCCGGTTCGTCAACGTGTACGTCGGCAACGACGACGTGCGGTTCCTCGACAACCTGGCGACGCCGACGCCGGACGGCACCCAGATCTCGGTGATCCCGGCGGTTGCCGGCGGCTGACGCTGCCGTACTTCGGCGTCGTTGCTGAACGTTCGTGGTCGTTGCAACGACGCCACAGGGACAGAACACCCGCTCGACCGGGTGTTCCGCCCACCCTCCGCGCCACCCTCCGACCGGCCCCGCCCGCCGCGGCCGGGCCGCGGGGGCGGGGCGGTCGTCCGCCCGCCGGGACCAGAGCGCGCTGCTGTCCCGAGGAGCGCGCCCGGGCAGGCGGAGCCTGGAGGGCCGGGGACCGGGCCGACGGGTCAAGCGGCCCGGTCGATGCCGAGACCGAGCTCGGCCACCCGCGCCCAGTCGTCGTCGACGAGCACGACCTCGCGGCCGGCGCGGGCCAGCAGCCCGGCCGCGGTGGCCGCCCTGAACCCGGCCTGGCAGTGCACCCAGACCCGGCCGGCCGGGAGCCGCGACGTCTCGCGCCACAGCTCGGGCAGCGGCACCGACCTGGCCTCGGGCAGGTGCCCGGCCGCGTGCTCGTGGGCGTGCCGCACGTCGAGCACCGGCTCGGGGCCGTGCTCGGCGGCGTACTCCCGCCAGTCGACCCGCCGCACCGACGCCACCGCCGGCCACGTCGCGGGCCGGCCCAGCACGTGCACCCGGCCGACCTCGATGCCGATCTGGGCCAGGTCGCGGACCGCGGCATCCAGGTCCTCGCGACGGTCCGAGACCAGGGTCAGGTCGGTGCCCCACGGGGTCACCCACCCGGCGTACGTCGCGAAGGACGCTCCGAGCTCGATGCTCACCGAGCCGGGCAGGTGGGCATCGGCGTACGCCGCCCGCGGCCGCACGTCCAGCACCCACTCGCCCCGGGCCGAGCGGTCGGCGACGTCGGCCACCGATGCCTCCGCGGGCTCCGGGACCGGCGTGGCGCCGGCGCCGGCACGGTTGAGGCGCGCCATCTGGCGGTAGTAGGCCGGCACCGGCCCGAAGCCGTCGACCAGCGCGTCGACGTACGGCTCACGCGGCGTGAGCAGCGCGGGATTGGTGCGTCGCTCGTGACCGACCGTGGCCCCGGTGGCGCCCGTGGCGCCCGGCTGGGGCTCGTCGTCGGTAGCGACGCAGAAGCTTCCGAACCCGTGGGTCGGGTGGAGGGAGGTGTTCGAGGGCAGCACGGCCTGGTGCTGGGCGCTGTGCCACTGCGCCCGGCCGAGCAGCCGCGCGAGCAGCGGGTCGACCAGGTCGGTCCGGCCCACGGTGCCGAGCAGCAGGCTCCCCCCGCTGAAGAGGGCCGGCGTCTCCACGTCCCCGTGCCGGACGACGTACGACTGGTGGTGCAGCGTGTGCCCCGGCGTCTCGATGACCTGCACCTCGAGGGCGCCGACCGGGACCACGTCGCCGCCGCGGACCGGGACCCGGTCCACCTCGACCCGTTCCTCGGCCGAGAGCAGGTACGGCGCCCGGTGCCGGCGCGCGAGCGCGACCGCGCCGGAGAGGTAGTCGTTGTGGACGTGGGTGTCGGCCACCGCCGCGATGTCGACGCCCGCGTCCTGCGCCGCCCGCTCCACCGGCGCGAGGTCGCGCGGGGGGTCCACGACGAGGGCCCGGGCGCCGTCGTGGACGAGGTGGCAGCGGTTGCCGAGCTCGGGTACCTCGATCGTGACGACCTGCACGGGTTCCCCTTAAGTCATAATCTGTATTGACTTACTAGAGTAAACCAGAACGCTCGACATCCCCGACAACCCAGGCCCGTCAGCCGGGTTCGACGGCCACGAGCGCGGCGTTCCCCCGGCCGTCGACCTTGACCACGGCGACCATCGACCCGCCGGCGACGTCCTCCTGCAGCGCGGCCGCCTCGTCCTGGGGGAGGAACCAGCTCTCGATGCCGCAACGGAGCTGCCAGCCGTGGTCCTCGCACGCGAGGTACGGCATGGCGTCCGGGCGCTGACGGGAGTAGCCCGCCGCGCGCCACACCCCGCCGGCCTCCTCGAGCGTGACGAAGACCGTGCCCTTGCCGTTGCCCTCGTCGGCCGGCTCGTCGTCGAGGCGGAGGTCGGGGTAGGACAGGTCGACGTACGCGCCCCGGAACGGGTCGATCGGGTCGACGGGGGCCACCGTGAAGCGGTACTCGTCACCGGTGAGCCGCGCCGAGAGCCGGGGGGCGACGGCGACGCCCACGAGGGCGAGCTGCACGAGGGCCACGACCGCGACCCGGACGGCGACCGACCTCATCGCGGGCCCCCGTCCGCCTCGTCGGCCAGGCTTCGGGCGAGCTGCCGGCGGCCGCGGTCGGCGAGGTACCCGGTCCCGGCGAGGACCAGGCCCAGCAGCACGAAGAGCCAGGCGCCCTGCACGATCGCGGCGAACACCGAGAACGCCTGGGTCGTGGTGAACAGCACCACCGCCGCCGTGGCCAGCAGGGTCAGCAGCCGGCTGTCCCGCAGCACCCCGAGGACCGCGAACCAGGCCGCCGCGGCGACGTAGGCGACCACGCCGAGCGCCGCGTGCGCCCAGCCGGCCGCGCCGACCTGGTCCTCGACGTCGAAGTCGGCACCCACGTCCCACAGCACCAGGAGCACGCCGACCACGCCGATCGCCACGGCCACCAGGGGTTCGAGTCGCGCGGTGCCCGTGGTGAGCACGGTCGCCGCCACCACGACCAGGGCGCCGACCGCGAGGGCGGCGACCGCGAACGTCGTCCAGGGCGAGCCGTCGGAGGTGACGAACGGCAGCGCGGCGACGAACAGCGCACCCAGCGAGAGCAGCGCACCGGCCTCGCGCCATGGGGCCGCGAATCCGGCGAGGGAGCGCGGGAGACGGTCGGCGTGCAGGGCGGCCAGTCCGGCCGCGGCGGCGCCCGCCGCGAAGAGGACGAGGAGGACGGTCAGCGCGTCGGGCTCGTCCCATGTCGTCTGCCAGACCAGCCACGAACCCAGGGCCAGCAGCCCGACCACGAGCGGGCCGGTGCCGCGCACGACGTACGCGTGGACCAGCGCGCCGAGCCCCCAGCACGCCACCAGCCCGGGCTCGTACGCCGGCACCTGCAGGCTCTGGGCCGCCTGCATGACGACGGCGCCGAACGTGAGGGCGGCCAGCACCCGGACGGCGCCCACGACGGGGGACGGCACGTCGCCGCCGTGCTCGCGGCGGGTCGCGAGCACCTCGCCGCCGACGAGGAAGGCCAGCCAGAAGGCGGCGACGACCAGGAAGCGGGTGAGCGGTGGGAGCTGGTCGAGGTTGCTGGCGACCAGCCAGAGGATCCCGATCCCGACGAACGCGGCGCCCAGCGTCAGCAGCAGGCGGGAGAGGTCGAAACGCCGGGAGGGGTGGTAGGAGGCCAGGATCGCGGCGGCCGCCCGGTCGTCGAGCAGACCCTCTCGCTGCCAGGACGGGAGCTCGCGCTCGAGCCAGTCGAGCTGCGCCGGCGTCGCGGGGCGGGTGCGGGCCGGGGTCCCGTGGCCCGGGGACGCGGTGGTGGTCATGCCCGCATCGTCCACCCGCTCGGCCGCCGGCCGCGTGAGCACCGGTGCTCAGGACGGCAGCAACCGGCGCAGCCCCTCCCGCTCGGCCTCGTTGCCGCACGCGTCGATGGCGGCCAGCAGCTGCTCGCGGGCCTCGGCATCCCGGCCGAGCCGCAGCAGCAGCTGTCCCCGGACGGCCGGCAGGCGGTGGCCGGACAGCTCCAGCCCCTCGAGCAGGGCCAGCCCGGCCTGCGGCCCGTCGGCCTCCGCGACGGCGACGGCCCGGTTGAGCCGGACGACCGGCGATGCCGTCAGGTCCTCAAGCTCGCGGTAGCGCGCGGCGATCCGCGACCAGTCGGTGTCAGCGGCCGTCCCGGCGACGGCGTGCTCGGCGGCGACCAGGGCCTGGAGCAGGTACGGCGACCCGGGTGCGCCGACCCACGGGGTGAGCAGCGCGACCGCCTCGTCGATGTCCTCGTGGTGCCAGCGGCCCCGGTCCTGGTCCGGCAGCAGCACCAGGCCGCCGTCCGCGTCGACGCGGGCGTCGCGGCGCGAGTGCTGGAGCAGCATCAGTGCCAGCAGGGAGTCCAGCTCGACGTGGTCGGCCGCCCGCGGCGCGACCTCGCGCAGCACCCGGGCCAGGCGGATCGCCTCGGCTGCCTGCTCGGGACGGAGCACGTCGGGCCCGGACCCCGGCGCGTAGCCGGCGGTGAAGGCGAGGTAGGCGACGTCGGCCGCGAGGGCCAGCCGGCCGCCGAGCTCCTCGCCCACCGGCAGCTCGAACCGCTCGCGCGCCAACCGCTTGCGGGCCCGGGTGAGCCGGGCCGCCATCGTCGGCGTCGGCACCAGGAACAGCCGGGCGATGTCCTCGGTCGCCACGCCCATCACCAGCCGCAGCGAGAGCGCGGCCGCGGCCACGGTCGTGAGCGCCGGGTGCGCGCACAGCAGCACCAGCCGCAACCTCTCGTCGTACGCCCGCTCGGCAGCCTCGAAGGGGCGCCGGTCGCCGGGGTCGGCCATCACGCGCTGCGCCTCCTCGGTCAGCTCCGACTCCACGGCCAGCAGCGGGATCTTGCGGACGTGCACCGCCTCGGCGCGCAGCCGGTCGAGGATCCGGCGGCGCGCCGCCGTCAGCAGCCACGCGGCCGGGTTGTCCGGCGTGCCGTCGACGGGCCAGGTGCGGGCGGCGGCCTCGAACGCGTCGCCGAGGCCGTCCTCGGCGAGGTCGAGCCGGCGGTACCGCGCGACCAGCAGGGCCAGCAGTCGACCCCACTCCTCGCGCCAGGCATCCTCGACCGTCGACACCGACCGGACCTGGGTCAGTCGCCCATGTCGATGACCGGTCGCACCTCGACGCTGTAGCTCTCGGGCAACAGGCCCGCGGCCGCGACCGCGGCGTCCAGGTCGGGCAGGTCGACCAGCCAGAAGCCGCCCAGCTGCTCGACCGTCTCGGCGAAGGGCCCTTCGGTGACCGCTCGACCGGCTCCCGGCCGGACCGTCCGGGCGTTCTCCGGGCGGTCCAGCGCCTCGCCGGCGAGGACGGTGCCTCGCTCCTTCACCGCCGTGGTGAAGGCCGTGAAGCGGTCGAAGACGTCCTGCTGCTCCTCGTCCGACAGTGCGTTCCACCGGTCGAAGGTGTCCTCCTCGGCCATCAGCACCAAGAACTTCACCGCTTCACATGCCCTTGCACTCGCGGACCTCGATCACGCCCTCGCCCCTGCCGAGCACCTTGCACACCTCGAGCAGGTCGTCGAGGTCGGGGGTGTCGATGATGTAGAAGCCGGTGAGCTGCTCGACGGTCTCCGAGTAGGGGCCGTCGGTGACGCTCTGGTGCCCGTCGGCGTCGGTGCGCAGCACCTTGGCCTCGGTGGAGGGCGCCAGCTCCGAGCCGCCGGTGACCCGGTGGCCGCGCTCCTCGAGCAGCTTGGCGAACTCGCGGTGCTGTTGGTAGGTCGCCTGGCGGCGATCCTCCGTCGCGGCCGCCCACGCGGCCTCGTCGCCCGGCAGCAGCACGACGTACTGCTTGGTGGACGTGGTGCTCGACTCGGTCATGGTGGTCCTCCTCGGTCGTTGGAGTCTGTCACCGCGATGACGGGCGAGGGAGCCGCGGATCGACAGCATCCCCGGAACCCGCGGCCGTGGATCCGGGCCAGGCACGACCCACGGTCTAGACCGGTCCAGTCCATTGCGGACCGAAAGTGAAGAGTTGCGTCATCGATGGCGGTCGGTGAACGTCACTGCCATTGTTCCCGGTAAGGGTCACCTCATCACGGCCGACCCAGCCACCCCGGAGCAGCTCCGCCAACTGTACGGAGCCCGGGATCTCTCGTTGCGCCCGGGTGCGGTCACGGGCAGGAAGAAGCGCGTCGCCATGCCCAGCAGCCGATCCGCCAGTCCGTCCGACGGCCCGTCCGCAGCCTGTCTCGCAACCTGTCTCGCAACCGGGCCAGCAGTCCCCCCGGCCGGGGGAGCCGACGACCCGGCGAACATGGGGCCGCCGCGGTCGAGTTCGCCCTGGTCCTGCCCATCCTGATGATGCTCGTCTTCGGGATCGTCGACTTCGGCTACGCGATGAACCGGGACACGATGCTCAACAACGCGACCCGCGAAGGCGTCCGGGCCGCCAGCGTCGGCGCCACCGCGGCCGAGGTCGCCGCCGTCGTCAAGGCGGACCTGCCGGGCATGTCGGACAAGGTCACCATCACGGTCAGCTGCCTCAAGCCCGCGGGGACCGCCTGCGCGTCGTACGCCGCGGACGCGACGTCGGGAGGTACGGCGATCGTCAAGGTCGACTACGTCCACACGTGGATCACGCCCGTCGGGTCGATCTTCTCGGGCAAGACCATCAACCTGTCCAAGACCAGCCGGATGAGGATCGAATGAGCGCCGAGACCCGTTGCGGTCGGTGGACCCGTCGCCACTCCGAGGAGGGCGGCGCCGTGGCGATCATCTTCGTCGCCGTGGTGATCGTGCTGTTCGCGAGTGCCGCCCTGGCCGTCGACGTCACGTCCACGATGTGGAAGCGCCAGGACCTGCACGACACCCTCGACCTCGCGGCGCATGCCGGTGCCTACGCGCTGCCCGGCGACGGGGCCGGCGCCAAGGCGGCGGCGTTGGCCATGGCCAAGGCCAACGACCCCAACGCGAACCCCACCATCGACCTGTGGTGCGTGGTCGCGTCCACGGGCGCGGCCAAGACCGTGAAGACCGCGCAGATCCCCGGGACCTGCAACCCCGGGACCGGTCCCTACAACGTCGCGCGCTACCCCGGGATGACCTGCGACACCGTCCGCTGCGCGATCCCGTGCATCCCGGAGGAGGGGGACACCTGCAACACCGTCCGGGCCTCGGACTCGAAGGTCGTCCCCTATGCCTTCGCGCCGGCGATCGGGCACACGAAGGGAAGTACGGGCAGCGTCTCGTCCAGCGCCTGCAAGGGGTCCTGCGGGGCGGACGTGTCGAACCCGATGGACGTCGTGGTGGTCGCGGACCGGACTCCGAGCATGTCCGACACGGACCGTGGCGCCATGGTCTCCGCCATCCAGAGCATGTTGCTGAAGATGGACCCGACCCAGCAGTACGTCGCCCTGGCGACCATCCACAAGTCCAAGAGCAGTGGCAGCTCGTGCGTCACCGCGGACACGGAGACCACCGACGGCGCGGCGGGCGGTCGTTGGGTGCCCGTGCCGTTCAGCAACAACTACCTGACGACGTCGGCCACCCCCACCCTCAACTCGTCGAGCACCCTGGTCCAGGGACTCAACTGCCTCCCGGCCTCGAGCAGGGGCGGGTACGGGACGCACCTGGCCGGGGCGCTCAAGGGAGCGGCGCGCTACCTGCTCAACATGGACACGAACAACCTCACCAGCCTTCCGGCACGCACCGGCACGCCGAAGAAGGTGATCATCTTCGAGACCGACGGCCAGCCCGACGAGGTCCTCGACGCCGGCAGCACCACCCTGACGACCAGCGGCGACGTCGGAACGGGCCGCAACTTCTACGGGAGCCCCAACGGCGAGCAGGGCTGCAACAACCTGGACACCATGGCCGACCAGGTCAAGGCCGCGGGCGTCCTCATCGTCACGATCGGCTTCGGCGACGCCAATGCTGCTCCGTGCGAGCGGGCCATCACCTCGAGCGGCGCCGCCCGCACGCCGCGCGCGCCGTGGGCCCGCAACTTCCTGTCGGCCGCCGCCTCGCCGGACGTCAACGGAGCGGCCAGCGACGCCGACAACACCTGTGGCAACGTGGCCGAACGTACGACGGAGAACGGGGACGGCGACTTCTACTACTGCGCCGCCACCGGATCCGAGCTCGGACCGATCTTCACCGCGGCGCTGAACGCGGTCAGCGGGTCGATCAAGCTGATCCGGCTGCCCTGACCGGGCTCCTCCTCGCCCCATCACATCGTTTGCACTCGCAGGGTGCGAGTGCTAAACATGACGCTGGCACTCTCGTCATGAGAGTGACAACCATCCGGACCGGTGAGCTGAGGTCACGGGCGCCGGCGAGCAGGGTTCGCCGGGTCAGCCGGGGCCGTCCGTCGCGGGCAGTGAGCCGGCCACCTGACGCTGAAGGAATCGCACGCATGGCAAAGCTGATTGCTTTCGACGAGGAGGCCCGGCGCGGTCTGGAGCGTGGCATGAACACGCTCGCCGACGCCGTCAAGGTCACCCTCGGCCCCAAGGGCCGCAACGTCGTGCTCGAGAAGAAGTGGGGCGCCCCCACCATCACCAACGACGGTGTGAGCATCGCCAAGGAGATCGAGCTGGAGGACCCCTACGAGAAGATCGGGGCCGAGCTCGTCAAGGAGGTCGCGAAGAAGACCGACGACGTCGCCGGTGACGGTACGACGACCGCCACGGTCCTCGCCCAGGCGATGGTCCGCGAGGGCCTGCGCAACGTGGCCGCGGGTGCCAACCCGATGGGCATCAAGCGCGGCATCGAGAAGGCCGTCGAGGCCGTCTCCGAGGCGCTGACCAGCGCGTCCAAGGACGTCGAGACCAAGGAGCAGATCGCCTCGGTGGCGGCCATCTCCGCGGGCGGCGACCAGAGCGTCGGCGACATCATCGCCGAGGCGATGGACAAGGTCGGCAAGGAGGGCGTGATCACGGTCGAGGAGTCGAACACCTTCGGCATCGACCTCGAGCTCACCGAGGGCATGCGGTTCGACAAGGGCTACATCTCGGCCTACTTCGTGACCGACCCCGAGCGCATGGAGACCGTGCTCGACGACCCCTACATCCTGGTCGCCAACCAGAAGATCAGCTCGGTCAAGGACCTGCTGCCGCTGCTGGAGAAGGTCATGCAGGCCGGCAAGCCGCTGCTGATCATCGCCGAGGACACCGACGGCGAGGCGCTGTCCACGCTGGTCGTGAACAAGATCCGTGGCACCTTCAAGTCCGTCGCCGTCAAGGCCCCGGGCTTCGGTGACCGCCGCAAGGCCATGCTGCAGGACATCGCGATCCTGACCGGTGGCCAGGTCGTCAGCGAGGAGGTCGGCCTCAAGCTCGAGTCGACCGGCATCGAGCTGCTCGGCTCGGCCCGCAAGGTCGTCATCACCAAGGACGAGACCACCATCGTCGAGGGTGCGGGCGACGCCGACCAGATCGCCGGCCGGGTCAACCAGATCCGCGCCGAGATCGAGAAGTCGGACTCCGACTACGACCGCGAGAAGCTGCAGGAGCGGCTGGCCAAGCTGGCCGGCGGCGTTGCGGTGATCAAGGTCGGCGCGGCCACCGAGGTCGAGCTCAAGGAGCGCAAGCACCGCATCGAGGACGCCGTCCGCGCCGCCAAGGCGTCGGTCGAGGAGGGCATCGTCGCCGGCGGCGGCGTGGCTCTCGTGCAGGCCGGCAACACGGCGTTCGAGAAGCTCGACCTGGTCGGCGACGAGGCCACCGGTGCCAACATCGTCCGGGTCGCGCTCGCTGCCCCGATCCGCCAGATCGCGGTCAACGCCGGCCTCGAGGGCGGCGTGGTGGCCGAGAAGGTCGCCGGTCTCCCCGTCGGTCACGGCCTCAACGCCGCGACCGGCGAGTACGGCGACATGCTCGCGGCCGGCATCCCCGACCCGACCAAGGTCGTCCGCTCGGCCCTGCAGAACGCCGCGTCGATCGCCGCGCTGTTCCTCACCACCGAGGCAGTCGTCGCGGACAAGCCCGAGAAGGCTCCCGCGATGGGTGGCGACCCGTCCGGTGGCATGGGCGGCATGGACTTCTGACCGCCTGATCCACCCGCAGTACCTCACGAGGCCCCCGCTCCGGCGGGGGCCTCGTGCCGTCCTGAGACGCCGGCTCGACGGGCAGACCTGGCGCTGGATGGGTGAAGTTTCGCCCGTCCAGCGCGGTTTCACCGGCCGGCCGGTGAATCCGCCGCCGCTGTGACAGCCTGCGGGCGTGGGTCCGGGGGCGCTGGCACTGGTACTGACGGCGGCGGTGCTGCACGCGGTGTGGAACCTCGCGGCCAAGGGGGTCACCGAGGACCGGCTGCTGTTCATCTGGCTGTACGCCGCGCTGAGCGCGGTGCTGTGGGTGCCGATCGCCGTGGTCTGGGTGGCCGTCACCGGCGACCGGCCGCAGTGGGTCTGGCTCGGGGCGGCGGCGCTCAGCGCCGCGATGCACATCGGCTACCAGCTGGCTCTCCAGCGCGGGTACGCCGAGGGCGAGCTCAACGTCGTCTACCCGCTGGCCCGCGGCACCGGGCCGCTGCTGACGCTCGTGTTCGCGGTCACCGTCCTCGACGAGCGGCCCGGTGTCGTGGCCGGGGTGGGCGTGCTGCTCGTGGCGGCCGGGGTGCTCCTCATCTCCTGGTCGCCGCGCGCGAGCCACGGCAACCCGTGGCCGGGGGTCGTCTGGGGAGTGCTGACCGGCGTCACCATCGCGGCGTACACGCTGTGGGACAGCCACGCGGTCACCGACCTCGACGTGTCGCCGCTGCCGTACTTCGCGCTCGGCCTGCTCTGCCAGGTGCCGGCGCTGAGCCTGATGGCGCGGGGCCGGATCCCCCAGGTGCGCCGGGCCTGGCCCGCGCTGGCCCGGCCCGCCCTGGTGGTGGCGGTGCTGTCCCCGGTCGCCTACATCCTGGTGCTGCGGGCCATGCAGCTGGCCCCCGTCGCCCTGGTGGCCGCGGCCCGCGAGAGCAGCATCGTGGTCGGCGCCCTGTTCGGCTGGCTGGTGCTGCACGAGGCCCGGCCGCTGCACCGGCTCGTCGGCTCGGTGGTCGTCGCCGTCGGCATCGCGGCGATCGTCGTGGGATAGAGGAGACCCGGCTCGCCCCCGACATGTCGCTCACCGGGTCTCGAGACGCGTCACTCGTCCCTCGCAGGCTCGGTCCGAGTCGACGCTCCTCGACCTGGCGCCTGATCGGGGTCCTCGCAGGCTCGGACCCCGCGGCGCTCAGAACGCGTTGATGGCCGCCGGCGCTCGCTCGACGCGCGACAGTGCCGCGACGACGGCGGACTGGCCGTGGCGGCGTACGGCGAGTCGGGTCAGCAGCGCGAGGACCGGCCCCAGCACCTCGTCCGGCAACGAGGGCGCCGCGATGCCGACCGACGCCGCCAGGTCGTCGGAGTGCACGGTGATCTCCATCATCCGGACGGTCAGGAAGTCGTCGCGGCGTAGCGCCCAGCCCTGCCAGGGGATGAGCACCGCGCGGTCCGGTCGGGTCGCGGCCAGCACGGCAGGAAGCACGTCGACGGCCTCGCGGACCCGGGTCCGCAGCGCGTCCAGACCCTCGGCCGCGTTGCGCTCCCCGGCGGCGCGGATGTTGACGCTGACGACGTCGTCGACGCCGGCGTCCACCCACGCCGCCCGTCGGTAGTGCCCGTCGAGGGTGATCGGCTCCTGGTCGGACTCGTCGGCGCCGAGCAGCCCCACCGCGAGCGGACACTGGTCGCCGAGGTGCCCGGCCAGCCCGCTGACCTTCCACGAGGCGAGTGCGCTGGGCCGGTCCCAGGCGGCCGCCACCTCGGGCCGGGCCAGCAGGTCGGCCACCGTGGTGGCGGCGATCACGAAGGAATCGGCCATGGCGTCCATGGAGGTGAGTCTGGCATCGGAAAGACCCGGCCGGTTGACGGACATGTGACACCGTGAGGAGCGTGTCAGGGGAGGCGAGACGAGAGCGGTTCGAGTCCGTCGTGGCTGGCCTCCTCGAGCCGCTGCGGCGCTACCTGGCCCGCCGTACCGACCCCGCCACCGCCGACGACGTGCTCGCCGAGACGCTGCTGGTCTGCTGGCGCCGGCTGGACGACGTACCCGCCGACCCGCTGCCCTGGGCCTATGGCGTGGCCCGCAACTGCCTGGCCAACGCGGCGCGCGGCGTACGTCGCCAGCAGCGGCTCGCGGCCCGGATCGCGGTCGTGGACCCGCCGGCCGCGAGCACGCCCGGCCCCGGCGAGGACGGCGACCCGGACCTGACGGAGGCGCTGGCCGCACTGCGCGAGGAGGAGGCCGAGCTGCTGCGCCTGTGGGCCTGGGAGCGGCTCACGCCGGCCGAGATCGCCGAGGTCCTCGACGTCACGCCCAACGCCGTCAGCATCCGGTTGCACCGGGCGCGGCAGCGACTGAAGGACGAGCTGGACCGGCGAAAGACCGGCGGCAGCGCCGGACATGAAGAGACGAACGAGAGGAGGCGGACGTGACCGACCAGCCCACCGACGGGCCCACTGGCCCCGACGACGATGATCTGCTCGACCGGCTGCGGTCCCACGACCCCGCCGCCGCCCTGCCACCCGCGGACCCCGCGCTGGTGACCCGACTCCTGGAGGACGCCATGAGCCACGACCTCGACACCGAGCCCCACACCGGCGACCCGGCCGGCGCCGGACGCCGGCGCTCCACCCTCACCTGGCTGGTAGCGGCCGCGGCGGTGCTGGTCATCGCCGGCGTCGGCGCCTTCGCCTGGTGGTCGCGGGACGACACCGCCGCGGTGCCGACGGCCACCGGACCGGCCCCGACCGTGCTGGCGCTCCAGGCCGGGCCGCCTGTGTCGGGGAAGTGCGCGCCGGTCTCGCTGAAGATCCTGCAGCTGCAGGACGCGGCCTTCGACGGCACGGTCACCGCCATGTCCGACGGGCTCGTCACGCTCGACGTCACGCGGTGGTACCTCGGCGGCACCGCCGACTCGGTCACGGTCCAGGGCGTGCCCGCGGACCTCCAGGCCCTGGTGCAGGCCGCCGACTTCCAGGTCGGGCAGCGCTACCTCGTCACGGCCCACGACGGCAAGGTCACCGTGTGCGGGTTCACCGCGCCGTACAGCGACGAGCTGGCCGCCATGTACGAACAGGCGTTCGGCGCCTGACTTGGCGGTCGTTCCTGACCGTTCGTGACCGTTGCAACGACCACGAAGGGGCGGAACACCCGGTCGACCGGGTGTTCCGCCCACCACGCGCCGACGCCCTCACGGGCGGTCTGGCAGGGTGGCGGGGTGGTCACCGTCGACGGGCTGTTGCTGGCGGCGGGCGCGGGGCGGCGGATGGGCCGGCCCAAGGCGCTCGTGGTGGGCGAGGACGGTGTCGCCTGGCTGCCCGCGGCCGTGCGGCGTCTCCAGGAGGGCGGCTGCCGGCGGGTGAGCGTCGTCCTCGGGGCCTCGGCCGACGAGGCCGCGGTGCTGCTCGCGGAGGCGGCGGTCGACCACACGGACCTGCACGTGGTGGTCGCCCAGGACTGGGCCGAGGGGATGGGCGCCTCGCTGCGCACCGGCCTGGCGGCCCTGGACCCGCGTGCCGATGCGGTGCTGCTCACCCTCGTCGACCTCCCGGACGTGACCGCAGACGTCGTCCGCCGGGTGGTCGCCGCCGCGACCGGGCCCGGCGTCCTGGCCCGGGCGGCGTACGACGGGACACCCGGTCACCCGGTCCTGCTCGGCCGCGAGCACTGGGACGGCGTGCGCGCCACGGCCGCCGGGGACCAGGGTGCGCGCGACTACCTCGCCGCCCGGGACGTGCTGCTCGTCGAGTGCGGTGACCTGGCTACGGGCCGGGACGTCGACACACCAGCACGAACCGACGCTGGGTGAACACCAGGTCCTCGGGACCCAGCCGCAGCAGCACCTCCGCGTAGCGGTCCACCGAGAAGTCGTCGGGCACCTCCCACGGCACCATCCGCAGGTACGACAGGAACGTCGCCACGTCCGGGAAGCTCGTGGTGCCGGCCCAGTCGCGCGCCTGCTCCACCGCGAAGCCGGCCGCCTCGGCCTCGGCCCGCAGGTGCGCCAGCGTCACGTGCGAGTACGCCGACGTGCCGCCGAACAGCGCGTGCGTCTCCTCGGAGTCCCGGCCGTCCGCCTGCTGGGTCACCAGCACCCCGCCCGGCCGGAGCACCCGGAGCACCTCGGTCGCGACGTACGCCTCGTGGCGGGCGAGCACGACGTCGAAGCGTTCGTCCGCGAACGGCATCCGCGGGTCACCCTCGGCGTCGTAGGGGACCACCGTGATGCCGAGCGGCGCCAGGGCCTCGGTGGCCACCGGGATGTTCGGCGCCCAGCCCTCGGTGGCCAGGGTGTCCTGGGGCAGGGCGTCGGCCAGCCCCAGGAGCACCTCGCCGCCGCCGGTCCCGAGGTCGAGCGCGGACCTCGCTCCGGCCAGCGCCTCCCGGGCGAGGTCGGCGTAGGACCAGGGCGGCTCGTCGCGCTCGACGACGCCGTCGAGCGGCGAGAAGTCCCAGCCGCGCGCCGGCTCGGCGTACCGCTCCCGCCACTCCGCCAGCCGCGCCCGAGGGTCCACCCGCCGATCACACCACGCGGCGCACCAGACAGCACCGAGGCCGGCCGACCCAACCGCCGGCCAACGCACCGCCCAGTAGCCTGCACGCATGGAACCGGAGTCCGCCTCCGACGTCGCCGCCCGCCTCGCGACACGGGCTACCTCTGCGACGACGCCCTGGCGACGGTCACGTTCCTCGCGCTGCGGATGCAGCGCCCGCTGCTGCTCGAGGGCGAGCCCGGCACCGGCAAGACCGCGCTCGCCGAGGCGATCGCCGAGTCCCTCGACCTGCCGCTGGTCCGGCTGCAGTGCTACGAGGGCATCGACGCGACCCAGGCGCTCTACGACTGGGACTTCCCGCGCCAGATCCTGCACCTGCGCGCGCTCGAGGCGGCCGGGTGGCGCCGAGCGTCGAGGAGGCCGAGAAGAGCCTGTACGACGAGCGGTTCCTGCTCGCCCGTCCGGTGCTGGCCGCGCTGCAGCAGAGCCCGGCGGTGCTGCTGGTCGACGAGGTCGACCGCGCCGACGACGAGTTCGAGGCGTTCCTGCTCGAGGTGCTCTCGACCTACCAGGTGACCATCCCCGAGCTCGGCACCGTCAAGGCCGCGACCCCGCCGGTCGTCGTGCTGACCTCCAACCGCACCCGCGAGCTGCACGACGCGCTGAAGCGGCGCTGCCTCTACCACTGGATCGACCACCCCGGCCTGGAGCGCGAGGTGCGAGATCGTCCGCTCCCGGGCGCCCGAGGTCTCCGGCCGAGCTGGCCCGGCAGGTCGTCGGCGTCGTGCAGCAGCTGCGCGACCGCGACGCTGCAGAAGCCGCCGGGCGTCGCCGAGACCCTCGACTGGGCCCGGGCGCTCCACCACCTCGGCACCACCGACCTCGACCTGGAGTCCTCGGCGCGCGACCCTCGGTGCGCTGGTGAAGTACCGCGAGGACAGCGAGAAGGTGCAGCAGGCGCTCGACCAGATGCTGCGCGCCTGATGGGTGGGACCGTGGAGGCACCGACGGTCGTGCGGGGCGGCGACGAGATCCTGCTCGGCTTCGCGCGGGCGCTGCGCGCGGCCGGCGTGCCGTCACCCAGGACCGCGCCCAGGGCTTCCTCGCGGCGGTCGCGCTGGTCGGCCTCGGCGACGCGCGGGCGACGTACGTCGCCGGGCCGGTCCACGCTGTGCGCCTCACCGGACGACCTGGCCCGCTACGACGCAGGTGCACGAGGCCTTCTTCAACGCCCGCGACGGGCTGCCCCGGACGCGGCCGGCCGAGGCCCGCGCCGCCGTCCGTCCTCGCAGCTGCCCGAGACCGAGGGCGACGGTGACGGCGCGGGCGAGGACGAGGAACCCGACGTCGTGCGGCGCCATGGCCAGCGACGACCGAGGTGCTGCGCCACCGCGACGTCGCCTCGCTGACGCCGGCGGAGAAGGCACCGGCTGGCCGCGATGTTCGCGACCCTGCGCCCGCGCCCGCCGATGCGGCGTACCGCCCGGCACCAGCGCGTGGCACCGCGGCCAGGTCGACGCCTCGCGCACGCTGCGCGCCAGCCTGCGGCGGATGGGCGAGCCGGCGCGAGATCGACTGGCGGCGCCGCGGGAACAAGCCGCGCCGCGTCGTCCTGCTGGTGGATGTGTCCGGTTCGATGAGCGGCTACGCCGACGCGCTGCTGCGGCTGGCCCACCGCCTCACGGTCGCCTGCGGGCGCAGGGCGGGGTCGTCGAGACGTTCACGGTCGGCACCCGGCTCACCCACCTGACCCGGGCGCTGCGGCAACGGACGCCGAGCGGGCGCTGGTCGCGGCCGGCGAGACCGTGCCCGACTGGTCGGGCGGCACCCGGCTGGGCGAGACGCTCGAGATCTTCATGGACCGCTGGGGCCAGCGCGGCCTGGCCCGCGGCGCGGTCGTCGTGGTGTTCAGCGACGGCTGGGAGCGCGGCGACCCGGCGCAGCTCGCCGAGCAGATGGCGCGGCTGCACCGCATCGCGCACCGCGTCGTCTGGGTCAACCCGCACCGCGGCAAGCCGGGCTACGAGCCGGTGCAGCAGGGCGTGCTGGCGGTGCTGCCGCACGTCGACGACTTCGTCGCCGGCCACTCGCTGGCGACCTACGCCGAGCTGATCGGAGGTGATCGCCCGTGCGTGACGTGCTGCCCGAGCTGATGGACTGGTGGGAGAACGGCGAGACGATCGGCGTCGGCACCGTGGTCGCGACCTTCCAGTCCGCGCCGCGCCCGCCCGGCGCCTCGATGCTGGTCGGCCCCGACGAGACCGCGGTCGGCTCGGTCTCCGGCGGCTGCGTCGAGGGCGCGGTCTACGAGCTCGGCGCAGTCGGTGGTCGAGTCCGGGGAGCCGGTGCTGCAGCGCTACGGCGTCTCCGACGACGACGCCTTCGCGGTCGGCCTGACCTGCGGCGGCATCCTCGACGTCTACGTCGAGAAGGTGTACACGCGAGACCTTCCCCGAGCTCGGCGAGATCGCCGCCGACATCGAGGCCGGCCGCCCGGTCGCGCTGGCGACCGTCATCGAGCACCCCGACCCGGCCGTGGCTCGGGCCGGCGGCTCGTCGTACGCCCCGACGACCGGACCCGACCGGCTCGATCGGCTCTCGCTCGGCTCCTCGCGCGCGGACGACGCGGTCCACGACGACGCGATCGGGCTGCTGGCGAGCGGGCACCAACGCGACGCTGACCTACGGCCCCGACGGCGAGCGCCGCGGCGAGGGGATGCGGGTCTTCGTCTGGGCGTTCGCGCCCAAGCCGCGGATGCTGGTCTTCGGCGCCATCGACTTCGCGGCCGCGGTGGCCCGGGTCGGCGCGTTCCTCGGCTACCACGTGACGGTCTGCGACGCCCGGCCGGTGTTCGCGACCAACAGCCGGTTCCCGGAGGCCGACGAGGTCGTCGTCGACTGGCCGCACCGCTACCTGCAGGCCGAGCACGAGGCCGGCCGGATCGACCCGCGCACCGTGGTCACCGTGCTCACCCACGACCCGAAGTTCGACGTGCCGCTGCTCGAGGTGGCGCTGCGGCTGCCCGAGGTCGCGTACGTCGGCGCGATGGGCTCGCGGCGTACCCACGACGACCGGCTGGCCCGGCTCCGCGAGGCCGGGCTGACCGAGGAGGAGATCGACGCGGCTCTCCAGCCCGATCGGCCTCGACCTCGGCGCCCGCACGCCGGAGGAGACCGCGATCAGCATCGCCGCCGAGATCGTGGCGCTGCAGTGGGGCGGCACGGGCGACCGGCTGGCCGTGCCCGCGACGGCCGGATCCACCACTGAGCCGCCGCGGGTCTGTCCGTGTCAGAGGTCAGCGAGGGCTGAGCAACCGCGGTCCCTCGGGTGTGAAGACCAGCACCGCCTTGGTGGCGAGGCCGAGCCCCAGCGTGATCACGCCCCACAGCGCGATCAGGACGCCGGCGTACATCGCGGCGTTGACGACCGTGCCGGTGGTGTGGGTGGCGAGCACGGCGGCGATCCCCAGGTCGACCACGGCGGCGAGACCCATCAGGACGCGGGTCCTCGTGGGGCCGGCGGTGAAGCCGGTGATGAGCTCGGCGGCAGCCCGGACGGCCAGCCAGCCGGCCAGCAGCCAGAGCAGGGCGGTGCTGGACGAACCCGAGGCCCAGCACCGGCCAGCACGCCGACGACCACGGCGAGGCCGCCCACGGCCACCACGGCGGGCTGCGCCTCGGGCCGTCCGGTCTTCGCGACACGGGGGTAGCCCTGCCGGATGGTGGCCGCGCCCTCGGCCAGCGCCCAGACACCGAGGAGGGTCAGGAGCGTGTCCGCGCTGACGCCTTCGGGCATGTTCGAGGCGACCACGCCGAAGAGGAACGCGATCACGCCGCGTGTCACCAATGCCGAGCGTCCCTGGCCGAGAGCATGCAGATCCATCGGGATCTCCCGTCGTCATCTGGACCGGGTCCGGATGACGGGGCCTAGGTTTCTCCTTCGACTGTACGCCGATGGGTTCCGGGGCATCGCTTCAGCGGGCTGCCGACGTCCCCAGCAACGGGCTAGCGTGTCCGGCGGGGAGCGTCGAGAGGAACGCAGGGATGAGCGTCGAGGACTCCGACCTTCTCGGGCGTCGGCTCGGCAGCCGTGCGCGCGTGGACGGCGTTCGTCGAGCACGGCGACGACGCCGAACGGCTGGTGCGCCCGGAGATCTTCCAGCTCCTGGACCCGGTCCGGGGCCGCCATCACCGTCGACGTCACCCAGGCGCCGCTGGCCGACGAGGGCGACACCCGGGCGTTCTGGCAGGGCTCGCCGCTGCAGATCGCGGTGTCCCGGGTCGAGGACGACCTGCGGCGGACGGCCGAGGACGGCGACCTGGTCCTCGCCGTCACCGACGCCGACACCCGGATCCTGTGGACCTACGGCGGCCGGGTGATGCGCCGCAAGGCCGAGTCGGTGAACTTCGTGGCCGGCGGTCGCTGGGACGACGAGAGCGTCGGCACCAACGCCCTCGACCTGGCCAACCGGACGAGCCGGCCCGCGATGGTCTTCTCGCGCGGAGCACTACGCCTCGATCGTGCACAACTGGGTCTGCTGGGCGGCGCCGGTGAACGACCCGGTGACCGGCCGGCAGCTCGGCGTGATCGACCTGTCGACGACCTGGGACCGCACCCACCCGATCGGGCTCGCGACCGCGCGGATGATGGCGCGGCTGATCGAGCAGGCGATGCCGCGCTCGCACGAGCACCCGGGGCTGGGCCTGCCCGCGTCGCCCGACGTCGACGGCCTGACGCTGCGGCTGCTCGGCACCGCCGAGGCGCACCTCGACGGCCGACGGCTGCTGCTCAACCGGCGCCAGACCGAGATCCTCGCCCTGCTCGCGATGAACCCCGAGGGTGTCTCGCTCGAGCGGCTGCACGCGCTGGTCTACGGCGACCAGGGCGTCACCCTCTCCACGCTGAAGGCCGAGGTCTCGCACCTGCGCGCGGCCCTGCGGCGGCCAGCTCAGCTCGCGGCCCTACCGCCTGACGATGCCGGTGACCACCGACGTCGACGCCGTGCTCGCGGCGGTCGGCCGCGGCGACGTCGAGGCGGCGCTGGCGGCGTACGGCGGCGACCTGCTGCCCGGCACCAACTCCCCGGCGCTGGCCGAGCTCGGCGACTACGTCGCCGTCGCCGTCCGCGAGGCCCTGCTGGCCGACCCGCAGCCCGGAGGCCGTGGTCCGCTACACCGAGCTCGCGCCGTACGACGCCGAGGTCATCGAGGTCTGCCTGGCCCGCCTCGGCGACCGGCCCACCCCGCCAAGCCGCTCCTCAAGGGCCGGCTCGCGGTGGCGAGCGCATCGGCTCGTGACGGCTGCGCAACCTCCTCGACCGGCGGCACCCTGGTCGATGGCACGAGGCCCGGTGAGTGGAGGCGGGGCTGCTCTCGGGGTCGCGACGGTTGCTGCGCAACCTCCTCGACCAACGGGAGTCGGGGCCTGGTGACGGTTGCTGCATGACGCACGGAGATTTGCAAAGAAATATTTGCAAAGAAGTGTTTGTGGTTTAGCTGGGTCATGGAGCTCACCTCGATCACCCCGACGCCGCAGATGCTGCGAGCCCTGGCGCACCCGACCCGGCTCAGGATGCTCGGGATGCTGCGCATCGACGGCCCGGCGACGGCGACCACGCTGGCGACCCGGCTCGGGATCAACACCGGCCAGACGTCCTACCACCTGCGCCAGCTCGCCCAGCACGGCTTCGTCGTCGACGACGAGGAGCGCGGCAACGGCCGCGAGCGCTGGTGGAAGGCCGCCCACCAGTCGACGATCACCGGTGAGACACCGGCCCGCCCGGAGGACCAGAGGCGATGGACGCCTACATGCAGACCGTCGCGGTCATCTACACCCAGCAGCTGCAGGCGCGCCGTCGAGGAGACGCCGCTGCTCCCGCCGGCCTGGCGCGAGGCCTCGACCCTGAGCGACTACCACGTGCGCTGTCACCGCCGAGCACGCCGAGGACCTGACGACCAAGATGCACGACCTCTTCATGGAGCTGCGGCGAGGACGCGGACGACGACCCCGACGCGGTCGACTTCGTGTTCCAGTTCCAGGCGTTCCCGCGACCGGGCACGTGGGCGCCGGGACGTGACGTCGAGGGCGAGCATGAGCCGCCGCAGGCCGCTCGTCGGCTTCCTCGTCTCCGACGCCATCTCGCTGGCGGGCACCCGCATCTCGATGATCGCGATCCCCTGGCTGGTGCTGACCACGACGGGGTCGGCCGCGCAGACCGGTCTGGTCGCCTTCGCCGAGCTGCTGCCGCTGGTCGTGGTGAAGGCCCTGGCGGGTCCGCTCATCGACCGCATCGGCGCCCGCCGGGTGGCGATCACCTGCGACGTGCTGAGCATGCTCGTCGTCGGGATGATCCCGCTGCTGCACCTGGCCGACGCCCTGTCCTTCCCGCGTCCTGCTGGGCCTGGTCGCGCTCGGCGGCGGGCTGCGCGGGCCGGGCGACGGCGCCAAGAGCGCGTTCGTGCCGGCGCTGGCCGCGCACGCCGGCGTGCCCCTCGAGCGCGTCACCGGCCTCGCCTCCGCCATCGAGCGGACGGCCAGCTTCGCCGGCGCCGCGATGGCCGGCGCGCTGGTCGCCTTCCTCGGCGCCGGCCAACGCGCTGGTCGTCGACGCCGCTCTCCTTCGGCGTCTGCGCCCTGGTCTTCGCGCTGGTCCACCCGGGCCATGCGGGCCGAGCAGGTCGACGAGCGGCCGGCCGGGACGACGTACGTCGAGGAGCTCCGGGAGGGCTGGGACTTCCTGCGCCGGGACCCCGTGCTCGTGGCGATGTCCGCCATGGTCGCGGTGACCAACCTGCTCGACCTCGCCTTCTCGGCCGTGCTGCTGCCGGTGTGGATCCAGGACAACGGCTACAGCGTCGGCGTGCTGGGCGCGTACTTCGCCACCTGGGCGGCCGCCTCCGCGATCGGCTCGGTCGTGGCGGCGTGGGCCGCCGAGCGGATGCCGCGCTTCCAGGTCTACCTCTGGGCGTTCCTGGTCACCGGGCTGCCGCGGTTCGTGCTGCTCGCGCTGGGCGTCCCGCTCTGGCTGGTGCTCGTGTCCTGCCTCGTCGGCGGGTTCGCCTCCGGCTTCCTGAACCCGATCCTCGGCGCGGTGATCTACGAGCGGGTGCCCGCCGCCGTGATGGGCCGGGTGACCACGATCAACAGCGCGCTGTGCTGGTCGCCTGATGCCGTTCGGTGGCCTGCTCGGCGGGTTCCTGTCGGACGGGTTCGGCATCGTCGCCGCCCTGCTGGTCGTCGGGTTCGCCTACCTCGCCGCCACCATGCTGCCGCTCGCCATCCCGGCGTTCCGGCAGTTCGACAAAGCCGGCGGCTCGCGGCCGCGGATGCGAGCGTGACGAACGTCGGCGATCAGCGGGTCTCGTCGACGGCAGCCGAGCGGCTCCTCGACCAACGGGGAACCAACCTGCGCGGTCCTAGCGTGAGGGCATCACACCAGCCCCGTGCCGGGGTGAGGAGGCGCGCCGCATGACCAAGATCAGCATGAGGGTCGACCAGGAGAACGTCACCGACGACGTCGAGCCGCGGATGCTGCTCGTGCAGTACCTCCGGGAGAAGCTCGGCAAGACCGGCACGGTCATCGGCTGCGACACCAGCAACTGCGGCGCCTGCACCGTCCACCTCAACGGCCGGTCGGTGAAGTCCTGCAACGTGCTGGCGGTCCAGGCCGACGGCGCCACGGTCGACACCATCGAGCGGCTGGCCGACGACGACGGGACGCTGCACCCGGTGCAGGAGGCCTTCCGCGAGTGCCACGGCCTCCAGTGCGGCTTCTGCACGCCCGGCATGATCATGCAGTCCGTCGACCTCCTCAACGAGAACCCGGACCCGACCGAGGAGGAGGTGCGGATCGGCCTCGAGGGCAACCTGTGCCGCTGCACCGGCTACCACAACATCGTGAAGTCGGTCCTGTACGCCGCCCAGCTCAAGAAGGGCGTCCAGGAAGGGGCGAACGCATGACCGCCGTCGACGACCGTCCCGCCATGAGCCCGGAGATCGGGAAGGACCGGCGCCGCAAGGAGGACCAGCGGCTGATCACCGGCCGCACCCGCTGGACCGACAACATCGCGCTGCCCGGCATGCTGCACCTGGCCATGGTCCGCAGCCCGCACGCGCACGCCAAGATCCTCAGCATCGACATCGAGGCCGCCGACAAGTCCCTCAACATCTATGAGGTCTTCACCGGCAAGCACCTCGCCGACACCCAGGGCGTGATCGTCAACGCCTGGCCGATCACGACCGAGCAGATCACGCCCGACCACCTGCCGATGGCGATCGACCGGGTGGCCTTCGCCGGCGAGATCGTGGCGGTGGTGGCGGCCCGCACGGCCGCCGAGGCGCGCGACGCGGCCGAGCTCGTCGACGTCGAGTACGAGGTGCTCCCGGCGGTGCTCGACCTCAAGGAGGCCGCGGAGGACAAGGTGCTCGCGCACCCCGACCTCGGGCACCAACAAGACCGCGTTCTGGCAGCTCGACTCGGCGGGCCAGGGCACCGGCCGCGCGATCGACGAGGTCATCGAGGAGGCGCGGGCCGACGGCATCGTCATCGAGCGGGAGTACCGCCAGCAGCGCCTGATCCCGGCGTTCATGGAGCCCCGGTCGGTCGTCGTCGACCCGACCGGCGAGCAGATCACCATGTGGTCGGCGACCCAGATCCCGCACATCACGCGGTTCCTGCTCGCGGCCACGACCGGCGTGTCCGAGTCCAAGATCCGCGTGATCGCCCCCGACGTGGGAGGCGGCTTCGGCGGCAAGCTGCAGACCACCCCCGAGGAGTGGATCACCTGGGCGGTGGCCCGCAAGATCGGCAAGCCCTGCAAGTACACCGAGACCCGCTCGGAGTCCCTGATCTCGGCCCACCACGGCCGCGACCAGTGGCAGAAGCTCACGCTGGCCGCCACCAAGGAGGGCAAGGTCACCGGCCTGAAGGTCGACCTGCTGGCGGACCTCGGCGCGTACGTCGGCGTGGTCGGCGGCGGTGTGCCCGTCCTCGGCGCGTGGATGTTCAACGCGATCTACAAGTGGGACGCCTACCAGTTCAACTGCACCCCCGTGCTCACCAACAAGACGTGGGTCGACGCCTACCGGGGCGCCGGCCGTCCCGAGGCGACGTACGCCATCGAGCGGCTGATGGACGAGCTCGCGGCCGAGGTGGGCGTGGACCCGCTGGAGATCCGCGAGAAGAACTGGATCAAGCACGAGGAGTTCCCCTTCACCACGGTCGCGGGCATGACCTACGACTCGGGCAACTACGAGGCGGCCACCGCCAAGGCCAAGGAGATGTTCGGCTACGACGCCCTGCGCGCCGAGCAGAAGGAGCGGCGCGACCGCGGGGACCGGGTGCAGCTCGGCATCGGCGTCTCGACGTTCACCGAGATGTGCGGGCTGGCGCCGTCGCGGGTGCTCGGCTCGCTCAACTACGGCGCGGGCGGCTGGGAGCATGCCACGGTCCGGATGCTGCCGACCGGCAAGGTCGAGGTGATCACCGGCGCCAGCGCTCACGGCCAGGGCCACGAGACCGCCTTCAGCCAGATCGTCGCGGACCGGCTGGGGGTGCCGTTCGAGGACGTCGAGATCCTGCACGGCGACACCCAGGTCTCCCACAAGGGCCTGGACACCTACGGCTCGCGGTCGCTGGTGGTGGGCGGCGAGGCCCTGGTGCTGGCGGCCGACAAGGTCATCGAGAAGGCCAAGCCGCTCGCGGCGCACCTGCTGGAGGCCAACGTCGACGACCTCGAGTTCAGCAACGGTCGCTACTCCGTCAAGGGCACCGACCAGGGGATGTTGATCTCCGAGGTGGCGCTGGCGACGTTCGCGGCCCACAACTACCCGGAGGGCATGGAGCCGGGGATCGACGCGGAGTCGACCTACGACCCGGTGAACTTCTCCTTCCCCCACGGGACGCACCTGTGTGCGGCCGAGGTGGACACCGAGACGGGCCAGGTCAAGCTGCGCAAGTACACCTGCGTGGACGACATCGGCAACATCATCAACCCGCTCATCGTGTCGGGCCAGGTGCACGGCGGACTGGTGCAGGGCATCGCCCAGGCGCTCTGGGAGGAGGCGGTGTACGACGACTCCGGGACGCTGGTCAGCGGCTCGTTCGTCGACTACCTGCTGCCGACATCGGCCGACACGATCAGCTTCGACATCGGCCACACGACCAGCCCGTCGACCACCAACACCCTCGGCACCAAGGGGGTCGGCGAGGCGGGCACCATCGCCTCCACGCCGGCCGTGGTGAACGCGGTCGTGGACGCCATCCGCCACTTCGGCATCAACGACATCACCATGCCGTGCACGCCCGAACGGGTCTGGACGGCGCTCCAGGGCGCCGGCTCGGGCGCCGCGACGGTCGAGGACGCCATGCCGCACTTCGAGGCCGAGGAGGGCCAGCAGTGATCCCCGCAAGGTTCGACTACCTGGCCCCCACCTCGGTCGAGGAGGCGCTCCAGGCGCTGGCAGAGCACGGCGACGAGGCCAAGATCATGGCCGGGGGACAGAGCCTGCTCCCGGTGCTGCGGATGCGGCTCAACGCACCGGAGTGGGTCATCGACCTCGGCAAGATCGACGCGCTGCGCGGCGTCCGCGACGACGGCGACGCGATCGTGATCGGCGCGCTGACCACGCACCACGACGTCATGCACGACGCCCTGGTCCGCGAGCACGCGCTGCTGATCACCAAGGCCGCCACCGAGGTGGCCGACGCCCAGATCCGGCACCGCGGCACCTTCGGGGGTGCGCTGGCGCACGCCGACCCGGCGGGTGACCTCGGCGCGCCGGCGCTGGCGCTCGGGGCGGAGTTCGTCATCGCCGGCTCCGGCGGCACCCGCACCGTCGCGGCCGACGACTTCTTCGTCGACCTCTTCGAGACGGCGATCGGCGAGGACGAGATCCTCACCGAGGTGCGCATCCCCAAGCACACCGGCTGGGGCGCCCACTACGAGAAGTTCGTCCGGGTGGCCCACCAGTGGCCGATCGTCGCGGTCGCCGCGACCGTGAAGGCCGAGGGCGGCACCATCTCCGAGGCGCGCGTGGGGCTGACCAACATGGGCAACACCCCGCTGCGCGCGCGCGGCGTGGAGGAGGCCCTGGCCGGCGCGACCGCGTCCGACGACGGCGTCCGCGAGGCGGCCGAGAAGGCCGCCGACGGCACCCACGCCCCGTCGGACCTCAACGGGTCCAGCGAGTACCGGCAGCACCTCGCCAAGGTGCTCACCCGACGGGCCGTGGTCGCGGCCGCGGGCGGCTGAGAAGGGACAGCATGGAGCTCACCCACCGGTTCTCGGTCCCGGTCCCCGTCGCCGACGCCTGGGCGCACTTCAACGACATCTCCTCGGTCGCGGAGTGCTTCCCCGGCGCGACGGTCACCTCGGTGGAGGACGACACGTTCCACGGCTCGGTGAAGGTCAAGCTCGGCCCGATCGCGCTGGTCTACAACGGCAGCGGCACGTTCACCGAGAAGGACGAGGCCGCGCACCGGATGGTCGTCGACGCCAAGGGCAAGGACAAGCGCGGCAACGGGACCGCGGGCGCGGCGGTCACCATGACGATGGCGGAGTCGGCGGGCGACGCGGGTGCCACGGACGTCGTGGTGGTCACCGACCTGGCCATCACCGGCAAGCCGGCGCAGTTCGGCCGGGGGGTCATGCAGGACGTCTCCGACAAGCTGCTGAACCAGTTCGTCGCCTGCCTGGAGCAGCGTCTCGGCGACAGCCCGCCCGCTCCGGGCGCCGCCCCGGCTGCGGCACCGGTCCCCACCGTCGACACGGTCACCCCGCCGGCCGCCGAGCCGGAGCCGACCCTGACGGACGAGTCGGCACCCGCCGCGGTGGAGACGCCGCCGGTGGCCGCGGCCCCGGCCGCCCCGGAGCCCGCCCCTGCCGCCGCGCCCGTGCCCGCCCCGGCCCCGACGGGCGGTGCCCGCAAGAAGAACGACGACGCCCTCGACCTGGGCGCCGCCGTGCTGCCGATCCTGTTCAAGACCTACTGGAAGCAGGCGCTCGCCGCGCTGATCGTGATCATCGTGGTGATCTGGCTGATCGCCGCCCTCTGAGCCCTCGGCGAAGGCGTCTGGACCAGGGCGCGCGCGTCGGGGCCCCGAACCACGAGCGCCCCTTAGAGTGCGCCCATGAAGCGCGTCGTGGGGGCGGTCGTGTGGATCGTCCTGCTGCTCGTGGTGATGTCCTGGCCGGTCGTCGCCTACAACTGGTCGACGGGTGCCACGACGTACGAGGACACCACGATCACGTCGTACGACGCGGTGTTCACGATCGAGGACGACGGCGACCTGCACGCGGTCGAGACCCTCACGGTGAACTTCCCGATCTCCGGCAAGCACGGCATCTTCCGGTTCTTCGACGAGGCCGACCCGAGCGACGCCAACGCGCGCCGGGTGCCGCACGACATCTCGGTGACCCGCGACGGTTCGCCGGAGCCGTTCGTGCTGGAGGACGCCCGTCAGGGTCGGTACACCAACGTCAAGATCGGCAGCGCCGACGTCACCGTCGACCCCGGCGACCACACCTACGTCATCGACTACACCGTCGACGGCGTCATCGAGCCGGGCACTCGCTCTCGCCGGACGTCCCGGCCACCCGCTCCCAGCTCTACTGGAACCTGATCCCGGGCGGCTGGCGCCAGCCGATCGACCAGGCGCACCTCACCGTCAACCTCCCGGTGCGCCGCCAGCGGCGTCGTGTGCGCCCGCGGCGCCGGTCAGGAAGGTGGGTGCACGGCCGAGGGTGACGGCACCAAGCAGCTCACCATCGACGTCCAGGACCTGGCGCCCAACACCCCCGTCACCGTGAAGGTCGGCCTCGACATGCCGACCCCGCCGGCCGGCGTGTCCGTGCCGTGGCACGCGCGGTTCGACCCGGTCCTGGGCCGCAGCCCCGCCAAGGTCGGGATCGTGCTCCTGCTCGCGCTGGCGGCCGGCGCCTTCGGGGCGTGGCAGGCGAGCAAGGTGCGCGAGAAGACCCCGCCGTACCCCCTCCAGTACGCGCCGCCGGAAGGCATCGGCCCGGCCCAGGGCGCCTACATCATGACCGAGAAGACCGAGCAGCGATCGTTCGTCGCCTCGATCATGCAGGCCGCGGCCAAGGGGGCGATCACCCTCGACCGGCCCAGCGACAAGACCTGGACGGTCACCGACTCGAAGGGCGCGCAGGGCTGGGCCGGGCTGGACTCCGTCACCCAGCGCGTGGCCCGGCTGACGGGCGGCCCCGGCCTCGCCTTCACCGCCACCCCGCACGACGTCGGCGCCGGGGAGAAGCTCAAGAGCGAGCTGTCCGGCTTCGAGTCCGCGACCCGGTCGTGGGCGAAGAAGGAAGGGTTCATGCAGAGCGCCGGCCTCGGCTGCCTCGGCGGCCTGTTCGTGGTCGGCGGGGGCCTCCTGGCCCTGGCCATCGCGGGAGCCAACCTCTTCAACATGAGCCTGATCGCGCTGATCCCCGGCATGTTGGCCCTGGGGGCGGCGCCGGTGATCGCGAGCGGCGCGAACACCAAGCGCACCGCCACGGGCCGGGACCTGTGGTCGCGGGTCGGCGGCTTCTACCGCGTGCTGTCGACCTCGTCGAGCGAGAACCGCTTCGACTTCTCGGGCCGCCAGGAGCTCTACACGGCGTACATCCCGTGGGCCGTCGCCTTCGACTGCGCCGACGAGTGGGCCAAGAAGTACCGCATCGAGACCGGCCAGGAGCCGCCCGTCCCGGGCTACTTCCCGGGCTACACGGGCGCGCACACCGGCAACTACACCGACCAGATGGTCAACAGCTTCTCCTCGACCGTGGACGGCGCCATCTCCGCCTACCAGGCGACCCAGACCTCGTCCTCCAGCGGAGGCGGCGGCGGCGGGTTCTCCGGCGGTGGCGGTGGCGGCGGCGGGGGAGGTGGCTCCTGGTGAGCCACTGCTACACAATTCACGCAGACCAGCAGCCAGAACAGGGGACTCGTCCATGACCGGACTCATCATCGGTGGCGTCATCGTCGTTGCTCTCATCGTCTTCGGGGTGATGGGCTTCAACAAGCTCCGGACCAGCGACGTCGGCGCGCAGGAGGCGCTCGGCGGCATCGACGTCCAGCTCACCCGCCGCGCCGACCTGATCCCCAACCTGGTGGACACGGTCAAGGGGTACGCCGCGCACGAGCGCGAGGTGTTCGAGGAGATCACCAAGGCCCGCTCGCAGGTGCAGGCCGCCGCCGCCGGCAGCGACGTACCGGCGAAGGCCGCCGCCGACGCCGCCCTGCAGGGCGCGCTCGTCCGGCTGAACGCCGTCGCCGAGGCCTACCCGGACCTCAAGGCCAACGCGAACTTCCTGGACCTCCAGAAGCAGCTGGCCGAGACCGAGAACCAGATCTCCTTCGCCCGGCAGTACTACAACGACGCCGTCGCCAAGCTCAACACCCTGGTGCGCACCATCCCGTGGATGTTCTTCACCGGCATCGCCGGCGTGCACGCCCGCGAGTTCTACGAGGCCCCGGCCGGCTCGACCGAGGTCCCCCGCGTCGAGTTCTGACCGCCCTTGGGCCTGAGCTCGCGAAGGCCCAAGAGCAGGCGGGGCAGGTTGAGGAGGGTCGACGCAGACCCGAGCTTGCGAGGGGCTGCGTGAGCCGTCTCGAAACCCGGTGACCGAAGAGCAAACGGTGACCAGGTTGAGTCACGCGCCGCCGAGCGGGTTGAGCCCCTTCACGTCGCCCAGTGCGTGCAGCAGCAGGTCGGTCATCTCGAACGTGGTGCCGCGGCCCAGGTCGGGCACGAAGTTCTTGCTGCGCACGATGGAGAAGCTGCTGCCCTGCATGGCCCGGTGGAAGGTCTCGGCCACGATCCGCGCGCCCACCCCGGTGAGCCGGCCGCCGTTGAGCTCGGCCTCGCGCAGCACGTAGAACCACAGTGGCGCCTTGTCGGCGAGCGCGTCCTTCTGGGCGGCGGTCAGCCCGGTGACCGCGGCGCCACCGTTGCCGTCGAGCAGCTGTTGCTTGGTCAGCGGGGTGACGGGCACGCCGATGTTGATCAGCTTCTGCGCCATCTGTGGCCCGGTCGCGAGCTTGACCATCTTGGCCCGGGTCAGGTTGCGGAAGGCCAGGTTGGCGCGCAGGTCGTTGAAGGGGATGTTGACCGGGCCGTTGAACGTCCCCGGCGGCAGGTTGCGCAGCGGGTCGGTCAGCAGGGTGTCGATCCGCTTGGCCCGGTTGACGTTGGCCACGCCACCGGGCGGGGTGAGCTCGGGGTGCCCGCCGTCGGTGAAGTCGTACATCCGTCGCCAGTCGGCCAGCCAGTTGCTGATCAGCTTGAGCTCGCCACCGAGCTGACCGCCGAGCCCGGAGAAGTCGAACATGTAGAACAGCGACCCCGCGGTCCCGGGGAAGCGCCGGTTCCAGTTGTAGGCGTCGCGGACCATGCTGTGGCCCAGGCGGAAGGCGGCGACGGAGAACTCCACCGGCATGGTCGGGACGTCGGTCGGCGCCGCGTCCGGCTGGACGAGCTTGCGGCCGTTCGTGAAGACGTCGTCGACGACGGCGTGGTCGAGGATCCGTGGCAGGTAGTCGTGACGCAGCAGCCACTGGTAGTGCAGCGTGACCTGCTTGCGCGCGCGTCGGAACCGTTGCGCGGCGGGCGTGGAGGGCGGGAGGTCGTCGACGACCTGGTTGTGGAACCGGATCATCGCGACGTGGGTCTGGGCGACGATGAGGTTCTCGTCGTTGCGTGGGTCGGGGATCAGCGCGGTGCGCGCACCGTCGACGCGCGGCAGGTCGTGGCCCTTCTTCGCCGCGTCCGACCCGAACTTCAGCGTCGTACCCACCTTGAGGTGCAGACCGTCGGCCTCGTAGAACTTCGCCGACCCCGGGTTGCCCGGCCCCGTGCCGTACAGCGAGTCCAGGTCGAGCCGCGGCGAGCGCCCCTGCACGAGCTCGGCCGGCGTGACGTCCTCCCCGAGGGCGACGTCGGTGCGGTCGAAGGTCAGGTCGTGGTCGACGAACTGGCCGAGGTAGGTGTAGCCGGCCGGGACGTCGCCCTCCCCGCCGCCACCCTGCACCATCGCGACTGCGAGCTTCTTGATCACCGCCGGGCCGACCGAGTCGCCCTTCGGCCCGCACCGCGAGAACCGGAACGGCGGCGCCTGGGCCGCCGCGAGCGCGTGCGGCGCGGGGACGTTCGGATCCTCGGACTCGGTGACCGGGTCCGGCGCCTCCCCGCCACGCCCGCCGAGCTGGGAGCCGACGACTCCCTCGCCCTCGATGAAGAACGTCTCCGAGCCGTGGTGGACCGCCATGGCCGCCACGCTAACCCCAGGCGGGCCCGGCCTGCATAGTCACTTCGGGGGGTTCGCGCCCGCCGGTCGGCTGCGCTCAGAACACGTTGAGCGGCCGGAACTGCACCGAGATCCGGGGACCGGCGCTGGCGACCTTCGGGACGGAGTGCTCCCAGGTGCGCTGGCACGAGCCGCCCATCACGACCAGGTCGCCGTGCCCCATCTCGACGGCGATCGACTCGCCCCCGCCACGAGGGCGCAGCGCCAGCCGCCGCGGATCGCCGAACGAGACGATGGCGACCATCGTGTCGGTGTGCTTGCCGCGGCCGATGGTGTCGCCGTGCCAGGCGACGGAGTCCCGGCCGTCGCGGTAGAAGCAGCAGCCCGCGGTGACGAACGGCTCGCCCAGCTCGGGGAGGTAGTGCGCGGAGAGCGCCTCACGGGCCGTCGTCAGCAGCGGATGCGGCAGCTCCTCGTCGACGACGTAGGTGTGGACGAGCCGGGGCACGTCGACGACCCGGTCGTACATCGGCCGTCGCTCCGCCCGCCAGGGCACGTCGGCGACGAGGCGTTCGAGGACGTCGTCGGCCCCCACCACGAAGTTGCGGAGCACGTCCACCCACGCCCCGCGGGTCAGCGTGGTCCGCTCGGCGCCGTCGAGCGGTCGCACCCCGGGCGACGTCGCGACGGCCCCACCGAAGAGGTCGCTCTGGAAGTCCATGGCGACACTGTACGCCGAGATCGAACAGATGTTCGAGAGTCTGTGGCCGACTTGATGGGCAGACCTGGTGCTGGTGGGGTGAAGCTTCGCCCGTCCAGCGGCGGTTTCACCGGCCGGCCGGTGAAACTCGCAGCGGCTCGGGGGAACCTCCGGGAGGACCCCGGTGGCGTCGGGTCGAGGGCGGTTGCCACGCTGGGGGCATGAGCAGCCCGGCGGCCCGCGTGGTCGGCCTCACCAAGTCCTACGGCACCGGCGAGGCCCGGATCGTCGCGCTCGACGACGTCACCCTGGACATCGAGGCCGGGGAGTTCACCGCGGTGATGGGACCCAGCGGCTCCGGGAAGTCCACGCTGATGCACTGCTGCGCGGCCCTGGACACCGCCGACTCCGGCTCGGTGTTCATCGGGGACCAGGACCTGACCCGGCTCAAGGACAAGGCGCTGACCCGGTTGCGGCGCGACGAGGTCGGCTTCGTCTTCCAGTCCTACAACCTGGTGCCGACGCTCACCGCCCGCGAGAACATCGTGCTGCCGCTGGCGATCGCCGGCCGCAAGCCGGACCAGGAGTGGTACGACGAGGTGATCGCCACCGTGGGCCTGGGGGACCGGCTGTCGCACAAGCCCAACGAGCTGTCCGGCGGCCAGCAGCAGCGGGTCGCGGTGGCGCGGGCCCTGGTGAGCCGGCCGCGGATCGTCTTCGCCGACGAGCCGACCGGCAACCTGGACTCCAAGTCCGGCGCCGAGGTGCTCGAGCTGCTCAGGTCGAGCGTCGACGACCACGCCCAGACGGTGGTGATGGTGACCCACGACCCGGTCGCGGCGGCGTACACGGACCGCGTCGTGTTCCTCGCGGACGGCCGGATCGTCGACGAGCTGCGGCACCCGGACCGCGAGGCCGTGCTGGAGATCATGGCCCGGATGACCGCGGCCACCGAGGGCGTCTGAGCGGTCATGGTCAAGGCAGCCTTCAAGAGCCTGCTGGGGCGCAAGGTGCGCCTCCTGATGAGCACGTTCGCGATCGTGCTCGGCGTCGCCTTCGTCGGCGGCTCGCTGATCTTCTCCGACACCCTCGGTCGCAGCTTCACCGCGATCTTCGCCTCGACCGTCGGCGACGTCGTGGTCAGCCCGGCCGACTCCGGCGACGGCCGCACGGCCTCGACCGTCGGCATCCCCGCGTCGGTGGTCCAGCAGCTCGAGGACGACGTCCCGGACGCCGCCCGGGTCGACGGCCGGATCCGCGCCTTCGGCGTCTACGTCGTCGACAAGGACAACAAGGTCGTCGGCGGCCAGGGGCCGCCGGCGATCGGGGGCAACTACTCCGACGCCCCGGCCGGCCACGGGCTCACCGGGCTCACGCTGACCCAGGGCCGCGCCCCGCACGGGCCGGACGAGGTGGTGTTCGACGCCAAGACCGCCGAGCGCTCGGGCTACTACCTCGGCGAGAAGGTGCACATCGTCACCTCGTCGGACCAGGCCCTGATCACCCCGAAGCTCGTCGGCATCCTGGACTTCCCCGAGGGCGGCTCGCTCAACGGCGCGACGTACGCCGCCTTCGACACCGCCACGGCCCAGAGCCTGTTCCTGGGGGGCAAGGACGAGTTCTCCGACATCTGGGTCACCGCCGACGGCGTCTCGCAGACCCAGCTGCGTGACGAGGTCCAGGACGCGCTGCCCGAGGGGTACGACGCCGTCACCGGCGACAAGGCGGCCGACGACGCGGCCTCCGACCTGCTCGAGGCGATCAGCTTCCTGCGTACCTTCCTGCTGATCTTCGCGGGCATCTCGTTGGTCGTGGGCGGCTTCCTGATCGTCAACACGTTCTCGATCCTGGTCGCGCAGCGCAGCCGCGAGCTCGCGCTGCTGCGGGCGCTCGGCGCCTCCAAGCGACAGGTGACCCGCTCGGTGCTGCTCGAGGCGCTGGTGGTCGGGATCGTCGGCTCGACCCTCGGGCTGGGCCTCGGCGTCCTGCTGGCCATGGGCATCCGGGCGCTCTTCGCGAACTTCGGGCTCGACCTGACGGGCCAGCCGCTGATCTTCGCCCCCCGCACGGCGCTCGCCTGCTACGTCGTCGGGGTCCTGGTCACCATGGCGGCCGCGTGGCTGCCGGCCCGCCGGACCACCCGGATCTCCCCGGTCCAGGCGCTGCGCGACGACATCGCGCTGCCCGGAGTCCTCGATCCGCCGGCGGCTGCTGCTCGGGGTCGTCGCGATCGCCGTCGGCGCGACGGCCATGGCGCTGGGCCTGTTCGCGGACGTCCCGCGCGGCGGCTGGGTGCTCGGCCTGGGCATCCTCGTGGTGCTGCTCGGGGTGACGGCCGTCAGCCCCGTGATCAGCCGGCCGTTCCTGGCGCTCGCGCAGGCGGCGTACCGGCGGGTCTTCGGCACGGTCGGCAACCTCGCCGGCCTCAACTCGCTGCGCCACCCACGGCGGACGACCGCGACCGCCTCGGCGCTGATGATCGGCCTCGCCCTGGCGTGCACCGATGGCGATCCTCGGCGACTCCGCCAAGGCCAGCGTCGACGTGGCCGTCGCGGACAACTTCGTCGGCGACTACGTCGTGAGCAGCGTGTTCGGCGAGCCGTTCTCGCCCAGCATCGCCGGGGAGATGGCCAAGGTCGACGGTGTCGAGCGGGTGGTCCGCCAGCGCTGGGGCCAGGCCGAGCGCGACGGCGACTTCTTCGGCATCGCCGGGATCGAGCCCACCGACGCGTCGTTCCTCGGCATCCGGCTGGTGCACGGCTCGCTCGACGACTTCACCGACGGCAGCGTGCTCGTCGACCAGGACTGGGCGGAGGACGAGCACCTCTCGGTCGGCGACACCCTCACGCTCGAGGCCACCCCGCGGGGCAAGCTCCCCCTCCGGGTCGCGGGCATCTTCGAGCCGAACCCGGTCATCTTCTTCGACACCGTGACCACGCTGCAGACCCTCAAGGACCAGGGGTACCCGCCCGCCGACAACGCGCTGGTCCTCGACACCACGTCCGACACCGTCGGCCTCCAGGCCCGGCTGGACGAGGTCGTGAAGGACCTGCCGATCGTCACCGTCAAGGACCAGGCGGCGTTCGCCGACGAGCAACGCGCTCCCATCGACCAGCTGGTGCTGATGATCTTCGCGCTGCTCGGCCTGGCCCTGGTGATCGCCGTGCTCGGCATCGTCAACACCCTCGCGCTGTCGGTCATCGAGCGGACCCGCGAGGTCGGCCTGCTGCGCGCGATCGGGCTGAGCCGCGGCCAGCTGCGCGTGATGATCACCCTCGAGTCCGTGGTGATCGCCGTGCTCGGAGCCCTGCTCGGGGTGGCCCTGGGCATCTGCTTCGGGGTGGCGATGATGTACGCCGTCCGCGACCAGGGGCTCGAGGTGATCAGCCTGCCGTGGACCCAGCTGGCCGTCTTCCTGGCCGCCTCGGTGGTGGTCGGCGTGCTCGCCGCGGTGTTCCCGGCGCGCCGTGCGGGACGTCTCGACGTGCTCCAGGCGATCGCGACCGAGTGACGGTCCGCATCATCACCGAAGCCGCGAGTCTCGGCGATCCTGTGACGCGGGCAGGTCCGCGGTCCTATCGTTCGTGATTGTGGAACAGCTGCTCCACGCCGCGGGAAGCGGCGCCTTGAAGCACGTACAGGTGCGCGAGTACGTGCGCGCCCTCGTGCGCGACGCCGAGCCCGGTTCGCCGGCGCCCTCCGAGCGCGAGCTCGTCCAGCAGTTCGGCGTGGCACGGATGACCGTGCGCCAGGCCATGGACGCGCTGGTCACCGAGGGCCTCCTCGAGCGGATCCCCGGTCGCGGCACGTTCGTGGCCCGGCCACGCCGTGGCGTCGGCCGACTCACGAGCTTCAGCGAGGACATGTCGCCGCCACGGGCTCACCGCCGAGAACCAGACCCTGCACGCCCGCCTCGGCCAGGCCGGCCCCGGTGTGGCACGCGCCCTCGGCATCACCGCCGGCGACGCGGTGATCCACTGGAAGCGGCTGCGCTGCGCCGACGGCGAGGTGATCGCCATCGAGGACGCCTACCTCAACGAGGTGATCCTCCCCGGCTTCCTGCAGGCCGCGCTCCCGGCCAGCCTGTACGACGAGCTCGGCGCCCGCGGTCTGCGTCCCACCTGGGCCGAGGACACCGTGACCGCCGACATCGCCAACCCCGACGAGTCCGACCTGCTCGGCATCGCGGGCGGCACCGCCGTGCTCCGCCAGACCCGGCGTGCCCTCGCCGGTGACGCGGTCGTCGAGGTGTCGCGCTCCTGCTACCGCGCCGACAAGTACACGCTGCGCGTGCAGCTCGGCACCGAGGCCTGACCGGCGAGACTCACAGGTGCCCCAACGGGGCGACCGCCTGCCCGGACTCCTCGCACACCCACATCGGGTCGGGGCCGCCCAGGTCGGGTTGGATGTGGAGCGAGTGCTCGGGTCCGGCACAGGCCACGCAGAGCGGCCACCGGCCGACCGACTCGAAGAGGGCGTCCTGCACGTCCTGGGCCACCAGGCCCGCGACGTACTGCTCTCCCGCGGGCCACTGCTCCGCCCACCACGTGCGCTGCGACATCGCGTCCTCCAGAGCGGACACCGCCACGGGCGTCGCGCGCTGGCGGGCCTCGAGGTCCGCGAGCACGAGCGCTCGGGCTTCGAAGATCAGCGAGGCGTCCACCCGACCGATTCTGCCTTGCGCACCCTGACCCGGGTCCCGGTGCTTCTACAGTGCATCCATGGGTGGGGTCCCCGGCGGAGCGCCGCTGCTGGAGGTTGCGGTCAGCCATCCGCGCGACCTGCCGGGAGCGGCGGAGGGTGGCGCCGACCGCGTGCACGTGGTGCAGGCGGGCGACACGTGCGCGCTCTCGCCGGAGCCGGGCGTCGTGTCCGCCATGAGCCGCGAGGCGGACGTGGCGATGTACGTGCTGCTGCGTCTCAACGACTCCTGGACCACGACGGGCGGGGAGCTCGAGCGGCTGGTGGGGCTCGCCGAGGACTACCTGGCGTGCGGCGCGTCCGGGGTGGCCTTCGGGTTCCTCGACGCCGACCTCGAGATCGACGTGGCGACCTGCACGGCGCTGGCCGAGCGGCTGCCCGCCGTGCCGTGGACGTTCACGCGTGCGGTCGACCACAGCCTCGACCCGCGGCGCTCCTGGCGCCGGCTGCTCACCCTGCCCCGCCTGGCAGCAGGTGCGGTCCGCCGGCTCGCCGCGCGGGATGGGCGTCGGCTACGACGAGCTGCTGGCGACGGCGGAGTCCGACCCGTCCGTCGCCGCCCGGCTGATGCCCGGCGGTGGGCTGGCGCCGGAGCACGTGCCGTGGCTGGTGCGCCAGGGCGTGCGCGCGTTCCACGTCGGTCCGCAGGTCCGGCCGGGCGGCTCGGCCCGGGCCTACGTCGACGCGGGCTACGTGCGGTCCTGGCGCTCCCTCCTCGACGACGCGATGGAGCGCCTGTGATCGTCATCGACCCGCCCGCCGTGCCCCGCTACGGCCGGATGTGGTCGCACCTGGCCAGCGACACGTCGTACGACGAGCTGCACGTCTTCGCCGCCGACCTCGGCATCCCGGCCCGCGGCTTCGACCGCGACCACTACGACGTGCCGTCGGAGTACTACGACGACGCGGTGACCGCCGGAGCGGTGCCGGTCAGCTCGCGCGACCTGGTCGTGCTGCTGGTGCGGGCCGGACTGCGTCGCCGCAAGAACGCGCCCACCACTGAGGAGGACTGATGCGCGGACGTGAGAACCAGGACGCGAGCACCGACCGCTGGGAGCGCAGCGACTGGTGGGAGGTGACGCTGGAGTCGCCGGACCCCGCCCGGCTGTTGAGGTTCTGGTCCGCCGTGCTCGACAAGCCGATCTACACGGAGTCCGAGGAGGGTGGGTCGATCGACTTCCAGGAGGGCGTGGTGGGCCTGGCGGTGCAGAAGGCCGAGATCTACGAGCCGCCCGTGTGGCCCCCCGAGCCCGGCAAGCAGGGCATGCAGATGCACCTCGAGATCGAGGTCTCCGACCTGGCCGCCGCGGTCGAGCACGCCCTCGAGCTCGGCGCGACGACAGGCCGAGCACCAGCCGCAGGACAACGTGCGGGTGATGCTCGATCCCGACGGTCACCCGTTCTGCCTCTACACGTAGACGCTGGTCGAGGAAGGCGCCCTGGCGCCTGTCACGAGACCGGGACGTGAGTCGGTTGCCGCGGCTTCGTGACGGGACTTCGTCCCTCCTCAACCACCGAGCGTCGACAGCTCGGCCTCGACGTTGGCGCGGGCGGCGGCCTCCCAGTGGGCGCGGGCGTGGGCGGTGTGGAAGAGCGCCGGCTTGGCCAGCAGGTCCCGGAGCACGGCCGCGCGGCCGGCCGCGAACAGGTCGTCGGGGACGTCGGCGTACTCGTGCCGCACGTCCGCGACGTACTCGCCGTACCGCGCCGCGGGAGCGGCCAGGATCGCCAGGTCGGCGTCGGAGAGCACGCAACCGTTGCGGTCGCCGTCCTCGGGACGGTGGGTCTCGGTCAGCCGCACCAGCCGGGCCACCTCGGCGGCGACCGGCCGGGGGCCGAGGGCGTCCAGGGCCCACTGCGCGGAGCGTTCCTCGGCGCCGGGCTGCCCGTCGTACACGCCGTCGTGGAACCACGCGGCCAGCGCCACCGCGTCGTGCTCGAAGGTCTCGCCGGCGCCGCGCAGCTCCTCGACCCGGTCGAGCACCTCGGCGAGGTGGCGGGTGTCGTGGTAGCCGCGGCCCGTCGCGTACGCCGCCAGCAGCGCGTCGCGTACCTCCGGCAGGTCGGCCAGGGGCCAGCGCCCCGCCAGGCTCGGTCACCGGACCACGGTGTCGGCGTCGACGATCTCCGCGCCGAGCGGGAGCAGCGAGATCGGGATCATCTTGAAGCTGCCGATGCCGAGCGGGATGCCGATGATCGTGATGCAGAGCGCGACACCGGTGACGACGTGCCCGATGGCCAGCCAGATGCCCGCGAAGACCAGCCAGACGACGTTGCCGATCGTCGAGGCAGCCCCGGCGGTCGGCTTGCGGACGACGGTGCGGCCGAAGGGCCACAGCGCGTAGTTGGCGATCCGGAACGACGCGATCCCGAAGGGGATCGTGATGATCAGGATGCAGCAGACGATGCCCGCGACGACGTAGGCGATGGCCATCCAGAACCCGCACAGCACCAGCCACAGGACGTTGAGGAGCACGCGCACGGACCCATCCTCGCAGGGGGCCCGTGATTGGCTGACGCCATGCATGAGGCGAGCTACTGGGTCGGGTTCATCGGGGCGTGGTTCCTCTTCGTCGGGACCGACGTACCAGTCGGCCCTGGAGCTGCGGGAGGAGGAGGAAGCCCGGCTCAGCATGCAGAAGGTGCTCGAGAACGTCCCGCCCCCACCGCGGTTGTCGCTGTGGTGGTGGGTGTTGCCGCCCGTGGCGATCGTGCTGATCTTCCGGCGCCGCGCCCAGTACTGGGATGTCGTCGACGCGGCGATGAGCGACGCGGACCGGGACGCGATCGGGCACTACCAAGCGGTCGCCCGGGGGTGGTGGTTCGTCGGCCTGGGCGCCTGGTTCATCTTCCTCAAGGAGACCTGGGAGCTGGCCGAGCACCGCGAGTGGAGCCACGCGGTCTACTGGATCGTCGTCGTCGCCATGACGCTCGTCGCGGCGGGCGGTGCCGGCGCGGGCGGCGATCGCCAGGGTCGCGACCGCAACCGCGGTCGTCGTCAGCGCGAGTCCGTCACCACCAGCCCTGGCGACGGGCCCAGACCAGCAGCATCAGGCTGATCGTCACCATCACCGCGACCACGACGACCAGCTGGGTCCAGTGCGTCGACTGGTTGACGATGACGTTCATGCCGTAGACGGACGCGATCGCGGTGACCGGCAGGGTGACGGCCGCGATCACCGCGAGCCGCTCCATGGCGACGGTCATCTTCGTGTGCACCTTGGTCTGGTAGAGCTCGATCACCCCGAACAGGAACTGCGACTCGCCGTCGGCGAGCGAGCGCACCCGGTCGAACTGGTCGGCGACGTCGCGGGCGAAGGCGCCGTCGACGTCGTCGGCCATCCGGTTGATCCCGGCCAGCCGCATCCAGACGTCGTGGCACTGCGCCGCCATCGTGCGGGTGGTGATCAGCTCGTGGCGGATCAGGAACATCGTCTCGAGCAGCCGCTCGGGGTCGGTCAGCTTCGACGACATCACCTCCTGCTCCAGCCCGGGCAGCTTCATCGACACCTCGCTGATCGCGGCCCGCTGCCGGCGCGCGACCGCGGAGGTGACGGCGTACGACAGCTCGGCCGGCGTCTTCGGGTGGAACCGGCCGCTCTCGAGCCGGGCGAGCACGCCGCCGGTCTCGACGAGCGAGACCGATACGTCGAGCACGGGGTTGATCGGTCCGTGCACCGTGACCAGGAACTGCTGGCCGATGATCTGGTCGAGCTCCAGCAGGTGCACGTGGCCGGCGCGGCCGAGGTACGGCGACTGCGTGGTCACGAAGACGTGGTCCTCGTAGCCGTGCACGGCGGGACGTAGTTGCGTTGCTGGCAGCCCTCGATCACCAGCGGGTGACAGCCCAGGCCCGTCAGCAGCGCCGCGGCCTCCTCGTCCCAGGAGGGGACGTCGATCCAGTAGAAGCCGTCGTCGTGGGCGAACATCTCCACGACGTCGTCCGGCTGCCGGACGTGCACGCCTTCGCCGTCGATGAAGCGGACCTCCACGTGGCCAGCGTACGGCGATCAGGCCGTCGCGGGCCCGTAGCAGAGGTGCACGACGCCGTTGTCGTAGACGTCGCTGGCCAGCAGGGCGAGCTTCGTCTGCTCCCCGTCCGCCCAGAACCGATCGCCGCTGCCGAGGGAGATCGGGTAGACGAACAGGTGGATCTCGTCGACCAGCCCGTCGCGGAGGAGGCCGCGGACCAGCTGACCGCTGCCCGAGATGAAGATGACGCCGTCCCGCTCCTGCTTGAGTCGGCGGATCGCGTCGGCGTCGTAGGGCCCGATCCGGGTGGTGTTGGCCCACTCCTCGGCGGGCTCCTGCGCGCCGACGACGAGCTTCTCGGTCTCGTTGAAGAACGGCGCGCCCGGGTCGTCCTCGACGGTCCGGTCCCGCCAGGCTCGGCGCGAACATCTCGTGGGTCTTGCGGCCGAGCAGGATCGTGGTCGCGCTCCCGGTGATCGCGGCGAGCGTCTCGCCCATCCTCGGGTCGAAGCCGAACTCGAAGGTCCAGGTCGGCGACTCGAACACTCCGTCGGCGGAGATGAACTCGTGCACGGCGATGGTGGCGGTCATGGCGGTTGTCCTCTCGATGGCGTGCTGACAACCTCACCACGAACGAGGTGCCCCCGATCCGACGGACCCCTCGATGTGCTCTTCTCAGTCCGCGACGATCACCGACGTGCCACCCTCGCGCAGCTGCTCGAGGACGGGGTGGTCGGCCGGGGCGTCGGTGATGACTCCGCTGACGCTGGTCAGGGGCAGCACGGTGAACGGCGAGGCCGCCCCGATCTTCTCGGAGCTGGCCAGCACGTAGGTGTCGGCGGCCCGGGCGGCGAGGGCCCGCTTCATCGCGGCCTCGTCCGCGTCTCCGGTCGTCAACCCGGCCTCGTGGTGGACGCCGGTGACGCCGAGCAGGAAGACGTCGGCGTGGATCGCCTGGGCCGCTTCCACGGCGGCGGCGCCGCACGTGACGGCGGAGTGCTTGAACAGTCGTCCGCCGAGCAGGAAGACCTCCACCGCCGCGTGGTCGAGGAGGGCGGTCGCCACCGTCGGGCTGTGCGTCACCAGGCTGATCCGCAGGTCGCGCGGCAGCGCCCGGGCCACCGCGAGCGCGGTGGTTCCGCCGTCCAGGAGCACCGTGGACCCGGGCCGGATCAGCCCGACCGCGGCGACCGCCACCCGCTGCTTGCTCTCGGTGGCCACGGTGCCGCGGGTGGCGTAGTCGGCCACGGCGGGGGAGACCGGCAGCGCGCCGCCGTACACCCGCTGGCACAGCCCCGCGGCCGCGAGCTCGCGCAGGTCCCGGCGGACGCTGTCCTCGGCGACCCCGAGCTCGGCGGCGAGGTCCTTCGCGACGAGGCGCCCGTCGCGCTCGAGCCGGGTGAGGAGGAGGTCTCGCCGTTGCGCTGGCAGCATTGCGTGGTTCTCCTTGATCTTGCGTGTTTGTGCGTGTTATGGGGTACGGTACCACCATGAACTCGCTGCTGATCCTCATCGCCGGTCCCTATCGCTCCGGGACTCGGAACGACCCGGAGCTCATCGCGGCCAACCTCGCCCGGCTCGAGGAGGCCGCCTGGCCGCTCTTCGCGGCCGGCCACCTGCCCATGGTCAGCGAGTGGGTCGCGCTCCCGGTCCTCCGCTCGGCGACCCCCAGCGAGCACGGCGGCGAGGACGGCGCATCGCTGGCCGACCGGGTGCTGTACCCGACGGCCCACCGTCTGCTCGCGCGCTGCGACGGCGTGCTGCGGCTGCCCGGGGAGTCGGTCGGCGCGGACCAGGACGTCGCGATCGCGCGCGAACGGGGGCTGCCCGTGTGGTTCCGCATCGAGGACGTCCCCGGGTGCGGCCGCGCCGCACCGGCCATGGCGCGGGTGGAGCAATGACGCCCCCGCTCTCGTGCGGTCCCCGCGTGAACCTCTTCGGCCGGCCGAGCATCGACGGGCAGTGCCACGGCTACCAGATGCGCAGCCGCAAGAGCTGGGCCCTGCTCGCCTACCTGGTGCTGAACGAGCGGCCCCCGACTCGCCACCGGCTCGCGGCCCTCCTCTACCAGGAGGCCGACGACCCGCTGCGGGCGCTGCGCTGGGGGCTGTCGGAGGTACGGCGGGCCTTGCGCGGTCTGGCCACCATCGAGGGCGACCCGGTCGTGCTGTGCCGCCACCCGGACCTGGTGTTCGACGTCGAGGTGGTCGCTGGCGGCCCGTGGTCGAGCGCCGTGCGGGTGCCGACCCTCGGTGGTGAGCTCCTCGAGGGCATGACCATCAGGAGCGCCGCTGTCTTCGACTCCTGGCTGCTCGCCGAGCAGCGCCGCCTCGCGGACGCGACGAACGACGTGCTGCGCGAGGCGGTGCGGGTGCTCGTCGAGCGCGGCGACCACCGAGCCGCGATCGGCTACGCCGTGCGACGCGTGGCCATCACCCCGCTCGACGAGGACTGCCATGCGGACCTGATCCGGCTGTACCGCGCGATCGGTGACGACGTGGCGGCCCAGCGGCAGTTCGCGACGTACGCCCTGATGCTCGAGACGGAGCTGGGCGTCCGGCCCGGTCCCGCGTTGCTCGCCGCCCTCCGGCTGGCGACCGAGCCGGCCGCCTGACGCGGCCTGAGTGTCGTCAGGCCGGGACCGGCTCGCCCAGCTCCTCGGGGAGCGGCTCGGCGTGGGCGATGACGAGCGACGTGACGGCGCGGGTCAGGCAGACGTAGAGGCGGCGCAGGCCGGTGAGGCGGTCGGGCTCGGCGGCGACGATCGCGGCCGGCTCGACCAGGACGACGTGGTCGAACTCCAGGCCCTTCGCGAGCGAGGCGGGCACCAGGTCCAGGTGCTGGTCGAACTCCGTCTCGAGCTCGTCGGGGGTGGCGCTCTCGCGGCCCACGACGCCGAAGCGGATCCCGGCGTCGCTCAGCGAGGCAGCCAGGCGGTCCAGCATCGCGTCCGGGGCGATCAGCCCGATCGAGCCCTCGCGGCTGACGGCCCGGGTGACCACGGAGACGACCGAGTCGAGCGGGACGATCTCGAGCTCGCCGCGGGAGCGGCGCACGGAGGTCGGCGGCTCGAGGCCGGGGGCGATCACGGGCAACAGCCGGGCGGCGTACTCGATCACCTCGCCCGGGACCCGGAACCCGCGGGTGAGCTGCTCGACGTGCGCGTCCGGCTTGCCGAGGTGGCCCAGGGCCTCGGCCCAGGAGCGCGTCGCCCACGGCGTCGTGGCCTGGGCGAGGTCGCCGAGCACGGTCAGCGATCCCGTCGAGGATCGGCGGGCCAACGCGCGCAGCATCATCGGTGAGAGGTCCTGCGCCTCGTCGGCCACGATGTGGCCCACCGACCCGGTGCGCTCGATCAGGTCGGCGGCCTCGTCGACCAGGATCGCCTCGGCCAGCGTCCACGGCGTCGATGCCGGGCTCTTGGGCGGCTTGGTCCACAGCAGCAGCGCCTGCTCCTCCTCCGACAGCACGCCCTCGGCGGACGCGGAGAGGAAGGACGCGTCCGACAGCAGCCGCCACACCAGGCGGGCCGGGTCGACCGCCGGCCACAGGGAGGTGGCGTAGTCCTTGACCGGCTTGCTGCGGGCGACCGCGTTCTGCACCCGGTCGTCGGGAGAGTCGCCGGCCAGCTCCATCCGCACCAGCACCCGGTGCGCCAGCGCCTGGGGGACCATCGCGCGCGCCGCGCCGTACCTCACGCCGCGCGCCCGCAGGGACCGGACCAGCTCCTCGACCTCGTACGTCGCCACCCGCCACCGCCGCGCGCCACGCGGGACGACCAGCCCCTCGGTGGGCATCGTGACGTGTGACCACAGGGCCCGGGCCAGCACCTCGGCGAGCCGCGCGTCGCCCTTCAGCGTGGCCACTGCGGCGTGCTCGTCGCCGCGCACCGACCACTTCGGGTTGACCTCGCGCAGGGCTCGGTCGGCGAGCTCGGCGATCGTCGACTGCGACGCGTCGACCTCGCCGAGCGCCGGCAGCACGTCGCGGATGTAGCGCAGGAAGCTGGCGTTGGGCCCGACCACCAGGACCCCCTGGCGGGTGAGCTGCTCGCGGTGCGCGAAGAGCAGGTACGCCGCCCGGTGCAGGCCGACCGCCGTCTTGCCGGTGCCGGGTGCGCCCTGCACGCAGATCGACTGGGACAGGTCGGAGCGCACGATCACGTCCTGCTCGGGCTGGATGGTGGCGACGATGTCGCGCATCGGGCCCACGCGCGGCCGCTCGATCTCCTGCTCCAGGATCGCCGAGAACTCCACGCCCTGCCCGTGGGTCAGGTCCTCGTCCTCGAACGACGTCAGCGTCCCGTGCTGGAACCCGAACCGTCGTCGCCGCCGCACCCCCATCGGGTCGGCGCGGGTGGCCCGGTAGAACGGCAGGCTGACCGGCGCCCGCCAGTCGATGACCATCGGCTCGCCCTCGGTGTCGCTGACGTGCCGCCGGCCGATGTGGTACTCGCCCTGCGACAGGACCGTCGTCGGCGTAGTCCAGCCGGCCGAAGAACAAGGGGATCGTCGGGTCGTCGGCCAGCTGCTGCATCCGCAGCACGAACGTCGACTGCAGGTACTCCCGGCTGACCCAGTCGCCACCAGCGGACGCGTCCATGGAGGCGGTGCGGTCCCGCATCCGGCGGAGCTGGGTCCGGGACTCGGTCAGGTGCTGCTGCTCGGAGGCCAGATCGGTCGTGGGGTCGGTGGGCATGCACGAACCTCCGGAGGGTGGCCGGGGCGGAGAGGGAGCCGCAGGACCCTACGGGGCGTGCTCCCAGGTGTCACCCGGTTTTCGCCCACGATCCTCACGCACCGGCCAGCCAGCCCACCAGTCGGTCGACGTCGGGCCGCAGGAAGGGGTCGCCGACGAACTCCTCGACGCCGGCGTGCGCGCGGGCCCGCGCCTCGGCGTCCCGGGCGTGCAGCCACCCGAGGACGTGGTGCCGGCAGATGTGGTGCAGCTGCGCGATCGTGACGCCGAAGTCCTCCGGCGCGCGCACCCGGGCGCGGCCGCCGGCCTGGTGGTACGCCGTGACGAGCGTCTCCAGCCGGTGCCGCTCGGTGCGGGCGAACTCGAAGAGCACCATCGCCAGCTCGCGGTCGGGGTCCGCCGGTCCCGCGTTGTCGAAGTCGATCGCGACCGCGGGAGCTGCGGGCGACCCACGGAGGTTGTCCGCCCACAGGTCCAGGTGGCACCACTGCACGCCGGCCATCGGCGTGACGAGCTCCTCGGCCACCAGCAGGGCGGGGAGCAGGGCGGCGAGACGGTCGACGTACGGCGCTCCCGCCGCCCGGCTGGCCTTGACCAGGGCGCGCCACTCGGCGGCGCCCACGGGCTCGGTGTGCCACCAGTGCGGCGTGCTCGCGTCGGGCACGACCACGGCGTGCAGCGCGGCGACGGCCTCGCCCACGGCGGCGGGGTCGAGCAGCGGGTCCGGGCCCTCGATGTCGACCCAGGTCTGCACCCGGATCGGCTCTCCGTCGAAATCGGCGAGGTAGTGCCCGTCCCGGTCGGGGACCGGTCGCGGGCAGGGCGCTCCGGCGGCGTGGCAGCGGGCCTGGAAGGCCGCGGTGGCCTCGGCCTCGGCGGCGTCGACCTCGTCGAAGGACTCCTTGACGGCGTACGAGCCGTGCGCGGTGAGCAGGCGCCGTACCTGGCCCTGCTCACCGCGCGCCGCTTCGACCTCCAGCCGGGCGTCGGGGCCGAGGTCGAAGCGGTCTGCCACCCGGGCGGCCAGCTGACGGTCCACAGGCCCATGGTGACGGTTCGGAGGTCCACCGGCGAGGCGGGGCACGAGGCCCCGCCGGCGGACCGCCAGGGGAGAATCAGAGGTGTTCGGTCAGGTAGGCCTCGTAGTGGACGAACCGCAGCTCCTGGGCGACCTCGAACAGGGTCAGCCTCAGGGCGGTGTCGGCGTGGTGCAGCTCGTAGCTTCCGGGGACCAGACGGGCGTCGCTCGGCCCGGTGAGCCGGACGCTGTAGGTCACCGAGCCGTCCCAGCACACCGGGGACGACAGCCACTCCACCATGAGCGGCACCACGCCGCCGCCGTCGAGGACGCTCGCCGCGACGGTGACCTCGACCCCCTCGAGCGCGCGCAGGCCGGCGTACGACGGCCGGATGTGCCGGCGGATCGGCGTCATCGTCATCGCTGGCTCCCACGTGCTCGGGTGGTTCGGTCGATCACGAGTCTGGCCAGCACCGAGCCCTCGGCGTGGCAACCTGCCATCCAGATGACCCGAACGGGCCATCATCGAGAGCCGTTGGGCTGACCGCGACGTCTCGACCGGTCTAGCTCACCAGGGCGAGCACCTCGACGCGCACGCCCTCGCGGCTGCGGCGCAGCCCGGGCAGCAGCGACACGGTGACCAGCACCGAGGCGGTCGCCATCACGCCGATGGCCAGGCTCGCCGCGTGCGCGTCGGAGCCGAGCAACGTCGCCACGGCGCCGGCGAGCAGCGCGCCGACGCCCTGCATGGCCATCATGCCGAGGCCGTGGAGCCCGAGCACCTGGCCGCGGATGTCCGGGGCCGTCCGGACCACCAGTCGTTCCTGGAGCGGCAGGCTGGCGCAGTAGCCCACCGATGCGACCGCCGCCAGCGCGCCCGCGACCGGCAGCGACGGCTCGAACAGGAAGGCCAGCCACGGGACCGCGAGGAGGAACCGGGCGGGCTCCACCAGCCGGTCGCGCCACTGCGGCGGCACCAGCCGACCCATCGCCACGTCGCCGACCAGCATGCCGACGGCCGTCGCGGCGAACAGGAAGCCGGCGCCGTCCCCCGCGAACGGCACGATCAGCGCCTCGCACCCCACGACCAGGCCGTTGGGCACCCACAGCGCGAGGTAGACCGGCCGCAGCACGGGGGAGCCGAGGAGCAGGCGGTTGACGGCCCGGCTCCGCCGGACCGCCGGGCCGGTCGCCCGCGGCGGGTGGTCGCGGATGCCGAGCCGGACGATGACCACGACGACCAGGCAGGTCGTGGCGGCGCCCAGGAAGAGCTGGCTCGTCGAGAAGCTCAGCAGGAGCAGGCCGCCGAGCCCGAACCCGACGATCTGCATGACGCCGACCGCGACGTTGATGGTGGCGCGGGCGAAGACGAACGAGCCTTCGGGCACCACCTCGGAGACCAGCGCGATCATGCTGCCGCCGGTGGCGGACAGCAGCACCCAGGGAAGGACGAGGAACACCAGCCGGGCGGACATCGGCAGGTCGGGGATGGCCTGGAGGGCGTCCCCGACGGCGAGCACGCCGGCCGCGAGCATCATCGCCGTACGCGGCCGCCACAGGTCGGCCAGCGACAGCAGGAACCACGACGTGGCGAGCCGCACCAACGGGCCGCCGAACATCACGAACGCGGCGAGCACGGGCGACCCGGTCTCGGCGTAGGTCAGGGTGCCGAGGGCGAGGCTGCCGACCGAGCCGGCGGCGACGTTGAGCGAGGTGGAGGCGAAGAGCACCCGGAACTCCGGGACGCCGAACAGCTCGCGATAGGTCCGCACGTCCACCAGGGTGGCGTCGGGAACCCTCGCCTCGCTAATGTTTCGCGGGGAGGCGAAACATTGTGGGGACCTGGCGGGTGCCGGCCGACGTGATGGCGACCAGCCGCTTCGCGATCTCGCCGATGGCCGAGGTGGTGGGCGCGCTCGGCGCGCTGACCCGGCCGCGCGCACCCGACCAGCGGGCCTTGCGCGAGTCCCACGGCGCGGCGTTCCGGGACTGGCTGGCGGGCCGCCCGGGTGCGCCGGAGCTGGTGGCCGCGAGCTTCCGCGACGCCCGGCCCGGCCAGGTGGGCTGGATGGCCGACTACCTGGGCCTGCCACCCGCCTCGGAGGACGAGTCCTTCGCCGACGTGGTGGCCGCCCTGCGAAGGTTCACCGACGACGAGATCCGGGCCGGGCTCAGCGAGACCGTCCAGGCCCCGCTACCGCCGGTCCTGATGGCGCCCGGAGTGCTCGACATCGCCGTGGACCTGGTGACCTGGCTGTGGACCCACGCGGTGGAGACCGACTGGGCGCGCCGCGAACGGATCCTGCGCGCCGACATCGTGGCCCGGACCGCCCAGCTGGCCCGGCACGGCTGGGGCGCCGTGCTGCGCGACCTGGGCCGGGACCGCGAGTGGGTGGGCGACGGTCAGCTGCGGATCAACCGCTACGACCTGCCGACCCGGATCCTGCCCGAGGGCAGCAAGCTGCTGTTCGTGCCGACGCACACCGACGGCAGCTGGGTGGGCTGGTACGCCGACCGTTACGCCCTCTACTACCCCGTCGCGGGTCGGCTGGCGAGGGTGGACTCCGGCAGCAGCGACGGGCTCGGGCCGTTGGTCGGGGCCAGCCGGGCCGAGGTGCTCACCCTGCTCGACGTGCCCCGCAGCACCTCGCAGCTGGCGGCGCTGAGCGGCCAGGCGCTCGGCTCCGTGGGCGGCCACCTCAAGGTGCTGCTCGACGCCGGGATCGTGCTGCGCCGGCGGTCCGGCCGCGAGGTCCTCTACTGGAGGACGGCACTCGGGGACGCGCTGGTCGCCTCCGGGGGCTCCTGAGCGGAGGACGGGGGCGGCGGGCGCAGCGCCCACCGGATCGTCCCGGTCGCCGCGCTGCCGAGGGCGCGCACCACGGTCCGCTCGCTGACCGGCATCCGGGGCGGCAGCCGCAGCGGACGCCGGCTCCACGCGGGCATCAACCCGACCGCGGCCGCCACCAGCGCGCCGTACGCCGGCCGGGCCGCCCACGGCAGCGGCGGGTGCCAGACCAGGAACGAGACGGCCTCGCGGGCGTGCTGGGTGGCCACCAGCTCGGGCCGGAACTCCTCGAGCGCGGCGGTGAGCTCCGCCTCGGTCTCCGGCGGGTCGACGACGCCGAGCTGTCGGGCGACGAACGCCGTCTGGGCGACGTACTCGTCGCGGCCGGCCTGGTCCAGCGGGTGCTTGCCGTAGACCTGGTGCGCCAGCAGGAAGCTGTCCACCTCGCCGACGTGCACCCACCGCAGCAGGTGCGGGTCGGAGGCGGCGTACGGCGTGCCGTCGGGCAGCACGCCGGTGACCCGCTCGTGGATGGCCCGGACCGCGTCGACGGCCTGGCGCGCGTGGTCCTCGGTGCCGAAGGTGGTGACGGCCAGGAAGCGACTGGTGCGGGCCAGCCGGCCCCACATGTCGCCGCGGTAGCCGGAGTGCTCGGCCACGGCCGTCATCGCGCTGGGGTGCAGGGTCTGCAGCAGCACCGCCCGGATGCCGCCCACGAACATGGAGGCGTCGCCGTGCACCCGGGTGATCGGGCTGCCGGCCGGGAACCACCGCGGACCCGGCGTGCCGTGGATGCGCTCGCGGTGGCGGGCCCCGTCGGGGCCGGCGACGCGGCGGAACAGCTCGGCCCCCAGGCGGTCGCGCACGCTCGACACCGGCGTCATGGTGCCGAGGCTACGGAGGGTGCGGGAAAGAGCGACGGAGGGCGGCCCGACGGGCCGCCCTCCGCGTGGTGCTGGGTGCGTTCGGTCAGGGCCGCTTGAGCACGGACTTGACGGTCTGCGAGACGCCGTTGGCGCTGTTGGTGAAGGTCGTCTTGATGACGCCCAGCGGCTTCTTGGCGAGCGCCTTGGCCCGCTTGATCAGCTTGGCGGCCTTCTTCTCCAGCTTCTTCGCCTTGGCGATCTGGCCTCGGCGCGGAGCTTCTTGGCCTTCTTCAGCAGGGCCTTGGCCTGCGCCTTGAGCTTGGCGGGCTTCTTGATCGCCGCCTTGACCGCCGCGATGCCCTTGGCGGTCGTCTTCATGGTGAGGACGCCGGTGGTGTTCGGGGCGATGGTGGCCGGAGCCGACTGGCGAGATCGGTCGCCGCATCAGTGCGGCGGCCCGCGCCGAGACGTTGCGACCCGGTGTCGGGAGGAAGCCGACGCCGCGCTCACCGAGCAGGAGACCGGACCCGGAGGCAGGTTGCACGAGACCGGGATGGTGAGGGTCTTCAGGTCCTTCGACAGCTTCGGCGGGTTGCCCGGCACCAGCGAGACGCCGGTGGTGCCGTCGTACGGGTCGGCGCTGAGCGACTTGCACTTCGCCGGGTCGATGTTCTCGAACCGCAGGTTGTCGAGGAAGACCGCGCTGTCGAGGATCGCGTCGCCCTGGTCGAAGATCGTCAGGTACAGCGAGTGTGCCGATCCGACCGCAACAGGACGCGGGCGGTCAGGAGGGCCGTCGCGCCGTCGTACGTCGTCCCGAGCGCCGCGGCGTCGGTCATCGCACTCGGGCCGTTGGCGTCCACGGAGATCGTGTCACCCGTGCCGCCGGCGAAGTTCCCGGGAGCGTTGACCGTCTGAGTCGTCGGGTCCGCGGTCACGGACCACGAGTCGAGCTGCGCGATGAAGGCGTCGTTGTAGTTGGTGTTGACGTACTCGGGGTACTCGTCGGACAGGAACCGGAAGTCGAACGCGAGGCACGATGTCGTCGCGGCCGGGAGATCGATCTTGGCGACCACGCCGTCGAAGACTCCGGAGCCGATGCTGGTGGCCGCGCGGTCCCAGGACTCGCCACTGCCGCCGGAGGAGTTGGGGTCGTCGGCCAGGGCCGCGTTGCCCGACGTCAGCACGCCGTACGTCGCTCCTGCTGTCGGGAAGCCCGCCAGCGGCGTGTTGCCGACGCCTGTCGGGCAGTCGCTCTCGTCGAAGTCCGTGGTGGCCGGGTCGTCGGCGACGCAGTCGTAGTAGGTGTTCAGGCCCACCGGCGTCGACAGCTCCGGGATCGAGAAGGAGGCCCCGGTCGGGCTGATCGGGTCGGTGATCGCGGAGGCGAAGGCCACCGCGTCGGTCGTCGTCGGACGACGGCGTTGGCCGTGCCCGACAGCATCAGGCTGAAACCGGCCAGGCCGGCGATGAGGACCCCCGAGGCGGTCTTCCTGCGTCCCCGAAGACTCTCATTGGCGAATCTTCTAGCGCATGGGTGGCAGAGCCCCGAGATGCCCCTCGAGGAGTCAACGTAAGGCTGCTTGAGACATCGCGTCTGCGGGCGTCTAGACCAGCCTGTTTGCGCAGGTCACACCGCAAGGTTGGGTATCGAGCCGCCTCAGGCGAAGAGGTCGTCGGCGTCGGTGATCCGGTAGGCGTAGCCCTGCTCGGCCAGGAACCGCTGACGGTTCTGGGCGAAGTCCGCGTCGACGGTGTCGCGGGCCACGATGGCGTAGAAGCGGGCCGTCCGGCCGTCGGTCTTGGGACGGAGCAGCCGGCCCAGGCGCTGGGCCTCCTCCTGCCGGGAGCCGAACGAGCCCGACACCTGGATCGCGACCGCGGCCTCGGGCAGGTCGATGGAGAAGTTGGCGACCTTGGAGACGACGAGCAGCTTGATCTCGCCGGCCCGGAAGGCCTCGAACAACCGCTGGCGCTCCTTGACGGGGGTCTCGCCCTTGATGACGGGGGCGTCGAGGTCGGCGGCGAGCTCGTCGAGCTGGTCGAGGTACTGCCCGATCACCAGCGTCGGCTCGCCGGCGTGCTTCTCGACGAGCATCTCGGCGACCCGCGTCTTGGCAGGCGTGCACGCGGCCAGCCGGTAGCGCTCGTCGGGCTCGGCGATGGCGTAGGCCATCCGCTCCGACGAGCTCATGGTCACCCGCACCTCGACGCAGTCCGCGGGCGCGATCCAGCCCTGGGCCTCGATGTCCTTCCACGGGGCGTCGTACCTCTTGGGCCCGATCAGCGAGAACACGTCGCCCTCGCGACCGTCCTCGCGCACCAGCGTCGCGGTCAGGCCGAGGCGGCGCCGGGCCTGGAGGTTGGCGGTCATCCGGAAGATCGGGGCCGGCAGCAGGTGCACCTCGTCGTAGACGATCAGGCCCCAGTCGCGGGCGTCGAGCAGCTCGAGGTGCGCGTAGACGCCCTTCCGCTTGGTCGTCATCACCTGGTAGGTCGCGATGGTGACCGGACGGACCTCCTTGACCGAGCCGGAGTACTCGCCGATCTCCTCCGCGGTGAGGGAGGTACGGCGCAGCAGCTCGTCCTTCCACTGCCGGGCGCTCACGGTGTTGGTGACCAGGATCAGGGTGGTGGCCCCGGCCTCGGCCATCGCCGCCGCGCCGACGATCGTCTTGCCCGCTCCGCACGGGAGCACGACGACGCCGGACCCGCCGTGCCAGAACGACTCGACCGCCTCGCGCTGGTAGGCCCGCAGCGACCACCCCTCCTCGCGGAGGTCGATCGGGTGCGCCTCGCCGTCGACGTAGCCGGCGTAGTCCTCGGCCGGCCAGCCCAGCTTGAGCAGCGCCTGCTTGAGGTTGCCGCGCTCGCTGGCGTGCACGACCACGGTGTCGTCGTCGATGCGGTTGCCGAGCATCCCCTGCACCCGCTTGGCCCGCAGCACCTCCTCGAGCACGGGGCGGTCGGTGGTCGCCAGCACCAGGCCGTGCACGGGGTGCTTCTCCAGGCGCAGCCGCCCGTACCTCGCCATCGTCTCCGCGACGTCGACGAGCAGCGCGTGCGGCACGGCGTAGCGGCTGTAGGAGAGCAGGGTGTCGACGACCTGCTCGGCGTCGTGCCCGGCGGCCCGGGCGTTCCACAGCCCCAGCGGCGTGAGCCGGTAGGTGTGGATGTGCTCGGGGCTGCGCTCGAGCTCCGCGAACGGCGCGATCGCCTTGCGGCACTCGGTGGCCAGCTCGTGGTCGACCTCGAGCAACAGGGTCTTGTCGCTCTGGACGATCAGGGGGCCGTCGTTCACCGGGCGAGTTTACGCAGCCGTTGGTCGAGGAGGTCGCGCAGCGACCGTCTCGAGACCCGCCACCGTTGGTCGAGGAGGTCGCGCAGCGACCGTCTCGAGACCCGCCACCGTTGGTCGAGGAGGTCGCGCAGCGACCGTCTCGAGACCCGCCACCGTTGGCCGAGGAGGTCGGCAGCGACCGTCTAGGAGACCCGCCACCGTTGGTCGAGGAGGTCGCGCAGCGACCGTCTCGAGACCCGCCACCGTTGGTCGAGGAGGTCGCGCAGCGACCGTCTCGAGACCCCGTGAGGAGAGCGCACGCCCGCTGCGGGGTTCCGTGACGGGACCTCGTCCCTCCTCAACCAGCGAGGTCGGCAGCCTTCTGCCGGGCTCGGTAGGCGGCCACGTTGGCGCGGGAGGAGCACCGGTCGGAGCAGTAGCGGCGGGAGTGGTTGGGGGAGGTGTCCACCCAGACGTTGGTGCACGACGTCGCCTGGCACAGGCCGAGCCGCGTCGGCCCGAGGTCGCAGACCACGGTCGCGAGGCCGATCAGGGCCTCGCCGACGAGCAGCTCGGCGACGCTGGCCGACTTGGTCGCGACGTGCAGGTGCAGGTCGCCGGGGTCGTGGTCGGAGATGCGCGGGGTGATCGGGTGACGCACCATCGCCTCGTTGAGCAGCTCGATGGTCCGCGGTACGTCGCCCGCATCGGCGGCGTCGAACACCGGGCGCAGCTCCCGCTGGAAGCGGCGCAGGGTGGTCACGTCGCGGTCGGTGACCTGCGGGTGCAGCCACTCTCGGCCGGGCAGGATCGCGATCAGGGCCGCCGGGTCGGTCAGCTCGGCGTTGACCAGGCGGGCCGAGCCCTCGGCATAGCCGGTGAAGTCCACGCATCGATCGTAGGTCGGCCTCGGAGGGCGTCCGTCACGCGTGGGGATCCGTGGCGACGGCCTGCTCGAGCTCCTCGACCCAGCCGCCTTCGCGGGGATTGGTGGAGCGCACCAGCCAGGTGACGCCGGCGTCGGCGTAGTCCTGGGCGGGCACGCCGTCGGCCCACGGGACGACCAGGTCCCAGCCCGGGCGCGGGGCAGGTCCGACCAGGTCGGCGAGGGCGTCGGGCTCGAGGCCCTTGCCGATCGGCACGTAGCCGTCCCAGCGGCGGGCCCGCTCCAGCGGCCTCCGGTTGGGGGCGATGCCCGCCACCCAGATCGGCACCCGCGGTCGCTGCACGGGCAGCGGCCGCACCGACGCGGTCACCGTGAGGTGGTCGCCGTGGTGGTCGGACCGGCCGTGCTCCAGCAGTCCGGCCAGCACCTCGAGGCCCTCGTCGAGGACGGCCGCGCGGGTGCGGGCGTCCGCCTCGTCGCCGAAGTGCCCGAAGTCGAGGTCGGGTGGCTCGCCGAGGCCGACGCCGAGCACCGCCCGCCCGCCCGAGAGGTGGTCGAGGGTGACCAGGTGCTTGGCCACCACCCACGGCCGGCGTCGGGACAGCGGGGTCACCATGGTGCCGAGCAGCATCCGCTCCGTCTCCTGCGCGATCGCGCCCAGCAGCACCCACGGGTCGTGGACCTCCTGCACGTCGTCCCAGCGCAGGTGGTCCCAGAGGAAGAACCCGTCCCAGCCGTTGGCCTCGGCCGTCCGGGCCAGCGCGACCACGGTCGCCGGGTCGGTGAAGGGCGGGACGCTCAGCAGGTAGCGCACCCTCGAAACCTAGCCGCGACCACCGTCGGAGCACTCCGGAGAGCGCGCAACAGCGCGTCGCGACCCGGTCTGGAGGGCCGCGAACCGGTGCCCGTGAGGTCCTTGCATTTCCCGTGACGTGTGCCACACTACCGCCACCGAGCGAGCGCTCGGTTGCCCGGGTGGGCGGTGGCGAGAGGGGTCCGGATGACGGTGGCGGTCGATGTCGAGCCGACGAGCGTGGATGCCCCGGAGGTCTTCTCCGCGTGGCTCGACCGCTTCGGCGCCGCGATGCAGTCCTCCGACGTCCCGGCCGTCACCGCGCTGCTGAGCGACGACTGCTGGTGGCGCGACCTGCTGGCCCTCAGCTGGGACATGAGCACCTACCCCGGCGCCCGGATCGCGCCCTTCCTGGACGACCACCTGAGCACCGCGTCGACCGGCTCCTTCGCCCTGGTCACCGATTTCGGCCCGCGGACACAGGGAGAGGGCGCGGACACCAGCATCGAGGGCTTCTTCACGTTCGAGACCCCCGACGCGTGGTGTCGCGGCGTCGCCCGGCTCCGCCACGTCGGCGGGGACTGGGTCGCCTGGACGGTGATGACCGGGATCGAGGACCTCAAGGGCCACGAGCGCGCCCTCGGCCCCGGGCGGCCGACCGGTCCGCGGCACGTCCCCGGTGCCACCGGCCAGAAGAACTGGGCCGACGCCCGCGGCGAGCGCGTGCAGTACGCCGACCGCGAGCCCGAGGTCGTGGTCCTCGGAGCGGGTCAGGGCGGCCTGACCGTGGCGGCGAACCTCGGCCTGATGGGCGTCGACACCCTGGTCCTCGAGAAGAGCGAGCGGGTCGGCGACGGCTGGCGCAAGCGCTACCACTCCCTGGTCCTCCACGACCCGGTCTGGGCCGACCACCTCCCGTACTTCCCGTTCCCGGCGAACTGGCCGGTCTACTCCGCCAAGGACAAGATCGCCGACTGGTTCGAGGCCTACGCCGCGGCGATGGAGCTCGACGTCTGGTGCTCCGCCGACCTCGAGGAGGCGGCGTACGACGAGGCCGACGGCCGCTGGACGCTGCGCGTCCGCACCCCCGGGGGCGAGCGGGTGCTGCGGCCCCGCGACGTGATCCTGGCGACCGGTGCGGCGGGCGAGCCGAACATCCCCCAGCTTCCCCGGCCAGGAGTCGTTCGGCGGCACGGCCTACCACTCGAGCCGGCACGGCAGCGGCGCCGACTGGGCGGGCAAGAAGGCCATCGTCGTCGGGGCCTGCAACAGCGGCCACGACATCGCCCAGGACCTCTTCGAGGCCGGCGCGCAGGTGACCATGGTGCAGCGCTCGTCGACGTACATCATGAGCCAGGAGCACGGCATCCCCGCGATCTTCGGAGCCAACTTCGTCGAGGGCGGTCCGCCCACCGAGTACGCCGACCTGCTGGCCGCCGCGTACCCCTGGCCGCTGCTGCTGCAGACCGCGGTGGCGCAGACCCAGCAGACCGCCCGCGACGACGCCGAGCTGCTGGCGGCCCTGGACGCCGTCGGCTTCCGGCGCAACGACGGTCCGGGCGGCACCGGCCTGATGGGGTACGCCCTGGCCCAGGGGGGCGGCTACTACATCGACGTCGGCGCCTCCCAGCTGATCGCCCGCGGTGACATCGCGCTCGCGCAGGGGTCGGGCATCGCCGAGTTCACGCCGACCGGCATCCGGCTCGAGGACGGCCGCGAGCTCGAGGCCGACCTGGTGGTCCTGGCCACCGGCTACCAGAACATGCGCGAGACCGCTCGCCGCCTGTTCGGGGACGTCGTGGCGGACAAGCTCCCGCTGGTCCTCGGGATCGGGGAGGACGGCGAGATCGGCGGCCTCTACCGGCGCACGGGCCAACCCGGCTTCTGGTTCATGGGCGGGCCGTTGGCCTGGGTCCGCATCTACTCCAAGCACCTGGCCCTGCAGATCACCGCGGACCACGCGGGGATCGGGCGCCGCCCCTGATCGTCCGTCCATCCATCCGACGAGCCGGCCCGGGCGGCTCCTGACCTCGACCGACCACGGATCAGCCAGGCTCCGCGGCCGGCCCTACCGCCGCGCCCGGACAGAGGCCCTGCCCGCGCCGGCAACTCGCTCGCGTCGACCGGCGCGGGCTCGTCGCAGAAGGAGAAGTACATGCAGATCAGCAGATGGTCCCGCGCTCGGGTCGGGGTGGTGGCCGTGCTCAGCGCGTGCGCGATGATCGCCTCCGGGTGCGGGAGCGACGACAGCGGCTCGACGGAGGACTCCGGCAAGACGCTCGTGTACTTCATGGCACCGAACACGACGCCGACCCGCTACATCGAGCAGGACGGCCCGGACTTCAAGGCGGCGCTGGAGAAGCTCGACTCCAACGTCGAGGTCAAGTTCGTCAACGGTGGCGGCAGCTCCGACACCCAGCTCAACCAGGCCAACGCGGCGATCGCCGACGGAGCCAAGGCGCTCGTCGTCGTCGCTGCGGACCCCAACACGAGCGCGGGCCTGCTCCAGGCCGCCCAGACCGCGGGCGTGCCGGTCATCGGCTACGAGAACCCGCCCCTCAACGGCCCGATGTTCGCCCAGGTGATCTTCGACCCCAAGGCCGTCGGCGTCGAGCAGGGCACGTACTTCGCGGACCAGGTGAAGACGGGCGCCCTCGGCGCCACGCCGGTGAAGATCGCCCGTCAGTACGGCAACAAGGGCGACGTCTACACCACCCAGATGCTGGCCGGGCAGAACGAGATCCTGCAGCCCCTCATCGACGACGGCTCGATCCAGGTCGTCTGCGAGGACTACATCAAGAACTGGGACCCGGCCGTTGCCCAGACCGCGGCGGACCAGTGCCTGACGAAGACCGGCGGCGACCTCACGGCGTTCCTGGGCTTCTACGACGGCATCACGGCCGGCATCATCGCCGCCCTGAAGTCCAAGGACGTGAAGGTCCCCGTGTACGGCGGCCAGAACCCCGAGCTGACCGGCCTCCAGTACATGCTCACCGGTGACCAGCAGGACAACGTCCTCAAGGCGTTCTCGGTCGAGGCCGACGCCGCCGCGCAGATCACCCTGGCCGCCCTCAACGGCGAGGACCCGCCGGCTGAGCTGGTCAAGGACGTCGTCAACAACGGGGGTGCCGACATCCCCACGGCGAACCTGCCGTCGACGCTGATCCACCTCGAGGACGGTGTCGACCCCGGTGACGTCGTGCAGCAGGCCGTCGACCTGGGCATCTTCACCTGGGACGAGATCTGCACCGGACCCGCCGTGGACACGCCCACGTGCAAGGAGAAGCTGGGCTGAGCTCGCACCGGTACGACGGGGTGGCCGCGGCACCGACGCGGCCACCCCGCTCTCCCGCCTCGTCGACCACCTCGACGACGCCCCTGACGACGTGAAGGATCGGGATCCATGCCCTCGAACGACCACGAGACCACCGCGGAGGGAGGTCCCATCGCGGACTCCGCGCCGCTGTTGGAGCTCCTGGGCGTCTCCAAGTACTTCGGTGGGGTGAGAGCCCTGCACGAGGTCGACCTCGCGCTGCACGCCGCCGAGGTCGTGGCGCTCGTGGGCGACAACGGCGCCGGGAAGTCGACGCTGGTGAAGGTCATCTCCGGTGTCGAGCACCCCGACGCGGGGGAGATCGTCGCCGGGGGTCAGACCGTCCGGCTGGACACGCCGCGGGCGGCGGCTGCGCACGGGATCCGCACCGTCTACCAGGACCTCTCGCTGTGCGACAACCTCGACGCGGTGCGGAACCTGTTCCTCGGCCAGGAGATCGCCGGCGCCGCCTGGCTCGGGAAGCCCCTCAACCGGCACCGCATGGAGGGGGAGGCCAGGCGGGTCCTCGACTCACTGTCCGTGCGGATCCCCTCGCTGTCCACCCCGGTCGGCGGCCTGTCGGGCGGGCAGCGGCAAGGGATCGCCATCTGTCGGGCGTTGATCTCCGACCCACGGCTGGTGCTGCTCGACGAGCCCACCGCGGCGCTGGGCGTCTCCCAGCGCTCCGAGGTGCTGGACCTCATCGGGCGCCTGCGCGACCACGGGCGCGGGGTCCTCGTCATCTCCCACGACCTCAAGGACGTGCAGGAGGTGGCCGACCGCGTCGTCGTCATGCGGCTGGGAGCCAAGGTGGCGGAGTACAGGCGCGGCGAGTACACGTCGGCGGACCTCGTGGCCGCCATCACCGGAGCCCACGAGGGGAGCGCCGCGTGACCGCGACGAGCCGCGCGGTCGAGCCGGCCACGACCGCGGGACCCCCGCCCACGCCCCTGCACTCGCGGCTCGTGCAGGCGCTGGCGGGTCCCTACCGCAGCATCCCGGTGCTCGTCACCCTCGCCGTGATCTGGCTGTTCTTCTACAGCCAGAACCCGCGGTACCTCAGCGTCGTCAACATCACCAACCTGACCCTGCAGATCGTGACCACGGCCGTTCTCGCCCTGGGCATCGTGTTCGTGCTGCTCGTCGGTGAGATCGACCTGTCGTCGGCGGCGCTCAGCGGCGTCGCCGCCACCGTCGCGGCCAACCTGGCCGTGAACCACGGCTGGGCGCTGTGGTCGGCCCTCGCGGTGGCGATCCTGCTCTCGCTGGGTGTCGTGCTCGTCGAGGCCCTCATCGTCATCTTCGGCGTCCCCTCACTCATCGTCACCCTGGGTGGCATGGTCGCGCTGCAGGGCCTGCTGCTCGTCGTACTGCCGGACACCTTCACCGTCAGCGTCGGCGGCACCGACTACGCGAAGATCGCCAACAGCCACCTGCCGGCCTCGATCGGCTGGCTGCTCGCCACGGTCGGCTGGCTGCTGTTCTCGTGGGCGCGGCTCCGCCGGCACCGGCGGGGCGAGGCCGGCCGGTCGGTCATCCCCGCGGTGGTGGCGATCGTGGTGGCCGGGGTGGCCGTGTTCGGCGTCGTCGGTGTCCTCAGCCAGGGCAACGGGCTGCCACTGCCGGTGCTGATCCTGGCCGTGATGCTGCTCGTGGGCCATTACGCGACGACCCAGACCAGGTACGGCGTCCACCTCTACGCCGCGGGCGGCAACCGGGAGGCAGCACAACGGGCGGGCATCCCGGTCTCCCGGATGATCGTCTACTCCTTCCTCGTCCTGGGCCTGTGCGCCGCGGTGGCGGGCTTCCTCGACGCCTCACGGCTCCTGAGCGTCTCGAACTCCTCGGGCTCCGGTCCGCTCATGCTCAACGCGATCGCGGCCGCCGTCGTCGGCGGTACCAGCCTCTTCGGCGGGCGGGGGACCGTGTGGGCGGCGCTGATGGGGGCCCTGGTCATCGGGTCGATCAACAACGGCGTCCAGCTGCTCGGCCTGTCGACCGAGGTCCAGTACTTCGCGACCGGTGGGGTGCTCGTGCTGGCCGTGGCCGTCGACGTCGTCCTGACCCGCGGCTCGATCCGACCTGGAGCGCGATGACGACCCGCACGGCTCCCCAGTGGCTGCCCGACCCCGAGCAAGGTGGAGCGCACCAGGGTGGTGCGGTTCGCCCGCTGGCTGGAGGAGCGAGGCGTCGTCGCGCTGACCGACCCCACGGACTACCGGGAGCTCCAGGCCTGGTCGGCGGCACACGGCGCGCTCTTCTGGCAGGCGGTGGCCGACTTCTTCGACGTCGAGTTCGACACCCGGGCCACCACGGCACTGGGGGACCCGACCATGCCGGGCGCGGAGTGGTTCCCGGGCGCCACCCTCAACTTCGGCCACCACCTGCTCCGCCGCGGCGCCGACGACCGCCTCGCGGTCGTCGTGGTCGGCGAGGACGGCCGCCGCGAGTCGCTGACGTTCGCCGGGCTGCGGTCGCAGGCTGCCTCCGTGGCCGCCCGGTTGGAGGAGCTGGGCGTGGGTGCGGGGGACCGGGTGGCGGCGTACCTCCCGAACTGCGTGGAGGGAGTGGTCGCCTTCGCGGCCTGTGCCCTGCTCGGCGCGACCTGGTGCCAGACCGGCCTCGACTTCGGACCGCAGGCGGCCGCGGACCGGCTCGGTCAGCTGGAGCCCGCCGTCCTCCTGACCGGAGGCGGGTACGTGTTCAAGGGTGAGCTGCGCGACCGGCGGTCGGAGGTGACGCGTCTCCGAGCCCTGTTGCCGACGGTGCGCCACACGATCGCCGTCCCCACGGCCGGGCTCGGCATCGACCCGGGCGACGGGATCTCGACCTGGGCCGAGGCGGTCGAGCGTCCCGGCGAACCCCGGCCACGGCCGGTCCCGTTCGACCACCCGTTGTGGGTGCTGTTCACCTCGGGCACGACCGGGCGACCGAAGGGGATCGTGCACGGTCACGGCGGAGCGCTGCTGGAGCAGCTCGTGTCCCCCGGTTTCCACCTCGACCTCGGCGAGGACGACGTCTTCTTCTGGTACACCTCGCCGAACTGGATGATGTGGAACGCCCAGGTCTGCGGCCTCCTCCACGGCGCCACGATCGTCCTCTACGACGGCAACCCGACGAGCCCTCACCCCGATGCTCTGTGGCGGATCGCCGCCGACCTGGGCGTCACCTGCTTCGGCACCAGCCCCGGCTACCTGGCGGCGTCGAGCCGCGCCGACCTGGAACCCGGACGCGACCTCGATCTCTCCCGGCTCCGCGTGATCGGCGTGACCGGCTCGGTGCTGCCCGCCGGCGCCAACGTCTGGGTGCGCGAGCACGTCAGCGCGGAGGTCCAGGTCGGCTCGATGAGCGGCGGCACCGACGTGGTGGGCATCTTCGTCGCCAGCGCGCCGACGACCCCTGTCTGGGACGGCGAGATCAGCGCGGCGGCACTCGGGGTGGCGTTGGAGTGCTGGGGTGACGACGGACGACCGGTCGCCCCGGGCGAGGCCGGGGAGCTGGTCGTCACGGCCCCGATGCCCTCGATGCCGGTGCGCTTCTGGGGCGACGACGACGGAGCGGCGTACCGGGACGCGTACTTCGGGACCTTCCCCGGGGTCTGGCGACAAGGAGACTCGATCACCATCACCGAGCGCGGCACCGTGGTCGTCCACGGACGGTCCGACTCGACCCTCAACCGGCACGGGGTCCGCGTCGGCAGCGCCGAGATCTACGAGGCGGCCGAGTCCCTGCCGGAGGTGGCGGACGCCCTCGTGGTCGGCGTAGAGCTGCCCGACGGCGGGTACTGGATGCCCATGTTCGTCGTGGCACGTCCCGGTCTCGACCCGGAGGTGGATCTCGCGGAGCGGGTCAAGGCGGAGATCGCCCGGCGCACCACGCCGCGGCACGTGCCCGACGAGGTCGTCGTCGTGCCCGCGCTTCCCCACACGCGCACGGGCAAGAAGCTCGAGGTGCCGGTGAAGAGGATCATGCAGGGCGCCGACCCCGCCCTGGTCACCAGCGCGGGAGCCGTGGACGACCCGGACGCCCTCGACTGGCTGGTCCGCTTCGCGCGGGAGAGGCGGTCGTGACGATGGAGGCTCCGACGAGCGCGACCCCGCCATCCGAGGAGGACTGGCGGACCTACCAGGACCAGGACCTGCCGCGGATCCTCGCGGCCGCCCTGGAGACCTTCGCCGAGAAGGGCTACCACGGGACGACCACCCGCCAGCTCGCGACCCGGTCCGGACTGTCGGTCCCGGGGATCTACCACCACTACGCGTCGAAGCAGGACATCCTCATCGACCTCATGATGGTGATCATCGAGGAGCTCCTGGACCGGAGCCGGCGAGCGATCGCCAGCGCCGCTCCCGACCCGCGCAGCCAGTTCGACGCCCTCGTCGAGTCCCTGCTCCGGTTCCACATGTTCCGCAGCCGGGGCGCCACGGTCTCCACCAGCGAGCTGCGCAGCCTGGAGCCCGAGAACCGGACCGCCTACGTCGCGCGCCGCGACGAGCAGCAGCGGATGCTGGACAAGATCATCCTGGCGGGGGTGGAGAGCCACGTCTTCACCACGCCCTACCCGGCCGACGCCAGCCGCGCCATCGCCTCCATGTGCGTCGGCGTCGCCAACTGGTATCGCCCCGACGGAGCCTTCTCGGTCGAGACGCTGCTCGAGCACTACCTGTCCATCGCCGAGTCCATCGCCGGCGTTCGCTGACCTCGGTGCCTGGAGTCCGCATGAACACGCCTGCCGTCGACCGAGCCCTCGACCGCGTTCCCGACCTGGTCCGCGCCACGAGGCTGTTCGTGCGGACCTCGGTGCTGCCGCTGGAGGACGCACACGACGGGGACGTCACCGCTGCCGGTGGGGAGGCCCTGCGGGTCGGGCTGCAGGCGGCGGCGCGCGAAGCCGGCGTCTTCGGTCCGCACGTGCCGGTCGACCTCGGCGGGCAGGGCCTGGGGATGACGGCCCGGGCGCCCGTCTTCGAGGAGGCCGGCTACTCGTTGTTCGGCCCGCTCGCCGTCAACGCGGCTGCCCCGGACGAGGGCAACGTGCACCTGCTCGACCTCGTCGCCACCGACGCCCAACGGACGCGCTACCTCGGCCCGCTCGCCCGAGGCGAGGTCCGCTCGGCCTTCGCGATGACGGAGCCGGCCCCGGGAGCCGGTTCGGACCCGTCGCTGCTGGCGACGCGCGCCGAGCGCGCCGACGGTGGGTGGCGGATCAGCGGCCGCAAGACCCTGATCACGGGAGCCGACGGGGCCGCCTTCCTGATCGTGATGGCACGGACGTCGGGCGAGCCCGGGAGCCCCGGCGGAGCCACCATGTTCCTGGTCGACGCGGACACGCCGGGCGTCACCGTCGGGCGACACGTGCCGACCATGGACCGTTCGATGCTCGGGGGGCACTGCGACGTCGCCCTGGCGGACGTCCAGGTGTCCGACGACGCGGTCCTGGGTGAGCCGGACCAAGGGTTCCGCCACGCGCAGGTCCGGCTCGGGCCGGCGAGGATGACCCACGTGATGCGCTGGCTCGGCGCCGCGCGCCGAGCCCAGGACGTGGCCGTCGGGTACGCCGCCGAGCGCCCGGCCTTCGGCACCCGCCTCGGCGAGCTCGGCATGGTGCAACGGCTGATCGGCGAGAACGAGGTCGACCTCGCCGCGACCCGCGCCCTGTTGATGGTCGCGTGCGCCGAGCTCGACGACGGGGGCCGCGCCTCGGAGGCGACCTCCATCGCGAAGGCCTTCGCGGGTGAGGCCCTCTACCGCGTCGCGGACCGCTCGGCGCAGGTCTGCGGGGGTCTGGGCATGTCGGCGGACCTGCCGGTCGCCCGCCTGCTGCGCGAGCTCCGACCGTTCCGCGTGTACGACGGCCCCACCGAGGTCCACCTGTGGTCCATCGCCCGGCGGGCGCTGCGTCGGCAGGCGGGCCCGGCTGAATGACGACCCAGAGCACCCACCCGCTGGACCTCCCGGCGGTCGCCACCTTCCTGGCCGGCCAGGGCGTCGAGGTCGGCGGACCGCTGACGGCGGAGCTCCTCGTCGGCGGTCGGTCCAACCTGACCTACGTCGTCGGGGACGGCGCGCATCGCTGGGTGGTGCGCCGTCCGCCGGTGGGCGCCACCACGCCGTCGGCGCACGACGTGGCCCGCGAGTACCGCGTCACCCGGGCCCTGGAGGGGACCGGCGTCCCGGTGGCCAGGACCGTGGCCCTGTGCACCGACACGTCCGTGATCGGGTCGCCGTTCACGGTCGTCGAGTACGTCGACGCGCTGACGATCCGCACGCAGGTGGAGCTCGCCGAGCTCGACGACGAGGCCGTGGTCGAGTGCGTGGACGGTCTTGTCGGCGCCCTGGCCGCGCTGCACCGGATCGATCACCGGGCGGTGGGTCTCGAGTCGTTCGGACGCGCGGACGGCTACGCGGCGCGGCAGCTGCGGCGGTGGGCGAGCCAGTGGGACCTGACCGCGCACGACGCCGTACCCGAGGCCGATGCTCTGCGCGACCGGCTCCTCGCCCGCGCGCCGGAACAGCGGTGGGCGACGATCGTCCACGGTGACTACCGGATCGACAACACCCTGCTGGACCGCCAGCGGCCGGGCGTCGTCGTCGCGATCGTGGACTGGGAGCTGTCGACGATCGGGGACCCGGTGGCCGACGTCGCGATGATGTGCGCCTACCGACACCCCGCTCTCAACCTGGTGCTCGGGACCACCGCGGCCTGGACCAGCGACCGCCTGCCGGGCGTGGAGTCGATCGCCGAGCGGTACGAGGCCGTGAGCGACGTCCGCCTCGACCACTGGGACTTCTACCTCGGCCTCGCCTACTACAAGCTGGCCGTGATCGCGCAGGGCATCCACCACCGCTACCGGGCCGGGGTCACGCTGGGGGACGGCTTCGACACCGCGGGAGACTCGGTGCTCGCCTTCCTCACCGCGGGACTCGAGCAGGTGGCGGACTCCCAGAACACCTAGCCGACCGGCGTGACCGCCGTGATCCGGTGCACCGCGAACGTCCGGACCTCCTCGCTGCGGTGGTCCAGCGCGGTCAGCCGACCGCCCTCCAGGCCGAGCGGGTCGACGATCCGTTCGCTGCTCGTGCCGTGGTTGTCGACGTAGCCGATCAGCACGGTGGCCCGGGCGGCCACGGCCTGCCGGAGGGCCGTCATCGAGTCGCCGGGGGTGAGCGCGGGGAGACCGGCGGGTCGTTCGGCGACGGCCCGGTCGCCCGCGCGGATCGCCGCCACCACCCGCGTCAGGGAGGCGGCCGCGCGGGTCGCGCGCTCCTGGCTGCCGCGCTCCTGCGGGGTGCGCGCGCGCAGCACGTCGGGGCGGGCGACGTGCAGCGAGCCGTCGGGCGCCTCGACCGCCGGAGCCGCCCCGAGCTCGCGGAGCCGGGGGAGCAGCACGTCGAGGGGGACGGTGCTCACGAGCACGGTCGGCGCCAGCCGCCGCAGGCCCAGCGAGGCGGCCTGCGGGTGCAGCAGCAGCTCGGTGAGGGCGGTCTCGTCATCGGCCCGCAGGAACGCCTCCGCGTGACCGACCCGGATCGTCCCGTAGGTCCGTGCCGTGTCGTCGACGAGATAGCTCAGGGGCTGCGGCACGGGCGTCCGGGAGACGCCGGCGACGAAGGCGTGCACCTCCGCGGCCGTCCAGCCGACGTCGAGTGCGCGACGTACGGACGCGCTCGTGAACCGGTACACCGTCGCCCCACCCCGCGACTCCACCTCCGCCACCACCTGGAGCCGGCGGGCGAGGTCGGGCTCGAGCGGGCCGGGCGCGACGGCGGTCAGGTCCGCCTGGAGCAGGATGTGGTCCACGGGGGCGGGGAGGAGCGGGCCGAGCAGGGCCGCGACGTCCCGGCCCGTCGAGCAACGCGCGGGCGTACGGCGGCAGGCCGCCCAGGGCGAGCAGGCCAGGGTCGTCGCCTCCCGCAGCGCCCAGGCCACGTGGTCGGCACGGCTGCGGGGACGGCGCGGGCGCAGCCACGCGAGGCGCTCGACCAGGGAGGCGGGGCCGGTCCCGGTGGCCAGCACCTGGCCGGGCGGGAGGTCGCCGACCTCCTCGAGCACCATCCGGCGGGTCTCGGCGGCGAAGACGCTGGAGTTCTCCGCCGACAGCGCGGCGTGGGCCTTGCCGACGAGGTCGCGGGTCCCGACCAGGCCGGGCAGCCGGGTCGAGGACAGCCAGGCGGAGGCGAGCATGCTCCAGCGTTCGGGCGCCGGGCGGCGCGTCCACGCGTCGAACTCGTCGGTGGGCGCGAAGACCGGGTTGCCGTCGTCGTCGTAGCGCGCCGCGAGCAGCCGCGCCTCCGCGGCGGCCTCCACCAGCAGGGCGGCGGTGGGCTCGTCCACGTGGAGGTGGGCCGCGACGGCCTTGAGCTCGCGGACGCCGAGCCCGCCGGCGCGCAGCTCGCCCGGCGGGTGCGCCCCCCAGTGCTCCAGCAGCAGCTCGACCCGGCGCACCGCCTCGAACGCCGCGCCCGCTCCCGTGCGCTCGACCAGCGTGGCGGCGCGTTCGACCGTCGCCAGGGTGGGCACCACGTCGACCCGGTCGCGGGTGGTGTGCCCACCACGCAGGGCCACGCTGACCTCGCCGGGCACCCACAGCTGGCCGCCGGGCCGGGGGACCAGGAGCCGCCGGGCCAGCAGCTCCTCGGCCGGGGTGGCGGCGTCCTCCGGCAGCACCGTGTGCCGCGCCGAGCCGCCGGTGGCCTCGCCGCCGGCCTCGTCGACGTGCTGCAGCAGCGCCAGCGCCGCGGGGCTGACCTCGGCCAACCTGTCGGTCACGTCGTCGAGCGAGGGCCGTTCGGGGGAGAACGGCCGCAGCGTGCCGATGCCCGACCCCTGGGCCGAGCCACGCGTGCAGCTCGGCGACGCCGCCCACGGCCCGCAACCCACTCGTCGACTCCCAGGCCAGGGCGAGGTCGAGCAGCCGCCCGACCGCGGCGGCCACGGCGTCCGGGGAGGCGTTGACCACCGCCACCAGATCGGCTTGGGTGGTTTGACCCGCGGCGACGAGGGCATCCAGTACACAGAGCTCGGCCCTGGTCAGCAGGTCGAGGGCACGAGGCACGGACGACCGGGCCGCCGCTCGCGACGCGAGCTGGCCCGAGTCCTGAGGAGCGGGGGTGGCGAGATCGGGACGCTCGCGGAGCAGTCGGGACAGCCGGTCGTCCGGCCACCCACGGAACTGGTCGGCCAACGTCCGGCTGGGCGTGGGATTGGCCGGGGATCGGGCGGGCGGCTCTTCCCGCGGACGTCGGGCCCGTCGGTGTCCGGGCTGGTGCTGGCCATCGTCCCCACGCTACCGGGGCGGCATCCGTCTCGGCCCATCTCGTGACCCGCCCCGCTACCAGCTCGTGACCCGCCCGTGAACCGCGTCGAGCTGCACTACGGTGCCGCGACCGACGTGGGCAAGGTGCGCGAGGTCAACGAGGACTCCTACCTCGCCGCCCCACCGCTCTTCGTCGTGGCCGACGGCATGGGCGGTCATGACGGTGGTGACGTCGCGAGCCGGATCGTGGTGGAGGAGTTCGCCCGCCTGGCCGAGGAGGGCTACGACCCGCGCCGCGGTCCCGAGGTCGTCGCCCGGACCCTGGCCGCGTGCCACGACCTGATCACGGCGTACGCCGATGAGCAGTCCCTGCGCACCGGCCGCGACTTCCAGGCCGGCACCACCGCCGTCGTCGCACTGCTCGTGGAGGAGGGCGACCAGGCCGACGGCGCACCCCAGTGGCTCCTGGCCAACCTCGGCGACTCCCGGATCTATCGCTTCGTCGACGGCGAGCTCGACCAGGTCAGCGTCGACCACAGCCTGGTCCAGGAGCTCGTCGACGAGGGGACGATCACCCGCGCCGAGATGGCCGCCCACCCCGCCCGGCACGTCGTGACCCGGGCCCTCGGCGGGCCGGACCGCGCCGAGGCCGACTACTTCCTGCTCCCGCTGCCCAGCGCCGAGCGGCTGCTGCTGTGCTCCGACGGCATCACCGAGATGATCGACGACGACACGGTGGCCGCCATCGTGGCCGACGCCACCGACCCGCGCGACGCGGCCGACCGCCTGGTCGCCGAGGCCGTCCGGGCGGGTGGCCGTGACAACGCCACGGCGGTCGTCGTCGATGTGATGGGATTGGAGACCGAGAGTGGCTACGACTCCGAGCGGCAGCGCGTGAGTCTCGAGCTGAAGTTGGGAGCCCTGCCGTGACCGAGCCCGAGCCCGCCGCCGCGCCGTCGGCCGGCCGGTCCTTCCGGCCCGGCGACTGGTTCGGCATCTTCGGCGAGCACGCCACCGTCGTGCTGCCCCCCTCGGAAAAGGCCCGCGTCGCCGCGATCTGGGCGCTGGTCGACGACGGGGCAGGCTTCGACGAGGTGCTGGACGCCTTGATCGCCACGGGGCTGCGGGACCTGCCGGGCTTCGTCCTGGTCAGCGAGGACGGCGAGGACACCAAGGTCGTGATCCGCGGCGCCGCGCATGCGGAGTTCACCACCGCCGACGAGACCGTCACCGTGGAGGGCTCGTCGGCGACCACGTGGGCCGAGCGCTCGCTGACGGGGGTGCGCGCGATGCGCATCGAGGTCGCCGCCGGCGACGGGACCGACGACCTGGTGATCCGCGACGGCCTGGTCCGGATCTCCCGCACCGACCGTCCGGCCGTCGCGGGCCTGGCGGATCCCCGTGGAGGACCGGACCCTGGACCCCACGCCGGCCCCCGCACCCGCCGCCCCGCCGGCTCCCGTGCCCGAGCCCGAGCCCGAGCCGGAGCCCGTCGAGGCGCCCGCGCAGGAGACCCCGCTGGACGACCCGCCCACCCAGCTGCAGGAGCTCTCGGCGACCGAGGAGGCCGGCTGGTCCGCAGCCCGTTCCGGTCCCGGCCCCGGCGCCGGAGCCCGTCACCGACCACGACGGCCCGACGCAGGCCGGCAACTGGGAGCCGACCCCGCCCGCGCCTCCCGGGCACCCCGGCCAGCGCCGCCCGGCGTGCTCGCCTCCCCGGTCGCCCGGCTGGTGTTCTCCAGCGGCGAGGTGGTCGACGTGGACCGCGTGGTCGTCGTCGGGCGGGCCCCCGAGGCGCGCCGCTTCACCCCCACCGAGCAGCCGAGACTCGTCCCGGTGCCGAGCCCGCACCAGGAGATCTCCTCGACGCACCTGGAGATCCGCCCGGGCGCCGGCGCCGACCACGGCTCGGCCGTGGTCACCGACCTCGGCTCCACCAACGGCACCGTGTTGGTGCAGCCCGGCCTCCCCGCGGAGGACCTGCAGCCCGGCATCGCGGTGCAGCTGATCCCCGGCGCGATCCTCGACCTGGGTGACGGCGTCACGATCCAGGTCGGCCACCCCTGAGCACCCCAGGGGCCACCCGATGAGCAACCTGTCGAACCACCGCCTCGCCGCCCCAGCATTCCCGGTGGCGGGCCTCGACCGGCGCTTCTACGCCTTCGTCCTCGACCGGCTGATCGGCTGGGGACTGGTGGCGGCGGCGGTGCTGGGCGGCGTACGAGCTCTTCTTCCGCGACGACGAGGCGTGGCCCGGCATCGCCCTGGTGGCCGGCGCCGTGCTCCTTGTCTGGCTGGTCTTCGGGGTCGCCCTCGGCGTCACCGGCGCGACCCCCGGCAAGGCGGCGGCCGGACTGCGGGCGGTGCACGACGGGACCGGCACGCCGGTCGGTGTCGGTCGCGCGCTGCTGCGCGGGCGGTCCTCGGCGTGGCCACCCTGCTCGACGTTCGGGATCGGCCTGGCCACCCTCGCCTGGACCGCCGTCGCCGATCCCGGGCACCGGCGCCGTGGCTGGCACGACCGGCTGGCCCGTTCGGTCGTGGTCGACGTCCGGCCCCCTCCGGAGTCCGTCGAACCGGCCGACAGCGGACCCCGGCACGTGGTCAACCTGACCGCGATGCGGCTGGTGCCCGCCCCGGCCCCACCGGCGCCCTCGCCGACACCCCGCCCCGCCCCCGAGCCCTTGGTGACGCCTGCCCCCTCCGGAGGATCGCACCGCACCGTCCGACGGGCGCCCGTCCTCGCGCCGTCGGCACCGCCGACCGGCTGGGTGCTCGGCTTCGACACCGGCGAGCGGGTCGTCCTGGAGGGCCTGGTGCTTCGTCGGTCGCCGGCCCGAGGGGCGGCCGGGCGAGGTGGTGCACCACCTGGTCGCCCTCCCCTCGGCCGACATGTCGCTGTCCAAGACCCACGCCCAGGTCGGGGTGGCCCCCGACGGGGCGCTGGTCGTCATGGACCGGGGCTCGACCAACGGCTCCGTGCTGGTCCGTCACGGCGTCTAGCGGCCGCTGTCGGGCGGCAGGCCGACGACGTTGCTGGAGGGTGACCTGGTCCGGTTCGGTGACCGGAGCATGCGGGTGTCGCGGGAGAGCTTCCCGGACTAGGTTCCGGTTTCGACGCGCCGGTTGGGACCTCGCAGGCTCGGTCCCACGCCTTGCTCAACCTGGCCCCGTCCAGCCGCGCACCCCTGCGTCGTGCGCGACTAGGGTCGCTCACATGGAGTCCTACGCGGCTGGCGAGACCGACGTGCCCCTCCTCGACGAGACCATCGGGGACAACTTCGACCGCACGGTGGCGGCGTACCCCGACCGCGAGGCCCTCGTCGAGTTCGCCACGGGGCGCCGCTGGACCTATCGGGCGCTCAACCACGACGTCGACCTCTTCGCCCGCGGCTTGATCGCCGGCGGGATCGCCAAGGGCGACCGGATCGGGGTGTGGGCGCCGAGCTGTGCGGAGTGGACGATCGCCCAGCTCGCCACGGCGAAGATCGGGGCCATCCTCGTCAACGTCAACCCGGCCTACCGGACCCACGAGTTCACCTACGCGGTCAACCACTCGGGGCTGCGGATGCTGATCTCGGCCGAGAGCTTCAAGACCAGCGACTACCGCGCGATGATCACGGAGACCGCCGCCGACACGCCTCGCCTGGAGCGCGTCGTCTACATCGGCACCAGCGACTGGGCCGACGTGGTCGCCGCGGGGGAGCGGGTCGACTCCGACGTCGTGAACCACCGGATGCGGACGCTCGCACCCGACGACCCGATCAACATCCAGTACACCTCGGGCACGACCGGCTACCCGAAGGGCGCGACCCTCTCGCACCGCAACATCCTCAACAACGGCTACTTCGTCACCGAGACGATCAACCTCACCGAGGCCGACCGGCTGTGCATCCCGGTGCCCTTCTACCACTGCTTCGGCATGGTGATGGGCAACCTCGGCTGCACCACCCACGGCGCCACGATGGTGATCCCGGCGCCCGGCTTCGACCCCGGGACGACGCTGCGGTGCGATCGCCGAGGAGCGCTGCACGGCCGTGTACGGCGTGCCCACGATGTTCATCGCCATGCAGAACCACCCGACGTTCGCGGACCACGACCTGTCCTCGCTGCGGACCGGGATCATGGCCGGCTCGATCTGCCCGGTCGAGGTGATGAAGCGCTGCATCTCCGACATGCACATGGAGGAGGTCTCGATCGCCTACGGCATGACGGAGACCTCGCCGGTCTCCTGCCAGACGCGGGCCGACGACGACCTCGACCGGCGTACGGCGACGATCGGCCGCGCCCACCCGCACGTCGAGATCAAGATCGTCGACCCCGACACCGGCGAGACGGTCGAGCGCGGCCAGACCGGCGAGTTCTGCACCCGCGGCTACTCGGTGATGCTCGGCTACTGGGACGACGAGGAGAAGACCCGCCGAGGCCATCGACGCCGACGGCTGGATGCACACCGGCGACCTGGCCGAGATGCGCGAGGACGGCTACTGCAACATCGTCGGCCGGATCAAGGACATGGTCATCCGCGGCGGGGAGAACATCTACCCGCGCGAGATCGAGGAGTTCCTCTACCAGCACCCCGACATCGAGGACGTCCAGGTGATCGGCGTCCCGGACGAGAAGTACGGCGAGGAGCTGGCCGCCTGGGTCAGGATGAAGGCCGGCGCCGAGCCGCTCGACGCCGACGCGGTGCGGGCGTTCGCGACCGGCAAGCTCGCGCACTACAAGATCCCCCGCTACGTGCTGGTCGTCGATGAGTTCCCGATGACGGTGACCGGCAAGATCCGCAAGGTGCAGATGCGCGAGGAGACGGCCGCCCAGCTCGGCCTCGTCGAAGGGTCCGCATCCTGGCAGGCGTCGGGCGCGTGATACACGAACCGGACTGGTCCTCGGCGGCGGCGGTGTCACCGGCATCGCGTGGGAGGTCGGGCTGCTCAAGGGCTGCGCGACGGCGGCGCGGACCTCACGGCGCCGACCTGGTCGTCGGCACCTCGGCGGGCTCGGTCGTCGGCGCGCGTGCTGGCCATGGGCGACGACCTCGACGACCTGTACGCCGAGCAGACCCGCCGCCGCCCGAGGGCGGAGCTCGGCGCCGAGTTCGGCACCCGCGAGGCGCAGCTCACCCTGCTCGGGCCTGATGCTGCTGCCGGGCAGCGGCCGCACGAAGCGGGCGGCGGATCGGCCAGGCCGCCCGAAGGCGCACCCGGGACCGGCGGACCGACAGGCTCGAGGTGTTCGCCTCCCGGCTCCGGCGCGACGACGGCACGCCTGCCGGGCTGGCCGGAGCGCGACCTGAAGATCACCGCCGTCGACGCCGAGAGCGGCTCGTTCCACGGTCTTCGACCGCACGGCGACGTCGACCTGCTGCACGCGTCGCCGCGAGCTGCGCGGTCCCGCTCGTCTGGCCGCCGGTCGAGATCAACGGCCGCCACTACGTCGACGGCGGCATGCGCTCGGCCGCCAACGCCGACCTCGCGACGGGCTGCGACGTCGTGCTCGCCGTGGTCCCGCTGTGGCGGTCGCTCTCGCAAGCACCACGCGCTGCCCGAGCAGCTGCGCCGCACCGGCGCCCGGCGTACGGCGTGGATCGCGCCCGACGAGGCCTCGCTGCAGGCGATCGGCCGCAACGTCCTCGACCCCTCGATGCGGATGGGCGCCGCCCGGCCGGCCGCGAGCCCAGGGCGCCGGATGGCCGCCGAGGTCGCCGAGGGCTGGCCGGCCGCGGTCTGAGGCCGATTCGTCAGCGGTCCTGCGGGTCCTCCCGCGGGCGATCCTGACGAATCGCCGTGGGGGTCAGCGCGCCATGACGACGGGCACGCGGACGCGGTTGCCGTTGGCGCCGCGCCACAGTCACCTAGCCGTCGTCGAGGGCCTGCGGCGCCGGCGGGGCCGGTGACCGTCACGGTGAAGGTGGCGCTCTGCCCGGGCGACAGGTTGATCGCCGCGGGCGTCGACCGTCACCTGGTAGCGGCCGAAGCCGCGGGCCGAGGAGGAGTAGTACATGGCCGCGCGTGCCGACGTTGGTGACCGTCCGCGTGAACGTGCGCGTCGCCGTGGAGCAGCAGACGACGGGGTGTTCAGGGCGGCGGCGTCGAGCGTGGCCGTCGAGCCAGGCGCGGTAGTCGCCCCGCGCGCACCCGGAAGGCCAGCCCGGGCCGGTCGGCGGCGCGGGCGCGGGTGCGGCCGGCGCCGAGGCGGATCAGCGACGGGGTTGCCGGCGACGTTGCCCGCGGTGGTGGCCAGGGCGGAGCGGACCTCGGCGGCCGACCAGTCGTGCCGGCTGAGCAGCGCGGCGGCGATGCCGCTGGTGCGCGCGGCGGCGACGGAGGTGCCGGAGCCGAGGTCCCAGCGCCGCCGCCGTACGCCGGGCGGTACGGCGCCCAGCACGCCGACGGCCGTGGCCGACGACGTCGGGCTTGAGGAAGGCGCCGCGTCGGGTCGCCGGCGCTGCTCCAGGCGACCAGCCGCTCGGGGGTGCGCTGACGCCGTCCGGGCGCAGCGCCAGCCGGGCGTCGGGGTGGCGGCGCAGCCAGCCGCGCAGCCGGCGGCCGTCGTCCTTGGTCAGGTGCACGGTCGGCACGCTGTGGAAGTCGGCGGACACCTGGCCGCGCGAGACGTTGACCAGGACCATCCCGGCGCCGTCGGCGCGGTGCACGGCCGCGGACTTGTCGACCCGGCCGACCCTGCCGCGCTCGCAGACCACGATCCGGCCGGCGACCCGGCCGGCGTCGAGGCTGCCGGGCACGCAGTAGCGGGACCGGCACGACCGGTGATCCCGGCGCCGGGACCCGGGCGCCGAGCACCACGCGGGCCGGCCGGGTCGGCGCGGCGCGCCGCCATCGCGCCGGTGAGCCGCAGTCCGGGAGCGACGACGGCGCCGCGGCGGGTCACGCCGGTCGTGCCGCCGACGGAGGTGACCCAGGGCGAGGCGTGGGCGGCGTACCCAGCGGCGCCGGCGTTGCCGGAGGCGCCGACGACCACGATGTCGGCCTCGGCGGCGCCCAGCAGCGCGCGCTCGACGGTGTCGACCTCGCGGCCGCCGTCGACGGAGAGGTTGAGCACGTCGACCCGGTCGGCGACGGCCCGGTCGATGGCGGTCACCAGGTCGGCGGTCGAGCAGCCGTCGTCGCGGGGGTCGGGGGCGGTCCAGCAGGCCTTGTAGACGGCCAGCCGGGCCTGCGGCGCGGCGCCGGAGTAGCGACCGGCGCGCTGGCCGGGGACCTGCACGGTCACGCCGCTGTTGCCGGCGGCGACGGAGGCCACCAGCGTGCCGTGGCCGCTGTCGTCGAGGGGCGACAGGCTGGCGCTGCTGCGCACCCGGTCGGCGCCGAACCCGTCGACGTACCAGTGGGCGCCCACGATCTTGCGGTCGCACACCTCGGCGTCCCAGCCCGGGCCGGTCGCGCAGCGTGCCGCGGAAGTCGCGGGGCGCGCGCCCGAGGCCGCGGACGTCGGCGAAGAGCGGGCTGTCCGGCCACAGCCCGGTGTCGACCATGCCGATCACCACGCCGGCGCCGCCGACCCGCGGGAGGTCGTCGGCGCCGAGGCCGCCCGGTGCCGGGCGCCCGGCCAGCCGGCGGACGGCTGTCGCGCTCGACCGCCACCACGGCCGGGTCGGTCGGCGAGGGCCTGGGCCTGGTCGGGGGTCAGGCGGACGGCGTAGCCGTTGAGGGCGGTGGTCCAGCGGTAGACCGGGGCGCTCGGCGCCGACGCGTGCCAGGGTGCGGTCCTGGGCCGTCCGCTCGGCGACCCGGAACGCCGCCCGGGCGTGGCCCGCGCGAGCGCCCGGCGGTGCCCGGGCCGGTCAGGGTGACGAGGTAGAGGTCGGCCGGCTCGGGGCCGTCGCGGAGGTGCTCGCGTCGGTGGCGGCGGCGCCCGGCGAGGGCGGTCATCGGCAGCACCAGGGCGCACGCCAGCGCGGCTCCGGGCAGCGCACGGATCAGCGTGCGACGGGAGCGCCACGGGACGGCGGGATCGGGTCAAGCGTCCATTGTGGCAGAGCGCCGCTCGGGCAGCCGATCGGGGCGCTCACGGGCCGCTCCCTACGCTGGACGGCATGCCCGACGTCCCGCCCGCGCCTCGCCCGCACCCGGTCTCGTCGTCGCCTTCGACCTCGACATGACGCTCATCGACACCGTGCCCGGGCTTCGCGAGCACGCTCGCGGCCCTGGGTGCCGAGCTGGACGTCGACTTCCCCGTCGACGAGCTCACGGCTCGGCTCGGCCCGCCGCTGGACGCTGCTCCTGGAGCGCCTACGTCCCGCCGACGGCGATCGCCGGCGGCCGTCGACCGGTTCCGGGAGCTCTACGTCGACCACGCCATCCACTCCGTCGAGGCGTTCGCCGGGGCGGCCGAGTCGATCGCCGCCGTACGCCGCCACGGCGGGCGGGTCGCTGGTCGTCACCGGCAAGTACGAGCCGAACGCGCGCCGCCACGTCGACCACCTCGCCCTCGACATCGACCACCTCGAGGGCATGGTGTTGGGCGTCGGCAAGGCCGACGTGCTGCGCCGCGAGGGCGCCGCGATCCTCGTCGGCGACCACGTCCACGACGTGGAGGGCGCCCAGGCCGCCGGGGTGCTCAGCGTCTCGGTGCTGACCGGCGGCTGCACCGAGGAGGAGCTGGTCGCCGCCGGCACCGACGTGGTGCTCGCCGACCTGACCGTGTTCCCGGCCTGGCTGGAGCGCCTCGCCACGCTGGCGGGCCAGCGGCCGAGGCATACCCGTTGGCGGACGTCAGGGTCGGACGCCTAGGCTTCAGAGGGCCGCGAGCACGCGGCTCCCCCCGCAGCTCGATGAAGGAGTGACCGTGCCCACTGGCAAGGTGAAGTGGTTCGACGCCGAGAAGGGCTTCGGCTTCCTGTCCCAGCAGGACGGCCCCGACGTCTACGTGCGCAGCGACGCGCTGCCCGAGGGCACCACCAGCTCAAGCCCGGCACCCGCGTCGAGTTCGGCATCGCCCAGGGGCGGCGCGGCGACCAGGCGCTCCAGGTGCGGATCCTCGACGCGCCCGCGTCGGTCGCGCGCAACCAGCGCGCCAGCGCGCAGCGCAAGAAGCCCGAGGAGATGGTCACGATCGTCGAGGACCTCATCCGGCTCCTCGACGGCGTCGGTGAGGCCTACCGCCACGGCCGGCACCCCGACCGCGACGGCCGCTCCGGTCGCCAAGCTGCTCCGCGCGCTCGCCGACGAGCTCGAGGGCTGAGGGCCCGTCTAGACGCTCCCTGCGAGCGGCTCGGCCGCGCTCGATGTCTCGGCCGGGGCGGGCGCGGTGGCGCTGACGGTCGCCGTACCCTCCGCGGCGCGGTGGGACGGCGGCGCCCGGGCGCGCTGGTCAGCACCAGGACCGCCCACGCCGCGACCAGACGAACGCCACGGCCGAGCCCGAGCCGGGGCTTCAGCGGCATCGCGATGCCCGACGAACCCGCCCAGCACCCAGGCCAGCTGGAGGGTCGTGTCGCTGCGGGCGAAGGCGCTGGCCTGCGCACCCGCTCGGGATGTCGCGCTGGATCGTGGCGTCCAGGGAGAACTTGGCCAGCGACTGCGACGAGCCCGGCCACCAGGCCCAGCAGGGCCAGCGTCAACACGCCGTAGAACAGCGGCGGCCAGCAGCACGGTCGGCGGCGTCGGCGACCAGGGCCAGCACCACGGTCACCGCCGGGGTTGATCCTCCTCAGCACCGACGCCAGCGCGATGCCCAGGACGTTGCCCAGGCCGGCGGCGCCGATCACGATGCCGATCAGCACCTGGGGGCTCCAGCCGCTCGAGTCGGGTTCGGTCGCGCAGCAGGAACGCCATGAACATCATGCAGGAAGCCGGAGAGCCAGCGCGGCCCGCAGTTGGCGCGCAGCGCGAAGGCCACCTGGCGGGGATCCGCGTCCGCGCCGGCCGCGGCGCGAGGACGCGGCCGCTCGTGCCGCGCAGCACAGCCCGCCCTCGCCCTCGCTGGAGTCGACCTGCGTGGGCAGCCGGATCGCGCAGATCGTGGCGACCACGAACAGCACGAACGCGTAGCGCAGCGACCACTCCGCGCCGAACAGCGACGCCAGCCCGGCGATGCGGGGCCGACACGGTGGCGCCGACGATGCCGGCGAGCGAGACCCGGCCGTTGGCCTTGACGAGGGTGAAGTCGGCGGGGAGCAGGCGGGGTACGGCGGCGGCGCGGGTGACGCCGTACGCCTTGGACGCCACCAGCACGCCGAGGGCGGCGGGTACACCAGGCGGAGCCGCTGTCGACGCGCCGACGCGAGCACCCAGCACAGGAACGCGCGCAGCGCCATGGTGGCGCCGATGGCCCAGCGCCGGCCGTGGCTGAACCGGTCGAGGAACGGCCCGATCAGCGGCGCCACGATCGCGAACGGCAGCATCGTCAGGCCCAGGAAGAGGGCGACCTGGCCGCGGGCCTCGCCGGACGGCACCTGGAAGAACAGGCTGCCCGCCAGCGAGATCGCCACCGCGGCGTCGCCGGCGGTGTTGAACGCGTGCATCTCGATCAGCCGGGACAGGCCCGACCGGTCGGCGCCCTGGGCGTTGGCGGCCCGGCGGGCCTGGCGCAGCGTGAAGCGGCTGAACCGGCCGGTGCCCCGCGCCATCCCGGCGACCGCCGCGGCCGGTGACCTGGGCACCGTGCCGAGCGCGCGGCCCACCTTGCGGGCGCGGTCGCGCCGGCTGCGTCGGCGGCGCCGGACGCGGTCATGTGCCTATCCTGCCCCGCCGGGCCGACCCGAGCGCGGGCATGCGGGCCCGCGACGTCCCGGTAGGACGATCGCCGGGCCGATGGGCGATGATGCGGCCCGTGATGACGTCCGCGCTGCGCGCCAAGCCGGACGCCGTGGCGGTGGCCGCCGTGGACGCCGGCCCGCGCCGCCCTGCTCGAGGACGTCGACGCCGCCGACGTCGGCGAGCACCTCGGCAGCGTCGTCGAGGGCGAGCGGATCGTCACCCACCTGTTCGCCTGCACCCGGCCCGGCTACGCCGGGTGGCGCTGGTCGGTGACCGTCATCCGCGCCTCGCGGCAGAAGACCGTCACCGTCGCCGAGATCGTCCTGATCCCCGGCGACGAGGCGATCGTCGCCCCCGAGTGGGTGCCCTACCGCGAGCGCATCCAGCCCGGCGACCTCTCGCCCGGCGACCTGCTGCCCGTCGCCGACGACGACCCGCGCCTGGTGCCGACGTACTCCTTCGGCGACGACCCGCTCGACGCCGACGAGAAGGCCCAGGTCCGCGAGGTCGCCTCCGACCTCGGCCTCGGCCGGGTCCGCACCCTGTCCCTGGAGGGCCGCGACCTCGCCGCCCAGCGCTGGTACGACGGCGACGGCGGCCCGGACTCCGCGCTCGCCCAGGCCGCCCCCGACCCCTGCCGCAGCTGCGGCTTCCTGCTCCGCATCGCCGGCCCGCTCGCCGACTCGTTCGGCGTCTGCGCCAACGGCGACGCCAACGACGACGGCCGGGTGGTCTCCTTCGACCACGGCTGCGGCGCCCACTCCGAGGTCCGGCTGGCCCGCAAGCACGAGCCCCAGCCGGTGCCCGACCCGGTCCACGACACCCTCAGCGACGACATGGTCGAGTTGTTCTAGGTCCGGACGCACCGCCGAGGTTCGGTGTCGTTCCTGACCGTTCGCTGACCGGTTGCAATCGACCGCTGAGGTCGCGGCACGACCCGGTCGACCGGGTGTTCCGACCTGCGGCTGAGCCCGTCTAGTTCCGGTACGGCCGCCCTCGGCGCGGGCGGTCCGGCGGCGCCGGCAGTACTCGAGGCCGAAGAGGCCGAGGCCGGAGCCGGCGAGGCAGGTCCACAGCCACCAGGTGCGGTCGGCGTCGGCCAGGGCGCCCCAGAAGGGGAGCAGGGCGAGGAACGTGAGGAACCAGATCGCCAGGCCGACCTGGACCGTGCGCACGCCGTCGACGTCGAGGGGCTCGACGTTGGCGACGATGTAGGTGCGGTTGCCGATCTCGTGCTGGGTCGGCTCCGGGGGCAGCTCCACAGCCGCACGGTAACCCACGGGCCGTCGTCCGATGCTCGCCGCCGGGAATAGTTAGCACAGGTAATGAGTTATGCTAACGACATGCCCACCGTCGAGAAGGCCGCCCGGACCGACTCCGGACTCGCCAGCGAGCTTCGCATCTCCGTGATGCGGCTGCGGCGGCGACTGGCCACCGAGCGGCACCCCGACAACGAGCTGAGCATGAGCCAGATGGCCGTGCTCGGCCAGCTCTACCGCAACGGCGACCAGACCGTCGGCGACCTCGCGAGCGCCGAGCAGGTGCAGCCGCCGAGCATGACCCGCACGGTCAAGACCCTCGAGGCGGGCGGCTACGTCGCCCGCCGCCCCCACGACACCGACGGGCGCCAGGTCGTCATCAGCATCAGTGAGCGGGGCACCGCCACGGTGCGCGCCGACCGGGCCCGCCGCGACGCGTGGCTGTCACGCCGCCTGGCCGACCTGACGCCCGAGCAACGCGGCGTGCTCCGCCAGGCCGCCCCGATCCTCGACTCCCTCTCCTGCAAGGACTGAACACTCCATAGGACTGATCCCCACGAGCCCCACGTTCCAGGCGCTGCACAACCCGAACTACCGCAAGTACGCCGCCGGGAGCGTCGTCAGCAACACCGGCACCTGGATGCAGCGCGTCGCCCAGGACTGGCTGGTGCTGCAGCTGACCGGCGGCAGCGGCACCGCGCTCGGCATCACCACCGGGCTGCAGTTCCTGCCCGTGCTGCTGCTCTCGCCGTACGCCGGCGTGATCGCCGACCGCTTCCCCAAGCGCCGCCTGCTCCAGGTCACCCAGGCCGTGATGGCCGCCGCGTCGCTGGTCCTCGGCGTGATCACCGTGCTCGGGTCCGTGGAGGTGTGGCACGTCTACGCGCTGGCGTTCGTCTTCGGCATCGGCTCGGCGTTCGACGCCCCGGCCCGTCAGTCGTTCGTCTCCGAGATGGTCGACCAGGACGAGCTCACCAACGCCGTCGGCCTGAACTCGGCCGCCTTCAACCTGGCCCGCATCCTCGGCCCCGCCCTGGCCGGCCTGATGATCGGCGCCCTGGGCGGCGGTGCGCAGGCCACCGGCTGGGTGATCCTCATCAACGCCGTGTCCTACGCCGCGATCATCATCCAGCTCCAGCGGATGGACCCCTCGCTGCTGCACACCCCGAAGCCGCTCGCCCGCACGCCCGGGATGCTCCTCGACGGCGTCCGCTACGTGCGCAGCCAGCCCAAGATGCTGATGGTCCTGGTGCTGGTCTTCTTCGCCGGCACCTTCGGCATGAACTTCCAGATCACCTCCGCCCTGATGGCCACCGAGGTCTTCGGCAAGGGCGCCGGCGAGTTCGGCCTGCTCGGCTCGTTCATGGCGATCGGCTCGCTCGCGGGCGCGCTGATGGCGGCGCGGCGGTCGACGATCCGGGTCCGGCTGCTCGTCGTGGCCGCCCTGGGGTTCGGCGCGGCCGAGATCGCGGCCGGCCTGATGCCGTCCTACGTGCTGTTCGCCGCCATCTGCCCGGTGATCGGCTTCTGCACCATCACCCTGCTGAACTCCGCCAACGCCACCATGCAGCTGGAGTCCGACCCGCGTCTACCGCGGCCGGGTGATGGCGCTCTACATGACCATCGTGATGGGCGGCACCCCGCTCGGCTCGCCGGTCATCGGCTGGGTCGGCGAGACGTTCGGCGCCCGGTGGACCCTGATCCTCGGCGGCGTCCTGGTCATCGTCGGCGCCGGCGTCGCCAGCAGCATGCTGCTGCGCAGCAACGCCCGGCTGCGCGAGGGTGTCTCCCGGCCCGTCGAGGCACCCGCCGAGGACCTGGCCAACGCCTCGTGAGCCGGGCCTGGACAGCCGCTGAGACGCAGGTGAGCGGCGTTTTGACCCTCTTTGGCGCGCGAGAGTAATCTCAACCCTTGTGTCTGGGACGACCAGACCGTTGCGCGTGCCCGCAGCTCGCCCGACCTCTCGTCGTGCGCACCACCGGACACTCATCACAGGCACACAGCAGCAGCAGCACGATCGTGCCCGGCAAGGCGCCGGGTACTGAGAGCAGACAAGAAAGGGAACCACCCAAGGTGCCCACCATCAACCAGCTGGTCCGCAAGGGCCGCCAGGACAAGGCGTCGAAGACCAAGACGCCTGCCCTGAAGGGTTCGCCGCAGCGCCGCGGCGTCTGCACCCGCGTCTACACGACCACCCCGAAGAAGCCGAACTCCGCCCTCCGCAAGGTCGCCCGCGTGCGCCTGTCGAGCGGCGTCGAGGTCACGGCGTACATCCCGGGCGTGGGCCACAACCTCCAGGAGCACTCGATCGTGCTCGTCCGCGGCGGCCGGGTGAAGGACCTCCCCGGTGTCCGCTACAAGATCATCCGCGGCACGCTCGACACCCAGGGCGTGAAGAACCGCAAGCAGGCTCGCAGCCGTTACGGCGCGAAGAAGGAGAAGAGCTGATATGCCGCGCAAGGGACCCGCGCCGAAGCGGCCGATCGACATGGACCCGGTCTACGGGTCGCAGCTGGTGAGCCAGCTCGTCTCCAAGGTGCTCATGGACGGCAAGAAGCAGGTCGCCCAGCGCATCGTCTACACCGCCCTCGAGGGCTGCCGCGAGAAGACCGGCACCGACCCGGTCGTCACGCTCAAGCGTGCGCTCGACAACGTCAAGCCGGCCATCGAGGTCAAGTCCCGCCGCGTCGGTGGCGCGACCTACCAGGTCCCGATCGAGGTCAAGGGCACGCGCGGCACCACGCTCGCGCTGCGCTGGCTGGTCGGCTACGCCCAGGCCCGTCGCGAGAAGACGATGCACGAGCGCCTCATGAACGAGATCCTCGACGCCTCCAACGGCCTCGGTGCCGCGGTGAAGAAGCGCGAGGACACCCACAAGATGGCCGAGTCCAACAAGGCCTTCGCCCACTACCGCTGGTGACCTGCAGCGAGCGGTACGCCGGCCCGACCGGCCGGCGTACTGCCCGGTGCCCTTGCAGGCCCAGCACCCACTACTTCCTAAGGAACGCTGACAGTGGCTGTCGACATCACCACGGACCTCAACAAGGTCCGCAACATCGGCATCATGGCGCACATCGACGCCGGCAAGACCACCACCACCGAGCGCATCCTGTTCTACACCGGCATCTCCTACAAGATCGGTGAGGTCCACGACGGCGCCGCCGTCATGGACTGGATGGAGCAGGAGCAGGAGCGCGGCATCACCATCACGTCCGCCGCGACGACCTGCTGGTGGAAGGACCACCAGATCAACATCATCGACACCCCGGGTCACGTCGACTTCACCGCCGAGGTCGAGCGCTCGCTGCGCGTCCTCGACGGCGCCGTCGCCGTCTTCGACGGCGTGGCCGGCGTGGAGCCCCAGACGATGACCGTGTGGCGCCAGGCCAACAAGTACTCCGTGCCCCGGATGTGCTTCGTCAACAAGCTCGACCGCACCGGCGCCGACTTCTTCCGCTGCGTCGACATGATGGTCGAGCGACTCAACTCCACCCCGCTCGTCCTCCAGCTGCCCATCGGCGCGGAGCACGACTTCCTCGGCGTCGTCGACCTGGTCGGCATGCGCGCGCTGACCTGGCGCGGCGAGACGACCATGGGCGACGACTACGACGTCGAGGAGATCCCCGAGTCGACTGCGGGCCCAGGTCGACGAGTACCGCGAGAAGTTCCTCGAGACGCTGGCCGAGGCCGACGACGACGTCATGGAGAAGTACCTCGAGGGCGAGGACCTCTCCGTCGCCGAGCTCGAGGCCGCGATCCGTCGCGCCACCCTGGCCGACAAGCTCAACCCGGTGCTGTGCGGCACGGCCTTCAAGAACAAGGGCGTGCAGCCCCTGCTCGACGCGGTCGTGAAGTACCTGCCCTCGCCGCTCGACATCGACGCCATCGTCGGCCACAAGGTCAACGACGAGGAGACGAAGGTCGAGCGGATGCCGTCCGACGACCAGCCGTTCTCCGGCCTGGCCTACAAGATCGCCAGCGACCCGCACCTCGGCAAGCTGATCTACGTCCGGGTCTACTCCGGCAAGCTCGCCGCGGGCGCCACGGTGCTCAACTCGGTCACCGGCCGCAAGGAGCGGATCGGCAAGGTCTACCAGATGCACGCCAACAAGCGTGAGGAGATCGCGTCGGTCGGCGCCGGCCAGATCGTGGCCGTGATGGGTCTGAAGGACACCAAGACCGGTCACACCCTGTGCGACATCAACAACCCCGTGGTCCTCGAGTCGATGAGCTTCCCCGCCCCGGTCATCGAGGTGGCGATCGAGCCCAAGACCAAGAGCGACCAGGAGAAGCTCGGCACCGCGATCCAGCGGCTCTCCGACGAGGACCCGACCTTCACGGTCAAGGCCGACGAGGAGACCGGGCAGACGATCATCGCCGGCATGGGCGAGCTCCACCTGGAGATCCTCGTCGACCGGATGAAGCGCGAGTTCCGCGTCGAGGCGACCGTCGGCAAGCCGCAGGTGGCCTACCGCGAGACGATCCGCAACAAGGTCGAGAAGCACAGCTACACCCACAAGAAGCAGACCGGTGGGTCGGGCCAGTTCGCCAAGGTGCTGATCAGCCTCGAGCCGAGCATCGACCCCGAGACCGGGCAGGGTGCCGGCTACGAGTTCGTCAACAACGTGAGCGGTGGCCGCATCCCGCGCGAGTACATCCCCTCGGTCGACCAGGGTGCCCAGGACGCCATGGAGTTCGGCGTGCTCGCCGGCTACCCGATGGTCGACGTGAAGGTCTCGCTCGAGGACGGCGCCTACCACGACGTCGACTCCTCCGAGCTCGCCTTCAAGATCGCCGGCAACCAGGCGTTCAAGGAGGCCGCGCGGATGGCCAGGCCGGTCCTGCTCGAGCCGATGTTCGCCGTCGAGGTGATCACGCCGGAGACGTTCCTCGGCACGGTCATCGGCGACATCAACAGCCGGCGCGGCCAGATCCAGGCCCAGGAGGAGCGTCACGGTGACATGGTCATCAACGCCCTCGTGCCGCTTTCGGAGATGTTCGGGTACGTTGGCGACCTGAGGTCCAAGACCTCCGGTCAGGCGTCGTACTCGATGGAGTTCGACTCGTACGCCGAGGTCCCCGCGGGCATCGCCGACGAGATCGTCAAGAAGGTTCGCGGCGAGTGATCCGCTAAGGGGTCACCCCGTCCGAATCCTCGGCATTTCAGCAGTTCATACGAGTCAAGAAACAACAACCAGGAGGAGCCCCCAGTGGCTAAGGCGAAGTTCGAGCGGACCAAGCCGCACGTGAACATCGGCACGATCGGGCACATCGACCACGGCAAGACCACCTTGACCGCGGCGATCACCAAGGTCCTGCACGACAAGTTCCCGGACCTGAACCCGTTCACGCCGTTCGACGAGATCGACAAGGCGCCCGAAGAGCGTCAGCGCGGCATCACGATCTCGATCGCTCACGTCGAGTACCAGACCGAGGCGCGCCACTACGCCCACGTGGACTGCCCGGGTCACGCCGACTACATCAAGAACATGATCACCGGCGCCGCCCAGATGGACGGTGCGATCCTCGTGGTCGCCGCCACCGACGGTCCGATGCCGCAGACCCGTGAGCACGTGCTGCTCGCCCGCCAGGTCGGCGTCCCCGCCCTGGTGGTCGCGCTCAACAAGTGCGACATGGTCGACGACGAGGAGCTCATCGAGCTCGTCGAGATGGAGGTGCGCGAGCTCCTCTCCGAGTACGAGTTCGACGGCGACGAGATCCCCGTCATCCGCACGGCGGCCTTCCCGGCGCTGAACGGCGACGAGAAGTGGGGCGCCACCGTCCTCGAGCTCATGGACGCGGTCGACGAGTCGATCCCGACCCCCGAGCGTGAGACCGACAAGCCCTTCCTGATGCCCGTCGAGGACGTCTTCACGATCACCGGTCGTGGCACCGTCATCACCGGTCGCATCGAGCGCGGCATCGTCAAGGTCGGCGAAGAGGTCGAGATCGTCGGCATCCGCGAGGGCTCGCAGAAGACGCACCGTCACCGGCGTCGAGATGTTCCGCAAGCTGCTCGACGAGGGCCAGGCCGGCGAGAACGTCGGGCTGCTCCTCCGCGGCACCAAGCGCGAGGACGTCGAGCGCGGCATGGTCGTGATCAAGCCCGGCACGACCACCCCGCACACCAACTTCGACGCCAACGTCTACATCCTGTCGAAGGAGGAGGGCGGCCGGCACACGCCGTTCTTCAACAACTACCGCCCGCAGTTCTACTTCCGCACCACCGACGTGACCGGCGTGGTGACCCTCCCCGAGGGCACCGAGATGGTCATGCCCGGTGACAACACCGAGATGTCGGTCGAGCTGATCCAGCCGATCGCCATGGACGAGGGCCTGCGGTTCGCGATCCGCGAGGGCGGCCGCACCGTCGGCGCCGGTCGGGTCACCAAGATCACCAAGTGATCTAGCGCTTCACCGAGATAGGCCCCCAGCCCGCAAGGGTTGGGGGCCTATCCCATTTCGGTGGTCGAGCCGACCGACCCGCTCGGTCGAGGAGGTCGTGTCGAGACGCCCGGTGCCGGATCGGCGGTCTCGTCACCGGGTCTCGACACGCTCCGTCGCGGCTCTCGCAGGCTCGGCCGACGGTCGCTGCTCGACGACCGACGATCCGCTCCGCCAGCGCGGCCCCGTCAGGCCGCGCGGCCCAGGACCAGGCCGGCGGTGACCAGGAGGTGCTCGACCCGCATCCGCTCGGCGTCGTGGTCGGTGCCGGGCTCGAGCACCAGCAGGTCGGTGTTGATCTCCAGGGCGCGGCAGCCCTCGTCCAGAGCGCCGTCGTAGGCCCGGCGCAGCGCCTCGGACTTCACCCACGACCGGCCCGGGTGGCCGCCGTAGTACTCCCCGCCCAGCCGGCGGATGCTGCTGGCGATCTCCTCGATCGGGCGCCCGACGGGCGGCTCGACCCGGCGCCGCAGCCGCTTGCGCATCCGGGGGATGCCGACGTCGGCGATCCAGGCGACGATGAACGGCGAGCTGAGCAGCAGCCGCAGCATCGCCGCGCTGGTGAGGCTGAGCGCGATGACGATGAGGATGCCCACCACCACACCGCCGTCCATCCCTCGACGGTAAGCCCGGCCACCGACACCGACAACCGCAATCGGGAGGCGGGTCCGGGTGACAGGCTGGACCGGTGGTCTCCTTCACCCGGGCGGAGCTCGAGTCCTACCGCGACACCGAGGTGCCCGACCTGCTCGGGCCGGGCACCCGGCTGCTGTTCGCCGGCATCAACCCCGGGCTGCGCACGGCCGCGACGCAGACGCACTTCGGCAAGCCGGGCAACCGGTTCTGGCCGGCCCTGCATCGCGCGGGCATCATCGCCGCACCCGTCGACGTGTCCGACCCGATGACCGACGAGGTCAAGGCACAGGTCGTCGCGCGGGGCATCGGCATCTCCAACGTCGTACGCCGGGCGACGGCGCGTGCCGACGAGCTGACGACCGCCGAGCTCCGGGAGGGCGCGGCCCGGCTGACGGCGCTGGTCGCACGGGTGCGGCCGCTGGTGGTCGCGGTGCTCGGGGTGACGGCGTACCGCACGGGGTTCGACCGACCGCGCGCCCTGGTCGGGAGACAGCCGGAGGACATCGGCCCGGCCCAGCTCTGGGTGGTGCCGAACCCGAGCGGCCTCAACGCCCACGAGACCCTCGACTCACTGGCCGCCGCGTACGCCGAGCCGGCCCGCGCGGCCGGGCTGCTGCCGTGACGGCCGGCCCTGGAAGGATGGCGGGATGAGCGAGCACGCGCGGGGGACGTTCGAGGTAAGGATCACTCCCGAGGACGGCGAGCCGACGCAGGTCAGCCGCTTCCGGCTCGAGAAGACCTACGCCGGAGACGCGGTCGGCACCGGCTCCGGGCTGATGCTGTCGGCTGGGGACCCGGCGACCGGCTCGGCGGGGTACGTCGCGCTCGAGGTGGCCGAGGTGTCGATCGGCGAGCGGTCGGGCTCGTTCTGCCTCCAGCAGCTCGGGGTGATGGACAACCGCGACCAGTCCCTGACCTACCTCGTCGTGCCCGGGTCCGGCACCGGCGACTTCGCAGGCGTCACGGGGCGGTTGGAGCTGGACATCCTGGACGACGCGCACCACTACGAGCTGGTGCTGGACCTCGCGGAGGTCTGAGTGGAGAGCCCGACCGGGGGCGTGCGCCCCGCGCGTCCGCACCAGCGGCTCACCGAGGAGGGTCGGCGGCTGCGGGAGGTGCTCACCTACGCGCGGCGCGGCAGCCGGTTCACGCCGCTCCAGCGCGAGGCCTGGCACGCCCACCACGACGACTGGGTGATCCCCGACGAGGCGGTCGACGAGCCGGGCTTCCGGTGGGCCACCTGGTTCGGCCGGGAGGCGCCGCTGGTCGTGGAGATCGGCTCGGGGGTCGGCGAGACGACGGCGGCCCTCGCGCCGGCCCGGGCGGCGTACGACGTGCTGGCCTTCGAGGTCTGGCGCCCCGGCATCGCGGACGCCCTGGCCCGGGTGGTCGAGACCGACGCCACGAACGTGCGGTTCTGCTCCGTGGACGCGGTGTGGTCGACGGAGCACCTGCTCGGTCCCGGTGAGCTGGCCGAGCTCTGGACGTTCTTCCCCGACCCGTGGCACAAGAAGAAGCACCACAAGCGCCGGCTGGTGACCCCGGCCTTCGCCGCCCTGGCCGCGTCCCGCCTGGCGCCCGGGGCGGTGTGGCGGCTGGCCACCGACTGGGCCGACTACGCCGAGCAGATGGTCGAGGTGCTCGACGCCGAGCCGCTGCTCACCGGCGGGGTGGTGCCCCGCTGGGACGAACGTCCGGTCACCCGGTTCGAGCGCAAGGGCCTCGCCGCCGGCCGGACCATCACCGACCTGACGTACGTGCGGGTCTGAACCCCGATTCGTCAGAACCCTCGCCGCGGCGAGGACCCGCAGGATGGCTGACGAATCGGACCTCAGCCCACCAGCGCGTCGACCGCCTCGCCGAACACCTCGGTGTGGCGGTCGACGTCGGCCTCGGAGTGGGCGGGGGAGAACAGCGCCATGTTGTGGAAGGGGGTCAGCAGCACGCCGCGGTTGAGGGCCCACAGGTGCATGAACCCCTCCAGGTCCTCGTCCACGGCGGCGGCCGCGGCGGCGCCGTCGCGGGGCGGCGGGCAGAACCAGTACTCGGCGCGGCAGCCGAGGCGCTGCACGTTCCAGGGCAGTGCGTGCCGGTCGATGACCCCTTGCACGCCGGCGGTGAACCGCTCGGCGAGCGGGATGGCGACCGCGTAGTCCTCCTCGCGGAGGGCGTGGGACAGCGCGGCCCGCGCAGCGGCCAGCGCCATCGCGTTGGCCGTCAGCGTGCCGCCGACACCGGACACGTCGGCCTCGGCCGTGAGCATCGGCCCGGTCAGCCGGTCCGCGACCGCCTGGGTCATGCCGTACGCCGCCAGCGGGACGCCGCCGGCGATCGGCTTGCCCACGACGAGCAGGTCGGGCTCCAGTCCCCACGCGGCCGTGCAGCCGCCGGGCCCCGCGCACAGGGTGTGGGTCTCGTCGATGACCAGCAGCACGTCGTGCCTGCGGGTGATCTCCCGGACGGCCTGCGAGTACCCCTCGTCGGGCAGCACGATGCCGATGTTGGTCAGCGCCGGCTCCATCAGCAGGCACGCCACGTCGCCCTCGGCGAGCCGCCGGTCCAGGGCGTCGACGTCGTTGAAGGGCACCACGGCGGTCGTCAGGGCCACGTCGACCTGCGGGCCCATGGCTCCGGGCCGGGGCACGACCCGGTCGCCCTCGAGCACGGCCAGGGTCTCGTCGACGGTGCCGTGGTAGCACCAGTCGAACACCGCGATCCGCGGTCGCCCGGTCAGGTGCCGGGCGAACCGGAGCACGAACCGGTTGGCGTCGGTCGCCGTCATCGCGAACTGCCAGCTCGGGAGCCCGAACCGGCGGCCCAGCTCCTCGGCCACCCAGATCGCGTCCTCCGACGGCAGCATCGTGGTGATGCCCTTGGCGGCGCGCTCGGAGACGGCGGCCGCGACCTCCGGCAGCGCGTGGCCGGTCATCGCGCCGGTGTCGCCCAGGCACAGGTCGACGTACTCGACGCCGTCGACGTCCGTGAACCGCGCCCCCGTGGCCGAGTCCACGAACACCGGGAACGCGCCGGCCCACCGCGTCATCCACGGCATCGGTACGCCGGCCAGCAGCGGCCCGTGGGCCCGCTCGGCCAGCGCGGCGGAGCGCGGGTGGGTCTCGACGAAGCGGCGCTCCTCGGCCTCGCGCAGCGTCGTCAGGCGGTCGCGGTCGATCAGGGGCATGGGCGGAATGTAGGGGGTGTCCGAGCCGTCGGTCGAGGAGGGCGCCCTGGCGCCGTCACGAGACCCGGTGCGCGGTTCGGTGGTTGCTACGCAACCTCCTCGACCAGCGGCACCCGTCGGTCGAGGAGCGCTCTGGCGCCCGTCGCGAGACGGTGGCGGTTCGGCGCGGGGGTCTCGTGACGGTTGCTACGCAACCTCCTCGACCAGCGGGGTGGATTGGCCGGGACTCGACGACCGGTGGCCGGATCGCGCGAGACCCTGGCCGCTGCCAGGAAATAGAATCCGCGGGTGACCGCGACCGTCGGGCCCGCCAGCGGCCACCGGATCCACCGCGCCTGGTGGGTCGCCGCGGTCACCATGGCCGCCCTGATCGCCGCGGCCGGCTTCCGGTCCTCCACGGGCGCGCTGCTCGAGCCCCTGGAGGCGGAGTTCGGCTGGTCGCGGGCGACCACCAGCGGGGCCGTCAGCCTCAACCTGATCATCTACGGCCTGACCGCGCCGTTCGCTGCCGCGTTGATGGAGCGCTTCGGCATGCGCCGGGTGGTGGCCCTGGCCCTCCTCCTGGTCGCCGTGGGCTCCGGGCTGACGCTGCTGATGACCAGCCCCTGGCAGCTCTGGCTGCTGTGGGGCTTCGCGGTCGGGATCGGCACCGGCTCGCTGGCCCTGGTCTTCGGCGCGATGGTCGCCAACCGCTGGTTCGTCCGGCACCGCGGCGTCGTCGTCGGGGTGTTCTCGGCGGCCAGCTCGACCGGACAGCTGGTGTTCCTGCCCGCGATCGCCCACCTGGCGGCGGGGCCGGGCTGGCGCTGGGCCGCGGCGCTGGTCAGCGTCTTCGCGCTGCTGCTCGTCCCGATCGTCTGGCTGGTGCTCCGCGACAGCCCCGCCGACGCCGGCACCACGGCGTACGGCGCCGAGGACGAGCCTCCGGCCGCTCCGGTCCCGCCCACCACCGAACCCGCGGCGCGGCTGGCGATCCGAGTGCTCCGGGAGAGCAGTCGCAGCCGCACCTTCTGGTGCCTGTTCCTGTCGTTCTGGATCTGCGGCTGGTCGACCAACGGCCTGATCGGCACCCACTTCATCCCGGCCGCCCACGACCACGGCATGCCCGCGACGACGAGCGCGAGCCTGCTCGCGCTGATCGGGATCTTCGACATCGTCGGCACGGTCGCGAGCGGCTGGCTCACCGACCGGGTGGACAGCCGCTACCTGCTCTTCACCTACTACTTCCTGCGCGGCCTGTCCCTGCTGGTGGTGCCCTGGCTGCTGGCCGACACCGTGCACCCGAGCCTGTTCGTGTTCATCGTGTTCTACGGCCTGGACTGGGTGGCGACCGTGCCGCCGACGGTGGCCCTGTGCCGCCAGCACTTCGGCATCGAGCGGTCGGGCGTGGTCTTCGGCTGGGTGTTCGCCGCCCACATGGTCGGCGCCGGCATCGCCGCGTCGTACGCCGGTTGGGTGCGGCAGGAGGCCGGCGACTACTTCGCCGCCTGGATGACGGCGGGCGGCCTGTGCCTGGGCGCGGCCGCCCTGGTCCTGCTGATCCCGCGGCGCCGCGTCGAGCCCGTCGAGATGGACGAGCCGGTGACGGCGTCGCTCTGAGCGGGCGTCAGGCGAAGTCCTCGGGCTGCCAGGCCCGGTGCTCGACGAGCACCATCCAGTTGCCGGAGTTGTCGCGGCAGACCGCCTCGACGCCGTACGGCCGGTCCGAGGGCTCCTGCATGAACTCCACGCCCTTGGCCCTGAGGTCCTCGTAGGTCGCCCGGCAGTCGTCGACGTTCACCCCGACACCGGCCATCCCGCCCTCGTCCTGCGCGCGGCGGATGGCGTCGACCAGGTGCTCGCCCAGGGGCGGACCGGGGACGGTCAGGTGGAGGTGCAGCTCGGGCTGGTTCGGGTGCACGACCGTGCACCAGCGGTAGCCGTCGCTCAGCGAGACGTCGGCGCCCGGCTCGAAACCGAGGACGTCGGTGTAGAACTTCAGCGACTCGTCGACGTCCTTCACCCGGACGCTGACGATGGAGACGTTGGTGATCATGGGCCGACGTTACGAGCCCGGGTCGCGCGCCCGGCGCAGGTGCACGACGAGGTCGTCGTTGGCCTTCACGTGCGGCGCGAGGTCAGCCGCTCGCGGAACGCGCGCTCCCGGCCGAGCCGGGCCTGGTCGCGCTCGCGGCGGGTGGCCACCACGGCCGCGAGGAACGTCTCGGGCGGGGTGCCCGGCGGCGGTGGGGGCGCGACGTACGGCGAGACCTGATGGGCGAGCTTGGTGCCGACCGTGGCCCGGGAGACCGGGTCCAACGCGCCGGCACGGGACAGGAACTGGCGGACGGCCAGTGCCAGCCCGGTCGGCAGGGACGCGACGTCGGCGGCGCGGGCCCAGGTGGCGAGCTCGGCCGGCATCGGCGGCGGAGGCTCCAGGTGGAGGTGGAACCGCTCGCGCACGACGTACGTGCCGGCGGCGTAGTCGCCGAGGCGCTTGCCCTTGGAGCTGAGCAGGGCGGAGAAGAACGCCGGCACCCCGCCGGTCAGGTAGATCTCCACGACGCCGACCAGGGCCCGGACGAACGACTGCTGGAAGCTCGTCGGCCCCGCGTCGTCGCGCACCACCCGGAGGCCGAAGGCCCACTTGCCGAGGGACTTGCCGTCGCTCAGCGTCTCGACCGTGGTCGGGTAGACCACGAGCGACACGATCAGCGTGCCGATGAGGGCCACCTGCCCGAGCGCCTGGTCCGACTGCATGGCCGCCAGCAGGAACGTGAAGGCCAGCACGAGGAGCAGCCCCAGGGTCACCGTCACGTCGACCAGGCCCGAGGCCAGCCGGACGCCCAGGCTGGCCGGCGGCAGGTCGAGGGCGACCGCTTCACCCGTCACCAGGTCGTCGGCGCTGAGGGTCGCGAACTCCGGTGCGGCCATGATCCGCAGCCTAGGCTGCCGACCGTGGATCTGGACGCGTATGTGCTCGCGCACCACGCGGACTGGACCCGCCTCGAGAACCTGGTGAAGAAGCGCCGGCTGACGGGTGCGGAGGCGGACGAGCTCGTCGAGCGCTACCAGCAGGTCGCCACCCACCTCTCGGTGCTGCGCAGCGCCGCGCCCGATCCGTCCCTCGTCGCGCACCTCTCCGTCGCTGCTGTCGCGGGCCCGCAACCGGTCGGTGGGCACCCGGGTGAGCACCTGGCACGGCGTCGCGCGGTTCTTCACCGATCGCTTCCCGGCCGCGCTCTACCGGCTGCGGTGGTGGTGGCTCGCGTGCCTCGCGGCCAACGTGGCGGTCACCGCCGTGATGATCTGGTGGCTGCTCGACCACCCGAACGTGGAGCAGAGCCTGCTCTCGCCCGACGAGGTCGACCAGCTCGTCAACAACGACTTCGAGGGGTACTACAGCACCTACGCGGCCAGCCACTTCGCCGCGCAGGTCTGGGTGAACAACGCCTGGGTCGCCGCGCTCTGCCTGGGCCTGGGCATCCTCGGGCTGCCGCTGGTCAAGGTGCTCTTCAGCAACGTCGCCAACCTGGCGATCATCGGGTCGATCATGATCCGGCACGACCGCGGCGGGCTGTTCTGGGGGCTGATCCTGCCGCACGGCCTGCTGGAGCTGACCGCGGTGTTCGTCGCCGGCGGCGTCGGGTTCCGGCTCTTCTGGTCGTGGGTCGAACCCGGAGACCTCTCGCGCGGCCACGCGATCGCCCGCGAGGGACGTACGGCGGGCACGGTGGCCCTGGGCCTGGTCGCGGTGCTGCTCGTGAGCGGCCTGATCGAGGCCTTCGTGACGCCCTCGGGCCTGCCCACCTGGGCCCGGGTCGGCATCGGTGTGCTGGCCGAGGCGGCGTTCTTCGCCTATGTCTTCGTCCTCGGCCGCGCGGCGTACCTGCGCGGCGAGACCGGCGACATCGACGCCTCCCTGCTCGAGGACCGGGTCGCCTCGCGGGGCTGAGGTCGTTTGGCGGCGGGCCCGCGGGGGCAGAACACCCGGCCGACCGGGTATCCCAGACGTTTGGCGTCGTTGCAACGACCACTAACGGTCAGGAACGACGCCGAAGTTCAGGGGTGGCGCCTCGTGATGCCCCGGGGTCGGCGGGACCCGGGTACCTCCGCCGCGCGCCATTAGTCTGAACGCCGTGCGTGTCGAGGTGCTGGGGCCGGTGCAGGTCGAGGTCGACGGCGCCGCACGTACGCCCGCGGGCAAGCGGGACCGCGCGCTGGTGGCCCTGCTCGCCCTGGCCCCCGGCGAGACCGTACCTCCGGAGACCGTGGCCGCCGGGCTGTGGGGCGGGCTGGTACCTCCGGCCGGCGCGCTGGACGCGCTGGTCGACCGGGTCCGGACGGAGAGCACCGGGCCGGCCCTCGAGAGCGGACCCCAGGGACTCCGCCTGGTCGTCGACGCCGCCGACGTGGACGCCCTCGAGTTCGAGCGGCTGGCCGCCGAGGCCAAGGGGCAGGAGCGGGAGGCCGCGCTGGCCACGCTCGACGGGGCGCTGGCCCTCTGGCGCGGACCGGCGCTGGCCGGCGTCGACGACGTACCGTTCGCCCGCGCCGTCGTCGAACGCCTGGGCGAGCTGCGGATGGGTGTCGTGGAGGACCGCTTCGAGGCGCTGCTGGCGCTGGGCCGGCAGGGCGAGATCGTCGACGAGCTGCGCGACGCCGTGCGCGAGCACCCCGTCCGCGAGCGGTTGTGGGGCCAGCTGATGACGGCCCTGCACCTCGACCACCGCAGCGAGGAGGCCCTCGAGGTGTACGCCGACGCGCGCGCCACCCTGGCCGACGAGCTCGGCATCGAGCCCGGCGAGGCGCTGCGGCGCATCGAGGCCGCCATCCTGCGCGACGACGCCGGCCGTCGGGACCCGGCGCTCGCCGACCAGGCGGTGCCCCGCGAGGCGGCCCGGCTGCCCGTGCCGCGCACGCCGACCTTCGGGCGCGAGGAGCTCGTCGAGGGGGTGGTGCGCAGCCTGGAGGACGCCGACACCCGCCTGGTCACGCTGACCGGCCTCGGGGGCAGCGGGAAGACCCGGGTGGCCACGGTCGCGGCGGCCGTGTGGCGAGAGCGCACCGGACGCGAGGTGCGCTATCACGAGGTCACCGAGCGGGAGACCGCGGCGGACGTCGTCACCGCCGTGGAGACCCTGGTCGGGGAGCCGGAGCCGGACGCGCCTCCGGACCGCCGTCCGCTCGTCGTGCTCGACAACGTGGACGCCTGCCCCGACGGCTCGGAAGCCGTGTCCCGCCTGCTCGACGAGCTGGACGTGACCCTGCTGGTCACCTGCCGGGTGCCGTTGCGCCGGCGCTCCGAGCAGACCGTCGCCGTGCCGCCCCTCGACGTCCCGCCGCCGGGCGCCCCGGCGGACGCCGTCGTCGAGAGCCCCGCCGCCCAGCTGTTCCTGCGCATCGCCCGGCAGGCGGACCCCGACCTGGACGTCCACGGCCACGAGGCCGCCCTCGGCGAGGTGTGCCGGCTCGTGGACGGCGTGCCCCTGGCCATCGAGCTCGCCGCCGCCCGCGTCCGGCTGGTCGGGATCGAGGGGCTGCGCGACAGCCTGGTCACCGGCCTCGAGCTGCTGCGTACCACCGCTCCCGACGTACCCGAGCGGCAGCGGGCGCTGGCCTCGACGATCGCCTGGAGCCACGACCGCCTCGCCGAGGGGGCGCAGCAGCTGTGCCGGCGGCTCGTCGTCTTCGAACAGGCGTTCACGCTCGAGGCGGTCGAGGCCGTCGCCGCGGACGTGGGCGACGTGATCGAGCTGCTGACCCAGGTGATGGAGACCGGGCTGATCCGGCCGCTGATCGGACGGGTGCGGCTGGGGTTCGTGATGCCCGCGACCGTGCGCGCCTTCGTCCGGCGCCTGGTCACGGACCCGCGCGAGAACGACCCGGCCCGGCTGGCCCTGGCGGCGTACCTCCTCGACAACGTGACCCGCTGGCAGGAGGACCTCGACCGCGCGGAGGGACAGCTGGCGCTGGCCCGCTTCCTCGACGTGGGCAGCGACGTGATGGGCTCCATCGAGGCGGCCCTCCGCCTCGGCCGCATCGACGAGGGCGTGGCGATGACCCTGGGCTCCGGGCCCTTCTGGGTGGCCTCCGGGGACCTGCGCGCCGGGCTCGCGCGGGCCGTCGCCACGCTCACCTTCGTCGCGGGTGGCTCCCAGCCCGCCGGCCGGCTGCACGCGCTGGCCGGCCAGCTCGCCTACCACCTCAACGAGTACGACGACGCGGTCGCGCACTTCCAGCGGGCGGTCGCGGTCGCCGAACCGCTCGGCGACGAGGCCACCGTGGCGACCTGTCGGTGCTTCTGGGGCGCGACGTTGCTCGTGACCGGCGAGATCGACCGCGGCACCGAGCTCGCCCGGCTGGGCGCCGAGGCGGCGGGCCGCCTCGGGCTCTACCCGCTGGTCGCGGAGGGGCTCGGCGTGCTGGCCATCTCTCACGCCGTCGCGGGCGACTTCGAGCAGGAGCGCGAGATGCACGTGGCCCGCCTGGCCGTCGCCCGCGAGCACGGCGACATCGCCAGGACGGCGGACCTCCTGAGCATCCTGGCCGAGATCGCGCTCGACGAGGCCGACGCCGGCACCGCCCGCGCGTACGCCGAGGAGGCACTCGCCATCGCCCACCCGGCGCTGCCGATGGAGGCCCGCGAGGCGCTGATCACGCTGGCCCGCGCGTCCGTCGCGGAGGGGGACCTGATCGGTGCCACCGGCACGCTGGACCGCGCCTTCGAGGCGGCGGAGAAGATCGGCCAGAAGCTCGCCATCGCGCAGTGCTACCGGGTCGCCGGCTGCCTGGCCGCCGCCCGCGGCCAGGCCACGGACGCCGTCCGCCTGTACGCCGCGGCCCAACGGCTGGCGCCCTCGCCCAGCGGCACCGACGACCCGGTCGAGGGCGACCTGGCCGGTGGGCTGGAGCTCGCGCGGTCGACCCTCGGCGCCGACGCCGCCGCCCGTGAGTGGACGCTGGGCACGTCCCTGCCCACGGGCCGGGTGCGTGAGCTGATCCGCGAGGTCCTGGACCGGGTCCCCGTCTGAGCCGAGCTGCCGGACCGCGAGCGCGGCCTCGTTAAGCACTCCCCAAAGCCCCCCGGATGCGCCTACCCTTCGTCCAGCGCCATGGTGCGCGAGGGGGTGCCGTGATGGGACGGTCGGGAACCACGGGAGCATGGACGTCGCTGGTCGTCGTGGCTGCCTGCTTGGTCGCGGTGGCAAGCCCGGCCGGTCCTGCCAGCGCCGCGGCCTGCGACCTGAGCTGGGACGGGGCGGGTGACGGTTCGTCCTGGACGGACAACAACAACTGGGGTGGCGCAGGGCAGCCAGGCAACGGCGACGTCGTCTGCATCCAGGTCAAGAGCCACACCGTCGTGGACAGCGGGAACTTCGGCGTGGAGTCGACACAGCTGAGCAACGCCGGCGAGATCGAGGTCAAGCCGGGCACGTCGCTCCTCGCCAGCGGGCCCGACGTGACCGTGTGGGCGCCCGGCACGAATGTGGCCCTGTTCACCGCTCAGGGGGGCGGCCTCGGGCACGACCCGCGCCCAGGGCACCGTCTACCTGGCCGCCGGTTCCTCGCTCGGCTCGGTGCTGGGCGCCGGCGCCCAGCCCCCGGCCAACCCCGGGACGATGATCGTCGAGGGGCGCGCCGAGGTGTTCTCGCAGGGGGCGACCCTCTCCTCGGGCTACAAGATGAACGTCGCGCCCGGAGGCAACCTGGTCCTCGACCCGGGCACCTTCATGGTCGCCGACCGCGGGACGAGCACGACCATCCAGGCGGGCGGCGTGATGTCGCTGACGGGTGACGGCGGCTACTACCCAGGTGCCGCCGTTGCCGGGCAGCCGGCGAGCGCGCTGGTCAACAACGGCGTGCTACGCAAGTCGGGTGGCACCGGCGTCAGCGTCATCGACGCCAACCTCAGCGGCGCCGGCAGCATCGAGGTGCAGTCGGCGACGCTGGCGCTCCCCGACACCATCCCCGAGGCGGCCACGGTCTCGCCCGGGTCCACGCTGGCCACCGGCCGCTGCGACCCGGCGTCGCCCACGACCATCTGCCAGCCCTCGGCCAACCCGGCGGTCGACCCGATGAGCGTCGGCTTCACGCTCTCCGCGGGCAGTCCGAGCACGGCCGTGGTGCAGCTCCAGGAGCTCGGCGCCACGACCGATGCGGCCCAGGTCGGCAACGAGGTGCTGGCCCACGCCGACGGCCTGGCCCAGGACACCACGCACCCGGCGCGGCTCGCGCTGCGGTTCTCGCAGGCCGACGTGATGGCCACTCCGGTGGACCAGGTGCAGGTCGTGCACACCACCGACAACGGGCAGGACGTGCTGCTGCCGGACTGCGCCGCGGGCGCGCTGCCCTCGGGGCTCTACTCCTGCATCCAGCGCCCGGTCACCCGCGACGCGCAGAACACCTACGTCACCGTGCTCACTGTGACCACCAGCCGCTGGCACCTGCGCCGCGGCCTTCCGGTCGCCAACCAGGGCGCCCCGACCGCCCCGCAGAACCTCAAGGTCGCGGTGGGCGACGGCTCCGCGCTCAAGGTCTCGTGGGTCCCGCCGGCGTCTCCGGGCGCCGGGCCGGTCTCGTCGTACCGCGTCACCGCCGACGGCAAGACCAAGGCGACCACGAGCGGCACCAGCGCCGTGGTCAAGAACCTCGGCCCGGGCAAGCACGCCATCAGGGTGGTGGCCGTCAACGCGGCCGGGCCGAGCCCGACTGTGGCGACGGAACCTCAAGCTGGACAAGCTCTCCAAGCCCCGCAAGGTCAAGGCCGCGCCCGGCGCCGCAGGAGGCCAGCGCACGGCGAAGGTGACCTGGAAGGGACCGGCGGACGCTGGCGGCTTCGTCATCAAGCGCTACCAGGTCGCCGTCCTGAACGGCAGCGGCGCCGTGATCGCCCGCAAGGTCGTCGCCGGCAGCAAGCACGCGCTCGTGCTGTCCCTGGGCGGCGGGCAGTTCCGCTTCCAGGTCCGCGCCAAGAACAAGGACGGCTTCGGGCCGTGGAGCAAGAAGACCGACCTGGTCCGGCCCCGCTGACGCCACCCGCTCCCGATTCGTCTGCGGTTTCGCGGGTATTTCCCCGCTCAGCCGCGCAGACGAATCGGTGTCTCACAGCAGCCCGCGGGCCTTGAGTGCGAGGTAGTGGTCGGCGAGAGCCGGCGGCAGCTGCTCCGCCGAGGCGTCGACGACGTCGACCCCCAGCGCGCGCAGCAGGTCGGCGGTGTCCCGGCGGCGGGCGAGCACCTGCTCGGCGGCCGCCGCGTCGTACACCTCCTCCACGCTCCCACGGGCCGCTGCCAGGCGGTCGAGAGCCGGGTCCTTGACCGACGCGATCACGACGCGGTGGTGCTTGGTCAGGGTCGGCAGCACCGGCAGCAGGCCCTCCTCGACGGCGGAGGACTCCAACGGCGTCAACAGCACGACCAGCGCCCGCTGGCGACCGAGGGTGGTCACCGCGCCGACGAGGGTGTGCCAGTCGGCCTCGGCGATCACCGGCTCCAGGTCGGCCATCGTGTCCTGCAGGGTCGCCGCGGCCTGGCGCGCCCCGGTGGCGCGCAGGCGGGCGCGTACCCGGCGGTCGCCCGCGAGGAAGTCCACCCGGTCGCCGGCCCGCGCCGCCAGGGCGGCGAGCAGCAGCGCGGCGTCCATGGCCGAGTCGAGGCGGGGTACGTCGTCGACGCGGCCGGCGGACGTGCGGGACGTGTCGAGCACCAGCACCACGCGACGGTCCCGCTCGGGCTGCCAGGTGCGCACCACGACGGTGCGGTTGCGGGCCGTGGCCCGCCAGTCGATCGAGCGCACGTCGTCGCCGCGCACGTACTCGCGCAGCGAGTCGAACTCCGTGCCCTGGCCGCGCACCCGGATCGCCGACCGCCCGTCGAGGTCCCGCAGCCGGGCCAGCCGCGACGGCAGGTGCTTGCGGGACTCGAACGGCGGCAGCGACCGCACCACGCCCGGCACCTGCGTGGTGAGCTGCCGGGAGGCCAGGCCCAGCGGGCCCCGGGCGCGCACGGTGACGCCCCGCGCCCGCAGGTCGCCGCGTCGTACGGGTTGCAGCGGCGTGCGCAGCAGCACCCGGTCTCCGGGGGTCAGCCGGATCGGGAAGCGGTTGTCCGTCGCCCCGGCCGTCGGCTGCCAGGCGTCACGCAAGACGCCGGTCACCGTGCGTTGCGAGGGGTTGGCGACGACGAGGGTGGTCGCGGTCGGGTGACCCAGCCGCACCGGGGCGACGGGTCGCCGGGAGATCTCGAGGACGGCCGGTCGCGGCGCCAGCAGCACGTCGAGGCCGACGAGCAGGGCCACCACCAGCAGCCACAGCCACATGGTGCCGAACGCCGGCCGCAGCACCACGGGCAGCAGGCCCAGCAGCACGAGGAGCGGCACCCGCCCGGAGATCGCCATCAGCGGCGCCCCTTCACCGGTGACTCGTCATCGGGGCACGGGGACCGAGCCGAGCGCGGAGTCCAGCACCTGTCCCACCTGCACGCCCTCGAGCTCGGCCTCGGGACGCAGGCCCAGCCGGTGCGCGAGGGTCGCCTGCGCCAGCGCCTTGACGTCGTCGGGGGTCACGAAGTCGCGGCCGGTCAGCCAGGCCCACGCCCGGGCCGAGCGCATCAGCGCAGTGGCGCCGCGCGGGCTGACACCGAGGCTCAGCGATGGCGACTCACGGGTGGCACGGGCGATGTCGACGATGTACGACGTCACCTCGGGTGAGACCTGCACGCGACGGACCGCGGCCTGGCCGGCGGCGATGTCCTCGGGCCCGCACACCGCGGTGACCCCGGCGGCGGCGATGTCGCGGGGGTCGAAACCCTCGGCGTGCCGGCGCAGGATCTCCAGCTCGGCCTCGCGCGGGGGGATCGGCAGCACCACCTTGAGCAGGAACCGGTCCAGCTGCGCCTCCGGGAGCGGATAGGTCCCTTCGTACTCGACGGGGTTCTGCGTCGCGGCCACCAGGAACGGCCGGGGGAGCGGACGGGAGACCCCGTCGACCGACACCTGGCCCTCCTCCATGGCCTCCAGCAACGCGGACTGGGTCTTGGGCGGGGTCCGGTTGATCTCGTCGGCGAGCAGCAGGTTCGTGAACAGCGGACCCTCGCGGAAGCTCAGCTCTCCCTGCCTGCTGTCGATGACCATGGACCCGGTGATGTCCCCGGGCATCAGGTCGGGGGTGAACTGCACCCGCCGGGTCTGCACCGCGAGCGCCCCGGCGAGGCTGCGCACCAGCAGGGTCTTGGCCACTCCCGGCACGCCCTCCATCAGCACGTGCCCGCCGCACAGCAGGGCCACCAGGAGCCCGGACACCGCGGCGTCCTGGCCGACCACCGCCTTGGCGACCTCGGCGCGCACGGCCGCGAGCCGCTCCCGGGACTCGTCGGACGCGGGCGCCGGCGCATCGGCCGGGCTGGTCGGGACCCCGGGTTCGGGTGTCGTGGTCATCGGCGTACCTCTCGTTGGAGCCGGGCCAGCTCGTCGGCCAGGGTGATCAGGTCGTCGTCGGTGGCGGGGGAGGGCGCGTCGTCGGTCGATCAGCGCGCGGACGTCGTCGACGGGCCGGCCGGTGTGCCGGGCGACGTCGAGCGCGAGCGCGCCGGTGTCCGGCGGCAGGTGCAGCCGCTCGGTCAGCCCGGCCCGCGCGGCCCGCCGCAGGGCGCGGGCGGCGTGCGCCCGGTCGCCCGACTTGCGGTAGAGCCGGCCGCGGCTCTGCGTGGTCTCGATGGCCTTGACGGTCACCGGCAGCGGCTCGACGACGAGCGGGCCGAGCCGGCGTACCCGCCACAGCAGCAGGGCGAGCACGGTGGCGCCGGCGATCCAGAGGCCCGGCAGGATCCAGTCCGGCACCAGGGTCCGCAGGCTGACGCCGTCGCGGCCGAGCAGGTCGCCGGCCTCCGGGACGTACCAGACCAGCCGGTCGTGCTGGCCGAGCAACCGCAGCGCCACCGCGGCGTTGTCGGCCCGCAGCACCTGGTCGTTGGTGAGCAGCGCCGAGGCCCCGAGCAGGGTCACCCCGGCCTGCGGTTCCGCGACGAGGTGGCCGTGCTCGCCGGTGAAGCAACCGGCGGGGGCGGCGAACTCGGTGCCGACGTCGACGCGCACCTCGAGCCCGGCGTACAGCGGGTCGGCGCAGCCCGCAGGCCGGTCCGCCCCCGGGGCCACCGTCCACGACTCGGCGGAGAGGCCCAGGGCGTCGACCACGCCGGGCCCGGGCTCGGCGACGACCAGGTCCGCGCCCGAGAGGTGGTCGAGCAGCCGTTGCGCCGTGCTCTGACCCAGCAGGTACGACGACGTCACCAGCACCGTCGTCGACGGGTCCAGGCTCTCGGCGTCCAGCGCGTCGGCGCCGCGCACGACGCGGACCTCCACGCCCTGGTCGTCCAGCACGCGGGCCACCGCCCGGGCCCCGTCGGCACCGGGGTTGTCGGGGTCCAGCGGCGTGCTGGTGGCGGGCCGGCCGCCGAGCAGGACCGCGGCGACGACTGCGGCGAGGGCGGCCAGCGCCACCACCAGGCCGCCCCGGTAGCGACGCAGCGGCCCCGCGGCGCGGGTCCCCGTCGTGCTCGCCGTCGTGCTCACCGTCGTGCTCACCGCCGGGCCGCCAGTCGGTCGTCGAGGCCCAGCACGTCGAGGGCCTGGTCCCGGGTCGCGGGGCGGCCGCCGTAGAGGACCAGGTCGAAGAGGGCGCCGCAGCGGTGCACGTCGGCAGCCCGCTCGGGGAAGACCTCCGCCAGGGCCACGGCGACCTCGTGGGCGGTGGCGCCCGGCACGTCGTCGATCCGGTGCCGCTCGACCTGGTGCAGCGCGACGGCGCGGTAGGCGTCGACCAGGGCGTCGGCGTAGCGCTCCTCGGCCAGCGCCTGCTCGGCCCGGGCGCGCAGCTCGGCAGCGGTCACCGTCTCCTCGCCCAGCACCGCCCGGCCGGGACCCGGCACGGTCCGCGAGCGGCGGGCCCGCGAGGCCAGCCAGACCACGGCGGCCACCAGCAGCAGCCCGACCAGCACGGCGGCGACGGTGCTCAGCGGTGGCGCCCCGCGGGCGGCCGCCAGGCCGCGGTCGAGCATCCGGGAGATCCAGTCCAGCAGCCGGAGCACGAGGTTGTCCTGGTGGTACTCCGGGTGCAGCAGCTCGCGGCGCAGGTCCGAGCGGGCGTCGGCGCCGCTCGGCATCAGCGGGGGGTCGGCCGCACCGGTGAACAGCACCCAGGGCGGGACGGTCACGACGCGGTGATCCCCGCCCGGGCCATCAGCTCCACGTCGAACGCCTCCTTGCGCATCCGCTGGTCGACGTACTGGAGCGAGGTCACCCCTGCGGTGAACGGCGCCACGAACGCCGCCTGTACCACCGCCGACACGGCGTTGACCAGGGTCAGCGCCAGCGCGCCGTACTGGCCGTCGAGGCCGCCGGCGAGCAGCCCCTGCATCACCAGGCTGATCGGGGCTCCGAGCAGCGAACCGGCGATGGAGGTGATGATCGCGGTCAGCAGGGCGATGCCGAAGACCCGCCAGAACACGCCCTTCGTCAGCGCGTGGCCGCGCTCGATCGCGCCGAAGATGCCTACCGGCTCGAGCATCAGGACCGGGACCGGGAGGTAGTAGATCCGGATCCAGAACCACCAGAGCGTGGCCACGAACGCCGGGATGGTGACCAGGAAGAACAGTGCGATCGTCGCGCCGCCGTCGAGGGCCAGCACCCCCGCCACCCAGAGCAGCACGAACAGTGCGATCAGGAGCATCAGCATCACCCCGAGCAGCAGCACCAGGCCCAGCAGCTTGAGGCGCTTGCCGGCGGTGGCCGCCCACGCCTCGCCGAGGCTCAGCTTCCGGCCGACGGCGGCGGCCATCGTCACGTGGGCGATCATGCCGGTGACCAGGATCAGCCCCAGGGACTGCAGCACCATGCCCAGCGCCGTCGAGCCGAGCGCGGCGGCCAGGCCCACCAGCTGGCCCGAGGAGAAGCCGTCGGCGTCGGGGTCCACCGACATGTCGACGAGGCCGGTCAGCAGGCCGGTGACCAGCACCGGGACCAGCATGGCCACGGCCGTGACCAGGACCGCGGAGCCGACGGTGGCCTTGGGGTTGTAGCGGATGATCCGGAACGCCCCGTCGTACATGTCGCCGAGCTGCAGCGGGCGCAGCGCGATCGCGCCCGGCCGGTGCGCGACCACGGGCGGCGGCGCCGAGGGGTACGGCTGGGGGTACGGCGGCTGGCCGGCCTGCTGCGCGGGGATACGGCTGGGGGTACGGCTGGGTCGGGTACGACTGCGTGGGGTATGGCTGGGCCGGAAACGGCTGGGGATACGGCTGCGTGGGGGGCGGAGGCTGCCACCCCGGCGGCGGCGGCTCCTGCCCGGACGCCCCCGGGGGCGGGTAGGACTCCGACACGTGTTCCCCCTCCGAGACGTAGCAAGACTGTCGGTCATCTTGTCAGGGTCGACTGGTCTCTCACCGGGGTTTCGCGACCTCGCCCACGGCCCGGGGCTCACCGCCGACGTCTCTCCCGCCGGGTTTCGAGACGCGTCGCTCAGTCCGTCGCTGGCGCTCCGGTCTGAGCCGACGCTCCTCAACCTCCCCGCCTGATCCCGCCCGGGCTCGTTCCTCGCCCGCGCGGGGGCGGTGACCTCAACCTCCCCGTCCTGATCCGCCCCCAGCTCGTTCCTCGCTGGTGGCGGGGACGGTGAATTTGGCGTGGTTCGGAAGGTCTGCCAAGATAGTCCGGTTGCTCCGGCGGGTCGTCGGGGTGCGGCAGTTCTTGATCATTGAATCGCGTCTCCCGATGTGTGCAGGTGATCCGTGCGCGGCCGCACCGCACCTCAGCAGTGGGGGAGACCCGATCCGCTCGACGCCGAGACACGTTCCCGGTCGTCGGGCCAACACCATCACCACCGATTCCGCCCTGGCGGGTCGCAGAGCGCTCAGCAGTTTGATCGGCCCTGCGACACGCCCGACCGCGGGGGTCGGAGGCGCGAGGGTGGCAGAGCGCACCAGACCCACCCGGCAGCGGCCGAACCAGCTGGCACGAGACGAAGGACGAGAGAGACCTATGGCGGGACAGAAGATCCGCATCAGGCTCAAGGCCTATGACCACGAGGTGATCGACACCTCGGCGCGCAAGATCGTGGACACCGTCACCCGCACGGGTGCCAAGGTCGCCGGCCCGGTGCCGCTGCCGACCGAGAAGAACGTGTACTGCGTGATCCGCTCGCCGCACAAGTACAAGGACTCCCGCGAGCACTTCGAGATGCGCACCCACAAGCGCCTGATCGACATCATCGACCCCACCCCGAAGACCGTTGACTCTCTGATGCGCCTCGACCTCCCGGCCGGCGTCGACATCGAGATCAAGCTCTGAGAGCGACCCCATGACTATCGAACGCAACGTGAAGGGGCTGCTGGGCACCAAGCTCGGCATGACCCAGGTCTGGGACGACAACAACATCGTCGTCCCCGTGACCGTGATCGCGGCGACCACCAACGTCGTGACCCAGGTCCGTCGTCCCGAGAGCGACGGCTACAACGCCATCCAGGTCGGCTTCGGCGAGATCGAGGCCCGCAAGGTCAACAAGCCGGCCCAGGGGCACTTCGCCAAGGCCGGCACGACCCCGCGCCGCCACCTGCTGGAGATCCGCACGGCCGACGCCGCGTCGTACGACGTGGGCCAGGAGCTGGCCGTCGACACCTTCGCCGCGGGCGAGGTCATCGACGTGACCGGCACCAGCAAGGGCAAGGGCTTCGCCGGTGTGATGAAGCGTCACGGCTTCCACGGCGTCGGCGCCTCCCACGGTGCCCACAAGAACCACCGCAAGCCGGGCTCGATCGGCGCGTGCGCCACGCCCGGCCGCGTCTTCAAGGGCGTCCGGATGGCCGGCCGGATGGGTGGCGACACCGTCACCACCCAGAACGTCATCGTCCACGCCGTCGACACCGACAAGGGCCTGATCCTGCTCAAGGGCGCCATCCCCGGCCCCAAGGGCGGTCTCGTGGTCCTGCGGTCGGCCGCCAAGCGGCCCGTTGCCGAGGGGAGCGTCCAGTGACCACGAAGGTCCTCAAGGTCGACCTGCCTGCTGACATCTTCGACGCGGCGGTCAACATCCCGCTGATGCACCAGGTCGTCGTGGCCCAGCAGGCCGCGGCCCGCCAGGGCTCGCACGCCACCAAGACCCGCGGCGACGTCCGCGGCGGTGGCCGCAAGCCCTACAAGCAGAAGGGCACCGGCCGCGCCCGTCAGGGCTCGACCCGCGCGCCGCAGTTCGCCGGCGGTGGCGTCGTGCACGGCCCGCACCCGCGGGACTACGCCCAGCGCACCCCCAAGAAGATGAAGGCCGCCGCCCTGCGCGGTGCCCTCTCCGACCGGGCCCGCGACGGCCGCATCCACGTCGTCGACAGCCTGGTCAGTGGCGACAAGCCGTCCACCAAGAACGCCCTCAAGGCGCTCACCGGTGTCGTCGAGCGCCGCAACTTCCTCGTGGTCCTCGAGCGCTCGGACGCCATCACCTGGCTCTCGCTGCGCAACGCGCCCGAGGTGCACATCGTGGCCGTCGACCAGCTCAACACCTACGACGTGCTCGCGTCCGACGACGTGGTCTTCACCCAGGGCGCCTACGAGGCGTTCGTGGGTGGCGACAGGGCCACGATGACCGAGCCCGTGGCCGCACCGGTCGCGCTGGCCGACGTCGAGACCTCCGAGCCGAAGGTCGCGGCGAAGACCGCCAAGACCGCCAAGGCCGCGCCGGCCGAGGACGCCGCCGAGCCCGCGGACACCGAGAAGGCCGAGCTGCCCCAGGGCGCCAAGGCCCCGCTCAAGAGCGGCGGTGCGCCGAAGGGCTACGACGTCAAGGGCAACGCCGACTCCGGTCTCTACCACGAGCCCGACGGCCAGTGGTACGACCAGACGGACGCCGAGTTCTACTTCAAGACCGCCGAGGACGCCGAGGCCGCCGGCTTCACCCGCGCCGGTGGCGGTTCTGCTGCGGATGCGGAGGACGACAAGTGAGCACCCTGCACAAGGACCACCGCGACATCCTGATCGCGCCGGTCGTGTCGGAGAAGAGCTACGGCCTCCTCGACGCCAACAAGTACACCTTCCTGGTGCGGCCCGACGCCAACAAGACCGAGATCAAGATCGCGGTCGAGAAGGTGTTCAACGTCAAGGTCACGTCGGTCAACACCATCAACCGCCAGGGCAAGACCCGTCGCACCCGCACCGGGCTGGGCAAGCGCAAGGACACCAAGCGCGCGATCGTCAGCCTCGCCGAGGGCCACCGCATCGACATCTTCGGAGGTCCGGTCTCCTGACCGGGCATCCAGAGAACAGAGACTGAGGACCTAAGAAGCCATGGCTATCCGCAAGTACAAGCCGACCACCCCGGGCCGTCGCGGCTCCTCGGTGGCCGACTTCGTCGAGATCACCCGGACCACGCCCGAGAAGTCGCTGACCCGTCCGCTCGCCAAGAAGGGCGGCCGCAACAACCAGGGCCGGATCACCACCCGGCACCAGGGCGGCGGCCACAAGCGGGCCTACCGCATCATCGACTTCCGTCGCTACGACAAGGACGGCGTGCCCGCCAAGGTCGCGCACATCGAGTACGACCCCAACCGCACGGCGCGGATCGCGCTGCTGCACTACGCCGACGGCGAGAAGCGCTACATCGTCGCGCCGAAGGACCTGGGTCAGGGCACGGCGCTCGAGTCCGGCCCGACCGCCGACATCAAGGTGGGCAACAACCTGCCGCTGCGCAACATCCCCGTCGGCACCACGATCCACTGCATCGAGCTGCGGCCGGGCGGCGGCGCGAAGATCGCCCGCTCCGCCGGCAACAGCGCCCAGCTGGTCGCCAAGGAGGGCTCGCGCGCCACGCTGCGCCTGCCCTCGGGCGAGATGCGGTTCGTCGACGTCCGCTGCCGCGCCACCATCGGCGAGGTCGGCAACGCCGAGCAGTCCAACATCAACTGGGGCAAGGCCGGGCGCATGCGCTGGAAGGGCAAGCGCCCCACCGTCCGCGGTGTCGTGATGAACCCCGTCGACCACCCGCACGGTGGTGGCGAGGGCAAGACCTCCGGTGGTCGCCACCCGGTCTCGCCCTGGGGCAAGCCCGAGGGCCGTACGCGTCGCCGCAAGGCCAGCGACGCCCAGATCATCCGTCGCCGCAAGTCCGGCAAGGGTAGGAAGTAACAGAGATGCCTCGCAGCCTGAAGAAGGGTCCCTTCGTCGACGGCCACCTGATGAAGAAGGTGGACGCCGAGAACGAGAAGGGCAGCCACAACGTCATCAAGACGTGGTCGCGCCGGTCGATGATCGTGCCGGCCATGATCGGCCACACGCTTGCCGTGCACGACGGGCGCAAGCACGTCCCCGTGTTCGTGACCGACTCCATGGTCGGCCACAAGCTCGGCGAGTTCGCGCCGACCCGCACCTACCGCGGGCACGTCAAGGACGACCGGAAGGGACGGCGACGCTGATGCCCGCCACCGACCGCCGGCGCAGCAGCGCCCGCCGCGACTCCCTGCTGGGCGACCGGCCGGGTGCCTTCGCGAGCGCCCGCTACGTGCGGATCACCCCGATGAAGGCCCGCCGGGTCGTCGACATGGTCCGCGGCCTGCCCGTGGGCGCCGCGCTGGACCTGCTGGCCTTCGCGCCGCAGTCGGCCGCGTCGACCGTGCACAAGGTGCTGGAGAGCGCCGTGGCCAACGCCGAGTCCACCGAGAGCCTGGACCGCAACGACCTGGTCGTCACCGTCGCCCACGTGGACGAGGGCCCGACGATGAAGCGCTGGCGCCCCCGGGCCCAGGGCCGCGCGACCCGGATCAACAAGCGGACCAGCCACATCACCCTGGCCGTCGAGCCGGTCGCCCCCCGGGTGACCAAGCCCGCCGCCCAGAAGACCGGCAAGAAGACTGCCGCCAAGAAGACCGGAAAGAGTGCCTGATGGGACAGAAGATCAACCCCAACGGCTTCCGCCTCGGCATCTCCACGGACCACAAGAGCCGGTGGTATGCCGACAAGCTGTACAAGTCGTACGTCGGCGAGGACGTCGCCATCCGCAAGCTGCTGTCCAAGGGCATGGAGCGCGCCGGGATCTCGAAGGTCGAGATCGAGCGCACCCGTGACCGGGTCCGCGTCGACATCCACACCGCCCGCCCGGGCATCGTGATCGGTCGCCGCGGTGCGGAGGCCGACCGCCTGCGCGGCGAGCTCGAGAAGCTCACCGGCAAGCAGGTGCAGCTCAACATCCTCGAGGTCAAGAACCCCGAGATCGACGCGCAGCTGGTCGCCCAGGGCGTCGCCGAGCAGCTCTCGGGCCGCGTGCAGTTCCGGCGGGCCATGCGCAAGGCCATGCAGACCTCGATGCGCTCGGGTGCCAAGGGCATCCGGATCCAGTGCTCGGGCCGCCTCAACGGCGCCGAGATGTCGCGCACCGAGTTCTACCGCGAGGGCCGCGTGCCCCTGCACACCCTGCGTGCCGACATCGACTACGGCTTCTACGAGGCCCGCACCACCTTCGGCCGGATCGGCGTGAAGGTGTGGATCTACAAGGGCGAGGTCGCCGGCACCCGTGCCGAGCGTCAGGCCCAGGCCGCCGCGCGCGCCGGAGTCCCCGGCCGCAGTGGCCGTCCGACGCGGGGCGCCGAGCGTCCGAGCCGCGGCACCCGTGGCGGCGCTCCCACGACCGAGGCCCCGGCCGAGGCCGTCAGCGCTCCCGCCGAGTCCGGAACGGAGGCCTGACCATGTTGATGCCCCGTCGGATCAAGCACCGCAAGCAGCACCACCCCAAGCGGACCGGTGCGGCCAAGGGTGGCACCCGCCTCGCCTTCGGCGAGTTCGGGATCCAGGCCCTCGAAGGCAGCTACGTCACGAACCGGCAGATCGAGTCGGCCCGCATCGCCATGACGCGGCACATCAAGCGTGGCGGCAAGGTGTGGATCAACATCTACCCCGACCGCCCGCTGACCAAGAAGCCCGCCGAGACCCGGATGGGTTCCGGCAAGGGTTCGCCGGAGTGGTGGATCGCCAACGTCAAGCCGGGCCGCGTGCTCTTCGAGCTGTCGGGTGTGACCGAGGAGACCGCGCGCGAGGCGATGCGCCGCGCGCAGCACAAGCTCCCTTTGAAGACGCGGTTCATCACGCGTGAGGCAGGTGAATTCTGATGGCCAAGCAGGGCACGAGCGCTCACGAGCTCGACGACATGAACGCGACCGACATCGAGGCCCGACTGCGTGAGGCCAAGGAGGAGCTGTTCAACCTCCGGTTCCAGGCCGCCACCGGTCAGCTGGAGAGCCACGGACGGCTCCGCACGGTCAAGAAGGACATCGCCCGGATCTACACCGTGGTGCGCGAGCGCGAGCTCGGCATCAGGAGCGCCCCGGGCGCCGAAGACATTGCCAGTGAGAAGGAAGACGCATGAGCGAGACCACGAGCGAGACTCGACGGACCCGCAAGACCCGTGAGGGCCTCGTCGTCAGCGACAAGATGGACAAGACCGTCGTCGTCGCCGTCGAGGACCGTGTCAAGCACGCCCTCTACGGCAAGGTCCTGCGGCGCACCTCGAAGCTGAAGGCCCACGACGAGCAGAACGACTGTGGCATCGGCGACCGCGTCCTGATCATGGAGACCCGGCCGCTGTCGGCGACGAAGCGCTGGCGGGTCGTGCAGATCCTGGAGCGTGCCAAGTGATCCAGCAGGAGTCGCGACTCAAGGTCGCCGACAACACCGGTGCCAAGGAAGTCCTGTGCATCCGCGTGCTCGGTGGCTCGGGACGTCGTTACGCCGGCATCGGCGACATCATCGTGTGCACCGTCAAGGACGCGATCCCCGGCGGCAACGTCAAGAAGGGTGACGTCGTCAAGGCGGTCGTCGTGCGCACCGTCAAGTCGCGCCGCCGGCCCGACGGGTCCTACATCCGCTTCGACGAGAACGCGGCCGTGATCCTCCGCCAGGACGGCGAGCCGCGCGGCACCCGCATCTTCGGCCCCGTGGGCCGCGAGCTGCGCGACAAGAAGTTCATGAAGATCATCTCGCTGGCGCCGGAGGTGCTGTGAGCCATGGGTAAGAGCAAGAAGCTGAGCCTCAACATCAAGAAGGGCGACACCGTCAAGGTGATCGCCGGCCAGGACAAGGGCGCCGAAGGCAAGGTCATCGCCGTGCTCCGCGAGGAGCAGCGCGTGATCGTCGAGGGCATCAACCGCGTCAAGCGGCACACCAAGGTCGTGCAGAGCGGCGGCCGGGCCGGCACCACGGGCGGCATCATCACCACCGAGGCCCCGATCCACGTGTCCAACGTGATGCTCGTCGAGGGCAAGGGCGTGACCCGCCTCGGGTTCCGCCGCGACGTGGTGACCAAGCGCCGCGGCGACGGCTCGACGTACACCGCTCACCGCAGCGTGCGCGTCTCCCGCAAGACCGGCAAGGAAATCTGATGACCGACACCACCACCGAGGCCACCGAGGCCACCGAGACGGCTGCTCCGGCCGAGCGGCCGTACCCGCGGCTCAAGACCCGCTACCGCGAGGAGATCCTCCCCGCGCTCCGGAGCGAGTTCGAGATCCCGAACGTCATGCAGGTGCCCGGCCTGACCAAGATCGTGGTCAACATGGGCGTCGGCGAGGCCGCTCGCGACTCCAAGCTCATCGAGGGCGCGGTCAAGGACCTCACGGCCATCACCGGCCAGAAGCCCACCGTCACCCGGGCCCGCAAGTCCATCGCCCAGTTCAAGCTGCGCGAGGGCATGCCGATCGGCGCCCACGTGACGCTGCGCGGCGACCGGATGTGGGAGTTCCTCGACCGGCTGCTGTCGCTCGCGCTGCCCCGCATCCGCGACTTCCGTGGCCTCTCGCCCAACCAGTTCGACGGGCGTGGCAACTACACCTTCGGTCTCACCGAGCAGGTCATGTTCCACGAGGTCGACCAGGACCGCATCGACCGCACCCGCGGCATGGACATCACGGTCGTGACCACGGCCACGACCGACGACCAGGGCCGTGCGTTGCTCAAGCACCTCGGTTTCCCGTTCGCCGAGCGCTGAGAGGAAGCAGACAGATGGCGAAGACAGCACTGAGGGTCAAGGCGGCCCGCAAGCCCAAGTTCGCGGTGCGCGGCTACACCCGTTGCCAGCGCTGTGGCCGGCCCAAGGCCGTCTACCGCAAGTTCGGCCTGTGCCGGATCTGCCTCCGGGAGATGGCCCACCGCGGCGAGCTCCCCGGCGTCACCAAGTCCAGCTGGTAGGGACCCGCACCGGGTCTCGCGACGGTTGCTAGCGCAACCTCCTCGACCAACGAACAACTGAAGGTCCCGCCCCACCAACCACCGGGGCGGGAAACCACAGAAGAGAGAAGACCAAGCACCATGACGATGACTGACCCGATCGCAGACATGCTGACCCGTCTGCGCAACGCCAACCAGGCCTACCACGACGCGGTGACCATGCCCTACAGCAAGCTCAAGCAGGGCGTGGCCGAGATCCTCAAGCAAGAGGGCTACATCACCTCGTTCGACGTGGCCGAGCCCGCCGAGGGCGAGGTCGGCAAGACGCTGACCATCACCCTCAAGTACGGCCGCAACCGCGAGCGCTCGATCGCCGGCGTCCGCCGGATCAGCAAGCCCGGTCTGCGCGTGTACGCCAAGTCCACCGGCCTGCCGCGGGTGCTCGGCGGCCTGGGCGTCGCGATCATCTCGACGAGCCAGGGCCTGCTGACCGACCGCCAGGCGAACCAGAAGGGCGTGGGTGGGGAAGTCCTCGCCTACGTCTGGTGACGAGAGACCGAGGAGGAGACTGACATGTCGCGCATCGGCAAGCTCCCGATCGTGGTCCCGTCCGGCGTGGACATCGCGATCGACGAGAACCTGGTCACCGTGAAGGGTCCCAAGGGCACCCTGTCGCACGCCGTGGCCTCGCCCATCACCGTGGAGAAGGGTGACAGCGGAGCTCTCGAGGTCAAGCGTCCCGACGACGAGCGCAACAGCCGTGCCCTGCACGGCCTGACGCGGACCCTGATCAACAACATGGTCGTCGGCGTGACCGACGGCTACGAGAAGCGGCTCGAGATCGTCGGCGTGGGTTACCGGGTGCTGTCCAAGGGCCCGACCCAGCTGGAGTTCCAGCTCGGCTACAGCCACTCGATCACGTTCAACGCGCCCGACGGCATCACCTTCGCCGTCGAGGGTCCGACCCGGCTCGGCGTCCAAGGCATCGACAAGCAGCTCGTCGGTGAGACGGCCGCGAAGATCCGCAAGCTGCGCAAGCCCGAGCCCTACAAGGGCAAGGGCGTTCGCTACGCGGGCGAGCAGGTCCGCAAGAAGGTCGGAAAGGCTGGTAAGTGACCATGGCGATCTCTTTGTCCCACCACAAGCACACCGCACCGCGGGCCAAGTCGCGGCTGCGCCGCCAGGTGCGCGGCCGCAAGAAGCTCTACGGCACCGCCGAGCGTCCGCGCCTGGTGGTCACCCGGTCGACCAAGCACATCTCCGTCCAGGTCGTCGACGACCTGGTCGGCAAGACCGTCGCGTCCGCCTCCAGCATGGAGGCCGACCTGCGCACGTTCGAGGGTGACAAGACGGCCAAGGCCCGCAAGGTCGGCGAGATCGTCGCCGAGCGCGCCAAGGCTGCCGGCGTCGACGGTGTGGTCTTCGACCGCGCCGGCCACAAGTACCACGGCCGCGTGGCGGCCCTCGCCGACGGCGCCCGCGAGGGTGGGCTCGCGTTCTGACTTCGGTCAGGACGCGATGGCCCTCGAACAGACGAGAGAAGAGGAAACAGACATGAGCGGAGCCCAGCGCGGACAGCGCTCCGGCGGAGATCGTGGCGGTGACCGCCGCGGCGGCCGTGACGACCGTCGCGGTGGCGCCGACAAGACGGCGTACGTCGAGCGCGTCGTCGCCATCAACCGCGTCGCCAAGGTCGTGAAGGGTGGTCGTCGCTTCAGCTTCACCGCCCTCGTGGTCGTCGGCGACGGCGACGGCATGGTCGGCGTCGGCTACGGCAAGGCCAAGGAGGTGCCCGCGGCGATCGCCAAGGGTGTCGAGGAGGCCAAGAAGGCCTTCTTCCGGGTCCCCCGGATCCAGGGCACCATCCCGCACCCCGTCCAGGGCGAGAAGGCAGCCGGCGTCGTGCTGCTGCGTCCCGCCGCCCCCGGTACCGGCGTCATCGCCGGTGGCCCGGTGCGTGCGGTGCTGGAGTGCGCCGGCATCCACGACGTGCTCAGCAAGTCGCTGGGCTCGTCCAACCAGATCAACATCGTGCACGCGACCGTCGAGGCGCTGAAGATGCTCGAGCAGCCCGAGACCGTGGCCGCGCGCCGCGGCCTGCCGGTCGAGGACGTCGCTCCGGCCGCCCTGCTGCGGGCGCGCCGCGAGGAGCCGGCTGGGGTGAACGGCTGATGGCGCAGCTCAAGGTCCAGCAGAGGAAGTCGTCGATCGGCTGCAAGGCCAACCAGCGCGAGACCCTGCGCTCGCTCGGCCTGAAGCGGATCGGTGACGTCGTCGTCAAGGAGGACCGCCCGGAGATCCGCGGCATGGTCCACACCGTCCGTCACCTCGTGACGGTCGACGTAGTCGATGGGCTCATCGGAGAGGATGAGGGCAAGTGACGCTCAAGCTCCACCACCTGCGTCCGGCCCCCGGCGCCAAGACCGCCAAGACCCGTGTGGGTCGCGGTGAGGGCTCCAAGGGCAAGACCGCGGGCCGCGGCACCAAGGGTTCCAAGGCTCGCAACAACATCCCCGCCCAGTTCGAGGGCGGACAGCTGCCGCTGCACATGCGGCTGCCCAAGCTGAAGGGCTTCAAGAACCCCTTCCGCGTGGAGTTCCAGGTCGTCAACCTCGACCGGATCGGCGAGCTGTTCCCCGAGGGCGGCAGCATCGGCGTGGACGAGCTGGTCGCCAGGGGCGCGGTCCGCAAGGGCCAGCCCGTCAAGGTGCTCGGCCAGGGCGAGATCGACATCGCGGTCCAGGTCAGCGCCCAGGCGTTCTCCGCGTCCGCGAAGCAGAAGATCGAGGCGGCCGGCGGCTCGACGACGCTCGTCTGAGCGTCCGGCCCACCTGTCGAACATGACGACCGAAGGCGCGGAGAACCCGACTGCGGGACCATCTCCGCGCCTTCGTCGCATCGTCCCTGGTCACCAGCCCGGGCAGGCAGCAGCCTGTGTCCTGCCTGTTAGGCTTCCCCGGGTCCTCGCTCCATCGACCATCGAGCGAGGACCCCGCCCTGCTTGCCCAGGACGGCTGCGTGGCGGCCCCGATGAACCGTCGGCCGACCCGCTCGTCCCAACGAACACTGTGAGGATCTCGTGCTAGGCGCCTTCGCCAATGCCTTCCGGACGCCGGACCTGCGGCGCAAGCTGCTGTTCGTCCTGGCGATGATCGCGATCTTCCGGCTCGGGTCCCAGATCCCGGCGCCGGGCGTCAACGTCGCGCACGTGCAGACCTGCCTCAACCAGGTCGGCAACCAGGGCATCTACAGCCTGATCAACCTGTTCTCCGGCGGGGCGCTGCTCCAGCTGACGATCTTCGCGCTCGGGATCATGCCCTACATCACGGCGTCGATCATCCTGCAGCTGCTCGTGGTGGTGATCCCCCGGCTCGAGGCCCTCAAGAAGGAGGGCCAGTCCGGTCAGACCAAGATCACCCAGTACACCCGCTACCTGACGCTGGGCCTGGCGATCCTCCAGGCGACCGGCATCGCGGCGCTGGCCCGCTCGGGCAACCTGCTGCAGGGCTGCGACGAGTCGCTGGTCTACGACACGGGCACCCGTACCTACCTGGTCATGGTGGTCACCATGACCGCCGGCACGGCCGTCATCATGTGGCTGGGCGAGCTGATCACCGACCGCGGCGTCGGCAACGGCATGTCGATCCTGATCTTCACGCAGGTCGTGGCGACCTTCCCCGTGGCGCTGTGGGGCGTCGAGACCAGCAAGGGCCCGTGGGTCTTCGGCCTGGTGGTGCTCATCGGCCTGGCGATCATCGCGGCGGTCTGTTTCATCGAGCAGGCCCAACGGCGCATCCCGGTGCAGTACGCCCGGCGGATGGTGGGCCGCAAGATGTTCGGCGGCTCCTCGACGTACATCCCGCTCAAGGTCAACCAGGCGGGCGTCATCCCGGTCATCTTCGCCTCGTCGCTGCTCTACCTGCCGGCGATGGCGGTGCAGTTCAACTCGTCGAGCGACTCGGTGTGGGCGCGCTGGATCAACAACTACTTCGTGCGGGGCGACCACCCGCTCTACATGATCGCCTACCTGCTCCTGATCATCTTCTTCACCTACTTCTACGTCTCGATCACCTTCAACCCTGAAGAGGTGGCGGACAACATGAAGAAGTACGGCGGCTTCATCCCCGGGATCCGGGCGGGCAAGCCGACCGAGGACTACCTGTCCTACGTCTTGTCCCGCATCACGCTCCCCGGTGCGCTGTACCTCGGGGCCGTGGCGCTCATCCCGCTGATCGCACTGGTCCTCATCAACGCCAACCAGAAGTTCCCGTTCGGCGGCACCTCGATCCTGATCATGGTGGGCGTCGCGCTGGACACGGTGAAGCAGATCGAGAGCCAGCTGCAGCAGCGCAACTACGAAGGATTCCTCCGATGACCTTCAGTCCCCTGGGCCCTCGATGAGACTGGTGCTGATGGGCCCCCCCGGGGCCGGTAAGGGCACCCAGGCCAAGTACGTCGCCGAGCACTTCAAGATCCCGGCCATCTCGACCGGTGACATCTTCCGCGCCAACGTCTCCCAGAACACGCCGCTGGGCCAGGAGGCCAAGCGCTACATGGACTCCGGGGAGTACGTCCCCGACGAGCTCACCAACAAGATGGTCCGCAACCGGATCGACGAGCCCGACGCCGAGCCCGGCTTCCTCCTCGACGGCTACCCGCGCACGCTGGCGCAGGTCGAGGAGCTCGACGGCATGATCGCCTTCACCGGGCACCGGCTCGACGCGGCGGTCGTGCTGACGGTCGACCAGGACGAGGTGGTGCAGCGGCTGCTGCAGCGCGCCGCCGTCGAGGGTCGCGCCGACGACACCGAGGACGTCATCCGGCGCCGCCAGGAGCTCTACGCCGAGCAGACCGCGCCCCTCATCGAGGTCTACCGGGCGCGCGACCTCATCATCGAGGTGGACGGGCTCGGCGATGTCGACGAGGTCACGGCGCGGGTCTTCGACGCGCTGGACGTCGTCCCCCAGAGCTGAGCTCGCGATGGGCTTCCGCGAGCGCGGCATCGAGATCAAGCACCGCGACCAGATCGACCTGATGCGGGTCGCGGGGCTGCTCACCGGGCAGACGCTCGAGCTGCTCCGCGCCGCCGTACGTCCCGGCGTCACCACGGGCGAGCTCGACCGGCTCGCCGAGGAGAACATCCGCTCCCACGGTGGCGTGCCGTCCTTCCTCGGCTACGGCCACCCGCCCTTCCCCGCGACCATCTGCGCGTCGGTCAACGACGAGGTCGTGCACGGCATCCCGGGCGACCGGGTGCTCGAGGAGGGCGACGTCATCTCCATCGACTGCGGCGCGATCGTCGACGGCTGGCACGGCGACTCCGCCATCACCGTGGCCGTCGGCCCGGAGGACGCCGTGCCCGACGACGTACGCCGGCTGCTGGAGGTCACCGAGGAGTCGCTGTGGCGGGGGATGGCCGCCGCGCGGCTCGGCGGCCGGGTCAGCGACATCTCCCACGCGGTGGAGACCTACGTCCGTGGCGAGGGCGACTACGGCATCCTCGAGGACTACGTCGGCCACGGCATCGGCACCGCCATGCACCAGCCGCCCAACGTCCCCAACGTCGGCCGCCCCGGCCGCGGCCCCAAGCTGGTGGAGGGGCTGGCACTCGCCGTGGAGCCGATGGTGACCCTCGGCGGCAGCGGGAGCGAGCTCGCCGAGGACGAGTGGACCGTGGTCACCGCCGACGGCAGCCGGGCGGCGCATTTCGAGCACACCTTTACGCTGACACCCAACGGTCCGTGGGTGCTCACGGCCATCGACGGCGGCCAGGCACGGCTGACCGAGATGGGGGTCCCCTACGGCGGCCGCTGACTCCCAGTGAGTGACCAGCGGCGACCAGCGACCTGACCTGATGCCCCAACGAGATCGGAGCCCACCGACCCCGTGGACGTAGCCCCTTGGATCTGGCAGGTCACGATCGGCGCCACGGTCGTGTTCTTCGTCTTCGACGTGTGGCACATGCGGCGCAACCCGCACGAGCCGTCGATGAAGGAGTGCCTGATCGCGCTCGGCGTCTACGTCGGCGCCGCGATCCTCTTCGGGCTCGGCGTCTGGTACTTCGCGGGCAGTGAGTACGGCGGGGAGTTCTTCGCGGGCTGGCTCACCGAGTACTCGTTGTCGATCGACAACCTGTTCATCTTCATCATCATCATGGGCAAGTTCGCCGTACCCCGGCAGTACCAGCAGACCGCCCTGATGATCGGCATCATCCTGGCGTTGGTGTTTCGCGGCATCTTCATCGCGGTCGGCGCCGCAGCCATCAACGAGTTCTCGTGGGTCTTCTACATCTTCGGCGCCTTCCTGGTGATGACGGCGGTCAACCTGGTCCGCGAGGCCGGGGAGGACGAGCACGGCTACGACGAGCCGCGGCTCGTCCGCTGGCTGCGCAAGCGGCTGCCGGTCAGCGAGGAGTGGAACGGCGTCAAGTTCAGCATCAGCGAGAACGGCAAGCGGATGCTGACCCCGATGGCGATGGTCGTCCTCACCCTTGGCATGACCGACCTGCTCTTCGCACTGGACTCGATCCCGGCGATCTACGGCCTCACCCAGGAGCCCTACCTGGTGCTGACCGCCAACGTCTTCGCGCTGATGGGGCTGCGCCAGCTCTACTTCCTCATCGGCGGGCTGCTGCAGCGGCTGGTCTACCTCTCCTACGGTCTGGCGTTCCTGCTGCTGTTCATCGGCGTCAAGCTGATCCTGCACGCGATGCACGAGAACGAGGTGCCGTTCATCAACGGCGGGGAGCCCATCGGCTCGGCCCCGGACATCCCGATCTGGGTGTCGCTGGTGGTCATCCTCGGCACGCTGGTGATCACCGCCGTGGCGAGCCTGCTGTCGGAGAAGTCCAAGAGCGGCCGCGAGGTCGGCTGACATGCCGGCCAGGGAGGTCCTCGTCACCGGCGTCACGGGCTACCTCGGCTCGCGCCTGCTGCCCCGGTTGCTGGAGGACGGTCACCGGGTCAGGGTGCTCACCCGCGACGAGGCGAAGGTCGCGACCCGCGAGTGGCGCGAGCACGTCGTGGTGGTCGAGGGCGATGCGTCGTCGGCCGACACCCTCGCCGAGGCCCTCGCCGGCGTGGACGTGGCCTACTACCTGCTGCACTCGATGGACGGCCGGCCCGGCTTCGTGGAGCGCGACCGCGAGCTCGCCCGTACCTTCGGCGCGGCGGCGGCCGCGGCCGGTGTGGACCGCATCATCTACATGTCCGGCCTGCACCCGCGCGACGGCGACCTGGCCGGTCACGAGCGGGGTCACCTCAGTGAGCACCTGGCCTCGCGGGTCGAGGTCGGAGAGATCCTGATGGCCTCGGGCGTGCCGACGGCGGTGCTGCAGGCCGCGGTGATCGTCGGCTCGGGCTCGGCGTCCTTCGAGATGCTGCGCCACCTCACCCGTCGGCTGCCGGCCATGCTCACGCCGAAGTGGCTGGACAACCGGATCCAGCCGATCGCGGTCCGCGACGTGCTGTACTACCTCGTCGCGGCGGTCGACCTGCCGGCAGCCCTCAACCGCACCTTCGACGTCGGCGGCCCCGACGTGCTGACCTATCGCCAGATGATCGAGCGGTTCGCGGAGATCGCCGGCCTGCGCCGCCGCCTGATCGTCGCCATCCCCGTGCTCACGCCGCGCCTGGCGAGTCTCTGGGTGGGCTTCGTGACCCCGGTGCCGGCCGCGATCGCCCGGCCGCTCGTCGGCAGCCTGGTGCACGAGGTGGTCTGCACCGAGCAGGACCTCGACGGGCTGGTCGGACCGCCCCCCGGCGGTGCGCTGCCGTTCGACGACGCGGTCCGCGCAGCGGTGGCGGCCGGCGACCCCGGACGCGAGGGCCCGCGGCCCGAGCCCGGCACCGTCGACCCGGCCAGGATCACGGCCGCCGACCCGTCCTGGGCCGGCACTGGGGCGGTCGATGATCAACCCGGTCGCCGAGCTGCGGGCGTTCGTCCGCGCCGCCCTGGTCGACCCGGTGCCACGCGACCACATGGAGCCGGACTCGGCGTTCCGCCGGCGCCGCTGGGTCGCCGGCCTGACCCTCGTCGTCGGGGCCGCGGTGCTGGCTTGGGCCCTGCGGATCGAGCCCGGCGACTCCCTCTTCTACGTCGCGACCCTGGCGCTGGCGGGCGTCTGGGCGGGCGGTGCGCTGGCCGTCCGGCCCGCTCCACCTGGGCCGGGGGCGCACCCGGTCCGGGCGACCCGCACAGCCGCGCCGTCGTCCAGTCCCTCGCCCTCGGCGTGCTGCTGCTGGTGCTCTTCCTGGCCGGGCGGTCGTGGTGGCCCGGATCCCGTTCCTGCGCGAGCCCGTCGACGAGCTGCTCGACCACGCCCAGTTCGGCTCGCTGCCGCTGGTCGCGGTCATCACCGCGGTCAACGGCGTCGCCGAGGAGCTGTACTTCCGCGGCGCCCTCTACGCCGGCGTCGGTCGCCGGCACGCCGTCCTGGTCACCACCGTCGTCTACGCCCTGGTCACCGCGACGAGCGGGCATCCCGCTGCTGGTCCTGGCCGCCGCGGTCGTCGGCCTGGTGGTCGGCCTGCAGCGCCGGGTCACCGGCGGCATCCTCGGGCCGATCGTCACCCATCTGACCTGGTCGCTCGGGATGCTGTTCCTCCTGCCGCACGCGCTGGCCGCGTTCTCCTGACCCGACGGCGTCGCCTGGTGGCGGGATCAGCAGGTCGCGGCGATCCCGCGGATCGTCTCCTCGTCGGCCGCCGTGATCGACAGGTCGTAGGCGACGGCGACCTGGAGGTAGGTCAGCACGTAGCGGCAGTGGTAGGCCTCGCGGGGCGGGAGCCACTCCGACGGCGTGAAGTTCTCCTTGGCCTGGTTGGCCGGGCCCCAGGTGGCGATCAGCTCGCGGTCCACGTCGTTGGCGAAGTCCACCCGTCGGCGCTGCGTCCACGCCCAGGCGCCGGCGTACCAGGCCCGGGACAGCGGGTAGACGTGGTCGACCTGGATCCGCCAGCCGTCGTGGCGCCACGTCAGGCGGCGGCCGGTGTAGGGGTCCTTCAGCCTGGCCTGGTAGATCCGGCACTTCGAGCCCCACCGCATCTCGATGTGGCGCATCTGCTGGAGCAGCACGTCCTGGCGGGTGTCGCAGCCGTTGTGCCCGAACCGGGTGGCGTTGTCGTCGGTCCACTCCTCGCCGAAGACGCAGCCGCCGGGGTCGCAGTCGCGGTCGTACCCCGGGTAGTACGGCGCGGTCGCCGTGACCGCGACCCGGTCCAGCAGGTCCAGGATCCGGTCGCGCGGCGACGCCGCACCGGCCGGCGCCGCGCCCGGGAGCAGGGCGAGCACGAGGAGCAGGCACAGCAGGGTCAGTCGACGCACTTGTTTCCCCATGGCGAGGGGAAACTACCTCGGATCAGCCGCACCTGGAGGCAGATCCGCGCCTGCGTCTTCAGCGTGACGGTCGTCGCGTCGGTGCGGCGCTGCTCGCCCGTGTCGGTGCGTCGCCACTCCCACGTGTCCCCGCCCTGGACGCCGTCCGGCGTGCTCCAGCGGAACACCACGGCCGCGGAGGTACGCCGGCCGGTCACCTCGGGCGCGCTCCCCGGCGCCCCGGGCTCCACGCTCAGCGGCGTGCTGTGGTCCGGGGTCGGCGTGGTCGTCGGGGTGGAGGAGTCGTCGCCCGCGGTCAGGAACAGCACGAGGCCGACCACCAGCAGCAACACCGCGGCCGCGACCAGCCAGACCATCCGGACGCGGTCGCCAGCAAGGCGGGGCGGGTCACCGGTCGTCGCCTCGCGCGCGTCCGGCCCGGGGGAGACCCGCGGCGAGGAGCCGGAGATGACGGTGACGGGCTTGAGAACCGTGGCGTCCCCGGCCCGTCCCGGGGCGGCCGGGGCGACGGCCGGCAGGTCGGTCTCCACCGAGATCATGGTGCGCGGGAACCCGGCCTGGGTCTCGATCCGCTGGAGCCCGCGGGCCAGCTCCATGGCGCTGGCCGGGCGGTGGTCGGGCTCCTTGGCCAGGCACTGCTGCAGCAGCAGGTCGAGGGCGGGAGGGACGTCGGGCCGCTGGGTGCGCGGCGGCGTGGAGTGCAGGATCCGCGCGGTCAGCGCCCGCGAGGAGTTGTCGCCGCTCGGGATCGAGAACGGCGAGCGGCCGACGAGCAGGTTCCAGATCGTCGCGCCGAGGGAGTACACGTCGGAGGCGATCGAACCGTTGGAGCGGCCGTCCAGCAGCTCCGGAGGGGACCACGGATAGCTGATCCGCACGTCGGCGTCGGCGTCGACGTCGTGCATCCCGCCGGCGATCCCGAAGTCCGTCAGCGCCGGCTCGGAGTAGGTCGTGACCAGCACGTTGGACGGCTTGATGTCGCGGTGCAGGATGCCCGAGCGGTGGGCGGTCTCGATGGCGCTCGCGAGCTTGATGCCGGTGGCCACCGCCTCACTGACCGACATCGGCTGCACCTGCACCCGCTGGCCGAGGTCGGGCGGCGGGCAGTAGCGCATCACCAGGTAGGGCCGCGATCCCTCCTGCGGGCTCGTGGTGCCGGCGGTGATCACGCTGACGATGTAGGGGTGGTCGGCCAGCCGGGCCATCGAATTGGCCTCGGCGGTGAACATCGTCTTCTCACGCTCGGTGAGCGGGACGTCGGGGCGGACGACCTTGACCGCCACCCGCTGCCGGGGCCACTCCTGCTCGTAGAGGAAGACGTCGGCGAAGCCGCCCTGACCGATGTGCTGGATGTAGGTGAGCCCCGGTATTCGGGGAGCCGTCACGGGTTGCTCACGGCAGCATCATCGGCCGCTTCATCCGGCCACCTCGTAGACCACCTCGTACTGGTCGGAGAGCGACACCCGGCAACCCGGCTCCAGGACGTGCGGCTCCATCGGCCGCAAGCCGTTCGGGAGCCCGGCCCGGCATGGTGAGCGCGGTGCCGCCGCGGGAGCCGAGGTCGCGGCAGATCACCAGCCACCCGTCGAGCTCGATCTGGAGGTGCATCCGCGAGACGAAGCCCGCCTCCTGCGGCACGGCGACCAAGTGCGGGAGCTGGGCGTGCGGGTTGACGGGCACCGGCTTGCGGCCCAGCACCACCCCGCGGTCGAGCGGCACCGTCTCGCCCGTCGGCAGCCGCAGCCGGCCGAGCAGCGGCCGGGGCGCGCGCTGGGGTTCCTGGCGCGGGATGGCCGCCTGGCAGACCCGGCAGGTCGGGGCGTACGGCGGGTTCACGTGACCCTGGGGACAGTAGGTCGCCATCACGGTCTCGTGGGTGTGCTCGCGGAGCAGCTCGATCTCCGGCTGGGGCACCGGCTGCGGCGGCCCGTCCTTGCGGCTGCGCACGACCGTCTGGTTGCTCCCGCCCGCGGCGCCGACGACGAGGGGCTCGGGAGGTTCGCGGGTCAGGTCGATCGGGCCGGTCAGCTCGGCGTCGGGGATCCGGCTCTCCGTCTGGCCGAGCTGGCCCGTCTCGTCGAGGTGCCGCGCGGCGTCGCGGGCGGTCTGGCGGGCCCGCACCGGGATGTCCGGGCCGACGGCCGCGAGCACGTCGTCGGGGATGCCGTCGATCAGGCCCGGGCGGTCGGCCGCGTTGCGGCCGGCGGGGACGTCGGCGGGGATCTCGACCAGGGCGGCGGACACCACCCCGCCACGGAACGGGCGGCGGTGGCCGGTGGCGACCGATGAACCGTCCCCGCCGAGGCTGAGCATCACGCCCGCCCGGTCGGTGACGACCTCGCCGCGGCCGCGGGTGATCTCGCGGCCGGACCCGGTCATGGCCAGCGAGGGCAGCGCGTCGCCGTAGTGGCTCTCCAGGAGTCCGAGCACCCGGTCGACGCTCGACCCGGCGATGGTCTCCCACAGCGTCGAGACGAAGTCCTCGTCGGGGGCGTCGTCGAGGAGCAACCACCGTCGGTCGGCTCCGACGAGCAGGCCAGGACCCGCGACGTACCATACGTCAGGCGTCACCCGTTTGGCCCCTTTCGCTGTCTAGACAGCCTCGGCTGGGTCACCATTGTCGTGCAGGGAGAGCCCGATGCCCACGACCGGGCTCGACTTTGTTTTTGAGTCGCGTCCCCGCGGTACCTAGAGTCCCTCACGTCGATGAGGGTGGGTGCCTCGAGGGTGCACACCAGTGAAGGGACCCAGCGTGCCGTTCGGGGGACACCTGCAGCGCCGACGCCCGGCGGCTGTCGCGGCGTTGGCGTCCTGGGTCGCGCTCGCGGTCGCCGTCGGTGGGGTCGTCACCTACGCCGTCCAGGCCGACGGCTACCAGTCCCACCGGGCCGAGCTCAACGACGGCGGCATCTGGGTGACCAGCAACCGGGACGGCTCCTACGGCCGGATCAACAAGCCGATCGGGGAGCTCGACGGCACGATCTTCACCCAGCCGCACCCCAGCCTCGACATCGTCCAGGACGGCTCGTCGGTCGTCGGGGTCGACCTCAGCGGTGGCGTGGTGGTGCCGCTCGACCCGGCGCAGATGACGCCACTGCGGGATGCCGCCAGCATCCCGGGCAGTCCCGCCGTCGGCATGGCGGGTGGCAGCCTCGCCGTGCTCGACACCGCCACGGGCGGGCTCTGGGCCACCCGGGACGACCCGGTCCTCGGGGTGCCGGCCGTCTCGACGCTGTCGAACCACGAGCCCCCGGTCATCACGATCGGCAAGGACGCCGCTCTTGCGGTCGCCCTCGACGGCACCGTCTACGCCGCATCGGCGGTCGAGGACCGCCTGACCACGGTCCGCCAGGAGGGCGAGACCGAGTTCGCCGCGCCCAGCACCCAGGACCTGCCGGGGGCGCGCTTCAGCGATGCGATCGGGCTGACGGCGGTCGGCGCGGTGCCGGTCGTGCTCGACTCCGCGTCCGGACGGCTGGTCGTGATCGGGGGGGCCGAGGCGGAGGTGCCTCGCGGCTCGGTGCTGCAGCAGCCGGGGCCCAGCGCAGACGCGGTGCTGGTCGCCGCCCGCGACGCCCTGCTCTCGGTCGACCTGGCCAGCGGTGAGGTGACGACGGTCGCCGGCGACGTCGGCGGTGACCCGGCCAACCCGGTCCGCCTCGGCGACTGCTCGTACGGCGCATGGGCCGGCGGCACCGGTGCCGTCGTCACCGCCTGCGGCGACGGTGCCGCGGCCCCGCAGCCGCTCGCCGCCCAGACCTCGGACCTGGTGTTCCGCACCAACCGGGGCCAGATCGTGCTCAACGACCGCGCCACGGGGAACGTCTGGGACATCGACTCCGACAAGCCGACCCGGCTCGACAACTGGGACGCCTTCCGCCTCAAGGCGAAGGACGAGAACGACGACGAGGACGACCAGCAGAGCGACCGCGGCGACCGCCGGCCGCCGAAGGCCGAGAACGACCACCTGGGGGCAAGGCCGGGCCGGACCACGATCCTGCACCCGCTCGACAACGACTCCGCGCCGACCGGCCGGCTGCTGGCGATCCGCTCGGTGCGCAACGTCAGGGGGTCCGACGCCACGCTCGCCATCAGCCCGGACGGGCAGACCGTGCAGATCACCCTGCCGGGCGACGCGGTCGGGGCCACGAGCTTCCAGTACTTCATCGACGACGGCCGCCAGTCCGTGTCCGACCACGCCACGGTCCGGGTGGACGTGGTCGCCTCCGACCAGCCCAACAACGAGCCCCGGCTGCGCCAGGACTTCGAGCCGCGGGTCTGGATCGTGCCGGCGACCGGCACCATCGACGTACCCGTGCTCCCCGATTGGCGCGACCCCAAGGACGGGGATCCCGGTCTCGACGGTGGCCGCGAAGGCGCCCGGCGGACCGGTCGGGACGGACGTCCGCGTCACCGAGGCCGGCGCGGTCCGTTTCCACGCACCCGATCAGGGTGGGCTGGTCAAGGTGGACTACGACGTCAGTGACGGCCTCGGCGCCCCGGTCACCAAGAGCCTGGACTTCCGGGTCCAGGACCCGGATGCCGCCGACACCGTGGCGCCGGTCGCCGAGGCCGACGTGATCGCGGGCGAGACCGGGAAGCCGATCGTGATCGCTCCGCTGGCCAACGACCTGCCGGGCGCCGACCCCTTCATCCCCGACGCCACCCTCGAGCTGGCCGGCAAGGTCGGCAACGTGCCGGGGGCCCAGGTGACCACCAACCTCGTCAACGGCACGGTCACGCTGCGCTCGGACATCGCGCAGACCTACTTCCTGGACTACCAGGCGGCCTACGGCAGTGCCGACACCGACACCGGCAAGATCCGCGTCGACGTCCGCCCTCCGGAGAACCCACCCCTCGCCCCCGTCGCGGTGCCCGACAGCGTGACCCTCTTCGGGCAGTCCGCCTCCCTCGTGGACGTGCTGGCCAACGACGTCGACCCGTCCGGCGGCCTCCTGTCGGTGCAGCGGGCCGACCCGCTCGTGGCCAACCAGCTCGACGTGGCCGTCGTCAACGGCCGCTGGCTGCGGATCTCCGCCCGGCAGGGGGCGCTCTCGCCCAATCCCCAGATCGTGCGCTACACGATCAGCAACGGGCTGCGGTCGGGGATCCCGGGCCAGGTGGTGGTCAGCCAGCGCGGGGTGCCCGAGGACACCACCCCGGTGACCCAGAACGACGTCGCGACCGTGCGCGCCGGCACCTCGCAGGCCATCCCCGTGCTCGACAACGACTTCAGTCCCGCCGGAGGGACGCTGACCCTGGTCAGCGACGGCCGGGGCGAGCGGTCCGGAAGTCTCGACGTGCAACCCGTCGGGCGGCCGGCGGTCCCACGGGGGAGGCCTTCGTGAGCGGCCGCACGGTGCGCTACGTCGCACCGACCGAGCTGGACGAGCCGGCGCACGTCACGATCCGCTACCAGGTCGCCAACGAGCAGGGCGAGACCGCGACGGGCAAGGCCCGGCTCACGGTGCAGCCGCTGCGCGCCCGGGACAACGAGCCGCCCGAGCCGCCCGTGCTCGAGGGGCGCACGGTCTCGGGCGACACCGTGAAGCTCCGGCTCCCGGGCTACGGCGTCGACCCCGACGGCGACGCCGTGACGATCCTGGGCCTGGACTCCGCCCCCTCCCTGGGCCGGGTCAGCCGGATCGGCGCCAACTCCATCGACTACACCGCCTACCCCGGCAGCGTCGGCACCGAGGAGTTCACCTACACGATCACCGACACCCTGGGGGCCACGTCGACCGGGATCGCCCGGATCTCGATCGCGCCACCCGGACCGCCGCAGCCGCCCTTGGCGGTCCCCGACGCGATGACCCTTGCTCCGGGACGCTCGGCCGTCGTCGACGTGCTCGCCAACGACCTGGTGGCACCCGGCAGCCGCGTCACGCTCACGCTGGTCGACCCGCCGGCGGGCGTCTCGCTGCGCTCCGAGACCGGTCCGGTCCAGGTCGCGGGCGCGGTCACCCGAGGGCTCGATGCGGGCCGCAGCGTCGAGGTCCAGTACCGGATCACCGACGGCCTGGACACCTCGCAGGGCACGCTCACCCTGCGCACGCTGCCGGGCTTCAACAACCCGCCGGTCGTCTCCGACGCGTTCGGTGCCGCCGGCGACGGCCGCAACGTCACCGTCGACGTCCTCTCCGCCGGCACCGAGGGGGCGGGGTCGACCAGCGGGGCCTACGACCCCGACGGCACCGTGGAGGACCTCCGGATCAGCGACGTCTACGCCCCGGACGGGATCGCGACGCGCATCTCCGGCGGCCGGATCACCGTCGAACGGGCGGACCAGCCCATGGTGGTGCCGTTCCGGGTCGAGGATGCCGACGGCGGCGCGGCGACGGGTTCGCTGTACGTGCCGGCGGCCAGCTCCGGCCTCCCGTTCGTGCGTCCCGACGCGTTGATCCGCCTGGACCCCGGTGAGACGAAGCAGTCCGAGAAGCTGGCCAAGTACGTCGTCGACCCCGCCGGCGGCGCCGTCTCCTTCACGCTCAAGAGCCGCATCTGGGCCTCGCCGAGCACCAAGCTCGACGCCGCCGTCACCGGTGACGGCACCTTCCGGATCAGGGCCGCCCGCACCTACTCCGGTCCGGCCGCCCTCGTCTTCGAGGTCACCACCGCCCCGACCCCCGACGCCCCGAACGGCCGCCGAGCGATCCTGTCGGTCCCGGTCCAGGTCGGCGCCACCCGGCCCATCCTGCGCTGTCCCGACGACCCGCTCGAGGTCCCCCAGGCGGATTCGGTGCGGATCGACCTCGGCGCCGTGTGCCACGTGTGGACCGAGGACCCGACCCGGGTCGGCGACCTGACCTGGGAGACCGCCTTCGACACGGACTCCGCATCCTCGCTGTCGGTGGGCACGCCCGGACGCCGAGGGCATGGTGACGGTGACCGCGTCGGGCGCGGCAGACCCGAGCGTCGACGCGGGCACGCTGAGAGTGGTGGCCGACGGCAGCTCTCCGGGACTGATCCGGATCCGCGTCGTCGACACCCCGCCGCCGTCACTGGCGCCGATCCGCGTCTCCACCCTCAAGGCCGGCGAGTCGCAGACCATCGACCTGGCGCCCTATCTCCAGTCGGGAGTCAGCAACCCGCAGCCCACCGTGGCCGCCGCGAGCCAGCTGACCAAGCTGCCCGTGCAGATCTCCTCCTCCGGCTCGTCGGTGACCATCAGCGCCGGGTCGGCGGCCCACGGGCACGCGGAGTTCCGCGTGGTGATGAGCGACGTGGCCGGCAGCTCCGGGCCGGGTCGTCGCGTCGAGGGGCGGATCGCGCTCGACATCCTGGGCGTGCCGGACAAGCCCGGCGTGCCGGTGCCCGGCAAGGAGGTGCTGGACTCGGAGGTCACGCTGGACTGGCGGGCACCGGAGTCCAACGGCGCGCCGATCGACTCCTACGAGGTGCAGGACCAGTCCGGCCACGTGCACCGGTGCGGCAGCACCTCCTGCGACATCCGCGGGCTCACCAACGGCACGACGTACAGGTTCCGGGTCCGCGCGCACAACGCCGTCGGTTTCTCGGCGTGGAGCGACTTCTCGATCGGCGCCATGCCCGACGACCCGCCGAACCTCCAGGGCCGGGTGCACCTGGTGGAGGCCGGGGACGGCTACCTCAAGATCGACTGGCTGCCTCTGGAGGTCAAGAACGGCGGGGCGGTCACCTACCGGGTGTCGTGGCTGGGCGGCCACACCCTCGCTTACTCCGCAGCGGCAACGATCCCGAACCTCGACAACCACCGGCGTTACCGCTTCACCGTCATCCCGGTGAACGCCTTCTCGCCCGGTGCCATCACCTCCAACCTGTTGCAGCCCGTGGGCACCCCGGCGACCCCTCCTCCACCGACGGTCACCGACCAGCAGACCCCGGGATCTGCCGGGGCCGTGACGTTGTCGTGGCCGGAGGTGGACGCCAACGGCCCGGGGCCCGTGCGCTACACCGTCTACCGCAACGGGAGCCCGCTGAAGAACTGTCACCTGATCACCGCCCACGGCTGCGACGACACCAGCCTGCTGTACGACGGGACGGGCTACCAGTACACCCTGGAGGCGACCAACAAGGGCGACAAGTCCTCACCCCAGGGTCCGGCGACGACCTGGCACGCCGTCGGCAAGCCGGCCGCCTGGGGCGCGTGGAACCTGCACGCGACCGGCGAGAACAACCAGGCCCGGGCCACCTTCACGGTGCCCCCGGTCCGTGGTGGGACCTCCATCGTGCGCATCTATGCCGACGGCGCGAAGGTGCAACAGCTGTCGGGTGACGGGCTCACCGAGGCGAACGTCGTGGTCGCCAACAACCTGGCGCCGCACTCGGTGATGCTGGAAGCCTGCAACGAGGAGGGCAATTGCTCGCAGTCCTCCACCCTGACCGTCCAGACCTGGGGCCCCCTCGTGCCGAACGACATCCAGAGCATCTCCGCCAACGTCAACGTCCGGCAGATCTCCTGGACGATCCAGGTGGACAGCAACGGGGACGCCGCGACCGTGCACGTGACCAGCGACCAGGGCCGGGACGAGACCTTCCAGGTCCCGGTGGGGGTCTCGACCGTCACCACGGCCGTCCGCGAGCTCGATTACTCGACCACCGAGTCCGTGACGGTCGAGCTCTCCGATGCGTCCCCGGACCGTGGGCCCGTCTCCAACGGCAGCTCGGCCACCACGGAGCCCCCTCCGCCGCCGACCGTGGTGCTGTCCAAGGGGGCCGCCTGCAACGACGACCCGGCGGCGGGCCTCCAACCATGCAACGCGAGTGGCCCGCCGGGCCGGGCCTGTACGGACGCCTCCTGCGCCTTCGTGCACATCCAGTTCAGCAACTGGACGGGCGGCCCGGGAGACGGTGTCTTCTGCGAGATCAACGGCGATTCCCTGCCGGAGAACCCTTTCAGCCGTGACGCGAGCGTGGACACCTCCTATTCCTTCGGCCAGCCGGGGGGCACGGTCACGGCCGTGTGTGAGTCGATCTTCCAGAAGGCCGACTCCCCACCGCTCACCTGGTAACCCCCCACCCCACCCTCACGAGGAGCAGCGTGACGATCTCCCAGCAGCAGGCCGCCTGGTTCAAGCAGACCTTCGACCAGCTGACCGACAACATGGAGCAGGCCGTGCTCGGCAAGCGCCGGGTCGTCCGGCTCGCGCTGACCTGCCTGCTCTCCGAGGGTCACATCCTGCTCGAGGACTACCCCGGCACCGGCAAGACGATGCTGGCGCGCGCGCTGGCCAACACCGTCCAGGGCAGCCACGCCCGCATCCAGTTCACGCCCGACCTGCTCCCGTCCGACGTGACCGGGGTGACGATCTACGACCAGCACAAGGGCAGCTTCGAGTTCCACCAGGGGCCGATCTTCCACACCATCGTGCTCGCCGACGAGATCAACCGCGCCTCGCCCAAGACCCAGTCCGCCCTGCTGGAGGTGATGGAGGAGAACCGCGTCACCGTCGACGGCATCGCCCACGCCGTCGGCCGGCCGTTCCTGGTGATCGCGACCCAGAACCCCATCGAGCAGGCCGGCACCTACCGGCTGCCCGAGGCCCAGCTCGACCGCTTCCTGATGAAGACCGCCGTCGGCTACCCCGACCGGGCCGCGACCGTGGAGCTGCTGGTCAACGCCAAGGTCCGCGACCGCGCCGCGCTGGTCTCGCCGGTCATCACCTCGGCCGCCATCGGGCAGATGAGCGGGCTGGCGGACGACGTGTACGTCGACCCGGCCGTGCTCACCTACGTCGCCGAGCTCGCCGAGGAGTCGCGCCGCCAGCCGCACGTCCGGCTGGGTCTCTCCGCCCGCGGGTGCCTGGCGCTGGTCCGGGTGGCCAAGACCTGGGCCGCCGCCGACGGTCGCGACCACGTGCTGCCCGACGACGTCAAGGAGCTCGCCGAGCCGGTGCTCTGCCACCGGCTGCTGCTCGACGCCGAGGCCCAGTTCAGCGGCGTCACCATCGAGAACGTGATCGGCCGCCTCCTCGACAACGTCTCCCCGCCCACCGACCGCGTGGCCTGAGGAGTCGACCCGACCATGAGATCCGCGGTGGTGCACCTGCGCCAGGGGTTGGGCATCGTCAACCCCCTGGGGTGGACCGTGCTCGGCGCCGGGTGCGTGCTGGGCTTCGCCGCGGCCACCACCGGATGGCTCGAGCTGGCCGTGCTGGCCGCCGCCTGCCTGCTGGTTTTCCTGCTCGCGACGCCCTTCCTGGTGGGCCGCACGCGGGTGCAGGTCGACGTGGTCCTCCAGCCCGAGCGGGTGATCGCCGGTGGCTCGGTCGCGGCCGGGGTCCGGGTCCGCAACATCGCCTCCCACGGGCTGCTGCCCACCACGCTCGAGCTTCCCGTGGGCTCGATCGTGCACCGCTACGCCGTCCCGCGGCTCCGGCCCGACGAGACGCACGAGGAGACCTTCACGATCCGCACCGAGCGCCGCGGCGTGATCCCGGTCGGCCCGGCCACCACGCGACGCGGCGACCCGCTGGCGCTGCTGTCCCGCGACGTCGCGTGGACCGACGTCACCGAGATCCTGGTGCGGCCGCCGATGGTGCCGATGGACTCCCTCGGCGCCGGCCTGCTGCGCGACCTCGAGGGCGTCTCCACCGACGCGGTCTCCCAGAGCGACCTGGCGTTCCACGCGCTGCGCGAGTACGTCCCGGGCGACGACCTGCGGCACGTGCACTGGCGGTCCTCGGCCAAGGCGATGGCCGTCGCCGACGACACCCGGCTGCTCGTCCGCCAGTACCTCGACACCCGCCGCAGCCACGTCACCCTCGTCGTCGACGACACGCCTGCGGTGTGGACCGACGCCCGACGACTTCGAGACCGCGATGTCGGTCGCCGCGTCGATCATCGTGCGCGCGACCCTCGACGAGTTCGACACCTCGTTCGTCTGCGGCGCCAGCGCCTCCTCCGGCGTCACCGGCCACCTGGCCCTCGACTCCGTCTGCCGGGCCGAGCCCGGGCACCTCGGCCTGGTCGCGTCGGCGCACCGGGCGGCCGTGGTGTCGCCCGACACCAGCCTGCTGTTCCTGGTCGGCGGGGCGGCCACGGACTTCGAGAACTTCCAGCGGGCGGTCGCGGCCTTCCCGCCGGAGGTACGCCGCTACGCCCTGATCGTCGACCCGTCGCGGCTCGAGCCGGGTCACCGAGACCGGGGGCCTGGTCGTCGTGCAGATCGCCGACAAGGCCGACCTCGGCGCCCTGCTCCGGTGGTCCCAACGATGAGGGCCGGGATGAGGTACCTCCGCAGGCTGACCCTCAGCCAGGCGCGCACCGTCGGGATCGACGCCGCGTTCCTGCTGGCCCTGATCGGCGTCGCGCTGGCTCGGGCTCGGCTCGACGTACACCGAGGCGCGAGTTCTGGTGGATCGGCATGCTCGGCGCGCTGCTCGCCGTGCTCGACGCACGGTCGCGGTGGCGCGTGATGCTGCGCTGGCCGAGCGTGGTCGCCGCGGTCGCGTCGTGGTCGCCTGGTTCTTCCTGCTCGGCCCGCGTCCTGGCCCTGCGGCAGCAGGCCTCGGCCTGCCCGACCCCGGAGAGCTGGCGGCTCCTCGTCGACGAGGCGCTCTTCGGCTGGAAGGACCTGCTCACCACCCTGCCGCCGGTCGACGGCGAGTCCCGGCTGCTGGTCCTGCCGTGGCGTGCTCGGCCTGGTCGACCGGGCTGCTCGGCGCCGTCGCTGATCGCTGGTGCGCAGCCGCCGTACGGTGCTCGTCGCCGTCGCTGCCGCTGCTGCCGCCGCTGGCCCTGCTCGGCGCTGGTGATCCTGCTCGGCGTGACCCGGCCGCACTCGCTGTGGCTCCAGGGCGTGGCGTTCGCCGTGCTCGCCCTGGCCTGGCTCGGCCTGCGCTTCGCCCGCGACGCCGCGCCCGTGCGCAGCGCCCAGGGCAAGCTCGCCCGGCTGGGCGCCGGCGCCGCGCTGGTCGCGCGTGGCCGGGCTGCTGGCCCTGCCCGTCGGCACCTGGGCGCTCGGCGGCGACGCGGACCGGGTGGTCCTGCGCACCTACGTCGACCCGCCGTTCGACGTCGGGCAGTACCCCTCCCCGCTGGCGTCGTTCCGCAGGTACGTCAAGCCGCCGGACGGTGCGAAGCTACCCGCAGAACCTCTACGACACCGACGCTGTTCTCGATCGAGGGCGTGCCCGCCGGCAGCCGGGTCCGGCTCGCCGTGCTGGACCGCTACGACGGCGTGGTCTGGGGGGCCAGCAACGACGCCCAGCCCGGGCGCCAGCCGACGACACCTACCAGCGGGTCTCGTCGCGTCATCGACAACCCCGTCGCGCGGCAAGTCGGTCGACGCCCGGGTCACCATCGGGCCCGGGCTGGAGCGGGGTCTGGCTGCCCACGGTCGGCGCGCTGCAGACCCTGCACTTCGACTCGCGCCGACCGGCAACGGCTCTCGCGAGTCCTTCCGCTACAACCTGGCCACCTCCTCCGGCGTGGTGCCGGAGGGACTGCAGCCCGGCGACGTCTACACGTTCACCGCCGTGCAGCCCGACGGACGCGCTCACCCCCGAGACGGTGCCGTCGGGCAACGTCGGCGAGGCCGCCGACGCGGCGCGGCTTCCTGGACACGCAGGCCGTCCAGTGGTCCGAGGGCGAGAGCCAGCCGATGCGCCGCGTCTTCGCGATCGCGCGGCACCTGAAGTCCGAGGGCAAGTACTCCGACGGCGTCGTGGCGGAGCGAGAAGATCTACCACGCCGGCCACAACCGGTTCCGGCTCACCGACGACACCGGCGGGGTGAACACGCCCTTCGTGGTCGGCAACGACGAGCAGTACGCCGCGTGGATGGCGCTGCTGGCCAACCGGATCGGCGTGCCGGCCCGGGTCGTGTTCGGCGCGGTCGTCCCCGACGGCGGGGTCGTCACCGGTGCCGACGTGCACGCCTGGGTCGAGGTGCAGGTCGCGGACGGGTCCTGGACGACGCTGGCGACCGACCTGTTCATGGACAAGGACAAGCCGGCGAAGCAGCAGGTCGCCCAGCAGCAGACCGATGAGCGGCACCGTCGTGCCGCCCCCGGCGCCGATCCCGCCGCCGTCGACCGCCGGCGAGCAGAACGACGCCGACATGCAGGTGCGCAAGAACAAGGCGACCGCGACGCAGACCGCGCAGGAGGACGCCGCCGGCCCGGTGGCTCAGTGGGTGGAGCGGGCCGTCGATGTACGTCGGCGTCCCGCTCCTCGCGATCACGATCGTGCTGTCCTCGGTCGTGATGGCCAAGCTGCTGCGCCGGCGCCGCCGCCGGACCCGCGCCGCAGGTCTCCGCCCGGTTCGTCGGGCGGCTGGCGCGAGCTCGTCGACCACGCCCGCGACCTCGGGCAACAGGTGCCGATCGGCAGCCGGCGTGACCCGGCGCGAGCAGTCCCGGGAGGTCGTCAGCCCGGGCGCCCGGACGCTGGCCGTCGCGGCCGACAGCCACGTCTTCGGCCCCCGGCTGCCGCGTCCGCGGGACGCGGAGGCCTACTGGCACGACGTCGACGCCGAGCGCGAGGCGATGTCGGCCGCGGCGAGCCGGTTCCAGCGGTTCCGGGCCGCGCTGAACCTGACCACCTTCCGCGCCCAGGCGTGACCGCGGCAGCGACCGGGCGGGGGCACGCTGGCCGAATTGGATCCTGGGAGGGCCAGGGCTAGACTGGCGTGTCGGCCCAACGTGGGTCGTGCTTCCTCCTGCCTCGCGGCTGTCCGCAGCGGCCTCCGACCCTCTCTTCGAAGGAGTCCGGCGTGCGCCCCGGATGAGGTGGACGCAGCACCGTCGCACGAGGTCCACCCACGCCGCATCGGTGGGAGGTTCCCGGACCGACCGGTAAGACGAGACCGAACACACCCCAACAGATTGCGGAGGACATGCCGAAGAAGGAAGGCGTGATCGAGATCGAGGGCACCGTCGTGGAGGCCCTCCCAATGCGATGTTCCGTGTGGAGCTGAGCAACGGGCACAAGGTTCTCGCCCACATCAGCGGCAAGATGCGCCAGCACTACATCCGGATCCTCCCCGAGGACCGCGTGGTGGTGGAGCTGTCGCCCTACGACCTCACCCGGGGTCGGATCGTCTACCGCTACAAGTAGTCCGAAGCCGAACTGAGAGGACCTCCACCAGTGAAGGTCAACCCCAGCGTCAAGAAGATCTGTGACAAGTGCAAGGTGATCCGTCGCCACGGCCGCGTCATGGTGATCTGCGAGAACCCGCGTCACAAGCAGCGTCAGGGCTGAGCATCGCCGCTACCGACGAGTCCGGCTCGACGAACTAGCACACCGAACACACCCACAACGTGATCGCTTAGCCGGGTCGCAGAGCCCGGCGAAACACCTCCGGAGCAGTGGCCGGAGCCCCAGCCCGAGGCGGGCAGGGGACGCGACACGACCAGACACCACCGCGAAAACCGAAAGGCCACCACATGGCACGCCTCGTTGGTGTCGACCTTCCGCGCGACAAGCGCATCGAGGTCGCACTCACCTACATCTTCGGCATCGGCCGTACCCGCGCCCAGCAGGTGCTGAAGGCCACCGGCGTCAGCCCGGACCTCCGCGTCCACCAGCTCGGCGACGAGGAGCTGGTCAAGCTCCGCGACGAGATCGAGTCGAACTTCAAGATCGAGGGTGACCTCCGTCGCGAGGTCCAGGCCGACATCCGTCGCAAGATCGAGATCGGCAGCTACCAGGGTCGCCGCCACCGTCAGGGCCTCCCGGTCCGCGGTCAGCGCACCAAGACCAACGCGCGCACCCGCAAGGGTCCCAAGCGCACCGTCGCCGGCAAGAAGAAGGCCAAGTAAGTCCGTCCTCGGGTCGCTCGCGGCCGCACCTCGACCACCGACTTCGACCAGCTACCTTCGTAGGAGTAAGGAACCGTATGCCTCCCAAGAGCCGTCAGGCCGGCGCCAAGAAGGTGCGCCGCAAGGAGAAGAAGAACGTCGCCGTGGGCGAGGCCCACATCAAGAGCACGTTCAACAACACCATCGTCACCATCACCGACCCCTCGGGCGCGGTGATCTCGTGGGCCTCGGCCGGCACCGTCGGCTTCAAGGGCTCGCGCAAGTCCACGCCGTTCGCCGCGCAGATGGCCGCCGAGGCCGCCGGTCGTCGGGCGATGGACCACGGCATGAAGAAGATCGACGTCTTCGTCAAGGGCCCGGGCTCGGGCCGCGAGACCGCGATCCGGTCGCTGGGTGCGATCGGCCTCGAGGTCGGCACCATCCAGGACGTCACCCCGACCCCGCACAACGGCTGCCGCCCGCCCAAGCGCCGGCGCGTCTGAGCCCACCCGAGACTTCGAAGGAGACTGATCAGCAATGGCCCGTTACACCGGCCCCATGACCAAGAAGTCCCGCCGTCTCGGCGTGGACCTCGTCGGCGGCGACTCGGCTTACGAGCGCCGTCCCTACCCGCCCGGCCAGCACGGCCGCGGCCGCATCAAGGAGAGCGAGTACCTCCTCCAGCTGCGGGAGAAGCAGAAGGCCCGCTACACCTACGGCATCCTCGAGAAGCAGTTCCACAACTACTACACCGAGGCCTCGCGTCGTTCCGGCAAGACCGGCGACAACCTGCTCCAGCTGCTCGAGTGCCGTCTGGACAACGTCGTCTACCGCGCCGGCTTCGCCCGCACGCGTCGCCACGCCCGCCAGCTGGTCGTGCACGGCCACTTCATGGTCAACGGCCGCAAGGTCAACATCCCGTCGTTCCAGGTGACCGCCCACGACGTCATCGACGTCAAGGAGAAGTCGCTCGAGACGACGCCGTTCATCGTGGCTCGCGAGACCCACGGCGAGCGCATCGTGCCGGCGTGGCTCGAGGCCATCCCGACGCGGATGCGGATCCTCGTGCACCAGCTGCCCGTCCGGGCCCAGATCGACATCCCGGTCCAGGAGCAGCTCATCGTGGAGTACTACTCCAAGAAGTAGTCCCGTCCTCCACCTCGCCGTCGCCACCGCAAATATTCGGGCCCCTCAAATAGCGGTCGGACCCGGAAAGGAAAGAACACAGTGCTCATCGCACAGCGCCCCACCCTGTCGGAAGAGTCGGTCGACGAGTTCCGTTCGCGGTTCGTCATCGAGCCGCTCGAGCCCGGCTTCGGCTACACGCTCGGCAACTCCCTGCGCCGTACCCTCCTGTCGTCGATCCCTGGTGCCTCGGTCACGAGCATCAAGGTCGACACCGTCCTGCACGAGTTCTCGACCATCGAGGGCGTCAAGGAAGACGTCACCGAGGTCATCCTCAACCTCAAGGACCTGGTCGTCTCCTCCGAGCACGACGAGCCCGTCACCATGTACCTGCGCAAGTCGGGCCCCGGTGACGTCACCGCCGCCGACATCGCGCCGCCGGCCGGCGTCGAGGTGCACAACCCCGACCTCAAGATCGCCACCCTGTCCGACAAGGGCAAGCTGGAGATGGAGCTGGTCGTCGAGCGTGGCCGCGGCTACGTCTCCGCCGTCCAGAACAAGGCCGCCGACAACGAGATCGGCCGGATGCCGGTCGACTCGATCTACAGCCCCGTGCTGAAGGTGACCTACAAGGTCGAGGCCACCCGTGTCGAGCAGCGCACCGACTTCGACAAGCTCGTCATCGACGTCGAGACCAAGCCGTCGATCCGTCCCCGCGACGCGATCGCCTCGGCCGGCAAGACCCTCGTCGAGCTGTTCGGGCTGGCCCGCGAGCTCAACGTCGAGGCCGAGGGCATCGACATCGGCCCGTCGCCGGTCGACGAGCAGCTGGCCGCCGACCTGGCGCTGCCGGTCGAGGACCTGCAGCTCACGGTCCGCTCCTACAACTGCCTCAAGCGCGAGGGCATCCACACCGTGGGTGAGCTCATCTCGCGCTCGGAGCAGGACCTGCTCGACATCCGCAACTTCGGCGCGAAGTCGATCGACGAGGTCAAGGCCAAGCTGGTCGAGATGGGCCTGTCCCTCAAGGACAGCGCGCCCGGCTTCGACCCGCACGCTGCCCTGGCGGCGTACGGCGACGACGACGACGACGCCTTCGTCGAGGACGAGCAGTACTGACCCACCGGCTCGACCGACCGCGTTCCATCTACCCGGGTACCTGACACGGCCCGAGAGAACGAGTGAGACGAAGATGCCTACGCCCAAGAAGGGTCCCCGCCTCGGCGGCAGCGCCGCGCACCAGCGGCACATCCTCGCCAACCTGGCGACGGCGCTGTTCGAGCACGGCCAGATCACCACCACCGAGGCCCAGGCGCGCACGCTGCGCCCGGTCGCGGAGAAGCTGATCACCAAGGCCAAGCGCGGCGACCTGCACAACCGTCGTCAGGTCCTCAGACCATCACCAACAAGACGGTCGTGCACGTGCTGTTCACCGAGATCGCGCCGCAGATGGCCGAGCGTCCCGGCGGCTACACCCGGATCACCAAGATCGGCCCCCGCAAGGGCGACAACGCCCCGATGGCCGTGATCGAGCTGGTGCAGGAGGCCTACGAGCCGGCCGCGAAGAAGACGGCGGCCAAGAAGACGACCGCCGACGCCCGGCCCCGCAGGCCGAGGAGCTCCGGGCGAGCGTCACCGAGGACGACGACGACGTCGAGCGACGGCCGAGGAGACCGTGGCCGAGGCCGCGAGGAGACCTCGGTCGCGAAGTTCGCCGACCTCGAGTTCGGCGACGACGTCGCCGTGGCGCTCGAGGACGGTGCGGCTCCGTCCGAGGAGTTCACGATCAAGGGCAACAAGGACTCCGGCAAGTACCACACGCCGGACTCCCAGTGGTACGACCAGACCATCGCCGAGGTCTGGTTCCGGACCGAGGAGGCCGCGGAGAACGCCGGCTTCGTCAAGGCCGGCTGACCACTCCGGTTCGCGTCCTGGGCCCGTCACCCCTCCGGGGTGGCGGGCCCAGTGCCGTCGCTGAGGCCAGTGCTCCTGGACCAGTCGTTGCGCCTCGGCGACGCCGAGCCCCGCGCGGCGGACGGCGTCGACGTACGCCGCCGCGGCATCCCGCACGTCGGTCCCGGCGGCGGCGGCGCTGGGGCTGACGAAGGTGCCCCGGCGGCCCTCGGTGACCACGACGCCGTCGGTCTCGAGCTCGCGGTAGACCCGGGCGACGGTGTTGACCGCGAGCCCGACCTCGGCCGCCAGCGCGCGAACGGTCGGCAGCCGGGTGCCCGCGGGCAGCTCACCGGACGCCGACCTGCGCCGCGATCTGGCGACGGAGCTGCTCGAAGGGCGGCTCGTCGCCGTGCGGGTCGACGGGGTCGAGCCTCATGCGTCCCGGTGCCTGACCTCGAGCGCCCAGCAGGCCAGGCCGGCCAGCACGGCGGGGACGACGTGGTAGGACGAGCGCGAGGTACATCGCCCGCACCGCGACGTCGTCGACGAACGGCGTCGAGGTCGATCAGCCGGAAGAGCAAGGCGACGAGGCCGGCCACGACCAGTCCGGGCCACCAGCCACCGCCGCGGCGCCGAGCGATGCCCCAGGCCAGCGCGGCGCCGACGGGCAGCAGCACGGTGATCACCCACGTCGACGCGTCCACGAAGTTCAGGGCCGCCTGCAGGCGGCCGTCGTCGAGCAGCGTCCGGACGACCACCACGCGCAGGTAGGTCGCCAGCCCCAGGCACGCCACGACGGACATGGCGGTCCAGCCGAGGGAGCGGGTCCGGGCCCAGAAGAACACCACGAGGGCCAGCGGGACAGGGGGATCAGGTCCACGACCAGGCGGGCCGCCGAGCTCCTGCCGGCGAGCGGTTGACCAGGTCGAACACGGCGTCGGGCAGGGTGGTGACGGAGTACGCCATCACCAGGTGCACGACGGCCAGCGCCGGCGACCAGGGCCGACCGAGACGCGCGAGCTCGGCTGGAACCGCGTCCGAGCGCCGGTCGCGACGCTGCTCCCCGCTCATGGGCACATGGTGCCACCGGACGACGCCTGGCTGGCGTCGCACCCGGCATCCGGCTAGACACAGGCGCATGAGCGACGGCGTGCTGGTGGTGGGGGAGTCCCTCGTCGACATCGTCCGTCGCGACGACGGCTCGACCGAGATGTTCCCGGGCGGCAGCGCCGCCAACGTCGCCGTCGCGCTGGCCCGGCTGGGTCGAGGGACGGGGGTTCGTCACCAGCTTCGCCGACGACGAGCACGGCCGCCTGATCGCCGACGCACCTGGCGGCCTCGGGCGTCCGGCTCGCCACCGACCCGCACGTCGTGCCGCGCACCTCCTCGGCGCTGGCGACCCTGCAGCCCGACGGCTCGGCCCGCTACACCTTCGACATCGACTGGCGGATCGGCCCGGTCGAGATCACCGTACCAGCCGCTGGCCCTGCACGCCTGCTCGCTCGGCGCGGTGCTGACGCCCGGTTGCGACGACGTACGGGCGCTGATGGCCCGGCTGCGGCCGACCAGCACCACCTCCTACGACATCAACATGCGGCCCAGCGTCACCGGCGTCGGGCCCGCCGATCGCGGCGACCGTCGAGGCGACCGTGGCGCCTCACCGACATCGTCAAGGCGTCCGACGAGGACCTCGAGGCGTTGTACCCCGGCGACTCCGAGGCGGCCGCGGCCGAGCGGCTGCTCGCCCTCGGCCCGGCCGCGGTCGTCGTCACGCGCGGGGCCGACGGCGCGGTCTGGTACGCCGACGGGCTCGCCGTCGCCGCGCCCGGGGTGTCCGTGCGGGTCGCCGACACCATCGGCGCCGGCGACACCTTCGGCGCCGCGATGCTCGACGAGCTCGGCGCCCGCGGGCCTGCTCGGCGGCGGCGTCGCGCCGTTGCGCGCCGTGACCCGCGACGAGGTCGAGGGCGTCCTCGACTTCGCCACCCGGGCCGCCGCCGTCACCGTGTCGCGTCCGGGCGCCGACCCGCCCTGGCGTCGCGAGCTCTGACAGGGTCCTACGCCAGGGGTTGCTCCAGCCGGATTTGTGGAACGTAGATGTCCACGCCCGGGCGGGGCCTCGTAGATCATCGCGGCCGTGGACGGGGTCGAGGGGACGGGTGCCCGCGTGGTCGACCAGGAAGTAGCGGCCGTGGGGCGTGCGCCAGACGTAGCGGCCGTCGCCGCACTGCCGGCTGGTGTAGCCGGCGTGGGTCTTCCACCGATGATGTCGTCGACCCAGGGGGGCGGAGTTGTGGGTGCCGGTCTGGCCGGGTGGGCCGTGGCGCTGATAGGCGGTGGGGTGGTCGTAGTCGGCGCCGACTGCCGTCGCCGCCGGCATAGGGGAACCGGTCGCCGCCGGTGATGAGGTGGACGCGTTCCTTGAGGTCCGGCGGGGTGTTCGTAGCACGAGAGTCGGACCCGGTCGGCGAGGTCGCGGACGGGCTTGACGGTGATGCGGCGTGGCCGAGGAGGTCGCGGAGCCGGTCCAGGGCGACGGGGCCGAGTCCTTCGACGCGGGCGACCCCGGCGACCAGACCGGCGAGGACTGCCTCGTGGAGGTGGACGTGGAGGACGACCTTCGGACGCAACCGCTCGACGTCGGCCGGCGTGACCCGACCGTCGCTGCCCGCGTGAGAGGAGCGTCAGCAAGTCGGCCGGACGCGCCAACCAGCCCAGCGCGATGGAGCGAAGCTCGTCGCGCGGGGCGTCGGCCGGGTGGTCGGGGGCGACCAGGTCGGCGACGCGGTCGAGGCATCACGTCTCGACCCAGTGGGCGTCGCCTGCCGTGACGCGGGCGATGAGGTGACGCAGGCCGTGCTCGTCGAGCGCGGGACCAGGTGACGTATCGACGGCGGCGCTCGGCCTCGACGCTCGGCGGCTGGGCCGCGGGGTCTGCCTCCATGATCTTGGCCTGGGTCACCGCGAGCACGCGTGACGGGGACTCGGTGCCGATGATGGCGGCGACCGCCCGGTCGACGAGCGTCGACGGCCGCCAGGGGGATCTTGCGCGCGTCATCGACGCGACCTTGCGCGCCACCCACGGCTCGGCCGCGAGCGATGTCACCCTGCTGCCCACGTCGAGTGGCAGTCGGTGCTGGAGGTCGAGCGCGTCGGCGACCAGGGCCCGCCCGGCCATCGGATGGACCTGGCGCACCATCGCCAGCTCGGCGAGGCAGAACTCGCGCACCCGCGGCGTGCCCTCGCCTCCGACCTCCACGAGCCGGTCCTCCGACCACGCCCGCCGTCCATCGCTGTGCCGGCGTGGGTCGCTCGAGTGCAGTGCGGCCCAGTGCGAGGCCAGCCGCAGGTCGTCCAGCTCGGCGCGCCGCCGACGTAGCAGCACCTGCTCGGCCAGCATCAGGGTCGCCGCGGCATCGAGCCCCGAGATGTCTCGGGGATGCTGGCCGGCCGGCTCGGGAAGCGGGAACACGATCTCATTCTATCGAACATGTGTTCGAATGAGAAGAGTTCATCCGTGCCTGGGACGCTCGAGCTGGCCGCCGGCCGGTCAGGCCTCTGGGGTCGCGACGGGCGTCAGCACCACGACGGGGATCACGCGTTCGGTCTTCGCTTCGTACTCCCGGAACACCGGCCGCCAGGCGGCGCGCTGTTCGAACAAGCGGGTCCGCTCGGGCTCGTCCGCCACGGTGGCGCGCATCGCGAACCTATCCGGACCCCGCTCGACGACGACCTCCGGGTTTGCCACCACGTTGTGGAACCAGTCCGGGTTGCGGTCGTCGCCGCCCCGGGAGGCCACCACGAACAGCCGGTCGCCGTCGACGTCGTACGTGAGGGGATGGACGCGCTCCTCGCCGCTCCTGGCGCCGACGGTGTGCAGGAGGATGAGAGGGACGCCCTCGTAGTAGCCGCTCGTGACTTCCCCGGCATGCTCACGGAACTGGGCGATGACGGGATCGTTCCACTGCTGCCAGCCCGCGAGCTCCTCGTCGTCGGCTGCCATGGCCACCTCCTGACCGGCTGGTCGCCGGGGCTCCGTCCCACGATCGCACTCCGGCCGCCGCCCCGCCAGAGAGTCGCCGGCGCCTGCCGCACGCCGAGAGACCCCGTGGTGTGCACGGGGTCTCGCGGCGTGCCGGGAACGTCAGGCGTTGAAGCTGCCGAGGTACTGGCCCAGGGACGGCCGACCCAGGTGACCGGCCTCCTGCATGATGCCGGGGGTCTCGGGGTCCGTGGCGAACGCCGGTCCAGCCGTCCTCGTCCCAGTCGAAGACCGCCCACACCCGGTCCTCCTCGATCGGGTCGCGGTAGACCGTGGCGCCCTGCGAGCCGTGCGATCCGCGCTTGTCGGCGCCCTTGGTGCCGAACACCTCGAGGAAGTGGTCGAGGTCCTTCACCTTCGTCGTTGCCAGGATCATGTCGTCTCCTCCGTGATGGGGATCCGCTCGGATCCCGGGGCTCCCGAGCCTGCTGGCTGGCTTGACCGGAATCCTGGGCCGTCGACCGGCCTCGCCACATGAGGAGATTCCCCTCATTTCGGGTCCCCATCTGCGGCGCGGCCAGCCGCCGCCGGCCTCGACGGACGTCATGGTCGACGGCCCACCGGGTGGCCGCGGCTCGGTTGGTGACGCCGAGCTTGGTGTAGATGTGCTGGATGTGGTTGTCGGCGGTCTTCGCCGAGATGAACAGCCGCTCGGAGATCTCCCGGGTGGTCGACGCCCGTCGGCGATCAGCCGCAGCACCTGCGTCTCGCGAGCCGTCAGGCCGGCGGCTCCGCGGCCGGCCGGCCATGGTCAGCGCCCGGCGGGCGAGGTCGATCTGGTGCAGGGCGTACGCCGCGGCGTCGCGGACGTCCATCGCGGCGCCGGCCGAGGCGAACCGCTCCGCACGCCTCCTCGCCGAGCTGCGTCCGGAGCCGGTCGCCGAGGTCGCCGAGGCCGGGCACGTGGTGGAAGCTCGCCTCCTCGCGGGCCATCGCGCCGAGCAGGGTGCGGGCGACGCCCGGACGGTCGAGCCGCTCGAAGAGCGCGGGCAGGCTGGCCAGCGAGATGATCAGCTGGGCCACCGCGCCGGAGCGCAGGAAGGCCTCGATCGACGTGGCGAACAGCGTGCAGCGCCGTCTCCAGCTGGCCGTCCGAGGTGTGCAGCAGCGCGGCGTCGCGCGCCAGGAAGCCCTCGAAGAACCGGACGCCGTGCTCGTCGAGCTACCGCCAGGCCCACGTCCCAGGTCTCCAGGGCGCGCTGCGGGTCCGTCCTTCGACCAGGCCAGCCCGACGATCCACAGCGTGTAGACCAGCCAGTAGGGGTTGCCCAGCTCGCGCGCCGCCGCGATCGCCGGCTCGCGCAGCTCCAGCGCCTCCTCGACCCGCCCGGCGGACTGCAGCCCGTCGACGTACGCGGCGATGCCGTAGGCCCGACCCCGGCCCGGCAGCGCCGCGACCTGGCCGGGTCAGCTCGACGTAGCGCTCCAGGTTGCCCGCAGTAGACCTGTCCGAGCGCCTCGATGAACGTCGCGTAACCCGGCTCGCAGGACTCGTAGCCCGGTCGGCCCTCCAGCTCGGTGGCCCGGTGGGCGTGCGCCGTCGCGACCTCGGCCCGCCCGACGAAGCAGGCGTAGCCCGCCGCGGCGTACAGCCGGGGGAGACGCCGTACGTCGGCCTCGGTCGCCGCCTCGAGCACGGCCTCGGCCCAGCCGATGGTCTCGAACAGCTCCACCGAGAACCCCATCAGCGCGGCGTGCGCGGCGACGTCGGTGGCCACGTCGAGGTGACCGCGGTCCAGGCTCCACCGGTAGGCCGACCGGAGGTTCGCCAGCTCGGTCTGCACCCAGTCGACCTGGGTGCGCCACTCGGGCCCGTTCCAGTGCTCCCACCGCCGGACCGCCTCGCCGGCGAGGTACGTCGCGTGGCGGTCGCGGGCCTGCTCGCGCTCGCCGACCTCCGCCAGCCGCTCGTCGGCGAAGGTGCGGATCGTCTCGAAGAGGCTGTACCGGGTGCGCGCGGAGCCGTGGTGGGCGATGACCAGGGACTTGCGCACCAGCGAGTCCAGGAGCCGCAGCACCTCGATGTCGTCGTCCACCTCGGCGACGGCGCACAGCGCCGGCAGGTCGAAGCCGCCCGCGAACACCGACGCCGTGCGCAGGGTCTCGCGCTCGTCCTCGTCCAACAGGTCGTAGGACCAGGCCACCGCGTGCTCGCAGCGTCGCCTGGCGGTCCGGCCCGAGTCTCGGGTCCGGTGAGCAGCCGGAACCGGTCGCCCAGCCGCTCCCGCACCTCGACCGCGCTCATCGCCGCCATCCGCGCCGCCGCCAGCTCGATGCCCAGGGGCAGCCCGTCGAGGGTGCGGCAGATCTCGATCACCGCGTCCGCCGTCTGCTCGTCGAAGATGCCGAAGCCGGGCCGAGCCGCGCGCGGCCCGCTCCACGAACAAGGTCACCGCGTCGGAGGTCACCCCCGTCCACGGTCAGGGGGGCCACCGACACGACCGCCTCGCCCGGTGCGCGCAGGTGCTCCCGCGACGTCGCCAGGACCCGGGGAGCGTCGGAGCGGGTCAGGATCGTCGCCGATCGCCTCCGCGGCCGCGGTGAGCACGTGCTCGCAGTTGTCGACCACGAGGAGCATCCGGCGGCCGGCCACCGCGTCGGCCACCGTGTCGATGATCCGGGCGCCGCCCTGCGGGGCGATGCCCAGGACCGTGGCGATCGCGTCGGGCACCGCGTCGGGGTCGTCCACCGGCGCCAGCTCGACCAGCCAGACGCCGTCCGGGAAGTCCTCGGCGAGCGTCCGCGCCGACCGCCAGGGCCAGGCGCGTCTTGCCGACACCGCCGACGCCGGTGAGGGTGACCAGCGGTCGGGAGCGGACCAGTCGAAGCCACCTCGGTCAGCACCCGGGCCCGCCCGACGAGGGTGGTGGTGGCGCGCGGCAGGTTGCCGCGCCTGCCTCCTGGCTCACCGCGTCAGTCGTGGCGCCGCGCCGGCCCTGGTTGAATCGGCCAACCGACCTGAGAGGACGCCCGCCATGGACCACCTGACGTTGCTGGAGCTGGCCGAGGACGAGCTGCACCGGGTGTCGCGCGGGCTCGACGAAGCCGAGATGGACGTGGCCACCAACTGCCCGCCCTGGACCGTGCGCCGCCTCGCCAGCCACGTCCTGAAGAACCAGCTGTTCTGGGCGGGCTGCGTCACGGGTCGACCGCTGATGGACCTGGACGAGTCGATGGCCGCCGTGCCGTACGACGGCGACCTGGCGCCGATCGCCGACGAGGTCACCGCGGAGGTGCTGCGGCTGTGGCACACCGAGGGGGTGATGACCGCGCAGCACCAGACGCCGTTCGGGGTCCTCCCCGGCGCGGTCGTCGTGGACTTCGCCATCATCGACGCCGCCGCCCATGCCTGGGACCTGTCGGCGAGCCTGGGTCGGGCGATCGAGTTCCCGGCCGAGACGATCCCCGCGATGGCGGACGTCGTGGCGCTCACCTGCACCGAGCACGCCGTCGAGCTGGGGCTGGTCAAGCCGCCGACCGAGGCACCGGGCGACGCCACCGACACCGAACGGCTGATGGCCCTGGCCGGCCGCACCGTCCCGCGCTGACGCGGTCCTGCTCGATCAGAACGCCAGCTCGCGGCCGAGTCCCCGCTCGCGGGCGAGACGGTGGACGACCGAGGCGGCCGCGACGTCGAGAGCGGCGTGCCCGGTCGACTTGAAGAGGGTGAGGCCGGTGCGCTCGGGTGGGCTACCCGCCTCGACGACGGTCCCGAGGAGGTGGACCCGATCGGCGTCGACCCCTTGCAGCTCGTGCGAACCGGCCGGAGGCGGCTGGTCGGCGGCGCCCGACCACTCGACGTACACCGTGGCGTCCGCGACGGTGTCGGCATCGACCTCGGGACCTCGGGAGCCGCCGACGGAGCTGACGTGCGCGCGGGGGTCGAGCCAGTCGCGTCGGATCACCGGAGTGGCGGCGCCGGTGCAGCAGAAGACGGCGTCGGCGTCGCGGACGGCATCCCGGATCGACGCACTCCGCACGCCCGGGAACGCGGCGACGAGCGCCCGCGCCGCCTCGGGGTCACGGGCGCCGACGACGACGTCGGCCGACGGGGCCACTGCGGCGAGCAGCTCCAGCTGGGCACGGGCCTGGACGCCCGCGCCCACGATCGCGATGCGCCGAGCGTGGGGAGCGAGCGCCTGCAGGCTGACCGTCGCGGTGGCGGCCGTGCGGATCGCGGTCAAGCGGCCGGCCTCCATGATGGCCAGCGGTCGGCCGTCGTGATCGTCGAAGACCGCGACCAGGCCGAAGTGGGTGCTGTGTCCGCCGCCGGCATCGGAGCCGGGGGCGTCGAAGACCGAGACCAGCTTGGCCGCGAGCCCGAGCCCGGGCACGTGGGCCGGCATGCAGCCCAGCAGCCCGGTCGGGGCGCGGGCGGCGATGCGCGGAGGGGCGGACACGGTGCCGCGGCTGATCTCGACCAGGGCCAGTCGCACCGCGGCGAGCACCTCGGTCAGGTCGAGCGCCGCAGCGGTGTCGGCGCCGTCGAGGACCAGGACCGATGACCTCGTCGTGCTCATGCGGCGTCGCCCACGCGTTGGGTGATGACCTCGGCGAGCCGCGTGGTCGCGCGAGCCAGCGCGGCCCGGAGGGCGGGGAGCCGCCCGTCGTCGAGGTCGGACTCGAGGCCGACGAGGGTCAGGGCGCAGACCGGCAGCCCGCGGTGGGACAGGACGGCACGGCTCAGCGAGGCGATGAGCGGTTGGTGGCGTCCCCGCTCCAGGGCGAAGCCGTCGGCGGCGGTGCGGTCGAGCTCGTCGCGAAGGGCGACGGTGTTGCCCGCCGCTCGCAGGTAGGGCACGCGGGCCTCGTCGTCGAGCGTCGCCACCATCGCCACGGGTCCGGCGAAGCGCTCGAGGGTCAGGTGCTCGTCGCGCAGGTGCGCGATCATCAACAGCCGTTCGGGTTGGACGACCTCGACGACGCGGGTCCCGACCCCCTCGAGCACCTGGAGGTTGACCATCAGCCCCGTCTCGGCGGACAGCGCCTCCATCGTGGGTCGGCAGAGGGTGGCCAGGGAGTTGCGAGCAGCGGCATCGGACAGCCGCAGCTGAGCCGGCCCGGGCAGGTAGTGGTCGCCGGCACGCAGCACCCAACCGCGCGCCACCAGGTCCACCAGGATCCGGTGGGCGGTGGCGCGGTGCAGCCCGACCCGGGCCGCCAGCTCGCTGAGGCGCTGGGGCCGGTCGCTGTCCGCGATGGCCTCCAGGAGGTCGAGGGCCTTGTCCACGGCGGAGCTCGCGGAACCGGGCATCGCACCTCCTGGACCGGGCTTTGACCGGCTCGCCATCGTGTTGCTACCGTCGTGACAAGTGTTCCGTAGCGTGAGACACATGGCAAGCGAGGAGTGGCGATGACGGCGGTCGTCTACCGCGACGCGACGATCTTCGACGGGACGGGAGCGGCCCCCTCCGTCGGCATGTCGCTCGTGGTCGACGAGGCCCGCATCGTCGACGTGGTCGAGACCGCACGGCTCGCCGTTCCCGAGGGCGCCGAGGTCGTCGACCTCGCCGGCCGGTTCGTCATCCCGGGCCTGGTCGACGCCCACCAGCACCTCGCCACTCCGCCGGACCGCGTCAAGGCGGAGGCGTGGCTGCGCCAGATGGTCTACGGAGGGGTGACGGCGATCCGGGACATGGCCGACGACCTCCGGCAGGTCGGCGACCTCGCCCGTGCCTGCCTGGTCGGTGAGATCCCCGGCCCCGACATCCACTACGCCGCCCTGATGGCCGGGCCGGGCTTCTTCGACGACCCGCGCACCTGGCAGGTCTCCCAGGGGGAGACGCCGGGCCAGGTGCCCTGGATGCAGGCGATCACCGACGAGACCGACCTCGTCATCGCCACGGCGCTCGCCCGGGGCACCCACGCCACCGCGATCAAGGTCTACGCCGACCTGTCCACCGACCTGGTCGCGGCGATCGTGACCGAGGCCCACCGGCAGGGGATCCCGGTCTGGGCCCACCTGTCGGTGTTCCCCGCGCTGCCCCTCGACGTGGTGAGGGCCGGGGCCGACGTGGTGTCGCACGTGTCGCTCCTGGCCTGGCAGACCCGGGCCGACGCGGCCGCGACGTACAAGAGCAAGGCGCCGATCGATCCCACGAGCGTCGGATCCGGACGACCCACGCATCGCCGACGTGCTCGCGGCCATGGTCGAGCGGGGCACGATCCTCGACGTCACCGCGAGCATGTGGGAGAGCCACGAGGTCCTCGACGGGGCCGACGCCGACGCGATCGTGCGGGCGCGGGGCAACGCCGTACTCGCGGCGGAGCTGACGGCCCGCGCCTTCGCCGCCGGTGTGCCGATCTGCCCGGGCAGCGACAACGAGGCGCTGCCGGACGCGCCCTTCCCGACGCTGCACGACGAGCTCTACTTCCTCCACGAGCGGTGCGGCATGCCGGCCGGCCGACGTGCTGCGCGCGGCCACCCAGGTCGGCGCGCGCAGCGCCGGCGCCGAGGACCGGATGGGCACGGTCGAGGCCGGCAAGCTGGCCAGCTTCGTGGTCCTCGACGAGGACCCGCTCGCCGACCTCCGCAACCTCGCCACCATCTGGTGCACGGTCAAGCGCGGCAGCCCGCTACGCACGCGCCGACTTCACGGAGGAGGTCCGGTGAGCACTCGGGACCTCACGATCGTGAACGCGCTCGGGATCCTCGACAACCCGAACGCCGAGCAGTCGCTCGCGGCGGCCAGCCAGCTCAACCCCAGCAGCGACCAGCTGACCATCGACGCCCGCACCCTGGCCGACGCCCACGCCTCCGGACTCACCGCGGTCAACATCACCCTCGGCTACACGATGGGCGAGATGGAGCCCTACGCCCACACCCTGCACGAGATCGAGGTCTGGGACCTGCTCCTGGCCGAGCACTCGGCCGACCTGACGAAGGTGCTGACGGCCGGCGACATCGACCGCGCCCGCGCCGACGGCAAGGTCGGCGTGATCTACGGCTTCCAGAACGCCGTTGCTGTCGGCGACGACCTCGGCCGGGTCGCCGAGTTCCAGCGGCTCGGCGTCCGGGTCATCCAGCTCACCTACAACCAGGCCAACCACCTCGGCGACGGGTCGATGGCCCCCGCCAACCGCGGTCTCACGCCGTTCGGTCGGGAGGTGGTCGCGGCGCTCAACGACGCCCGCGTGATGGTCGACCTGTCCCACAGCGGCGAGCGGACCTGCCTCGACGCGATCCGCGCCTCGCGCGCGCCGATCTCGATCAACCACACCGGCTGCCGGGCCTTGTGCGACCTGCCGCGCAACAAGACCGACGAGGAGCTGCGCCTGGTCGCCGACAGCGGCGGCTTCGTCGGCATCTACTTCATGCCGTTCCTCGACCCGTCCGGGCACGCCACCGCCGCGGACGTCGTCGCGCACCTCGAGCACGCCGTCGACGTCTGCGGCGAGGACGCGGTCGGCATCGGCACCGACGGCACCGTCACCGGCATCGACGACCTGGACGCCTACCGGCTCACCCTGGCCGACCACGTCGCGCACCGGCAGGCCGCCGGCGTCGGCGCCGCCGGCGAGCGTGCGGACACGCTGCCCTTCGTGCCCGACCTGCACGGCGTCGACCAGTTCCACCGGCTGATCCGGCTGCTCGAGCAGCGCGGCCACTCCTGGGCCAGGATCGAGAAGCTCATGGGCCGCAACTTCGTCGGGTACGCCGAGCGCATCTGGGGCTGAGGTCCGGGCTGGCCCCTCGCCGCGACGCGCCTACTCCGGCACCGACAACCAGGCGTGCACGAGCGGCACCACGGACGAGCCCTCGCCCGACGCGGCGGCGACCCGCTTCATCGAGCCGGCGCGGATGTCGCCGACCGCGAAGACGCCGGGGACGGAGGTGGCCAGGCTCTCGGGCGGCAGGCCCTCGCGCCACAGCGACTTCGGCACGTCGCGGCCGGTGAGCACGAACCCGCGCTCGTCGCGGGCCACGTCGCCGGGCAGCCACTCGCAGTGCGGCTCCGCGCCGAGCAGCAGGAACAGGCCCTCGGCGTTGCGCCGCACCACCTCGTCGGTGTCACAGTCCTTGACGTCGATCCACTCCAGCCGGCCATCGCCGCCGACCGCGCAGACCTCGCAGCGGCTGGCGACCTCCACGCGGGGGTTCCACTCGATCTCGTTGATGAGGTACTGGGACATGGTCTCCGCGAGCCCGGCCCGCCGCACCATGATCGTCACGCTCTTGGCGAAGCGGGCGAGGTGGATCGCCGCCTGGCCGGCGGAGTTCCCGCCGCCGACGACCACCACGTCGTACCCCTCCATCTCGCGGGCCGCGGTCATCGCGCTGCCGTAGACGACGCCGCGACCGGTGAAGTCGTCGATGCCGGGCGCGCGGAGCTTGCGGTAGGCGACGCCGGAGGCGATGACGACGGAGCGCGCCTTGATGATGCCGCCGTCGGTGTGCACGACGTGGATGTCGTCGTGCGGCGTGAGCTCGCCGACCTCCCAACCGGTGAAGAACTGGGTGCCGAAGCGGATCGCCTGGTTGCGGGCGCGCTGCGCCAGCCGCATGCCGGAGATCCCGCGCGGGAAGCCCAGGTAGTTGCGGATCATCGAGGACGTGCCGGCCTGCCCGCCGACGGCCTCGGCCTCGACGACGACCGTGGAGAGCCCCTCGGACGCGCCGTACACCGCCGCCGCGAGGCCGGCGGGCCCGGCGCCGACGATGCACAGGTCGACGACGGTGCCGAGCTCGATGGTGTCGGGACGCCCGTAGATGGCGCCGGCCACCTCGCGCACGCTGGCGGGCGCCCAGACGTCGCGGTACGGCGAGTCGACGAGCGGCCAGCGAGGGTCACCCTCGTAGCGGGAGACGACGTCGGCGCCCACCGCGGTGTCCGGGGCGTAGAGGCGGTGGGGCATCCCCATCCGGTCCAGGAAGTCGCGGATCGCCAGCGTCAGCGCGTCCTGGGCGGGTGCGACCACGCGCACCGTCTCGACCTCGGGCTGGGCGACCGTGGACCCCCAGTCGGAGAGCAGCTCGCACACGGCGGTGTGGAACTCCTCGTCGCGGCGCCCGCGCGGCATCAGCAGGTAGGCGTCGTACTTGCCCTTCGCGAGCCCCGCGCGCAGCCTGGTGGCATCCTCGAGGAACCGTTCCCAGGGCGCGACGACCAGACGCTTGGCGGTCGGCACCACCTGGCGCCACGCGTGGAAGGCCGCCAGCACGTTGGCCTGCTGGTCGGTGGGCAGGTCCGAGGGGAACATCGAGGAGTCGGCGACGTACATCGCGACCTGGCCGCCATTGGCCTCGATCTCCAGCGAGACGTCGTTCGCCAGGCGCGCGGAGGTCGCGGGCCGGATGTCGTAGTCGCGGGCGTAGCGACCGAACTCGTCGACGAGGAACGCCGCGTTGTCGTGGGAGACGATGATGATGGCCGGAGCGGCGCGCTCCTTCTCCTGTTCTGGCACCGGTCCAGTATGGCCGGGCGGTGGTGGTGCCAGACTGGCGAGCGTGCGGCTGCGGATCGACCTCGCCTACGACGGCGGCGGCTTCCACGGCTGGGCGCGGCAGGACGGACTGCGGACCGTGCAGGCCGAGCTCGAGGCGGCCATCGGCACCGTGCTCCGGGTGCCCCCGGTGGCCGTGACCTGCGCCGGCCGCACCGACACCGGCGTGCACGCGCGCGGCCAGGTCGCGCACGTCGACGTCGAGCCGGAGAGCGTGGTCGCGGCGGCCGGCCGCTCCGAGGACGATCCGGTGGCCGCCCTCCGCCGTCGCCTCGACGGCCTGCTGCCCGACGACCTCCGCGTACGCCGGGTGGTCGCCGCGCCCGACGGGTTCGACGCCCGCTTCTCGGCGGTGTGGCGGCGCTACGCCTACCGGATCGCGGACCGGCCGGAGTCCGTCGACCCGCTCGCCCGCGGGTACGTGCTGGCGTGGCGCCGGCCCCTCGACCTCGGCGCGGTCGAGGAGGCCTCGGCCCTGCTGCTCGGACGGCACGACTTCGCGTCGTTCTGCAAGCGGCGCGAGGGCGCGACGACGATCCGGACCCTGCTCGACCTGTCCTGGGTGCGCGACGAGGCCGGCGTCCTCGTCGGCCGGATCCGCGCGGACGCGTTCTGCCACCACATGGTCCGCTCGCTCGTGGGCTGCCTGGTGGCCGTCGGCGAGGGACGCCGGTCGCCCGCCTGGGCCGCCGAGGTCCTGGCGGCGGCGAGCCGCGACCCGGCCGTGCGCGTGGTGCCGGCCCACGGGCTCACCCTGGAGGAGGTCGGCTACCCGCCCGACGACGAGCTGGCGACGCAGGCCGAGGCCGCGCGCCGGCTCCGCACCCTGGAGGACCCGACATGACCCTCGGTGGTCGAGGAGGTCGCGCAGCGACCTCGGTGATCGAGGAGGTCGCGCAGCGACCGTCACGAGACGCGGCCGCAGGCGGACCTGGCTGGTCCCCGCCGCGCTGCTCGCGGCGCTCACCGTCGCGGCGCCCGCGCACGCCGACGCCACCCTCGACGGCGTGCACGTCCGCACCGACGCGCGCACCACCCAGGTGGTGACCGTGGCGCACACCCGGGGCTGGCACGCGCGGGTCACCTCCTGGGCCAGGACGCCCGGCGGCCCCTGGGAGGTACGGCGCCGCGCGGTGGACGGCCGCACGGGGTACGGCGGGCTGGTCCGGGCGGCCGCCCGCGTGCAAGGCACCGGCTCCACGCCGCTCGGGACCTTCCGGCTGCCGTGGTTCTTCGGCACCCAGGCGCGGAGCGAGTTGTGGCGGCTGCCCTACCGCAAGATCCGGCCCGGCGACTACTGGGTGCAGGACAACGCCTCGGCGTACTACAACCGCTTCCGCAACCGGGCACAGGGCGGCTTCCGGTGGTGGCTCCCCACCAGCGACGTCAACAGCAGCGAGCGGCTGACGGACTTCCGGCAGCAGTACGAGTACGCCGTGGTCACGTCGTTCAACCACGAGCAGGTCCGGCACCGCGGCGCGGGCATCTTCCTGCACGTCAACGGCCGCGGCGCCACCGCCGGCTGCGTCAGCGCGCCGCGCTGGTTCCTGAGGTACCTGGTGCGGGTCCTCGACCCCGATCGCCATCCGGTGGTCGCCATCGGACGCTAGGGGGTGGGGGTACTAGCGGGCGATCCCTGTCTGCTCGACGACCCAGGCCCACATCCGGTCCCGGTCCGCCGGGGAGGTGCGCGTCCTCGGCAGGAAGTGGGTGGGCCGCTGACGGCGGTCGTGCCACAGGCCACCGCTCGGCGGGGCGGGCTCGGCGGCGGCCAGCCAGACGGTGGTGTCCGCGCCGCCCTCGGCGTCGCGCAGGATCGGCCCGGTGATGCGGTTGAAGCGGGGCAGCGACTCGGTGATCCCGGGCGTGGCCGCCCAACCGGGGTGGGTGGCCCAGACGCCGGCGCCGTCCGGGTGCCAGTGCCGGTCCAGCACGGGCGCCAGCTCGACCTGGGCCCGCTTGCTCCGGGCGTAGGCGGTCGACGGCGAGTAGGAGCCCGTGCGGTACTCGGGGTCGTCGGCCCGCAGCACCTGGGCGTACATCCCGCCCGACGTCACCAGCAGCACCCGCGCGCCGCGGGCGCTGGCGCGCAGCGCCGGTCGCAGCAGCTCGGTCATCAGCACGGGCCCCAGCACGTGCACGGCCATGGCCAGCTCGTGCCCCTGCGCCGACTCGGTGCGCTCCGGAGGCATCACCCCGGCGTTGTGGACCAGGACGTCCAGCCCGGTGCCACCGGCGAGGAAGTCGGCGGCGAACCGGCGTACGTCGTCCAGGTCGCCGACGTCGCACCGGTGCACCTGCACCACTGCGGACGGCGTCGCCGCGCTGATCCGGGCCACCACGCCCTTGGCCTTCGCCTCGTCGCGCACCACCAGGTGCACCCGGGCGCCGAGGGCCGCTACGCCGATCGCCGTCGCCAACCCGAGGCCCGAGGTCGCACCGGTGACCGCCACGTCGCGACCGGCCAACGACCCCGGCCCGGGGTCGGCCGGCCAGCCCGGCAGCCGCGAGCGCGCGGCCAGGCCGACCTTGGAGAAGCCGAGCACCACGGTCCGGTCGAGCACGGTGTCGACGGCCCGACCGACGGTGGTCAGCGTCATGCCGAAGCCTTCGCGTCGAGGGTGCGGAGCAGCTGGTCCTGCGTGTCGTCGGCGAGCTTCTTGAGGAACGGCGCCAGCAGCGGGGAGATGACACCGGCGACACCCTGGAACGTCATGTCCGCGCGGTACTCGACCTCGGTGCCGCCGGTGGCGGTCGGCGTGATCGTCACGGTGTCCTGGCTGGTCACGGTCTTGTTGCCGCCGGTGATCACGAACTGCTTGCCGGGGACCAGCTTCTCGAGCTCGTAGTCGAGCTCGGTCTCGCGGCCCAGGAACTTCGAGACGTTGCGGTAGCGGGTGCCGACCCCGCCGTCGCCAGCGAGCCGCTCGCAGCGGACGGTGCCCGAGTCCCACTCCTCGGCGTGCTCGAAGTCCAGCAGGTACGCGAAGACGGAGGTGGGGTCCCAACGGGTGGTGACCGTGCGCAGGAGGGTGTGGGCCATGCCTCCAGACAACCAGCAACCCGAAGGGGTGAAGGGAGCCCGCAGGCTCTCCAGTCTTGACAACGCGTTAGTGACGGCTAACGTATTGAACGTGACCGACGCGTTCGCCGCGGCAGCCGAGCCCACTCGGCGGCGGATCCTGCAGCTGCTCGCGCACCGGCCACAGATCGTCGGCGACCTCGCCGAGCAGTTCGACGTCACCAGGTCCGCGATCAGCCAGCACCTCGGCGTGCTGGCCGACGCCGGACTGGTCAGTGCCGAGCGGCGGGGACGCCAGCGGCTCTACCGCGTCGAGCACGAGGGCGTCCGCCGCCTCCAGCGCGAGATCGAGTCGTTCTGGACCGCGGAGCTCGACCTCCTCGCGGCCGACGCACGCCGGGTCGCCGACGCCCGGACCACCGCACGAGAGAAGGCAGCGACCCCATGACCACCGCCACCACCGCGCCGTACACGATCTGCACCGACCTCCCGGTCACCCCCGACGAGGCCTTCGCGCTGCTCACCGAGCCCGAGCGGCTGCGACGGTGGCAGGCCGTCTCGGCCACGGTCGACCTGCGCGCGGGCGGCGGCTACCGCTGGACCGTCAACCCCGGGCACGTCGCCGCGGGCACCTACCGCGAGGTCGAGCCCGGACGTCGGCTCGTCTTCGGCTTCGGCTGGGAGGGCGACGACGGGCTGCCGCCCGACGCGTCCACCGTGACCGTGACGATCGAGCCGACCGAGGCGGGTTGCCGGATCACGCTGGAGCACGTGGGCCTGACGGCCGAGAGGGCGGTCGGTCACGCCGCCGGCTGGGAGCACTACACCGCCCGGCTCTCGCGCCTGGCGACCGAGGGCGACGCCGGCCCCGACGAGCGCTCGGGGTCGCCGGAGCCGCTCGACCCGCTGGTCGCGGCCGAGGCGGTGCTGGCGGCGATCCAGCCGGTCCTGCGGCGGCTGACCAGTGACGACCGCCCGCGGCCCACGCCGTGCCCCGAGATGAGCTGCCACGAGGTGGCCGAGCACCTGATGGTGGCGCTGACGCGGATCGGCTCCCTCTCGGGCGCCACCGTGACCCGGCCCGAGGAGGGCTCCCTGGAGACCAAGGTGTCGTCGCTGGTCGACCAGGTGGTCACCGGCTGGCGGGCGCGCGGTCTCGACGACCTGGACGGCGTGGCCCGGCGGGCGAGCGGCGGTCCGCTGCCCCTCCGCGTCGCGCCGGCGATCCCCGCCGTCGAGCTGCTCCTCCACGGCTGGGACATCGCCGAGGCCACCGGCCAGCGCATCGAGGTGTCCGACCCCGTGGTGGCCTACGTGGCCGGTCTGTTCGACCAGCTCGAGGAGGCGATGCCCGAGACCCGCGGCACGGTGTTCGGGCCGTCCGTCGAGGCCCGCCCCGGCGCCGACGCGCTCGAGCGGCTGGCGGCGCACGCCGGGAGGTCGCCGCTCCCGAGGTGACGACCCCTCGGGCCGCCCGCCAGGATGATGGGGTGAGCGAGGACCACTACTTCTCCGCCGACCCGGCCGTCCCGTTCACCCGGGAGCCGCTCCGGGCCACGGTCTGGGGTCGGGAGCTGGCGCTCACGAGCGGGTCCGGGGTGTTCGCCCGCGGCCGGGTCGACATCGGCACCGCGGTGCTCTTCCGGGAGACGAAGCCGCCGGCGGGCGGCCGGGTGCTCGACCTCGGGTGCGGCTACGGCGTGATCGGTATCGCCGTGGCCGCGTGCTCACCCGCGACCGTCGTCACCGGGATCGACGTCAACGAGCGAGCCGTGCTGCTGGCCAACGAGAACGCCCGCGCGCTCGGCCTCACCGACCGCTACGCGGCGCTGACGCCGGCCGAGGTGCCGGACGACGCGACGTACGACGAGATCTGGTCCAACCCGCCCATCCGGATCGGCAAGCAGGCCCTGCACGACCTGCTGCTCACCTGGTTCGCGCGGCTCGCGCCAAGCGGCCGGGCGGTGCTGGTCGTCGGCAGGAACCTCGGGGCCGACTCCCTCCAGCGCTGGCTCGGCGAGCAGGGCTACCCGACGTCGCGAACGGCGTCGGCCAAGGGGTTCCGGGTGCTGGAGTCGCGACGGGGCTGACCCGTCACCGCCGCCTCAGACGGAAGGTACGCGGCCTCGACGAGGCCCTCGCCGCGCTCGGCGACGTCGCGCTCGGAGGGGGACACCCGATCGAGAGCGAGTACCTGCTGCTCACCGCTCGTCGCCGCTAGTCGGACTCGCTCGAGGGGTGGTTTCGCGGCTCGTCGCTGCGCTCCTCGCACCTCAACCACCGAGGTAGGTTCGCGGCTCGACCACCGCAGATGGTTCTGACACGATGGGTCGATGACCTTCGAGGCCGCCGAGGACCGTTACGACACCGACCACTTCCGCGCCTCGGGGCGCAGCGGGCTGAAGCTGCCCCTGCTCTCCCTCGGGCTGTGGCAGAACTTCGGCACCGACCGGCCGGAGGAGACCCAGCGGGCGATCCTGCGCCGGGCCTTCGACCGGGGGGTGACGCACTTCGACCTGGCGAACAACTACGGCCCGCCCTACGGCCGCGCGGAGGAGAACTTCGGGCGCTACCTGGCGGACGACTTCGGGCCCTACCGCGACGAGCTGATCATCTCGACCAAGGCCGGCTACGACATGTGGCCGGGCCCCTACGGGCAGGGCGGCGGCTCCCGGAAGTACGTGCTCGCGTCACTCGACCAGTCGCTCGCCCGGATGGGCCTGGACTACGTCGACATCTTCTACAGCCACCGCTACGACCCGGAGACGCCGCTGGAGGAGACGATCGGGGCGCTCGACACGGCGGTCCGGTCCGGACGGGCGTTGTACGCCGGCATCTCGTCGTACTCGCCCGAGAAGACCGCCGCGGCCGCCCAGATCGCGCGTGACCTGGGCACGCCGCTGCTGATCCACCAGCCGTCGTACTCCATGCTCAACCGCTGGATCGAGCCCGGTCTGCTCGACGAGCTGGAACGGCAGGGGATGGGCTGCATCGTGTTCACCCCGTTGGCGCAGGGGCTGCTCACCGACCGCTACCTGGACGGCATCCCGGAGGACTCGCGCGCCGCGCGCGAGGGCTCCACGATCGCCGGCCTCGACGACGCGGTCCTGGACCGGGTCCGGGCGCTGAACCAGATCGCCGTGAACCGCGGCCAGAAGCTCGCCCAGCTGGCGCTCCAGTGGGCGCTGCGCGACCCGCGGGTCACGTCCGCCGTCATCGGCTCCTCGTCCGTCGAGCAGCTCGACACCAACCTCGACGCCCTGGACTTCCCGGCGCTGACCCGGGACGAGGTGGCCGAGATCGACAAGTACGCCGTCGACTCCGGGGTGAACCTGTGGGCCAAGTCGGCCGAGATCGCCGACGAGCCCGAGCACTGATCCTGGGGGGCCGTCGTCAGGCGGGCATCAGTCGCAGGGCCATCAGCGGACACGTCTTCACGGCGTGCCGGGCGCTGTCCTCGTCGGCCTGTGGCACGACCGGGTCGGGGCTGCCCGACCTGCTGACCGGGAAGCCCCAGTCGTCGACGGTCAGCAGGTCCGGTAGCAGCTCCGCGCAAGCGCCGTGTCCGTCACAGCGGGTCCAGTCGACGTGCAGCCTGGTCCTCGCCGTGGTCATCGTCGGTCTCCGCGCCGCTCGGTCGGGCAGTAGCCCGCCAGGTGGAGGTCCACGTGGTCGCCGAACGTCGCCATCGTGCTGGCCACGAACCGGGCCGTTCCGTCGGGGTGGGCGCAGGCGCCCCGACCGGTGACGAGCGCCGCCGAGCCGGCGCGACCTCGGCCGGCAGCCGGTCGTCGCGCACGCCGCGCGGCGAGCCGCTGCAGGGTGTCGGCCATCCGGGGCAGGCCGTTCACGCAGGGCCCGCACTGGCCGGCGGTCTCCCCGGCGAGATACTCCGTCACCTCGGCGGCGCATCGCAGGCGGGCAGGTGTCCCGGCCCAGCACGTGCAGGACGCCCGCGCCGACCGTGGCGCCGTAGGCCGCCAGGCCGACGCGGCTCAGCCGCACGTCCAGGTCGGTGCCAGGGACCCAGGCGCCGTGATAGCCGCCCACCAGGACGGCCGCGGGGTCGATGCGGGTGCGCCGGCGCCAGCAGGTCGACCGAGGCGGGTGCCGCGCGGGGCCTCGAGCACGCCGGGGCGGGCCACGGAGCCGGACACCGTGAACAGGCTGGTGCCCGGCTCCTCGGGGGTGCCGGTCGACGCGGAACCACCCAGCACCGTGCCGGGCGACCAACGCGAGGTGGGCCAGGGTCTCGGCGTTGAGCACCAGGGTCGGGCCGCCCGCCGACGCCCTTCTCGGTGATTCGCGGCGAAGCGGTCGCGGGGGACGCCGGTGCGCCCCTCCAGGGCGTTGGCGAGCGCGGACTCCTGCCCGGCGACGAAACCACCCGGAAGCGACACGACCTCGACCCGACGGTGCCGCCGGGCCGCCGTGGTCGGCAGCGCCGGGCAGGTACCTCGCGGGCCGAGCGACGAGCAGCCGCCGCCGAGCCCCCAGGGCCTCGCCCGACCAGGTCGAGGCCGTCGAGCACCAGGTGCGGGTTCGTGGTGACGCAGCAGCCGCGTCCTTGTGGCTGAGCGGTTCGCCCTCCATGGCGTTGCCGACCACGACCGGGGCGCTGCGGCCGCCGGCGACGGCGCGCACCTTCAGGCCGGTCGGGAAGCCGGCGCCGCCCCTGCCGGTCAGGCCGGACTCCTCGGCGAGGCGCAGCCAGGGTCTCGAGGTCGAGCCTCGGCAGCCGACCGTGGGTCGCGGAGGTGGTCCTCGTGGTCGAGGTGGGCCTCGCGCCAGGAGACGTCTGGTGGTGGGAACGGCCACCGCCGTCACGGGAGCCACGTCACGGGAGCACCCTCCGGGGAGCACGGCGCGTAGCCGCGGCCGGCGTACGACGGGCTCGAGCCGCCAGCCGACGGCGCCGGCGACGGCCACTGCGCACAGGGCCGCGGGAGCCGCGCACCCACCAGGCTGGCGCTGTCGGTGCCGTTGCCGAGCGCGTGGGCGAAGGCGATCGGCCAGAACGCGTAGGTCGCCCAGTGCACGGCCTTGAAGACCCGTGGCCCGACGCGGTGCCGCAGCAGGCGAGACGCCGGTCGACGACCAGGAGCAGGTCGAGCGCGAGCGTGCCGAGGCCCAGCCACAGCGGCTTGGCGGCGCCCAGGAACGGCAACGACCAGGTCGACGAGCCGGAGCTGGGCGTAGGGGTCGAAGAACAGGCTGCCCACGTGGATGGCGATGAGCGCCGTGCCGGTCAGGGCGGCCGTGCGGTGCAGGTCGGTGGCGGCGAACCGACCCAGGCCTGGCAGCGGCCGACCGGAGCCGCTGGTGATGCCGAGCACCAACGCGACGGTGAACATGACCAGCGCGACGATGCCGGTGCCTCGGCCGAGCGCCCACAGGGCCTCGTTCATGCGGCCACCACCCTGTCCTCGGGCCATCCGCCGAGCAGGTGCACGGCGAGCTGGTCATCGACCAGGCGGGCGGCCACGCCCTCACGGTGCAGCCAGCCGAAGCCGCGGCGGCCCTGGACGATCGCAGCGGTCGCGCAGGCGTTGGCCTGCAGGCAGGTGACGGCTGCCACCGAGACGGTGCGCCAGGGCGACCTGGCCGAGTCGGCCGTGGCCGGGTCGAGGATGTGGTGGTGGGTCTGGCCGCCACGCACCCAGGTACGACGGATGGTGCTGGACGTGGCCAGCGCGGCGCCGGACGGCAGGGAGACCTGAGTGGCCGGATCCTCGGCGGAGTCCTGCACGACCACCTGCCAGCCGGCGGCTGGGCCGCGGCCGGAGGTCGCGATGTCACCGCCGAGGCTGACCAGCACGCCGGTCGGCAGCAGGTCGGTGACCTCTGCGGCGGCCTGGTCGGCAGCCGCGGCCTTGGCCGTGGCTCCCAGGTCGAGCAGCATCCCTTCCGGAAGGGTGAGGGACTGGCCCTCCAGCTTGACCCGTCGCCAGCCCGGCACCCGGCTCAGCACGGCGACCGGGCCGCCCTCGCGCTCCACGAGCCGGATGTCCCGGTCGTAGCCGAGTGCCTCCAGGGCCGAGCCGACCGTCGGGTCCACAGAGCCCTGGGTGCGCTGGGCGACGTCCAGAGAAGCCCGGACCAGGCGGGCCAGCAGCGGGGTGACGATGTTGCGGCCGGCCTCCAGGTTCCTGATCTCGGAGTCGACCCGGAACCGGCTCGCGGCGAGGTCGACGGCCTCGAGGTGGCGCTCGACGATGGCGCAGGCGTCGTCGAGGGTGGCGGGGTCGCTGACCACGACTCGGGCCGTGGTGCTCCAGACCTCCCAGTCCCGGCTGCTCGTGCCAGACGTCATGATCCGCTGCTCTGCGCCTGGCTGCTGCCGGAGCCACTGCTGAGGGTGACGCCGCTGGACTGGTGGTTCCCCGACTGGTTGCCCGACTGGTTGCCCGACTGGTTGCCCGACTGGTTCCCCGACTGGTTCCCCGACGTGCTCGAGGAGCCCGTCGTGCTCGCCGTCGACGTGGTGCCCTGCGCGGCGACGGCCATGCCGACGCCGACCGAGGCGGTGGCGGCGCCGGCCACCAGTGCCGTGGCGACGCGCCGGGTGCGGTGGACCTGGTGCTTGCTCATGACAGTGAGCCTGATCGGGCCGCCTGTGGGCTTGCTGTGTGCGCCCCCTCAACGGTGGAAGAGTTGCGTGCCACCAACCTGACGACGATGCGCGAACGCAACAGTTCGGCGTGACGCGCGTCTGTTCCGCGTGAGCGCCCTGGTCGACGGTGAGAATCGGCGCGTGGGCGCGCGCCGTACGGCTGACTTCGATGACTGGGTCGCCGCCCGTGGCCCGGCCTTGCTGCGGCTGGCCTACGTGCTGACCGGCAACCGTGCCGACGCGGAGGACGCCGTGCAGGACGCGCTGTCCCGGGCGCTGCCGCGGTGGGAGCACATCCGCAGCACCGGCGACCCGGACGCCTACGTGCGCCGGATGGTGGTCAACGCGCACACGTCCTGGTGGCGGAAGTTCCGGCGTCGCGAGTCGCCGGTCGCCGAGGTCTTCACCGCGGGTACCGCATCGCCTCCGCGCCACGAGGAGCGGGACCGGGTGTGGGCGGCCTGCCTCGCGCTGCCCGAGGCCCAGCGGGTGGCCGTGGTGCTGCGCTACTACGAGCGCCTCGAGTACGCCGAGATCGCGGCGCTGACCGGCGTCGCCGAGGGCAGCGTTCGCTCGCGGGTGTCCCGGGGGCTCGCGACGCTGCGCGTGACCTTGGGAGAGGACCAGGACGATGACTGACTTCGAGGACCGGCTGGGCTCCGCGCTGCGCTCGGCCGGCGACGACGCCCCCGACGCCGCCGGACTGGGCGACCGCGCCCGCGGGCGCAGCCGGGCACGCCGACGACGTACGGCGCTCGTGTCGGTCGGCGCGGTCGCCGCCGGCGTCGTCGTGGCCGGTGTCGCGGCCTTGGGCAGTGCGATGGCCGACGGCGCTCGTACCAGCGACCGCCACGTCGCCCGCTTCGGCCGCCGCGGGTCGAGACCTGGCGCGACGCCTCGGTCACCGTGCCGGCGGGCTGGGGACACGGGAGCCTGTCCACCTGGTGCATCGGCGGTGCGGCCGCGCCGGGCACCCCGGTCGTGGAACGTCCCGGCGGCGTCGTGGAGGCCATCGCCTGCGACCCGGTGCAGGGGTACGGCGTGCAGTTCCTCGCCGACACCACCATCGCCTTCGCGTACACGCCCGGGCAGGCCCACCGAGTGGTGGGGTCCGACAGTCCGTACCCCGGGGGCGCCTGGGAGGGTTACCAGCAGACCGGCAACGCGGGTGTGCAGGTCGTGGCCTCATCACGGGAGGAGGTCCAGGCCGTCCTGGACTCCTTCGACGAGGTGACGGCGTCGACGCCAACGGCTGCACGCCCCGGATCGAGCGACGACTCGATCCTGCCCACGAACCCGCCGGCGACGTCCGGCTGTGCCGCTACGGCGGAGATGGGTGGCTCGAGCAGAGCGAGGTGCTCACCGGCCAGGACGCGGCCGCCGCCGTGGCGGCGCTCGACGCGGCCCCCGAGGCCGTCGCGCAGCTGCCCGGCGCCGAACCCGGAAGACCGCGAGGTCCGGGCGACGAGCCTCGTCCGGACCGGAGACCGGGCAGCGGCGATCCGCGCACTGGTGCTGGGGCGTGTTCGGCTGGGGTGGAGCCGAGCGGGACCTGACGCCCGACGTCCTGTACTGGGTGCTCTCGCCCGGCTGGAGCGGGCAGATCCCGGACGGCATCACCATGGGTCCTGCGTCAGTAGCTCTGCGTCAGTAGCTCAGCCGGCGAGCGCCTGCGCGGCGTCGGCGAGGTCGCGCACCCCGCGGGAGAGCTCCTCGGGGGTGTCGGTGGCCAGGTCGACGTGGAAGCCCAGCAGCGCGGACTCGACCAGCCGGGTGATCCGGTCCACGCGGTGCCGAGGTGCCCCGCAGCGCACGAACCAGTCCTTCATGGCCGCCGCCCACCGGTCGTTGCTGTCGCGCACCGCCGTCCGGAACGGCTCCTGCCCCAGGTAGCCGCTCACCGCGGCCTGCACGTAGATGAGGTTGCAGGCGTGCAGCGGCGGCTCGTGGTACGCCTGCCACACCCGCAGCACTCCGGCACGTACCGTGCGCGGAGCGGTCAATCGGCCGAGGTAGGCCACCGAGCGGTTCGTGGACTCGTCGACGATCGCCGCCACCAGGCCGTCGCGACTGCCGAAGTGGTAGATGAGCATCCGGTCGCTGGTGCCGACCGCCTTGGCCAGTGGCCGCAGGCTGAGCCCGATCAGTCCCTCGGCGAGGACGTGGTCCGTGCACGCCGCGAGGAGTGCCTCACGTCTCGTCTCTGCGGGCATGAAACCCATTGTAGCGAGTGCTACAGTAGAGCGGATATGTAGCGACTGCTACATGATGAGCGATTGAAGGAGATGACGGACATGTTCGGCGCGTTCCTGCTGTTGGGAGTCGCGATCGTGATCGAGGTCTGCGCGACCGCCCTGTTGCCCAAGGCGGAGGGTTTCACCAACGCCGGCTGGGCCACGGTGGTGCTGGCCGGTTACGGCCTCTCGATCTGGATGCTGACCGTGGTCGTCAGGCAGATGCCGGTCTCGGTCGCGTACGCCGTGTGGGCGGGCGCCGGGACCGCGCTGGTCGCGGTCGTCGGACTGCTGTTCCTGGGCGAGCACCTCACCTGGGTGAAGGCCGGGAGCCTGGCACTGATCGTCGCCGGCGTCGTCGGCCTCAACCTCGCCGGCACCCACTGAGCGGACGGCTCCGGTTCGCACCCGTCGGCGAAGGACGGGACGGACCTCTGACCGAGGTGATCCGTCCCGTCCTTCATCACTGTGCGCCCGGGTAGCCGGCGTGCTTGAGCTTGTTCTCGACCTGGCTGCCGCGATCCCACCGCGTCGGTGGAGGCGGCGTCCTGACGGGCCTTCTCCGCCGCGGCTGAGCGCTCCGCGGCGTCGGCGGACACCCCACCCTTCTTGACCTCGACCGGGACCGTAGGGATCGACGTGGGCGGGTAGATCCGGTTGGCGGCGGGAGCGGTGCCCGGGTCGGTGTCCGACACCGTCTCGGAGCCACAGGCCGTCGCGACCAGGAGCAGGGCGAGCGTCGCAGTGGCGCCGGCAATGGTGCGGGTGGAGATGTTCATCGTGCTGTCCTTCCAGTGGATGTCCGCGCGAGGTCTCGGCGGTGACTAGATGACGCACCAGCACCGGCTCTGATACACGCGCAATCCGAGTTGCCACCCGGCCGGCCGGTGCCACTGTTGTTCGACGTCGACGTATCCGGGGTGTTCTCGGTCGGTTCTGAGTCTGACATAGACATGATGACCATCGCTGACCGTTCCGGGCGTGGAGGAGGCGCGGATGCACGAGCCCTTGCTCTCGAGATCTGGTCGCACGTGCTCGGGCCGGTGACCAGGCGCGTGGAACGCACTCGTCGACCGCTTCCTTCCGCTCGTGACCTCCGTCATCAGGAAGTTCAGGTTGTCCGGCCGACGGCGACGACGTCAACCAGACCGTCTGGCTGCGGCTCGTCGAGCACCTCGGCGACCTGCGCGAACCCCGCGCCCTGCCCGGTTGGCTCGTGACGACCACGCGCAACGAGGCGCTCCGGGTGATCCGGCTGCGGGGACGCTCCATCCCGGTCGACCCGCAGGGCGCCACCTTCGACCGCCGCGACGCGCAGCCCGACGTCGACGAGGACCTGATCCGTGACGAGCGCCTCCAGGCTTTCCGCGAGGCACTGCTGGAGCTGCCGGCCGGCAGGCGCGACCTGCTCGACTGCTGCTCGCGGACCCGCCCCCGTCCTACGAGGAGATCAGCGCGAAGCTGGGCATCCCCATTGGCAGCATCGGCCCGACCCGGGCCCGGGCGCTGGAGCAACTACGAAACACCCGGGCGATGCGCGCTCTGGTGGCGGCCTCGGCCGTGGTCGAGTGAGGAGGTGGTCCCGATGACGTCATGGACGGACGACGAGGGCCTCATGGATGAGCTGTCGGTAGCGATCGGGCAGGCCCGTGACGTCCCCGATCATCGCCGCCAGGCGGCGTACGGCGCGTTCGCGTGGCGCACCGTCGACGAGGACCTGCTCACCCTCATGCACGACTCGTCACTGCAGGCGACGGCCGCGGTCCGGGGCGACGAGGACGCGCGCACGCTGTCGTTCGCCGGCGGCGGCATGTCCCTCGAGGTCGAGGTGGACGGGTCGACGCTCACCGGCCAGGTGCTCCTTCCGGGGAGCATGGGCGAGGTGACCATGGAGCGGGCCGACGGCGAGAGCCGGACGGCCCGCACTGACGCGTCGGGCTTCTTCGCGTTGCCCGACGCCTCGGGCACCGTGCGCTTCGCCGTCGAGATCGACGGGACCGTGCACCACACCGAGTGGATCGTCCTCTAGGCCCGCTCACACACCCATCGCCAGGAACGCCGCGGCGGTCGCCTCCCGCACGGCGTCGCCCCGCGCGGCCTCCCGGGCCCGCAGCAGCACCAGGCCCAGGTCGGCGCCGGCGTCGATCGCGGCGTGGACGTCGAGCATCATCGCCGCCGTGGCGTGATCGTTGACCTTCGCGATGCTCGAGACGATCCCGGCCGAACCCATCGCCAGCATGGCGGACACCAGCCCGAGCATCTCTCCGGCGCCGATGGGCGCCACCACGCCGGACTCGCACGCCGACAGCACGACCCGGTGGGGGGCCCGTTCGAGTCGCTCGAAGTCGTGCACCGTCAAAGGTCCGTCGTCGAGGTCGAGCGAGGAGAACATCGGGCTGTCCTCGCGGAAGTGGCCGTGCGCCGCGATGTGCGCGATCGCGGCGCCGTCCATGGCCGCCAAGGTCCGCTCGACTGTCGCGCACCCTCGTTCAGCAGCACGGCGTCCGGGTGACGGTCGGCCAGCACGGTGATCTCCCCGCCCCCGACTCCAGCCCCGGCCCGGCCACCAGCACCCGGGGCCGAGGTGGCCGAGGCAGCCGATCTCGCGCGCAGCCACAGGGCCGCCGACGGGGCCACGCTGACGGGCACCCTGGCGAGGGCGGGGATGAGCGACCACGGGGTCGCGTGGAGCCGACTGGTGGGGGAGAGGACCACCGGCCCATCCCCGAGACGCCGTACGGCGTCGCCGAGCAGGGCCGACTCCAGGCGTCGTCCGACATCGTTCAGGTCGGAGGGCCGTCCCCGTGCCGTCTGCCGGAGCACGAAGCCCGCGAAGGCGCTGGCCTGCTCCGCCTCGTTCACGGGCCCGACGACCACCCGGCTGACCCGCCCTGACCTGGCCACCAGGGCGTGCAGCACCCCGTCGATGTCGACGAGTTCGACGAAGGTGGAGCCGTCCAACGCCTCGACCAGACGGTCGGCCTCGAAGGGTACCGGATCCTGCCGACGTACCACGCAGGTGGTGCGTGCGACGTCGGATGGCCAGCTCCAGCCGCGCCCGGTCTTCGTCCAGGCGAGAAGCCGGGGCCGAGCCCTCAGCGCGCGCGTCCGCCAACCGACGCCGGGTGTCGCGCAACGCGGCGAGGTCTCGGGCAAGCTCCTCGTCGTCGGGGGGATGCACCGGAGGTTGGAACAGCGCGTTCGCGCGCCAGCGCTCGCTCCACTCCAGCAGCGCGCGAGACCCGAGCTCGCCCGCGTGCCGGAGGGCCAGGTGGGCCAGCTCGTCGCCGTGGCGGGTGACGAGGGCGCGTAGCTCCGAGCTGCCCAGGCTGGCCCGGTGGTCGTCGAGGGCATCGAGCCCCCTCCGGCACGCGGCGAGCATTCCGCGCCTGTCGTCCTCCGCCTCGCACAGCAGCGCCTGCGCCTGCCAGGCCGTGGCGCGCACCAGACCCGACGCCCGCGTCCGGTACGTCGCCGCGTGGGCAAGCATGGGGACCGCCTGCGGGAGACCGGCGCCGAGCGCCAGCCGCCCCGCCAGGAGCCAGGCGACAGAGACTCCTCCGGCGCCACGGCCTCGAGCCGCTGAGCCACCGATGCGGCGCTCGTGGCCAGCCCTCGCCCACGCCGTCCCGTCTGGTGCCGGGCGAGCAGGACGACGAGCTCCGCCCGAACCCCCCACCCGTCGAGACCCTGCCGGCGGAAAAGATCCCGGGCCCGGGAGGCGTCTTCGGTCGCGGCCTCGGGACCTTCGGAGAGCTCGGCGGTTGCCAGCATCAGCAGCAGCTCGGCCTCCTGCGGTCCGGGCAGCGAGCCCAGCAGGATGCGGCGGGACGCGAGATCGACCGCCTCGGCGACCAGCCCGGCCGCCAGCAGGACCTCGCAGCGGTCCCGGACCAGCCCAGGATGGTCCTCGCCAAGGGCGGCGAACTGCTCGGCGGCCTCGTCGTAGAGCAGGAGGGCGCCGGGGAGGTCTCCGCGGCACCAGGCGATGACCGCGCGGTTGTGCACCGTCACGACGGTCTCGGCGGCCTGACCCTCCTGGACGAAGATGTCCCCGGCCTGCTGCACGGCCCGTGCGGCCAGGTCGGTCTGTCCGAGCGCGAGTCGGCTGAGTCCCATGAGGTTCAACGTCCGCGCTTCCCAGATCCGGTCGCCGGTGGCGCGGAACCGGGGAAGGGCCCGCTCCAGGTCGACGAGAGCCTCGCGGGGCTGCACCAGGGCGAAGTACAGCGCGTGGGCCCGGCGGGTCAGGACCCTGGCCGTCACCGTGGGGTCCTCGGCGGTGTCCAACGCTCCCTGGAGCTCGACCAGGCCGCCGCGCGTCCGCCCGGCGATGACCAGCGTGACCCCGAAGGTCGCGCGAGCGTCCGCCGCCCGGTCGGCGTCGCCGGACCTGCGGGCGAGATGGACCGCGGTCCTGAGCTCGGTCAGCGCTGGGTCGACCAGCCCCCGGTCGCGCAGCACGATGCCGCGCGCCTGGTGGGCGAACGAGAGCACCCACGGGTCGGACTCGGTGCTCACCAGCCGGTCGGCCCAGGCCAGCGCACGCGTCGGCTGGGCGATCGCGAGCCCGAGCAGGTCCCCGATCGGTGGCTCGGGTCTGGAAGGTGGCACGGGGCTCCCCTTCCCGCGGACCCGGGGGCGCCGCTACGTTCGCCTCAGGACATTGTCGCGTGGGGGGTGTGCTGATGCCACGAAGTGCGAGTTCGCCGCAGTACCTCGAGTCCAGGCGGCTGTCCAAGAACCAGCTCCTCGCCATGCGGGCGGCCCAGGAAGAGGGCCTCGCGTGGGACACGAGACGGCCGTCGGACCACAACTATCTCTTCGTACCGGGACGGCTCCTGGTCGACTCCGACGACGGCCACCATCGATCAGGTCGGTGACGTGTTCGACCGCCGCAAGTCGGACTTCCGGATCCCGTCGCCTCCGCAGCTGGACGATGCCCGGACACCGAAGATCGACAAGCTCCACTCCTACCGCCTGCCGACACGTGAACGGCTGCCGGATCAGTCGGACGCCGCCTTCGAACGGGCGCGGCGCCGCGACCTCGTCAACGCGGTGCGCATCTACGACGACATGCTCGGACCCGGCATCGTCACTCCTGAGCACTACGTCCACATTGCCGGAACCGGTAGTGGGCGTGCCTGTCCCGCGACCGAGCCCGCCGAGGCCGTGCTGGCGCAGGCGTGGCCCGAGGCGGAGACCGACAAGACGGTCGGCGAGGGGGCCAGCGTCGTGGTCATCGACACCGGCTGGCCTGAGCCGGCGATCGAGGCGGCCGCGTCGGCGGCCGCCAACGCGGGCCAGTACGGGCAGTTGCCAGCCCTCCCGCCGTACGCCGGTCACGGCCTGTTCGCGGAGGAGGTGGTGCGCAGCCACGCGCCCGGCGCGGACATCTCGCACCTGGAGTTCCCCATCACCAGTGGGGGAGTGGTCAACGAGGTCGACCTCGCGCACCTGCTCCAGCAGGCCCTCGACCTGCACCCCCAGGTCATCAACATGTCGGCAGGCTGCCACACCCGGCACGACCGGCCTCTCAAGGCCTTCGAGCGCGTGTGGCGCAACCAGACCACCGACCCGAAGGACCGGCCGGTCGTCATCGCCGCTGCGGGGAACGATGCTTCACCCTCCCCCTTCTACCCCGCGGCGTCACCGTGGGCGATCGGGGTCGGCTCGCTCGACCAGGACGACGAGGTGTCGAGCTTCTCGAACTACCGTCAGTCCGCCGACGTCTACATCCTGGGCCGCAACCACGTCAACCGCTTCCCTTTGGGTAGGTACACCTGCCACTGGTCACCGAACGTGGGCAACCACCGGATGTTCACGTCGGGCTACGCCCGGTGGAGCGGGACGTCGTTCGCCGCGCCACTCCTCGCGGGGCTGGTCGCGGCCAAAATAACAACACGAAGGTCACCAGACGCTTGTACCTTACCACCCTCCGCACCTGTCGACCTTTGCGGGCACCCCCCGCGAGGCGGCCAGGGACCTGATCCGCCACAAGCGCGTCTGGCGCAACCACCCCATCTACGGCGACTACCGCAAGATCAAGCTGAGCAACATCTGAGCGCCTCCCGCCGATTCGTCTGGGCCGTGCCACGGAGAAACTCAGGCGAAACCGCAGACGAATCGGTGTGAGAATCGGTCCTTGTGGGACACGTCGACGTCCAAGGGGTCCGGTACGAGCTGCCGGACGGCAGGGTGCTGCTCGACGACGTGTCGTTCCGCGTGGGCGAGGGAGCGAAGGTGGCGCTCGTCGGCGCCAACGGCGCCGGCAAGACCACGCTGCTCAAGATCATCACCGGCGCGCTGACGCCGCAGGCCGGGGCGGTCACGCGCTCGGGCGGCCTCGGCGTGATGCGGCAGATGGTCGGCGCCGACCTCGGGGACGGACCCGACGATCGCCGACCTGCTGCTCTCGGTCTCGCCGGCCCGGGTGCGCGCCTCGGCCGCCGAGGTGGACGCGTGCGAGCAGGCCCTGATGGAGACCGACGACGAGGCCACCCAGATGCGCTACGCCGCGGCGCTGGCGGACTACGCCGACGCGGGCGGCTACGACCTCGAGGTCACCTGGGACGTCTGCACGATCAAGGGCGCTGGGCGTGCCCTACGACCGCGCCAAGTACCGCCCCCTCACGACCCTGTCCGGCGGTGAGCAGAAGCGCCTGGTGCTGGAGTACCTGCTGGCCGGTCCCGACGAGGTGTTGCTGCTCGACGAGCCGGACAACTTCCTCGACGTCCCCGGCAAGATCTGGCTGGAGGAGCGGATCCGCGACTCCGACAAGACCATCCTCTACATCAGCCACGACCGCGAGCTGCTCAACAACACCGCCACGCGGGTGGTGACCGTCGAGCTCGGGGCGGCGGGCAACCTGGTGTGGACGCACCCCGGCGGCTTCGCGTCGTACCACGAGGCCCGCAGCGACCGATTCGCCCGCTTCGAGGAGCTGCGCCGGCGCTGGGACGAGGAGCACGCGAAGCTCAAGGCGCTGGTGCTGATGTACAAGCAGAAGGCGGCCTACAACGACGGGATGGCGTCGCGCTACCAGGCCGCCCAGACCCGGCTGCGGAAGTTCGAGGAGGCCGGGCCGCCCACGGAGCAGCCCCGCGAGCAGGTCGTGAAGATGCGCCTCCAGGGCGGCCGCACCGGCAAGCGCGCCGTGGTCTGCACCGACCTCGAGCTGACCGGGCTGATGAAGCCCTTCGACCTCGAGGTCTGGTACGGCGAGCGGGTGGCGGTGCTCGGGTCCAACGGGTCCGGCAAGTCGCACTTCCTGCGCCTGCTGGCCGCCGGTGGCAGCGACCCGGACAAGGAGCACCAGCCGGTCGATCACGTGGTGATCAAGCACGTCGACCACACCGGCAAGGCCAAGCTGGGCGCGCGGGTGCGCCCGGGCTGGTTCGTGCAGACCCTCGAGCACCCGGAGCTGATCGGACGCACCCTGCTGGAGATCCTCCACCGTGGCGACGAGCACCGTGACGGGATGGGCCGCGAGGCCGCCGCCCGCGTGCTGGACCGCTACGAGCTCGCCCACGCCTCGGAGCAGCGTTTCGAGTCGCTGTCGGGTGGGCAGCAGGCCCGGTTCCAGATCCTGCTGCTCGAGCTCTCAGGGGCGACGCTGTTGCTGCTCGACGAGCCCACCGACAACCTCGACGTGCAGTCGGCCGAGGCGCTCGAGGCCGGCCTGGAGGCCTTCGACGGCACGGTGCTCGCGGTCACCCACGACCGCTGGTTCGCCCGCGGCTACGACCGGTTCCTGGTGTTCGGCGCCTCGGGTGACGTCTACGAGTCCGACGAGCCCGTCTGGGACGAGACCCGGGTGCAGCGGGTCCGCTGAACCCGTGCGACAGCGAGGAGCCCTGGCACCGCCTCGCTCACTCGAGGGGTGCCAGGGCTCACTGCTGGGGGGTTTCCTGACCGCGGAAAGGGGTTGCGGTCAGGAGTTCGAGGCGGTCGCGTCGGAGTCGAGGGTCAGGGTGGCCGTCTGCTCGCTGCCGTCGCGGGTGTAGGTCACGGTGACCTTGTCGCCCGGCCGGTAGGACCGCACGGTGGCGACCAGCGAGTCCGCGTCGGTGATCAACGTGTCGTCGACCTTGGTGATGACGTCGCCGTTCTTGAGGCCGGCGCCCGCGGCGGCCGAGCCGCTGCTGACGTCACTGACCTTGGCGCCTTCGGCGACCATGGCGCCGACGCCGCCGGCGACGTTCTCGACCGAGATGCCGAGCCGGGCGTGGGTCGGGGTCTCGCCCTTCTGCATCTGCTCGATGACGGGCATCACCTCGTCCATCGGGATCGCGAAGCCGAGGCCGATCGAGCCGGGCTCGCCGCCCGACTGGCCCTGCGTCGAGGTCTGGATGGAGGCGTCGATGCCGACCACGTTGCCGTTCATGTCGACGAGCGGGCCACCGCTGTTGCCGGGGTTGATCGCGGCGTCGGTCTGGATGGCGGGGTAGACGGTGCTGTTGCCGCTGCCGTCGGTGCCCACGTTGACCGGGCGCTTGAGGGCGCTGACGATGCCGGTCGTCACGGTCGCGTCGAGCCCGAACGGCGAGCCGATCGCCACCACGCTCTGGCCCACCTGCAGCGACGCCGACGACCCGATGGTGGCCGGCGTGAGGCCGCTGACGTCCTGCGCCTGGATGACGGCGGTGTCGGTGAGCGGGTCGGTGCCGACGATGGTGGCCTTGGCGTGGGTGCCGTCGTTGAAGGCCACCTCCATCTCGCCTGAGTCACCCGCGATGGCGGCCACGTGGTTGTTGGTCAGGATCTGGCCGTCGGACGACAGGATGATGCCGGAGCCGGAGCCGGAGCCGTCGGGCCCGGACACGTAGATCTTCACGACCGACGGCAGCACCTTCTGGGCGACCTGCTCGACCGACCCGTCGCCCGACGTCGCGGCCGGGGTGTCGACGACCGGCGACGTCGAGCGCGGGGCCGACGCGGACGCGGAGTCCGAGTCGTTCTGGGAGGTGTAGGCCGCGGCACCGGCGACGCCCGCTCCGGCGCCGACGAGCAGGGAGGCGGCCACGACCGAGGCGGCGAAGACACCCGGGCGGCGCTTGCGCTCCTGGGGGGCGGGGGGTTCGGCGCGGGCGTAGGCCACGGCGGGGATGGGGTGCGTGCCCGACACGTCGGACAGGTCGCGGGTCGACTGCTGGTCGCCGTACGAGGAGGGGTAACCGCCCCAAGGGGACTGCTGCGACTGCGGCGGCTGGTGCTGCTGCGGCTGCTGCGGGAAGTGGGGTTGGTTGGGCTGCTGCGGGTCCTGGGGCGTCTCGGTCACAAGTACGAGGTTCGTGCCCGGACCTGTGACCAGGCTGAGAACCCGCTAGGCGTTCGTGAAAACTCGCCCAGCGGGACCGGTCAGCCCCGATCGGCTCAGTGTTGCTTCTTCTTCGGGACGCAGAGCTTGCCGTGCACGGTCTCGGTGAAGGTCAGGGCGGTGAGGTCCTCGGTGCCGGCGAACCGCAGCCGCCCGGTGACCGTGGCGTAGTCGCCGGTCCCCGTCACCGTGTCCGAGACCGACACGAACTCTCCGGTGGTGGTGTCCAGGGTGCCGGTGACCGGGGCGTTCAGCGTGCCGTGGTCGTTGGTCAGGACGATGCCGCCGGCGAAGGTGGCCAGGCCGTCGGCGTCGACGCCGGTGACCGTGAACGTCCCGACCGAGGTGGCGACCTCGCGCTGGCCCCGGTAGATGGTGGCGGTGGTGGTGCCCGACCCGTCGTCGACGCCGACACCGTGGGCGTGGAAGGCACGGCAGTGGCCCTTGCCGTGGCCGGTGGCCTGGCCGTTCCCGGGGTGGGCCTGAGCCGTGGCCGCAAGGCTGGCCGCAAGGAGGGTTCCGACGCCGATGGCGACCGCGGTGGCGCGGACCAGTCGTCGGGAGAGCTGGGGCAGGCGTGCGCGCATGATGACCTCCGTGGGGGCTCGGGTGCCACCCCCGACGTTAGGCCGACGTCGCCTCCGCCGCAGCAAGTGCCGCCTGCTCGTCCAGGACGTCCAGACCACCTCGCCGGACGACCCGGACCGGGTCGCCGGGCCGGACCGGGCCCGACTCCACCACGCGGGCGTTGAAGCCGCGCAGCCGCAGGGCCTTCCCCGCGTCGCTGTTGACGAAGCCCATCGCCTCCTCGCCGTAGCGGGCGGTGAACTTGGCGCAGCCGTTGTGCGGCTTGGCGGAGACCTCGAGGACGGCCCCGCCGGCCCCGGGCTCGCCGAAGGCCAACCGGGATCCGGCGGGCAGGTTGGCCACGGAGATGTCGAGGTCGAGGAACAGCTGGTCGCCGGCGTAGGCCTGCTCGTCCAGGTCGTCGGCGAGCAGGCCGACCATCCGGGCGCCCATCACGTTGACCTGCGCCTCCAGGTGCCGGCCCTCGGCGACGGCGCGCGAGGTGGCCCGGGAGAGCCAGTTGTCGCCCACCAGGCCGCCAGCGGTGTCGAGGTAGCCCTCGTCCAGGATCTCGCGGACGCCGAGGTCGGGTCGGCGGACGACCAGGTGCACGCGCCCGGAGTCTGCGGGCGCCGCCCGGACGTGGTCGAGGCCGTCGGCGAGCTCCTGGGCGGTGCGGTAGGTCTGGGCGGGAGTGCGGACGGGCATGGGCCCATTCTGCCCGGGGGTCGCCGGGAGGTCCCGGCATTTCTCGCCGGTCGGGTCAGGAGGCGGTGACCCAGTGGGTGTCGTGGCGGAGCATGAACTCCGTGCGCTCCTCGCCGGTCATCGTGGCGCCGCGACCCAGGGCCGCGAGCGTCTCGAAGTAGTCCTCGCGCGGCGCGCCGGGAGTGAACATCAGCAGCATGCTGGCGCCGTTGCCGCCCTTGAAGCCGTGCAGTCCGCCCTCGGGGACGTAGAAGAAGTCGCCCGGACCGGCCTGCTTCCAGCCGTGTCCGTCGTACAGCCGGACCTCGCCGTCCAGCACGTAGAACAGCTCGGCGATGGATCGGTGGAAGTGGGCGTCGGGGCCGCTCTCGGCGGGGCCGAACGTCCAGCGGTAGATGCCGAGCTTGCCTGCCGACTGGTGGCCGGTCAGGAGGTACTCGCAGCTGCCGCCGCGGACGTAGTCGATCTCTGCCGGGGACTCCGTCGGCCGGATCCAGCCGCTCGCCTCGCCGCCCTCGCCGAGGTAGGCGTCGGGCGGGTACCGGGTGTGGTCGTGGGAGGGCAGTGACATGCCCCCATCTTCACCCGGGAGGTCAGCGTGCGGCGACGGGTACGCCGGCCGGTGCCGGCACGCTCGCCCGCTCCTGCACGACGACGGTCTTGCGACGGCCCTGACGGGCCTGCCTGCGCTGACGGCGGGAAGGGAACACCGGACCTGCGTCCGGGGCGGTCCTGATCTGGACGAAGGCGACCAACGGGTGTGCGCTCATGCCTCCGAGGAGGCACGGCCGACCCGTCAGATACCTGGGACCGTGACCGGCAGGGACCTCAGGCCCAGCGCTCCGCGGCCGGCACGAAGTCCAGGGTGCGGTCGCCGGTGTAGATCTGCTTGGGCCGGGCGATCTTCTGCTCCTTGTCCTGCACCAGCTCCAGCCACTGCGCGAGCCAGCCCGGGGTGCGGCCGATCGCGAAGAGCACCGTGAACATCTCCGGCGGGAACTGGAAGGCCTCGTAGATCAGGCCGGAGTAGAAGTCGACGTTGGGGTAGAGCTTGCGGCTGACGAAGTACTCGTCCTCGAGCGCGATCTTCTCCAGCTCCTGGGCGATCTCGAGGAGCGGGTTGACCCCGGTCACCTCGAAGACGTCGTCGCAGGCCTTCTTGATGATCTTGGCGCGCGGGTCGTAGTTCTTGTAGACGCGGTGGCCGAATCCCATCAGCCGCTCGTTGCCGCTCTTCACGCCCTCGATGAAGGAGGGGATGTTCTCCATCGAGCCGATCCGGCGCAGCATCCGCAGCACCGCCTCGTTGGCACCGCCGTGCAGCGGCCCGAACAGCGCGCCCACGCCGGCCGCGACGGCGGAGTAGGGGTCGACCTGCGACGAGCCGACCGAGCGGACGGCGTTGGTCGAGCAGTTCTGCTCGTGGTCGGCGTGCAGGATGAAGAGCACGTCGAGCGCCTTGACCAGCCGCTCGTCGGCCTCGAACTTCTGCTCGCTCATCTTGAAGAGCATCGAGAGGAAGTTCTCGGTGTAGCCGAGGTCGTTGTCGGGGTAGACGTAGGGCTTGCCCTGCGCGTGGCGGAACGCCCAGGCGCCGAGCGTCGGCATCTTGGCGATCATCCGCACGATCTGCATGTGGCGGTTCTCGGCGTCGTGGATGTTGCGGGCGTCGGGGTAGAACGTCGACAGCGCGCCGACGGAGGCCATCAGCATCCCCATCGGGTGGGCGTCGTAGCGGAAGCCCTGCATGAAGCTGCGGACGTTCTCGTGGACGAACGTGTGGTAGGTGATCTCGTGCACCCAGGCGTCGTACTCGGCCTGGGTCGGCAGGGTGCCGTGGACGAGGAGGTAGGCCACCTCGAGGAACGTGGACTTCTCCGCGAGCTGCTCGATGGGGTACCCGCGGTACTCGAGGATCCCCTTGTCGCCGTCGATGAAGGTGACCGAGCTCTTGCACGAGGCGGTGTTGACGAAGCCGGGGTCGTAGACGGCCAGGCCGGGCTGGTCCTCCCCGGCCCGGATCTTCCCGAGGTCGGCGGCGCGGATGGTGCCGTCGATGATCGGGACGTCGTACTCCTGACCGGTGCGGTTGTCGCGTACGGTGAGGGACTTGTCGGACACGGGTGCTCCTTCACGCAGGCATGAGGAAACCGGAGAACGGCGCTCGACCGAGGTCGTCGGAGCGGACGCGGGTCCGGTTCGTCCTTCCAACCTAGACCGGGCCCTGATACGGCGCGAATCACGGTCCCGAGGGACGGTCGCGCGCAGGCTCGCCCGGGCGGGCGCTCCGACGTTTTGACCCTGCGGAGAACGCGCCCGTAAACTCGCAGGTCGCGCCTCCTGCCGCGCCCAGACCTCGCACTCCGGAGCGAGGGGCGCAGACCCGGACACTCGCTGAACCAGGCGGGGGAAGCCGGGCAGTGTTCGTCAGAAGGTGCCGCTCCACCGCCCGGTCGAGACCTCGCCCAGGGACCTACGAACGACAAGGTACGTCCGTGCGCACGTACAGCCCCAAGCCCGGTGACGTGACCCGCGAGTGGTACGTCATCGACGCCGAGGACGTCGTCCTCGGCCGTCTCGCCGTCGCCTCCGCCAACCTCCTGCGCGGCAAGCACAAGCCGATCTTCGCCCCGCACGTCGACACCGGTGACTTCGTCATCATCGTCAACGCCGAGAAGGTCGCCCTCTCCGGCGACAAGAAGACGTCACCAAGATGGTCTACCGCCACTCCGGCTACCCCGGCGGCCTCTCCGCCACCCCGATCGGTGTGCTCCTCGAGAAGGACGCCCGCAAGGCCATCGAGAACGCCGTCTGGGGCATGCTCCCCAAGAACAAGCTCGGCCGTCAGATCCTGAAGAAGCTCAAGGTCTACTCCGGCCCGAACCACCCTCACCAGGCCCAGCAGGCCGTCCCGTTCGAGATCACCCAGATCTCCCAGTAATCGCTGACGAAGGACTGACTCACTTTGACTGACACCACCAACGAGACTGGTCCCGAGGCGGGCGACGGCAGTGACGCTGGCGTCGAGGAGACCTACACCACCGACGAGTCCGGCATCGCCTACAGCTCCGAGTCCGCGCCGTCCGCCGACGCGCCGCTCAAGCCCGCCACCATCGCTCCCTCCGCGGCCACCGGCCGTCGCAAGGAGGCCGTCGCCCGGGTGCGCATCGTCCCCGGCACCGGCAACTGGACGATCAACGGTCGCACGCTCGACTCGTACTTCCCGAACAAGCTGCACCAGCAGGTCGTCAACGAGCCCTTCGCGGCGACCCAGCTCGAGGGCCGCTTCGACGTGATCGCCCGCATCCACGGTGGTGGCATCACCGGCCAGGCCGGCGCGCTGCGCCTGGGTGTGGCCCGCTCGCTCAACTCCCTCGACATCGACGCCAACCGCGCCGTCTTGAAGAAGGCCGGCCTGCTCACCCGTGACGCCCGCGTCATCGAGCGCAAGAAGGCCGGTCTGAAGAAGGCCCGCAAGGCTCCCCAGTACAGCAAGCGCTGACGTCGGGTCCGGGTCGACCCGTGGCTCGTCTCTTCGGCACGGACGGCGTCCGCGGCCTGGCCAACGGTGACCTCACCGCCGGCCTGGCCCTGGACCTGTCCGTGGCCGCCGCCCACGTGCTCGCCGACCGCGGCGAGTTCGAGGGGCACCGCCCGCTGGCCGTCGTCGGCCGCGACACCCGCATCTCCGGGACAGTTCCTCGAGGCGGCGGTCGTGGCCGGTCTGGCGTCCGCGGGCGTCGACGTGCTGCTGCTCGGCGTGCTGCCGACGCCGGGCGTCGCCTTCCTCACGGGCACGCTCGGGGCGGACTTCGGTGTCGTCCTGTCCGCGTCGCACAACCCGATGCCCGACAACGGCATCAAGTTCTTCGCCCGCGGCGGCCTCAAGCTCGACGACGCGATCGAGACGGCCATCGAGCGTCGCCTGCGTCGAGGAGTTCGACCGCCCCACCGGCGGCGCCGTCGGTCGGGTGACGGCCGTACCCGACCGCCGTCGAGGAGTACGCCGCCCACCTGGTGCGGCTCGATCGACCACCCGCTCGCCGGGCCTCACGGTCGTGCTCGACTGCGCCGAGGGCGCGGCGCTCCGATGTCGGGCCCCGGGCACTGGAGGACGCCGGCGCGAAGGTGATCGCGATCCACGCCGTCCCCCGACGGCCTGAACATCAACGACGGCTGCGGCTCCACCCACCTCGACGCCGTCCGCGCCGCGGTGCTCGAGCACCACGCCGACGTCGGCTTCGCGCGTCGACGGCGACGCCGACCGCGTCCTGGCCGTCGACCACGAGGGCAACGTCGTCGACGGCGACCAGCTGCTGGCCGTGCTCGCGCTCTCGATGAAGGAGGCCGGCACCCTGGCCAAGGACACGGTCGTCGCCACCGTGATGAGCAACCTCGGCTTCGTGAAGGCGATGCGCGCCGCCGGGCGTCGGCGTGCGCCAGACGAAGGTCGGCGACCGCTATGTGCTCCAGGCCATGCAGGTCTCCGGCTACACCCTCGGCGGCGAGCAGTCCGGCCACGTGATCCTCACCGACTACGCCACCACCGGCGACGGCCTGCTGACCGCGCTTGCAGGTGCTGGAGCGGATGGTCGACGACGGGCGAGTCGCTGCAGAAACTGGCCGCCGTCGTGGAGCGGCTGCCGCAGACGCTCGTCAACGTCGACGACGTCGACAAGTCGCGGGTCGAGGAGGACGGCATCCTCGCCGCCGCGGTCGCCGAGGAGGAGGCCGCGCTCGGGGACTCCGGCCGGATCCTGCTGCGGCCCTCCGGCACGGAGCCGCTCGTGCGGGTGATGGTCGAGGCCACCACCGCAGGACGAGCGCCGACGCGATCGCCCACCGGCTCGCCGACGTCGTACGCGGCGACTCGCCCTCTGAGCCCGTTGAGCCTCGCTCGCGCCGAGGCCCCCCTCCCTAGGGTGAGCCGGGTGACGAGCCTCGAGATCCGCGAGGTCGACGTCCCCGACGAGGCAGCGCTGCACCGTTGGTGGGAGGCCGGCGCACGACGCGATGGCCGGCGTTCCCGGTCGACGTCTCCGACGCCGTGGGAGATCCGCGCGTCGCAGCCTGCCTCGACCGCACGATGACTTCGAGCAGACGCTGCTGGCGGCGTACGACGCTGACGACGATGGTCGGCGCTGCGATCAGCAGGTGCTGCCGGTCGCGGACAACCTGACCAACGCCTACGGCGAAGTGTACGGTGCCGGCGCCCCATCGGCGGCAGGGCGTCGGCTCCGCGCTCCTCGCCGAGCTGGAGGACCGCGCTCGCGGCCGTCACCGCACGCACCACATCCTCGAGGTACTGGCGCCCCTCGGCGTGGTCGGGCCAGGTGGAGCGCTTCGCCGCGGCTCACGGTTACGCCGTGGCCAACCGCGAGGGCCTGAAGGTGCTGGACCTCGACGACCACCCGGACTGGGCGTCGTTGGACGCCAAGGTGGCCAGCCGGATCGGCGACTACCAGGTCGTCGAGTGGGGGAACTTCACGCCGGAGCAGTACGCGACAGTCGGTCTGCGACGCCCTGAATGTCTTCGTCAGCATGATGCCGACCGGGGAACTGGCCCTCGAGGACATGGCCCTGACGCCCGATCGGCTGGCCCGTGACGAACAGCGCGGGCGACGAGCTCGAGCGGCGCCGGTCCTGCGCCGCAGCGGTCGCGGCCGACGGCGGCCTCGCCGGCTACACGGACGTGTTCGTGTCGCGCTACCAGGAGAACAAGGCCATCATCGGCATCACCTTGGTGCTGCCCGAGCACCGGGGCCACGGCTGGGCCTAGCGCTGAAGCTCGCCACGCACCCGCGCTCCAGACGGCGGTTCCGCAGTGCGCAGATCGTCCGCAGCAGCAACGCCGACGTCAACGCGCAGATGAACGCGGTCAACGACCAGCTGGGGTACCGGCTGGTCGAGCAGCAGCTCGAGGTGCAGAAGGACCTCACCTAGCTCGGTGGTCGGCCACTGGGCCCCTGGTCGCCTTGTCTCGGTGGTCGAGCCGTGAGGCCGGCCACGGCCGAGCGTGTCGAGACCCCGAGTCTGGTCACCGGGTCTCGACTCGGGCTCGCCCAGGGGCTCGCCCGGCTCGACCAGCGACGTCACAGCAGGCTCGGGTCGCCTTGCTCCGGTGCGTCGAGCCGTGAGGCCGGCCGACGGCCGAGCGTGGCGAGCACCTCGTGACGTCTGGTCACCGCGGCCTCGACTCGGGCTCGCGCTGGGCTCGCGCCCTCGACCAGCGAGTCAGCAGGCTCGGGTCGCTGCCAGTGGTCGAGCCGTGAGGCCGGCACGGCCGAGCGTGTCGAGACCTCTGAACGTCTGGTCACCGGGTCTCGACTCGGGCTCGCCGCAGGGGCTCGCCCGGCTCGACCAGCGAGTACAGCAGGCTCGGGCTGAGCGCGCTCAGAGCTTGCGCAGCCGCACGTACCGGACCGAGTGGTCGCGCGTCCTTGCGGAGCACCAGGTCGGCGCGGCCGCGGGTGGGGAGGATGTTCTCGGTCAGGTTGGGACCGTTGATGGAGTCCCAGATGCTCTCGGCCTGGGTCGACCGCCTCGTCGTGGGACAGCGAGGCGTAGCGGGCGAAGTACGACGCGGGGTCGCGGAACGCCGTCTCGCGCAGCCGCACGAAGCGCTCGACGTACCACTGCCGGATGTCGCTGGTCGCGGCGTCGACGTAGACGCTGAAGTCGAAGAAGTCGCTCAGCGCCAGGCGCGCTGCGCCCGTCCTCGCGCACCCGCGCCGGCTGGAGGACGTTGAGGCCCTCGATGATGATGATGTCGGGGCGCTTGACCACGACGCGCTCGTCCGGCACCACGTCGTAGACGAGGTGCGAGTAGATCGGCGCCGTCACCTCGTCCCGGCCCGACTTGATGGCGATCGAGGAAGCGCAGCAGGGCGCGGCGGTCGTAGGACTCGGGGAAGCCCTTGCGGTGCAGGATCCCGCGGCGCTCGAGCTCGGCGTTGGGGTAGAGGAAGCCGTCCGTGGTGACCAGCGCGACGTGGGGGTGGGCGGGCCAGTGGGCGAGCATCTGCTGGAGCACGCGCGCGGTGGTGGACTTGCCGACGGCCACCGAGCCGGCGAGCCCGATGACGAAGGGCGTGCGCGGCGGCTGGGGCTGCTGGAGGAACTCCTCCTGCTTGCGGTGCAGCCGGCTCCGCGGCGCGCACCCGCAGGCTGAGCAACCGGGAGACCGGGAGGTAGACCTGGCGCACCTCGTCGAGGTCGAGGGAGTCCCCGAGGCCGCGCAGCCGCTCGACCTCGTCGGCCGAGAGGGGCGTGCTCTCCTCCCGGGCCAGCGACGCCCAGGTGGCCCGGTCGAGCTCGACGTACGGCGACGGCTCGCGCTCCTGGGCGGGCCCGAGCGCACGGCCGTCGGCAGGCATGCGCGGCATTGTTGCAGTTGCTGCGCAACCTCCTCGACCACCGAGGCGCCGATAGACTCCGGCCTCATGTGCGGGATCGTGGGCTACGTCGGTGAGAAGTCCGCTCAGGACGTCGTGATCGAGGGCCTGCGGCGGCTGGAGTACCGCGGCTACGACTCTGCCGGCATCGCGCTGGTGCACGACGGCGTGATCCTCTCCGACAAGAAGGCCGGCAAGCTCGCCAACCTCGAGAAGCTGCTCGCCGACCACCCTCTCCCGGCCTCGACCACGGGCATCGGCCACACCCGCTGGGCGACCCACGGGCCGCCGACCGACCGCAACGCCCACCCCCACCTGGGACGTCGGGACCGGGTGGCCGTGGTCCACAACGGGATCATCGAGAACTTCGCCGAGCTACGCGCCGAGCTCGAGGCCGAGGGCGTCGAGATGCGATCCGACACCGACACCGAGATCGCCGGCCCACCTGCTCGAGCGCGAGCTGGAGTCCGGCGCCGACCTCACCGAGGCGATGCAGCGGGTCTGCCGCCGGCTCCGAGGGCGCCTTCACGCTGGTGGCGATCGACGGGCAGGACCCGTCGCGCGTCGTCGCGGCCCGTCGCAACTCCCCGCTGGTCGTCGGGCTCGGCGACGGGGAGAACTTCCTCGGGTTCCGACGTGGCGGCGTTCATCGAGCACACCCGCGAGGCGCTCGAGCTCGGCCAGGACCAGGTCGTCACGATCACCCGCGACCGGCGTGGCGGTCACCGGCTTCGACGGCTCGCCCGCCGAGGGCAAGCCGTACCACGTCGACTGGGACCTCTCGGCCGCCGAGAAGGACGGCCACGACTGGTTCATGCGCAAGGAGATCTTCGAGCAGCCGCACGCCGTCGCCGACGCGCTGCTGGGTCGGCACACGTCCGGCGGGCCGGCTGCAGCTGGACGAGATGCGGCTCTCGGAGGACGAGCTGCGCAACGTCGACAAGATCATCGTCATCGCCTGCGGCACGGCGTTCTACGCCGGGCTGGTGGCGAAGTACGCCATCGAGCACTGGACCCGGATCCCGTGCGAGGTCGAGCTGGCGCACGAGTTCCGCTACCGCGACCCGATCCTCACCCAGGACACCCTGGTCGTCGCGATCAGCCAGTCGGGCGAGACCGCGGACACGCTGATGGCGATCCGGCACGCGCGGGAGCAGGGCTCCCGGGTGCTGGCGATCTGCAACACCAACGGGTCCACGATCCCGCGCGAGTCCGACGCGGTCATCTACACCCACGCCGGTCCGGAGATCGGGGTCGCCTCGACCAAGGGCTTCATCACGCAGCTGGTCGCGTCGTACCTGCTCGGCCTCTACCTCGCCCAGGTGCGCGGCACGATGTTCGGCGACGAGATCACGGCCGTGGTCCGCCGAGCTCGAGCAGATGCCCGGCCACGTGCAGGAGATCCTGGACCGCGCAGGACGAGATCTACGCCCTGGCCCGCGAGCTGGCCGGTGCCCGGTCGGTGCTGTTCCTCGGCCGGCACGCAGGCTTCCCGGTGGCCCTCGAGGGTGCGCTGAAGCTCAAGGAGCTCGCCTACATCCACGCCGAGGGCTTCGCCGCGGGCGAGCTCAAGCACGGCCCGATCGCGCTGATCGAGGAGGGGCTGCCGGTCTTCTGCGTGGTGCCGCCCGAGGGCCGCGACCAGCTGCACGACAAGATGATCAGCGCGATCCAGGAGATCCGCGCCCGCGGCGCCCGCACCATCCTCCTCGCCGAGGAGGGTGACCCGGCCGTGAAGCCGTACGCCGATTCCGTCTTCTCGCTGCCCCGGGTGCCGGTGCTGCTGCAGCCGTTGGTCGCCGTGGTGCCGCTGCAGCTGTTCGCGTGCGAGCTGGCCAGCAACATGGGCCACGACGTCGACCAGCCCCGCAACCTCGCCAAGTCCGTCACGGTCGAGTAGGCGCCGATGGCGGTGATCGGGGTCGGCATCGACGTCGTCGACCTGGAACGGTTCGCCGAGTCGCTGTCCCGGACCCCCGGACTGACGGAGCGGCTGTTCACGCCGACCGAGGCGTCGCTCGGGATCGCCTCGCTCGCCGCCCGCTTCGCGGCCAAGGAGGCCCTGGCCAAGGCGCTCGGCGCGCCCGGCAACCTGGCGTGGCACGACGCCGAGGTGCGTCTCCGAGGAGTCCGGGCGTCCGTTGTTCTCCCTGCGCGGCACCGTCGCTGCCCGCGCCGCGGAGCTGGGCGCCGCGCACGTCCACCTCTCGCTCTCCCACGACGCCGGCATCGCCTCGGCCATGGTGGTGCTGGAGTCGTGAAACCACTGGTCCAGCGTCCGCGGTCGCGTCGATGATGTGCCGGTGACCGCCACGCTCCCGACCGAACCCGCCGACACCCGGATGATGGGCATCGTGCACTCCGCACTGCGGCGCGACCTGGTGCGCGCCCGGCTCGTGCTCCAGGGTCCCGCGCTCACTGGTGGGCGCCGGACCGCACTGGGCGAGCACGTGCTCTGGATGATGGACTTCCTGCACCACCACCACACCAGCGAGGACACCGGTCTCTTCCCGTTGGTGCGCGCCAGGAACCCGGCGGCCGGCGAGCTGCTCGACGTGATGGACGCCGACCACCACCGGATCGCGCCGCGGATCACCGAGCTCGAGTCGGCGGCGACCGCCTACGGCTCCGGCGAGGCCGGCACCGACGCCCGGCTGCTGGCCGCCGTCGAGGAGCATGGAGGCGGACATGTGCCCACACCTGGAGCGCGAGGAGAAGGAGATCGATGCCGGTCGTCTCCGCCTCGATCACCCACGGCGACTGGACCGAGTGGGAGCAGCGCACCAACGTGAAGACCAAAGGGCTCACGCAGCTCGCCTTCGAGGGGCACTGGCTCCTCGACAACCTCGACGCAGACCGTCGCGACGTGGTCGTGCACCTGATCCCCGCCGTACCCCGGTTCGTCCTCCTCACGTTCTTCGGCGGCCCCTACCGGAAGCGGTCCACCCTGCTGTGGGGCGGCACCGTCGCGGCCGCCGTCCCCTCGCTGTCCGTCGACGAGTACCCGAGGCACGCCGCCTGACCGCATACGCGCACTAGCGTGGCGCCATGAGGAGCGCGCACACGGTCGAGCAGGTGCGGGCGGCGGAGCGGGCGCTGATGGCGACGCTGCCGGAGGGCGCGCTGATGCAGCGGGCCGCGGCCGGGCTGGCCGCAGCGCGTGCTGGACCTGCTGGGCCGGGCGTACGGCGCACACGTGCTGCTGCTGGTCGGGAGCGGGGACAACGGCGGCGACGCGCTGTACGCCGGGGCGCTGCTGCGCGCGGCGCGGGTGCCGGGTGAGCGCGTGGCTGCTGTCCGACACGCCCCACGCGGCCGGTCTCGCGGCGCTGCGCCGGGCCGGTGGCCGGGTCATCGCAGAGGCGCCCGAGGCGGTCCCCGACCTCGTCGTCGACGGCATCGTCGGCATCGGCGGCAGGCCGGGGCTCCGGCCGGAGGCGCAGGCAGCGCTGGCCGACGCTCGAAGGGGTGCCGGTCGTCGCCGTCGACGTGCCCTCCGGGGTCGACGTGGACACCGGTGAGCTGGACGGTCCCGCCGTCCGTGCCGACCTCACCGTCACCTTCGGCACGCACAAGGTCGCCCTGCTGGCCGACCCGGCCGCCTCCCACGCGGGCGCCGTCCAGCTCGTCGACATCGGGCTCGACCTCCCGGAGGCCGGGGTCGAGAGCCTGCAGGCCGCCGACGTCGCCGCGCTCCTGCCCCGGCCCGACGCGCAGGCGCAGAAGTACACCCGCGGCGTGGTCGGCGTCCGCGCCGGCTCGGAGACCTATCCGGGCGCGGGCGTGCTCTGCGTCGCGGGCGCGGCGTGCGGGCCTCTGCGGCATGGTCCGGTACGTCGCCGGGCGCCACGCCCAGGTGATCGCCGGCGCACCCCGACGTGGTCACCGAGAACGGTCGCGTTCAGGCCTGGATCGTCGGCTCGGGCGGCGGGACCCGACGTCGCGACCATGCTCGCGGAGGCGCAGGCAGGACGGCGTCCCGGTCGTCGTCGACGCCGACGCGCTGGCCCTGCTCGACGGGCCGCTCGCGCGTCCCCGCCGTGCTCACCCCGCATGCCGGCGAGCTCGCCCGGATGACCGGCGCCGAGCGGGCGGCGATCGAGGCGGCGCCGCTGCGGCACGCACGGGCGGCGGCGGAGAGGTACGACGCCGTCGTGCTGCTCAAGGGCCGGCGCACGGTGATCGCCCGACCCGACGGCAGGGCGCGGGTGACCACCACGGGAGTGCCCTGGCTGGCGACCGCCGGGGCCGGCGACGTGCTCGCCGGCCTGATCGGGGCCCTGCTGGCGGCCGGGCTGGACACCGTTCGACGCGGCGTCCGTCGGCTCGTGGCTGCACGGCGCGGCGGCGACCTACGCCTCGCAGGGCGGCCCGATCACCGCGCCCGACGTCGCGCGCGCGATCCCGGCGGTCGTGCGCGACCTCCTCTGAGGTGAGAATTCTGCGGGCCATGCGCCCGGAGATCGTGGTCGACCTGGGCGCCATCCGGCACAACGTCCGCACGCTCGTGCGGCTGATGGAGGACGCGCCGGCGACCGGGCCCGGCGCGCAGTGATGACCGTCGTCAAGGCCGACGGCTACGGGCACGGCATGGCCGAGTCCGGCCGGGCGGCCCGTGCAGGGCGGCGCCGACTGGCTCGGCGTCGCCACCGTCGCCGAGGCGCTGGCCCTGCGCCAGGCGGGCGACACCGGCCGGCTCCTGTGCTGGCTCACGCTGCCCGGCCGACGCCGAGGACGGCTCGCTCGAGCGGGCGGTCGGCGCGGACGTCGACGTGACGGCGTACACGCGCGGCGCGCTCGACGAGATCGCCGCGGCCGGCGAGGGCGCCGGCGGCGCCGCGCGTCCAGCTCAAGGTCGACACCGGGCTGTCGCGTGGCGGTGCGGCCATCCGCGACTGGCAGGCGCTGGTCGACGCACGCGGCGGCGCCTCGAGCGGCAGGGCCGGGTCCGGCGTCACCGGCGTCTGGTCCCACTTCGCCTGCAGCGACGAGCCCGTCCACCCCGCCAACGACGTTCAGGAGGCGGCGTTCCGCGACGCCCGCCGAGCGTCGCCCGCGACGCCGGCGCTGCGACCCGAGGTCCGCCACCTCGCCAACTCGGCCGCCGCGGTCCTCCGCCCGTCGGCCCGCTTCTACCTGGTGCGCGTGCGGCCTCGCGTCCTACGGGCTCGACCCCGCACCCGGCGATGCACCACCGACCTCGGCTGCGACCCGCGATGTCGGTGCGCGCCCCCCTCGCGCTGACCAAGCGCGATCGCGCCGGGGAGGGCGTGTCCTACGGCCACACCTGGATCGCGGAGCGAGGACACGACCGTCGGCCTGGTGCCGGTCGGGTACGGCGACGGCGTGCCCCGCGCACGGCAGCAACGTGCTCGAGGTGTCGGTCGACCGGCGTGCGCCGCCCGGTGCGCGGGCGGGTCTGCATGGACCAGTTCGTGGTCGACCTCGGCGGCGACCTGCCGGAGCCCGGCACCGAGGTCGTGCTGTTCGGACCCGGGGACGACGGCGAGCCCACCGCGCAGGACTGGGCGGAGGCCTGCGGCACGATCTCCTACGAGATCGTGACCCGCGTCGGCGGCCGCCTCGTCCGCCGCCACACCGAGCCGGGAGAGCGTCCGTGAGCACGACGGGCAAGTGCTCGGGGTCGCCGCCGGCGCCGTCGGCGTGGCCGCCGCGGGCCCGCGTCTGCGCGTCGCCCAGCGCCGCCGGTCATCGCGCGCCGCGGGGTGGGCGACCAGACGCCGTTCGGCTCGCTGCGCAGCCCGGCCGCTGACCGTGATCGCCGACGACGGCGTGCCGCTGCACGTCGAGGTCGACGAGCTCGACCAGACGCTGGTGTCGGTCGGGGGGCCCGGGCCCGCAAGCGGCACGCGGAGCTCACCGTGGTGTTCGTGCACGGCTACGCGCTGCACCTGGACTCCTGGCACTTCCAGCGGGCGGCCTACCGCGGGCTGGTGCGCACCGTCTTCTACGACCAGCGCTCGCACGGCCGCTCGGGCCGCTCCGACCGACGACCACGCGACGATCGAGCAGCTCGGCCACGACCTGCTGCGGGTCCTCGACCAGGCGGTGCCCGACGGCCCGGTCGTGCTGGTCGGCCACTCCATGGGCGGCATGACGATCGTCGCGCTGGCCGAGAAGCACCCGGAGCTGTTCGGCGACCGCATCGTCGGGGTCGGCCTGATCGCGACCACGGCCGGCGGTCTCGACCCGCACCGCGTCGTCGTGCCCGCTGCTGCCCTCGACGGTCGGCGGCCAGCTCGCGCGCCGGCTGGTGGCCGCCCTCGCGCGGGCCACCGCACCGTCGACCGGTTCCGCAGGCTCGGGCACTCGGTGGCCATGGTCGCGACCGACGAGCTCGCGTTCGGCGACGCCGTACCCGCGCGGTACGTCGAGTTCGTCGACCACATGCTGTCCTCGACCCCGTTCGACGTGGTCGCGGACTTCTTCCCGACCTTCGGCACCCTCGACAAGTTCGACGACCGTGCACGCGATGAGCAGGTGCCCGTGGCGATCATCTGCGGCACCGCGGACAAGATCACGCCGATCGAGCACAGCCGCAAGCTGCACGCGCTGATCGCCGGGCTCGACCCTGCTGGAGTG
>CAVZFO010000004.1:0-144230 GCA_963774575.1 uncultured Actinomycetota bacterium | reverse complement strand
TCGACGTCGCCGATCTCCTGTCCGAGACCGAGGCGCTCGCGGCCGCCCCGCGCCCGACCGCCGTCGAGGCCGACGCCCTGCGGTCCCGCGTGGCACCGGTGCTGCGCGCGGTCGCGGACGCGGCGCGCACGCCGTACGAGTCCCCGCTCGTGGCGGCGTACGGCGACCTCGCCGGCGCCGACCTCCGCGGCGCCGACCTCCGTGGAGCCGACCTGCGTGGCACGCTCCTCCTCGGCGCCGAGCTGTCCGGGGTCGACCTCTCCGACGCCGACCTGCTCGGGGCCGACCTGCGCGGCGCCACGCTGGCGGGCGCGGACCTGTCCCGGGCGTTGTTCGTGACCCGCCGCCAGCTCGGCTCGCTGAGGATCGGACCGGGCGACCGGGGAACTCCGCCGCGGCTGCGGACATAGACCGGGTGTGTGGAGCGGGCGCGCCCTGGGCGTGCCGGTCGGGGCGGTCCGCCCTGATCAGCCAGAACTACCCGATGGACCCCGGCGACGGCGCGCAGTACCTAGCCGCGGCGGCCCGTCCCGACGGCGTCGCGAAGATCGAGTACACGTTCCCGACGGGGGACACCGTGGAGGCCAAGATGGTCGACGCGATGTGGTCGATGGTCTACCTGCTTCCCGACCCGCCCAGGCGCGTGTGGAGCGACCCCGTCGTGGTGACGGTGACCCTGGACGACGGCACCACCGAGCGGTACGACCTCACCGGGATGGACCTCTGCGCCCAGGTCAACCACGGCTGCTGAGGTCCCGGTCGGCGCTCGAGGTGCCTGCTGTCTTGCCGGCCGGCGACTCCGCAGGCGTTCCGCGCTGCGAGTCGGGTCGGAACTCCTGCCACAAGACCAACACGCCCGCCACGATCGCCACCAGCTCCGCCGCCGCCGCCGTCCAGACCGCCCACCCGGTCCAGGCCTCCGAGACCCCGAACAGGCCCACCGTCGCGGCGGTGAGGAAGGCAGTCAGAGTGGACACTCCGAAACCCACGGCCAGCAGGGGCGGGACCCAGTGCCGCCAGGTCAGCAGGAGCACGGCGATCACCAGCCCCGCGGTGGCGTTCAGCAAGAACGCCGGACCGACCTTGTTGTTCTCGTGGGCCCAGTCGAAGTACAGCTTGAGGTGGACAGCCCCTGACACGAGCACTCCCGCGGCCGCCAACGCTCGCATTCTCATGGTGATCTCCGTTCGTCCGGCCCAGCCATCCTGGGCCACTCCTACACACGAAGGAGCGGACGCGTCGGTTCATCCGGGGCCTCCCCGACGAGCAGGCCGAGCCAGACAGCCGGCCCTACGTGAATCGTCCACCGGCCGCTTGAGGCCCCCCGATCAGGCCGGGGATGGCCCACCAGGTGTCCATGCGCGCAACGCACTCGGCCTCACGTCCCTGCTCGAGGAGTCGAGCCAGCCGGAAGAGATAGGCGACGATTCCGGCGGCACCCTGCATCCAGCCCGGGCCGGGCGGCAGGAGTGGGTCGGTGTTGCGGTGCTCGGTGAAGCGCCAGTAGGCGTGAGCGCCGTCGTCGATGACGCGATCGACCAGGGCGTCACCGAGGGTGATGGCAAAGGCGAGGTCCTCATCGCGGCCGTGACGTTGCCACGCATTGAGGATGACGTCGCCGGCACCCGCCGTGCCGCAGCAGCGCCCGTCGTTGTCCCAGAATCCGGGATGGAGGCGCTCGGGGATCCCCGAGACGCGCAGCGAGTGCAGGCAGGCACTCCAGCTCCGCGGTGTGGCGCCGCCGACAGAAGGAACGCCGGCACGATCCAAGGCAGCGAACAGCAGGGAGGTCCCTGTCGGCCCGTGGCACCAGGAGTAGGTGAAGGTGTCCATATCGGGGAGTCCCGGAATCCGGTGAGGCAGGCGGAGGCCGCCGTCACTGGTATCGGCCAGGAGCAACAGGTATTCAGCCCCCGAGGTTGCCGCCTCGACCAGGTCGGACCGGTCCAGCACCAACCCCGCGGCTACCAGGGCGGCGGCGATCCCCGCCTGACCGTGCGACCAGTTCGGCATCTGCACGTCATCTCCGGTGAGGAAACGCAGCGGGACGAACGGCCAGTACGTGCCCCCCTCCCGTGGCTCGCGCTCGGCCATCAGCATCTCGGAGGCACGTGCGGCAAGCTCGGCCGCGCCTGTCACGTCGTACCGATGCGCCCACAGGGCGCCGAGCAGGACGCTGGCGGTGCCCAGTGTCGCGTCGTTGCCATGTGCCCCTGAGGTCGCCGTGGCGGCCCGATCCACGGGGCCGGCCACCCGCCTGGCATGGCCAGCTCCGCAACCGCGCGACCGCCAGCTCGGCGCCTGGAACGTGCAGAGCCGTGAGGACGCCGATGGTGCTGGTGAGCCCGTCGAAGTAGTCGTACGCCGTCTCGTCGGGAATGCGGCTGACCAGCGTCTCGCGGATCTCATCGGCCAGGGCGAGCTCGACCGCTGCCAACGGACGGGTCAGCCCGATCTCCTCCATCGCGTGCGCCAAACCACCCACGCCGGAGTGCATGCCGTACGGATAATCGCCCCGCTGGGTCTGATCCGGGTGTTCGGTGAGCCACACCCCGTCGTCGTCCCGCCGCACTTGCGTCAGCACCCAGGCCCAGGAGCGCTCGGCGACCTCGCGGTAGGTCCCCGGGTCACGCGCCACCCCACGATCGTTTCACACGCCGGGCCAACGACGGTCCGAGCGAACGCGCCTCATCGCCGCGAGCGAGGCACCAGCTGAATGCCAGCTCATGCGGCCCCGAGGGACCGAACGCCCGCACCTCGGTCACCGTCGACACGGCCGTCTCGTCGAGCTCGGCGCACGCCTGCAAGAGTTCGCACCCTCGTGGACAGGCGCGTGGACGGCCGGCCGTCAGCCGCCCAAGGCTGCCGACACGACCTCGCGAGCCTCGGCCTGGACCTCGGCGAGGTGCTCGGGACCCTTGAAGGACTCCGCGTAGATCTTGTAGACGTCCTCGGTGCCCGACGGCCGCGCGGCGAACCAGGCGCTCTCGGTGGTCACCTTGAGGCCGCCGATCTTGGCGCCGTTGCCGGGCGCCTCGGTGAGCTTGGCGGTGATCGGCTCGCCGGCCAGCTCGGTGGCGGTCACGTCGTCGGGGGAGAGGGCCGCCAGCTTGGCCTTCTGCTCGCGGTTGGCGGGGGCGTCGACGCGGGCGTACGCCGGGTCGCCGTACTTCGCGACCAGGTCGGCGTAGTGCCGGCTCGGGGTCTCCCCGGTCTTGGCGAGGATCTCCGACGCGAGCAGGCAGAGCAGCAGCCCGTCCTTGTCGGTCGTCCACGTGGACCCGTCGAGCCGCAGGAACGACGCGCCCGCCGACTCCTCGCCGCCGAACCCGAACGAGCCGTCGATCAGCCCCGGCACGAACCACTTGAACCCGACCGGCACCTCGACGAGCGGCTTCGCGATGCCCGCGGCGACGCGGTCGATCATCGACGACGACACCAGCGTCTTGCCGATCTTCGCGGTCTCCGGCCAGCCGGGACGGGCGCCGCCGAAGAGATAGCCGATCGCGACGGCCAGGTAGTGGTTGGGGTTCATCAGGCCGGCGTCCGGCGTGACGATGCCGTGGCGGTCTGCGTCTGCGTCGTTGCCGGTCGCGAGGTCGTAGTCGTCCTTGCGCCCGATCAGGCTCGCCATCGCCGAGGGCGAGGAGCAGTCCATCCGGATCTTCTCGTCCCAGTCCAGCGTCATGAATCGCCACGTCGGGTCGACCAACGGGTTGACGACGGTGAGCTCGAGGCCGTGCCGCTCGCCGATCGCTCCCCAGTAGTCGACCGACGCGCCGCCCAGCGGATCGGCCCCGATCCGCACGCCCGCTTGGCGAATCGCCTCGATGTCGACCACGGACGGTAGGTCGCCGACGTACTCGCCCATGAAGTCGTACGCCGACGCGGCCGCACGTGCCCGCGCGAACGGCACCCGTCGTACCTCCGCCAGCCCACCCTTGATCAGCTCGTTGGCTCGCGCGGCGATGACCGACGTGGCGTCGGTGTCGGCCGGTCCACCGTGCGGCGGGTTGTACTTGAAGCCGCCGTCGGAGGGAGGGTTGTGCGACGGCGTGACCACGATCCCGTCGGCCAGACCGGTCCCGGTCTGCCGGCCGCCGTTGGCCTTGATGATCGCGTGCGAGACCGCCGGCGTCGGCGTGTAGCGGTCGGCGGAGTCGACGAGCACGATGACCTCGTTGGCCGCCAGCACCTCCAGCGCCGTCGCCCACGCCGGCTCCGAGAGCCCGTGCGTGTCCCGGCCGATGAACAGCGGCCCGTCGTACCCCTGCTGCTTGCGGTAGTCGCAGATCGCCTGCGTCGTCGCCAGGATGTGCGTCTCGTTGAAGGCGGTCCTCAGGCTGCTGCCGCGGTGCCCGCTGGTGCCGAACGCGACCTGCTGGTCGATGTTCTCCGGGTCGGGGACGCCGGTGTAGTACGCCGTCACCAGGTGCGCGACGTCGACCAGGTCGGCGGGGGTGGCGAGGGTTCCTGCGCGAGAAGCGGCCATCCCTGCATCATGCCGTGAGATGGTCGCGGTGGTCTCGTGACGGTCGCTGCGCGACCTCCTCGACCAGCGAAGAATGCCCTAGGGTCGAGCGCATGGCTGTCCCTGGGAACGCACCAGCCGACCTCGCCGCGACCGAGCTGTTCGCGATCGACGCCTACCGCACCGAGTTCGACGCCGAGGTCGTCGAGGTCGACCGCGAGGGTGGGCGCATCCGCCTCGACCGCACGGCCTTCTACCCGGGCGGGGGCGGGCAGCCGTTCGACCTCGGCACCATCCAGTCCGCGTCCGGCACGTTGTTCGTCACCGCCGTGCGCCGCGAGGGCGGCGCGATCTGGCACGTCGTGGGCAACGACCACGAGATCTCCGAGGGCACCGAGGTGCAAGGCGTCCTCGACTGGACCCGCCGCCACCAGCTGATGCGCACCCACACGGCGCTGCACATCCTCTGCGGCGTGATCTGGGCCGACTACGGCATCCCGGTGACCGGCGGCAACATGGAACCGTTGAAGGGCCGCCTCGACTTCCCGTTCCCCTCGATGTCAGCGGACCTCGGCGCCAAGGTGGAACGACGCATCAACGACGAGATCGAGAAGGCCCACGAGATCCTGGTCGACTTCGTGCCGCGCTCGCTCGCCGACGCCGACCCGGCGCTGATCCGCACCAGCGCCAACCTGATCCCGCAGACCATCGACCCGCTGCGCATCATCGACATCGTCGGCCTCGACAAGCAGGCCGACGGGGGCACCCACGTGCTCTCGACGGCCGAGGTCGGCGCCGTCCGCGTCACCGGCACCGAGAGCAAGGGCAAGGACAACAAGCGCATCCGCCTGGAAGTAACCGAAGAGGAGCCACGATGCCTGACCACCTGATCGGACTGCTGCTGGGGGCCGAGGAGGACTGGCCGCAGGCCTTCGAGGCGATCCTCGGCCGCGTGGGCAAGGTCGAGCTCTCCGACGGGAGCACGCACACGTTCCGCAGCGAGCGGCTCTCCATCGAGCCGTTCGATCTCATGGACCCCGTCCGCACCGAGCTCGTCATCGACCGGCTCGCCTACTGGTACTACCACCCGCGCGAGTGGCTGAAGAAGGCCGCGCTGGTCAACGGCACCTACCTGCTCAACAGCCCGTTCACCTTCCAGTCGATGGAGAAGCACTCGGCGTACTGCGCGATGCTCCGCCTCGGCCTCAAGGTGCCCAAGACGATCCTGGTGCCCTACAAGAACCCCGTCGACAACGTCCGGTGGGCCTACACCTCGCAGAAGTACAACCAGGCGTTCGACCTCGACAAGATCGCCGACGAGCTCGGCTACCCGATGTACATGAAGCCGTTCGACGGCGGCGGTTGGCGGGGCGTCTCGCGGATCAACAACCGCGCCGACCTGCACCGGGCGTACGACGAGTCGGGCGAGATGCTGATGCACCTCCAGGCAACCGTCGACTACGAGCACTTCGCCCGGGCGCTGTCGATCGGCGCCGAGACGATGGTGATGGACTTCCGGCCCGACGAGCCGATGCACAACCGCTACGCCGTGTCCCACGGCTTCCTCAGCGAGAAGGCCGGCAAGGAGGCGATGGCGGTCTCGCGCATCGTCAACGCCTTCTTCGGCTGGGAGTTCAACTCCTGCGAGATGCTCGTGCAGGGCGACGACGTCTACCCGATCGACTACGCCAACGCCTGTCCCGACGTCGCGGTCACGTCGCTGCACTACTACTTCCCGTGGGCGATCACGGCCCTGGTGCGCTGGTCGGTCTTCTGCCTCGCGACCGGCCGCACGGGGCGCGTCGACCTGCACACCCGCAGGTACTTCGAGATCGCCGACGACGAGTCGTTGTCGTACGACGCGAAGATCACCGCCTACCTCGCCCTGGCCGACGAGCACTTCGACTCCGCCCGCTACTGGCAGTGGTGCTCCGAGCACCTGCCCCACCTCGAGGAGCAGGTGCACGACTGGGTCACCTCCGCCGACTTCGAGCGGCTGCTGCGCCAGACCGTCGCCGCGACCTACCCGGCGCACGAGCAGGAGCAGTTCATGGCGCACTTCCAGGGGCTCACCGACCTCTGGGCGGCCGACAACAAGCCATCCGCTGGTTGAGGAGGTCGCGCTGGCGACCGTCACGAAACCCCGACCAGCGATGGGGGCTGCGCGGCCGACAGCAAGCCGTCCGCTGGTTGAGGAGGTCGCGCTAGCGACCGTCACGAAACCCCGTGAGCGGTCCGGGGTCTCGACACGGGCTCGCCCGGCTCGCCCGGCTCGACCAGCGATGGGGCTGGGCGGTCGGGGTGTTGACGCGGGCTCGCCCGGCTCGACCAGCGCGGGTCAGCGCGTCAACCAGCCGCGGTCGTAGGCGTGCCAGCCGAGCTGTAGCCGCGTCGTCACGTCGGCGCGGTGCATCAGGCCCTGGACGCGTCGCTGCACGGTCCGGGTGCCCAGGTCCAGCTGCTTGGCGATGCTCGCGTCGGTGAAGCCGGCGAGCAGCAACGAGAGCACCTGGAGGTCCAGCACGTCGGGCCCGGGGTCGACCTCCGCGATCGCGCCGGCGGCCCGGTCGCCGCGGACGAGCGGGGTGGCCTCCCTCCAGACCGCGTCGAACAGGGCGGACAGCGACTCGAGCAGGCCACTGGCGTGGATCACCAGGGCAGCGGGCTCGGACCCCGGGACGCTGAGCGGCACCATGGCCACCGCGCGGTCGGCGACCACCAGCTTGGTGGGGACGCGGGTCACGACCCGCACGCTCACGTCACGTCCGATGGCGGCCGAGACCTCGGCGTAGTCGACCGGAGAGTTCAGCACGCCCCGCTCGATGACGATCCGATAGGCGACGCCGCGCGCGACGGCGGCGTCCTCGGCCTGGTTCTCCGGTCCCGACACCGCTACCGGTTTGTCGGTGACGAGCGAGCAGACCTCCTCCTCGGCGCCGAGCTGCAGCTGGAGGAACCGTTGGCTGACGGCCGCCGCCCCGACCACCACCTCGACGAGCTCGTGCGCATCTGACTCGTCGGCCTCGGCGCGGAACGCCTCGGCCAGCTCGGCGGCGGAGAGCTCGGCCTGGTCGAGCTCATGTCGCTGCTGGATCAGCAGGGCCCGGAGGGCGACCCCAGGCGGGGCCGCGATCCAGCGTTTGCGTGGCTGTGAGGACGACTGCGACACCAGCCCGCGCTGCTCGAGGGACCGCAGCAGCTGCCCGACCTGGCGCTCGTCCAGCACCATCCGCCGGGCGATCTCGTCCAGGTCGGCCGACCCGAGCGCCACGAGGAGCCGGTAGACCCGCTCCTGTGACTCGTCGAGCCCGATCGCTGTCAGCACGCGGTCGTTCTCCTCGCTCCGAGGGCACCCGGACGCCGTCGTGGCGGATTGGGACCACGGCGTACTCCCGCCGCCGTCATTTCTTCTACCCGGACCTTCGCACTGACAACCTGACGACGAAAGCCCCCACCGGCCGCCTCGGTCGATTCTGCTTGTCTTCGGGAGGAACACCCATGCGCCCACTCTGGCGTAGCACGCTCGCGGCGGCCGCCGTCGCCGCCCTCACCGCCACCACCGCCCCGTCCCTCGCCCTCGACCAGGGCGACACCGGCGAAGGCCCCCCGATCGTCGGCGGCCCCGCCTCCCCCCACGGGGCCGCCGACCGGACCGCCGTCGTCACGCTCGTCACCGGTGACCGGGTCCTGGTCGCCGGCCGCGGCGCGAACGCGACCGCCTCCGTGCTGCCCCGCGAGGACGGCTCCCGGCCGCTCGTCGAGACCCGCCAGGTGGGCGATGACCTCTTCGTCTACCCCGCCGACGCCGCGGCCGCGCTGGCCGCCGGCAAGGTCGACGAGGAACTGTTCAACGTCACGGGCCTGGTCCGCCAGGGGTACGACGACGCCCACACGGACACGCTCCCGCTGATCGCCGAGTACGCCGACGCGAACGCCCCCGTGGTGGCGCCCCGTGGTGCCGAGACCGGCGTCGTCCTGGAGTCCATCGGCGGCGTCGCCCTCGAGGCCGACAAGTCCAAGGCCGCGACCTTCTGGGCCGACCTGACCAACCCCCGCGGCCGCTCGGCCGGCTCGATCGACAAGCTCTGGCTCGACCGGAAGTTCCAGCCCACGCTCGACCAGTCGGTCGCCCAGGTGAAGGCCCCCGAGGCCTGGGCCGTGGGCTTCGACGGCGCCGGCGCGACCGTGGCGGTCCTCGACACCGGCGCCGACGCCGAGCACCCGGACCTGCAGGGCCGGATCATCGCCGGCAAGGACTTCACCGGCAACACCGACGGATCCTGGAACGACGGCAACGGTCACGGCACCCACGTCGCGTCCACCGTCGGCGGCTCCGGGCAGGCGAGCGACGGTCTGCAGAAGGGTGTCGCCCCGCACGCCGACCTGCTGATCGGCAAGGTCCTCGCCGACTTCGGCGGCGGCGACACGTCCGGCATCATCGCCGGCATGGAGTGGGCCGTCGGCCGAGGCGCCGACGTCGTCTCCATGAGCCTCGGCAGCACCGAGCAGACCACGACCTGCGACGACCCGCTGGCACTCGCCGTGGACTCGCTCTCGGCAAGCAGCGACAGCCTGTTCGTGATCGCGGCCGGCAACAGCGGCCCGGCCGACAACACCGTGAGCTCCCCCGGCTGCGCCCCGGCGGCGCTGACCGTCGGCGCCGTCGACCGTGACGACGAGACCGCCGTGTTCTCGAGCCGCGGACCCGTCAACGGGACCCACGTCCTCAAGCCCGAGATCGCCGCGCCCGGCGTCGACATCTCCGCCGCAGCGGCCGGTGGCCGGGGGGTCTACGCCTACCAGACGATGTCCGGTACCTCGATGGCCACTCCGCACGTGGCGGGCGCCGCCGCGATCGTCAAGGAGCGCCACCCCGGGTGGACCGGTGAGCAGATCAAGGCCGCCCTCGTGGCCTCTGCCGACTCCGACATCCCCGGTGACGTGCGCGAGACCGGAGCCGGTCGTCTCGACGTCGCCGCCGCCATCGACCAGCAGGTCGAGAGCACGCCGGCCCTGCAGGGCGGGTCGTTCGGCTGGCCCCAGGTCAAGTCCGACGCGGTCACCGTGCAGGTGCCCTACACCAACGACTCCGGCCGGTCCGTGAAGCTGAAGCTGCGGGTGGCCGGGGTCACCGGCAACGACGGCTCGGTGGTCAAGTCCGACGTCGCCAAGCTCGACAAGAACTCGGTGACCGTGGCCGCCGGCCAGACGGTGAACGTCCCGCTGCGCATCGACCCGGCGGCCAAGCTGGGTGCCGAGCAGTACGGCGACGTCACCGGCCGGATCCTGGCCACGGGAGACGCAGAGGTCTCGACGCCGTTCTCCCTGTACGTCCAGCCCGAGACCGTGCACCTGCGGATCAAGCTGATCGACCGCAACGGAGCAGCAGCCGGCGGCGCCTCGTCGGTTGACCTCGTCAGCACCGACACGGCCGTCGGCAACCGGTGGTCGAACAACGGGGCCGCGGAGCAGGTCACCGACGTGCGCCCCGGCCACTACTTCGTGTCCAGCTATGTGGTCACCCCCGACGCCGAGGGCACCACCAAGCTCAGCGACTCGGTCACCTACCTGGCCCGGCCCGAGCTGAACCTGACCAAGGACACCACCCTGGTGCTCGATGCGCGCGACGCGCACCGGATCACGGTCCAGACCGACCGGCCGAGCCAGAACCGGGCCACCACCTTGGCGTTCTCCCGCACCTGGGACAACGTGTGGCAACACGCCGGCACCCTGATGGCCGGTCCCACCGTGCGCTCGTACTTCGCCGACGTCCAGGGCACGGCCAACGACGGCACCTTCGAGTTCGGCAGCTACTGGCGCCGCTACGCGCCGCTCGTCTCGGACCTCGCGGTCGTCGGCGGGCCGACGCTGAGCCCCACCCCGGCGTCGTACTCCTCCGTCAACCTGGACGGCACCGGCGAGCTGCCGGTCGTGGACGCCGGGACCGGCACGGCTGCCGAGGTGACGGCGGCGGACGTCGCCGGCAAGGTCGCCCTGATCAAGGTGCCCGACACCACCACTTTCGTGACGAGCGAGATCTCCGCGGCGCGCACGGCCGGCGCCAAGGCCGTGCTCGTCTACCACGCCGCCAGCGGACGCTGGGTGCCAGCGGCGGGCCAGCTCGGCAGCACGATCCCGGTGTACGGCATCCCGTCCACCGAGGCGGCCACGCTCCAGGCGAGGCTGGCTTCGGGTCCGGCGACCCTGCGCTGGACGGCCACAGCATCGAGCCCCTACGTCTACAACCTGGGGTTCTCGCAGCAGACGCCGTTCACCAAGGACAAGGCGTACGTCGTCCACGACGACGCCCTGGGTCGCACCGAGTCGACGTTCCACGCGATGGGCGTGGCGACCGACTACCTGGACACGGTCGCCGTCGTCAAGCCGTCGGGCGACGCCATCGGCGTGTCCAACTTCGAGCCGGTCAAGGTGCCCTCGCAGCGCACCGAGCTCTACACGGCCGACGAGAACGGCTGGCAGCAGGGCGTGCTGAGCTCCTTCCCCTTCGGCGAGGTGATGATCGGCCCGGTGCGCACCTACCAGCCCGGCAGCTCCCGCACCGAGTCGTGGCACGGCGGGACGCTCTCGCCGACGGCGGCGCAGGACTACCACGGGGCCGTGCAGCTCTCGGCCGAGCGACAGGGCAACCTGATCGGGTTCGCCAGCGGCTTCTGGGGTGACAGCTTCGGTCACTGGTCGCCGGGTGGCTCCTTCGGCGACGAGGGCAACCTGACCCTGAGCCGGAACGGCGAGGTGGTCGACGTGCTGCCCTACACCTCCGGGGTCTTCGAGGTGCCGGCCGAGGACTCGGCGTACGAGCTGACTCTGAACACCGGCAAGTTCGGCACCCCGGCCCGACTCTGGAAGCGGTCCACCGAGGTGCAGACGACCTGGAGGTTCCGTTCGCACTTGGACGAGGACGTCTACTCGCAGGGCATCCCGATCCTGTACCCCCGTCTCGACGTTCCGGAGGACGGCCTCAAGACCCTGCCCGCCACGGATGACCAGGTGATCCCGATCCGGGTCACGGGCCACGCCGGCTACACGCCGGGGGCGATCACGTCGGCCGCGCTGGCCTACTCCTACGACGGCAGCACCTGGATCGACGCCGAGATCCGTCAGGAGAACGAGACGTGGGTCGCGCTCGTCGACCACGCCGGCGCAACCGGTCAGCCGGTCAGCCTGCGCGTGCAGGTCACCGACAGCAACGGGAACTCGGTCACCCAGACCGTGACCCGGGCCTACGACGTGCGCTGACCGATTGCCGCCCCTCGCCCATCTCGCGGCCACCCGAGCCAAGGCCCGGGTGGCCGCGAGGCCGTCCCGACAAGGGAGTGCTCCTCCGCTTCGGGTGAGCTCGTCGGCGGACCCGGGGCCGTAGCGTTACCGCTCGTCAGCACTGTCGCCGTACGAGGGGCCCACCCATGAGCACCATCCGGACACGGCCGAGCCGCCGGGCGCGGTCGTCGTCATGGTGACCGCGCGCGAGGTCGTGCGGCGCTGGGGTGGCCGGGCCGTGGGGCTGACCGTGACCGCCATCGGCCTGTACGTCGTGGCGCCGGGCCTGCTGGCCGTGTTCGGCGCGTGGCCGCGGCTGTCCGAGGTACAACCACGGTGGTTCGTGATCCTGGTGCTCCTCGAGACGGCGAGCTTCGCCACCCTGTGGTGGCTGACCCGGCTCGCCCTCGAGCCGCACCGGGGCGACGCCGACGAAGAGGCGGCCGCCCCCGCGGGGCCGCCGGGCTGGGGCACGGTGGCGACCGCGCAGCTGGCCGGGAGTGCGGCCAGCAAGGTGATCCCGGGAGGCGCCGCGACCGGCGGCGTGGTGCAGGCCAAGCTGCTGATCCAGGCAGGTGAGCCGCCGGCAGCCGTGGCATCCGCGCTGGCCGGGGTCGGCCTGATCACCACCGCCGTGCTGCTCGCGCTGCCGGTGCTGACGATCCCCGCGGTGTTGATCGGTCCGCCGCCGGCCGAGCAGCTGCAGCTGGGCCTGCTTGGTGTCCCTGATCATGGCCGTCGTCCTGGTGGGGATCGGCGTGACGGTGCTGATGTGGCCGCGGGTGCTGACGGTGATCGGTCGCGGGATCGGGACGGTGCTGCACCGGGTCCGTCCGTCGATGACAGCGGACTCGGTGGCGACGCAGCTGTCGAACCAACGGGCGCGGGTCGCGGCGGCGTTCGAGGGCCGCTGGTGGCTGGCGGTGTTCCTCGCGGCCGCGAACCGGATGTTCGACTACGCCGCGCTGGTGGCGGCCCTGGCCGCGTTCCACGTGCACGTGCGTCCGTCGGAGGTGCTGATGGCGTTCGTCGTCGCCCAGGCGCTCGCGATCGTGCCCATCACCCCCGGTGGGCTCGGCTTCGTCGAGTCGGGCCTGACCGCCCTGCTGGTCGTGATCGGCGTGCCGGTCGACGTGTCGGTGATCGCGACGCTGCTCTACCGGCTGATCTCCTTCTGGCTGCCCATCCCGATCGGCGTGCTCGCCTGGGCGGGCTGGCGCATCCACGGCAGCAGGGTCGAGCCGACCACCGAAGCGACGGACTAGCGTCTGGCCATGGGCATCGAGGACTTCCCGCGCCACCCGCTCACCTTCGGGCCGAGCCCGATCCACCGGCTGGACCGGCTCACCGCACACCTCGGTGGCGCGACGGTCTGGGCCAAGCGGGAGGACTGCAACAGCGGGCTCGCGTACGGCGGCAACAAGGTGCGCAAGCTGGAGTACCTGATCCCCGAGGCCCTCGCCCAGGGCGCCGACACCCTGGTCAGCATCGGTGGCTACCAGTCCAACCACACCCGCCAGGTCGCGGCCGTCGCCGCGCACCTCGGGATGGGCTGCGTGCTGGTGCAGGAGAGGTGGGTCGACTGGCCGGACAGCGTCAACGACCGGGTCGGCAACATCCTGCTCAGCCGGATCATGGGCGCCGAGGTCCGGCTCGACCCGGCCGGCTTCGACATCGGGTTCCGCGACTCCTGGAAGCAGGCCATCGCCGACGTCGAGGCCCGCGGGGGCACGCCGTACGCCATCCCGGCCGGCGCCAGCGACCACCCGCTCGGTGGCCTGGGCTTCGCCAACTGGGCCTACGAGGTCGCGGAGCAGGAGCGGGACCTCGGCGTCTTCTTCGACACCATCCTGGTGTGCACGGTGACCGGCTCGACGCACGCGGGGATGATCGCCGGCTTCGCCGCGCTGGAGGCGGCCGGCGGCCGGCCGCGACGGGTGATCGGCATCGACGCCTCGGCGACCCTCGACCAGACCCGTGACCAGGTCGGCCGGATCGCGCGCCGTACGGCCGAGCTCATCGGCGTCGGCCGCGACCTGCGCGACGACGAGGTCACCGTGCTGGAGGGCTGGGCGGGCGACCTCTACGGCATCCCGGTGCGCTCGACGCTCGACGCGATCCGGCTGACCGGCCAGCTCGAGGGCGTGATCCTCGACCCCGTCTACGAGGGCAAGTCGATGGCCGGCCTGATCGACCTGGTCCGCGACGGCGGGATCCCGAAGGACGCGCACGTGCTCTACGCCCACCTCGGGGGCCAGCCGGCGCTGAACGCCTACTCCGCCCTGTTCCCCACGACGCAGCGGGTGTGACCACCCGGCTAGCGTTCCGCGCATGAGCGCAGCCACCCCCGACCTCGAAGACCTGTTCGTCCGGGCCGCGCGCGCCGCAGCCGAGCACCGCCGGGGAGTCGGGGACCGCCCGGTCGTCGGTACGGCGTCCCGCGAGGACGCGTGGGCGGCGTTCGGCCGGCCACTGCCGCAGCACCCCACGCCCGCCGACCAGGTCCTCGACGAGCTGCTGGTCGCCGCGTCCGGACACCTGGTGGGCACGGTCGGGCCGCGGTTCTTCGGGTTCGTGGTCGGGGGCGCCCTGCCCGCCGCGACGGCAGCGGACATGCTCACCGCGGGCTGGGACCAGAACGCCTTCAACCCGGTGCTGTCACCGGCCGCCGAGGCCGCCGAACGCGCCGCCGGCACCTGGGTGAAGGACCTCCTAGGCCTGCCCGGCGGCGCGACGGTCGGGTTCGTCACGGGGGCGCAGGCCGCCAACACGGTGGGCCTCGCCTGCGGGCGGCACCACGTCTTCGAGCAGCTCGGCTACGACGTCGAGAAGTTCGGCCTGATCGGCGCCCCGCGGCTGCGGGTGGTGACCGGCTTCGAGCGGCACGCGACCATCGACCGGTCGCTGCGGCTGCTCGGCCTCGGCACCGCCTCGATGGTGCCGGTGATCACCGACGCCCACGGCACCGTGGACGTCGAGGACCTCGCCAAGGTGCTCAGGCAGGACACCGACCTCCCGACGATCGTCTGCCTCCAGGCGGGGAACGTGAACACCGGCGCCAGCGACGACTTCACCCGCGCCATCCCCCTGGCCCACGACGCCGGGGCCTGGGTGCACGTGGACGGGGCCTTCGGCCTGTGGGCCGCGGCGGCGCCCGGGCGGCGGCACCTGGTCGCCGGCGTCGAGCACGCCGACTCGTGGGCCACCGACGCGCACAAGTGGCTCAACGTCCCCTACGACAGCGGGCTGGCGATCGTGGCCGATCCGGAGGTGCACGGCCGGTCGATGGCCTACTCCGCGGCGTACCTCGCCGGCTCGGGCCGCGACGACTACTCCCTCGGCGACCTGGTCCCGGACTCCTCCCGGCGGGCCCGCGGGTTCGCCGTCTGGGCCGCGCTGCGCGAGCTCGGCCGCTCCGGCGTGGCCGACCTGGTCGAGCGCTCCTGCGCCCTGGCGACCCGGATGGCCGACCGGCTCGCCGCCGGCGGCGCGACCATCGCCGACGAGGTGGTCCTCAACCAGGTGCTGGTGGGCTTCGGCGACCTCTCCCGGACCGACGAGATCGTCGCCGAGGTCCAGCGGGACGGTACCTGCTGGCTCGGCGCCACCACCTGGCACGACCGCCGCCTGATCCGCGTCTCGGTCTCCAACGCCACCACCACGGAGGCCGACATCGACCGCTCCGCCGACGCGATCCTGGCGGCGGCGGCGCGGGTGGACGGAACACCCGGCTGACCGGGTGTCCCGACCGTTCGGCGTCGTTGCAACGGTCACGAACGGTCAGGAACGACACCGAACCTGCCGCGAGGGGCGGTCAGATCCGGGTCGAGAGTCGCGTGGCACCCTGACAGCACCATGAACGCCGTCGACCACCGCGCCTTCGGTCAAGGATCGGTCCTGCGCGACCGCGAGTTCCTGCGCTACTTCCTCTCGCGGCTGCTGTCGATCGGCGGCAGCATCGTCACCCTCGTCACCCTGCCGATCATCGTCTACCGGACCTCCGGGTCCGCGAGCCTGACCGCCCTGGTCGCGGCGCTCGAGGCCGCGCCGTACCTCCTCTTCGGGCTCTTCTCCGGCGCCCTCACCGACCGCTGGAACCGCAAGAAGGTGATGGTCACCGCCGACATCCTCAGCGCCCTCCTGGTGGCCACGATCCCGCTCGCCGACCTGGTCGGGGAGCTGACCGTCCCGCACGTGCTCGCGGTGGCGTTCCTCGGCCCCACCATCGGGGTCTTCTTCGACGGCGCCGTCTTCGGCGCGCTGCCGATGCTGGTCGGCCGCGGCCGGATCGCCGAGGCCAACTCGATGGCCTGGGCGGCCGGCAGCGTGGTGGAGATGGTGATGCCGTCGGTGGTCGGCGTGGCGCTGGCCTTCGTGCACCCGGCCTGGCTGCTGGGCTTCGACGCGCTCACGTTCGCCGCGAGCGCGGCCCTGATCGGCGGCATCGTGCGCCCGATGTACGACGCCACCCGGGTGCGCCCGCCGCTCACGGCGCGGCAGATCTTCGGCGACATCCGCGAGGGCCTCGCGTACCTCGTCCACCACGCGGGCGTCCGCACCTTCACGATCATCGGCTGGCTGCAGTGCGTCGGGGCGGGCGGCTTCGTGGCGTTGATGGTGGTCTGGATCGACCAACGGCTGGGGATCGGCACCGAGGGGCTGAGGTTCGGCCTGGTGTTCGGCGCCTGGTCGGTCGGGGGCCTGGCCGCGTCGCTGGCCCTGCCCTTCCTCGTGCGGCGCTACGCCGCCGCGCGGATCGCCCTGACGGCGCTGCCGTTCGCCGCCGCCGTCGGCCTGGTCGTGCCGTTCGTGACGACGTGGTGGGTGGCCGGGCTGGTCCTGATGCTGTGGGGCGTCTTCTACCAGCTCGTCGTGATCAACTCGATCACCTACCGCCAGCAGGTCACGCCGGAGCCGATGCTCGGCCGGGTCAACACGGCGGGCCGGATGCTGTCGTGGGGGCTGGGCTGGACCGGCGGCGCGTTCCTCGCCGGCGTCCTGGTCGGCTGGCTCGGACTGGTGCCGACGCTCGTCGTGCTGTCGTTGACCGGGGTGGCCTCCACCGTGGTCGCCTGGACGTCGCCGCTGCGGTTGATGGTCAGGGATAACGCAGCCCAACCGTCTCCTGGCTGAGCTCCCACAGGGCGCGCTGCGCCTCCTCGTCGTGGGACAGCGCGCTGCTGCCCACGACCGTCGGGGCGCCGCGCACTCGTTCAGGCCCCCGGGTCCGACGTACGTCGCCCCGGGCAGGTCGCCGGTCGCCGCCATCAGGACGGGCTGCGCGCCCGCCTCGGCCGACTGGGATACGGCGCGCATGGCGGCGTCGAGGATCGAGCCCAGCGGCCCGGACCGCTGCCGCAGCTGGCCGTTGGCCAGCAGGTGGGTGCCGGCCAGCCCGGGGTGCGCGGCCAGGGCCGTGACCGGCAGCCCCGCCCGCCGCAGCCGCCGGTCGAGCTCGTGGGTGAACAACAGGTTGGCCAGCTTGGTCTGGCCGTACACCGCCCACCGCGAGTACGGGCGCGGCTTGCTGCGTGGGTCGTGCAGCGGCGGGTGCCGGGCCATCCGGTGCCCGGCGCTCGACACGGTCACCACCCGACCGTCGCCGCCCGCCACGAGCTGCGGCAGCAGCAGCCCGGTCAGCAGGAACGGGCCCCAGTGGTTCGTGGCCATCTGCAGGTCGAACCCCTCGCGGGTGCGGGTGTACGGCGACGCCATCACGCCCGCGTTGTTGACCAGCAGGTGCAGGGCGCCGAGGTCGGCAGCGCGACCGGCGGCCGAGCGGACCGAGTCGAGGTCCGACAGGTCGACCACCAGGCGGTCGAGGTCCGCCGCCGGCTGTGCGGCCGCGATGGCGTCGGCGGCCTCGGCCAGCCGCTCGGGGTTCCGGCCGGCCAGCACCACCCGCCAGCCGTCGCCGGACCAGCCCCAGCGCCGTGTGGAAGCCGATCCCTCCGAGCGTCGGACCGGTGACCAGGCGGTGCCGGTCACGGGGTGACCGCGAACCGGTCGAGCAGTCTCTGGGCGAGCTCCGCGTCCCCGGTCACCACGACCCGGCCCGCCTCCGGCTCGCGGCGGCCGCCGGCCAGCAGGATGAACGCCTCGCGGTCCATGGCCAGCGTCACCGTCGGCTCGGCCGGCAGCTCCCCGACCGGAACCCCGCGGCCGTTCTCGTCCACCGCGAATCCCTTGGCGTCGTGGCCGTCGACGCGCAGCACCAAGGTCGTGCCGGGCGGGGCCGACGCGCGTCTGGCCAGCACGTAGCCCAGCGACTCCGCGAGGTACTCGACCACGTGCCGCGCCGCCGGCGAGTCCAGGCCGCCGGGACGGCCGACCGCGCGACGTACGTCCTGCTCGTGCATCCACACGTCCAGTGGCCGGTTGCGCAGCAGCGTCTCCCAGTCCCAGGGGACCCCGCTGAAGATCGGCTCCGGTCGACCCCGACCGTCGGTGGGCGGGTCGGCCAGCAGCCGCTCGTGCCGCGTCGTCGCGACGGCCCTGATCTCCTCGACCAGCTCGGCCGGCGTGCGGTGGCGCCGCGCCACCACGCCCTGCTCGGTGTAGAGGCTCATCAGCGACGTGGCGTGGTCCGGCGGCTCGAAGCTCGCCGTCTCCTCGGGCGCACCGGCCAGGATCGCCTCGAGGTGGGCGGTGTGTGCGGCACAGGCCCGGACGTCCCACCCGGGCAGGTCCGTCGGCCTGTTCCAGTCCCCGGGAGCGAGCTCCTCCAGGAGCCGGCAGAAGTCGCCGATCGCGGTCCACCAGACGGCGACGTACCCGCTCAACCGTTGGCGATCATCCACGTCCGGGAGCCTACGGCGGGCGCTTCGGGGGGTGTGCGAGAGTACCCCCATGGAGGAGGCTTCCGGCCCGATCACGGCGGCCATCGTCAGTGTCCACGACATCGTGCACACGGGACTGGTGGGCATGTTCGACACCCGTCCGGGAGCGGTCGAGGTCGTCGCGCTCGACACGGCGGCCCCGGACGACCAGCAGCCGGACGTCATCCTCTACGACGTCTTCGGACTCCACGACGGTGACGGCGAGGACCTCGACCGGTTCGTCAAGGACTACCACTCGGCGGTGGTCGCGATGGCGCGCGACCTGCGGCCCGACCTCGCCGCCCGCGCCCTGGCCAAGGGGGTCGACGCCTGCGTCTCTCTGGCCGGCGACATCGACGAGATCCTCGAGGTGATCCGCTCCGCGCTCGCGGGCGAGGGTCAGCCCGACGCGGCCGCGTCCGGGCCCGACCAGGCGGGACACTCAGCGCCCTACGCAGTGCTCGGTGAGGGCGTCGGGCTCACTCCCCGCGAGACCGAGATCCTGCGCCTGCTCACCCTCGGGCTGAGCAACCAGGACATCGCCGACGAGTGCTTCTTGTCGATCAACTCCGTGAAGTCCTACATCCGCTCGGCCTACCGGCGGATCGCGGTCACCAACCGCAGCCAGGCCGTCGTGTGGTGCCTCCAGCACGGCTTCGAGCCGCCCGGCGAGGACGCACCGGGCGTCCCGCGTGGGGAGACTCACCCCGGCGACGAGCCGGACGCGGCCGCCCCAGGCGCCTAGGGCCACCGGGACTACCCCACCGCCAGGCCGAGCGCGATGGCGAGCATGGTCAGCCCGATGATCACGTCGAGCACCTGCCAGGCGCGGGGCCTGGCGAGCACCGGGCTGAGCAGGCGGGCGCCGTAGCCCAGCCCGGCGAACCACAGCACGCTGCCGAGGCACGCGCCGGCGGCGAACCACCAGCGGCCGGTCGGACCCTGGTGCGCCGCGAGCGAACCGAGCAGCAGCACCGTGTCGAGGTACACGTGCGGGTTGAGCAAGGTCAGGGCGCTCGCACGTACGGCGGCGCCGCGGCGTGACAGCGCGCCGCCCACTCGCCGCCTCGAGGGCACCGGCGTGCCGGGCGCGCAGCAACGAGGCGACGCCGTACCACGTCAGGAACGCCACCCCGAGCCAGGTCACCACGTCGATCGCCGCCGGTGCGCGCTCGACGAGCTTGCCGATGCCGGCCACCCCCGCGGTGATCAGCAGCACGTCCGAGACCGCGCAGATGGCGACCACGACCCCGACGTGCTCGCGGGCCAGGCCCTGCCGCAGCACGAAGGCGTTCTGCGCCCCGATCGCGACGATCAGCGACAGGCCGGTCAGCAGACCGGTCAGCGCGGCGGCGAGCACGGGCCGAGGCTAGAGAGGTCGCTCGCCTCACCGCGATTCGTCTGCGGTCCACCGCGTCGCAGCGCAACCGGCGAGACCCCTGACGAATCGGGCGAGCAGCTGGTCAGAAGGACGCCTCCGGCAGGTCCATCAGGGCCAGGTCGGTGGACTCGGCGATGGCCCGCTCGGCGGCCAGGCGGGGCAGCATGTTCTGGGCGAAGAACTGCGCGGCCGCGACCTTGCCCTCGTAGAACGCGCTGGTCCTTCTCCGACACCTCTCCCGCGAGCCGGGTCAGCGCGACGTCGGCGCCGCGGAGCAGCAGCCAGGCGCACACCACGTCGCCGAGCGCCATCAGCAGCCGCGAGGTGTTGAGGCCGACCTTGTAGATGTTGCGGATGTCGCCACTCTGGCCATCGATCTGGGCCGAGGCGTCGGCGGACATCAGGTCGGTGATCATCGCGCCGACGATGGCGTTGGCGTCCTCGAGGGCCTTGCCAGCAGCTCGCGCTCGACCTTGAGGCGGCCGTTGCCCGCCTGCGACGTCGATGAACGCCTCGATCTCCTTGGCCAGGTGGCCCAGCGCGCGGCCCTGGTCCTTGACGATCTTGCGGAAGAAGAAGTCCTGGCCCTGGATCGCGGTGGTGCCCTCGTAGAGGGTGTCGATCTTGGCGTCGCGGACGTACTGCTCGATCGGGTAGTCCTGCAGGAAGCCCGAACCTCCGAACGTCTGCAGCGACTCGGTGCCGAGCAGCACCCAGGATCGCTCCGAGCCGTAGCCCTTGACGATCGGGAGCAGCAGGTCGTTGACGGCCATCGCGAGCTCGTCCACCTCGCCGGCGTGCTCGGCGACCATCACCCGGTCCTGCCACGACGCGGCGTAGAGGACGAGCGACCGCATCGCCTCGGCGTAGGCCTTCTGGGTCATCAGCGACCGGCGTACGTCGGGGTGGTGGGTGATCGTGACGCGCGGCGCGGTCTTGTCGGCGGCCCGGGTGAGATCGGCGCCCTGCACCCGCTCCTTGGCGAACTCGAGGGCGTTGAGGTAGCCGGTCGAGAGAGTGGCGATGGCCTTGGTGCCGACCATCATCCGGGCGTTCTCGATGACCTGGAACATCTGCGCGATGCCGTTGTGGACCTCGCCGAGCAGCCAGCCGCGGGCCGGCTCGCCGCCGCCCACCCCGGGATCGCCGAAGGTCAGCTCGCAGGTGTTGGAGACCTTGATGCCCATCTTGTGCTCGACGCCGGTGACGTAGACGCCGTTGCGCTCGCCGGTCAGCTCGCCGGTCTCGGGGTCGAAGTGGTGCTTGGGCACGATGAACATCGACAGGCCCTTGGTGCCGGGGCCACCGACGCCCTCGACGCCGCTCGGGCGCGCCAGCACCAGGTGGACGATGTTGTCGCAGAGGTCGCTCTCGCCCGAGGTGATGAAGCGCTTGACGCCGGTGATGTTCCAGGTGCCGTCGTCGTTGGGGGTGGCCTTGGCGCGGCCCGCACCGACGTCGGAGCCGGCGTCGGGCTCGGTGAGCACCATGGTGGTGTTCCAGCCGCGGTCGACGATGAGCCGGGCGATCTTCTGGTCGCGCTCGTTGCCGTTGCGGTGCACGACACCCGCGAACATCGGGCCGGCGCCGTACATCCAGATCGCCGGGTTGGCGCCGAGCACGAGCTCGCCGATGCCCCAGCACACGCTGGACGGCGCGGGCGTGCCGCCGAGCTCGGCCATCGTCATCAGCCGCCAGTACTCGGCGTCCATCCACGCGTGGTAGCTCTTCTTGAACGCCTCGGGCAGCGGTGCCTCGTGGGTCTCGGGGTCGAACTGCGGCGGGTTGCGGTCGGACTCCTCGAAGGACGCGGCCAGGTCCTCGCGGGCCAGCCGGTCGACCTCGTGGAGGATCTCCTTGACGGTGTCGGTGTCCACCTCGGCGAACGGACCGGTCCCGAGGAGCTCGTCGCGACGCAGCACCTCGAAGAGGTTGAACTCGATGTCGCGGAGGTTGCTCTTGTAGTGGCCCATGACCCACCTGTTCGTGTCGACGTGCACTTGCTACTGACGAGTAACTTAATTCTGCCCGGCCACCGGACCAGGTGCAAGGAGACCGCGAGATTCGGCGTCCGGTGTGGCCCGGGTCACGTCCTCCCCGAGGCCCTGAACGACGCGTAGCTCGCCCAAGTCGGTCGAGACGAGCGACCCGGTGCACAAATCTGGAAAATGCGCCCCATGCGAGTCTCCGCCAAGACCGACTACGCGCTGCGCGCGCTGCTGGAGATGTCCTCGCGCTCCGACGGGACGCCGGTCTCGCGCCGAGGAGCTCGGGCGGCTCCAGGAGATCCCGCACGGTTTCCTCCAGGCGATCCTGGCCGACCTCCGCAAGGCCGGCGTGGTCATCGCCCAGCGCGGCCAGTCCGGTGGCTGGCGGATGAACCGCGACCCGAAGGACGTCTCGCGTCGCCGACGTCATCCGCGCCGTCGACGGCCCGCTCGTCTCCGTGTACGGCGTCCGCCCCGAGGCGGTCCCTACAACGAGAAGGCCGAGGTCCTCCAGCTCGTCTGGATCGCCGCCCGCAGCTCCCTGCGCGAGGTGTTCGAGCACGTCAGCCTCGCCGACCTGGCCGCCGGCTCGCTCCCCGACGCGGTCACCTCGCGCACCGCCGACGAAGACGCCTGGCAGCCGCACTGACGGTCGCCGGCGTGGATGAGCCACCTCGACACCGCGGCGTGCCTGGGCGGAGGAGCAGCTCGGGACGTCCGGTCGAGGACGCACGACGCTCAGCGGCGGCATGGACGGCCACGATGCTGGGCTCACCGACGCGAGCGGCGACCGGAGCGTGCTGCGGCTGATGACCAACGAGCCGTGGCGCACGCACGGGGCCGCGCTGACCACCCGGGAGCACGAGACGCAGCTGATGCTCGCCGACACCGACGTACCCGCCCCCGCTCGATCGCCCTGGACGCGAGGGCGACCGCACGGGCGACCCCGCGCACCTGATGACGCTGCTCCCCGGCAGCGATCGACCGAGCCGAGGGCCCGCGACGGCACCTGCAGAGCTGGCCGCGACCCTGGCGGAGATCCACGCCCTGCGTCCGGCCGTGCGGCCCCGGACCTACCAGTCGTGGGCCGTGCCGGCCAAGTGGGTCGTCCCTCCGTGGGCCGCGAACCCGCGGCCTGGGAGCGGGCCTTCGCGGTCCTCGCGCAGGACCCACCGCCGTACGACGGGACGTTCCTGCACCGCGACTTCTCGCCGCGCAACCTGTTGTGGTCCGGTGACCGCCTCACCGGCATCGTGGACTGGGTCGAGACGTCCTGGGGCCCGGCCTGGCTCGACGTCGCGCACTGCCGCACCATCCTGGCGTTCACCCCGGCACCGAGGTCGCGGACCGGTTCGCGGCGGAGTACGTCGCGTTGACCGGGCGCGTAGCCCCAGCCGTACTTCGACGTGATGGACCTGGTCGGCTGGCTTCCTCCCGAACCGCGTCGCGATCGTGTCAGCGACCCCGACCACCAGGTACGGCTGGAGGAGCACCTGGAGTCAGGCCCGGCTGTGACCGCTCACCGACCCCACGCCGGGGCCACGGCGAGCACGGCGAAGGCCTCCTCCCGACGGGCCGGACGCCCAGGGCCGCCCACAGCCCGAGGTAGCCGAGCCCTGTCGCGCCCCGGGTGGTCGCGGGTGCCCGCCGGTCGCCTGGCAGAAGTGCCGCCGCACGGCACAGGCGGCGACGCCGACCACGCGCGCGACCAGCTCGAAGTCGCCACGCCACTCGTCGGCCAGCGCGGGACGTCGTCGTCGTCCCAGGCCAGCCCGGCCGGGTACGAGTGGTGGCGGTCGAGCACGTGCCGCAGCCGAAGAGGTGGTGGGACCAGCCCTCGTCGGCCGTCGTGGTGACGGCGCTGACGACGGTGTGCAGGTCGCGTGACAGCTCGCGGGCGGTCGAGGTCACGCGGGGCGAAGTACGGCGGCCACGTCACCACCGTCCAGCCCGGTGGCCCCTCGTGGACACCGACGTCCCCGGGCTGCGGGTCGTCGTCCTGCCGCCGCGCGGGCGCGAGCCCACCGCCGTCGAGGTACCCCTCGACGGCTTCCAGCACCTGCCGCGCCTCGACCCCCCGGAAGGCGGACACGGAGCTCGGCTCCCCCACGTCGACAACGTAAGGCTCCGGCAGGGGTGCGAACAGTCATTTCGCGAACACAACCGGAACCTGCGTGACTGCTGGTTCGCGGTCCTCGGCTGATATAGGTCGGGGTAGTCCTTCACGGACACCTCCGGAGGTGCTTGGAAGGGACCGACAGGTTCTCTTCATCTGAAGGTCTGGCGTTGACGCGCCGTGGCCTTCTGGCACCCCCGGAGGTGGGTCCCGTGGTTGTTCAGGCTGTCCCAGTCACGTCCTCGACGGTCGTCGTCGCGGTCGATGTTGGCAAGACCGAGTTCGCGTTCTCGGTCACCGATGCGACCCGGACGTTGCTTCTCAAGCCGCGGACTGGGTGTCCGATGACCGGGCCGTCGCTGGCGCGGGTGGTCGCCGACATCGTCGCAGGTGCTCCCGGTCGATGCGGTGGTCAAGGTCGGCATCGAGGCGGCCGGGCACTACCACCGTCCGCTGCTGGACGCGGGCGTGGCCGGTGGGCTGGGAGGTGCTCGAGCTCAACCCCGGCCATGTCACCGAGCAGCGTCGGGTGCTGGGCAAGCGCACGATCAAGACCGACGTGATCGACCTGCAGGCGATGACCGAGCTGCTGCTCGCTGGCCGTGGGCAGCCGGTCCGGGACCGCTCGCTGGTGCTCGGTGAGCTCACCGCCTGGTCGGCGCACCGGACCAGTCGGGTGGTGTTGCGGACCGCCACGAAGAACCAGCTGCTCGGGCAGCTCGATCGGACCTTTCCCGGCCTGACCCTGGCGCTGCCGGACGTGCTGGCCACCAAGGTCGGTCGGCTGGTCGCGGCCGAGTTCGCCGACCCGGCCCGGCTCGCCGCGCTGGGCAGCAGCCGGTTCATCCGGTTCGGTGCGACCCGCGGTCTGCAGATCCGCAAGCCGGTGGCCGACCGGCTCGTCCAGGCCGCGCGAGATGCGCTGCCGACCGCGGACGCCGCGGTCGCACGTGCGGTCCTGGCCGCCGACCTCGCGCTGCTGGCCGACCTCGACGCGCAGGTCGACCAGGCCACCGACCAGCTGGCGCGGCTGCTGCCGTCTGAGCCCGTTCGCGCCGCTGCTGACGCGTCCCGGGCTGGGGTGCGGTCCGGGCCGGGAACTACGGCGGCGCGCTGGGTGACCCGGCCCGGTTCGACCACCACCGGCAGGTCTACCGCACCGCGGGTCTCAACCCGATCCAGTACGAGTCGGCCGGCAAACGCCGCGACAGCGTGATCAGCCGTGAGGGCAGCGTCGAGCTGCGCCGCGCCCTGATCGACCTCGGCATCGGGTTGTGGCTCAACGATCCCGCCGCCAAGGTCTACGGCGCCCAGCTGCGTGCCCGCGGCAAGAAGGGCCTGGTCATCGCCTGCGCGATGGCGCACCGCGCCAACCGGATCGCCTTCGCCCTGGTCCGCGACCAGGCCGGCTACGACCCGAGCAGCTGGACCCGGGAGGACTGACCACCGACCCTTCACAACTCCGGTCGACAGTGTCAGGCTCGAAGGCACGAAGGACCCGGACCAGACGCCGCTATCGGCTATGGCAGGCGCCGCAAGATGCTACGCCGCATCTAGCTTGGCGCCCGGGTCCTTCGCCTATGCGGCAGCCCGAACGAAGCCAGACGACCCGCGCCGAGCGAGGTCGCATACGTCAGCGAGTGGCCCTCGGGGCGGCCCTCGTCGTCCTGCCCCGCCTCGAAGTCGTCGGGCACGACCACCGGCCGCAGCCGCGCCCAGGCGAGGAAGCCGACGCCGAGACCAGCAGCACGAGACCGGCCCAGAGGTTCGCGTTGACGCCGCCGGTCTTGTCCTCCTCGGTGTCGCCGAAGATGCCCACGCAGCAGGAGGATCAGGCCGTCGATCGCCGAGCAGGGCGCCGATGATGTTGCGGATGTCGAGCAGGCCGGCCTTGTGCCCGCGGCCGCGCCCGGGTCCTGGTGGTCGGTCTCGCTCATGTCGTCCTCCTCAGAAGACACGTTCAGGACGATGACCATGCACCAGCGCCATGCGCGGCGAGGGGCAGGGTGCGGCGGTACCACGGGTAGCGACGCCTCCTTCGGGTCCGTGCGGTCCTCCTTGCGGGGTCTCCGAGTAGACGAGGCCCTTGAGCTGGTCGGCCGGCTTGGGCTCGGTGACCAGGGAGACCACGATGCTCAGCACGATGTCGACGATGAACGCCGTCGACGCCGCGAGGAACGCCGCGCCCTGCCCGCCGATCGGGATCATGCCGGTGCTCCAGCGAGCCGAAGGCGTCCTCGGTGAGGAACGCCATCGCACCGCCGAGACGGTGCCGAACGACCAGGCCCATCCAGCCGGCCGTCGGCGTCATCCGCTTCCAGAACATGCCGAGGATGAACGTCGCGAACAGCGGCGCGTTGAAGAACCCGAACAGCACCTGCAGGTAGTCCATGATGTTGGAGAAGTTCGCCGCCAGGGACGCGGTGAAGATCGCGATCGCGGTGGCGCCGACGGTGGCGATGCCGGCCGACCCGCAGGTAGTAGTCGTCGGAGCGGTCCTTGACGATGTAGTCGCCCCACAGGTCGTAGGAGAAGACCGTGTTGAAGGCCGAGATGTTGGCGGCCATGCCGGCCATGAACGCCGCCAGCAGGCCGGTGATCGCCAGTCCCAGCAGGCCGTTGGGCAGCAGGTCGCGCATCAGGTACAGCAGGGCGTCGTTGTAGGTCACGCCGTCGCCGGACGAGCCGCCCGGCACGCTCTCGCCCGCCTTGACCTTGGCGATCTCGGTGACCAGCACGGCCGCGATCATGCCCGGGATGATGGTGATGAACGGGATGAACATCTTCGGGAAGGCGCCGATGATCGGCGTCTTGCGGGCCGAGGACATGGAGTCCGAGGCCATCGCGCGCTGGACCTCGACGAAGTTCGTCGTCCAGTAGCCGAAGGACAGCACGAAGCCGAGGCCGAAGACGATGCCGATCACCGAGAAGATCGGCGAGTCGAAGCCCGGAGAGCGCCTGGCCGGGCCAGGAGTTCAGCTGCTGGTCGGCCGGCGGTGCCGTGGCCGGCGTCGGCGGCCGCGGTGATCTTGTCGGTGAGCCCGTCCCAGCCGCCGACCCGGTGCAGCCCGAGCAGGGTCAGCGGCAGCAGCGACGCCGACGATCACGAAGAACTGCAGCACCTCGTTGTAGATCGCGGCCGAGAGCCCGCCGAGGGTGATGTAGGACAGCACGATCGACGGCCGCGACGAGCAGCGCGATCGGCAGCGGCCAGCCGAGCAGCGCGTGCAGGATGCTGCCGAGCAGGTAGAGGTTCACGCCCGCGATCAGCAGCTGCGCGACCGCGAACGAGATCGCGTTGACGAGGTGGGCGCCCGTGCCGAACCGGCGCAGCATGAACTCCGGGACCGAGCGCACCTTGGAGCCGTAGTAGAACGGCATCATCACGACGCCGAGGAAGAGCATCGCCGGGATCGCGCCGACCCAGAAGTAGTGCACCGCCGGGAGGCCGAAGTCCGCGCCGTTGGCCGACATGCCCATGATCTCGACGGCGCCGAGGTTGGCCGAGATGAAGGCGAGGCCCGTCACCCACGCCGGCAGCGACCGGCCCGAGAGGAAGAAGTCCATCGACTCCGAGACCTGGCGCTTGGCCAGGAAGCCGATGCCGAGCACGAACGCGAAGTAGATGACGAGGATCAGGTAGTCGACGCGCGCTCGCGTCGATGATCGTGGCCATCGGAAACCGGGTGCGAGTCACGGGCTCTCCTCCCGAGAAGGCGCGTTACCGCTCAGCAACGTAGACCCGCGCGGATCCGCACGTGCGCCACCCGCAGGGGTGTGGTGCGGTGCGCTCGAGCGACTTCAGTCGTCGGCGGTGCGGGCCAGCCACTCGACCAGCGGCCGCAGGGCCTGCCAGTCCGCGCGAACCTCCTCGAGGAGCTCCGGGGTGTGGATCACCTTCTCGAAGCCGTAGGACTTCCCGGCGTGCAGGGACTTGTGCCGCAGCAGGTCGATGCGGCGGTGCCCCGCGTCGTACCCGCGGGGTGTGGTCTTGAGCTGCTCGCCGCCGATCTCCCAGCCTGCCTTGGTCAGCTTGTTGGTGATCCGCGTGCAGCTGGGCGCCGGTCTTGTCGTCGGCAACCGCGTCGCGGAACGCCGCGAGCCGTTGGCTGGACATGTCGTAGCAGCCGCCGCCGGTGCGCACCCCGCGGGCCGAGATCTCGACGTACCAACCGGTCGACCCGGCGACCGCGACGTACGCGCCCTGGTTGGTCTTGTACGGCGTCTTGTCCTTGGCGAACCGCACGTCGCGGTAGGGCCGGAACACCTTCACGGACTTGCCGTCCAGCGCGAACTCCGGGGCCAGCGCCGACGACCAGCGCCACCATCGGCGCCTTGACGGCCTCGTCGTAGGTCGCCTTGTGCTTCTCCCAGTAGGACTTGGTGTTGTCGACCTCGAGGTCGTCGTAGAAGTCGAGAGCGGCGACGGGGAAGCCCGGCGAGCTCGGTCAGCCTCGCAGGCTAGCCGCGGCCTCAGCAGAGGTCGGCGGTCACCTGTTCGTCGCCCTGCTCGCCGAAGCTGGTCAGGGTGATCGCGTCACCGCCGCAGCGGGGTGCGGAGAGGAACGCGTTGCCCTGCGAGGCCGACTCGTAGACGACCGCCAGCGTGCCGTCCGCGGTGAACCGCATCAGGCGGGCGGGGTCGGTGTCGGCCTGGGGGTCGCGGACGAAGTACGCCGCGCCGGCGCACCACACCAGGCTCCCCGTCGTACCGGCCCCGAGGTCGTACGTCGCGTCCCCGACGCTGGCGTGGAAGACGGCGTGCTCCTGGCGGTTGGGCTTGGGCACCTCCGACCAGACGGCGCCGTCGTCGAGCCGGGCGGCGTCCCAGCCCTGGCAGTCGGTGACGCCCTCGAACGGAGTCGCGTCGGCACCGTCGATCGCCAGCAGGGTGCGCGCAGGAGACCGGGCGCTGGTCGTCGAAGCTCATCACGCTCAGGCCGGCGTCGCTGATGACGGCGCCGCGGAAGCCGTGCCGCGGCTCGGCGCACCAGGGCGTGTCGCCCTGCCCGCTCTCGAGGCTGACCGTCGCCAGGCAGTAGGCGCCGCTGTCGTCGACGGTCGCGTGCACGAGGAGGTCCTGCCCCATCGCCCAGGTGCCGCCGGTCGTCGTGGGAGGCGTAGAGTCCTGGTCCAGCTTCGCCTCACCGCCGGAGTCGAGGTCGATGAGCCGCACCAGGTCGCCTCGGGCCGCCGTCGCGTCCTCGATCACCACGACCACGCGGCTGGGCGTCCATCAGCACGTGCGTGATGCGCCCGCGGAGGCCGGCGTCGCCGTCAGCTTCAGCGGCCCTCGATGACGGCGCTGGTTGCGTCCTGGCCGACCCGGACGGTCGCGGTGCCGTTGCTGGTGACCGTGTCGTCGACCGGTCCCGGCACGGGCTTCCAGTCGAGCAGGTCCTGCAGCGGGGTCACCGCGCCGCCGGTCGGCGCGTCCGAGGACCCGGTGGCGGCGGAGGATGGTGGCTCGGTGGGCGTCGACGAAGCCGGGGGCTCGGGAGACGGCTCGGGGCCCGCCGACGACCCGTCGCCCGCCGTACAAGCGGTGAGGGCGAGCGCGCCGAGCAGCGCGCCGGCCAACGAGGTGCGCATCGTCAGGCTCCGATGTTGTGCAGCGGGTGGGCCAGGTTGCCGCGGTAGCTGCGGTAGGCGTCGCGCCACTGCACCCGCTTGATGAACGGCTCAGAGGGGTCGAAGCGCTGCTGGTTCCAGGGCTCGAAGTAGCTCACCTCGATCGGGCTTCCCGTCCTGCTCGAGGTACCCCCGGCCGACCTGGTAGTGCCCGGACGCGTCGTCGTCGAGGTACGGGTAGAACTCCTTGAGCAGGATCGGGTGGTAGATCAACGGCGCGGTGGTAGTCGACGATGTGCCGCATGTTCAGCAGCAGCCACTGCTGGAAGGTGAAGTCGCCGACGTCGAGCACGACGTACTTGCCGGCATGGCTCGGCAGGTCCCAGCCCGTGTTGCCGTTGGTCACCCGCACCATGTCAGTGATCGACGTGCCGCTCGTGGTGGTGCCGAGCTTGCCGGCCCAGTAGTCCTGGCCGCGGTCCACGTGCTTCCAGCCCCAGGCGATCATCTGCATCGACGTCGGGCCGCACCAGTAGGTCCGCGTCTGCTCGGCGGTCTCCGCGGGGTCGAGGACCAGGCCCTTCGTGGGGTAGTCCGCGATCGTCTTGGCCGGCGACGCGGTGGCGGTCGGCGACGGGGTGGGGGTCGGGCTGGGCGTCAGCGGGCAGTTCGGGCACTGCGGGGCGGTGGTGTCGGCGGACGGTTCCCCTCCGCCGCCGGCGGCGGCCGGCGCCCGGGCCTCCGGGTGCTCCTCGAGGAAGTCCGCGGGCAGCGGCACGCCCTGGATCGTGTGCCGCAGCACCCAGACCTTGGCCACCGACCGGGCCGCGTCCGTGAGCTCGCGGCGCTCGGCCGCAGCGCGGGCGGCCGGCGAGAGCGACGCCGTACGGCGCAGCTCGCCCAGCGCGTCCAGGTCGCCCGTGGACTCCGTCCCGGCGGGCCGGTGGCGCGGGCGGCGACGGCCATCTGGGCCCGGGCCTGCGCCGGCGCCAGGTCGGTCCAGCCGAGGCCGAGGCAGTAACGCTGCCCGTCCAGCTCGGCACACCGCACCAGCGAGCCGACGAGCCTGCCGAGGGGTTGCTTGCCGGTGAGCCGCCCGGCCGCGCGGCCCTCGGCGACCACCCGGTCGATCTCCGCGGCCATGGCGGGCGTCACCCGGCCGCCGCCGGGCGAGGTGGACAGCGCCAGGCGTGGGCGCCCGTCTCCGTGGTTCCCGTGCGCCCGGACGGCTGCAGGCCGCCGTCGTCCGCACCCCGCGGGATCAGCGAGGTCAGGGCGAGCAGCAGCACCAGCAGGGCGGCGCCGACGAGCAGCACGCGGGGACGCGTCATGGGGAAGACCTCAGTGCCGGGGAAGACATCAGTGATGAGCAGCAGTCACTCCCGTCACACTGTCCACAGCCCGGGACCGCCGGTCAAGTCGCCGCGTCGTGGGTACGGGGGGCGATCGCGACATCGACGGTGGGCTGGCGTCGGCTCGGCGCCGTCGAGCGGGTGTCGACGGGGGGCGTCGAGACGAACTCGCGCATCGAGGGGGCCGCTCGTCAACCACGGGGTGTCCGAGGGGTGTCGAAACCCCAAGTGGAGCGGATGACGAGATTCGAACTCGCGACATCGACGATGGGCTGGGCGTCGCGCTCGGCGCGTCGAGGGGTGTCGAAACCCGGGTGGAGCGGATGACGAGATTCGAACTCGCGACATCGACGATGGGCTGGGCGTCGCGCTCGGCGCGTCGAGGGGTGTCGAAACCCCGGGTGGAGCGGATGACGAGATTCGAACTCGCGACATCGACGATGGGCTGGGCGTCGCGCTCGGCGCGTCGAGGGGTGTCGAAACCCCGGGTGGAGCGGATGACGAGATTCGAACTCGCGACATCGACGATGGGCTGGGCGTCGCGCTCGGCGCGTCGAGGGGTGTCGAAACCCCGGGTGGAGCGGATGACGAGATTCGAACTCGCGACATCGACCTTGGGAAGGTCGCGCTCTACCAACTGAGCTACATCCGCGGTGCCCGGCAACCGGATCGGCTGGTCGGGCGTGGGAATAGTACCCGGTCTCCGCCCGGTCCGTTCCGGGCCCCGGTCGGCCCGCGACACCCCAGCACGGCAGGCACCCCGGGACCGGGGTCCCGACCTCGGGACGGGGTGCCCCGAGCTCCCGCCAGGTCCGGGACCGCGAGCCCATCCTCCGGGTCACCCCCTCGACGAACGCTGCCTGTCGAGGGGGGTGCTCCGGTCGCCGCCCCGGGAGGAGCAGGGCGATGCGGTGCTGGTCGGCAAGGACGGTGGCGGGTCTCTTCGTGACGGCGCTGGTGGGTGGTGGGACGGGCTGCCTGGCCGGCTGCTCGGCGTCGCAGGACGCGACGGGGGTCGAGCAGACGGCCAGGGACCTGAACCTTGCCTCGGGCCGTGTGGAGGGGGGCGGCCCGAGGCCGGCCGGGTCGGTCGAGGAGCCCGAACCGCGTGGCACCGGCGAGTGGCGGATCACGCGTCCGGCGCACGGTCGGATCGCTGCCTACACGACGCGCGCCAGTGCCCCGGCCGGACGTCCGATCGGGCTCAAGGTGTCGACGTCGGCAGCGGCCTACCGGGTGTCGGCGTACCGCATCGGCGCCTACCGGGGTGGCACCGGAGCACTCGTCTGGCGCTCGGGCCCCCTCGTGGGCGAGCAGCAGCCCGCATCCGTGCTCGAGCCCGACGTGACCCGCACGGTGGTGGCCCCCTGGACGACCAGCGTGACCGTCGACACCGGTGAGTGGGACGCGGGCTTCTACGTCCTCGTGCTGCGCACCGGCTCGGGCTGGGAGACGCAGGTGCCGTACGTCGTCTCGTCGGCCACGGCGCGTGGCACGGTGGCCCTGGTCGCCCCCGTCACCACCTGGCAGGCCTACAACGAGTGGGGCGGCTACAGCCTGTACGCAGGGCCGGCCGGAGATCGCCGCAGCTGGGCCGTCAGCTTCGACCGTCCGTACAACGGTGCCACCGGCCCCAACGACTACCGCACCGCGGCGATCCCGGTCGTGGTGCGGGCGGAGAGCCTGGGCATCGAGCTGAGCTACTTCACCAACGTCGACCTCGACCAGGACCCGTCGCTCCTCTCAGGCGCCGCGGGCTATGTGTCCATGGGCCACGACGAGTACTGGACGCCGGCGATGCGCCACGCGGTCGAGCAGGCGCGCGACGCCGGCACCAACCTCGCCTTCTTCGGCGCCAACACCATGTACTGGCGGATCCGCCTGGACGACCGGGCCACCGGGCCTGCCCGCCTCGAGGTGGGCTACCGGTCCGACGCATCGCTGGACCCCGAGCGCGACGAGCGGCCGGACGAGGCAACGTCCCGGTTCCGCGACGCGCCCGAGGCCGAGGCGGAGCAGGACGTGCTCGGGATGATGTACGAGTGCTACCCCGTCGACGCCGACTACGTCGTGACGTCGCCACGCTGGTGGGGCTTCGACGGCACCGGTGCGCGGCTCGGTGACCGCTACCCCTCCTTGGTCGGCCCGGAGGCGGACCGCGTCTACCTCGACGACCGCACGCCGCGGCCGATGGAGGTGCTCAGCAACACGTCGTACTCCTGCCGAGGGGTCAGCACGTCCAGTCAGTCGGTCTACTACACGACCACCTCTCGGGCCGGGGTGTTCTCGGCGGGGACGCTGCGGTGGGGCTGCGCGATCATCGACTCCTGCGAACACCCTCTCGGTGACCGCACCCGGGCGTTCGTGCGGATCGTCACCGACAACGTGCTCCGTACGTACGCAGCGGGCCCGGTCGGGCGAAAGCACCCGGCGCGCGACAACGTGACCGATTTCTACCTCCCGGACCAGAACACGGTCGATGCGAGTTGACCGTCGTCCCCCGGCCGTCCGTCATCATGGGGCGCATGGCCCGTCCCGGAACCCGGCACGCTCAGGTGGTGGGGCCTCGGCGGGCCGGCTCGGCCGGGATGGCGGCCGGGTTGGCGGCGGTCTTTGCGGCGGTGCTGGCGCACGGGTCTGCTTGTCGCCTGCACGGCGGAGGAGTCCCACCCACCGCCCGATGCGGCGCCCGAGAACGCCGCCCTCGAGGTGAACACGATCCCGGCGAGTCGCCTCGACGAGAAGACGCGCAACCGGCTGGAGGCCGAGGTCAGCGACGTGCTCGCGGGGTACGTCGTGGGCGGGTTCCTCGGTGACTACCCGCGGAGCGACTTCGTCCGCGGGCTCGCGGACTTCTCCAGTGGGGTGGCGCGGTCCGCGGGCGCCGACATCGACCTGCTGACGGCGGCCCGCTTCGCCGACGCCGCAGCCGTGCGGGCCACCCACCTGGTCGTCGACCTGTCGTTCCTCGTCCCCGACGACCGGGAGGTCGGCGCGTCGGCGTACGTCGACTTCGCCTTCGACGTGGAGCATCCGGACGGGAGCACCCAACCCATCACGTTGACGGGCCGCTTCGCGCTGGGCGTGGTGCGACGGCGAGTGGTCGTTCATCACCTACGACATCGTGCGTGACGACGGGAACGGGCTGCCGACGGAGGCGGTCTCGTGAGGCGCGCCTTCGCCGTGGGGCGCCACCTGGTCCGGCTCCTGCCAGTTGTGCTGCTCCTGGTGCTGGCCGTGCCGGGCTCGGGAGTCCGGCCGACCACGCTGAGCCTGACCAAGGTCGAGGTCGCCCAGGGGTACGACATGCCGGCCGGTGTGGTGTGGATCCTGGTGCTGGGCTCGGACCGGTCCTCCGCCGCCGAGGTCGACCAGGGTGACACCGACGCCATCCAGCTGCTCGGCATCGATGTGGACACGGGCGCGGCTGCGGCCATCGGGATCTCCGCGTGACACCTGGGTCCGGACGCCCGACGGGGGGCACGACCGGATCAACGCCGTGCTGGCCGGCACCGACGGCGACGAGCAGGCGGTCGCGGACGTCGTGGCCGACCTCGTCGGGATCGCCGCGTCGTACGTGCTGGTGAGCGGTGGCGACGGTTTCCTCTCCATGGTCGACACCCTCGACGGGGTGGTCGTCGACTCCGACGTGGCGTTCACCGCCGACGACGACCCGGACCTCCACATCGTCGTGGGGCCGAACGAGCTCGACGCCCAGGAGGCGTTGGACTTCGCCACGACGCGCGAAGCCTTCGCGGGTCAGGGCGACATCGTCAGGTCCCACAACCACCAGGCGCTGCTGCTGGGTCTGCTGACGAAGCTGCAGGAGCGCGCGCAGGAGCGCGGCTTCCTGGAGACGATGGGTCTGGCGGCGATCGACGGCATCGACCCGGGGAACGCCACGCCGCTGGACCTCTACCGGCTCCTGAACGCCCTGACGGGCGTCGACCCGGACCAGGTGTCAGGCTGCGTGGTCCCAGGCACCGACGAGGTCATCGAGGGCAAGCAGGTGATCGTGGCCGACGCGGCGACGGCACGTCGCTACGGCGACGACGTCCGCGACGACGCGGTCTACGACGAGCCCTGCTAGTGACCCGCACCGAAAGTTCGGCACCTAATTCCGCGCCCCGAGCACGCACCTCGCGGCGTTGCCGAAGCTCGCTGGACGAACAAGTAGAGCGTCGCTCCGGCGCCTTGCGATGCACGCACTCGGAGCACGGACTTCGGCACCGAATTTCCGGTGCGGGCCACTAGTCCGCGGCGGCGAAAGCTCGGCGCCGGGCATTAGTCACGCTGCTCGATCCCGGCCTCACGAGCCAGCACGATCGCCTGCGCGCGGTGGGCCACCTGCAGCTTGGCGAAGATGTTGCTCGCGTGGTTGCGGACGGTCTTCACCGACAGGCCCAGGTCGCGAGCGATCTCCGCGTTGTCGAGCCCTTCGGCGATCTTCCCGAGGATCACCCGTTCGCGCTCGGTGAGCTCGGGGAAAGCATCCGCGGTCGGGCGGCTGCGGACGTGACGGAAGTAGGTCATCACCCGTTCGGCGATGCCCGGCCCGAAGATCACCTCGCCCGACCCCACCGCCTCGATGGCGCGGCGGATCTCCTGGCGGCGGGCGCCCTTGAGCAGGTAGCCCCGGGCCCCGGCCCGGACGGCTGCAAAGACGGAGTCGTCGTCCTCCATCATCGTCAGCACCAGCACGCTGATGTGGGGCGAGGACTGGACGATCCGCGCCGTCGCCTCGATCCCGTTGAGCTCGGGCATCTGGAGGTCCATCAGCACCACGTCGGGTTGCAGGCTCGAGGGCCATCTCGGCCGCCCGCCTGCCCGTCGCCCGCCCGACCGATCACCTCGACACCATCCATCGCGCCCAGGAGGGACTCCAGGCTGCGCCGGAACTCCTCGTGGTCGTCGACGACCAGGACCTGGAGGTTCTCCACGGCTCAGCCCTCCCGGGTCGGGGGCCCGAGCGGCAGCCGGGCGTCGACGAGAGTGCCGCTCGCGTCCGAGGTCACCGTGCAGGCACCGCCGAGCTCCTCTGCCCGTTCCCTCATGGAGAACAGGCCTACACCCGTACGTCGGTCGGCGGCCAGACCCCGCCCGTCGTCACGGACCTGCACCCGGAGGTCGTGGCCGACACGTTGCAGCGAGACCGTGCAGGCGCGGGCGCCGCTGTGGCGGATCGCGTTGGTGACGGCCTCGAGCACGATCCGGTACGCCGCCACCTCGACCGCCGCGGGAAGCGGTTCGACGTCGTCGTCGGCGTCGACGGTCCACACCGACCGCGTCGTGGCCCGAGGTGAGCTGGTGCTGGGCGGCCCGCTGTCGGAGCGCCGAGACCAGGCCGAGCTGGTCGAGGGCCGGCCGGTCGGAGGCCATCAACGAGACGACGTACCTCGGCGATCTCGTCGCGGGCCAGGTCGGCCAACCCTCCGACGACGTCGGCCGCCTGGGCCGGGTCGTCGCCCATCAGGTCCTGGGCCGACTCCAGGCGCATCGCCATGGTGGCCAGCGAGGGACCCAGTCCGTCGTGGAGGTCGCGTCGCAGCCGACGCCGTTCCTCCTCGCGGGCGGTCACGAGCTCCTGCCTGGACCGCTGCAGCTCACGGTTCGCCAGCACCGCCTGGACCAGGGTGCCGACCTGGGCGCCGACGTCCTCGAGCAGCCGGCGGTCGCCGCGGCCGAACGGGTCGCGCTCCGGCGAGGGCTCGAGGTGAAGGGTGCCGAGGCCGACGCCACCTGCCACCAGGTCCACCGTCACGCCGGTCCGCCCGGCCGGCTCGCCGACGGCGGCAACGACGGGCCCCGGCCCCCCCGTCCCATCAACCGTCCCATCAACCGTGGCATCCGGGGGACCGGTCACTTCGATCGAGGCGTGCGAGAGCCGCAGTCGGCGCGACAGCAGGGTGAGGGTCTCGGTGAGGGCCTCTGACGGTGCGGAGGTGGCGTCCAACAGGCGCAGCTCGGACACCACGGTGCGCGGCAGGTCGGCCTCCCCGTAGACCAGCCGACGCACCCCTCGCTGGAGGGCGACCGCGAGCGGCAGCACACCGAGGGCCACGACGCCGCCGGCCAGGATCGACCCCACGGACACGTCCGTCGCGCTGCCGATGGCGCCGGCAATGGCGACGAACGCGGTGCCGACGAGGGCGGCGACGAGGCCTTGGACGACCGTGCGGCGCACGGCGGGCTCGATGACGTCGAGGCGGTAGCCCACCAGCGCGACGACGAGGCCGGCGAGCACCGCCGGCGCGATGAGCAGCAGCAGGACGTCCCACGGGAGGATCGGCTGGCCCGAGACGCGATCGGGCAGGTCGCCGAGCAGGAAGCGGGCGACGATGCCCGAGATCAGCACGAGCAGAGACATCCGCGCGGCCAGACGGACCTCGCGCGAGGTGGCGCGCGCATAGGTGACGGCGAGCACGACGAGCACCACGGGGACGACCAGGGCCAGGGAGGGTACGACGATCGACAGCAGGGACTGCTGTCGCACCGGCCCGGGATCCGTCGAGCCGACCGTCGTCGCCGCCCACACGGCGTACCCGACGAACGGCGTCAGGATCGCGACCGGGAGGACCCACGGGCGTGCGGCCAGCCAGCCCTTCGGTGTGCGCAGCGTGATCGCCGCGAACAGGGCGAGGCCGAGGCCGAGGCTGCACACGACCTCGCCGACGACGTGCGGCCACACGCCGCGCGAGCCAGCGAGGTCGATCGCGCCCAGGCCGAAGGGCACCGACGCGAGGCCGAAAGGCACCAGGGCTGCAGAGGCGAGGAAAGCGCGCGTGGCGATCGATCCGGGTCGCCACCAGAAGGCGACGCTGCCGGCCAGCAGCATCAGCACGGCCGTCGCGACGACGGGCAGCTGGTCGCCCAGCGCCGCGGTGAGGGGGTAGCGCGCGAGGGTGACGTTGTAGGTGCGCTCGAAGCGCAACCCCGTCCCCTCCACTCTGACCCGGTACGGCACCGTGTCGCCGGTCGACACGTCGTCGCCGACCTCGCCCGCGAGCCAGTCGGCGACGGAGCGCCCGTTGATCGACTCGATCTGGTCGCCGATGGCGAACGGGGACTCCCCGTATGTCTCCTGCACCGTGACCGTCGCCCCCCAGCGGGACTCCGAGGTGATCGGCGAGGACCAGACGAGCGTGCCGTCGGACGGGCCGGCGCCGAGGGCGGCGATGAGCCACGCGACCGGGAGCGCCCAGGCCGCGACGATCACCAGCAGCCGTCCGGTGCGCGACATCGTGCGCTCAGGATGCACCCGGCCGCAGCCGGGTGGAAGCAACTGCTCACTCGAACGGGGCGAGTCCGGGACGCTTGGGGGTGACGTTGTCGCCGCTGGAGCGGCCGGTGACGCGGCGGTGGATCCACGGGACGAAGTGGGAACGGGTCCACTCGGCGTTGGCGCGGTAGCGGCCGCGACGGTCCAGCACCACCTCCGGCGGCAGCTGCGGCTGGTCGCCGCCGTGGGGGACGCCCAGCACGTCGAGCACCTGCATCGCCATCCACTGGTGGCCGAGCGGGCCGAGGTGGAGACGGTCGGGGTCCCAGTAGCGCCAGTCGCGCAGCTCGCGGAACCGCCAGAAGTCCACGATGTCGGCCCCGTGCCGGTCCGCCGACCAGCGGACCAGCTCGTTGTAGAGAGCGAACCTGCCCCGCAGCGGTCGGTAGATCGCCGACCCGCCCGGGTCGAACGCCGTGAACACCAGCAGCCGGGCGCCGGTGCCGGCCAGCTTGCCGAGCGCGGCGTCGTACCGCTCGACGAGCGCGTCGATGCTGACCCGGGGCCGCATGATGTCGTTGCCGCCGGCGTAGATGGTGATCAGGTCGGGCCCGAGGGCGACCGCCGGCTCGATCTGCTCCGCGAGCACGGCGTCGATCTTGCGGCCGCGGATCGCCAGGTTGGCGTAGCGGAAGTCGCCCGACGGTCCCGCCTGCCGCGCCAGCACGGCGGCGACCCGGTCCGCCCAGCCCCGCAGCCCGTTGGGCGCGGCCGGGTCGGGGTCACCCACGCCCTCGGCGAAGGAGTCGCCCAGGGCGACGTAGCGGTGGAAGGACACGGGGACAGCCTAGGAACCCTGGTCGCGCGGCTGCGGCTAGGGTGCCGTCGTGCTGCTCTCCGACCGCGACATCCTCACCGAGCTCGAGGCGGGCCGGATCCGGATGGAGCCGTACGACGCGGGGATGCTGCAGCCGTCCTCGATCGACGTGCGCCTGGACCGTTTCTTCCGCGTCTTCGAGAACCACCGCTACCCGCACATCGACCCGGCCGCGGACCAGTCCGACCTGACCCGCGAGGTCGAGCCGGAGGGCGACGAGCCCTTCATCCTGCACCCGGGGGAGTTCGTGCTGGGCTCGACGTACGAGGTGGTCAGCCTGCCCGACGACATCGCCGCGCGGGTCGAGGGCAAGTCGTCACTGGGTCGGCTCGGCCTGCTGACCCATGCGACCGCCGGCTTCGTGGACCCGGGCTTCTCGGGGCACGTGACCCTCGAGCTGGCGAACGTCGCCACCCTGCCGATCAAGCTGTACCCGGGCATGAAGATCGGCCAGTTCTGCTTCTTCCGGCTGTCCTCGCCCTCGCAGCACCCGTACGGCTCGGCGAAGTACGGCTCGCGGTACCAGGGCCAGCGCGGCCCGACCCCGTCGCGGTCGTTCCAGAACTTCCACCGCACCGACATCTCCGCGCCCGACTGATGCCCGCGACCCGCGGGATCTTCACCCGCGAGTCGCGGGTGAACATCCCGCGGGTCGCGGGCGAGCGGTCAGCCGTCGAGACGGTGCGGCCACCCGGTGCAGCCGGGCGGCGAGTGCGTGCCGGCCGTGCGCGCGACGGCGCCGGGACGCGTGCGGCGGGCGGCGGCGACCGCTCGTGAGCTGCGGTCGCGGGCGATGACCCCGAAATGCCACTGACCCGCCCGGTGGATCCGGGCGGGTCAGCGTTCGGTGGGCGCGCGAGGCGTGGCGGGCTCACGCCTCGATGCGGTTGGCGAGCCGGTGCAGGCTCTCGGCCAGCCGGTGGCGCCGGGTGCCGGTGTGCAGGTGCGGCTCGGCGGCGCGGGCCACGCGCTCGTTGATGATGTGGTGGGTGAGCTTCTCGTTGAGGTATGCGGTCTCGTTCATGGTGGTCTCCTGTGGTGGTGGTGGCGGTTCAGACTTCGATGAGCTGGATGTCGCCGCTGACCGTCTTGGCCCGCAGCTCGATGTAGTCGGCGCCGGGCTCGGGCTGGCCGGCTCCCTGCAGGGTGGAGTGGATCGAGCCGCTGACCGTGGTCAGGTCGGTCCAGACCGGGACGCCCGCCGGGATGCCGATCTCGACGTCGCCGGACGCGCCCTTGGCGGTCACCTTGCCCCGGGTGGCGGAGCCGATCTTGAGGTCGCCGCTGCCGGTCGACATCGTGACGCCGTCGCCGGCGAGGCCGATCTGCAGGTCGCCGGAGCCGGTCTTGACGATGGCCGGGCCGCCGGTGGTGCCGATCTCGACGTCGCCGGAGCCGGTGGACACCGAGATCGCGCCCTCGGCGTCGGCGACGTCCACGTCGCCGGACCCGCTCTTGACCCTCAGCTCGGCGCCGGCCTGGGTCAGCGCGATGTCGCCGGACCCGGTCTCGACGAGCAGCGGGCCGCCGAAGGTGTCCAGGCGGCAGTCGCCCGAGCCGCTCTTGATCTGGCCGTGGCCGTAGGTGCCGTCGCAGCTGATGTCCGCGCTCCCGGTCTTGATCACGGCGTTGCTGTGGTCGGGGAGCGAGATCGACACGGTGTACGACGGGTCGCCGCCGAAGCTGATCCGCTGGTGCGGCGCGACCACGCTGACCTGGTTGCCGTCCTGGCGGACCACCACGCGCTCGGCCTCGCGGCCCGAGACGTCGACGGTGGTCTCGGTGGTGTCGCTGGTGGTGACGCTGACGCTGCCCTTGCCGAGCTCGACGTAGAGGTCGACCGGCTCGTGGGTCTCGAACTCGTAGGTGCTCATGACTGTCTCCAGGGTGTGTTCGTCCGCGGGACCGACCGGCCGGCCGTCCCATCGATGGTGGTGGTGACCGCTAGATCCAGCCGGTCATGCGGCGGTTGCCGCGCTGCTTGCCGCCCCCGAAGGGGTCGTTGCCGAAGAAGGGGATGCTGGACAGGTCGATGTCGACGTTGATCGCGCCCTCGCGGGTCGCGGACCGGACGACGGTGACCAGCCAGGTGTTGAGCGACTGTCCGGACTTGGCGGCCATCTCCTCGGCCTTGGCCTTGACCGACTCGGGGATCCGGAGCGTGATCCGGCTCAGGCCGCCCTCCTCGTCGTCCTCGCCGGCCATCGGCGGGGCGGGAGGTGCGGGCGGGGTCGGGACGTTGCTGGGGGTGTGCACCACGAAGGCCAGGTCGCGGCCGTCGAGGCGGACGTCGACGCCACCGCTCGGCAGCTCGGCCGTGATCTCGGCCGCCGCCTGCGAGATGGCCTCCATCAGGGCCAGTCGCGCCGCGGGGTCGATGGCGTAGCCCAGCCGCTCCGCGGTCTGCCGCGCCTCCGGCCCGGCTCCCTCGGCGGCGGCCAGCAGGTCCCGCTTGAGGGAGTCGACGTAGGGGGTGATGTCCATGTGCATCAGGATGACATCACCGTGATGTCATGTCAAGGAATCCGTGACGTCATTTCGATGCTATTTGGCGTCAGGGTGTGTTTGCGCAGGTCAGGCCGCTTGTCGGGCGCCGGGTCCGGGGGCAGAACACCCGGTCGACCGGGTGTTCAGCCCCTTCGCGGTCGTTGCAACGGTCACGAACGGTCAGGAACGACACCGAAGTCTGGGTCACAGGTCGAACAGCGAGGTGCCCTCGTCGATCGCGACGCCGGTCTTGGGGGTGTGGGTCTCGCCGCTCGGCTTCGGGGCGGGCGCGTCCTGGCCCGCGTCGGGGGTCTCCTCCGGCGCCTCGGCGGGCTCGTCGTCGGCGTCGAGGATGGTCTCCGGGTCCTCGTCCGCCGGGGCCGGGTCGCCGAGGTCGAAGAGCGAGACGTGGTCCGGGAGGTACGTCGCGACCCCGGGTCGGGCGGTCTCCGCCGGCGCCGCCTCGGGCGCCTTCTCCGCGACCGGTGCCGGGGCGGGCGCCTGCTCGGCAGCCGGGGCCGGCTCGGGTGCGGCGAGGTCGAAGAGCGAGCCGCCCTCGGGGATCGAGGTCGCCGCGGGGGCTACCCCAACCCCAGCCTGCGGCGGCGCCGCGGGCTCGGGTTCGGGCGCCGCCTCCGTGGTGGCCGTCGACTCGGCTGCCGGGGCGGGAGTGTCGAACAGGGAGGTGCCCTCGTCGAACAGCGAACCGCCGCCGCCGGCGCGGCAGCTCCGGCTCGGGCTCCGGCTCGGGCTCCGGCTGGGTCGCGGTGTCCGGGGTGTCGAACAGCGAGGAGGAGTCGTCGAACAGCGAGCCGGACTCCTTCGCCGCGGCCGGTTTCGTCTCGGGTGCCGGGGCGTCGTCCTCGAACAGCGACGTGGACGCGTCGTCGAACAGGGAGCCGCCGGCTCGCTCCTTCGCCTCCGGGGTCTCGACACCGCTCGCCGCGCTCGCGGGCTCGACCACCGAAGGCTCGGGTGCGGCGGGGGCAGCAGGCGCATCTATGACGGCCCGGGAGCGGGTCGCCGAGACGCCCTTCACGGAGGCGAGCAGCATCTGGGCGACGTCGAGGACCTCCACCTCCTCGCGGGCCTCGCCGCGCGACTGCTGGGCGGTGAGCCCGTCGTCGAGCATCACCCGGCAGAACGGGCATCCCACGGCGATCTGGTCGGCGCCGGTGGCGACGGCCTCGCGGGTCCGGTTCTCGTTGATCCGCTCGCCGATCCGCTCCTCCATCCACATCCGCGCGCCGCCGGCCCCGCAGCAGAAGGACCGTTCGGCGGACCGCTCCATCTCGACGTACTCGGCGCCGGGCAGCACCTGGAGCAGCTCGCGCGGCGGGCTGTACACCTGGTTGTGCCGCCCGAGGAAGCACGGGTCGTGGTAGGTGATCGAGCGCTTCGCGGCACCCGCGCCGTCGGCGACCGGCGTCAGCCGGCCGTCGCGGACCAGCCGGTTGAGCAGCTGGGTGTGGTGCACGACCTCGAGCTCGAGCCCGAAGTCGCGGTACTCGTTCTTCAGCGTGTTGAAGCAGTGCGCGCAGGTGGTCACGACCTGCTTGGTCTTCGCCTCGGTGAGGGTGGCGACGTTCTGCTGCGCGAGGCCCTGGTAGACGAACTCGTTGCCCGCGCGCCTGGCGGCGTCACCGGTGCAGGTCTCGCCGTTGCCCAGCACGCCGAAGGAGATGCCGGCGATGTTGAGCAGCTCGGCGACGGCACGGGTGGTCTTCTTCGCGCGGTCCTCGTAGGCCCCCGCGCAGCCGACCCAGAACAGCCAGTCCACCGACTCCAGCGACTCGAGGTCCTCACCGACGACCGGGACCTCGAAGTCCAGGCCCTTGGCCCAGTCCATCCGCATCGTCGCGGACATGTTCCACGGGTTGCCCTTGCCCTCCAGGCCGCGGAACAGCTGGCTGAGCTCGGCGGGGAAGTTGTTCTCGACCAGCACCTGGTAGCGGCGCATGTCGATGATGTGGTCGACGTGCTCGATGTCGACCGGGCACTGGTTCACGCACGCGCCGCAGTTGGTGCAGGACCACAGCACGTCCGGGTCGATCACGCCGTACGACGCCGCGTCGGCGATCAGCGGCCGCGCGGCCTCGGCCTTCACGGCCTCGGACAGCCCGTCGCGCTCGTCCTCGGAGGCGAGGATGTACGGCGCCTTCGCGAACGCGTGGTCGCGCAGGTCGAGGATCAGCATCTTCGGCGAGAGCGGCTTCTCGGTGTTCCAGGCCGGGCACTGCGACTGGCAGCGGCCGCACTCGGTGCAGGTCGCGAAGTCGAGCAGGCCCTTCCACGTGAAGTCCTCCACGGCGCCGACGCCCAGCCGGGCGTCCTCGTCGAGGTCGTCCAGGTCGTCGAGGGTCACCGGCTTTCCGTCGGCCCGCATCGGCGTCGCGGCGCCCAGCGCCATCGGCTGGCGGCCGAACATCACGTTCACCGGGGCGATGAAGATGTGCAGGTGCTTGGAGTGCACGACGATGACGAGGAACACCAGCATGACGCCGATGTGGAGCAGCAGACCCAGGCCCTCCAGGAACTCCAGCGTCTGATGGCTCGAGCCCGTCGAGCAGGTTGCCGATCCCGATGGACACGAACGCGCCGCTGTCGTAGGGCAGGTTGCCCAGCGCGGAGGCCGCGCCGCGGAACAGGAACATCGACCAGATGACGTTGAAGATCATGAACAGCACGACCCAGGCGCCGCCCAGGTGCGAGCCCTTGAACCGGGACTGCCGGCCGAGCCGCTCGGGCGAGTTGCGCAGCCGGATCACCGCGAAGGTGGTGATGCCCGCGAGCGCCATCAGCGCGATGAAGTCCTGGAGGAAGCCGAGCACCGGCCAGTGGCCGATGACCGGGAACGCGAACCCGGGGTCGAACAGCGCGCCGTACGCCTCGACGTACACCGTCGCCAGGATGAGGAACGCCCAGAACACGAAGAAGTGCGCGGCTCCCGGGACGGACCACTTGAGCAGCTTCTTCTGGCCGAAGACCTCGACCACCTGGCGCTTGGCGGCGGCGCCGAGCCGGCCGACGACGCCCTCGATGCGGCCGGTGGCGGGCTGACCGGACCGGATCAGCCGGGAGAGGAACCCCACGCGCCGCGCCACGATCGGCAGCGCGATGGCGGTCATCAGCAGACCGATGACCAGCACCCAGTTCACTCGAGAGACTCCTGTCGGCCGGTGTCACGCGGACTGGCAGAGCCTAGAACCGCCAGGTCGCGGACGGCAGGGGCAGGCCAGGGTGAGAAGAATCCTACCGACGGGTAACCGAGTGGGCCGTGCCCGGTCCTCCTACCTCAACCACCGAGGGAGTAGGCCCGGCGCGCGTTGCCGCCCGCGACCTGGTCCCCGATCCGGGCGGCGTCGGTCGTGGTCAGCTCGTCGTGGTCCACCAGGTCGGTCAGCGTGGCGGACAGCGCGCGCCGGAACAGCAGGCTCCCGAGGAGGTAGAGCTCGGCCAGCCCGAAGGCGTCGGAGGAGTGCAGCAGCTTGCCGAAGGGCACCAGCTCCAGGGTCTCCGCGACCACCCGCCGCGACAGCGCCCCGGTGTTGTGCACGGCGAGGCCGACGTCCATGAAGACGTGGTCGAAGACCTGCGCGAGGTACGCCGCGTGGCGGTGGAACGGGTAGTTGTGCAGCAGCAGGACGGGGACGCCGCGGCCCTGCGTGGCCCGCAGGAACGGCGTCAGGTGCAGGGGGTCGCAACGGAGCAGGTCGACGTCGCTGTCGCCGTACCCGACGTGGAGCTGCAACGGCAGGCCGGCCTCGAGGGCGGTCCAGGCGAGCGCCGAGATCACCGTGCGGTCGGCGATCCGATAGGTGCCGTGCTCGTCGGGCCGGAGGTCGCCGAGCGCGACCAGCACCTCGACGTCGCGGGGTTGCCCGGCGGCCAGGTCGAGGCCGACGCGGTAGGCCGCGATGCTCTTCGCCCCCACGGCCTCGGACTCGACCAGGTGCTGGCCGACCGCCTCGAGCAGCTCGCGCGGGTGGGTGCCCGCCGCCAGCAGCCGCTCGGCGGTCGTCTCCAGGCGGACGACCTCGTGGGCGCGGACGTCGGGACCGGCCAGGGCGGCCAGCTCCGTCGGCGAGCAGATCTCGTCCGGGAGGAACCCCGTGTCGACGAGCAGGGTGTCGATGCCCGCGGCGCCGAGCAGCCGCCGGGCGACCTCGTCGGGGCCGAGCACCTGGCGGCGCATCAGGTAGGCGTCGGGATCGGCGTGCGGCTCGAGCCCGAGCAAGGGCGCGCAGTGACGGCGCACGGCGAGCCCGAGCATCGAGTCGAAGGGCGAGCCGGTCCAGCGGCCCGCCCCCGAGCCCTCGTTCATCAGGCCCTCGAAGCCGGCCCGGTCCAGATCCCGCAGCACCAGGCCGTGGCAGTGGTGGTCGACGAGCGGGCCGGCGACGTACGGCGCCTCCGCCGTCACCTGGCGGGCTCGCCCTCGTCGGCCCGCGTCAGCGCGGCCGACAGTCTCCGGGCCAGGCCGGGGAGGCGATCATCGTGACGGCCACCAGGATCACCCAGCCGAACGCCACCACGGGGAACCACTGGGCGGGCGCCGCGTCGGGGTAGGGGATCACGTTGCGCCAGATGGTGTAGCCGAGCATCACCAGGGCGGCCAACGGGATGACGACCTCCCACATCGGGACCGCCATCTTGCGGTCGATGAAGAGCAGCTTGATGCAGCCGATCGTCGCCAGCACGTAGGCGACGAGCAGGATCAGGGTGCCGATGGTGCCGCTCCACAGGAAGGTGTCGAAGGGCGTCGCACCGAAGAACACCGCGCAGACGAAGGCGATCAGGGCGATCAGCACGCTGATCACCAGGGACGCTGCTACCGGGGTGTCGTTGCGGCCGGTGCGGCTCAGCGCGTGACTCGGGTCCACGTCGCGCGCCACGGCGTACAGCAGCCGGCTCGCGCCGACCACGCACGCGAGGCAGCAGGCGAACGCACTGACGGCGGCGCCGAGGGTGACGGTCTTGCCGACCCAGGGCGCGATGTAGGACGTCCCGATGTCGCCCATCAGGGCTCCGGAGTTCACGAAGTTGTCGACGCCCTCGGCGTCCGTGCCGAAGGCCATCATCTCGACGGCCGTGACGAACGTGAAGTAGATCCCGCCGAAGATCGCGGTGCCGAGGATCGCCCGCGGGATGTCCCGGGACGGGTGGTGGGCCTCCTCGCCGAGGGTGGCCGCGGCCTCGAAGCCGGCGAAGGACAGCAAGCCGAAGATGATGCCGAGGAAGAGCGTCGAGGTGTCCGTGCCCGGCTCGACCTTGAACACGTCCCAGGTGAGCTGCGCGTCGTCGGGCGCGGTGCCGCCGGCCATCTGGACGAACGCGACAAGCGCGATCACCAGGATGAGCAGCACGGTCACCCCCTCGATGACCAGCAGCGTCGTCGTCGCCCGGCGGGCGGGGACGATGGCCAGCCACGCCACGAACAGCAGGGCGAGCCCGCCGACCACGAATCCCGCCCAGGTCGGCTGGTCGGTCCAGATCCCCGTGTCGTCGAGGAACTGGGCGCCGAAGACGCCGGCCGCACTGGCCGTCACCAGCCCGTAGAACGTGTAGGTGCCGAGCAGGCTCAGGCCGGCGGTGGCGCCGGCTCGCGGGCCGAGGGTGGCGCCCGCGAAGACGTAGACCGAGCCGGCGTGCTGGTAGTACTGGCAGAGCCGGACGAAGACGTAGGCGATCAGCAGCACCGCCACCGCCGCCAGGAGGAACGCCAGCGGGGTCGCTCGTCCCACGAGCCCGGCCGTGCCCTGCGGGTTGATGTTGGCCGCCATGCTCGGCGCCATCAGGGCCACCGAGATGCCGACGGCCTGCCAGAGCGACAGGCCCCGGCGCAGGCCCGTGGCCCGCGAGGTCTGTTGCGGAGTGGTTGCCACTGCTCACCCCTTCCTGGGAGTGCGCCGGATGCGGACTCCCTACGATGCGAGTGTGGATCACGTCGCGGACCTGGACCAGAGCGAACGGGACGCGCGGGCCGCCGCCGCGTCGACCCTGGTGTGGCCGCTCACCGAGCGCGGCGTGGTCGGCGTGGCCGCGACCTTCGTGGACAACTCCGGCGTCGCCCGGGTCAAGGCCGTGCCCATCGCCCGGCTGCCGCACCTCGCCGCGTGGGGGGTCGGGTCGTCGGTCTCCTTCGACCGGTTCCGCTTCGACGACTGGATCGCCGGGGCGGGTGAGGGCCGCGAGGCCGTGGGTGACCTGCGGGTGATGCCCGACGTGTACCGAGTGGTGCCGCTGGGCGTCCAGCCCGGGTGGGCCTGGGCGCCCGCCGACCGCTACGCGCAGGACGGCTCGCCGCACCCGCAGTGCTCACGGCTGCTGCTGCGGTCCCTCGTCGGGACGCTGGCGGCGCAAGGCATCACGATGAGGGCCGCGATCGAGCTCGAGTGGGTGGTGTCGGACGACCCAGGAGATGACTTCCACCCGGCCGTCCGCGGACCGGCGTACGGGATGGCGCGGCTGGTCGACGGGTCCGACTACTGCCGGGACGTGCTCGCGGGGCTCGCGGACTCGGGAGTGGTCGTCGAGCAGTTCCACCCGGAGTACGCGCCGGGGCAGCTCGAGCTGTCCGTCGCCCCCGAGGACCCGGTGTCGGCCGCGGACACCTCGGTCCTGGTGCGCACCGTGGTCGCGGGGGTCGGGGCGCGGCACGGCTTCCGCACGTCCTTCTCGCCGAAGGTCGCGGTGCCGGGCGTCGGCAACGGCGGCCACGTGCACCTGTCGCTGTGGCGCGACGCCGGGTCCGCGCCCGGCAACCTGATGGCGGGCGGCCCGTCCGCACGGTTCGGTCTCACCGCCGAGGGGGAGGCCTTCACGGCCGGTGTCCTCGAGCACCTGCCGGCGCTGATGGCGGTCGGCGCACCCGGCGTGCCGTCGTACCTGCGGCAGCTGCCCTCCCACTGGGCGGGCGCCTACGCCTGCTGGGGCCTGGAGAACCGCGAGGCGGCCGTCCGGATGGTCACCGGCTCACCGGGCGCGACCGCGACGGCAGCGAACGTCGAGGTGAAGTGCTTCGACCTGCACGCCAACCCCTACCTGGTCTTCGCGGGCCTGATCGCCGCAGGCCTCTCCGGGCTCGCGTCGTCGGCGACCCTGCCCGACCCGGTCGACGTCGACCCGGCCGTGCTCCCGGAGTCGGAGCTCGCCGCCCGCGGGATCGCTCGGCTGCCGCAGTCGTTGCGCGAGGCGACCGACGCCTTCGCGGCCGACGACGTGGTGACCTCGGCCTTCGGCGAGGGTCTCGCAGCGTCGATCGTCGCGATCCGCGAGTCGGAGCTGGAGCTCTTCGACGGCGTCAGCGACGAGGACGTCGCCGCCGCCACCCGCTGGCAGCGCTGAGGCCGCATCGTCGGTCGAGGAGGGACGAAGTCCCGTCACGAGACGGGTGACGCCGTTGGTCGAGGAGGGACGAAGTCCCGTCACGAGACCCGGTGAGAGGTCTGTGGTCTGTCGTGGGGTCTCGTGACGGTCGCTGCGCGACCTCCTCGACCAGCGGGTGGCGCACGAGACCCGGTGAGAGTCTGTGGTCTGCGACGTGGGGTCTCGTGACGGTCGCTGCGCGACCTCCTCGACCAGCGGTCAGCGCAGGATCCGGATCACCCGCACCTTGCTGGTCGCCGCCAACGTGGCGGCGGTGCCGGGGACCAGGGCGCGCACCTTGACCTTGTCCGGGCCCCGGACCTGCACGACGTAGGTCGTGGCGTAGGTCCCGTGCCGCGAGACGGTCGCCTTGCCGAGGGAGCGCCACTTGCCGCGGACGAGCCCCTGGAGCCGAACGGTCTTGCCCACCTTCCCGGGTTCCACCTTGCCGCTCAGCCGGACCGTCGCGCCGGGGCGCACGTGGGTCCGCGACAGGTGCAGGGTCACGTCGGGCTGGGGCAGCACGTCGACGACGCGGCTGGCGGGGAATCGCGCCCGCTCGCCGGCGGACGTGGTCCCGCGGCCGGCGTACGAGACGACGACGAAACCCTTCTTCGCCACCTCCGGGAGGTGCAACCGGTACGTGCCGCTCGACCGGGTGGTGGTGCTCCCGATCTCGTCGCACTGGACGATCGGGGTGTGGCGGGTCGCGCAGTGGAAGCCCAGCACCTGCTGGCCGCCCAGCCCGGCATCGGTCGCCTGGTCGGCGAGCTCACCAGTGATCAGGTCGCCCGCCTGCTGCTTGGCTCGCAGCGCGCTGGCGGCGATCTGGACCGCGACCGCGGGACTGCGGGCGCCGGCGCTGTCGACGGCGGAGACGAGCGCGGTCACCGGTGCGACGACCGGGTAGGTGTGCGTTGCCGAGGCGCCGGTGGTGGCCTTCGACCCGTCGCCGAAGACCCACTCGAGGGACGCGGTCCGGCCGGGCACCGCCGCGGTCGGTGGCGTCATGGAGAAGGTGAAGGCCCGGGGCTGGCCGGCGACCGGCACGACCGAGACCAGGGTCGGGGGGACCGGGCAGCCCGTGACCGCCTCGGTGACCGGCACCGCCACGGTCTGGGGCCCGCGCGCGCTGGCGGCCAGGGTCGTGGTGACCGAGGTGCAGACGAGTGACTGGCGGACGAAGGCGACCGGTGGGGTGACGGCACCGGCGGCCGCGTCGGTGACCAGACCGTTGACGGTGAGGCTGAGGTCGTTGAGGGACAGGTCGCTCGGCAGGTACGGACCGACCGGTGTGACGGTCTGCCGCACGTCCATCGTCAGCGAGGGCCCGGACGTCGAGGTCGCCGCCCCGTAGGTCAGTGGCGCGGACACGGTGATCGGGAGCACCGTGGTGACCGAGGGGATCCAGATGCTGACGCTCGCGCTCAGCGCGCCTCCGGCGCCCGTGGTGACGTTCTGGACGCCGAAGGTCAGCGGCATGATCGACGGGCTCCCGAGGATCGGCCGGAGCTCGATCTGGCCGGTGCCGTGGCCCGCCGGGCACGTGGTCGCGTACCCCGATCCGTCCAGGCCCGGAGCGCAGGTCCCGGCCGTGGCCGCCGAGCCGGCGAGGTACGCACCGAGGGGAAGCTGGGCCGGGTCGGTGACCGCCATGGCCTTGGACGAGGACGGGCCCAGGGCGGCGGAGACCTTCGCCAGCCAGGTGGACTTGTCGGTCCCCACGCCGGCCGAGGTGTCGGTGAAGCGCAGCGCCAGGTTGGTCGGCTGGGCGGCAGCGGTGGTCGGCTGCGTCGGCGCGAGCGCGTCGAAGGTGCCGAGGTCGAGCGTCGTGCAGAAGGCTCCCGAGCAGGTGTCCACCGGGGCGGACGCGTCGGCCCTGTCAGACGATGCCAGGGCGAGCGCGGCCAGCAGCATCGCGAGCGGTGCCGTCAGCCGTGCCTTCAGCGGTGCCCTCAGCGGTGTCGGGCGTTGCGTCATGGGCGGTCCCCTCCCGAGTTCTCCTGAGTCTTGCCTTGCTCCTCACCGGGCACAACGAGGCCGAGCCCCGGAGGTCACACCCGCTCCGCGCCTCCGAGGCGCCGGGTGAGCGCGCCCGCGGTACGACGTACGGCGTCCGCCAGGGCCTCCGGGTCGCCCTCGGTGTAGGTGAGGGCCAGGCCCGCGACCGGGTGCCCGTTGTGGTCGAGCACGGCCGCCGCGACGCTGGCGAAGCCCGGTGTCACCTCGCCCTCCTCGATGGCGTAACCCCTCTGCCGGGTGTCGGTCAGCAGCGTGCGCAGCTGGCTCAGCGTGCGCGGACCCGTGCCGTGCCGGTGCACGAACGCCTCGGCGTCCGGGTAGAGGGCGCGCACCTGCGCGGCCGGTAGCGCCGCCAGGATCGCCCGGCCGCTCGCCGTCAGCTGGGCCGGCAGCCGGACCCCGACGTCGGTGACGAGCGGTGGGCGTCCTGGTGCCCGTTCCTCGACGACGTACAGCACGTCTCGGCCGTGCAGCACGGCGAGGTGCGCGCTCTGGTGGGTCCGGTCCGCCAGGTCGGCCAGCACGCGTCGAGCGATCCGCTGGAGCGGTTCCTGGCGCACGTAGCCGCTGCCCACCTCGAACGCCGCCACCCCCAGTCCGTAGCGGTGCTCGTCGGGCAGGTGCACCACGAACCCTTCGTCCGCCATGGCGGTGAGCAGGTGGTACGCCGTGCTCCGCGGCAGTCCGCACGCGCGCATGATCCGGTCGATGGACGTCGGCTCCGGCTGGCTGGCCAGGAAGCGCAGCACCCGCAGGGTCCGCGTCGCCGCAGGTACCTGGGCCATGAGACCTCCGTTGGTCGAGTTCCTCGTTGGTCGAGGAAGGCGCGCTAGCGCCTGTCACGAGACCCGGTGACGGGGCCGTGGTCATCTCGCCGGGTCTCGTGACGGTTGCTGCGCAACCTCCTCGACCACCGATGGTCGCGGTGCAGTCTCGCATCCGAGACGCGATCCCGTCGTCACCCACTGCCGGAGGACGGGCCGTGGGAGTCGAATGGGGCCATGACGGTGCACGTGGATGTCGGCCCGCTCGCGATGGACGAGGTGGTCGCGGTGGCCCGGGACGGCGCGGACGTCGCGCTGACCGACCAGGCGGTCGCGGCGATCGACCGGGCCCGCGCGGTGGTCGAGGAGCTGGCGGCGGCGACCACGCCGGCGTACGGCATCTCGACGGGCTTCGGGGCGCTGGCGACCCGGCACATCCCGGCCGAGATGCGGGAACAGCTCCAGCGCTCGCTGGTCCGCTCGCACGCGGCCGGGTCCGGGCCCGAGGTCGAGCGCGAGGTGGTGCGGGCGCTGATGCTGCTCCGGCTCTCGACGCTGGCCACCGGCCACACGGGCATCCGCCGCGAGACGGCACGAGCTGATCGCCGGGTTGCTGTCGGCGGGGATCACGCCGGTGGTGCGCGAGTACGGGTCGCTGGGGTGCTCGGGCGACCTCGCGCCGCTGTCGCACTGCGCGCTGGCCCTGATGGGCGAGGGCGAGGTCCGCGACGCCGACGGGACGCTGATGCCGGCGGCCGACGCGCTCGCCGCGGCCGGCCTGGTGCCGGTCGAGCTCAAGGCCAAGGAGGGTCTGGCCCTCATCAACGGCACCGACGGCATGCTCGGCATGCTGGTGCTGGCGATCACGGACCTGCGGATGCTGTTGCGGACCGCCGACATCGCCGCGGCGATGAGCGTCGAGGCGCAGATGGGCACCGACCGCGTGTTCGCCGCCGAGCTGCAGGAGCTCAGGCCCCAGGTGGGACAAGGGCTCTCGGCCGCCAACCTGCGCGCCGTGCTGGCCGGATCGGGGATCCTGGCCAGCCACCGCGACGACAAGTTCCACCGGGTTCAGGACGCCTACTCGCTGCGCTGCTCGCCTCAGGTGCACGGCGCCGCCCGCGACACCGTCGAGCACGCAGCGACCATCGCCGGTCGCGAGCTGGCCTCCGCGGTGGACAACCCCGTGGTGGTGGAGGACCGGGTCGAGTCCAACGGCAACTTCCACGGGGCGCCGGTCGGGTACGTGCTCGACTTCCTGGCGATCATCGCCGCCGACACGGCCTCGATCAGCGAGCGGCGAACGGACCGGTTCCTGGACCGGTCCCGCAACCACGACCTGCCGCCGTTCCTGGCCGACGACCCCGGCGTGGACAGCGGCCACATGATCGCGCAGTACACCCAGGCCGCGATCGTCTCGGAGATGAAGCGGCTAGCCGTCCCGGCCTCCGTCGACTCGATCCCGTCGTCCGCCATGCAGGAGGACCACGTGTCGATGGGGTGGAACGCCGCCCGCAAGCTGCGCCGTTCGGTCGACGGGCTCTCCCGCGTGGTCGCGATCGAGGTGCTGACCGCGGCCCGGGCGCTCGACCTGCGCCGCCCGCTGGTGCCGGCCGCGGGCACCGCCGCGGTCGTCGACCTGCTGCGGTCACGCGGGGTCCAGGGCCCCGGCCCCGACCGCTACCTGTCCCCGGAGATCGAGGCCACGGTCTCGCTCGTCCAGTCCGGCGCCGTGCTCACCGCCGTCGAAGCCAAGATCGGAGAACTGCAGTGAACGAGAGGCTCCCCATCCACGCCGCCCACGGGACCGAGCTGACCGCGAAGTCGTGGCAGACCGAGGCGCCGCTGCGGATGCTGATGAACAATCTCGACCCCGAGGTGGCCGAACGTCCGGAGGACCTGGTCGTCTACGGCGGCACGGGCAAGGCGGCGCGCAACTGGCCGGCGTACGACGCCCTCGTCCGCACCCTGCGCGACCTCGAGCCCGACGAGACGATGCTGGTGCAGTCGGGCAAGCCGGTCGGCGTGATGAGGACCCACGAGTGGGCACCGCGGGTGCTGATCGCCAACTCCAACCTGGTCGGCGACTGGGCCAACTGGGAGGAGTTCCGCAAGCTCGACGACCTCGGCCTGATCATGTACGGGCAGATGACCGCCGGCTCGTGGATCTACATCGGCACGCAGGGGATCCTGCAGGGCACCTTCGAGACGTTCGCGGCCGTGGCGGACAAGCGCTTCGGCGGCACCCTCGCCGGCACGATCACGCTGACGGCGGGGCTCGGCGGCATGGGCGGCGCGCAGCCGCTGGCCGTGACCATGAACGACGGCGTGGCGATCTGCATCGACGTGGACCAGACGCGGATCACCCGCCGCATCGAGCACCGTTACCTCGACGAACAAGCGGACTCCCTCGAGGACGCAGTGGCGCGCGCCGTCGCCGCGCGCGACGAGCGCCGGCCGCTGTCCATCGGCGTGCTCGGCAACGCCGCGGAGCTGTTCCCGCGGTTGCTGGAGCTGAAGGCGCCGATCGACATCGTCACCGACCAGACCTCGGCCCACGACCCGCTGTCGTACCTGCCGCTCGGGGTCCCCTTCGAGGACTGGCACGACGCCGCGTCCCGGGACCCCGCGGGGTTCACCAAGGACGCCCAGGCGTCGATGGCCACGCACGTGCGGGCGATGGTGGAGTTCCAGGACGCGGGCGCCGAGGTGTTCGACTACGGCAACTCGATCCGCGACGAGGCGCGCAAGGGCGGCTACGACCGGGCGTTCGAGTTCCCGGGGTTCGTGCCGGCGTACATCCGGCCGCTCTTCTGCGAGGGCAAGGGCCCGTTCCGCTGGGCCGCGCTGTCCGGCGACCCGGCCGACATCGCCGCGACCGACCGCGCGATCCTCGAGCTGTTCCCCGACAACGACCGGCTGCGCAAGTGGATCACCATGGCCGGTGAGCGGGTGCACTTCCAGGGGTTGCCGGCGCGGATCTGCTGGCTGGGGTACGGCGAACGGCACCTGGCCGGCCTGAAGTTCAACGAGATGGTGGCCAGCGGGGAGCTCAAGGCGCCGATCGTGATCGGCCGCGACCACCTCGACTGCGGCTCCGTCGCGTCTCCCTACCGCGAGACCGAGGCGATGCTCGACGGCTCCGACGCCATCGCCGACTGGGCGATCCTCAACGCCTTGGTCAACACCGCCTCCGGCGCGACCTGGGTGTCCTTCCACCACGGCGGCGGGGTCGGCATGGGCCGGTCCCTGCACGCCGGGCAGGTGTGCGTCGCCGACGGCACGGAGCTGGCCGCCCAGAAGATCGAGCGGGTGCTCACCAACGACCCCGGCATGGGCGTGATCCGCCACGTCGACGCGGGCTACGACCGCGCGGTCGAGGTGGCCGACGAGCGCGACGTACGCATCCCGATGTCCGAGGTCTGAGCGCGGCCAGAACGCATGTAACGCGGTGTTTGGTGTGACTTACCTAGCGCTCGAGCACTGGGTAAGTCACACCGAACACCGCGTTACAAGCAGTACGGCGCCCGGACCGGTCCAGGTCAGGCGGGGTCGGAGCGGTACCGGTCGTCGGTCTGACGGGCCGGGTCGTTGGGGTCCACGGTGGCCTGGTCGGCGGGCTCGTCGAGCGGCGTGGTCGGGCGGTAGTCGTCCGTGCGGGTGTCCACGTCGGGGTCGACGCGGTCGGCGGCGCGGACCTGGTCCTCGACGCGGGCCTCCTCGACCTGCACGCCCTGCTGCGCCTGCGCGGCCTGTTCCTGGGCCCGGGCGGCCTCGGCGCGCGCCACCTCGGCGCGGGCGGCGGCCTCTTCGGCCTCACGACGGGACGCATCGACGCTCGCCGTCGACTGGGCGGCCTCGGTGCGCAGCGACTCGGCCTGCTCACGCTTGGCGTTCGTGCGCCGGTTGCCCATCAGGGCCACGGCAGCGCCGATGACGATGATGGCCACGACGACGATGAGGATGATCCAACCTGCGGTGCCCACGCGTTTCCTCCCGAACCGGTCACGACGGGTGCGTGGCATCGGTCCGCCGTCCACCGAACCAGCAATCGGCCGCCCGCAGACCACCCCCGAGGGTGGTTTGGCGGTTCGTCAGCGGGCGCCCCGCTGCTAGAACCCGCTAGAAACCTGACGAATCGGAGCCGGGCAGCCGCCAGCGACGCAGGTTCTGGAACAGCTCCGCCTGCTCGACGGCGTCGTCGAGGGCGTGGTGGGTGTGCGGGCGGCGCGGGACGAGCTCCGGCGGGATGTGCTCCTTGCCGAGCTCGTCGAGGACCCGGTGCGTGCCGACGTACAGCATGGTCTTCATGTCCAGCGCCGAGGCGAACCCGAAGGGCGACCCGAGCTCGGAGTAGCTGTGGAAGTACCACTGGAGGAACATCCAGTCGTAGCCCATCGGCCACCCCACGAACACCGGGCGCCGACCTGCGGCCAGGTCGAGCACCCAGCGGGCGGCCTCGGTCATCGCGGCGACGGGCTCCGCGCCCTCGGTCCGCAGCCGTTCGCGGTCGATGCCGCTGGCGGCGATCGCGTCGAGGGCCTCCTGCTCGAAGGCCTCCGAGATCGGCTTGAGCTCGCGGTAGAAGCGTGCCGACTCCGGCTGGATCGGCCGGAAGACACCGGCGGCGTCCTGCTCGCCCGCGACGCACATCCCGAGGGAGAGCATCGAGAAGGGGCCGGGGATCGGGCCGTCGGCCTCGATATCGGCCGAGATGTAGACGTCGGACCGGACGGCGGGCGGCGCCTCCTCGGCGATGTCGTCGGGGGCCTCGTCCTCCGACGTCGTGGTCACGAGTGCGCTCCGGGGGCTTCCTTGATCACCAGGTCGTAGACCGACTTCAACCCCGGCGACTCATCGATCTTCTGCTTGAAGTAGTCGCTCACCTGGAGGTTCGAGGCCGCGGCGATGCGGTCGGTCGCAGCGACCAGCTCGTCCTCCTCCATCTCGGGCAGTCGTCGCACCAGGTCGAGGATCTCGGCCCGGTCCGCGCCGGTGTAGCAGTCGGCGATGGTGCCCTCGAGGGCCGCGAGCTGGGCGACGATCGTGTCGCGGTCGAGGCGGTCGGCGCGGATCGCCTCGTTCAGGGCGTGCATGGTGCCGCCCACCTGGTACAGCCGCGCCGGCGGGTCGTCGAAGAGCTGCCGGAGGTACGACGCGTCGGAGTCGCGACGCAGGATCCGGCTGATGTTGTAGAGCCGCTTGGCGACCTTGCCGTAGTTCTCGTGGCCCTCGGCCGAGTACTTGGCGACCTCGCCGCTGATCTGCTCCAGGTAGTTCTCGAGCCCGTCGGGCGACACGTGCTCCACCAGCCGTTGCACGTCGATCTGGCTCTCCGGGTCGAGGTAGACCTCCTGGTAGAAGCTGTCGAGCACCCCGTCCAGCGCGGTGATGGTGCCGTTCGGCGCCTCCCACGTCGCGTCGATCACCTTCGAGACGGGCACCACGCGATCGCGGTCGCGGTCCGCGAACACCCAGTCCAGCTTGACGAAACCCGGGTCCAGTGCGACCTCGTGCATCCGCAGGCGGTGCCTCTCGCCCGTCGCGTCGACCACCCGGACGACCCGCACGTCCATCTCCGCGAGACCCCAGCTGATCGGCGAGCCCTGGCTGACCGGCTGCTCGCTCCGGCTGTACGCCGCGGGGTACAGGCCGAGCTTCATCTCCACGAACTGGAGGTGCGGGTTGGTGAAGGTCTGGGCGACGCTCTCGATCATCGTCGAGGCCAGCATCTCCACGGCCTCCTCGCGCGTCGGCGCCAGGATGTGCACGCGCTCGAAGAAGTCGCAGTCGCCCGGGAACAGCTGGAACTTCGACTGCGCGGCGCTCCCCGCGAGCGCCATGGCGCCGCGCACGCCCTCCTGCGGTTGGGTCCGGATCATGGCCGCGATCTCGCGGACGGCCTCGACTCCGGACGCGTCGAAGTCGCCGACCACGTCGTCCAGGCCGAACACTCCGCCGCGCTGGACGAACCTCTCCTTCTCGTGCATCCGCCCATCCTCGCGCCCCGCAGCGGTCGCCGGTCGGAATTGCCGTTCCGGCGGTCCGGGGCGAGTCCCTACCATGAGCCCACCGGGCGGGAGGGAGCCCGGCACCCGGCAACCGCGGGAGGCACGCCACCGCATGGACATCTCCACCTTCTACGCGCTGTTCTCGGCGACCTGCTTCACCCTGCTCGGCCTGTGGTGGAACGTCATCCAGAACAACCCCGAGTGGACCGCCGTCGCGGAGGAGCGCCGCGCGGTCGGCGGCGTCTACCTGACCTTCCTGCTGCCGGCGATGATGGGGCTCTTCGCGCAGGTCGGCGGAGCGGAGACGCCGAACATCTGGCGGATCAGCTTCGTCGCGATCGCCGTCGTCGGGTGCTACTCGACCCTCCGCCTGCTCCGGGTGCTGCGGCACGCCGAGGAGCACGAGCCGCGCGGGAAGTACGTCGCCACGCTCTGCATCTACGTCCTCATCGCCGTGATGGGCGCCTACCCCGAGATCGTCAGCGGGCTGGACATCAAGCCCATCCAGGCCGAGGCGATCCTGCTGATCCTGCTCGTGCTCGTCGGTCACGGGCTGGTCTGGGACTTCATGGTCCGCGCCCAGCGGCACGCCGGCGAGCACGTGCGCGGCTTCGACGAGTGACTCCCGAGCGCCGCGCCGTCCTCGCCCGAGTCGTCGCGGGTCTGCCCGACCCCGACCGGCCGTTGCTCGTGGTCGTCGACGGCGCCGACGGGGCCGGGAAGACCTGGTTCGCCGACGACCTCGCGGCAACCCTCGAGGTGTCCGGCCGCCGTACGGTCCGCGTTTCCGTCGACGACTTCCACCACCCGCGAGCCCACCGGCACGCACTGGGCCGCACGGGCGAGACGGTGTGGTCGCGCTCCTACGACTACCGGGCCCTGCGGCAGAAGGTCCTCGACCCCTGGTGCGCCGGCGCCGGCTCGCCCTACCACCGGCGGCACCACGACCTCGCCACCGACGAGTGGTACGACGACCCGGTCGACGAGGTGCCCGGGCGCGGCGTGCTGGTCGTCGACGGCGTCTTCGCCCAGCGCGAGGAGCTGCGCGACTGCTGGGACCTGGTGGTCTGGCTCGAGGTGGCCGACGACGAGCGGGTGCGCCGGATGGCGGCAGCGTGACGGGGTGGTCGGTGACGTCCGGCACCGGGACCAGCGCCGCTACCTGGACGCCCAGCGGATCTACCGATCCGCGGTGGACCCCGTCCTCGGTGCGGACCTGGTCGTCGACAACTCCGACCCCGAGCGGCCGGCGGTGCTCTCCGCCGATAGCGGACCGGCTCTGTCCGCACGGGATGACACGGTGGGTGCCGAACCGCACGGGAAGGAGCCACCGATGTCCACTCACCCCACGCCCATCGACCCGCCCCAGCTGCACCACAACCCCGCCTTCGCCTGGGGCATGCTCGCCCCGGCCGGACCCACCCTCTGGCTGGGCGGCCAGAACGGCACCGACGCCACGGGCGCCCTCCTGGAGGGCCTCGGGCCGCAGACGGAGCAGGCGCTGCGCAACATCCTGGCGGTGCTCGAGGAGGCGGGCACCACGCCCGACCACGTCGTCAAGCTGACGATCTACCTCGACCCCGCGGTCGACCCGACCGAGGCGTACGCCGCCACCGGCGCCGTGTGGGGCAACCGGCGGACCGCCGTCACCGTGCTCGCCGTCGCCCCGGCCCGCGAGGGCGCGCTCGTCGAGATCGAGGCCGTGGCCACGGTCCCTCAGAGCTGACGGCCTGGCGTCAGCGGACCGCCTTCTTGACCAGCCTGGCGAGCTTCCGCTCGTCGGCCTCGGACAGCGTGGTGATGCCGAAGGAGGTGGGCCACATCGTGCCGTCGTCGACCTGGGCCGCCTCCTCGAAACCGAAGGTCGCGTAGCGGGTCTTGAACTTCGAGGCCCCCTTGAAGAAGCAGACGATCTTCCCGTCCTTGGCGTAGGCCGGCATGCCGTACCACGTCCGCGGCGCCATCTCGGGCGCCGCCGTGGTGACCAGCTCGTGCACCCGGGTGGCCAGGGCACGGTCCGCGGGCGGCATCGCTGCGATGGCGTCCAGGACGGCCTGGGCGTCGGCCGCGGCCTTCTCCTGGCCCTTGGCCGTCGACTTCAGCTCCTTGGCCCGCTCCTTCATGGCGGCCCGCTCCTCCGCGCTGAAGCCGCTGGAGGACGACGCCCCCGCGGTCTTCTTGGCGGTGCTCTTCTTGGCCGCGGGCAACTTCCCGGCAGCCTTCGTGGCAGAGGTCTTCGACGCGGTTGTCTTCTTGGTGGCCATGCCGTGATCCTGTCATTCCGGGGCCGGATCACCGAAGGGGACGAGCATGGACGAGCAGGGCTGGCGGGCGTTCCTCGCCGCGGAGGGCCTCGACGACTGGGTGGTGCTGCACGGCGGGGCTGCGGCCGTGTTCCGGGTCGCGTCGCTCGTGGAGGCGGCCCGGCTGGCCGGACGGATCGCCGAGGTCGACGGCCTGGCCGGCGCGGGGGTCCTGGTCACCCTGGCCGACGACCGGGTCAGCGTGCGACTGACCCGCGGCATCGAGCGGCTCGAGGCCGATCACGTCGGGCTGGCCCGGGCCGTCTCGCAGGTCGCTCGGGCCGAGGGCGCCGTCGCGGACCGCGCGGCGGTCCAGGAGGTCTCGCTGGCCGTCGCCGCGAAGCCGGACGAGATCGACGTGGCGTTCTGGCGGGCGGCGCTCGGCTACACGCCGCTCAGCGACGACAACGGCGTCGACCCGTTGGGCCACGGGTCGACCGTCTGGATGCAGGACCTCGACGGCGCCAAGCCGTTGCGGCACGCCATGCACGTCGACGTGTCGGTCGCCCACGAGCACGTCGAGGCCCGGGTGGCGGCGGCGCTGGCTGCGGGAGGACGCGTCGTCCACGAGTACGAGGCGCCGCAGGCCTGGGTCCTCGCCGACCCGGCCGGCAACCGGGTCTGCGTCTGCGCCTGGCCGGACGGCGCCGGGCCGGACGTGATCCTGTGAGGGCGCGTAAGGTGCCGTGCTCGTCCGGCCCGACGGGGAGCACGGTGAGGAGCTCGATCAGATGTGCTCGAGCTGGTGGGCGTCGCGGGCCAGCTGCTCCTGGACAGCCGCCTGGGGGAGGCCGCTGCGCACCGCCCAGCCATAGATCGCCGACGCTGAATACGATCACGACGAGCAGGTCGATCCACGGCGGCAGCACGTTGCGCTGGGAGTCGCCGTAGCGGCCGAGGGCGCCGATGACGAGCATGCCGGCCAGCCAGGCCGGGACCCACAACGCGTGCTTGACCATCATCAGGCTTCCCGTGTTGGCCCGGCTCGAGCCGATCGCGAAGAGGAGCAGGCCGACGACCAGGGCACCGACGACCTTGTACATCGTGTCGAAGCCGCCGAAGTAGAGGATCAGGTTGGCCGACGCGAAGGACGCCGGGAGGACGATCGCGGGCATCGGCACCTGGTAGGTGCGTGGCCGCGCGCTGTCGTTGACGTGCAGGGCACCGAGCGCGATCGGCGCCATGCCGTACATGACCGCCGTGGCGCCCGTCACCGCGCCGACGAGCGACGACCAGCTGGGGAAGGGGCCGAACCCGATGCAACCGATGATCGTGGCCAGCAGGATCGAGACGACCGGAACACCCTTGGCGTTGGTGCTGGCGAGGGCCGCCGGCATCTCGCGCTCCTCACCGAGTGCGTAGGAGAGTCGTGCCGTGGTCCCGAGATAGACGATGCCGGTGCCGGCCGGGGAGATGACCGCGTCGATGAGGATCACCTTCGCAAGCCAGCCGGCGCCCACGGCGAGGGCGAGCGTGTACCAGGCGCCGACATTGGAGACCGCGCCGAGCGGGGCGTCCCAGTTGTCGACGACGTTGGCGGGGTTGATCGCCCCGATCATCACGATCTGCAGGGCGGAGTAGAGGACCGCGCCCAGCAGCATGGCGATCAGGATGGCGCGGGAGAGGTCCTTGCGCGGGTTGCGGGCCTCGCCGGCGAACTGCACGGCCTGCTCGAAGCCCTGCATCGCGAAGACGACGCCTCCGGTGAGGGCGGCGAAGACCCCGTGCATGCCGTGCGGCATGAACCCGCCGCCGGCCGTGAAGTTGCTGGCGTTGAACTCGAGGGTCCCCACGACCAGGATCGCCAGGACGGGGACCGCGAACTTCCACAGCACGACGTAGGTGTTGGACTCCGAGAGGAACTCCGCGCCGGCCAGGTTGATCGTCATGAAGATCAGCATCAGCACGATGGCGACCACGAAGCCGCGGGTGTTGAGGAAACCGTCGGACTTGAGCATGTCGAAGTTGTCCTCGACCCAGCCGACCGAGTTGATGTACTCGATGCAGGCGAGCACCTCGATCGGGGCGATGAAGACCGCCTGCAGCCACGACGCCCACCCGGCCGTGAATCCAGCGACGCTGCCGTGGGAGTAGTACGAGAACCGCCCGCCCGCTCCGGCGACCGGGTAGGTCGCGCCGAGCTCGGCGTAGACGAGGGCGAGCAGGCCGAGCATCACCGCGGCCAGGAACCACGCGAGGATCGACGCGGGACCGGCGAGCTCGGCGGCGTTGAGGGCGCCGAGCAACCAACCGGATCCGATGATCGAGCCGAGCGAGACGAACATCAGGCCGTAGAACCCGATCGAACGGTTCAGGTGGCCGGCGCGAGGCGCGTCGTGCACCTCGGGAGTGACGGACATGACGTGCCCTCTTCCAGCCCACCGGTGCAGCCGGGCAGATTGTCCGACAATCCTGGGCGACGGTTCGGAATCTAGTGACCCGGGTCACCTGCGGGAAGGGCCGGCGGCGGGTGTTCGACTGGTGAGATGACCGGCGAGCGGCCGTCTGGGCGGGACGCGCCGCGCGCCCAGGTCGGACGGCTGGGTCAGGCGGGGGCGAGGGCGCGGGGCTTCAGCAGGAACGCGATCAGGTAGAGCGCGCCGACCACGAGCAGCAGGTTCGCGTAGCCGGTGAGCAGGGCGGCGTACTCGAGGCAGCCGCCCACGATCGCGCCCATGATGTTGACCGCGAAGGCCGCGCGGGAGTCGCCCGACCCGTCATCTGCCTGGGCGAACCGTTTGGCGAAGGCGATGTTGGCCACGTAGATCGGCAGGAAGGCCAGCACGACCGCCACCACCAGCCGGGGCACGAACGGCAACGAGAGCAGCCAGTCCGGCTGGACGACGTACGCCAGCGCCAACGAGGCCGCGACACCCAGGAAGACGACCGGCAACGGTGGCGTCCGCACCCGTCTCTCCGTCTCGACCGCGGCCAGGACCACCACCAGGACGCCAGCGAACACCAGCGCGTTGACCAGCCACGTCGTCCCGAAGAGCAGCGCGAACGTCGCGACGTTCTTGGTCTCCAGCAGCAGGAAGGCGGCGCCCATGAAGAACAGGTCGGCGTAGGGCCGCATCGTCCGGAACGGCCCGCCGAGCACCCGCATCGTGACCACGGAGACCAGCAGGATGCAGGCGATCGCCCACAGGTACATGCTCGGGAAGCCCTCGCCCTTGAAGTACAGGAACGGCCGGTCGTCGGTGGCGGGGGCGATCACGGGGCCGGAGGGCTTGTACGCCGTCGCGCACTGCTGGAAGGCCGGGTCGCGCGCGACGGTGACCACGGCCTGCGCCCCGGCGAAGGTGTCCACGCACGGCGTGTGGCCGAAGACGGTCGCGGCGGTGCCCGCCAGCCGGTCGATGAGCCAGTTCTCGCGGTAGTAGTTGTACATCGCGAAGGCGCCGCCGGGCTTGAGGTGCTCGCGGGCCTCCTCCAGCGCCCGGTCGGTGAACAGGAACGACTCGAGGCGGATCTGCGAGGCGCCGCTGACCAGTGTCAGCGAGTCGGGGAGCGCGAAGAGGATCAGGTCGTACTGCCGGTCCGTGGACTGCAGGAAGGCCCGGCCGTCGTTGACGTGCCGGGTGACGCGCGGGTCCTGGTAGGCGCGGTCGGGGTTGCGCTGCACGCCGATCTGCAGGATCCGCGGGTCGATGTCGACGGCGTCGATGTGGCCCGCGCCCTTCGACAGGGCGATGGCGACGTCCGAGCCCGAGCCGGCGCCGATGATCAGGACGTCGTCGAGGGTGTTGTCCTTGATCCGGAGGTACGGCGTGGAGTACTGCTGCTCGCCCTGCTCGAGCTTCCACTGCGCGGGCGCCATCAGCTGGTGCGGGACGCCGTTGACCGAGATGTCGACGAACTGCGGGTTCCCGCGAGATGTCCTCGGTGTGCACCTTGTAGTACGGCGACCAGCTGGTCCCGGCAGCCGTCGACTCGATCAGCAGGGTGCCCACGATGACGACGCCCGCGGCGACCGCCACCAGGCGCTTGAGGTCGGGGACCAGCACCACGAAGGCCAGGGCCACGATCACGCCCCACACCACCGGCGGGGACCAGAGGAACGACAGCACGGTGAAGGCGCCGATGCCGATCAGCGATCCGATCAGGTCCCAGCGGTAGGCCGTCAGCGGCGTGAGCTCGGCGAAGCAGCTGCCGACGATCTCGGCGGGCCCCGCGAGCACCAGCGCGACCACCACGAACACCACCGGCAGCACCAACCAGGCCGGCGGCCCGGTCGCCTGGAGGGAGGTGAAGTAGATGACGTCGGACCCGGTCCGGTCCAGGGAGACCGGGAACAGCCGGACGCCCAGCACCAGCAGGGCCAGCAGCACCGGGGCGGCCGGGATCAGCGTCCAGCTGAGACGGCTGACCAGGAACCCGATGCCGATGCCGAGGAACGAGCCCAGCAGCACGAAGTTCGAGAAGTACGACAGGTGCACGATGTTGGAGCCCAGCCAGCGGATCAGCGCCAGCTCGAGGAACAACATCAACGCACTGCCCAGCACGAGGCGGCGGACGACCGCGCCGGCGTACCCGGTCCCCGTCGGCGTGCTCGTCGCAGGTCCGGTCGTCTGGCCCATGTCCGCCATCGTGTCAGGAGGCCGCCGGCGGCCCGGTCAGTGGGCGGGCTCGGGCCGGGGCAGCAGCGAGATCTTCTGCCAGATCTTGTTGGAGAGCTCGGTGGTCAGGGTCTCCAACGTGGAGACGGTGCTGAGCACGACGGGGTCGGAGCTGTTCTCGGCGCACAGGGCCGCCGTCTTCGCCGTGAGGCTGAGCATCTCCGAGCAGTAGTCGAGGTAGTGGTGCAGCTGGTCGGCGTCCAGGCCGTGGCTGACGCTCTCCGGGGTACGGGTGTACGTCGGCTGCACCTGCTCGGGGTCCTTCGAGAGCTGGTGCATGTCGATGACGTGGGCCAGGGAGCGCAGCCGGTGCAGCAGCCCGAGCAGGGTCTTGCGCTCGAACCTCTCGGGGAACGCCCACAGGAACAGCACCGCGATCGCGGCGAAGACGACGTCGCTGATGGTGCTCTCGATGAGGGGCAGCCAGTCGAAGCCGTGGTCGAGGCCCTTGGTCACGGCCTCCTTGAGCGTGATCACCAAGGCGGTGACGGTCGCGACGACGATCGCGATGCTGAAGCCCCGCGCCAGGATCGTGGTCCGGTGCAACCGGACCTGCGAGGCGCCGGCGGACTCCTGCACCACGTCGACCAGGGCGGCGAGATCGCGGGCGGCCTTGGTCAGCCCGCGTTCGCCGAAGCGCGCCTGGATCCGTCGTTCGAGCTGCTGGACGGTCGCCCCGACGTGCTCCGCGACGAGCTGGACCTCGTCCCCCGAGGGGCTCGTCGCCGACACACTCCGAGCCTAGGCCCGCGACACGCCCGGAACCGGAAACTTCGCGTTTGGCGCACCGATGCCCTTGCGGCCCGGATACTCGACCTATTGACCTGGAACCAGGAGGACGGGGAATGGGCTTCTTCGACAGCTTGAAGGACGCGCTCGGGGGCGACCATCACGACCGCGATGACGCGGCCGTGGACTCCACCGCGCCCCTCGAACAGCCCCGTCATGTCGACCCGCACGCCGCCGAGTCCGACGGCGACGCCGTGGTCACCGGCGGCAAGCACGCCGCCCGCGACTGAGTTCAGTGCCCTCGGTGGTCGAGCCGAGCGCCAGCGACAGGACCTTTCGGTGGTCGAGCCGGGCGAGCGGCAGGCAGGCGACCTCGTGGTCGAGCCGCGACGCCAGCGGCCCGTGTCGACCCCGTTGGACGACGTCGGGTCCGACACCCCCTCGCCTAGCGGCCTCGGGGGCTCGACCAGCGAGCCCGGTGACGGACGTACGGGGTCTCGACACCCCCTCGCCCAGCGGCTCGGGGGGCTCGACCAGCGAGACGCCGGTGACGGGCGTACGGGGTCTCGACACCCCCTCGCCCAGCGGCTCGGGGGGCTCGACCAGCGAGACGTCGGTGACGGGCGTACGGGGTCTCGACACCCCCTCGCCCAGCGGCTCGGGGGGCTCGACCAGCGAACGTCGGTGACCGGCGCAGGGCTCTCGACACCCCCTCGCCCAGCGACTGGGCTAGAGCGCCTGGATCGCGTCGTGGATCGCCAAGGTACGGCGGGCCGAGTCGACGTGGAGCGCCTCGACCATCCGGCCGCGGTAGGTGACCACGCCCGAACCTCGCCCGTCCTCCCAGGCCCGGAGGATGCCGCGAGCCTCCTCGACGGCTTCCTCGTCGGGCGCGAAGGCGGCGTTGGCGCCGTCGACCTGGCCGGGGTGGATGAGGGTCTTGCCGTCGAAGCCCATCTCGCGTCCCTGGCGGCACTCGGCCAGGAACCCGTCGGTGTCCTGCACGTCGTTGTAGACGCCGTCCAGGATCGCCTTCCCCGTCGCCCGGGCGGCGAGCAGGGCGAGCGACAGGCCGGTGAGCAGCGGCGCCCGGCCTGGCACGTGGGCGGCGAAGAGCTCCTTCGCCAGGTCGTTGGTGCCCATCACCAGCACACTCAGCCGGGCGGACGCGGCCGCGATCTCCTCGGCGTGCAGCATCGCGCGCGGCGTCTCGACCATCGCCCAGAGCGTGGTGTGGTCGGGGGCTCCGTGCCGTTCCAGGGCGTCCACGAGCGTGCGTACCTCGTCGGCCGAGGACACCTTCGGCACGACGATGGCGTCCGGTCCGGCCGCGCAGGCCGCGGCGAGGTCGTCGGCGTGCCACTCGGTGTCGGCGCCGTTGACCCGGATGGTCAGCTCGCGCCGCCCGTACGCACCGGAAGCCGCGGCGGCACAGGCGGCGGCGCGCGCGGCCGGCTTGGCCTCCGGCGCGACGGCGTCCTCGAGGTCGAGGATCAGCGCGTCACAAGGGATCGCCTTGGCCTTCTCGAGAGCCCGCGCGTTGGACGCGGGCAGGTAGAGGACCGACCGCCGCGGCCGGAATGCCGGCCCGCTCACGCGTCGAGCTCGATCGCGTCGTACTTCTCCTTCAGCGCCGGGTCGACGGCGGCCAGCTGCTCGGCCAGCTCGACGAGCACCAGGCACTGCTTGAGGGAGGCGTCGTCCTCCATCTTGCCGTCGAGCATCACCGCGCCGGTGCCGTCGCCCCCATCACGTTGCAGGGCTGCCACCACCCGCCGCGCGTGCTTGATGTCCGCGACCGACGGCGAGAACACGCGGTGCGCGATCTCGATCTGCGACGGGTGCAGGCTCCAGGCGCCGACGCACCCGAGCAGGAACGCGTTGCGGAACTGGTCCTCGCACGCGACCGGGTCGGAGATGTCGCCGAACGGCCCGTAGTACGGCGAGATCCCGTGCATCGCGCAGGCGTCGACCATCCGCGCGATCGTGTAGTGCCACAGGTCCTGCTGGTACGTCGCGCGGTGGCTGCTCTCGACCCCGTCGCTGGTCTGCCGGGGGTCCTGGCGGACCAGGTAGCCGGGGTGGCCGCCGCCGACGCGGGTGGTCTTCATCCGCCGGTCGGCGGCCAGGTCGGCCGGACCGAGCGAGAGGCCCTGCATGCGGGGCGAGGCGCCGCAGATCTCCTCGACGTTGGCGACGCCGCGCGCGGTCTCGAGGATCGCGTGCACCAGGATCGGACGCTCGAGCCCGGCCTTGGCCTCGAGCTGGGCGAGCAACCGGTCGACGTACGCGATGTCCTCGGCGCCCTGGACCTTCGGGACCATCACCACGTCGAGCCGGTCGCCGATCGCCGGGACCAGCCTGGTCAGGTCGTCCAGCACCCAGGGGCTGTCGAGGGAGTTGATCCGGGTCCACAGCTGGGTGGCCCCGAAGTCGGTGCCCTGCGGCGATCTCCACGAGGCCCTCGCGGGCCGCGACCTTGTTGTCGGCCTTGATCGCGTCCTCGAGGTTGCCGAGCAGCACGTCGACGGTGCCGACCAGCTGGGGGACCTTCGCCGCCATCTTCGCGTTGGACGGGTCGAAGAAGTGGATGGCGCGGGTGGGCCGCGCGGGGATCTCGCGCAGCGGGGCGGGCGCGCCGACCGCGAGCGGGCGGAAGAAGTCCTTGGCGCTGCGGTTGCCGGAGACAGGGGGCATGGGCGGAACGTACCGCCGCCCGCCGGGTCGCCGGTATGACGCACTTCTCACCCCTTGTACCTCGCGTCGCGGCCCCGCGGACGTCTTTGTGCATTCACGTCCGACGCCGTCTCCGCTGAGCGCAGCATTTCTCTCGCTGACCCGCCCTCTCCCCGTCCAGCGTCCAGTCCGAGGTCCGCCGTGCATGCCATCCGACCGAACTACGCGGTGATCAACCGCGCCGTGCGCTGGTGCGTGCTCGTCATGGCCGTGCTGATGGCGATGGCCGTGGTGCTGCTCGCCGTCGTCGTCTCGCCGGCGCGGGCCGATCCGGGGGCGACGCCGACCCCGTCCGGTCCAGACCAGACGCTGACCCCGGAGCAGATCCAGGCCCAGCTCGACGCGGCCGTCCGCAACGGCACCGCGACCGGCACGTACGTCGGCCCGTTCGGCAACGAGCGCTGGGTCGGGGTGTTCGGGACCCATGCGGCCAGCGCCGGCTACGGCTATCCCTATGCCGCCGCGCCCGACTGCGACGAGGGTTCTCTCGGCGCCGGATGTGTGGGCGACTCGCGTGGCTTCATCCAGGGCCAGTGCACGTCCTGGGTGGCGTTCCGGCTCGCGGCGCGCAACGGGCTCTCCTTCTCCAACTGGTACGCCGACCGGCACTGGGGCAACGCCGCCGACTGGGGCAAGGTGGCCAAGGGCATCGGGCACAAGCCCGACCGGACCCCGGCCATCGGAGCCATCGGCTGGTACAAGCGTGGCCACGTCTCCTACGTCGAGGACGTCTACAGCAACGGCACGATCCTGATCTCGGAGATGAACACCGACGGCCACAACGGCTTCCACTTCGCCACCGTCAGCCCGGGGATGAGCAGCTACCCCGACAAGTTCATCCACCTCGACGACGTCGTGCCCGTCGACACCGCCGCACCCTCGGTGCCCGCCGGCGTGCGCGTCGTGGCGCACCGCGGCCGCAACGGCGTCACCTGGCGGCCGTCCTCCGACGCGTTCGGCGTCGCGGGCTACCGGGTGCTGCGCAACGGCGTGCCCCTCGGCACCACCCGCCGTACCTCGTGGTGGGACACCTCCGCCCCAGCAGGTCAGGCCACCGTCTACTCCGTCGTCGCGTACGACGCCGCAGGCCACGCGTCGCGACCGGGCCGGGCCCACGTGACGCCCGGCGCGGAGGCGGCCGACCGCGCCTGGGTCGAGACCGCCACCGGCCCGGCGTTCTGTGGTCGCGCCGGCACCGCCCGGCACCAGCGGCTCGGCTGCCGGGTGATGACCGGGGACCGCTGGCGCACCATCGCGCTGGACCGCAACACCACGTGGGGAGAGCCGACCAGTCGCGCCTTCCTGGTGGGCAGCGGCGGCGTCTCCTACTGCCGGGCCGTCGGGCCCGGGTCGCGCTCGTTGGCCTGCACCACCCTCGACGCGGCGCACCAGCGGTGGGGCGACACGCGCGTGTCCCAGCGCACCCCACGACTCACCAGTGACGCGACCTGGATGTCCACCCCGGCCGGGCCGGCCCGGTGCGGCCTCTCGGGTGCGCGCAGCAGGGCGACCTGCTCGGTGCTCTCCGCCCGCGGCTGGGTCACGGCCACCATGCAGTCGCGCGCGGACCCCGGTGCGGCCGACACCCGCGCGTTCCTCGCTACCGCCGACGGCACCGTCGCCTTCTGCCGCTGGCTGCCCGACGACCAGGGTGCCCGTACGGCGTGCGCAAGCTTCAGCCCGGCTGCGGCCGCGTGGGGCGCCGACCACGTCTCCCCACCCCTACGGGCCGGGGCGCCGGCCTTCCCGACCTGGGTGTCCACGGCGGCGGGGCCCGCCGCGTGCTGGGCGCCCTCGGCACGGCGCCGCGGTGCCTGCCAGGTGCTGGGCCTGACCGACTGGCGCACGGTCCTTCTGCCGCGGCGGGCAGCCGGTGGCGCGCCGGCCTCCCAGTCGTTCCTGACCGATCAGTCCGGACGCCTCGCGTGGTGTCGGGTCGCGGGCCGGTCCGCTGCCTGCGTGTCCCTGGCCGCCAACGGGTCGAGCTGGGGAGAGGGCAGCTCGACCCGGGTGGTCCGCTCGCTCCAGGCCGAGAACCGCACCTGGGTCCAGCTCGCATCCGGGCCCGCCCTGTGCGGGCGCACCGGCACCCTCCGCCAGCAGCGGCTCGGGTGCCAGGTCCACAGCAACAACGGCTGGCGGACGACCATCTCCCACGTGACGGCCTGGGGGAACCCCGGGTACCGCGCCTTCGTGCCGTCCGGATCCGGCGTGGCCTACTGCCGCACGGTCCCGGTCCGCAAGCGGAGCACGGCCCTGTCCTGCACACAGATGAGCGCCGGCGGCTGGGGCGCGACCCGGACGTCGCACCGCGTGCCGCTCGCCCTGCCTGACCCGTTCTGATGAGCGCGCTCGACCCGAGCTTGCGAGGGTCGAGAGGAAGCGCCAGGTCGAGGAGCGTCGACTCGGACCGAGCCTGCGAGGGACGAGTGACGCGTCTCGAGACCCGGTGACCGAACCGCCGACCTCGTGCGGGGTCTCGTGACGGTCGCTGCGCGACCTCCTCGACCGCCGAGGCGTCTCGAGACCCGGTGACCGGACCGCCGACCTGGTGCGGGGGTCTCGTGACGGTCGCTGCGCGACCTCCTCGACCACCGAGGTCCGTCTGCCGGACCGCTGACCTCGTGCGGAGTCTCGTGACGGTCGCTGCGCGACCTCCTCGACCACCGAGCGTCCCGGACGGCTGACCGCGCGCGGCGTCTCGTGACGGTCGCTGCGCGACCTCCTCGACCACCGAGGCGTCTCGAGACCCGGTGAGGGGTCAGCCTCTCCGCCACCACCCTCGCCGCGCGGGCTTCGGCGGCGGGGCGTCGCGTCGGGCCGCGGCCTCCCGGCGTACGGCGGCCTCCCGGCGCTCCCGCAGCCGGTCGCGCCACGCCTGGACCTCGGCGTCGACGTCGCGCGGCATGGTGATCAGCGGGGGACCGTCGACGGGGGTGTAGCGCGCCTTGATCACCCGGGCGTTGAACTCCTCGAGCTCGCGACGTACCTCCGACTCGGCGGTGTGCCGGTCGAGCCGGGCGTCGAGCTCGGAGTCGTCCTTGCGGAGCTGGAGGGCCGGCGGCAGCACGCCGGTGATGTGCTCGCGCTCGATGAGCCGCTTGATCCACCAGTCGGGGTCGTGGTCGCGGCCGAGGTCCTTGATCGGCTTGCCGGCGCCCGGGAGGTTGTCGAAGTCGCCGCGCTCCATCGCGATCCGGAGCTGGTGGTCGACCCACTCCTGCTGGCGCTGGATGCGCTGGGCCGCGGCGGACCGCCCGGTGCGCTCGTCGAGCTCGGGCGACCGGTCCGGGTGCGCTCAGGCTGGTCGGCCATGGACCGAGGTTAGTACGGCCGCTCAACACGATTATCTGCGGATCACCTGGCCTCGCTGGGCCCGAGGTCGGTCTCGCAGCAGGGCCGAGATCAGGAACGAGGCGCCGACGAACACCACGGCGATCACCACCGACCAGTAGAGCGAGCGCAGCTGTGCGGAGCGGCCGTTGCGGTCCGGGTCGTCGCGGTGCAGGTCGTGGTAGCGGACGACGGCGGCCGCACCGAGGAGCAGCCCGGCGGCGAGGAACCGCCCGACCGACGGCCGGCCCAGGGCGAAGAGCAGCACCAGCGCGCCGAGCACCCCGAGGACGGCGGTGAGCACCAACGGCCCGAGACGGGTACGGCGGCGAGCGGTCACGCCGGCACACCCACGGGAGGTTCGGACCTGGTCGTGGCGACCTTGGGCATCAGCAGCAACGCCAGCGCGGCGAGCAGCGCCGCGGCGGCGCAGACCGACCAGACGGTGAGGTAGCCCGACAGCGGGGCGTGGCCCTCGGTCGGGTCGTCGAGCGAACCGGTCGAGGCCAGCGCGATCGCGAAGATCGAGGACGCGATCGCGCCGCCCATCGGTCTTGGTGGCGTTGGTCATGCCGGTGGCGAAGCCGGTGCGTTCGGGCGGCGCCCCGGCGGCCGCGCTGGCCGGCAGCGCCGCGACCAGCGCGCCGGAACCGAGGCCGGCGACGGCCATGTTGACCAGCGCCTGCGTGGTGGTGTCGTGGAAGGGCAGCCAGAGCGCGTAGCCGGTCGCCGACCAGCAGCGACGAGAGCACCAGCGCGCCGCGGGCCCCGAGCAGCCGGGTGGTCAGCGGCAGGGTGAAGGCGCCGATCGCGAGGAACACGACGTACACGCCGATCAGGGTGGACACGAACGACGCGTCGGCGCCCAGGCCGTAGCCCGCCACGTCCGGGTCGGTGCGCGCGAAGGTCGACAGCGGGATCTGGGCGCCGAGCACCGACATGCCGAACAGGAAGGCGGTGAGCTGCACCGGCCACTGGAGCCGGCTGGCGAACAGCCGCACGTCGACGATCGGCTCCTCCTGCCTCAGCTCGAACAGGACGAACGGGATCAGCGACAGGAGCCCGACCAGCGATCAGCGCCGTACGCCAGCACGCTGTCCACTCCCTGCAGCCGGATGGTGATCAGGCCGGCCATCACGAAGCCGATCGAGGCGGTGACCAGGAGGAAGCCGACGACGTCGAACCGGCCACCGGACGTGCCGGTGTCGCGCTCGATGCCGAACCAGGATCAGGAAGAAGCAGGCCGTGACCACGATCGCGGGCAGCATCAGCACCACCGTCATCGACGTGCTCTCGACGATCGCGCCGCTGGTGAGGGCGCCGATGATGACCGACAGCTCCAGCGCGCCGACCAGCACGCCGGCGGCGCGGCGGGTGAGCAGGTTCTGCCGTCCGGTGCCCGCCGTGCGGCGGTAGACGATCGCGACCTCCATCGGGAGCCAGACGACGTAGGCACCCTGGATCGCCCAGCCGATCAGGAAGGTGGTGAACGACGGCGCGACGACGAGGACCCACGAACCCACCGCGGTGATCGCGGTGGAGAGGAGCAGCACGTACTTGGCGCCGACCATGTCCCCGAGCCGGGCCAAGGCCGGCACGCAGAGCGCGGACACGACCAGCTGCGCCGCCTCGAACCAGTTGACGTCGGCGTCGGCGATGGACAGGTGGTCGGCGATGTCGCTGAAGATCGGGGTGTAGTAGCCCTGGAGGATGCCGCTGGCGAACTCCACGCAGACCAGGAAGCCGACGATGGTGGCCAGGCTGTGCGCGACGGCGCGTGGCTGAGGTTCGGTGGCGACGTGGGTCATCCCGCAGGGATCCTCTCGATGAGGCGTTGGTACCAGTCGATCCCGATCAGGAAGTCGTCCACCCCGAGGCGCTCGTCGTAGGAGTGGATGGCCTCCCGCTGAGCCTTGCTCATCCGGAACGGCGCGAACCGGTAGACCCGCGGGCAGATGGCGGTGAAGTGCCGCGAGTCGGTGGCGGCCATCATCACGTACGGCGCCGGGACGGCCTCGGGGAACAGCTCGGCCACCGTGGACTCGATGAGGCGGAAGGCGTCGTCGTCGACCGGCGACACCGGGCTGGCCTCGCCCTCCTCCACGACCTCGATCTGCACCTGGTCGTCGCCGATGGTCTTGCGCAGGTGGGCGACCACGTCGGCCACCGTGTCGCCGACCATGACGCGGACGTTGATGCCGGCCCGCGCGGTGGACGCGATCACGTTGAGGGCGGGGGAGCCCGACAGCGTCGTGGCCGCGAAGGTCGTGCGCGTCATGGCTGCCGACTCCGGCCCGGCCGCGACCAGGACCCTGGTGAGCACCGGGCGCAGCCGCTCGGCATTGGCCATGAGTGGGCGCAGCGCGGCGGGGGCGTGCGGGGCCAGCCGGCGGAACAGCTCCACGGTCGCGTCCGGGACCGAGGCCGCGCATGGACGAGCGGTCGACCTTCAGGATCGCCCGCGCCAGCCGGGCGGTGGGCCCGTTCCGCGTGGGCGTGGACGCGTGCCCGCCGCGACCGTCGACGCGCAGCACGACGCTGGTGGTGCCCTTCTCGGTGACGCCGATGGCGCCCACCGGGGGCTTGATGCCGGGGAACGCGTCGCCCGCGATCGCGCCGCCCTCGTCGAGGACGAACCACGGGCGCACCCCGCGACGGGTGAGCTCGGCGACGGCCTCGGTGGCCGCCGTGCCGCTCACCTCCTCGTCGGACCCGAGGCTCAGCCACACGTCCTGGGCAGGGGTGAAGCCGCGCTCCACCAACCGCTCGACCGCTTCGCAGATGGCTACGACGCAGCCCTTGTCGTCGAGGGTGCCGCGCCCCCACACCGCGCCGTCGTGGATCTCCGCGGAGAACGGCGGGTGCTGCCAGGGCGCCGACTCGTCGACCGGGACGACGTCGAGGTGGGCCATCAGCACCACCGGGCTGAGCGTCGTCCGAGCCGGCCCAGCGGAAGAGCAGGCCGTGGCCGCCGACGCGGGTGAGCTCGAGCGAGGCGTAGAGCCGCGGGAAGAGACGCGCGTGCTCGGCGAGCAGCGCGTCGAACGCCGCCGTGTCGACCCGCTCGGGGTCGCGGTCGGAGACGGTCGGGATGCGCACCAGCGCCTGCAGCTTGGCCACGGCCCCCGTCGTCACGGCCTCACGATAGGGGCCGCGGCGACGTGGGCTCAGACGAGGAGCGCGACGAGCTCGTCGCGCCCCCTCACCCCGGCCTTGCGGTAGAGCGAGCGCTGGTGGTCGCCCACCGTCAGCACGGAGATGTCCAGCCGGCGGGCCACCTGCTTGGCGGCCAGACCTGCGACGAGGAGTCGCAGCACCTCCGTCTCGCGACCGGACAGCCCACACCACGCCGCGAAGGCGGGCAGCACGGTCGCCACGTCGCCCGACCGCAGCTGGACGACGACGTCCATGTCCGAGGCGCCGACACAGGTGCCGCTGACGACCAGCCACCGGCCGTCGGCGATGCGGGTCCGGGTGACGGAGGCCGCCCCGCATCGGGCCGCGCGGGCGACCTCGTGGATGCAGCGCATCAGGTCCTCGGCGACCACCCCGCCCGCCCACGCGTTGGTGAGCGAGGCCAGCAGGCGGCGCGCGGCGGCATCCATGCCGACCAGCCCGTCGTGGGCGTCCAGGCAGACGACGCCGCCGGTGATGTCGGCCGGCTGCTCCACGCGGTGAGGGCGGCCGACCTGGTAGCGGCGCACCACGAGCGTGAGGGCCGCGGCCAGCTCGTGGGCCGCCGTGACGTCGCGGTCGCCGAACGGGGAGTGGCGGTCGGACCGGAAGAGCGACAGCGCGCCCCAGTAGCGGCCCGGTGTCGTCAGGGCGAGCCGCAGCTCGCTGCGGTAGCCGTCGTTCGGGAGGATCTCGTGCAGGCGGGAGCTGCCCGGGGTGTCGAAGGGAGACAGCACGCCGGCGGGTACGGCGGCGCGCGCCAGGTCGGCGTACCGGTTGGCGTCCGGTTCGACCGTCTCGTTGCGGAGCAGCACCTCGGTCGGGACCGTCAGTCCGTGGCGGGAGAACATCACCGACCGCAGCCCCGTGGCCGGGTCGACGCCGAAGAGGCAGTAGCCGTCGTGCCCGACGACGCGGCCGAGGGCCTCGACCGCGGCGTCGGCGAGGAGCGCGCCCGGTGGCGGATCGGCGAGCAGGCCCGCGATCTCCCGTCGGGCCGCCTCGAGGGAGCCGCCACCCATCTCCCCATGATCGACCCGGCGTCAACCGATCGCTCCCTGGCAATCCCGAGCTTTCGGGGTGTCGCCCGGGCCGGACCCGGCCTAGCGTGAGGCATGCGCACGCCCGTCGTCGTCCTGGCCGCCCTCGCTGTGCTCGCCGTGCCGTCGTACGCCGCCGCGGACCCGTCGACGGACGGCCACATCGTGTGGACCAACCGGGCCGCCGACGGACGCGAGTCGCTGGTCATCGCGAACGCGGACGGCTCCGGTCAGCGACTGCTGACGCATGCGGGCAAGGGCGAGTACCACCTCGACGCGCAGTTCTCGCCCAACGGCAAGTGGATCGCCTACGAGGCCGGGGACGAGGACGGCTTCGAGGTCCGGCTGGTGCGCCGCAACGGCACCCAGGACCACCGGCTGCCGGTCGGGTGCAAGGACCCCTGCCTCGGCATCGGGGTGCCGACGTGGATCTCCAACAAGCGGCTCTTCTTCCAGAAGGTGAAGGGCCCCATCGTCGATGACACCGCGGCCGAGGCCCTGGAGTGGTCGGTGAACATCGACGGCTCGCATCCTTTCCGGATGTCGGACAAGCGGGACGCGGGCAAGTACGAGGACAGCCGGGCGCAGCTCTCGCCCGACGGCGGCTTCGTCACCTGGACGAGGGTGCGGCTGTCGGACGGCAAGTCCACGATCATGCGGGTGGACGTCGACGGCGACGACCCCGCGCCGATCCTGCCGTGGGGCCTCGGCGTCGAGGTCTACGACCTCTCGCGCGCCACCAGTGGACCGACACGGGGCCTGGTCCTGTTCGAGGCCTACGGCCGCGGTGACCCGGACGCGACGTTCGTCGACCTGGGCACCGTGCCGTGGATGTGCAACGGCGTGAAGCAGTGCCGCAAGAAGATCGACTGGCTCACGGACAACGAGGCATCGGGGCGACGCAACGCCAACGCGCACTGGTCGCCGGACGGCAGCAGCTACGTCTTCACCGACCGGGTGAACATCGACACCGAGGACGTCCAGATCTGGACCGCGAGGTACGGCACCGACGAGCGCACGGAGATCTCGACCTCGAAGCGCTTCGACTACCGGCCGGACTGGGGTCGCGGCTAGTCGGCCCGGCCCTTCGCCCGCAGCTCGCGGCGCAGGATCTTGCCGGCCGCCGACTTGGGGACCGCCTCGATGAACTCCAGGTGGCGCACCTGCTTGTAGTGCGCGACGTGGCCGGCGACGAACTCCATGATCTCCTCGGCGGTGGCCTCGGAGCCCGGCTGGAGCACGACGTACGCCGCGGGGATCTCGCCCGCCTCCTCGTCCGGGATGCCGACCACGGCGGCGTCCGCCACGGCCGGGTGGGTGAGCAGGATCGCCTCGAGCTCGGCGGGCGGGACCTGGAAGCCCTTGTACTTGATCAGCTCCTTGAGCCGGTCCACGACGAAGACGTGGCCGTCCGCGTCGACGTGCCCGATGTCGCCGGTGTGCAGCCAACCGTCGGCGTCGAGGGTGTGCGCGGTGGCCTGCTCGTTGTTGAGGTAGCCCTTCATCACCTGCGGTCCGCGCACCCAGATCTCGCCGTCCTCGTCGATGCCCGAGGTCCTCGCCGGTGAGCGGGTCGACGATGCGCAGCTCGGTGTTGGGCGCGGTGACGCCGACCGAACCCGGCTTGAACTGTCCGCGGGCGTCAGGTGCGAGACCGGCGAGAGCTCGGTCATGCCGTAGCCCTGGACCACCTCGCAGCCGAGCCGCTTCCCGGCCTCGAGGGCCAGCTCGGCCGACAGCGGGGCGGCGCCGGAGAAGACCTGCTCGAGCTTGGACATGTCGAAGGAGTCGACGAGCGGGTGCTTGGCCAGGGCGACCACGATGGGCGGGGCGACGAAGGACCGGGTGACGCCGTACTCCTGGTGGACCGACAGGAACTGCTCGAGGTCGAAGCGCGGGAGGGTGACGATCGTGGCCCCCGCGCGCAGCCCGCAGTTCATCAGCACCTGCATGCCGTAGATGTGGAAGAACGGCAGCACGGCGACGATCGTCTCGTCCTCGCGCATCTCGGCGGCGCCCAGCACCTGCGCGACGTTGGCGACGAGGTTGCGGTGGGTCAGCATCACGCCCTTGGAGACCCCGGTGGTGCCGGAGGAGTACGGCAGCACGACGGTGTCGTCGGGATCGACGGGCACCTGCTCGGTGAGCGGGGCGCCCAACAGCTCGGTCAGCGAGCGAGGCGTCCGTCGGCCGCACCGATCACGAAGATCTCCTCGACCGCGGTGCCCTTGCGCGGCAGCCCGCGCGACGTCGAGGAACGGCGCCACGGTGACCAGCAGCCGGGCGCCGGCGTCGACGAGCTGGTGGTGGACCTCGCGCTCGGTGTACGTCGGGTTGATCGTCGTGACCACGCCACCGGCGTACGCGACGCCGTGGAAGACCACGGCGTACTCCGGGATGTTCGGGGAGAGCAGCGCCACGGTCTGGCCGGGCCGGAAGCCGCGCGCCACCAGTCCGCCGGCGAGCGAGCGGATCCCCTGGAGAGGGCGCCGTAGGTGAGCGTGCGCCCGCTCGGCCCGTCGATCAGGGCCGGCTTGTCGCCGAGCTCCTCGGCGTGGGCCAGCACGTAGTCCGTCAGGGGGAGGTCCGGGATCACGACGTCGGGCAACGGGCTGCGGTGGATCATGGACGCTCCTCGTGTCTCGGCCGAGAATGACCGGAGGCTATCCCTTCGAGGTCCGTCTCGGATGCGAGACCCGGATGGCCGCGGGGCGCGTTGACCGGTCGGCGTCCGACCGATGGACTGGGGGGGTGCCGTCAGGACGTCGAGCTGGCCCAGCGTCCGCGGTGGACCACGTCCTCCTGGGGTCGGCGCGGCCGCACGCTCGGGGAGCCGGGCAGTCCGTCGGTCGTGGTGCGGTGGCCGATCGTGATCGCCCCGATCGGGTCGAACGTCGCGGGGATCGCGAACGTCTGGCGGACCGCCTCGACGCGGTCCGGCGGCACCCCGAAGTAGCAGGCGCCGAGGCCCGCGTCGGTGACCGTCTGGAGGATCAGCAGCGCGGCCATGCCGGTGTCGATGTGCCAGAACGGCACCGCCCAGCGGGTCTCGTCCTCGTCGGTCCAGCCCTTGTCCTCCTGGGCGTAACGCTTGAGGTACGCCGCCTTGCTCGAGCAGGGCAGCACCAGGACCGGGGCGTGCATCATGCCGGTGAGCCACTCGTCGGGTGCCGCCAGGTCGTCCGCGTCCGTGGTCACCTCCCAGAAGCGGCCTACGTCGGCCGGCTCGTCGAGGACGAGGAACCCCCAGCCCTGGCTGAAGCCGGCGTTGGGCGCCCGGACGGCGTTGTGCAGCGCGCGCTCGACGATCCCCGGGTCGACCGGGTCCGTGGCGTAGTCGCGGACCATCTTGCGGCGTCGTACGACGTCCTGGAACTCCATGGTCCGCAGCATGCCTGACGACTTCGAGCGGATGTGGGCCGATCTGGCGCCGGTGGGTCGCTCCGCCTCGTCCGGGGGGTACTTCCGCCAGCCCTGGCTGAGCCCGAACGCGAGCTGTCCGCCTGGTTCGAGGAGCAGTGCGCCGCCCGGTCCTCCGTCTCACCCGCGACGGTCTGGGGAACCTGGTGGCGTGGTGGGACCCGGCGTCTCCGGTAGTCCCTGACGTTCGGGCCCCTTTCGGTGCCCAGAACGGGCCCGAACGTCAGGGACTACCCGCAACGGGCGGCGTACTGACCGGCTCGCACCTGGACTCGGTGCTGGACGGGGGAGCGTACGACGGACCGCTGGGGGTGGTCTCGGCGCTGGCGGCGGTCGACGCGTTGCGGGCGCGGGGGTTCGAGCCCTCGCGGCCGCTCGGGGTCTCGGTGTTCGTGGAGGAGGAGGGGTCGCGGTTCGGGCTGGCCTGCCTCGGCTCGCGACTGGCCACCGGTGCGGTGTCGTGGGACCTGGCGCGGGAGCTACGGGACCGCGACGGGGTGTGGCTCGCCGACGGCCTCGAGGCGGCCGGGCTCGCCGGGGATCCCGGCGGGCCCTGCTGGAAGGCGTCGGGACGTTCGTCGAGCTGCACGTGGAGCAGGGCCGCGACCTGGTGGACCGCTCCGCCGCGGTCGGGGTGGCGAGCGGGATCTGGCCGCACGGGCGGTACCGCTACGAGTTCCGCGGCGCCGCCGACCACGCCGGCACGACCCGGATGGAGGACCGGGCCGACCCGATGCTCACCTATGCGATGACGGCGCTGGCCGCCAACAAGCAGGCCCGGCTGGCCGGGCAGCGAGCGACCTTCGGGCGGCTCGAGGTGACGCCCAACTCCACCAACTCGGTGCCGTCGGGGGTGACCGCGTGGCTGGACGCCCGGGCGTCGACCGGCGCCCGCCCTGGCCGACCTCGTGGGCGCCATCGAGCGGCAGGCGTCCGAGCGGGCCTCGCGGGACGGGACCGCGCTTGGTGGTGACGCCGGAGTCGGTGTCCGGCGCGGTGGACTTCGACCCGGCCCTGGCCGCGCGGCTGGCCACGCCCCGCGGCTGGCCGGTCATCCCGACCGCCGCCGGCCACGACGCCGGCATCCTGTCGGCCGCCGGCATCCCCACCGCGATGCTCTTCGTCCGCAACCCGACCGGCGTCTCCCACTCGCCGCTCGAGACCGCGGCCATGGACGACTGCCTGGCCGGGGTCGAGGCCCTGGCCGACGTCCTGGCCGAGCTGGCCGGGGAGCCGGTGGAGGGTGACGTCGTACCTGCTCGAACGCGCCTGGGTCGACGGGGCCGTGCACGACGAGGTGTACGTCGAGATCGAGGGCGGACGGTTCACTTCGGTCGAGCTTCGGCGTCGTTCCTTGCCCTTTGAGGGGGTTGCAACGACGCCGAACGTGCGCGATACCCGCTCGAGCGGGTATCGCGAGCGAATCCCCGGCCTCACCATCCCCGGGCTGGCGAACTGCCACAGCCACGCGTTCCACCGGGCGCTGCGGGGGCGGACCCAGCGGGGGCGGGGGACGTTCTGGACGTGGCGGGAGCAGATGTACGCCGTGGCGGAGCGGCTCGACCCGGACTCCTACCTGGCGCTGGCCACGGGCGACGTACCGGGAGATGGTGGCGGCCGGGATCACCAGCGTGGGGGAGTTCCACTACCTGCACCACCAGCCGGACGGGACGCCCTACGACGACCCCAACGCGATGGGTCACGCGCTGGTCGAGGCGGCCACCCAGGCGGGGCTGCGGATCCGGCTGCTCGACACGTGCTACCTCAGCAGCGGGTTCGGCGAGCCACCGGAGGGCGTCCAGCGGCGGTTCAGCGACGGCACGGCGGAGGCCTGGGCGGAGCGCGTCTCGGCGCTCACGGAGGCCGGCGCCGCCATCCACTCCGTGCGCGCCGTGCCCGACGACCAGCTCGCCACCGTCGTCGAGGCGGCCACCGGCAGGCCCCTCCACGTGCACCTCTCCGAGCAGACAGCCGAGAACGACGCGTGCGTCGCGGCCTACGGCGCCACCCCCACCCAGCTGCTCGCCGACCACGGCGTGCTCGGCCCACTGACCAGTGCCGTGCACGCCACCCACCTGACCGATGACGACATCGGGCACCTCGGGAGCACCCGTACCTTCGCCTGCTTCTGCCCCACCACCGAGCGCGACCTCGGCGACGGGATCGGTCCGAGCCGCCGGCTCCACGACGCCGGCAGTCCGCTCACCCTCGGCTCCGACAGTCACGCCGTCGTCGACCTGTTCGAGGAGATGCGCGCGGTCGAGCTCGACGAGCGCCTCGCGACCCGCCGACGTGGCCACTGGCCCGCGGCGGACCTGCTCGCCGCGGCCACCACGACCGGCCACCGGAGCCTCGGGTACGACGACGCGGGCGCCATCGCCGTCGGCCACCGGGCCGACCTGGTCACCCTGGACACCACCACGCCCCGTACCGCTGGCACCGGCGCCGACGAGCACACCGCCGTCTTCGCGGCCTCCGCCGCCGACGTCGTCCGGGTCGTCGCCGACGGCAAGTTGGTCTTCACCAAGGGCGACGAGCGGGAGATCGGCCGCGATCTCGACGCGGTGATCGGCAGGCTCTGGACATGACCTCGCACCGTCATCACCCACATCGGCGAGCTGGTCACCAACGACCCGGCAGGCAGGGGACCTGCTCGGGATCCGGCACGACGCCGCGCTCGTCATCGATGGCGGGCGGGTCGCCTGGGTGGGGCCGGCGGCCGAGGCGCCGGCCGCCGACACCCACGTCGACGCGGGAGGCCGGGCGGTGGTCCCGGGCTTCGTGGACAGCCACAGCCACCTGGTCTTCGCGGGTGACCGCGCGCCGGAGTTCGCCGCCCGGATGGCCGGCACGCCGTACGCCGCCGGCGGCATCCGCACCACCGTCGCCGCCACCCGGGCCGCCACCGACGAGGAGCTCACCGGCCGGCGTGGCCGCGCTCGTCGCCGAGATGCGCCGCCAGGGCACCACCACCGTCGAGATCAAGAGCGGCTACGGGCTGACCGTCCGCGACGAGGCGCGCAGCCTCGCGATCGCCCGCCAGTTCACCGACGAGACGACCTTCCTCGGTGCCCACGTCGTCCCCGACGGCAGCACCCCGGACGAGTACGTCGCGCTGGTCACCGGCGCGATGCTCGAGGCCTGCGCCGCCGCACGCCCGCTGGATCGACGTCTTCTGCGAGCGGGGCGCGTTCGACGAGGACCAGGCCCGGGCGATCCTCGCCGCCGGGGCCGCGCCGTGGCCTCCGGGGCCGGCTGCACGCCAACCAGCTCGGTCCCGGGCCCGGCGTGCGGCTGGCCGCCGAGCTCGGCCTGGTCGCCGTCGACCACTGCACCTACCTCGACGACGCCGACGTCGCCGCGCTCGCCGACAGCGGCACCGTCGCCACCCTGCTGCCCGGCGTCGAGTTCTCGACCCGGCAGCCCTACCCCGACGCCCGGCGCCTCCTCGACGCCGGCGCCACGGTCGCGATCGCCAGCGACTGCAACCCGGGCTGCAGCTACACCTCCTCGATGCCGCTGTGCATCGCCCTCGCGGTGCGCGAGATGCGGATGACGCCGGCGGAGGCGACGTACGCCGCCACGGCCGGCGGCGCGGCCGCCCTGGGCCGCACCGACGTCGGGCGCCTGGTGCCCGGCGCGCGCGCCGACCTGGCCCTCCTGGAGGCGCCCAGCCACGTGCACCTGGCCTACCGGCCCGGCGTGCCGCTGGTGGCCGGCACCTGGGTGGCCGGGCGCCCCGTCTGAGCCTCCCGACCCGGCGTCTGAGGTACCTAGAGGCCGGGTCGCTTGCCAGAGATAAGGCACCAGCCCGATGTCCGGGCCTACCTCAGGAGCGGAGTCTTTCCATTACCGGGAGAGGCCCGGGGAACGAGGAAGGCACCGACATGAACGACCTGCTGCTCAACGCCGAGCTGGACTACCGCGTCAACCGGATCCGCGAGGACTGGCGCCCGATCCGCGCCCGTCGCGCCCGCCGGCGCGCCCGCCGTGAGGAGGAGGCTCGCTACGCCACGCCGGCGTCCGAGTCGTCGACCTGGATCGGCTGACCGATGGCCGGGCTGATCGCCGTCAAGGCCACGCCCGCCGACAAGCAAACCGAGGGGACGATGTCCCCGCTACCCGACATGATGGGCTGCATGACGGCCGTGACGACCGCCCCCCTCGTGGGGCGAGATGCCGAGCTGGAGGACCTCACTCTCCGGCTCGGCATCGTCGCGTCCGGGGACGCCCGCTCCACCCCCGGCGGCCCCGGTGTGGCCGTCCTCCTCGCGGGTGACGCCGGCGTGGGCAAGACCCGCCTGCTCACCGCGCTGCGCGACCGCGCCCTCGACCTCGGCTGGCAGGTCGTCGCCGGCCACTGCCTCGACTTCGCCGACAGCGCGCTCCCCTACCTCCCCTTCTCCGAGATCCTCGGCCGCCTCCAGGCGTCCGTCCCCGACGTGGTGGCCTCGGTGGCCGACCCACCACCCCGCGTTGCACCGTCTGGCCCCCGGGCGCCGGATGATGGACGACGCGGCCGAGGGCGACAGCGGCTCCACCGGTGGCTCCAACATCGACCGCGGGGCCCTCTTCGAGGCCGTGCACGCGCTCTTCGAGGCGGTCGCCGAGCGGCAGCCGCTCGTCGTCGTCGTCGAGGACCTCCACTGGGCCGACCAGTCCACCCGCGACCTGATGAGCTTCCTGTTCACCCGGCCCTTCAGCCAGCCGGTCGCCCTCGTCGCGTCGCTACCGCTCCGACGACCTGCACCGCAAGCACCCCCTCCGCGCCAAGGTCGCCGAGTGGTCCCGGCTGCAGGGCGTGCACCGGATGTCCGCTGGACCCGCTGACCGCCGCCGACGTCCGCGAGCTGGTCGCCTGCCTCGGGGCCGGCTCCGGGGAGGTGCTCACCGACGACGAGGTCGACGATGGTCGTCGAGCGCGCCGACGGCAACGCCTTCTTCGTCGAGGAGCTGGTCGGCGCCACGGCCGGCGAGCAGGGCACCCGCGACGCGGGCTCCCCGCCGACCTCGCCGAGGTGCTCCTGGTCCGGCTCGACCGGCTCGACGACACCGCGCGCCAGGTGGTCCGGGCGGCAAGCGTCGCCGGCCGCCGGGTCACCCACGAGCTGCTCGCCGTCGCCACCGACGTCGGCGACGCGGCCCTCGACGAGAGCCTGCGGACCGCCGTCGAGCGCAACATCCTGGTCGCCAGCGACCGCCACTACGCCTTCCGCCACGCGCTGCTCGGCGAGGCGGTCTACGACGACCTGCTGCCCGGCGAGCGGGTGCGGCTGCACGGCAAGTACGCCGCCGCGATCGGCGACGGCCGCGCCCGCGGCACCGCAGCCGAGCTCGCCCGCCACGCCATGTCGGCCCACGACGACGAGACCGCGCTCAAGGCCAGCGTGCAGGCGGGTCACGAGGCCGCCCAGGTCGGCGGCCCCGACGAGGCGGCCCAGCACTTCGAGCGGGCGCTGCGCCTGCTGGCGGGTCTGGGCGCCGCCGGTGACGGCCTGGTCGACCGGGCCCGCCTGGCCGTCGACACCGCCGAGGCCCTCAGCTCCAGTGGCCATCCCGAGCGCGCGGCTGCGCTGCTGGCCGAACAGCTCGCGACCCTGCCCGACGACGTGACCCCGACGGCCCGCGGTTCCCTGCTGGCGGCCCGCGCCGTGGCGCTGACGGCCATCGAGACCCCGGAGGACCCGCCCGCGATCTCCGCCGAGGCCGTGCGGATCACCCCCGAGGACGACACCCTCGCCCGGGCCCGGGTGCTGACGGCGCACGCCTTCGTGCTCGCGATGTTCTGGCGTCACCAGGAGGCCCAGCAGGTCGGGCTCGACGCCCTCGCGCTGGCCGACCAGCTCAACCGCACCGACCTGGCCGCCGAGGTGATCACCACCCTCAGCGGTCTCCGCCTGGGCGCCAGCAGGGAGCGGCTCCGTCAGGCGCTGCGGGAGGCGATCGACCGCACGGTCGAGACCGGGGCCGTGCACGCAGAGCTCCGCGGGCGCTACCTCCTGGCCCGCTCCTACCAGGACGCGGGCGAGCTCGACGAGGCCGAGCGATGGTTCCGCAGCTCCGTGGAGCGCGCGGAGGCCGCCGGCATCGAGTGGGCTCCCTACGCCTCCGGTGCGCGCTGGCACCTGACCTGGGTGCTGCTGACGCACGGCGACTGGGACGGCGTGCTCGCGTTGACCGACTTCACGACAGGCGGCAGCCACCCGCCGCCGATGGCGCGGGCCATGTTCGCGGCCCTGCGCGCCGTCGTCCTGGTCGCCCGCGGCGAGGACCTCACCGACGAGCTGCGGGCGCTGCGTCCCTCCTGGCGGCTCGACGGGTCGCTCGCCGTGCACGCCGGCGCCCAGGAGATCGTGCTGGCCACCCGCGCGGCCGACCCCACCACCGCCCTCGCGGCCTACGAGCGTGTCGTCGCGTCGGTCGGCGCCACCTGGCACCCGTGGTTCGACGGGCGGGTGCGGCTGGCCGCGGAGACGATGGAGGCGATCGTCGCCGCGCTGCCCACCACCGCTGCGGGCGACCGGGCGGACCTGGTCGCGACCGCCGAACGGCTGCACGACGACGGCCACAACGTGGTGGAGCGCTACGCCGACCCTGCCAAGCAATGGGGTCCCGAGGGCCGCGCCTGGCTGGCCCGTCTCGACGCCGAGCTGCTCCGGGTGCGCTGGCTCGCGGCCTCCGACGACGCTCCGCCGGTCGCCGACCTGGTGGTGGGCTGGCGCGAGGTGGTGGCCCTGTTCGAGACGTTCGGTGACGTCTACGAGCTCGCCCGGGCCCGGGTCGTGCTCGCCACGGTGCTGCGTGCCGCGGGCGAGACCGCCGAGGCACGCGAGGTGGGCGACGCCGCGCGTCAGGCGGCACGCGCCCTCGGCGCGACGCCGCTGGTCGACCAGCTGCGCGCCGTCGGGTCCGCCCCCGCCCGGCAGGAGGCCGGCACCGACGTGCTCACCCCGCGCGAGACCGAGATCCTCGGGCTGGTCGCGGCCGGCCGCACCAACGGTGAGATCGGCAAGCAGCTGTTCATCAGCACCAAGACCGTGAGCGTCCACGTCTCCAACATCCTCGGCAAGCTCGGAGCCGCCGGCCGCACCGAGGCGGCGGCCATCGCCCGTCGGCGGGGACTCGTCGACTGACGCGTGGACGGGGTCACCCCGATGGATGCTTGTCGGCCGTGGGGCGCGAAGAGTTGACTGCTGGGACGGCGGTGGTCCCGGGCGCTGCACCCGTGGTCCGGGTGACCGGCCACGTCAGCCGTGGCAGCACCGTTCGATCCCATCACCCACGAGGCCACCGGCCGGACAACCGGCCGACCACCAGCAGGAGGACGCATGACCACGACCCCCGAAGACCCGAACGCCCCGCTCGACGACGCCGACATCACCACCTCGGGTTCCGACCCCGCTGCCGGTGGTGGCGACGCTGACGGCACCGACGGCGGCGACGCCGACGGCACCGACGGCGGCGACGCCGACGGCACGCGACGGCGGCGACGCACGGATGCGACGGCACCGACGGCGGCGACGCGGACGGCACCGACGGCGGCGACTCGGACGGCACCGACGGGTCCGCGCTCTGAACGAGATCCGTCCCGGGTCGGGCGCTGGGACACCGGCGCTCGACCTGCTCAGCGGTGACGCCCAGACCTTCACCACGAAGGTCTGGGCGTCGCTGGTGCACCTCCACGAGACCGACCCCGCCGACCTGGTGGGGCTGCTCTCCCTCGACGACGCCGATGCCCTGCTGACCGGCTCCGCGATCCGCACCCCGGCCATCCGGATCGCCCGCGACGGCAACGTGCTCGGTGAGTCGTCGTACGTCCGTCCTGGCGCCTCCATCGCCGGCCGCCCGCTCACCGGGCTGGTGGACCCCCGCAAGGCCCTCGAGCTGTTCGCCGGCGGGGCCACGCTGGTCTTCCAGGGCCTGCACCGCTTCCACCCGCCGCTCGCCGACCTGGTCGCCCGCCTCGAGCTCGAGCTCGGCCACCCGTGCCAGGCCAACGCCTACCTGACGCCGCCGGGCTCCCAAGGTTTCGCCGTGCACGCCGACGCGCATGACGTCTTCGTCTTCCAGACCCACGGCACCAAGCAGTGGGAGGTGCACCACCCGCGTGGCGAACGCGCCTGCGAGCAGCCGGACGACGCGGGCCACGGCCCCGACTGCCGCGTCGACGACGTGCTGCTGCGGCCCGGACTCTCGATGTACCTGCCGACGGGGACGCCGCACGCCGCCCGGGCCCAGGACGAGGCCAGCCTGCACGTCACCATCGGCGTCAACCAGCTCACCTGGCGCGGCCTGGTCCGGCGCACCGTCGACGGCCTGCTCGACGAGGTCGGCGACCAACACCTGCCGGCCGGCTGGGTCGGCAGTCCCGAGGACCTGGCGCCGGGGCTCGTCGACCGGCTGCAGGCCCTCGCCCTCGCGCTGGCCACCGTCGATCCCGCACGCGCCGTCGACCGCGAGACGCAGCGGTTCCTGACCTCCCGCAACGGCCGGCTCCGCGGAGGCCTGCACGACGTGCTGGCGGTGGGAGCGGTCGAGCAGCGACACGCCGCTGCTGCGCCGGCCGGGCCGGCCCTGCGTGGTCACCGTCCACGACGACCGGCTGCGGGTGCTGATCGGCGACCGCTCGCTGGACATGCCGGGACGGCTCGCGGCGGCGATGGATGTCGTGCGCACCCGTGCGACCCTGACGCCCGCCGACCTCGGGCTCGACCCCCAGAGCAACCTGGTGCTGGCCCGTCGGCTGGTCCGGGAAGGGCTGCTCGAGGTCGCCCGTGAGGTCTGGTCCCGAGGCTGCCGCGTGACCTTCCGCTGCTCGGCGGCCGCCCTCGACCGGGGGGACGACATCGCCGGCACGGCGTCCACCGTCCGCTCGTTCCTGCTCGTCGAGAACCCCGGACCCTGGGGCGTGGACGCGCTGCGCGACAGCCGGCTGCCCGCCGCCGTGAAGGCCGCCCTGCGAGCCGCCGCAGCGCGGGCCGGCGTCCGCCCGCTGCTGATCCGTCGCTACCACCGGCGGGCGCCGCGCACCGGCTTCCGGGTGTACGCCGCCCGGGTCGACCGCGACGACGCCTGGTTGCAGACCGCCGTGCTGGACCGGTCGGAGGACCTGCTCGACCTCGACCTCGACGCGCTCGGCGCCGGCCGCTCGCCGGGCCTGGTGCCCACCGAGGACCCGGTGTTCTGCGTCTGCACGCACGGCAAGCACGACGCCTGTTGCGCGGAGCAGGGCCGGCCGGTCGCGGCGGCCCTCGCGGCGGCGTACCCCGAGCACACCTGGGAGGTGTCCCACATCGGCGGGGACAGGTTCGCCGGTAACGCCCTGGTGCTGCCGTACGGCCTGTACCTGGGGCGCCTGCAGCCCGACGCGGCCGTGACCGCGGCCCGCGACGTGCTCGCCGGGCGGCTGCCCCTCGACGTGCTGCGCGGCCGGTCGTGCCTGCCGATGGCAGCCCAGTTCGCCGAGATCGCGCTCTACCGCCACCTCGGCGAGACGGCGATGGCCGCGGTCCGCGTGTTGTCCGTGCGCCGCGACGGCGACCTCACGACGGTCGACCTGGGCGTCGCCGGTGAGACCTGGCGGGTCGTGGTGCGGACCACGCCCGGCGACGACGTCCTGCTCACCTGCCGCGCGACCCGCCCCCAGCCCCACCCCGGCCACGAGGTCGTCACGATCGTCGCTCGGTAGCGCCGTATCCTGCGGAGGTGACCGCCGTGGAGCAGGACACCGCACCGCTCACCGCGGCACGCTTCGCCCGGATGCGGCCGTTCGGCGGCGGCCACGCGCCGAAGGTCGACACCCGCGGACTGCCACCGGGACTGCGCTGGCCGGCGTGGGCGCAGAGCGTCGCCCTGCTGCGGTTCCGGCACCGGACGGTCCCGTGGCTGCACCGCCGCTACGGCGACGCCTTCACCCTCCGCATCCTGCCGGCGGGTCGTCCGGTGGTGCTGTTCGCGCGGCCGGAGCAGGCCAAGGAGATCTTTGCGGGCGACCCGGCCGTCTTCCACGCCGGCAAGGGCAACGCGATCCTCGGCCCGATCATGGGCGAGCACTCCCTGCTCCTCCAGGACGGCGCCGAGCACCAGCGCGCCCGCAAGCTGCTGATGCCGGCGTTCAACGGGCAGGCGCTCCAGGGCTACGGCGCGCTGGTCGAGCGGGTCGCCGGGGCCGAGGTGGCCCGGTGGCCCTCGGGCGTGACGTTCGCGGCGCTGGACCGGATGAACGCACTCACCCTCGAGGTCATCCTCACCGTCGTCTTCGGCGTCACCGACGAGGCCCGACTGGCGGCGCTGCGTCCTCGGGTCAAGGCCACCGTCGACGTCGGCCCGGCGGTGCTCCTCGGCTGGGGCCTCCCCTGGCTGCGCCGGTTCGGGATGTGGAAGCGCACCGTCGACAACGCGGTGGAGCTGGACCGCCTCATCTACCGCGAGATCCGCGAACGGCGCACGGCGCCCGACCTGGCCGACCGCACCGACGTGCTGTCGCGCCTCATCCGCGTCGAGGAGGAGGGGGACGGGCTCTCCGACACCGAGCTGCGGGACCAGCTGGTCACCCTGCTGCTCGCAGGCCACGAGACCACCGCGACCGCGCTCGCCTGGGCGCTCTACGAGCTCGGCCGCGACCCGACCCAGCTGCGTCGTGCGCGGGCGGCCGCGGCGTCCGGCGACGACGACTGGCTCGAGGCGGTGGTCAAGGAGTCGATGCGGCTGCACCCGGTGATCCCCATGGTGGTGCGGACCCTGATGGCTCCCGCCACCGTCGGCGGCTACGACCTGCCGGCCGGCACCACCGTCGCGCCCTCGATCCTCCTGGCGCACCGGCGGCCCGAGTCCTACCCCGAGCCCGGAGCGGTTCGACCCGGCGCGGTTCGTGGGCCGGCTCCCCGCCCCGCACACCTGGATCCCGTTCGGTGGCGGCGTCCGCCGGTGCATCGGTGCGGGCTTCTCGTTGATGGAGGGCGTGGCCGTGCTGCGGGCGGTCCTGACGACGTACGACGTCGAGGCCGTGGGCCCCGACCGGCCGCGGGTCCGCAACATCACCAGCGTGCCGCACCGTGGCGCGCGGATCCGGGTCCGCCCGGACTCGTGACGGTGGGTGGTCGCTGTCGCCGACCACCGGAAAACCGGTGCGGGGCGCGTCTCCGTCGGCCACCATGACGACTCGTGACCTGGCGTGAGCGCTTCCGTGGCGTGCGGATGGACGTCACGCCGTTGCGGACCTCGCGTGACTTCCGGCTGCTGTTCCTCGCGGGCACGATCTTCTACCTCGGCGGGATGGTCTCCTACGTCGCGATCCCCTTCCAGATCTACGAGCTGACGGGTTCCAACTTCGCCGTCGGCGCCGTCGGGCTCGTCGAGCTGCTGCCGTTGGTGGTGTTCGGCCTGTACGGCGGTGCGCTCGCCGACCACGTCGACCGGCGCCGGTTGCTGGTGTGGACGGGCCTGGGCCAAGGCGTCCTCACGGCGGTGCTCGCCGCCAACGCCTTCCGCGACGAGCCGAGCCTCGTGGTGATCTTCGGGGTGGCCGGGCTGCTCACCGCCACCGGGGCGCTCCAGCGTCCCAGCCGCGAGGCGCTGATGCCGCGCACCGTGCGCCACGACCAGATCCCCGCCGCCAACGCCCTCACCAGCTTCGGGATGCAGCTGGGCGTGCTGGTCGGGCCGGCCATCGGCGGCCTGCTCGTGGCCTACGCGGGCACCGGCTGGTGCTTCGTGGTCGACGTCGTCGGGCTGACCCTCGCCTCCCTCCTCTACCTCGTGATGCGCCCCTACCCGCACCAGGTCGAGACCACGCCGCCGAGCCTGCGGGCGATCGGCGAGGGCTGGCGCTACGCCGTGAGCCGCAAGGACCTGCTCGGCACCTACCTCGTGGACATCGTGTGCATGGTGCTGGCCTTCCCGGTCGTGCTCTTCCCGGCGCTGGCGTCCTCCGTCTTCGACCGCCCTCAGCTGCTCGGCCTGCTCTACTCCGCGGAGACGGTCGGCGCGCTGCTGGCGACCGTGCTGTCCGGTTGGACCGCGCGGGTGCACCACCACGGGCGGGCCATCGTGGTCGCCGCCGCGGCGTACGGCCTGTTCGTGGGCATGGTCGGCCTGGCCCCGACGATCTGGGTGGCCATCGGCTTCCTCGTGCTGGCCGGGGCGGCGGACATGATCTCGGGCGTCTTCCGCGGCACGGTCTGGAACCAGACGATCCCGGAGCACATGCGTGGCCGGCTCGCGGGCATCGAGATGCTGTCCTACTCGGTCGGCCCGATCGGCGGCCAGGTCCGGTCCGGGATGGTGGCGGATCTCTGGTCCGTGCGCGCCTCGATCGTGAGCGGCGGCTTCGCCTGCGTGGTGGGGGTGGGGGTCACGGCCGTGTGGCTGCGCGACTTCTGGGGGTACGACGAGCGGACCGACGAGCACGCGGTGGCCGAACGGGCGCTGCGGGCCGCCCGCGGGGAGCAGGTCGAGGGGTCGGCGTGACCCGCCCCCCTCAGGCGGACCGCGGCCGGCGGTCGGCACGGGGGTCGAAGGTCTCGGCGACGGACTCGAACAGGTCGCAGTACTCCTCGTAGTCGGCCGCCGCCACCGTGCCGAGCAGCTGGTGGGCCACGCCGTCGACCACCCACAGCCACTGGTCGGACACCGCGGCCACGCCGGCCACGGTGTGCCCGAACCGCCGGTAGACGGTGTCCTCGCCGGCCAGGTCGAAGTGGTCGTCGTCCTCGAGCTCGAAACCGGACCGGGTGGCGTCCGCCTCGGCGACCAGCAGGTGCCAGCCCGCCAGGGTCCCGTCGTAGGGCTCCGTGCGGTGCTCCAGCCTCGGGGGGACCCCGGACCGGTGCACTCCCGGTGCGGCGTAGCCGCCCCGCACCCGCACCCAGCGGGACGGCATCGTCACCGGGAGCCGGGGCGCCCGGCTCACGGGAGCACCGCCCCAGGGGTCTGCGGGCCGCTCTCCCCGCCGGCCTCCGCGTCACCCGCGAGCGGGGCCGGCCCCTCCAGGACTCGCAGCCAGGCCTGCTCGGTGGCCTGCTGGAGGCCGCGAGCCCGCCGCCAGATGTCGACCGCCTCGTGCCAGGCGGCCCAGGCCTGGGAGAGCCGGGGATCGTCCGGGCCGGGTGGTCGTGCGGGGCTCCAGATCCGGCCGCCCGCCACCGTGAGGTGCGGGGCGGCGACGGCGACCGCGTCGCCCAGGAGTCGCCGTACCTCCGTGAGGCCGTCGGCGTAGGCCGCCAGCCCGTCGGCCATCCGGCCGCTGCGCCCGGCGACCCGGCTGCAGGCCTGGGCGAGCAGGGTCGAGGAGTGCCGGTAGACGATGCCGGACAGCCCGCCGAGCTGGTCCTCGCCCAGCGTGGCCTGGCGGGCCGCGCGCTGCGCCGGCCGCCGCGCAGGCCTCGGTCAGCGCGCGAGCTGCGGCCACCGTGCGGGCGCAGGACTCCGGGTCGGCGCGCGAGCTCCGACGTCGATGCTGCGCGTCGTCGCGGTGACCGGTGCAGCTCACGGGAACGCTCATCGGCCCAGCACCTGCGCGGTCAGCAGGTCCAGGCCGATCCCCACCCGTCCGTCGGCGGCATGCGCAACCTCCAGCCACCGGTCCAGGGCGTCGGCGAGCCCGGCGAGGCGGTCGGCCAGCCGCTCGGCCCGGGCGCTCGAGCCGGTCGAGCCCGTCGGCGGTCAGGCCGGTGAGCCGCGCCGACGTCGGGCGGGTCGAGCGCGCAGCGGCGGCGCACCTCGTCCGCGTCGGTGAGCAGCCCGAGCCGGTGCTGCCTGATCACTGCCACGTCCACCGAGATCGTCATGGCACCAGGGTGGGCGCGATCCGACGGGCCGCAACGCGCCCGCCCGCCGCCTGTGGAGGGGCGCCGGGATCGGGTGGAATTTCGTGCATCTGGCGGTGCCTCGGCAACAATGGCGGAAGACCCCCTCGACCTCGGAAGGACCTCGCCGCACCGTGCCTGAACCCGAGCGCAAGCAGCACCCGGTCGTCGCCGGAGTGACCGCCCTGGTCGGCGTCGGACTGGCGATCGGCCTCCTCGCCGGCGGCGGCGCGCTGGTCGCGACGCGGGTGCTGGGGCTCGGCGACGGAGGCCGCCGCGACGGACTCCACCGCGCGGCAGAGCATGTACCTGCCCGAAGCCAGAGAAGACCACCGCCGCACCCGCACCCAGCTCCGGGCCGACCCTGTCGGCGGCCACCGAGCCCACCGGGCCGGTGCTGGTCACGCCGAGCGAGGGCAACGGCATCAGCCTGGCGGCCGCGCAGACCCAGGTCGGCCCCGATGGGCCGCATCGACCTGACGGGCAGCTATCCCACCGGTGAGGGCGCGATCCTCCAGGTGCAGCGCGCCACCGGCCCGGGCGACTCCTGGGTCGACTTCCCGGTGACGGTGACCGTCAGCGGCGGCCAGTTCTCGACGTACGTGCAGACCGGTCGCAGCGGACCCAACCGCTTCCGCGTCATCGACACCGACTCCGACGCCGTCTCCAACGAGGTCTCGGTCACCATCGGCTGACGCCCCCGGTGCTCGGGCGTCAGCCCCACGATCAGCGCGGGATCCAGTCCATCTGGTTCGGGTTCGGCGCCGGTGCGGCCGGGCTCGCCCTCGTCGAGGGCGGAGAGCGCCGCCACGTCGGCGTCGCCGAGCTCGAAGTCGAAGAGCGCGAAGTTCTCCGCGCATCCGCTCCGTCGAGCGTCTTGGGGAACACGATGTCGCCGCGCTGGAGGTGCCACCGCAGCGTCACCTGGGACGGCGTGCGGCCCAGCCGCGTGGCGATCTCGCCGATCGTGGGATCGTCCAGCACCCCGCCCTTGGCGATCGGCGACCAGGCCTCGGTGACGACGCCGTGCGACGCGTTGGCGGCGCGGACGGCCTCGTTGGTGAAGAACGGGTGGATCTCGACCTGGTTGACCACCGGGCGCCGGCCGGTCTCCACGATGATCCGCTCGAGGTGGTCGGGCTCGAAGTTGGAGACGCCGATCGAGGTGGCGCCCTTGTCGTCGGCGAACTCGCCGAGCACCTCCCAGGTGGACACGTAGTCGCCGTCGTACCGCGTCGGCAGCGGCCAGTGGATGAGGAACAGGTCGACGTGGTCGAGCCCGAGCCGCTCGAGCGACGCGTCGAACGCGCGGCGGGCGTCGTCGGGCCGGTGGAAGCCGTTGTTGAGCTTGGTGGTGACGTACAGCTCGTCGCGCGGGAGACCGGACGCGGCGATCGCGCGGCCCACGCCCTCCTCGTTGCGTACATCTGCGCGGTGTCGAGGTGCCGGTAGCCCACCTCGAGGGCCCGCTCGACCACCTCCTGGGTCTCCTCGGGCTTCACCTGGAAGACGCCGAAGCCGAGCTGGGGGATGGTCGTGCCGTCATGGAGGGTGATGTCGGGAACGGTCATACATGGCATGACAAGCGCCGTACGCCGAGTATTCCGCCGCGTCCCACGGAGCAGTCACCCACCCGGTCGTTGGGGTCTCGCCACTGCCGCTCGAACGGCAGCCGCCACGCGAACGGCGCGATCAGCTGGTGGATCTGGTTGGGACCCCACGAGCCGGTGTTGTAGGGCCGGACGACGGGAGGGTTCTCCAGCAGGGGCTGGGAGATCTCCCACAACCGCTCGATGCCCTCGGCGCTGGTGAACAGGGTGCGGTCGCCGCGGGCCGCGTCGTAGATCAGCCGCTCGTACGCCTCCAGGACGGCGCCCGCCCAGCTCGTGTCGCGCATCGCGAACTGCATCGAGAGCTTCTGCAGGTGCATGCCCGGGCCGGGCTTCTTGCCGTAGAAGGACAGCGACATCTTGGCCTGGTCGGCCAGGTCGAAGGTCAGGTGGTCGGGGCCGTGGTCGCCCACGCCCGAGCCCGGCGGGAACATCGAGCGCGGCGGCTCGCGGAAGGCGATCGAGATGATCCGGGCGCCCTCGGCCAGCCGCTTGCCGGTGCGCAGGTAGAACGGCACGCCGGCCCAGCGCCAGTTGTCGACGTAGCACTTGAGGGCCACGAAGGTCTCGGTCTCGGACTCGGGGCGACGCCGTCGATGTCGCGGTACCCGACGTACTGGCCGCGCACCACGTCGTGCGGCTCGATCGGCAGCATCGAGCGGAAGACCTTGTTCTTCTCCTCCGAGATCGCGAACGGCTCGAGCGCGGTCGGCGGCTCCATCGCCGTGAACGCCAGCACCTGGAACAGGTGGGTGACGACCATGTCGCGGTAGGCACCGGTCGCCTCGTAGAACGAGGCCCGCTGCTCCAGGCCCAGCGACTCCGGCACGTCGATCTGGATGTGGTCGATGTGGTTGCGGTGCCAGATCGGCTCGAAGAGCCCGTTGGCGAACCGGAACGCCAGGATGTTCTGGGCCGCCTCCTTGCCCAGGAAGTGGTCGATCCGGAAGATCTGGTCCTCCTTGAACACCTTGTGCAGCTGCTTGTTCAGGTCCTTGGAGGAGGCGAGGTCGGTGCCGAACGGCTTCTCCATGATGATCCGGCTGCGCGCGACGAGGTCGGCCTCCTTGAGGATCCGCACCACGTCCAGGGCGGCCTTCGGCGGCACGCTCAGGTAGTGCAGCCGGTCCCGCGGCCGGTCGCTCTCCGCGGCCTCGTCGGCCTCGTCGACGACCGCCTTGAGGCCCTCGGGCCCGGTCTCCCACGACGACCACCACAGCCGCTTCTCGAACTCCTTCCAGTCCGCCTCCTTCACCTCGTACGCCGCGAACTCGTCGATCGCGCCGCGTGCGAACTCGATGAACGAGTCCCGGTCGTGCGTATCGAGGGAGGTACCGACGACCTGCAGGTCGCGCAGCAGCCCGGTCTGGAACAGGTGCAGCAGGCCCGGCAGCAGCTTGCGCTTGGACAGGTCGCCCGTCGCCCCTATGAGGACGACCGTGATGGGAGGCGTCGGCATGCCCCCAGCGTCGCACCGCGGTGCTGGACACCCGGCGTCCACGTGCGTGCGCCGTCCTCGTCCGACGTCCACGGCAACGTCGTCGCCCTGGACGCCGTGCTGGCGGACGTCGGTGACGTGGACGGGCACTGGTTCCTCGGCGACCTGGTCGCGCACGGGCCGCGGCCGGCGGAGTGCGTACGCCGCGTGCGCGCGCTGCCCGGCCTGGTCGCGGTCCGCGGCAACACCGACCGCTACGTGCTCACCGAGCCGCCCGACCCGGTGATGCCGCGTCGTTCGACTGGACGCGCGTCGCGAGCTGTCCGCGGACGACCTGGCCTGGCTGGGCGTCCCTCCCGGTCGAGGCCCGGCCGCAGGAGGGCGTGCTGCTCGTGCACGCGTCCCCCGGCCGCGACGACGGCCCCGGCCTCGACCCGCACGAGCGACGCCGCCTCGTGCCCGGCTTCGCGCCGGCGCGGCCGACCTGATCCTGGTCGGCCACACGCACCACCCCGACGAGCGGCGGCTGGCCGGAGTGCGCGTCGTGAACCCCGGCTCGGTCAGCCTGCCGCGCACCTCGGACGCCCGTACCGTTACGCGGTCCTGACGTCCGGTGACGACGGTTGGTCCGTCGAGCACCGGGCCGTCCCCTACGACCGCGACGCCGTGCTCGCCGACCTCGCCTCCGGCGACCACCCGTCCGCCGACTGGCTGATCGCGAAGCTCACGACGCCCTGGGGCTGAGCACCTGCTGGTCGAGCAGCGCGAACGCCGTCACGAGCCGGTGCGAGGTCCGCGGTCGCGTCACGGGGCTCGTGACGGGACTCGTCCCTCCTCAACCACGAGGCGGTACCGGAGGGTGACGATCTGGAACGGCCGCAGGGTCAGCGTCTCGCCGTCCCAGGAGCCGCTGTCCATCGGGCGTTCCAGCAGGTCGACCTCGGTCACCGAGGCGTGCTCGAACGACGCGCGTCACCCGCACCGACGTGCGGGCGCCGAGCGGCTCGTACAGCCGCACGACGACGTCGCCCGAGCCGTCCGCGGCGAGCTTGACCGCCTCGACGTACGCCGTCCCCTCGACGCGGACCAGCGGCTCGACGGCCGAGCCGGTGCGGTGGCGGAGCGGGAGGTTCAGCGCGTACCCGGCCTCGGCGGCGTCCGGCGATCCACGGCGCCGGGCACCAGCGCGTACCGCAGCACGTGCCGCGCCCTGGTCGGTCTCGGGGTCGGGGAACAGCGGCGCGCGCAGCAGGCTGAGCCGCACGCGGGAGTAGCGTGCCGCCGCCGTCGCGCGGGTGCCGGGTGACGTCGTGGCCGTAGGTCGCGTCGTTGGCCACCCCGACGCCGTACCCGGCCTCGCCCACGTGCACCCACCGGTGCGCGCACACCTCGAACCGCGCCGCGTCCCAGGTGGTGTTCTCGTGGGTCGGCCGGACGACGTGGCCGAACTGGGTCTCGTACGCCGCGTGGTCGGTGTGCACGTCGACGTCGAAGGCCGCCTTGAGCACCTGCTCGCGCTCGTGCCAGTCGACGTCGGTCTCGACCTCGAGCCGGTCGCCGACGAGCCGGATCCGTTGCCTGGCTGAGGATTCGCCGAACGCGTGGCGTGACGACGACCGCGTCGCCGTCGACGCGACACGTCGCCGTCCGTCGAGGTCGATGACCGCGCGTGCGGTAGGAGCGGTCGAGGTCCCAGGCGTCCCACTTCACGGGGTGGTCGGGGTGCAGCTGGAGCAGGTTCGCGGCCCCGCCGGGCGGCAGCACCTCGCGGCCGTGCGCCTTGTCGAGCACGCGCCGGATCACGCCGCCCGTCGTCGAGCTCGACGCGGAGGTGGTCGTTCTCCAGCAGACGCTCCGCCGGCTGGTCGAGGAAGGCGCGCAGCGCCTGTCACGAGACCCCGCGGACAGCGCCGGCACGCCGTCCCGGGCCACCGGCCCGGCGTTGAACGACGACCTCGTCCGTCGCCGTCACCCGGCGAGCGCGTCGAGGGCGGCGTCGATCAGGCCTCGAGCTCGGCGGCGACCGTCGGCGTACGTCGCCCGCGCCTCGCGGTGCACCCAGGCGATCGACGAGCCCGGGAGGATGTCGTGGAACTGGTGCAGCAGCACGATCTGCCAGAGCTCGTCCAGCTCGTCGGCCGGGTAGTCGAGCAGCCCCGCGGACGGCCGCGGTCGCGACCACAGCTCGGCCTCGCGGAGCAGGTGCTCGCAGCGGCGGTTGCCCTGCTTCATCGCGGCCTGCGAGGTGTAGGTGCCGCGGTGGATCTCGAGGTAGAGCTCGCCCGACCACACCGGCGCGTCGGCGTACTCCGCCTCGGCCGCTTCGAAGAACGCCGTCGGCGTCTCGACCGCGACGACCGGGGAGCCGGCGAGGGACGCCGTACGCCGGCGCGCGGCCGAGCATCTCCCGGGTCGGGCCGCCGCCGCCGTCGCCGTACCCGAACGGCACCAGCGAGCGGGTGGCCGCGCCCTTGTCGCGGAAGTTGCGCGCGGCGTGCGCGAGCTCGCGCGCCGGTCAGCTCGGCCGTGTAGGTGTCGACCGGCGGGAAGTGCGTGAAGACCCGGGTGCCGTCGATGCCCTCCCACCAGAACGTGTGGTGGGGGAAGACGTTGGTCGTGTTCCAGGAGATCTTCTGGGTCAGGAACCACCGGCAGCCCGGCCAGGCGTGACGATCTGCGGCAGCGCGGCGGTGTAGCCGAACGAGTCCGGCAGCCACACCTCGTCGCACGTCGTCGCCGAGGTGCTCCTCGAACCACCGCTGCCCGACCAGGAACTGCCGCGCCATCGCCTCGCCGCCGACCATGTTGGTGTCGGACTCGACCCACATCCCGCCGACCGGCACGAACCGCCCCGCCGCCGACGTGCTCCTTGACCCGCTCGAAGAGCGCCGGGTGGTGCTCGTCCGCACCCACTCCCACTGCTGCGCCGAGGATCATCGCGTAGACGAGATCGGGGTCCTCGTCGAGGAGCGCGCACCACGTTGGAGACCGTCCGCGCCACCTTGCGCACCGTCTCGCGCACCGGCCACAGCCACGCCGAGTCGATGTGCGCGTGGCCGACCGCGGAGATGCGGTGGGCGCCGTCGTACGCCGGCCGCGCCAGCACCGCGGCCAGCTCGCCGCGCGCGGCGCTCGCGGTCGCCGGCGACGTCGCTGAGGTCGAGCGCGTCGAGGGCCTGCTCCAGGGCCAGCAGGATCTCGACCTGGCGCGCGTCGTCCTCGCGCAGCTCGGCGGCGAGCTGGTCGAGCACCTCGATGTCGGCGAGCAGCTCCCGCACCTCGGGGTCGACGTCGACGACGGCGGCGGTAGCAGCCGGTAGACCGGGTCGGGCCGACGCGGTCAGCTTGTCGCCGAGCGGCGTCGGGCTCCAGCGCGGTCAGCACGTGCGGGTTGGCCGCGGCCTCGACGTACAGCTCGACGTCCTCGCCCGCGGACGCGGGAGCCCAGTCGTTGAGCGGGTTCAGGGCCTTCACGTGGGTGCCGTCGGGCCGCATGCACGAGGCCCTCGCACTGGAACCCGGGCATGCCGCCCACGAACCCGAGGTCGACGACGAGCTCGGGGTGCGCGAGGTCGGCGGGCACCGAGCCGGTCAGCCGGAACCACGTCGTCGCCCACGCCGGCCCCCACGGGTCGCCGATCGCGAACGCGTCGTACGTCCTGGTCCTTCGCCGCCGCGAAGGGCACCGGCTCGCCGACCGACCCGTCGGCGTGCGGGAGGTACGTGCCAGGCCTCGACCGTCAGGTCCGCGACGTGCCGCCGCTCGGCGGGTCGCAGCGTGCTGGTCGACGATGCGTCGCAGCCGGCCCCGGATCTCGCCGCGTCGGTCGTGCATGGCCCGACGCTAGCCGTTGGTCGAGGAGCGTCGCGCAGCGACCGTCAGCGTACCCCTGCGACGCGGGCCGCGGACCTGCTCGCGGGGTCCGGGTGACGGGACTTCGTCCCGTCCTCGGCCGACGGGTGCCGACCCGTCAGGACGCGGTCATGCATCGGGTCGCGCCAGTGCGAGGGTCACCGCGCAGGATGCGTCGCGGGAGACGCCGAACGGGTTCGAGTACGACGTCACGCGCGAGCGGCGACGTCGTCATCACCCACCACGGCAAGCGGGCGACCGTGCTGCGCGGTCCGCGGGCGCCAGGAGTTCGTCGCACGAGGTCGAGAGGCGCGGCGACGCCGCAGCAGGTGATGGCCCGCTGGACCGGCAACTACAAGCGCGGCAACGAGCGCGCCGCGCGCCGCCAGCACCCGCGGAACCGCGGCCGATGAGCCTCAACCCGGAAGCGCAGGCCGCGCTGGACGAGATCGCTCGCGCCGCGACGACCCGAACATCCTCGGGATCGTGCTGAGCGGCTCCGCCGCGCGCGGGATCGCCACCGAGCACTCCGACGTCGACGTCTTCGTCGTGCTCACCGACGAGGCGGCCGAGGGTCGGCAGACCAGCCGCAGCCCGGCGATCGACGAGATCCCGCAGACGCTGGCCGACCTCGAGGACGTGCCGCTGCTGGGGCGGCGACGAGTACGGCTACCGCTGGGGCTACTGCTACACGCAGGTGCTCCGCGACGAGACCGGCGGTCGCATCGCCGAGGCGTTGCGGCGGATGGAGAGCCACACCGTCGACGAGGCCAGGCGGATGCTGCTCGAGGGCGACCAGCTCGACGGCTACGTCAACATGGCCTACCGCGCCCTGAAGTCCGACCGAGACGGCCGGCGCTCTGGAACGCCGCCTGGACGCGGCCGAGTCCGTGCACTGGTGGCTGGACGTCGTGTTCACCCTGGAGGGCCGGGTCCGGCCCTACAACAAGTACCTTCCGCTGGGAGCTGCGGGAGCACCCGCTGAGCGTCCCGGAGTGGTCGGCCGACCGGTTGCTGCCTCAGCTCGAGGCGGTCCTCGACGGCGACGCCGACGCCGTCCGGGCGGCGTACGCCGTGATCGAGCGCGAGTGCCTCGCCTGGGACGCGCGACACGGCGGGCACGACCTCCGCGACCAGATCGAGGGCTGGGGCGACGAGCTGGCGGTGCTCCGGGGACACGGATCTCGTCGTGGATCCGCGAATTTGCCCCACGGATCCGGTGTCCACGCCCTAGCGTCGGCGCCATGACGTCGAAGGCGGTGCGCGCCTGGGCCCTCGTCCTCGCGGCCACCGCGCTGGGAGCGCCGGCCGTCGGCTATGCCACGGCCCGGGGCGCGACTCCGGCCGCGCAGCTGCCGGCGATGCGGATGTCGAAGATCCAGTTCGACCCCCCGGGCGAGGACGACGGCTCGACCTCCTCGCTCAACAAGGAGTGGGTGCAGGTCCACAACTTCGGCGTGAAGTCCTGGACCCTGACCGGGTGGTCGCTGCGCGACGTCTCCGGCTACACGTACGCCTTCCCCGACGGCTTCACGGTCGCGCCGGGTGCCACGGTCACCGTGCACACCGGGCCCGGCAAGGACAGGGCGCTGCACGTCTACTGGGGCCAGGGCAGCTACATCTGGAACAACACCGGAGACAAGGCCACGCTCAAGAACTCGAGCGGCAAGGTCGTGGACACCTGCTCGTACTCCGGCACCGGCGCCTCCGTCACCTGCTGAGCCGCCCCCGTCGAGAACGCCTGCCTCCAGGGGTGAAGGGCAATATCCCTGTACGGCCACGACGCGGTGGCGGACGACCTACGGTCAGGGTTCACCCCCAACCGAAGGATCTCGATGACCCTCCTCCGTCGTACCGCGACGACCCTGGCCGCGCTTGCCCTGGCGGCCGTCGTCACCCCGCTGGCCACCGCCCACGCCCAGGACACCACCTGGAAGACCCTCGTCACCGTGAACGGGGCAAGGCCCAGGCCTGCAAGGTGCCCGTCGAGGCCACCGGTCCCTGGACGGTCAGCGCGCGTCGACGCCTCCAAGGCCAGCGGCCGCGTCAATGGTTCCGCCTACATCACCAAGGACGGCAACGTGACCTCCCAGAGCTGGAAGTCGGGCTGGGTCGCTCCCGGCAAGGTGACCCCGTTCGGCAAGGTGACCCTGCCCGCCGGCGAGAAGTACGCCATGGACGCCGGGCTCGGCACGGGCGCGATGGGCAACGGAGGCACCTTCACGGCCTCGAACCTGCCCCGCTGCTGATCCCTCGACCACGACACCGCCCCCGGTGCCGAGCCACGTGCTCGGACCGGGGGCTTCGTCGTGTCAGTCCACCGGTCGCGCCAGCCGCGCGCGTTCGGCCAGGGCGGCGGCCGGTCGGTTGGTCGTCAGCATCCAGACCCGCGGGTCCCGCAACGCCGCGGCCACCACGCGCGGTGCGTCGGCCGTCCACACCAGCACCCGGACGTCGCGACGCCGGGCCCAGCGCAGCAGCCGCACCCGGGCCAGCACGTGGTGGGCGACCAGCACGTTCGCGCCGCTGGCCCGCCAGCGACGCGTCGGGTAGAGCTCACCGATCCGGGCCCGCACCGCCGCCGGCAGCCGCAGGTGCGGGTGCTCCCGCCCACGGTCAGCCCGACGAGCGGGCCGGGCCCCTCGTCGTCCGCGCGGGTCTCGGCCCAGCGTGCCAGGGCCGCGGCCGCGGTCGCGCTGCCGGTGGTGAACACCACGCGGTGCAGGTCCAGCGTCGCCGCGCAGCGCTCCGCCACCGCCAGCGCCCAGTCGCCGGCCTCGGTCCCCTTGAGGTCGACGTGCGCACCCAGGCCGGTCTCGGCCACGGCCGCGAGCAGGTCGTCGAGGTCGACGACCCCGCCGGCGGCCACCTCGGCGTACGTCGCGGAGTCCACCGGGTCGTGCCGGCAGACCAGCCGGCCGTCCGCCGTGCGGCGTACGTCGAACTCGACGTAGTCGGCCCCGATGGACGCGGCGTACCGCACGCCCGCGGGTGTGTTGTCGTACGCCGGGTCCGCGGCCCCGCCGCACCGGTGCGCCGACACCAGCACGTGCGGCCGCGGCCGCCTCCCGCGGGCCGTCAGGCCTCCTGGCCCTCGCCGAACCGGCCCCGAGCCTCCAGCGGGATGAGCGGGTTGTCGGCGCGGGCCTTGATCTGCTGGACCGCCCAGGTGTTGCCGTCGGGGTCGGTGAACCCGAAGAACGTGCCGCCGTCGCGTTCGTCGAACACCTGGATCTCCGAGCACTCGACGCCGCGGCCGGTGAGCTCGGCCCGGGCCGCCTCGGCGTCGGCCACCACGAGCTGCACCCCGTGCAGCGACCCCGGCGGCATCTGGCTCTGCGACGGTAGGTCGCCCACCACGATCGAGCACCCCGACCCCCGCGGCGTCAGCTGGGCCACGTGCATGTGCTCGTTCCGGGTGTCGTGGTCGAGGTCGAAGCCGACCTGGTCGCGGTAGAACGCGATCGCCTTCTCCAGGTCCGCGACGGGGACGACGACGACTTCCAGGGTCCAGTCCATGCCCGGAATCTGTCCCGGAACCTTCCTCGCTGGCCCGCGTGCTGGGGAGCGGTTCGCGATAGTCCGTGACGAAATCGACCCTGTTCGGCCCCTCCGATGGTCGATTTCGTCACGGACTATCCGGAAACGCCCTACCAGACCGGTCCCGCAGAAGTCGCCGAAATTGATCGGCCGAGCCGGAACAACCCCCACTATGAGTGCGTTGGAGCCCATGAACAGACTTGAGTCCCATCGACTCAAGATTTGGCCGATCGGCGAGCAGTCGTCAGGATTGGCCGGGGTCGTCACAGACCCAGAGCTGCACCCCAACAGCACCGACAACGGAGGTAACCCAACATGGCTCGTGCCGTCGGCATCGACCTCGGTACGACGAACAGCGTCGTCGCCGTCCTCGAAGGTGGAGAGCCCACCGTCATCGCCAACGCTGAAGGCGCTCGCACCACCCCCTCGGTCGTGGCGTTCGCCAAGTCCGGCGAGGTCCTGGTCGGCGAGGTCGCCAAGCGTCAGGCCGTCACCAACATCGAGCGCACCATCCGGTCGGTCAAGCGCCACATGGGCACCGACTGGTCGGTGAAGATCGACGACAAGAACTTCACGGCGCAGCAGATCAGCGCGTTCGTGCTGCAGAAGCTCAAGCGCGACGCCGAGGCCTACCTCGGCGAGCCCGTCACCGACGCCGTGATCACCGTGCCGGCGTACTTCTCCGACTCCCAGCGCCAGGCCACCAAGGAGGCGGGCGAGATCGCCGGCCTCACCGTGCAGCGCATCGTCAACGAGCCGACCGCGGCCGCGCTGGCCTACGGCCTCGACAAGGGCGACGACCAGACGATCCTCGTCTTCGACCTCGGCGGCGGCACGTTCGACGTGTCCCTGCTCGAGATCGGCGAGGGCGTGGTCGAGGTCAAGGCCACCTCCGGCGACAACCACCTCGGCGGCGACGACTGGGACTCGCGCGTCGTCGACTGGATGGTCAAGAAGTTCAAGGACAACAACGGCGTCGACCTCTCGGCCGACAAGATCGCCAAGCAGCGCCTCCAGGAGGCCGCGGAGAAGGCGAAGATCGAGCTGTCGAGCTCCAGCGAGACCACCGTGCACCTGCCGTACATCACCCACGGCGAGTCCGGCCCGCTGCACTTCGAGGAGAAGCTGACGCGCGCCGAGTTCCAGAAGCTGACCGCCGACCTGCTCGACCGCACCAAGGCGCCGTTCAAGTCGGTGCTCAAGGACGGCGGCGTCGCGATCGCCGACATCGACCACGTGGTCCTGGTCGGCGGCTCGACCCGGATGCCCGCGGTGACCGACCTGGTCAAGGAGCTGCTCGGCGGCAAGGAGCCCAACAAGGGCGTCAACCCCGACGAGGTCGTCGCGGTCGGCGCCGCGCTCCAGGCCGGCGTGCTCAAGGGCGAGGTCAAGGACGTGCTGCTGCTCGACGTGACCCCGCTGTCCCTCGGCATCGAGACCAAGGGCGGCGTGATGACCACCCTGATCGAGCGCAACACCACGATCCCGACCAAGCGGTCGGAGATCTTCACCACGGCCGACGACAACCAGCCGTCGGTGGAGATCAAGGTCGCCCAGGGCGAGCGCCAGATGTGGGCGCAGAACCAGCCGCTCGGCAACTTCGAGCTGACCGGCCTGCCCCCGGCCCCGCGCGGGATCCCGAAGATCGAGGTCACCTTCGACATCGACGCCAACGGCATCGTCCAGGTGTCGGCCAAGGACCAGGCCTCCGGCCGCGAGCAGTCCATGCGGATCACCGGCGGCTCGGCCCTGTCCAAGGACGAGATCGACCGGATGGTGCGCGAGGCGGAGCAGTACGCCGCCGAGGACGCCAAGCGGCGCGAGCAGGTCGAGACCCGCAACCAGGCGGACTCGCTGGTCTACCAGACCGAGAAGTTCCTCGAGGACAACGGCGACAAGGTCCCGGACGACGTCAAGAGTGAGGTGCAGGCCGACCTCGACGCACTGAAGAAGGTGCTCGACAACCCCGACTCCTCAGCCGACGAGATCCAGGCCGCCGTGACCAAGCTCGGCGAGACCAGCCAGAAGATGGGCGCCGCCATGTACGCCGCCGCGGAGGCCGACCAGTCGGCCGCGGGTGGCAGCGACGGCAGCACCGGCGAGTCCGACGACGACGTGGTCGACGCCGAGATCATCGACGAGGACGGCCCCGGCCAGGCCGGCGCCGAGGGTGACGGCCGGTGACCGACGGTCCACCGGCTCCACCACCGGTCAGCCGCAGGCCGACCCGGCCGAGGTCTCGGAGGAGACCCCGGCCGGGCCCGGCCCGACGGGTTCGGCGGTCGGGCCGGTCGTCGGGTCGGCCGGGTCGTTCGGCGACGCCGCGGCAGAGATGGCCAACGAGACCGAGGTCGAGGGCGGCGAAGCAGACCAGCCCGAGGCCGAGGGCCCGTCCGTCGAGCGACAGCTCGAGGAGCGGACGGCCGACCTGCAGCGGCTCCAGGCGGAGTACGTCAACTACAAGCAAGCGCGTCGAGCGCGACCGTGACCTGGTGCGCGAGAACGCGACGTACCAGGCCCTGGTCCCGATCATCGAGGTCCTCGACAACATCGACCGGGCCCGCGAGCACGGTCCGCTCGACGACGGCTTCCGCGGCGTCGCGGAGCAGCTCGAGCGGGTGGTCGCGGGCGCAGGGGCTGGTCAAGTTCGGCGCAGCCGGGCGACCCGTTCGACCCGACCATCCACGAGGCGCTGTCGCACGTCGGGACGGACCCCGACGTCGAGGTGACCACCTGCAAGGTGATCGCCAAGGCGGGCTACCGGATCGGCGACCGGGTGGTGCGGGCGGCCCAGGTGCTCGTGGTCGACCCCGGCGAGCGTGACGAACCGCCTGCCAGCCAGATGTGACGATCAGCAGACCCTGAGCGACGAGACCCCGGAGGAGGTGAGGGTGAATGACCGAGATCCGTGCCGACTGGGCGCCAAGGACTTCTACAAGGTCCTCGGCGTCGCCAAGAACGCCACCGCGACGCGACATCAAGAAGGCCTACCGCAAGCTGGCCCGCGAGAACCACCCCGACTCCAACCCCGGTGACGACCGCAAGCACGAGACGTTCAAGGCCGTCGCCGAGGCGTACGACGTCCTGGGCGACGCCGACAAGCGCAAGGCCTACGACGACTACCGGGGCCAGGTGGCCAGCGGTCCGTTCCCCGGCGGCTTCGGCGGCGGGTTCCGGCCGCCCGGCGGCTTCGACATCGACGACGTCATCCGCGGCCACGCCGGCGGGTTCGGCGACGTGTTCGGCGACTTCCTGGGCGGCACCGGCCGCCGGCAGGGCAACCAGCAGCCGGCGCGCGCCCGGTCCGCGGCTCCGACGTGGAGACCTCGGCGACCATCGGCTTCACCGACTCCATCGAGGGCGTGACGATCAGCCTGCGGCTGACCTCCGACGCGCCGTGCCCGGAGTGCAAGGGCACCGGCGGCAAGCCCGGCACCAAGCCGCACATCTGCACGACCTGCGAGGGCGCCGGGTTCGTGGTTCCGGTGTCGGCGGCGCCTTCTCGCTCAACGAGACCTGCCCGACCTGCCACGGCCGCCAGCTCGTGTACGACGAGCCCTGCCCGGTCTGCCACGGCAGTGGCCGCGGCACCTCCGCGCGCTCGATCCAGGCCCGCATCCCGGCCGGGGTCAAGGACGGCCAGCGGATCCGGCTGCGCGGCAAGGGCGGGCCGGCGAGCACGGCGGCCCGGCCGGCGACCTGTTCGTGACGGTCAAGGTCAGCCCGCACCAGCTGTTCGGCCGCAAGGACGACAACCTGACCATCGACGTACCCGGTCTCCTTCGACGAGGCGGCGCTCGGCGCCGACGTGAAGATCCCGACGCTCGGCGGCACCCCCGTCACGCTCAAGATCCCGGCGGGGACGCCCAACGGCCGCACCTTCCGGGTCCGCGGTCGCGGTGCGAAGAAGAAGGACGGCACCAACGGCGACCTGCTCGCCACCGTCCAGGTCCAGGTGCCCGCGGTGCTCAACGAGCAGGCCCGTGAGGCCGTCCAGGCCTACCGCGCGGCCACCGAGGGCAGCACGCTGCGCTCGAACCTGTTCGAGGCTGCCCAGTGAGCGGCCCGTGATCCGGCCCGGCCGCCCGAGCCGGACAAGGCCGTCTATGTCATCTCCGTGGCCGCCGAGCTGACGGGCCTGCACCCGCAGACCCTGCGGGCGTACGAGCGGATGGGCCTGATCGCGCCGAGCCGCACGGGTGGCGGGGGTCGCCGCTACTCCGCCCGCGACGTCGACCTGCTGCGCACCATCGCCCAGCTGACCGCGTCCGGCGCCGGCATCGAGGGGGTGCGCCGGATCCTCGAGCTCGAGCACCAGGTCGACGCGCTGAGCCGGCGCAACGACGAGCTCGCCGCCGAGCTGGACGCCACCCGGGCCGCGCTGCGCGAGGCCCTGCGCGAGGTACGGACGGCGCCCCGCGACGAGCCGGTCAGCAAGCTCCCGGTGCTCCGCCAGCCCGACATCTCCGGCCAGCTCGTCGTCTGGCGCCGCGGCCGCCACTGAGCCGGCACCCGTTTGCGCGAGTAACCGCACGGTGTGGCATCTACGGCATACGCATACGGGAGCACCAGACCCACCCGGTGCGGTTACTCGTTCCCGCGGGCGGTCAGGCGGGGGGCCGTCCGAGGCCGCCGCAGAGGTGGTCGGGGCCGGCCTCGAAGCCGGCGTCGGTGCGGGTCACGTCGATGGTGAACCCGCGGTCGTCGGAACCGAGGGCGACCCAGGTCTGGGTGCCGGCCTCGGGGTAGCCGAGGCCGGCGTCCCGCACGTTGTAGGGACGGCCCGAGTCGGCCGTCATCTCGGTCAGCAGCGCGTCGACGGCGGCCTGGGCAGTCTCGCCGATGACGCCGCCGTACTTCCACGACGGTTCGCCCCCGGTCATCGTGCACCCGGCGTCGCCGAGGGTGGCCGTGCGCCAGTGGTGCGCCCGGTCGACGACGCTGACGTGGGTGCTCATCCCCGGGCGCGCGCGGCCGTCGGTCGAGCAGGTCAGCTCGACGTCACCGGGTGGCAGCGGACGGACCCAGGTCGCCCCGGCACCGGTCGGCAGCGGCTCGCCCGCACCGTAGCCGGAGGCGTCGTACTCGAGGTACGCGCCCGCGGGCATCGTGCTGGCCACCTCGAGGCTCACCCCACCCGCTCCGGCGGCGACCCGCAGGCCCGACACGGTGATGCCGTCCGGGCTGCAGGTGACCGCGAGGGTGGCCGGTGCGGGCGGTCCCTCGGCGCGGGCGTGCTCGGCCGCGCCGCGCAGGGCGGCCGCGCCCCCGGCCACGATCAGCACGGCGACGGCCGCGCCGCCCACCACCCACCGGTCCGCGCCCACAGGGCATTCTCACCCTCTTGGCGGTGCCGCGGGGCCCGCGGAGACGGTCAGTAGAGTGGCGGCACCCGACTCACTGCCCGCTCACCTGACCGAGTACCGCCCGCGAAGAGAGCCCAGCCCCATCGTGACTTCCAAGGACAACCTCGTCGCGCGTGCCCGCACGGCCGTCGTACGCCGGTTCGACCCGGTCGCCGCCCGGCGTGCGGCCACGCTGGCCGAGCGCCGCAACAACGGCATCGCGGCGTCGCCGGAGGTCGAGGCGGCCCTCGACGCCACCGCCGTGCTGGGGGTGCGCGACCTGGCCCAGCGGATCAGGTCCGGCGAGGCCGACCTGCACGACCAGGCGGCGATGGCCCAGCTCGTCGAGGCGTACCTCAGCCACCACCCGGCCGAGACGCTGCCGCACGGCGTGGCCCAGGCCGTGGCCAAGAGCTTCGAGGGTCTCTGGCAGCCGGTCGGGGAGCCGGTCAACGAGCCGGCGCCGTACGTCCGGGACGTGATCCGCGACCAGTTCCACCGGCTCTACTACCACGTCTCGAAGCGGACCTGGAAGGACACCTGGTACCGCGGCGTGCGCACGTACAAGTGCCCCACGGACATGTGGATCTACATGGAGCTGATCGACAACCTGGAGCCCGGGCTGGTGATCGAGACCGGCACCTACCGTGGCGGCAGCGCCCTCTACATCGCCGACCGGCTGGAGACGATCGGGTCCGGCAACGTCGTCACCGTCGACGTGAACGAGCCGCCCAACCCGCCGCAGCACCCGCGGATCACCTACCTGACCGGCTCCTCCACCGACCCCGCCATCGTCGACAAGATCGCCGGGATGATCCCTCCCGGATCGCCGGTGCTGGTGATCCTCGACTCCGACCACTCCCGCGACCACGTGGCCGCCGAGCTGGAGGCGTACGCGCCGCTGGTGCCGATCGGCTCCTACCTGATCGTCGAGGACACCAACGTCAACGGCCACCCGGCCGCGCCCGACTTCGGCCCGGGGCCGATGGAGGCGATGTGGGACTTCATGGCCACCGACCCCGGGTTCGAGGTCGACGCCCGGTGCGAGCGGTACTTCCTGACCCAGAACCCCTCGGGGTACCTCAAGCGCGTGCGCTGACGAGCGAGGGGCCCACCGTCACGGGTGCGCGCGGGGTGTCAGGGCCGCGGGGCTCCGGCCGAGGGGTGCGGCGAGGACGTGCGTGCCGTCGGTGTGCAGCAGGGTGACCTCGATCGGCTGGAGGGCCGAGGCGGACCACTGCTGGTTGGGGCGGCTCATGGTGCAGGAAAGCGCGAGCTGGTCGGTGGCGCCGACGACCAGGGAGCCCGTGCCCGACACGGCGGGCGGGCTCTCCACCGAGCTCACCTGTCCCTCGGCCACGATGCCCACGACGACCGACCCGGCGCCCGAAGGCCGGGAGACGACGATGTGGCAGGTCACGGTGTTCGGGCTGGCGGTGGTGCCGGCCGCGCCGACGAACTGGGCGGAGTACGCCACCAGGTAGCCGCCGGGGGCCTGCGTCGGCAGCGGCTGGGTGAAGCCGCCCGACGCGGCCGGTGGCGGAGTAGATGTAGACGTTCTGCTTGGTGGCCGCGAGGTCCGCGGCGTCCTTGCCGTCGACCCGGTCGGCGTTCAGGTGCTGCACGCGCTTGCCGTTGTTCACCGCCAGCGCCGGTCCCTTCCTGGCCTTCAGCGTCAGCGCGGGGCCGTGGCCGGTGTTCCTCAGCGTGGTCGTGTGGTCCGCCTGGTTCCAGCGGCCCAGCACCATCGAGTGGCCGGTCGCCGCGGAGGCGGCCCAGTCGAGCGCGGTGAGCAGGACGATGCCCACGGCGAGGGCGGTGAGGGCGGAGGTGAGCCGCCGCCCGAATCCGGTGCGGGGCCTGGGGCCCGTCTGGTTGGTCATGGTGGTGACTCCTCCCTCGGCCCCCGCGGGGCCCCCGAAACTGGGTGAAGTTGAGTGGAACAGACTCAACTCCCGGACCGTTGTGCCAGTGGACGCCCCGTGCGGCTCGCCGGCCCGGGATGATCCATCCAGACCAGTCCGCACGAGACGAGGGACCGACAGTCGGTATGAGTCAGTTCGCTGCCGAAAAGTTCACCACCCGCAGCCGGGAGGCCATCGAGGTCGCCCAGGTGGCCGCGACGACGGCCGGGCACAACGCCACCGAGCCGATCCACCTCCTGGTCGCGCTGCTGCGCCAGGAGGACGGCACCACCCGCAGCCTGGTCACCAAGGCCGGCGTCGACGTCGCCACGCTGACCGCCGCCGCCGAGGCCGCGCTGCGGTCGCTGCCCGAGCGCCACCGGGGCGACCGTCCAGCGGCCGGCGGCCTCCGCCGCGCTGACCCGGGTGCTCGCGACCGCGATGGACCTCGCCACCGGCATGAAGGACGAGTACGTCGCCACCGACCACCTGCTCGTCGCGCTGGCCGACCGTGGAGTCCGCGGCCAAGCGGGTGCTCGACGACGCCGGCCTGAGCGCCGACGGCCTGCGCGAGGGCATCTCCGCGGTGCGCGGCAGCCGCCGGGTGACCAGCGAGGGCGCGGAGTCGACGTACGAGTCGCTGGAGAAGTTCTCCGTCGACCTGACAGAGGCAGCCGGGAGGGCCGGCTCGACCCGGTCATCGGCCGCGACGCCGAGATCCGCCGGGTCATCCAGGTGCTCAGCCGGCGCACCAAGAACAACCCCGTGCTGATCGGCGAGCCCGGCGTCGGCAAGACCGCTGTCGTCGAGGGCCTCGCCCAGCGGGTCGTCGCCGGCGACGTCCCCGACTCCCTCAAGGGCCGGCGGGTGCTCTCGCTCGACCTGGCCGCGATGGTGGCGGGCGCGAAGTACCGCGGCGAGTTCGAGGAGCGGCTCAAGTCCGTGCTCGAGGAGATCAAGGACGCCGGCGGGCAGATCATCACCTTCATCGACGAGCTGCACACGGTCGTCGGCGCGGGCGCCGGCGGCGACTCCGCGATGGACGCCGGCAACATGCTCAAGCCGATGCTGGCCCGCGGCGAGCTGCACATGATCGGCGCGACCACCCTCGACGAGTACCGCGAGCGGATCGAGAAGGACCCCGCGCTCGAGCGGCGCTTCCAGCAGGTCTTCATCGGCGAGCCCTCGGTCGAGGACACCATCCAGATCCTGCGCGGCATCCAGGAGAAGTACCAGGCCCACCACGGCGTCCGGATCACCGACGCCGCGCTGATCGCCGCGGCCACCCTCTCCGACCGCTACATCACCGGCCGCCAGCTGCCCGACAAGGCGATCGACCTCGTCGACGAGGCCGCCTCCCGGCTGCGGATGGAGATCGAGTCCTCCCCGGAGGAGATCGACCAGCTCCGCCGCCAGGTCGAGCGGCTGAAGATGGAGGAGTTCGCGCTCGCCAAGGAGACCGACCCGGCGTCGGTCGAGCGGCTGGCAGCGCCTGCGCGCCGACCTCGCCGACCAGGAGGAGGAGCTGCGCGCGCTCGAGACCCGCTGGGAGCGGGAGAAGGCCTCGCTCGAGGGCGAGGGCGAGCTGCGGCGCGCCCTCGACCAGCTCCGCGTCGAGGCCGACCGGCTGCTCCGCGAGGGCAACCTCGAGGGCGCCAGCAAGATCCGTACGAGTCCGATCCCCGAGCTCGAGCGGAAGATCGCCGCAGGTCGAGGAGACCGAGAAGTCCGAGCTCGAGCCCCTGGTGGGCGAGGAGGTCGGCGCCCAGCAGATCGCCGACGTCGTCGAGGCGTGGACCGGCATCCCCACCGGCAAGATGCTGCAGGGCGAGACCGCCAAGCTGCTCGAGATGGAGCAGGTCATCGGCAAGCGGCTGATCGGCCAGGCCGACGCCGTGCGCGCGGTGAGTGACGCCGTACGCCGCTCGCGGGCGGGCATCTCCGACCCGAACCGGCCCACCGGCTCCTTCCTCTTCCTCGGCCCCACGGGCACGGGCAAGACCGAGCTCGCCAAGTCGCTGGCGGACTTCCTGTTCGACGACGAGCGCGCGATCGTGCGCATCGACATGAGCGAGTACGCCGAGAAGCACTCGGTCGCGCGGCTGGTCGGCGCCCCGCCCGGCTACGTCGGGTACGAGGAGGGCGGCCAGCTCACCGAGGCCGTCCGCCGCCGCCCCTACTCGGTGGTGCTGCTCGACGAGGTCGAGAAGGCGCACCCGGAGGTCTTCGACATCCTGCTGCAGGTGCTCGACGACGGCCGGCTGACCGACGGCCAGGGGCGCACGGTCGACTTCCGCAACACGCTGCTGATCCTGACCAGCAACCTCGGCTCGATGTACCTCGTCGACCCCACCCTCGACCCGGAGAAGAAGCGCGAGTCGGTGCTCGCGATGGTGCGCCAGTCGTTCAAGCCGGAGTTCCTCAACCGGCTCGACGAGATCGTCATCTTCGACGCCCTCGGCAAGGACGACCTGGCCCACATCGTCGACATCCAGCTCGGACTGCTCGGGACCCGGCTGGCCGCCCGCCGGATCGACATCGTGGTCACCGACGCGGCGCGCGCGTGGCTCGCCGAGACCGGCTACGACCCGGCGTACGGCGCCCGGCCGCTGCGGCGGCTCATCCAGACCGCGATCGGCGACCCGCTGGCCCGGATGCTGCTCGGCGGCGAGGTGGTCGACGGCGGCACGGTCCGCGTCGACCGCGCCGACGGCGACGCCGGTGGCCTGACGCTGACCCCCGCCTGACCCCGTCCGGTCACAGACCCGAGACCCGCCTGGGACACTGAGGACATGGCCACCAAGCCCCAGCAGGCGCCGCGACCGCGCCAGGTGACGCTCGCCGCGTCCCTGGTGATGGCCGCGTCCCTGCTGCTGGTGCTGTCGGTCTTCGAGCGGCTGGGCAGCCTCCGTTCGCTGGAGAACCGCGCGTCCGTGCAGCGTTTCCTCAGCGAGCCGCCCGGCAGCGAGCTCGGGATGGGTCTGGAGTCGGCCCTGCAGGTGCTGCGCACCGTGTCGATGGTGGCCGCGGGCCTGGCCACGGCGGCCGCGATCCTCGGCTACCACGTGCTCAAGCGCAGCCGCCCGCGCCCGGATCGGGCTCAGCGTGCTCGCGCGTGCCGCTCTTCCTGTGCGGACTCGTCACGGGCGGCTTCCTCGCCAGCGTGGTGGCCGCGAGCGCGGCGATGCTCTGGCTGGCTCCGGCACGCGCAGTGGTTCTCCGGCACCGGGCCGCCGGCTTCCGGCGCGGCCGCCCGCACCGCCGACGCCCGCCAGGTCCCGCCGACCGGGCTACCGCCGTCGGGGTCGCCGTTCCAGCCGCCCGCCCAGCCGCCCGTCCAGCCGCCCGTCCAGCAGCCCGTCCGCGCCCGCCGGCGGGCGGACGCAGCCGCCGCCCTGGCCGGCGTACGCCGCCGGGCCACCGTGGCCTCCGCATCCCTATGCCCATCCCGACGTCCTGCGCCCGGCCCGCGTCCCGCGCCCTCCGCGCCCGAAGTCCGTGGTCGTGGCCTGCGTCGTGACGTGGGTGTGCTGCGCGTTCGCCGTGCTGATGGCGATGCTCCTCATCGGCGTGCTGGCGGCCGACGCCGACGGGTTGTTCGCCGAGATGCACCGGCAGAACCCCTCCCTGGCCGACCAGGGTGTCTCCGACGCAACGCTGCGGTCGGCCATCTGGGCGACCGCGATCGTCTTCCTGGTGTGGGGGGTCGTCGCCGGAGTGCTGGCGGTGCTGGCGTTCAACCGCACGCGGTGGGCGGCCATCGGCCTGGTCGTCTCGGCCGGCCTGGTCGCCGTGGTGTGCCTGGCCGTGTCGTTGGCCTCGCCGGTCCTGGTGCTGCCGGGGGTCCTGGCGGCGGTCACCGGGGGCCTGCTGCTCCAGTCGGGCGTCCAGCGCTGGTACGCACGTCGCGGCGAGCAGCCGGGCCCCCGACATGGTGAGATGGCTCCGTGAGCGACAGCAACCCGGGGGGCACGCCGCCCCAGAACCCGTACGGCGGCCACACGGACGGCGAGAGCCCCTACGGATCGCCCCCGGCGGGCCAGCAGCCCTATGGCCAGCCGCCCGCCGGTCAGCCGGCGTACGGCCAACCGTCGTACGGCCAGCCCGTCGGGCCACCGGCCCAGCCGGGGTACGGCGAGCCGGCGTACGGCCAGCCGGCCGGTGCCCCACCCGGGCAGAACCCCTACGCCGCCGCGCCCTACGGCCAGCAACCGGTCGGTGGCGGTCCGCTCGGTGACGGGCTGGACATGTACGGCCGCCCGCTCGGCAACGACGCACGTCCCGCCACCGTGACCGCCGCCGCCTGGGTCACGATCGTCTTCTCCGGTCTCACCGCCGGCCTCTACGCCCTCGTCACGCTGGCGATGATCGTGGCCAAGGACGACGTGCTCCGCGAGATCGACAAGGCGCTCGCGGACCAGGGCACCACGGAGTTCTCCGCGGAGGACGCCTTCGGCGTCGTGGTGGTGGTGCTGCTGGTGCTGGTCGCCTGGTGCGTGATCGCCTGCTTCCTGGCCATCTTCGCGATGCGTCGCTCCAACGCCTCGCGCATCCTGCTGGTCATCTCCGCGATCGTCGCCGGGCTGCTGAGCCTGCTCGCGATCACGTCGGTGGTCAGCGCGGTGTGGCTGATCGCCTGCGTGGCCGTCGTGATCCTGCTGTTCACCGGCGGTGCGGGCGACTGGTACGCCCACCGGCGCCGGTACTGACCTCCGCGACTTCCTGCGCGCCGTCGGGTGGCCGGGCGGAACACCCGGTCGACCGGGTGTTCCGACCCTTCGTGACCGTTGCAACCGGCACAAACGGTCAGGAACGACCGCGAAGATCGGGTCTCAGCGGTACGACAGGTCGGCACCGGCCAGCCGGCTGAGCGCCTCCTCGATCACCGACCGCTCCTTGCAGAACGCCCACCGGACCAGCTGTCTGCCGGCGTCCGGGTCGTCGTAGAACGGCTGGGTGGGGATCGCCACCACGCCGGCGCGCTCGGGCAGCGCCAGGCAGAACGCCATCGCGTCGGGCCAGCCCAGGCCGCTGATGTCGGAGGTGGCGAAGTACGTGCCCTGCGGCGGGCGGCCGGGCAGCCCGACCTTCTCCAGCCCGAGCAGAGCAGGTCCCGCTTCGCCTGCAGCTCGGCCGCGAGGGTCGCGGGGAAGTCCGGGTGCTCGTCCAGCGCGGCGGCGACCGCGGGCTGCAGCGGCGCCCCCGAGGTGAAGGTGAGCCACTGCTTGGCCGCCAGCAGCGCGCCCACCAGCTCGGCCGGCCCGGTCGCCCAGCCCACCTTCCAGCCGGTGAAGGAGTAGCTCTTGCCGGCGCTCGACAGGGTCAGCGTCCGCTCGGCCATCCCGGGCAGGGTCGCCAGCGGCACGTGGGCGTGGTCGTCGAAGGTGAGGTGCTCGTACACCTCGTCGGTGATGACGACGAGGTCGTGCTCGATCGCGAGCCCGGCGACGCCGGCGAGCTCCTCGCGGGTCAGCACGGTGCCGGTCGGGTTGTGCGGGCTGTTCAGCAGCACGAACCGGGTCCGCGGCGTGACCGCCGCCCGCAGCTCGTCGAGGTCGAGCCGGAAGTCCGGCGCGCGCAGCGTGACCGGGCGCCGTACGCCGCCCGCCATCTGCAGCATCGCGACGTACGAGTCGTAGTAGGGCTCGAGCACGACCACCTCGTCGCCCGGGTCCACCAGGCCGAGCAGCGCGGCCGCGATGCCCTCGGTGCAGCCGGTGGTGACGACCACCTGGGAGTCGGGGTCGAGGTCGAGCCCGTAGTGCCGGCGCTGGTGCCGGGCGATCGCCTGGCGCAGGGCGGGGATGCCGATCCCCGGGGCGTACTGGTTGGCCCCCGACTCCAGCGCGCGCTCCGCGGCGGCGATCACCTCGGGCGGGCCGTCGACGTCGGGGAAGCCCTGGCCGAGGTTCACCGCACCGGTCCGCACGGCCAGCGCCGACATCGTGGAGAAGATCGTCGGCGGGATGCCGTCGAGCCTGCTGGCCGTACGCACGCGAGTCACCGGATCGGGCACGGTCCGAGGGTAACCAGGCCCTATCCTTCGGCTGTGCCGGCCGAGGTGGATGTCGTCGTGGTGGGCGGCCGCATCGCCGGATCGCTGACGGCGCTGAGGCTGGCCGAGCGCGGGGTCACCGTCCGCGTGCTCGAGTCACACCACTTCCCGTCCGACACGTTGTCGACGCACTTCTTCCGCGGCGACGGGCTGGTTCGCTCGCTGGCCGACGTCGGCGTCCTCGACGAGGTCCTGTCGGCCGGTTCCCCGCCGCTGGGCTGCGAGTACTTCGCCCTGGACGATGGCGCGGCCATGCAGGGGCCGCCGCAGGACCCCGGTGCCGCGGGCTTCTGCCTCTCGGTCCGCCGGGTCACTCTCGACGCCGTGCTCGTACGGCGTTGCGAGCGGGCCGGGGTCGACGTCCGCACCGGGGTGCGCGTCGTGGACCTCCTCCGGGAGGACGACCGCGTGGTGGGAGTGGTCGACGACGCGGGTGACGTGCACCGTGCCGCCGTGGTGGTCGGGGCCGACGGACGGCGTTCGAAGGTCGCCTCGCTGGTCGACGCCCAGGACGACGAACGGCATCCGGCGGCGCGGGCGATGTACTTCAGGTACGCCACGGGCTGGCGCAGCCCGGACGAGGTGGGTGCGGAGTTCTCGCTCGTCGGGGACGAGTTCGCCTACGTGTTCCCGAGCGACGGCGGCCTGGCCTGCATCGCGCTCAGCATCACCCGGGCCGACCACGAGGCGAGCACGGACGGGCCGGGCGCCCACCTCGACGAGCGCCTGCGACGTCACGCGAGCCTCGCCGATCGGGTCGCAGAGGCGGCCTGGGTAGGTGGCGCCTTCGCCGGTCGGCCTGCCGACAGCGTGCTGAGGCAGGCGGCCGGCCCCGGCTGGGCGCTGGTCGGGGACGCGGGCACGGGGCAGGACCCCTGGGCGGGGATGGGCATGGACACGGCCGCGCGGCAGGCCGAGGCGCTCGCCGAGGCGTTCGTCGACCATGCGGGAGCCTGGGAGTCGGCGTACGCCGATCTGCGCCGCGAGCGGACCCTGGCCGGCTACGAGCTCGCCACCCGGTTCGCACCGGACATCAGGGCGATGCTGGGATGAGTCCATGAGCGCTGACCCCGACCTCGCCCGCGACGTCGACGCCCGCTGCCGGCTGCGCGGGGAGTTCACCCTCCGGTCGGGGCAGGTGTCGGAGGAGTACTTCGACAAGTACCTCTTCGAGACCGACCCCGTGCTGCTGGCCCGGGTGGCCGCGCAGATGGAGGGACTGCTGCCCGCGGATGTCGATCTTCTCGGTGGTCTCGAGATGGGCGGCATCCCGATCGTCACCGCGCTCAGCGCCCGCACCGGGCTGCCCGCGCTGTTCGTGCGCAAGCAGGCCAAGGAGTACGGCACCTGCAAGCTCGCCGAGGGCCCCGACGTCGACGGCCGGAGGGTGACCCTGGTCGAGGACGTGATCACCACCGGCGGCGCGGTGCGCGACGCCACCCGGGCGCTGCGGGACGCGGGCGCCGTCGTGGATCTGGTGATCTGCGCGATCGACCGCTCGCCCGGTGAGGCGAACCCGCTCGCCGACGTGGGCCTCGAGGTGCGGGCCGTGCTGACCAAGGCCGACCTGGACGCCGTCAGCGGCTAGCTCGAAGGTTCGGCCTTGGCCTTGGCCTCGGCCGAGCTGGCCTTCTTGTCCTTCTTGTCATCGTCGTCGTCGTCGCCGCGCTGCCGCCGCCACTCGAAGACGACCGGCACCACCGACAGCACCAGCAGGCCGAGGATCACGTAGTCGATGTTGTCGGCCAGCCACGGCACGCTCTGGCCGACGAAGTAGCCGATCAGCATGATGCTGGACACCCAGGTCACGGCGCCGACCATGCTCCAGACCAGGAACTTCTGGCGATCCATCTTGGTCGCGCCGGCCACCACCGTGATGTAGGTGCGCACGAACGGCACGAAGCGGCCGATCACCAGCGCCTTGCGGCCGTGCCGTTCGAAGAAGTCCTCGGTCGTGGTGAAGTACTCCCGCTTGAGGATCTTGCCGTCGTGCTCGTAGAGCGGGGGGCCGATCTTGCGGCCGATCTCGTAGCCGACCACGTTGCCCGCGAACGCCGCCGCGATCATCGCCACCAGGGCGAAGACGAGGTTGACCACCGGACCACCCGGGACGATCGAGATCTTCTCGCCCGCGATGAAGATCCCCATCGCCACCAGCAGGGTGTCGCCGGGGAGGAACGGGAAGAACAGCCCGCACTCGATGAAGATGATGACGAGGCTGATCCAGAAGAACGCCGTGCCGAACTGCTCGAGCAACCAGTTCGGGTCCATCCACTGGATGCCGAAGAGCATCGGGGCCAGCAGGGCGCTCGGAATCACGGCCTTACCGTACCTGCCGCCGCCTGACATCGGGCTCATCCGAATGGCTACGGTCGGCGGGTGGACGACGACGAGCAGCCGGGATCCGACGGCACCAGCCGGGCGCCGTACGACCCGATGCCGCACGGTCCGCCCGAGGTCGGCGTCGGACCGTGGGAGGGGGCCTGGCCGGAGGGGGAGCGGTACGACGCCCGGCTGCTCGCCGAGGGCGACCGTCGCAACGTCGTCGATCGCTACCGCTACTGGACCCTCGAGGCGATCGTGGCCGACCTCGATCTCCGCCGGCACGGGTTCCACGTGGCGATCGAGAACTGGCAGCACGACTTCAACATCGGCACCATCGTGCGGTCGGCCAACGCGTTCCTCGCCGCCGAGGTGCACATCGTCGGCAACCGTCGCTGGAACCGCCGCGGCGCGATGGTGACCGACCGCTACCAGCACCTGCGCCACCACGCCACGGTGGCCGACCTCGCAGCGGATCTCCGCGACCGCGGCGTGACGCTGCTCGGGGTCGACAACCTGCCCGGCTCGGCGCACCTCGAGACCATGGACCTGCCGCGGTCGGTCTGCTTCCTCTTCGGCCAGGAGGGCCCCGGCCTCTCGGCGGCGGCCAGGGCCGCGTGCGTGTCGTCGGGAGGCACGTTCTCCATCGCCCAGTTCGGTTCGACGCGGTCCATCAACGCCTCGGCGGCCGCCGCGATCGCCATGCACGCCTGGATCCGCCGGTACGCCGACCTGTCGGCCGGCGGCGGGGCCTGGCGCGGCTGACGTCCGCGACCCGTGGGCCGGCACTCGGCGCCCGGAAGAACGCACGCAGAGCCATCGCTAGTGGCCCGCACCGGATATTCGGTGCCGAAGTCCGTGCTCCGAGTGCGTGCATCGCAAGGCGCCGGAGCGACGCTCTACTTGTTCGTCCAGCGAGCTTCGGCAACGCCGCGAGGTGCGTGCTCGGGGTGCGGAATTGGGTGCCGAACCTTCGGTGCGGGTCACTAGGAACGCCCGTTCTCGGCTAGCCTCCGCCGGGGAGACGAGGGAGGGTCGACAGTGCTGTCGGACATCGAGATCGCGAACGACGCCACGCTGCGCCCGATCAAGGACGTGGCGGCGGAGATGCTCGGCATCGACGAGCAGTACCTGGTGCCGTACGGCCACTACAAGGCCAAGGTCGACCTGGGTCTACCTGTCCTCGCTGGCCGATCGTCCCCTCGGCCGGCTCATCCTGATGACCGCGCTGTCGCCCACGCCCGCCGGCGAGGGCAAGACCACGACCACGGTCGGCCTCACCGACGCCCTGCACGGCCTCGGGCACCGGGCGATGGCCTGCCTGCGCGAGCCGTCGATGGGCCCGGTGTTCGGCATGAAGGGCGGAGCGGCCGGCGGCGGGTACAGCCAGGTCGTGCCGATGACCGACATCAACCTGCACTTCACCGGCGACTTCGCGGCGCATCGCGGCGGCCAACAACCTGCTGGCGGCGCTGATCGACAACCACGTGCACCAGGGCAACGAGCTCGACATCGACGTCCGCAGCGTCACCTGGAAGCGGGTGCTCGACATGAACGACCGGGCGCTGCGCCAGGTCGTGGTCGCGCTCGGCGGCCACGCCAACGGCTTCCCGCGCGAGGACGGCTTCGACATCGTCGTGGCCTCGGAGCTGATGGCGATCTTCTGCCTCACCGAGTCGTGGGCCGACCTCAAGAGGCGGATCGGCGACATCGTCATCGGCTACACGCGGCCATGGCGCCCGTCACGGCCCGGCAGCTCGGCGCCGACGGCGCGATGGCGGTGCTGCTGCGCGACGCGTTGGCGCCGAACCTCGTGCAGACCCTCGAGGGAGCGCCGGCATTCGTGCACGGCGGTCCGTTCGCCAACATCGCGCACGGCTGCAGCTCGGTCATCGCCACCCGAGCGGGGCTCCGGCTGACCGACTTCGTGGTCACCGAGGCCGGCTTCGGCGCCGACCTCGGGGCCGAGAAGTTCGTCGACATCAAGTGCCGCAAGTCGGGTCTGCGACCCGACGCCGCGGTCGTGGTGGCGACGGTGCGGGCGCTGAAGTACCACGGTGGCGTCGCGCTCGCCGACCTCGACACCGAGGACGTCGGCGCGTTGGAGGCCGGGATGGCCAACCTGCGGCGGCACCTGCGACAACATCCGCCACGTCTACGGCATCCCGTGCGTGGTCGCGGTCAACCGGTTCCCCACCGACACCGAGGCCGAGATCGCGAAGGTCGTCGAGCTGGTGGCGGCCGAGGGAGTGCGCGCCTACCCGGCCACCCACTTCGCCGACGGCGGTGTCGGTGCGCACGACCTCGCCAAGGGCGTCCTGCAGGCGATCGACGAGCCCTCGCCGTACACCTTCTCCTTCACCTACGAGGACGACCTGCCGCTCGCCGAGAAGGTCGACCGCGATCGCGACCCGGCTGTACGGCGCGTCGCTGGTGACCTGGGACGCCAAGGCCCGTCGGCGGCTGCAGCGCATCGAGCGCGACGGGTTCGGCAAGCTGCCGGTGTGCGTGGCCAAGACGCAGTACTCGTTCTCGACCGACCCGACGTCGCTCGGGGCGCCGTCCGGTCACGAGCTGCACGTGCGCGAGGTCCGGCTGTCCGCCGGCGCCGGCTTCGTGGTGGCCGTGTGCGGCGACATGATGACGATGCCCGGGCTGCCGCGGGAGCCGTCGGCGGCCCGCATCGACCTCGCCGACGACGGCACCATCCTCGGCCTTTCGTAGCGGCCCCCCGGGTTGCCTCAGCCGCCGGCCGGCCCCAGCCCGTCGAGGTACGTCGCGAGCCGCTCCGCAGGCCATCCGGCCTCCAGGTCGGCGACGACGCGGTCGCAGACCTCGGGTCCGGTGCCCGCAGCCGGCGTCCAGTCCCCGCGCGTCCAGCCCTCGAGGTAGGTGTCGCTCCCGGTCGCCCCGAGCCGCATCGCGGCCTCGTCGATGGCCTCCTGGAACCGGGGCGCGAGCAGGCCCTTGGTCACCGACTCGCCCTCACGCGCGACGACGAGGGAGGGCAGGTCGCGCCAGTACGTCACCTGGTACTGCGTCACGAGCTCGTCCGTCACGTGGCGAGGCTAGTGGAGTGAAGCACCCTGGCACTCGTCCCGTCGTGCGATCCGGACGACCTGCGATCGACCCAGAGGCAGCCACTAGGGTGGATTTCGAGGCTCGCAAGCTCGCACCTCAATCACCGGATCGGCGCAAGACCCGTCGTACAGGAGCAGGACATGCCCATCGCCACGCCCGAGAAGTACGCCGAGATGCTGGACACCGCGAAGGCGCGGGGCTTCGCGTTCCCGGCGATCAACGTGTCGTCCTCGCAGACCCTCAACGCCGCCCTCCAGGGGTTCGCCGAGGCCGGCTCCGACGGCATCATCCAGGTCTCCACCGGCGGCGCGGAGTACCTGTCCGGCCCCCAGGTGAAGAACATGGTGACCGGCTCGGTGGCGTTCGCGGCGTACGCCGCCGAGGTCGCGAAGTCCTACCCCGTCACCATCGCGCTGCACACCGACCACTGCCCGAAGGACAAGCTGGACGGGTTCGTGCGGCCGCTCGTCGACATCTCCGCCGAGCGCGTGGCGCGGGGCGAGCACCCGCTGTTCCAGTCGCACATGTGGGACGGGTCCGCCGTACCCCTCGACGAGAACCTCCAGATCGCCGAGGAGCTGCTGGCCAAGTGCGCGGCGGCCCACATCATCCTCGAGATCGAGGTCGGCGTCGTCGGCGGCGAGGAGGACGGCGTCGAGGGGGCGATCGACGAGAAGCTCTACTCCACGCCCGAGGACGCCGTGGCCACCGTGCGCGCGCTCGGCACCGGCGAGAAGGGGCGGTACCTCACCGCGCTGACGTTCGGCAACGTGCACGGCGTCTACAAGCCGGGCAACGTCAAGCTCCGCCCCGAGGTGCTGAAGGCGGCGCAGGAGGCTGCGGTCAAGGAGCTCGGCCTGGCCGCCGGCGACCGCCCCTTCGACCTGGTCTTCCACGGTGGCTCCGGCTCGACCGCCGAGGAGATCAGCGCGGCCGTCGACTTCGGCGTGGTCAAGATGAACGTCGACACCGACACCCAGTACGCCTTCACCCGCCCGGTCGCCGGCCACATGTTCGCCAACTACGACGGCGTGCTCAAGATCGACGGCGAGGTCGGCAACAAGAAGGTCTACGACCCCCGCGCCTGGGGCAAGGCCGCCGAGGCCGGCATGGCCGCCCGCGTCGTCGAGGCCTGCGAGAACCTGCGCTCCACCGGCCACTCGATCGGCTGACCCGGGCCTCCCTGCGATTCGTCAGCGGTTGCCCCGCGGCGAGGACCCGCTAGACCGCTGACGAATCGGTGGCGACGGCCGCCGGCGCGGGGGTGTCGGCCGGGACCCGGGGCTCGGCGCCCTGGTGGCCGGCGGCGGCCTCGCCGGGGTGGCTGATGTGGCGCATCTGCTCGAAGAACATCACGGAGATGAAGCCGAGCACCAGGACGGCGACGGGGAGCAGCAGCGCCTGGGACATGGCGGTGCTGAACGGGTCGAAGACCTGCGCCGGCAGCCCGTTCGCCCCGCCCTCCGGCGAGCCACCGGTGCCGAGGCCCTGGGCCGCGAGCCGCGAGTCGATGAGTACGGCGATCGCGGCCGCGCCGAGGACGGCCCCCACCTGGCGGGTGGCGTTGTAGACACCCGAGCCGGCGCCGGCGAGCTGGGGCGGCAGGTTGCGGGTCGCCGTCGCCGCGAGCGGCGCCCAGACCCAGGCCATGCCGAAGCCGAGCAGCGCCATCGGGGCGAGCAGCTGCCAGAGATCGCTGTCCGGACGGATCTCGAGGGAGACCCACCAGACCGCGAGCGCGGTGAAGGCGAACCCGACGCCGGTGAGGATCCGCGGGTGGATCCGGTCGGTGAACCGGCCGACGATCGGCGCCATCACGATCGAGACCAGGGCCATCGGCACGAAGGTCAGGGCGGCGGAGGTCGGCGACATGCCCCGGACGAGCTGCAGGTAGAGCATCAGCGGAAAACCGATCGACGTCGCCGTGAACGACATCGTCGAGATGGCGAAGTTGGAGACGGAGAAGTTGCGGTCCTTGAACAGGACCAGCGGGACCAGCGGCTCCTTGCGGTTGTGGGCCTGCCACCAGATGAACGCGCCCAGGATCGCCAGGCCGGCGATGATCAGGCCCCAGACGCTGATCGGTCCGCGGATGGTGCCCCAGTCGTACTGGTGGCCCTCCTGGATGCCGAACACCAGCGCGAACATGCCGAGCCCGCTGAGCGCCACGCCCAGCCAGTCGAACTTGTGGGCGTGGGTCGGCAGGTTCGGGACCCACCGCGCGGCCAGCACCAGGCCGACGATGCCGACCGGGATGTTGATGAAGAAGATCCACTCCCAGCCGAGGGCGTCGACCAGCACGCCGCCCAGGATCGGGCCGACCAGGGTCGCGACACCCGCCGTCGCGCCCCACAAAGCCATCGCCTTGCCGCGCTCGTCGGAGGGGAAGATCCGGGTGATCACCGCCATCGTCTGCGGGGTCATCAGCGCCGCGCCGAATCCCTGCGCGACCCGCGCCACGATCAGCATCTCGATGGTCGAGGTCAGCCCGCACCACAGGGACGCGAGCGTGAACAGCGTGAGCCCGACCATGTAGATCTTCTTCGGCCCCACCCGGTCGCCGAGCCGACCGGTGATGAGCACGGGCACGGCGTACGCGAGGAGGTAGGCGCTGGTGACCCAGACGACCTCGTTCACGTCCGCGCCGAAGTCGGCGATGATCGACGGCGTCGCGACCGTCACGATCGTGGTGTCGACCAGGATCATGAAGAAGCCCAGACACAGCGCGAACAACGCCGGCCAGGGCCGCACGCCCTCCGGCACCTCGGTGGTCGGGCGGCCTACGGGCGACGTTGTTGCCATGAGTGCAGTCAACACCCGTGGCCCGAGGACGATTCCCCCGCTGCCCCGGCGACCTAGTCTGGCCGCATGACGCACCAGAACATCCATGGGGACCTGATGGCCGGCCCACCGCCCACCGAGCTGCCGGCCGACCCGGCCGACGCCGAGCTCGCCGGGGGTGAGAGCCCCGGTGACGTCGTACGTCGCCACCCGGCGTCACCGGCCGCGTGGGCGGCCCTCGCCCAGCAGGCCCGGGACGGCGGGGCCGACGACCTGACGGTCTACGCCTACGCCCGGGTCGGCTACCACCGCAGCCTCGACCAGCTGCGGCGCAACGGCTGGAAGGGCCAGGGCCCGGTGCCGTGGGAGCACGAGCCGAACCGCGGCTTCCTACGCTGCCTGGCCCTGCTGGCGCTGTCCGCACGCGCGATCGGCGAGACCGAGGAGTGGGAGCGCTGCTCGGGCTTCCTGCGCGACTCGAGCCCCGCTGCCGCCGACGAGCTGCTCTAGGGAGTCAGCAGCGAACGCACCCGCTCGGCGCCGAGCGCCATCACCAGGGTCGGCAGCCGCGGCCCGCGCTCGGCGTCCACGAGGAGCCGGTAGAGCAGCCCGAAGAACTCCTTCTGGTCCGCCTTCACCTCGTCGGTCGGCTTGGCGTCGAGGGGCAGCCCGAGCGCCAGCTTGGGCACGCCGTAGACCAGCGCGGTCACCGAGCCGAGCTCCAGCGGGTCGGGCAACCCGTCGAGCAGCAGCCGCAGCCAGGCGCGCTGCCGGTCGTCCAGCGCGGCGAGCGTCGCCTCGTCCGGGGTCTCCCGCACGTTCGTGCGGTCGGCCGGGTCGACGTACTCGCTGGTCCACGCCATCGCGCGGCTCAGCCGCGGCTCCAGGTCGTCGACCTCGTGCCCGACGATGCGGCCGATCTGCTCGGCCGAACCGGCGGTGACGTCGGCGACCGAGGACAGCAGCCGGAAGGGTACGACGACGCGCGGAGCGGGCAGCGGGCCCGAGGCCGTCGCGGCGGCACGCTCCCACGCCAGCACCTGGGTGTCGCGCTTGTCGGGATCGGCGGCCTTGCGGGACAACGAGTCCCACTCGTCGTACAGGCGGACGACCTCGGGGCCGAAGTCGATGTCGAAGGTCTGCTTGGGGGTGCGGCGGACGTAGAGCCAGCGCAGGATCGGCGCCTCGAGGACGCGGAGGGCGTCCTCGGCGGTGGGCGCGCCGCCCGCGGACGACGACATCTTCTGCACGCCCGCGAAGCCGACGAAGCCGTAGCCGAACCACGCCGGCCGCGGCATCCCGAAGACCTTCTCCACCAGCTCGTGCCCGACCGTGAACGACGAGCCGGGCGTCGCGTGGTCCATGCCGGCCGGTTCGAAGTCGACGTGCTCGAAGGCCCAGCGCATCGGCCAGTCCACCTTCCAGACCAGCTTCCCCTCGTTCTGGGTGGCCAGGTTGGTGGTGTGGGCGTGCCCGTGGGTGCAGGTGTAGGAGAGGTCGGTGGTCTCGTCGTCGTAGGCGGTCACCGTGGTGGTGTCGCGCTGGCAGGTACGGCAGTACGGCTTGAACGGGAACCGCTCCAGCTCGGTGGCGCCCTCGGGGTCCTCGTCCTCGGCGACGCTGTCCGCGAGGGCCTGCTCCTGCTGGTCCGAGCCCGTCGCCGGGGCTGCCTTCTTGGTGCGGTAGCGGGCGAGCACCGCCTCGATGTCGTGGCGGTGCTCGACGGCGAGGAGCACCTGGTCGCGGTAGACCCCCGAGGTGTACCGCTCGGTCTGGGAGATCTCCTCCATCTCCACGCCCATCGCGTGCAGCGCGTCGACCAGCGGCTCCTTGAAGTGCTCGGCCCAGGACGGGTGGCAGCCCCACGGGTCGGGTACGCCGCTCAGCGGACGGCCGATGTGGTCGGCGTACGACGGGTCGACGCCCGCCGGCACCTTGCGGAACCGGTCGTAGTCGTCCCAGACGTGCAGGTGCCGCACCGGCACGCCGCGGCGGCGCAGCTCGTCGGCCACGAAGTGCACCGTGAGGAACTCGCGCATGTTGCCGAGATGGACGCGTCCCGAGGGCGACACCCCCGAGGACACGGTCACCGCCCTCCCATGGCTGAGCCCCTCGCCGGCGTGCCGGACGGCGTCGTCGGCGGCGCGGGTGACCCAGTCGGTGGGCGGGCCGCCGGGAGTGGGGGGCATGGCGCGAGACGCTACCGGAGGTACGACGCCCGGCCGGCACGGGTTTCGGTGAGGTCGTCGGCGAGGATGGTCCGGCGCAGTCTCGTGACGGTTGCTGCGCAACCTCCTCGACCAGCGTGGTTTCGGCGACGTGGCCGAGCGCCGCGGCCCGGTGCGGACGGAACACCCGGTCGACCGGGTGTCCCGACCGTTCGCGGTCGTTGCAACCGGCACAAAGGGGCAGCAACGACCGCGAAGCTCGCGCTCCGGCCGCGAGTCCCTGGGGTCGGTGACGTCGAAGAGCGCCGGAGTTGTCCCCTGAGTCCACTCCGGCGCTCATCGACGCCGCCGACCCGTCCCTGCACGGTGAGGCAGCAGTCCCCGTCGGCTGCCGAACCCCCGAGAGGGCCAGACGCTCGACGTACCCGGCCATGGTCCCATTGTCCGCTCCGTGCCACCTGGCTAAGACATGACGATGGCACTAACATGCCAACGATGGTTCGCCACGTACGTCGACGCCCGACCTCGGTGCTCACCGCACTGGGGCTGGAGCCCGAGGAGGAGCGCCAGTACCAGCAGGTGCTCCCGCTCTCCGGCGGCCCGGTCGCCGACGTGGCGACCGTGCTCGGCACCTCCCCGGACCGCCTCCCGGAGTGGCTCGGCCGGCTGGCCGAGCGCGGCCTCGTCAGCCTCGCCGGCGGGCGGGTGAGCGTGCTCCCGGTCCCCGCGCTGGTCTCCCACCTGATCGAGGAGCAGGCGACCGCCGCGGCCCTGTCCCGCGAACGCCTGCACGAGCTGGCCGCCGCGGTGCCCTTCCTGGCGGCCGCGGCGACCCGGCCCGGCCCCGGCCAGATGGAGGAGCTCGGCGCCCTCGACGGCGAGCTGAGTGCCGGCGGCAATGCGCTGGCCCTGCTGACCGACCTCATCGACTCCAGCAAGGGCGACCTGCTGTGGTGGCGGCCGGACGCCTGGCGGATGCCTCGCGAGGCGGCGATCTCGGTGGTGGTCGGCCGCGCGGTGGCGTCCGGCCGACGGTCCCGGGCGATCTACCCGATGCGGGCGCTGCAGGAGGCACCGGAGGTGCTGCAGGCCCGGGCCCTGCAGGGCGAGCAGGTGCGCGTCATCGACGAGATGCCCACGCGGATGCTGGTGATCCGGGGCACCCACGCCATCCTCCCCGAACCACTCGGCTTCGCCGACGAACCGCGGCTCCTGGTGCGCCAACCGGCCATCGTGGGGGCGCTGACGCTGCTCTTCGAGCGGTACTGGGAACGGGCCGTCGCGCTGCCGGACCTGGACATCCGGCGTCCGCGTGTGGACGTCCGCGGGAGCCTGCTGCGCCAGCTGGCCGCGGGCGCGAAGGACGAGCAGATCGCCCGCACGCTCGGGCTGAGCCTGCGCACGGTGCGTCGTCGGGTGGCCGACCTGATGATCGAGCTGGGGGCCGACACCCGCTTCCAGGCCGGCGTCGAGGCCGCCCGTCGCGGCTGGCTCTAGCTGGCTTGGGCCTCGAGCGCCGCGCGCTGTTCCGCGGTGGGCAGCACCATCCGGTACGCCGCGGGCTCGAGGTGCCACGAACGTTGCCGCTCCGGCCCGTAGATCTCGCCGTCGGCCGAGCACCAGAAGGCCTCACCCGACACCGAGACCGTCGTACCGCGGTAGTAGTCGACGTCCGGTCGCTCGAGGTGCGAGCCCTCGCGGGCCATCTTGAGGGTGTAGCCGAGCTTGGCGATCGGCGAGGTGGCGCGCGAGACCATCACGTCGACGCGGCCGTCCTCGGGGTCGGCGTGCGGCGTCACCTCGGTGCCCCCGCCGATGTGGGCACCGTTGCCGACGGCGACCATCAGCACCGGCCGGTCCAGGTCGTTGACCACCCGGCCGTCGACCTCGACGCGCAGGTGGAGCTCGCCGGTGTGGAACGCGGACTGGACGGCGCCGATCGGGTAGCCGAGCTTGCCGAGGTTGACCTTGCCGATGCCGATCGAGCCCAGGCGGGTCTTCCAGGTGTGACCCTTGCGGCTGGCCTCCGCGCCGGCCCCGACGTGCACGTTGTTGACCACGATCTCGCCGACCTCGTCGACGATCAGGTCCATCTCGCGCACCTCGCCGTCGACGATGAGCCGCGCGGCCTCCTCGATGTCCAGCGGGATGCCCACCGTGCGGGCGAAGTCGTTGCCCGTGCCGAGCGGCAGCAGCGCCACGACGGCCTCGGACATCTGGTGGCGGCGGTGCAGGGCGGCCATCACCGCGTGCAGGCTGCCGTCGCCACCGGCCACCACGATCCGCCGGGTCCCGGCCCGGTGGAGCACGCCGTCGAGCTCGCCGGGGTCGGAGGTGGCGGCGACCTCCACCGACGCCCGGGAGCGCAGGATCTCCAGGGCGACCTCGAGGGTGTCCTGGTCCGCCGTACCGGCGTCCTTGTTGGTGATGACGAGCAGCGGTTCCATCGACGCGGACACTAGCCCCACCCGGTGCCCCATCCGTGCAGTAGCGTGCTGCCCGCCTCGAACGGGCCAGCCCGTTCCCCCCACCGCAGGAGAGACAGATGCCGGCGATCGTCGTCCTCGGCGCCCAGTGGGGCGACGAGGGCAAGGGCAAGGCCACCGACCTGCTGGCCACCAACGAGACCATCGACTACGTGGTGCGCACCAGCGGCGGCCACAACGCCGGGCACACCATCGTGGTCAACGGGGAGAAGTTCGCGACCCACCTGCTCCCGAGCGGGATCCTGACGCCCGGCTCGATCTGCGTGATCGGCAACGGTGTCGTGGTCTCCCCCGAGGCGCTGTTCCGCGAGCTCGACGCGCTGGTCGCCCGCGAGGTCGACCTGGCGCCCCTCGTGGTGAGCGCCAACGCGCACGTCATCGCGTCGTACCACGCCACCATCGACAAGGTGACCGAGCGGTTCCTGGGCAACGCCAAGCTCGGCACGACCGGCCGCGGCATCGGGCCGACGTACGCCGACAAGATCAACCGGATCGGGATCCGCATCGCCGACCTGTTCGACGAGGAGCTGCTGCGCCAGAAGGTCGAGGCGTCGCTGGAGGTCAAGAACCAGCTGCTGGCCAAGGTCTACAACCGCCGGGCCATCGCGGTCGAGGCGGTGGTCGAGGAGCTGCTCTCGTACGTCGAGCGGTTGCGGCCGATGGTCGCCGACACGTCGCTGCTGCTCAACCGCGCGCTCGACGACGGCAAGACCGTGCTGTTCGAGGGGGCGCAGGCGACGATGCTCGACGTCGACCACGGGACCTACCCCTTCGTGACGTCCTCCAACCCGATCGCCGGCGGCGTGTGCACCGGTGCGGGCGTCGGCCCCACCCGGATCGACCGGGTGATCGGCGTGATCAAGGCCTACACGACCCGCGTCGGGTCCGGCCCGTTCCCCACGGAGCTGTTCGACGAGGACGGCGAGAAGCTCTGGAAGGTCGGCGGCGAGGTCGGCGTCTCGACCGGCCGCAACCGGCGCTGCGGGTGGTACGACGCGGTCGTCGCCCGCTACTCCTCACGGGTGAACGGCCTGACCGACCTGTTCCTCACCAAGCTCGACGTGCTGTCGTCGTGGGAGCGGGTGCCGGTGTGCGTGGCGTACGACGTCGACGGCGTCCGCCACGACGAGATGCCGATGACCCAGTCGGAGTTCGCCCGCGCCCGGCCGATCTACGAGTACTTCCCCGGTTGGTGGGAGGACATCTCCGGCTGCCGCGAGTTCGCCGACCTGCCCGTCAACGCCCAGGCCTACGTGCGCGCGCTGGAGTCCATGTCCGGCACCCGCATCTGGGGGGTCGGCGTCGGCCCCGGTCGCGAGCAGACCCTGGTCGTGCCGGCGTAGGTCGGGATACCCGCTCGAGCGGGTATCCCGGACGTTCGGCGTCGTTGCAACGACGCCAGAGCGGCAGGAACGACGCCACACCCGTCTCGAATGCCGGGCAATCGCGATCAAGCACGTACCTGCCCCGGTCGCTCAACGTGGAGACATGAACCTTCCGTACGCCGAACCGCTCACCCGCCGCGCACCCGCCGCCCTGACGATCCCCGAACCGCCCCGGCGCGGTGAGGCGGGCGGTGAGCCCTGCTTCCCGTGCAGCCCGGGCACGGCCGAGTCGGCGATCTGGGCCGACGAGCGCTGGACCCTCCACAACCCCGGTCAGACCGGGCTGGTCGGCGCGGTGTGGCTGGCGTCGCGGGTGCACTTCGACTCCTACGCCGACATGCCGGCCGAGGAGGCCGCGACCCTGGGAGCCGTGGCCGGGCGCGTCGAGCGCGCCATCCTCGCGCTGGGCGGCGTCGGCCGGGTGCACGTCTACCGCTGGGGCGAGGGAGGTGCGCACTTCCACCTGTGGTTCGTCCCGCGCCCGCTCGGCCGGATGGACATGGCCGGCCCGTTCCTGCCCGTGTGGGAGGACGTCCTGGAGCCCGCCGACCCGGCCGACATCGAGGCGGCCGGCCAGAAGATCGCCGCCGCGATGGATGCCTGACGTTCACCGGAAGGTGCTGGGATGACCACCGTGACCACGCCCGCCCTGGCCCGCCGACTGGGTCTCGGCGACGCCGTCGTGATCGGGCTCGGCTCGATGATCGGCGCGGGCGTGTTCGCGGCCTTCGCGCCCGCGGCCCGCGCCGCCGGCACCTGGTTGCTCCTCGGCCTGGCGATCGCGGCCGTCGTCGCCTACTGCAACGCCACGGCCTCGGCGCAGCTCGCCGCGGCGTACCCGCGCGCCGGCGGCACCTACCTCTACGGCCGCGAGGTGCTCGGCGACTGGTGGGGCTTCCTCGCCGGCTGGGGGTTCGTGGTCGGGAAGACGGCGAGCTGCGCGGCGATGGCGATGACGTTCGCGGCGTACGCCGTCCCCGAGGCCTGGCAGCGGCCGGTCGCCGCCGCGCGTGGTCGTCGTGCTCGCGCTGGTCAACTGCGCCGGCGTCACCCGCACCGCCGGGCTGACGCGGGTGATCGTGACCCTCGTCCTCGGCTCCCTGGTGGTCGCGGTCGCGGCCTGCTTCGGCGGCGGGCGACACCGCACGGGCTGGCGGACTGGGACTCGCCGCACGGCGCCTACGGCGTGCTGCAGTCCGCCGGCCTGCTCTTCTTCGCGTTCGCCGGCTACGCCCGGATCGCCACGCTGGGCGAGGAGGTCCGCGACCCCGAGCGGGTGATCCCGCGCGCGATCCTCGTCGCGCTGGGCGGCGCGGTGCTCGTGTACGCCGTCGTGGGGGTCGCCGTGCTGGCGGTGCTCGGGCCCGAGGCCACCGGCCGCCTCGACGGAGCCGGTGGCCGACGCGGTCGCCGCGACCTCGTGGGCCTGGGCGGAGCCCGTGGTCCGGGTCGGCGCGGCGCTGGCGGCCGCCGGTGCCCTGCTCGCGCTGGTCGCCGGCCTGGGCCGTACCTCCCTGGCCATGGCCCGCGAAGGTGACCTGCCGCGGTGGCTGGCGGCCGTGCACCCGCGGTACCAGGTGCCGCACCGCGCCGAGCTGCAGGTCGCGGCGGTCGTGGTGGTGCTGGTGCTGCTCGTCGACCTGCGCGGCGCGATCGGCTTCTCGTCGTTCGGCGTGCTGCTCTACTACTTCGTCGCCAACGCCGCCGCGCGGGCCCAGCACGACCGGCAGCGGCGCTACCCACGCTGGTGCAGCTGCTCGGTGCGGCCGGCTGTGTGGTGCTGGTCGCCACGCTGCCGTGGCAGTCGGTGGTCGCCGGCATCGCCGTGTTCGTCGTCGGGATCGGCTGGCGGCTGGCGCGGCTGCGGGTCGCGCGCTAGTCGCTCCGATCGGCGTACCGACCCGCGGAACTGTCCGATCAGCCCCTATCCGTGCCGACGGCGGCCCTTTACCGTCGGAGCATGCTGGACCCCGAGGAGGCGATCGACCGGCTCGCCGCCGCCACGAAGGCACCGCCCGGCCACCGCGTGCTGCACGCGAAGGGCCTGTTCTTCTCCGGCACGTTCAACGCCACCCCCGACGCGACCGCGATCTGCAGCGCGGCGCACCTGTCGGGGGAGACCATCCCCATCCTGGTGCGCTGGTCCCACGGCAGCGGCCGGCCCGACTCCAACGACGCGACCCCGTTCGTCCGCGGCATGGCGGTCTCGTTCGTGCTGCCCGACGGCAGCTCCACCGACATCCTCGGCCAGACGGTGCCGCGGTTCCCGGTGCGCACCCCCGAGGACTTCATCCGCCTCGCGGAGGTCAGCCGGGACAAGAAGGCGCTCGCGGCCTTCCTCGCCACCCGACCCCGCACGGCCCTGGCGCTGGCCGCCAACGCGCGCGCCAAGGCGCTGGGGCCACCGCGCAGCTACGCCGAGGCGACGTACTACCCGGTCCACGCCTACCGCTGGGTCTCGATCTCCGGCGCCGGCACCTGGGTGCGCTACCGCCTGGAGCCGGAGGCGACGCCGCAGGAACGACCCCCCGGCAAGTTCTCGGGGCGCGACCGCCTCAGCGAGGAGATCCTGGCGCGGGTGGCGCTCGCGCCCGTGCGGTTCAAGCTGATGGTCACCGTCGGCGGGTCGAAGGACGACCCCAACAACCCGATGGCGGTCTGGAAGGGCAGTCGCGAGTTCAACGGCGGCTGGCTCGACGGTCACCACGCCCGAGGCCGACGCCGAGGCCGAGGGCGACACCGTGGTCTTCGACCCGACGCGCCTCGTCCCCGGCATCCAGCTCTCCGACGACCCGATCCTGCGCTACCGCCCGAAGGCGTACGCCGTCTCGATCACGCGCCGCACCGGCAAGCACCGCGGGGAGTCCGACGGACCCACGGGAGCCCGCCGGGGCTGAGCCGCGGACCATCGCCACGTCACTAGACTCACCGCCCGTGAAGCCACCCCCCGGAACCGCGAGATGATCGCCCTCGTCATCGGCACCGGCGGGCGCGAGCACGCCCTGGCCCTCGCCCTCGCGCGCGACCCGGAGGTGACCGAGGTGCACGCCGCTCCCGGCAACCCCGGCATCGCGGCGGTGGCCACCCTCCACGACGTCGACCCGCTCTCCGGCCCGGCCGTCGCCGCGCTGGCCCGTGAGGTCGGGGCCGACCTGGTCGTGGTCGGTCCCGAGGCGCCGCTGGTGGCGGGGGTGGCCGACGCCGTCACCGCGGCCGGCATCGCCTGCTTCGGGCCGTCCGGTGAGGCCGCCCGGCTCGAGGGCTCCAAGGCCTTCGCCAAGGACGTGATGACCGCGGCCGGCGTGCCCACGGCCGACGCGCGGCTGTGCCGCACCCCGGAGGAGGCGGCCGCGGCGCTCGACGCGTTCGGACCGCCGTACGTCGTCAAGGACGACGGCCTCGCCGCCGGCAAGGGCGTCGCGGTCACCGCCGACCGCGACGAGGCGCTCGCCCACGCGGCGGCGTGCGGGACGGTCGTGATCGAGGAGTACCTCGACGGGCCCGAGGTGTCGCTGTTCGGCCTCTGCGACGGCAGCACCGTCGTACCGCTCCAGCCCGCGCAGGACTTCAAGCGGATCTTCGACGGCGAACGCGGTCCCAACACCGGCGGCATGGGTGCCTACACGCCGCTCGCCTGGGCGCCCGAGGACCTGGTCGACGAGGTGCTGCGCACCGTGCTCCAGCCGACCGTCGACGAGATGGCGCGCCGCGGCACGCCGTTCCGCGGACTGCTCTACGCCGGTCTCGCGCTCACCTCCCGGGGGGTCCGGGTGGTGGAGTTCAACGCCCGGTTCGGCGACCCCGAGACCCAGCCGCTGCTGGCCCTCCTGGACTCGCCGATCTCGCCGCTGCTGCTCGGCGCGGCGACCGGGACGCTCGGCGACGTCCCCCCTCCGGCGTGGAAGCCGGGCGCCGCCGTCGCCGTGGTGATGGCGTCTCGCGGCTACCCCGAGTCCTCGTCGTCGGGTGACGTCATCGTCGGCACCGAGACCCTCGACCGCGAGACGGACGTCGCGGTGCTCCACGCCGGCACGGCCCGCGACGAGGCGGGGCGTCTGGTCACGGCCGGGGGACGGGTGCTCGCGGTCACCGCGGTCGGCACCGTCGGTCGCGGACGCCCGCGCCAAGGCCTACGAGGGCGTGGCCTCCATCTCCTTCCCCGGCGCCCAGTGGCGCCACGACATCGCCGCCGGCCGCTGACGCGCTCGGTGGTCGAGGAGGCGACGTCCCGTCACGAGACCCGGGCCCGGTTCGCGGTCCTGTCACCGGGTCTCGAGACGGGCGCCGGCGCCCTCCTCGACGACCGATCGCCGGCGTGCGGCCATCTCGACCAACGGGGCCGTGGGAGACTGCGGTCGTGACGGTCCCCAACGTCCTCGCGACCCGGTACGCCGGTGCCGACCTCGCCGCGATCTGGTCGCCGGAGCACAAGATCGTGCTCGAACGCCGCCTCTGGATCGCGGTCCTGGAGGCCCAGCGCGACCTCGGGGTCGACGTCCCGGACGGGGTGGTCGAGGCCTACCGCGACGTCGTGGACAAGGTCGACCTCGAGTCGATCGCCGCCCGCGAACGGGTGACCCGCCACGACGTGAAGGCGCGGATCGAGGAGTTCTCGGCGCTGGCCGGGCACGAGCACATCCACAAGGGGATGACGAGCCGCGACCTGACCGAGAACGTCGAGCAGCTCCAGGTCCGCCAGTCCCTGGAGCTGCTGCGGGGACGTGCGGTCGCCGCCCTGGCCCGGCTGGCCCGGCTCGCGACCGAGCACGAGACCACCGTGATGGCCGGCCGCTCGCACAACGTGGCGGCGCAGGCGACGACGCTGGGCAAGCGCTTCGCGACCATCGCCGACGAGATGCTGATCGCGCTCGACCGGGTCGACGACCTGCTCGCGCGGTACCCGCTGCGCGGCATCAAGGGCCCGATGGGCACCTCGCAGGACATGCTCGACCTGCTCGACGGCGACGCCGACAAGCTGGCCGACCTCGAGCAGCGGGTCGCCCACCACCTCGGCTTCCGCAAGGTGCTCACCAGCGTCGGGCAGGTCTACCCCCGCTCCCTCGACTTCGACGTCCTCTCGGCGCTGGTGCAGCTGGCGGCCGGCCCGTCCAACCTCGCCACCACGATCCGGCTGATGGCCGGTCACGAGCTGGTCACCGAGGGCTTCGCCGAGGGCCAGGTCGGCTCGAGCGCGATGCCGCACAAGATGAACACCCGTTCCTGCGAACGCGTCAACGGCCTGGCCGTGGTGCTGCGCGGCTACCTCTCCATGGTCGGCGAGCTGGCCGGCGACCAGTGGAACGAGGGCGACGTCTCCTGCTCGGTCGTACGCCGCGTCGCGCTGCCCGACGCGTTCTTCGCGGCCGACGGCCTGTTCCGCACGTTCCTGACGGTGCTCGACGAGTTCGGCGCCTTCCCTGCCGTCATCCAGCGCGAGCTGGACCGCTACCTCCCGTTCCTGGCCACCACCAAGGTGCTGATGGCCGCCGTACGCCGCGGGGTCGGGCGCGAGGTCGCGCACGAGGCCATCAAGGAGGCGGCCGTCGGCGCGGCCCTCGACCTGCGCAAGGGCGCCGCCACCAACGACGTGGTCGACCGGCTGGCCGCCGACCCGCGACTCCAGCTCTCCAAGCCGGACATCTGGGCCCTGATGTCCGACCCGATCGAGTTCACCGGCGCGGCCGTCGCCCAGACCCAGGCGGTCGTCCGCCGCGTGGCGGAGGTCGTCGCCGCCGACCCCGACGCCGCGGCGTACGCGCCCGGCGGGATCCTCTGACGATCCTGGGTCGAGGAGGTAGCCCAGCGACTCGTTGGTCGAGGAGGTCGCGCTGCGACCGTCACGAGACCCCGCAACGGACCTGGCGGCCCTGTCCGGCACACGGTTTGCCCTCCTCGACCAGCGGGCCATGATGACGACATGACGGAGTCGGGAGCCAGGACGGCCGTCCAGGTCAGGGTCACCGGGCGCGTCCAGGGTGTGGCCTTCCGGTGGGAGGCGCAGCACGCGGCGGAGAAGTTCGGCGTCGCCGGCTGGGTGCGCAACGAACCCGACGGCAGCGTCGCGGCGCACGTCGAGGGCGAGCCGGACGCGGTCAACGACATGGTCGTCTGGCTGCGGGCGGGTCCGCCGGCGTCGCGGGTGACGCAACGTCGCCGTGCGCGAGGCCACGCCGACCGGCGCCGCCTCGTTCGAGATCACCGGCTGACCCGACCCCTGCTCCTGGATAGGCTCGGGGCGTGGCGGCCCCCGACCTGAACATCCCCGAGGCACCCGAGATCGCCGGGCGCCCGCCACCTGCACAGCGGCAAGGTGCGCGACCTCTACGAGCTGCCCGACGGCCGGCTGCTGATGGTGGCCAGCGACCGCATCTCGGCGTTCGACTTCGTCCTGGACACCCCGATCCCCGACAAGGGCGAGATCCTGACCCGGATGTCGCTGTGGTGGTTCGACCAGCTCAAGGGCCTGGTGCAGAACCACGTCGTCTCCACCGACGTGCCCGAGGGCGTCCGCGGCCGCGCCGTCGTGTGCGAACGCCTGGAGATGTTCCCCGTCGAGTGCGTCGCCCGCGGCTACCTCACCGGCTCCGGGCTGGCGGACTACCGGACGTTCGGCGAGGTGTGCGGCATCCCGCTCCCCGCCGGCCTCCAGGACGGCAGCCGGCTCCCCGAGCCGATCTTCACCCCGGCCACCAAGGCCGCGCTCGGCGAGCACGACGAGAACGTCGACTTCGACGCGGTCGCCGAGGAGGTCGGCGACGACGCCGCGGCCGAGCTGCGGATGCTGACCCTCGCCGTCTACGGCAAGGCCGAGCAGATCGCCCGCGAGCGGGGGATCCTGCTGGCCGACACCAAGCTCGAGTTCGGCCGACGGCCTGACTTCACGACGGTGCTGGCCGACGAGGTGCTCACGCCGGACTCCTCGCGCTTCTGGCCGGCGTCGCGAGTGGCAGCCGGGCCGCGCCCAGCCGTCGTACGACAAGCAGATCGTGCGGGACTGGCTGACGTCGCCGGCGTCGGGCTGGGACCGCGCCGCGGGCGGCCCGCCGCCCGCCCTGCCCGAGGAGGTCGTGGACCGCACGCGGACGCGCTACCTCGAGGCGTACGAGCTGTTGACCGGCGAGTCCTGGTGACCGGGGCCTGGTGGGCGGCGGCTACGACGTGAGCGAGTTCTCGGTGACCATGAACCTGCCCCAGTCGCCGGCCGATCTCTTCCGCTACCTCGCCGACCCGCGGAACCGGCCCGAGTGGCAGTCCAGCCTGCGGGCCGTCACCGACGTGGACCCGGGGGAGCCGCACGTCGGCATGCACTGGCGTGACGTGACCAAGGTCGGCATCAAGCCGCAGATGCAGCTCACCGAGCTGATCCCGTTCCGGTCCTTGTCGGAGCTCGGCACCTGGGGCGGGGTCGACGGCCTGCTCACCATGCGGTTCGTCAAGATCGGCGGCGGCACCCGGCTGACGGCCGAGGGCCGCGTGATCGGCCGCGGGCCGTTCGCCGTCGCGGCCGCGGTGGCCGGTCGCTGGGCACCTGCGACGATCAAGGCCGACCTCGAACGGGTCGGCGAGCTCCTGGAAGGGCGGTCCTGATGTCGAAGACGCTGCGCGTGCTGCTCGGAGCCGTGATGCTCGTGGCGGGGGTGGTGTGGACCCTGCAGGGTCTGGACGTCATCAGCGGCAGCGCCATGTCCGGCGCCACGACCTGGGCGATCATCGGCCCCATCGTGGCGGGGCTCGGCGTGGCGTTGCTCATCGTGTCGCTGCGCCCGCGCAGCTGACCGGTGGTTCGCACCTCCACCCGCCGAGCCGCGCCGGCTCCCTCGACGAGGCGTCCCTAGACTGCTGCCCGTGGCCCGCTATGTCGTCGACGTCATGCCCAAGCCCGAGATCCTCGACCCGCAGGGCAAGGCGGTCCTCGGCGCGCTGCCCCGGCTCGGCTTCGCCGGCGTCGTCGACGTACGACAGGGCAAGCGGTTCGAGCTCGAGGTGGACGGGGAGCCGACCGACGAGACCCTGGCCGAGGTGCACAAGATGGCCGAGACCCTGCTCTCCAACCCGGTGATCGAGGACTTCAGCGTCTCGGTGAGCGACCAGTGAGGATCGGCGTCGTCACCTTCCCCGGTTCGCTCGACGACGAGGACGCCCGCCGGGCCGTCCGCATCGGCGGGCACGAGGCCGTCGCCCTCTGGCACGGCGACCACGACCTCCAGGGCGTGGACGCGGTGGTCCTCCCGGGCGGCTTCTCCTACGGCGACTACCTGCGGTGCGGTGCCATCTCCCGGTTCGCCCCCGTGATGACCGAGGTCGTCGCCGCCGCGGGCCAGGGCCTGCCGGTGCTGGGCATCTGCAACGGCTTCCAGATCCTGTGCGAGTCCCACCTGCTGCCGGGTGCACTGATCCGCAACGACCACCGCAAGTTCGTCTGCCGCGACCAGCGGCTGCGCATCGAGAACACCCGCACGCCGTGGACCTCGGCGTACGACGAGGGCGCCGAGGTGACCATCGTGCTCAAGAACGGCGAGGGCGGCTACGTCGCCGACGCCGAGACCCTCGACCGCCTGGAGGGCGAGGGCCGGGTCGTCGCGCGGTACCTCGACGTCAACCCCAACGGCTCGCTGCACGACATCGCCGGCATCACCAACGAGCGCGGCAACGTCGTCGGCCTGATGCCCCACCCCGAGCACGCGGTCGAGGCGCTCACCGGCGCCGGCACCGACGGGCTCGGCTTCTTCACCTCGCTGGCCGCTGTCGTGGCGTGACGGATTCACCGGTCGACCGGTGAATCTCTGGGTTGGCACGCAAGTGCTTCGGCCGACAACCCATGGTTTCACCGGGCGGCCGGTGAATTCCTCGCCACGCTAGCGGTCGCCCTGCCAGAGCTTGCGCCACGTGCTCGGGGCGACCACGCCGGTGACCGGCAGGCCGACCTTCGCCTGCCAGGCGCTGAGGGCGGCGCCGGTGAGCGCGTCGAAGACGCCCGTCGCGGTCACCCGGGCGGTGCCGTCGGCCGCGGACAACGCGCGCTGGAGGCGGCGTACGTCGGGGCCGGCCGAGCCGGTCTTCAGCACCGGCTTGGCGCCGACGCTGAGCAGGGAGACCCAGTGCCGGGGCGCGAACTTCGCCTGGGCGGGGAACCCGTGCGCGGTCATCCACGCGCCGGCGGCCGTCACGGTGGCCTGGTCGTACGTGCCGCTGATCGGTCCGTCGTACGAGCCCTGCTCCTTGAGCAGGCACTGCAGCGCGGGGACCACCTTGGCGGTCGCGCCGGGCACGAGCGCGGGGTAGCGCCAGTAGCTGACCCGGACCCCGCCGCAGTGCGTCTCCCGTGCGGCGACCGAGCCGAGGCCGAGGTCGAGCCAGTTGCGGTCGATGTTGATGCGGACGCCGCCCCAGGTCTCGTCGTGGCCGCCCTGGTACTGCTTCATCCGGCCGCCCGGCAGCCAGCCGTCGCTGCGCAGATGTACGAGGTGGAGGTGTTGGCGTAGCCGTCCCAGCGGGCGATCCAGATCTGGTCCGGCAGGCTGAACTGTCCGGGCCGGTCGACGCGCGCGTCGTCGAGGATCTGGATGCCCGACCCGGCGCTGGAGTAGACGCCGGCTGCGGTAGCCGAGCGCGTGCAGCTGGTCGGTCCACGTCGAGAGGAACGCCAGCGCGGACTCGCGGCAGTCGCCGAGGTTGTCGTTGAAGCCCTCGAGGTCGTACCAGAGCGTGCTGCCCGCCGCGATCCCCAGCGACTGCGCGACGCCGACCGTCTTGGCGGCCTCGGCGGCGCCCTGGTCGCGGGCCCACTGGTAGAGGCCGTCGGTGCCGCGCTTGGGGTTGATCTTGGGGTCGTCCTGGTAGCGCGGGAACCGCGGCTGGCACGACGCCTGGGGGCCGAGGGTGATCGGCAGCAGCCGCCAGCCCTTGGCCAGCTGGGTGCTGATCCACTGCGGGGTCAGGTTCGGCTGGTCGCGGCAGGCGCGCGAGTTGCCGGAGATGTAGATGCCGACGGCGAGGAACGGCGAGTGCGTGAGCCAGCGGTTCATCGAGCGCTGGTCGGGGGCGTGGCACTGGTCGAAGCCGTAGCCGGTGAAGTCGCCCGGCGTGACGATGTTCTGCGTCACGTGTTCTGCTGGCGACGTTCGCGGCCTGCGCTGAGGCCGCGCCGGCTGTTGCCGGCGCGGCTCCCAACGTCAGCCCGGCCGTCGTTCCCAGCAGACCGGTGACCAGCAGGAGAGCCGTCGCGACGGCCGTCGCCGGGGGGCGACGACGGCGTGCGCGGAACGGTCCGTTGGGGGCTTGGTGCATTGCTGGACTCCCGGGGGAAGACGGGCGGGCCGAGTCACCATAACCTCACGAGTCACAGGCGTCACAGGGGTTCTGCGACAACTACAAGCCTGTAATTCCCGAGGTTCCCGATAGTCCGTGACGAAATCGACCATCGGACGGCCCGTTGATGGTCGATTTCGTCACGGACTATCCCGACCCGCGGCTCCGGGACCCACCTCATCCACAGCCGGTAGCCTGACGCCGTGACGGAAGCCGTGACTCGTCCGACGCTCGATACCGTCGCCCACGCCGAGACCGACCCGGACCACGAGCAACCGTGGGCCGAGCTGGGGCTCAAGGCCGACGAGTACGCCCGGATCAAGGAGATCCTCGGCCGCCGCCCGACCAGCAGCGAGCTGGCGATGTACTCCGTCATGTGGAGCGAGCACTGCTCCTACAAGTCGAGCAAGGTGCACCTCCAGCAGTTCTCCGAGATCCCGCAGGAGACCCCGCTCGGTGACGGCGTGGGCAAGATGCTGGCCGGCATCGGCGAGAACGCCGGCGTGGTCGACATCGGCCAGGGCTACGCGGTCACCTTCAAGATCGAGTCGCACAACCACCCGTCGTACGTCGAGCCCTACCAGGGCGCCGCGACCGGCGTCGGCGGCATCGTCCGCGACATCCTCGCCATGGGCGCCCGGCCGGTCGCGGTGATGGACCCGCTGCGCTTCGGCCCGCTGAGCCGAGCCCGACACCCACCGGGTGCTGCCGGGGATCGTGGCCGGCGTCGGCGGCTACGGCAACTGCCTCGGCCTGCCGAACATCGGCGGCGAGGCGGTCTTCGACGCCAGCTACCTCGGCAACCCGCTCGTCAACGCCCTCTGCGTCGGCGTGCTCCGGCACGAGGACCTGCACCTCGCCAAGGCGACCGGCGTCGGCAACCAGGTCGTCCTGTACGGCGCCCGCACCGGCGGCGACGGCATCGGCGGCGTCAGCGTCCTGGCGTCCGAGACCTTCGCCGACGGCGGTCCGGCCAAGCGGCCCAGCGTCCAGGTCGGCGACCCGTTCATGGAGAAGCTGCTCATCGAGTGCACCCTCGAGCTCTTCGCCGCCGGCATCGTCACCGGCATCCAGGACCTCGGCGGCGCCGGCCTCTCCTGCGCGACCTCCGAGCTGGCCAGCGCCGGCGACGGCGGCATGCACGTCGAGCTCGACCGGGTCCCGCTCCGCGACTCCTCGCTCGCGCCCGAGGAGATCCTGATGAGCGAGTCGCAGGAGCGGATGATGGCCGTCGTCGAGCCCGACGACGTCGACCAGCGTGCTGGCGATCTGCGCCAAGTGGGACGTCGAGGCCGTCGTCGTCGGCGAGGTCACCGACACCGGCCGGCTGCGGATCGACTGGCACGGCGAGCAGGTCGTCGACGTACCGCCCCGCTCGGTGGCGCACGACGGACCGACGTACCACCGCCCCTTCGCGCGCCCCGACTGGCAGGACGCCCTCCAGGCCGACGGCGCCGAGCGGCTGCGCCCGCCCGGTGAACGGCGAGGAGCTGCGCGCGACGGTGCTGCGCCTGGTCGCCAGCCGAGAACCTCTGCGACAAGTCGTGGATCACCGACCAGTACGACCGCTACGTCCGCGGCGACACCGTGCTCGCCCAGCCCAGCGACAGCGGGATGATCCGCGTCGACGAGGAGACCGGCCTCGGCGTCGTCGGTGGCGACCGACTGCAACGGCCGGTTCGCCAAGCTCGACCCGTACGCCGGCGCGCAGCTGGCGCTCGCCGAGGCCTACCGCAACGTCGCCACCGGCGGCGCGCACGCCGATCGCCGTCTCGCGACTGCCTCAACTTCGGCTCGCCCGAGGACCCCGACGTGATGTGGCAGTTCGCCGAGGCCTGCCGCGGCCTCAAGGACGGCTGCCTCGAGCTCGGCATCCCGGTCACCGGCGGCAACGTGTCGCTCTACAACCAGACCGGCGAGACCGCCATCCTGCCCACGCCCGTCGTCGCCGTGCTCGGCGTGATGGAGGACGTACGCCGCCGCACGCCGTCGGCGCTTCGGCGCCGAGGGCGAGCCGGTCTACCTGCTGGGCGAGACCCGCGACGAGCTCTCCGGCTCGGAGTGGGCGCACGTCGTGCACGGCCACCTCGGCGGGCGGCCGCCGGTCGTCGACCTGCTGGCCGAGCGCGCGCTGGCGTCGCTGCTGCACGACGCGTCGGGCTGCTCACCTCCGCGCACGACCTGTCCGACGGCGGCCTGGCCCAGGCGCTGGCCGAGGCCGCCCTGCGCAACGGCGTCGGCGTCACGTCGGGGCCGAGCCGGACGACTCGTTCGTCGCAGCTCTTCTCCGAGTCCGCGGCCCGCTGTGCTGGTCACCGTGCCGCCCGACGACGCCGGCGCCCTCGAGGCGATGGCCGGCGCCCTCGGCGTGCCGCTGCGCCGCGCTCGGCACCACCGGCGGCGACGCGCTCACCGTCGAGGGCGCCTTCTCGATCCCGCTCGACGAGCTGCGCACCGCCTGGGCCTGACCCTGCCCGACGCGCTGGATAGTCCGGTGCGTCAGCCGGTCGACGCCCTTCAGCCGGTCAAACGCACCGGAGTACCGAACGCCGTCCACTGGCCCTTGACGACGACCTCGTCGTCACCGCTCCCTGACCGTCAAGGAGGGCGACCTGAAGGAGCGCTTCTCCCGGTCGGGCGGCCCGGGCGGGCAGGGCGTGAACACCGCCGACAGCCGGGTCGAGCTGTCGTACGACGTCGCGAACGCGCCCGGGATCGGTCCGACGATCCGGGCGCGGCTGCTCGAACGGCTGCGACGCCGGCTCGTCGACGGCGTGCTCACCATCGCGGCGAGCGAGCACCGCACCCAGCTGGCCAACCGCCGCGCCGCCCGCGAGCGACTGGTCGACGTGCTCCGGGAGGCGGCCGCACCGCCGCCGCGCAAGCGCCGCCCCACCAGGCCGACCCAGCGGCTCGAAGGAGCGACGGCTCGCCGAGAAGAAGCGCCGGGGTGCAGACCAAGCAGGGGCGCCAGGGCCGCTGGGACTGATGGCCCATCGTGTCCGGCAACACCTGTCGGATCCGAGGTGATGCGTTCGTGGGACAAGCGAGACGGCCAACGGGGCCGGACTG
>CAVZFO010000003.1:0-211270 GCA_963774575.1 uncultured Actinomycetota bacterium | reverse complement strand
CGGTCTCGTAGAGGTCGTAGAACGGCACCCCGCCGTCGAGGAGGTTCGCCGCGCGGCGCTCCGGTCGCCATCCCGCTGGCCAGGTGGCTCGCGGTCATGGCGTTGAGGTGAGCGGTGCCGTCGACGATCGCGGCGTCGACCACCTGCCCCTCGCCCGAGACCCGGGCCTCGAGCAGGGCGGCGAGCAGCCCGATGACGAGGTACGTCGACCCGCCGCCGAAGTCGCCGACCAGGTTGGTCGGGAAGTGCGGCCGGGCCGGGTCCTGGCCCAGTCCGAAGAGCGCCCCCGCGACCGCGACGTAGTTGAGGTCGTGGCCGGCGGTCCTGCGCCAACGGGCCGGTCTGGCCCCACCCGGTCATCCGGCCGTAGACCAGCCGCGGGTTGCGGTCCAGGCAGTCGTCGGGCCCGAGCCCGAGCCGTTCGGTGACTCCGGGCCGCAGCCCCTCGACGAGCACGTCGGCGGTCTCGACGAGGCGGAGCACCGTCGCCACGCCGTCGGGGTGCTTGAGGTCGAGCGCGACGCTCGGCCGGCCGCGGTTGAGGAAGTCCCGCGACCCGCCGGTCAGCGGCTGCCCGCCGGGGCGGTCGATGCGCATCACGTCGGCGCCGAGGTCGGCCAGGATCATGCAGGCGTGCGGCCCCGGCCCGATCCCGGCGAGCTCCACGACCCGGACGCCGCGCAGCGGCCCGGTGCCCTCCCCCAGCGCGATGCTCATGTGGGGATGCTGCCATGGAAGGGCGGAACACCCGGTCGACCGGGTGTTCCGACCCTTCGTGACCGTTGCAACCGGTACAAAGCGGCAAGAACGACACCGAAGTTCGGAACTGCAGGCTGGCGTGAGGGTTCGGGCCGGGGAGGAACTGCGCCACGTCTGGGGGGACCATGATTCACGGGATTCCGTGCCGCGGATTACCTGTCGGAGGTCGGCGGCAGCACGCGGCGCAGGAACTGCCGGGTGCGCTCCTCGCGCGGGGACTCGAAGATCTCGGCGGGCGGTGCCCTGCTCGAGGATCGCGCCGTCGTGGAGGAAGCAGACCTTCGTGGCCACGTCGCGGGCGAAGCGCCATCTCGTGGGTGGCGAGCACCATCGTGGTGCCCGCCGGCCGCCAGCCGGCGCATGATCGTCGAGCACCTCGCCGGTCAGCTCGGGGTCCAGGGCGGCCGTCACCTCGTCGAGCAGCAGCAGCGCCGGGTCGGTGGCCAGCGCGCGCGCCATCGCGACCCGCTGCTGCTGGCCGCCGGAGAGCCGGTCGGGGTGCTCGTCGGCCTTGTCGGCCAGCCCGAACGTCGCCGAGCAGCTCGCGGGCCCTGGCCTCCGCCGTGGCCCGTCGCAGGCCGTGCACCTTGCGCGGCGCGAGGGTCAGGTTGTCCAGCACGGTCAGGTGCGGGAACAGGTTGTAGGCCTGGAAGACGATGCCCATCCGCTCCGCACGGCGCGGGCGTCGACCCGCGGGTCGGAGATGTCCTCGCCCTCGAACCAGATCGCCGCCGTCGTCGACGTCCTCCAGCAGGTCCAGGCAGCGCAGCAGGGTGGACTTGCCGGAGCCCGAGGACCCGATCAGGCAGACCACGTCGTGCGGCTCGACGACCAGGTCGATGTCGCGGAGCACCACCTTGTCGCCGTACGCCTTGCGCACGCCCTCGGCGCGCAGCACGACGTCTTCGTGCCCCGCTTCCGTCATCGCGCACCTGCCCGCTCGCGGCGCATCATCCGGCGGCCGAGCCAGTCGGTGAACCGCGCCAGCGGGATCGTCAGCGCCACGAACAGCACGGCCACCACGACGATCGGGGTGTAGTTGAAGTTGTACGCCGCGTAGTCCTGCGCGGCGAACAGCGCCTCGAAGACGAAGATCGCGCGACAGCAGCGCGGTGTCCTTCTGCAGCGAGATGAAGTCGTTGAGCAGCGGCGGTATCGACGCGCCGGGTCGCCTGCGGGAGCACGACGTACCGCATCGCCTGCCCGTGCGAGAGCCCCAGCGCGTCGGCGCTGGCGACCTGCGAGGGGTGGATCGAGTCGATGCCGGACGCGGAAGACCTCCGCGACGTACGCGCCGTACGACAGCACCAGCGCGACGAGTCCCAGCCAGAACGTGTCGTTGGTGATCCCCTGGAGCTGCAGGGCCGGGACGCCGAAGCCGGCCAGGATCACCACCAGCAGGGTCGGTACCCCGCGGAACAGGTCGGTGTAGAAGACGGCCAGCAACCGGAGCGGGAACAGCGCCGCCGCACGTCGTGGAGCGGACCACCGCGACCAGCGCGCCCGAGCACCAGGATCAGCGGCTCGGCGATCAGGAACAGCAGCACGTTCAGGCCGAAGCCCTTGATGACGTCGGGGAACGACGCCTTCGCGTCGTCCCAGGAGAAGAAGGTCTCCTTCACCCGCGGCCAGCCCGGGCGAGGTCGTCGGCACCAGCAGCCGACCACGAGCAGCGCCGAGCACCGACGACCGTCGGCGAGCGGTCGCGACCTGGCGGCGCGACGCGCGGCCGCATGCCGACGGCGCAGCGCGTCCGCGCTGCCGCCTCGGCGTGGCGCTGCGGCGTCGCCAGCCGTCGAGTCGACGTCAACGTCAGCCGCGCGCGGTCAGCTGCAGCGACGGGGACGTCGGCGACGTCGGACTGAGCCAGCGCTGCTCGGATCGAGTCGAGGGTGCCGTCCTCGCGCAGCGCGGCCAGCGCCTGGTTGACGCACGCCACCAGCGGGCGAGCCCTTCTCGAAGAGCATCCCGAACTCCTCCTGCTGCCGCTGGCGGCCTGGAACTGTCCGACGATCGTGCTCTTCGGGATCTCCACGGCCGTGATGTAGAAAGCGGTCGGCAGGTCGGCGAGGATCGCGTCGACCTGGCCGTTGAGCAGCGCCTGCTTGGCCGCGCTGGTGTCCTTGAAGACCATCGGGTCGGAGTCGGGCTTGATCACGTCGCGGATCGCGGTCAGCGAGGTGGTGCCGGTCTGCGCGCCGAGCTTGCAGGCCCTTCAGCTCGCTCGACGCTGGTGACGTTCGTCCGCGTCCGGGCCCTTCAGCGCGACCACGGCCTGCGCGGCCGAGTAGTAGCCGTCGGAGAAGTCCACGACCTGCGCCCGCTCGGGCGTGATCGAGATCTGGTTGATGTCGAAGTCGAAGCGCCCTGCTTGCCGGGCGCGTACGACGAGTTGAACGGCACCTTGGTCCACTGCACCTGGTCGCCGGTGAAGCCGAGCTTCTCCGCCACGGCGTACGCGACGGCGGACTCGAAGCCCTCGCCGTTGGTGGGGTCGTTCTTGGCGAACCACGGGTCGTACGCCGGCGAGTCGGTGCCGATGGTCAGCGTGCCCGGCGGTCCGGACGGCGTCGGCGGCGCAGGCGGCCGGGTCGGCGTCCGTCGAGGCGGTCCCCGTCGAGCTGCGGGCCGTCGGTCGCGGTGCTGCTGTCGACGGGAGCACACCCGGCGGCGAGGAACAGGGCGGACAACAGGGCGGGGGCCATCCCGAGGGCCAGCAGATGACGCCGGATTCGCATGCGTGGATAGTAGACCCGCCTTGCTGACTTTCCCGTCTGCCTGCGCCCTCGGACGGGCGGAGCGGGGGCGGTCCCGGCGGAGCGATCCGTCAGTGGTGCGTGTGCTGTCCGGCCCCGCCGTGCCCGTGCAGCTCGTGCATCACGGCATGGCCCCTGCCCCGGGAGATCAGCCAGTGGTTGACCGGGACCGTGAGCACGAAGGCCACCGCGAGCGAGGCGGCCAACGACCACCAGAACAGCCCGGTCGCGAGGCCGGCGGCCATGGCGCCGGGCACCAGCACCAGGAACAGGTTGTCGACGACCTCCATCGTGGTGATGGAGACGGTGTCGGACGCGAGCGCCGTCCGCACCGACGCCCGCGTGTCCAGGCCGGCGCGGCGGACCGACGTGAAGGTCAGCAGGTAGCCGAAGAAGAAGGCCAGCACCACGGACAGCAGCACGCTCGGGAGGGTCGCCCAGCCCCACCACGTCGCCAGCACCATGCCCAGCACCTCGCCGATCGCGCAGCCGGTCAGGCAGTGCAGGGTCGCGGTGATCGCCGTCCGCCACGAGCTCGTCATGACACCGGACCATATACCCCCCAGGGGTACATGCCCAGGGACGTGAGGCGTCTCACCACGCGCGACCGTTGCCTCGCCGTACGCGCGTCCGGTGCACTGGCCGACGTGAGCCGGTACCCCCGCATGCTCGAGCCCGTCACCCTCGGCGACCTGACGCTGCGCAACCGCGTGGTGATGGGCTCGATGCACACCGGCCTCGAGGACCAGGCCCTGGCACCTCCCGCAGCTCACGGCGTACGCCGCCGAGCGGGCCCGCGGCGGGGTCGGCCTGATCGTCACCGGCGGGTACGCGCCGACCAGGCGCGGCTGGCTCAAGCCGTTCGCCGCCGAGATGACCACCCGGCTGCAGGCGATGCGGCACCGCGACCTCACCGACGCCGTGCACGCCGAGGGCGGCGCGATCGCGCTGCAGGTGCTGCACGCGGGCCGCTACGGCTACCACCCGTTCAGCGTCAGCGCCTCGACGAAGAAGTCGCCGATCACGCCGTTCAAGACCGAGCGCGCTGTCGACCAAGGGCGTCGACGACACCGCGTCGGCGTTCGCGACGACCGCTCGCGCTGGCCCGCAAGGCGGGGTACGACGCCGTCGAGATCATGGGCTCGGAGGGGTACCTGATCAACCAGTTCCTCGCCGCCCGCACCAACGACCGCACCGACCACTGGGGCGGCACCGCGCGAACGGCGGATGCGCTTCCCGGTCGAGATCGTGCGCCGGGCGCGCGAGGTGGTGCCCGAGGGCTTCCCGATCGTCTACCGGATCTCGCTGCTCGACCTGGTCGAGCGACGGCCAGACGTGGGACGAGGTCGTGGCGCTCGCCCACCGGCTCGAGGACGCCGGCGTCACGGTGCTCAACACCGGCATCGGCTGGCACGAGGCCCGGGTGCCGACGATCATCACCCAGGTCCCGCAGGGCGCCTGGCGCTCGTTGACCGCGCGGCTGAAGGCCGAGGTCTCGGTGCCGGTGTGCGCCTCCAACCGGATCAACTCGCCCGGAGATGGCCGAGGAGATCCTGGCGACCGGCGAGGCCGACCTGGTCTCGATGGCCCGGCCGTTGCTGGCCGACCCCTACTTCGTCGCGAAGGCTGCCGAGGACCGCGCCGACGAGATCAACACCTGCATCGCGCTGCAACCAGGCCTGCCTGGACCACGTGTTCAGCAACCAGACCGCCTCCTGCCTGGTGAACCCGCGCGCCTGCCGCGAGACGTCGCTGGTGCTGCTGCCGCTGCCCACGGCGGCGCGGCCGCCACGCGTGGCGGTGGTCGGCGCCGGGCCGGCGGGGCTGGCCGCCGCGGTGTCCGCGGCCGAGCGCGGCTTCGCGGTCACGCTGTTCGAGAAGGCCGACGCGATCGGTGGGCAGTTCCGGCTCGCGATGGCGGTGCCCGGCAAGGAGGACTTCGCCGAGACGCTGCGCTACTACGGCCGCCGGCTCGAGGTGCTCGGCGTCGACGTCCGGCTCGGTGCCGAGGCCACGCTCGCCGACCTGGCGCTGTACGACGACGTCGTGGTCGCGACCGGCGTGCTCCCGCGGGTGCCCGACCTGGACGGCATCGACCACCCGTCGGTGGCGTCGTACGCCGAGGTGCTCAGCGGGCGGGTCGTCGCGGGACGTCGCGTGGCCGTGATCGGCTGCCGGCGGCATCGGCGTGGACGTCAGCGCACTTCCTGGTGCACGACCACGAGGAGGACCTCGACGAGTGGATGGCGCACTGGGGCGTCGGCGACCCGGCCCTGCATCCCGGCGGCCTGACCGAGCCCAAGCCGCGCGCCACCGCAGCGCGAGGTCACGCTCCTGCAGCGCAAGCACACCCCGATCGGCATCGGCCTCGGCAAGACCTCCGGCTGGGCGCACCGCGCGGTGCTCAGGCAGTCGGGCGTCGCGCTGGTCAGCGGGGTGGTCTACGAGCGGGTCGACGACGCGGGCCTCCACGTCACCGTCGACGGCGACGCCGCGCGTCCTCGAGGTCGACACCGTGGTCGTCTGCGCCGGCCAGGAGTCGGTGCGCGGGCTGTACGACGGCCTGGTCGCCACCGGCAACACCACCGGCCGGCACCTCATCGGCGGCGCCGACCTCGCCGCCGAGCTGGACGCCGAGCGGGCCATCGAGCAGGGCACCCGGGTCGCCGCGTCCCTGTGACCGCCCCTGGGCACGAGCCTGCGAGTGCCCAGGATGACGCGGTCAGGTCGAGGAGCGCTCGGCGTGGCACCGAGCGTGCGAGGTGCCGCGCGACGCGTCTCGAGACCTCGTGTCCGGACCGGCCACATGTCACCGGGTCTCGACACGGGCTCGCCCAGGGCTCGCCCGGCTCGACCAGCGAGGGTTCCGCGGACCGGCTCACCGGTGGTTGAGGAGGGACGAAGTCCCGTCACGAAACCCCGTGACCGGACCGCCGACCTCTCGCCGGGTCCGTGACGGTCGCTGCGCGACCTCCTCGACCAGCGGGCGTCCGGGTCTCGTGACGGTCGCTGCGCGACCTCCTCGACCAGCGGTGCCGGACTACTTGATCAGGCCGGCCTTCTTGCCGAGCTTCTCGGCGAGCTCGGCGGGGTCCAGGGTGCCGGCGAGGATGCGGGAGGTGGCCCAGCGGGAGGTGTCGATGCCGGACAGCTTCTCGAAGAGCGGCAGGTCGGTGGAGAACCGCTCGGCCAGCCGGAGCATGTCGTCGGCCATCGGCGGGCGGGCGTCGACGTCGGGGCTGGCGTTCTTGGCCTGGGGCGCGGGCGGCTCCTGGAACCGGCCGATCTCCAGGAAGTCGGTCAGCGTCTCGAGCAGGGTGTCGCGGTCGGTGACCACGTCGAGGAAGTCCAGCAGCAGCCACCGCGAGCGCTCGGGGTAGGTCGCGAACGCCCGCTCGAGCTGTGCGCCGTACAACCCTCGGGTGACCAGGGCGCGCTTGCGCAGGTCACCGGGCTGCCAGTCCTCGGGCACCCGTTCGGGGATGGTCTCGAAGGTGTCCTGCGCGATCGCCTGCGCGAACTGCGGGAAGCCCTCGTGCCGGGCGTAGTCCATCTGCCACTGCGAGAACGCCCGCTCGATCGGGTCGCGGAAGCTCGCGATCAGCTTCATGTCGGGGTTGTAGCGGTGCATCCGCTGCAGCGCCCCCGGCCAGAAGAGGTAGGCGGGGGTGTAGTCGCCGGCGATCTTCTGACGCGGCGTACGACGGGGAGAGCTGTATCCGGAGTAGTCCGGGTTGTCCCAGTCGAGGAAGTCCTTGTCGAAGAAGTGCCGCTCCTTGCGCTCGCCACGCGACGACGTGGCGATGCCGGAGCAGGTAGAAGGCGATCGTGCTCGTGGCGGCCTTCTGCACGCCGACGAGGGCGAAGGTGATGGGCAGCGTGCCCGAGGCTTCCGAGTCGCCCGAGTTGATCGTCGACGGGTCGACGGTCGTGCTCTGCTGTGGCTGGACACCCATGTGTCCGGCACCTCCCCTGTGTTCATCGACGGGTCCGGCGGCGCGGCGTCCGGCGGACCGTGCGCCCGCCAGTCTCTCATAGAGACGCTTCGCGACCGGTCCTGGTTCGGCGCCCCCTACGGTGGACTGGTGACCCTCGACCTGATCCGGGACCTCAGCGACGACGAGGCCCGGGTGGCATTGCCGCAGAAGTGGGGGTCGGTCGAGCCGGGCGTGATCCCCGCCTACGTCGCGGAGATGGACTTCGCTCCCGCGCCCGTGGTCCGCGACGCGGTGGTGGACGCCGTACGGCGCGGGATGACGGGATACCCGCCCGACGGCGACGCCGGGGTCGGCGCCGCCTTCGCGGCGTTCGCCGACCGTCACTGGGACTGGTCGGTGCCGTCCGATGCCACCGTCGTCACCGGCGACGTGATCGGCGGCATCCGGCTGGCGCTCGACGTGCTGTGCCCACCGGGGCCGGTCGTGGTGCCGCTGCCGTGCTACCCGCCGTTCCGCGAGGTGGTCGCCGTGGCCGGCCGCGAGCTGGTGCCGGTGGTGACCGACCCCGACGCCGACACGGCGACCCTGGACCTCGACGCCCTCGAGCGGGCGTTCGCCGCGGGCGCCCGGACGCTGGTGCTGTGCAGCCCGCACAACCCGCTCGGCCGGGTCTGGACCCGGGCCGAGCTGGAGGCGCTGCGCGACCTGACCGGCCGCCACGGGGTCCGGGTGGTCGTGGACGAGATCCACGGGCCGCTGGTGCTGCCGGGCGCGACGTTCACGCCGTACCTCGCGGTCGACCCGTCGGCGATCCTGGTCACCAGCCCGTCGAAGGCGTTCAACACCCCGGGCCTGCACTGCGCCCTGGTGGTCACCCTCGACCCGGCCGAGCAGGAGCGGCTGCGGACGGTGCCGCTACCCGAGAACAACCTCTACTCGCCGCTCGGCATGGTCGCGGCCGTGGCGGCCTACACCGACGGTGACCCCTGGATCGCGGCGCTGGTCCAGCGACTGGACGAGCAGCGCACCCTGCTCGGCAAGCTGCTCGCCGAGCGGCTGCCCATGGCGCGGATGCGGCCGATGGAGGCGACGTACCTGCCGTGGCTGGACCTTCGGGCCGCGGGCGTCGACGACCTCGCCGGCCCGGCCCTGGCTCACGGGCTGCGGCTGGCCCCGGGCCAGAACTTCCAGCCCGGCCTGCCCGGCCACGCGCGGCTCAACATGGCGACGTCGGCGGACCGGCTCGGTGCGATCGTCGACCGCCTCGCCTCGGCCGTCGGCACCCCAAGTCCCTAGGAGACCGCTGAACGACCCATGCCCTACTGCGCGCCGCCCGGCACGCACGCTGGCTGCGTTGTCGGAGACTCGACGGCCACCCAAGGACGCCATCGCTCCTCCGCCTTGCCATCGCACGCACCGGACGACGCTCGCGACGGGCGAGATCGTTCAGCGGTCTCCTAGGGTGACCTCCGTGAGGACGACGACGATCGGGTGCGGCTACCTCGGGTCCACCCACTCCGCGTGCATGGCCGAGCTCGGCTACGAGGTGCTCGGCGTGGAGCTCGACCCCGAGAAGCTGGCGCAGCTCCAGAAGGGCATCGCGCCGGTCTACGAGCCGGGGCTAGCCGAGATGCTGGCCCGCCACGTCGCCTCCGGCCGGCTGCGGTTCACCGACTCCTACGAGGAGGCGGCGGCGTTCGGCGAGATCCACTTCCTCTGCCTCGGCACCCCGCAGCGCGCCGACGGGCTGGGCGCGGACACCAGCCAGGTGGAGTACGCCGTGGAGCACCTCGCCCCGCACCTGGTCGGCTCGCCGATCCTGGTCGGCAAGTCGACCGTCCCGGTCGGCACCGCCGAGCGGATGGCCGTGCGCCTCGCCGCCCTCGCACCCGAGGGCGTCGACGCGGACCTCGCCTGGAACCCCGAGTTCCTGCGCGAGGGCTTCGCCGTCGAGGACACCCTGCGGCCCGACCGCATCGTGCTCGGCGTCCGCAACGAGACGACCGAGAAGCGGCTGCGGGAGTTCCTGGCGCCGGTCATCGACCACGGCATGCCGGTCGTCGTCACCGACTACCCGACCGCCGAGCTGGTGAAGGTCACCGCCAACTCCTTCCTGGCCACCAAGATCTCCTTCATCAACGCCGTCGCGGAGGTCTGCGAGGTCGCGGGCGCCGACGTCGTCGCGCTGGCCGACGCGATCGGGTACGACGACCGGATCGGCCGCAAGATGCTCGGCGCCGGCATCGGGTTCGGCGGCGGCTGCCTGCCGAAGGACCTGCGCGCCTTCCAGCACCGCGCCGGCGAGCTCGGCGTCGAGCACGTGATGAGCCTGCTCGGCGAGGTCGACGCCATCAACCAGCACCAGCGTGAGCGCACCGTCCAGGTGGCCACGGCGATGATCGGCGGCTCGCTCGACGGGGCCCGGATCGCCGTGTGGGGCGCCGCCTTCAAGCCCGGCACCGACGACGTCCGCGACTCCCCCGCCCTCTCGATCGCCGGCCAGCTGCACCTGCGCGGCGCGGCGGTCACCATCTACGACCCGAAGGCCGGGGACACGGCCCGGGCGGCGTTCCCGACGATGCGCTACGCCACCGACCCGGTCGACGCCTGCCGCGACGCCGACCTCCTCATGCACATGACGGAGTGGCCGGAGTTCCGCGAGGTCGACATCGACGCCGTCTCCGCCGTCGTCGCCCGCCCGCGGCTCCTCGACGGCCGCAACGTGCTCGACCTGTCCGCCTGGCGCGCCGCCGGCTGGACCGCCCGCGGCCTCGGCCGCCACTGAAGCTCCGTCGGTCGAGGAGGTTGCGTAGCAACCGTCACGAGACCCGGTGAGAGGACCGCGGACCTGTGACGGGGTCTCGTGACAGGCGCTAGCGCGCCTTCCTCGACCACCGATCAGGGGCGGTCCACCTCGTCGACCTCGAGGAGGGCTGAGGGAGCAAACCCGGGGCGGATCTCGGCGACCCGGGAGGGGTCGAGGAGGTAGTCCAGGTCGACCTGCCAGGTGTGGCCGCTGGCGTTGCGGCGCAGCAGGTAGCCCAGGCCGTGGGTGCGGTACGTCGCCGCGCCGGCCCGCTGCACGGCGGCGATCAGCTGCGCATCGACGTACCGACGCACCGACCGGAACCCGCCCACCTCACGGAGCAGCCCGCGCTCGACGAGCATGGTGCCGCCGGCGATGAACGGCGCGTACCGCTCGGCCTGGTGACCGCGCCGCACGGTGACGTCCCTCTCGGCCAGGTAGTGGTACTCGGCAGGGGTGCCGACCATCTCGGCGCCGGAGTAGGAGCGGGCCAGCAGGAGGTCGGCGACGAAGTCGCGGCCGTACCAGTCGTCGTCGTCCATCTTGAGCACGAGGTCACCGTCGGCCGCCTGGACGCCGGCGTTCAGCACGTCGCCGAACAGCACCGAGGAGTCCTGCGGCCGGACCACGACCCGCTCCGGCCCGTGCTCGCGTACCTCCCCCGCGTCCGGCTCGAACCCGTGCGTGGCCAGCACCAGCTGCAGGTCGACGCCGCGCTGCCGGCGTACCTGCCGCAGCGCGAACCCGAGCATCTCGGGGCGACGCGTGGCCAGGACGACGCTCACCGACGGCTCGGCGGCCACGCGTACGCCGATCCGTTCGGCCGTCCGCCGTCGCCAGGCCGCCGTCGACCAGGTGGCGTGCGCCATGCGGCGCTGCCTCACCGAGTGCTCCTCGCGTGCCGACGGGTCGGCCAGGTCGACCCGTACCTCGGAGTCCTCCAGCACGACCGGGACACCGGCCATCGACAGGACGGCCGCGAGCGCGGCGTCCCCCGGCTCCTCGATGCGACCGGTCACCCCGGCCGCGGAGCGCAGCGAGCGGACCAGCGCCTCGGAGGGACGCTCGCCCCGGAGCGTGGCGAGCGGGACGACCGGTCCGTCCACCACGGTCTCGAAGCCGATCGGGTTGAAGACCCGCTCGTCGAAGACCAGGTAGGTCAGGCGCCACCCGCCTCGGCGACCGGCCCGTCACGTGGTGCTCGGCCAGCGGCCCGGCGATCTCGTAACGGACCACGTCGGGCGGCACGTCGCGGTCCTCGAACGGCTCGACGGGACCCGAGCCGTCGTCGACGACCAGGCCGGCGGCGCTGCCCACGGCCGGCCACACCGACAGTCGCCCGAGCTCGCGCACGACGTTGGCGGCGCGCACCGGCTGCTCGAACCGGGCCACCACGAGGTAGCCGTCGGCGACCGGCTGGGTGCGGAACGCCTTCAACGGCGGCCACTCCGGCCGCGGCACCAGCCCGGGTGACGATGGCAGCGTGGCCACCCACACCGCGACGACGGCGGCGCGCACGGCGTGGGGGAGCACCGCAGCTCGCAGGTCCGCGCGGTCGGCGACCGTGACGAGCACCCGCGCGTACTTGCCGGCCAGCTCGGGCGCGGGGAGGGGCACGACCGCTGCCGGCCGGGCGCCGACGTCAAGGTACCGCCACCGCCGCGTGGCCAGCACGACCTGCTCGCCCGGCTGCTCGAGGAAGGCGCGGACCGGCTCCGGCAGCGCCTCCGGCCGCGGCTCAGCCATCGACGGGGGCCCAGGACGGCAACCGCCGCACGAGCGGACGCTCGGCCCGCGCGAGCCAGGTGTTGGTCACGTGGTCGACGACGTGCACGCCCTGCGGGGCCTCGATCCGCACCAGTCCGGGGACCTCCTCGCCGCGGCCCTCCGCGAGCGCCGTGTACACGTCCCACTCCCGGGCCTTGCGGGGCGCCCGCGCCCGGTCGAAGTCGCCGGCCGAGCTCCAGTGCGCGAACTCGTCGGCGTCCAACCACTTCAGCTCCACGCACAGGCCCTCGGGGGCCACGATCCGCTCGGAGGTGTCGGGGAACTCGCGCACCTCCCACTCGAAGGCCTTCACGAACGTGAACTCCGGACCCATCGGGTAGACCCACGGCTCGAGGAACTTGTAGCCGAGGTCGATCCACGCCTCCGACTCGCTGACGATCGACAACGGGTGCCGCGGGATCGCCACCACGGCACCGGAGTCCTCGAGCTGCCACGAGAGGTCGGCGAGGTAGGCGACGCCCTCGCGGGTCAGCACCATGTCGCCGTCCCACTTCATGGAGTACGTCGTGCGCACCTGCGCGAACGACCAGTTGTAGAAGTGCGTCAGCGAGTGCACCGAGTCGGGCGGGGTGGTCAGGTGCTCGGCGCCGGCGCGGCTGACGCGGAACGGGTACGACGCCAGCGTGAAGCGGTCGGCCGCGCCCACCGACTCCGCGACCTGCTGGGCCACCTCGGCGGTGCCGTCGTCGGACTGGTTGTCGACGAGCACCACGTGCTGCACGGCCTCGAACATCGGCGGCAGCACCCACGGCAGGTTGCGGGCCTCGTTCTTGACCCGGAACACGCAGGTGAGCCCCGGCGTCGGGGCGTCGTACCGCCAGGGCCAGCGCACGTCGTACTCGGCGTACCCCTCCAGGCACGAGATGTCAGGCATCGGGGTTATCGCTCGCGACCCATGGCCTTGCGGATCCCGCGCCGGGCGGAGGCCGGCACCAGGGCCCGGAGGCCGTGCGGGATCCGGTCCGCTCCCCGCGCGCCCTCGCCCATCGGCGGGCGGCCGGCGGCGCCGTCGGCGTAGCCCTCGCGGCGCGAGGCCAGGGCGGTCGAGGAGGCGATCGCCTCGGCCTCCTCGTAGAAGGAGGCGTACGCCGAGCGCATCTCGTCGAGGGTCGCGTGCACGTCGGGCCGGTCGCCGCCCTCGTCGGCCAGCTTGTTGAGCGCCTGCCAGCTCTCCTCGGCGATGTCGCGCAACCGGGCCGGCACGTCGACGTCGTCCCAGGTGAGCTGCACCCGGCGCAGGGTCGGGTCGATGAACTGGTGCACCCGGCGGATGTCGTTGGCGGAGGCGGACTTCACGGCGAACAGGTCGAAGCGCTGGCCGATGTCGAAGAGCGGGATCGTCCAGTCCTTCAGCAGGTCCTCGTAGCGGACGAAGGCCCGCGCCGACCCGCGGGTCGCGCGCTCGGTGTGCAGCATCATGTTCACCCACGCCGCGGTCCGGTCGATCTCGCCGAAACGGGTGGCGTAGTAGCGCTGCTTGCTGCCGACCACCTCGGTGACCGGACGCAGCATGGTCACGTACGCCGGCGCGGCCTCGCAGCGCAGCGCCGCCGACCGCCAGAGGCCGAGGAACCAGGCCAGCCGCGGGTCCTTCACCACCAGCTCGGGGCCGCCCCCGGTGGCGGCGGCCTCGACGAACTGCTCGTCCAGCCAGGTGTGCAGCCGGGTGCGCAGCCGCTCCACGTTGGCGAGCTTGCCGGCCTCGAACCACGCGCCCGGCCGCGCGTCGGACACCGCGACGTTGCAGCGCTGGAGCAGCTCGGTGTGGAGGTCCACGACCCACTGCGGCTCGCCGAACCCCTTGGGGTTGGTCTCGTCGGCGACCACCTCGGGCTGGGGCACGTGCATGCCGAGCGTCTGCAGGGCACCCGACATGGTGCTGGTCCCGCTGCGCCCCGAGCCGACCACGAACACCACCCGACGCCGGGGCGGGACGACGAGCGCCGCCTCGGGTGAGGGGTTCGTCGACCCGATGTCGTCGGTCGCGGGCATGCCGACACCCTACTGAGCGCCCGCGTCGTCCCGGTGGTCGAGGACGGGGGCAGAACACCCGGTCGACCGGGTGTTCCTACCGTTCGTGGTCGTTGCAACCGTCACCAACGGTCAGGAACGACACCGAAGTACGCGGTCCCTGGATCGGACAGCGCTGGGTCAGCGCCGGCCCAGCAGGGCCGCGACCCGGCTGCGCAGGGAGGTCACGGGTGCCGGCTCGGGCCGCGCCGGTGGCGCGGCGTCCTCCTGCTGACGGGCCGGCGCCGCGGGCCCGGCGTCCGACGCCTTCTTCAGGCTCGGCGCGACCGGCACGTCGTCGTGGTCCCACGCGGCCACCGGGTCCTCGGCCTCGCCGGCCGTGCCCTGCATCCGTGGCCGGGGCACCTCCTGGCAGGGCCAGAAGCCGACCTCGGCCGCCTCGAAGGTCCAGGAGCCGAACAGCTCGTCGAGCACGTCGTCGAGGTACTCGCCCTGCTTGATCACCCGGCGAGCCCGCGACACCGCAGCGGTGCGCTCGATGCGGGCCGTGCTGCCGTCGGGCATCTGCACCAGCCGCAGCCCGTGGTGGGTGCGCTCGAGGTGGTGGAGCAGCCGGGCGAGCGTCTTGCCCGTCGGCGCCCACTCGGCGTTCTCCAGCGTCATCCGGAACATGGCCGGGCTGCGCTCCTCGGAGAGCTCCTCGACGAGGTGGACGCGGGGGTCGCCGGCGTACGACGCCTGGATCAGGCGGGTGTCGAGCATCGGGTCGTCGAGCGGGTTGGTGCGGGTGTCGTCGAGCTCGCCCCACCGGCCGAGGAGGGTGACCGCGAGGTCGGGCAGGGTGCCGCCGAGGACCGCGTCGACCGTCGCGACCACCGATGGGTAGGGCAGACCGGTGGTGTCGAGCACGACCTCGAGGTAGGGGACGGCGTACAGCCGGCCGGCCCGGCGCTTGTTGCGCAGCTCGGGCAGCCGGTCGGAGAGGAAGCAGTCGTTGTAGTCGTTGACCTCGGCCCGACGCTTCATCACGTGGGTGCGGCCCAGGTGCCACGAGCGGGCCTCGCGGTCCGGCAGGAACACCGCACCGGCCTCGCCGAGCCGGTAGCCCAGCGCGATGTCCTCGCCGAGCTTGAGCCTGGTGTCCATGCCGCCGGAGTCGAGGTAGAGCTCGCGGGTGAGCGACGCCGTCGCACCGACGTTGATCCGGCAGGCGCGCGGCCCGATGGTGCGCAGGTCGTCGTAGCGCTCGTAGTAGCGCTCCACCCACTCGTGCCGCTCCAGCATGTCGCCCGGGAAGTACGTCAGCAGCCGGTCCTCGAGCACCGCGCGCCGCACCTCGTCCGGCGCGACGCCGTCGAGCGGCGCCGGGTCGACGAACCACTTGTGGCCGAGCACGACGGCGTAGTCGATCTCGTGGTGCCAGCGCAGCTGGGCCTCGACGTGGGTGCGCTCCGGGAGCATGTCGGCGTCCAGCCAGTGGATGACGTCGCCGTCGGCGGCGAGCGCACCGAGGTGGCAGGCGTTGGCCCGCCCCCAGCCCTCCTCGACCCGGATGATGCGCGCGTGCTCGGGCCGGATCTCCGGCAGCTCCAGGGGCGGCTGCCCCGCGTGCGCGCCGTCGTCGACGACGATCAGCTCGACGAGGTGGCTGGGGTAGCTCTGCGCCGCCAGCCCCGCGAGCACGGGAGGCAGCGTCTGGTGCGCGCCGTACGCCGGCATCACGATGCTCACGGACAGGTGCGGCTGCCACAGGCCCAGCGGAGGCACGAGCAGGGTCCCCCACTCGTTGCGGCGCACCCGCGGCTGCGAGCTCCTCATGGTGTGTCCACCAGCCTCCGGCCTCCACCCGTGTCCGGGACGGCACCCCGAACCCGGTGAACCAGCCTAGTGGTCCTCTGTGCCGAGGCTACGGCACACCCAGGGGCGGGGGGCGACCGTACACTCGCGGCATGTCAGCGGGCCCCGGAGGCGCGTCGTCCGACGGACCGTCCTCCGACGAGCAGCAGCTGGCCGAGGCGCGCGAGGAGATCGAGCGGCTCCGCGCCCGGGTACGGCGGTTCCGCGACGGCGTCGGGGGACCGGACGGCGGCCTCGACTACATCTTCGTGATGACCTACGGCCGGTCGGGCTCCACCCTCCTGATGGGCCTGCTCAACACCATCCCCGGCTACCTGATCCGCGGCGAGAACGACGACGCCCTGCGGTTCCTGCACGACTTCCACACCACCTGCGTGAAGCGCAGCCAGCACTGGCCGGTCGACCGGGTGCGCCGCAAGACCGACGCCTTCTACGGCATCGGCGACTTCCCGCCCGCGCTCTCGATCGCCGGGGCCCGCCGGCTCGCCATCGACACGTTGCTGCGCCCGAAGGGCGACACGCGGGTGACGGGGTTCAAGGAGATCCGGTGGTGGCGGCACGACGACCTCGACGGCTACGTCGGGTGGCTGCGCGAGGTGTTCCCCGGCGCCCGCTTCCTGGTCAACACCCGCAACCACGCCGACGTGCTGAAGAGCAAGTGGTGGGCCAAGGGCGAGGACAAGTCCGAGCACCTGGCCACCATCGAGCGCCGCCTCCTCGACACCGCCGACCGCCTCGGTGACGCCGCCTTCCGGGTCCACTTCGACGACTACGTCGCCGACCCCAGCGTGCTGCGCCCGATGTTCGAGTGGCTCGGCGAGCGGTACGACGAGGAGTCCGTGCGGGCCACGATGTCCCGCAAGCACTCCGTCTGAGCATGCTGCGTCGGTGGCGACCGAAGTCGGCCGGCGAGCGGCAGCTCGAGGCCGCAAGAGAATCAGCCGGTGGCCTGGTCCTGGGAGGCGCCCTGCGCGCGGATCATCTCCGCGAACCAGTGGAACGACTTCTTCGGGGTGCGCTCGAGGGTCTCGAAGTCGACGTGCACCAGGCCGAAGCGCTGGGAGAACCCCTCGGCCCACTCGAAGTTGTCCATCAGCGACCAGGTGTAGTAGCCGCGGACGTCGACGCCCTGCTGGATCGCGGTGGCGACCGCGCGCAGGTGGGCGTCGAGGTAGTCGACGCGGGCCTGGTCGTCGACCACGCCGTCGGCGTCGGGGCCGGCGCCGTAGGAGCAGCCGGACTCGGTGATGATGATCGGCGGCAGCGCGGCGCGGTACCGCGCGCGGAGGATGATCAGCCACTCGCGCAGCGCGTCGGGGACGACGGGCCAGCCGAAGTCGGTGGTCTCGTACCCCACCAGGTCGACGAACTCGAAGGGGTTGTCGGACTCGGGGTCGAGGTTCGCGGCGACGCGGAGCGGGTTGTAGTAGTTGACACCGTAGAAGTCGACGGGCTGACGGATCGTCGCCATGTCGCCGTCCTTGATCCACGGCTCGAGGAGCGGGTAGATGTCGAGCGGGTAGCGGCCGAGCAGCATCGCCTCGGTGAAGACGCCGTTCCAGAGCGCGTCGAAGAGCTTGGTGGTGCCGACGTCGGCCGGGTCGTCGGAGGCCGGCCACATCGGTGAGTGGTTGTTGGCGCAGCCGACGCTCGTGGCGCCGGCCCGGCGCAGCTCGATGGCCGCCCGGCCGTGGCCGAGCAGCAGGTGGTGGGCCACGCAGATGGCGTCGAAGTTCATGGTGCGGCCCGGCGCGTGCTCGCCGAGGGCATAGCCGTTGAACGTCGCCACGTTGGGCTCGTTGACCGGCACCCAGTGCTCGACGCGATCGGCGTAGCGCTCGCCGACGAGGGCGGCGTACTCCGCGAAGCGGTCCACGGTGTCGCGGTTGAGCCAGCCGCCGTCGTCCTCGAGGGCCTGCGGCAGGTCCCAGTGGTAGAGCGTCACCATCGGCTCGACGCCGGCCCCGAGGAGCTCGTCGAACAGGCGGTCGTAGAAGTCCAGACCCCGCTGGTTGGGCCGCCCGCGACCGTCGGGGATGACCCGGGACCAGGAGATCGACATGCGGTAGCCACCGGCGCCGAGCTCGCGCATCAACGCGACGTCCTCGGGATAGCGGTGGTAGTGGTCGCAGGCGACGTCGCCGGTCGATCCGTCCTTCACCCGGCCGGGCTCGTGGGTGAAGGTGTCCCAGATGCTGGGTCCGCGGCCGTCCTCGGCAGCGGCGCCCTCGATCTGGTACGCCGCGGTGCTGGTGCCGAACCGGAAGCCCGGAGGCAGCTGTGGGTACCCCCCTCTGTCCGCGGCGCTCATGGTGGGGTCATTGTTGCCGATCCGGCACCGACCTCGTGGAGGAACCCGAGGCACGGGATCCGGATGCGCATCATCCGATCGGCCACTCTTCCGTTCCTCCGAACGGACGATTTATTCATCAACCACCACGGGCGGCAGCCGCGGACCCCAAGACTCGGGAACCAGACCCCCCACGAGAGTGAGCCTCCCCCCGTGCCTGCCCCCACCCGCTCCCCCCACCGCCCCCTGCCCCTCGGCGCCCAGCTCCACCGCCCGAGCCGACGCGCCGTCGTCGCGACCGGCGCCTGGGCGGTGCCGGTCGTGCTGCTGTCGGTGCCCGCGCCCGCGTTCGCGGCGTCGCCAGCCTGCACCGCGCCGTACAAGATCACCTGGGGCACCTCGGCCATGACGGCACGTACCCAGGTCGGGAACGTCCAGTCGACCGTCGCCACCGCGACGGTCACGAGCGGCTCGGGCACGCCGGTCACGGCGACGTTCTCCAGCACCCCCGCAGGTACCGACGCCCGCGACGCGACCAACCTCACCGTCCCCAACGTCACCAACATCGGTGGCCTCGGCGCGGGCAAGAAGGGCATCGCGTTCTCGCACAGCAACATCTCGTCCGGACGCACCAACCGCCAGACCGTCACGATCATCTTCAGCCGCGAGGTCTCGGGTCTGTCCTTCACGGTCACCGACATCGACAGCGACAACAACAACGGCAACAACAACGACTACTGGGACCAGATCGAGCTCAGTGGCACCCGCAGCGCGGTCAAGCCGGCCACGGTTCTCGGCACGGGCGTCCTCGGCGACGCGTGGCACTACACCAACAACAACACCAGCCTCGCCGAGACCAGCAGCGCGGGCATCGTCACCGTCACCTACGCCGCGCCGGTCACCAGCATCACGGTCGACTACTGGAGCGCCACCAACGGCGGCGACCAATGGGTCTTCCTCAGCGACTTCACCTTCACCGCGGCCTGTTCGTAGTGCCCGGCCACTAGGCGATCAGTACCCCGGGGTTCAGCACGCCGGTCGGGTCCAGCTCCGCCTTCACCGCGCGCAGCACCCGGACCCCGACCGGCCCGATCTCGGCCTCCAGCCACGGCCGGTGGTCGGTGCCGACGGCGTGGTGGTGGGTGATGGTCGCGCCCGCGGCCACGATCGCGTCGCTCGCCGCCGCCTTGGCGACCCGCCACTGGGCGAGTGCGTCGTCCGCCTGCCGGGCCGCCACGGTGAAGTAGAGGGAGCAGCCCGTCTCGTAGACGTGCGAGACGTGGCACAGCACCAGCGCCGGCGCCCCACCCGCGCCGAGCTCGCGTTCCAGGGCGGCCTTCACCCCGGCGTACAGGTCGCCGGCCCCCGACCAGAACGTCGCGGTCTCCAGGGTCTCCACGAGGACGCCGAGGTCGAGGAGGGAGTCCCGCAGGTACGGCGCCTGGAACCTGCCGTGCTCCCACGCGCGGCCCGGCTCCTCGCCGGCCGCCGTGCCACCGAGGCCGGCGAGCAGCCCGGTCACGCCCGCGCGGCGCTCCGCCACCCGGTCCGCGGAGCCCTCGAAGCCGACCACCATCAGGCAGCCGCCGTCCGCCCCTCCCGATGACCCGGCGATCGCGGACGGGTCGGCCAGGTTGACCGCGGACTCGGCCTCGTCCGAGAGCCGCAGGACGGTGGGCTGCAGGCCCGACTGGGCGACCGCGCGTGCGGCGGTGATCCCGTCGGCGAACGACGGCCAGCGCCAGCCTTCGTAGACCTTCACCTCCGGCACCGGCCTGACCCGCACGGTGACGGAGGTGATCACGCCGAAGGCGCCCTCGGAGCCGAGCACCAGCTGGCGCAGGTCCGGTCCGGCCGCGCTCGCCGGGGCCACGCCGAGCCGCATCGTGCCGGTGGGCGTGGCGACCGTGAGGGCCACGACCAGGGCGTCGAAGCGTCCGTACCCCGCCGAGGCCTGGCCGCTGGACCGGGTGGCGGCGAAGCCGCCGATGGAGGCGTGCTCGAAGGACTGCGGGAAGTGCCCGATGGTCAGCCCGTGCTCCGCCAGCAGCGCCTCGGCCTCGGGACCACGCAGGCCGGGCTCGAGGGTCGCGGTCATCGACACCGGATCGACCGCCAGCAGGCGATCGAGGCGCCCCAGGTCCAGGCTGACCACGCCCGCGAAGCCGACGCGACGCGCGGCCAGGCCACCGGTCACGCAGGTGCCGCCACCGAACGGCACCACCGCGGCGTGGTGCGCCACCGCCACGGCCAGCACTCCGGCCACCTCGTCGTGGTCCGCCGGGCGGACGACCACGTCCGGCGCGTCGACGAGGTCCCCGGCGCGGGCGCGCAGCAGGTCGGGCGTGGACTTGCCGCGGGTGCGGAGCCGGCGCACCTCGTCGTCGGTGACGACGTGCTCGGCCCCGACGACGGCGGCGAGGGCTGCGAGCACCGGCTCCGGCAGGGCGGACGACGGGACCGCGCCCGGTGTCGGCTCACTCCCGGAGGACGGCGGCGGCCCGAACACCGCCTCGACCAGGGCCCGGGCCCCCTCGGGCAGCGGGGAGGCGGCGGCCGGGTCGCCCCAGCGGAGCGGGTGCATCTCACGGGTCATGCGTTACAGTGTGACATGTGACGTCACTTCGTAACAACGAGCAGTCACCTCGGGATCTCTACCTCGACGCCGCCCGCGCCTGCATCCTCGACGTCGGCTGGACCCGGACCACCCTGACCGAGGTCGCGCGCCGTGCCGGCGTGTCCCGGATGACGATCTACCGCTCCTGGTCCGACATGGGCCAGCTGCTGGCCGACCTGATGACCCGCGAGTGGGGCGGAGTGGTCGCCGAGGCCGCCGGTGACGCCGATGGGGGAGACACCGTGGAGCGGGTCGTCGGCACCGCGCTGCGCACCGTGCAGGCGCTGCGTGCCAACGAGCTGTTCGTCCGCATCGTCGAGCTGGACCCGCAGCTGCTGCTGCCCTACCTGCTGTCGCGCCGGGGTCGCTCGCAGCAGGCGATCCTCGACCTCGTCGCCGACCAGCTGCGCGGGGGCCGGCTCAAGGGCGAGGTCCGCGACGCCGACCCGGAGGTGCTCGCCCGCGCGCTGCTGCTCGCCACCCACGGCTTCGCCCTGTCGGCACACACGATGGTCGACGACACCACCTCCGAGGAGGACCTCGACGCGGAGCTCGCGGCGATCCTGTCCCGCGGGATCCGGCCATGACGACCCCGACCACGATCGCCGCGGGCACCGCGGGCCTGCCCGACCGGGTCGACCTGGTCGTCGTCGGCCTCGGTGTCACCGGGGCGGGGGTCGCGCTCGACGCCGTGAGCCGGGGCCTGACGGTGCTCGCCGTCGACGCCCACGACCTCGCGTTCGGCACCTCGCGCTGGTCGTCGAAGCTCGTCCACGGCGGGCTGCGCTACCTCGCCCACGGCCAGGTCGGCATCGCCCACGAGAGCGCCGTCGAGCGGCGCATCCTGATGGAGACCGTCGCCCCGCACCTGACCCACGCCTTGCCGATGTTGATGCCCTTGCACGCGTCGGTCGGCCGGGGCCACGCGGCCCTGATGCGGACGGCGTACGGCGCCGGGGACCTGCTGCGCATCGGCGCCCGCACCCACCGCGAGACGCTGCCCCGACCCCGCCGGATCTCCGCCACGGAGGCGTTGACCCTGGCGCCGGGGCTGCGGGTCGACGGGCTCCGGGGCGGGATCCTCGGCTGGGACGGGCAGCTCGAGGACGACGCCCGGCTGGTCGTGACCATCGCGCGCACGGCGGCGGCGTACGGCGCCCACGTGCGCACCAGGGCCCGGGTGCTGGCCGCCGGCGGCACCGGCGTCCGGCTGCGCGACGAGCAGACCGGGCTCGAGACCGACGTCGCGGCCCGGATGGTGGTCAACGCCGCGGGCGTCTGGGCCGGCGACCTCGCCGACGTGCGGCTGCGGCCCAGCCGCGGCACCCACGCGGTGCTCCGGAGCGCCTCGCTGCCCGGGCTGCGGGTCTGCATCACCGCCCCGATCCCCGGCAGCACCAGCCGCTTCGTGATGGCACTGCCTCAGCCCGACGGCACCGTCTACGTCGGCCTCACCGACGAGCCGGTCGACGGGCCGGTGCCGGACGTGCCCGAACCGACGGAGGAGGAGATCGCGTTCCTCCTCGACGTGGTCTCGCAGACCCTGGCCCGACCACTCACGCGGGCTGACGTGGTCGGTGCCTTCGCCGGACTGCGGCCCCTGCTCGACGGCGCCCCCGGACCGCACCAGGGCGACGACACCGCCGACCTGTCCCGCCGGCACGCGGTGCTGACCACACCGGACGGCATGGTCACGGTCGTCGGCGGCAAGCTGACCACCTACCGCCGGATGGCGCAGGACGCCGTCGACGCGGCGCTGGTGGCCGCGGGCCTGCCGGCCCGGCCGTGCCGGACCGCGCGGCTCCCCCTGCTCGGCGCAGCCGACCGGACGACCCTGGCCGGGCTGGTGTCCACCGGCGGCGCCGACCCCCGGCTGGTACGCCGCTTCGGCACCGACGCCGACCTCGTGCTCCGGACCGCCCGCGAGGTGACCGGGCTGGACGACGCCACCCTGCTCGCCCCGGCCGCGCCGCACGTGCCGGTCACCCTCGCCGAGCTGGTCTTCGGCGTCACCCACGAGGGCGCCGCGGACACGGCGGACCTGCTGGACCGGCGTACCCGCGTCGGCCTGGTCCCCGAGGACCGGGCCCTGGCCGCGCCGCTCGCCCTGCGCGCCCTGGAGGCCCGCACCGCGTCGCGGTAGTCCGGTGCGGTCTGCCGGTCAGACGGCCGCCCCGGGCGGCAAAGCGCACCGGACTACCGCGAGGGGCGGGCGGCGATGAGTTCGGGGCGGTTGGCCGGTCTGCCTCTTGACGGCAGACTGGAGGAGGCAGCCCCATGTCCATGAATCGCCCATGACCGCGACGACCGACACACTCACCGCGACCCGCTCGACGAGGACTCCCGTGACCACCGAGCTCGACGACTTCCCCGCCCTGACCGAGCGCTACCAGCGCGAGCTGCTGGCGCACTGCTATCGGATGAGCGGATCGGTGCACGAGGCCGAGGACCTGGTCCAGGAGACGCTGATCCGCGCCTGGAAGTCCCAGGAGACGTTCCAGGGCCGCTCCTCGGTGCGCACCTGGCTCTACCGGATCGCCACCAACGTCTGCCTGACCAACCTCGAGGGCCGGCCGCGCCGGCCGCTCCCGGCGGGTCTCGGCACCGCTGACCAGATGGCCGGCGACGCGCTCGAGCTCGACCACGAGATCCCCTGGCTCGAGCCGGTCCCCGACGCCGCCGTCGTCGTCGCGGAGCGCGACACCATCCGGCTCGCCTTCATCGCCGCGCTGCAGCACCTGCCGCCCCGGCAGCGGGCCGTGCTGATCCTGCGCGACGTGCTGCGCTGGTCGGCCGCCGAGGTGGCCGAGGCGCTGGAGACCACCCCCGCGGCCGTCAACTCCGCGCTGCAGCGCGCCCACGCCGCCATGGCCGAGCGGCAGCCGAGCCCGGACACCGTGACCGACGAGCTCACGCCCGAGCAGCGGGTGCTGCTCGACCAGTACGTCGCGGCCTTCTGGGCCAAGGACATCGACGCGATCGTGGCCCTGCTCAAGCAGGAGGCCGTCTGGGAGATGCCGCCGTACACCGGGTGGTACGTCGGCGCGGAGAACATCGGCCGGCTGATCGACACCCAGTGCCCCGGCGGCCGGCACGAGATGGTGATGCTGCCGGTCACGGCCAACGCGCAGCCCGCCTTCGCTCTCTACATGCGGAGCGCGGGCGGCCCGTTCCGGCCCTTCCACCTCCAGGTGCTCGACCTCGAGGGCGACCGGGTGCGCCACGTGGCGGCGTTCTTCGGCCAGGGGCTGTTCGAGACCTTCGGGCTGCCGGCCGAGCTCCCCGGCGACACGGTGCCGACCGGCGCCGGGGGACGGTGACCCGGACCGACGGCCGGGACCACCACGCGCTGGAGCTGCTCGAACGGGCCCTGGGCTACACCCGCGTCGCCCTCGCGGGCGTCGGGCCCGACCGGAGCGGTCCCTCCCCGTGCTCGGGGTGGTCCCTGGCCGACCTGCTCGGCCACATGGACGACGGCCTGGACGCGTTCCTCGAGGCGGCCGAGGGCGCCGTCCGCGTGGAGGTGCCCGGCCGTGCCGCCACCGACCTCGAGGCGCTGCAGAGCAAGGCATGTCACCTGCTCGGCGTGTGGAGCGCGGCGACGCCCTCGGTCGTGCTGGTCGGCGACCGGCCGGCGCCGGCCGGGCTGCTCGTCGCCGCCGCGGCGCTGGAGATCGCGGTGCACGGGTGGGACGTCGGCCAGGCGACCGGGCACCCTCGCGGCCTGCCCGACGGCCTCGCCCTGGCCCTGCTCCCGGTGGCGCACGCCATCGTGGGGCCGGAGGACCGTCCGGACCGGTTCGCGCCGCCGCTCCCGCGTCCCGGCGTGGGCGGGCCGTCCGCCGACCTGCTCCGGTTCCTGGGCCGCGCGGCACCTGCTACCGCACCGGCGCCCCGCCCGGCAAGCAAGTCCGCAACCTGACCAGACCGGCTGTGCGGCCGAGATCCACAATCGGGACAACTTTTCCGCAAGGACTCCCCCAGGCACCCGTGGTGTCCCTATCTTGAGCCCATGCACGCACCAGATTTTCTGGTCGCGGGCTTGCCGGGGGGCACCGAGTTCCATCTCCTGACGCTGGGGCGTACGCACGCCCGAGCCGGCCAGGTGACGTCCGCACTGGACACGTTGACGCCCCTGGCGCGCTCGCTGGCCGACCTCGGCGACACCGCTCCGCTGGTCATCGCCACGCTGGTGGAGTGCCGGCTCGCTCGCGGCGAGGTGGCCGAGGCTCGGGCGCTCACCGACGACATCGTGCCGTGGCAGCACCGCGCGGGTCGGCTGGGCGGCATCGCCAACCAGACCCTCGGTGACGTGCTCGCCGCGCTCGGCGACGCGGACATCGCGATCCCCCGCTACGAGGCTGCCGGCGAGGCGATGGGCGACAAGGAGGACCCCGAGGACGTGCCGTGGCGCAGCGCCCTCGCCCTCGCGCTGGTGCGCACCGGGCAGATCTCCCTCGCCCGCACCATGGCCGTGCACCAGGTGGCGGCCGCCCGCGCGGCCGGCTCGCCGTACGGCGAGGCGCTGGCCCTGCGCGGCCTCGCCGTCGTCGCCGACTCGACCGAGCGGATCGCCGTGCTCCGGACCGCGCACGGGTTGCTCGAGAGCCAGCCGGCGGCCCGGCTGCGCGCCCAGGTCGAGACCGACCTGTCGGGCCTGCTGATCCTCGGCGCCGACACCGACCCCGACCGCGAGGACCGGATCGCCGAGGCGACCCGGCTGCTCGTGTCGGTCGAGTCCTTCGCCTTCCGCGAGCAGCTGTGGCCGCTGTGGGGGCGCGCGGCGCGGCTGCTGGAGCGGCTCGGGCTCAAGCCGGGCGAGACCGAGGCGGCCGACACCCTCACCCAGACCCAGCGCCGGGTCGCGGTGCTGGCCCGCGACGGCATGCGCAACCGCGAGATCGCCGACCTGCTCGGGGTCTCGGTCAAGGCCGTCGAGTGGCACCTCTCGCACGTCTACCGCAAGCTCGGCATCCGTTCGCGCACCGATCTCGCCACGGCCCTCGGAGCCTGAGCGCCTGATTCCAGGCGATATCCCTACGATCGCTGCGTGAGCGAGTCCACGACAGCCTCACCCCGGCACACCCTGCTCCGCATGTCGGGGCGCGACCCGCACGAGAGCGGGCGCGCCGCGACCCCGCTGGAGCTGCTCTTCGACCTGACGTTCGTGGTCGCCTTCGGCACGGCCGCCGACGAGCTCGCGCACCTGCTCGCCGCGGGCGAGGTCAGGGCGGGGATCGTCGGGTTCGTCTTCGCGACGTTCGGGGTGACCTGGGCGTGGATCAACTTCTCGTGGTTCGCCTCCGCCTACGACACCGACGACTGGATCTACCGCCTCACCACGATGGTGCAGATGGTCGGCGTGCTGATCTTCGCGCTGGGTCTGCCGCCGATGTTCGAGTCCCTCGTGGACGGGGACCACGTCGACAACGGCGTGATGGTGCTCGGCTACGTCGTGATGCGGGTGCCGATGCTGGCGCAGTGGATGCGGGCCGCGCGGCAGGACCCGGAGCGGCGCGAGGTCTGCAAGATCTTCATCGTCACCATCACGGTGGCCCAGGTCGGCTGGATCGTGCTCCTCTTCGCGCAGGCCAGTTTCGCGGTGACCTTCGCCTGGATCGTCGTGCTGGTGCTGGTCGAGGTCACCGGTCCGTGGGTCGCCGAGCACGTCCACGGCGGCACGCCGTGGCACGCCCACCACATCGCCGAGAGGTACGGGCTGATGGTCATCATCGCCCTCGGCGAGGGCCTCCTCGGGACCACAGCCGCCCTGGCGGCGCTCATCCACGGTCCCGGCTGGAGCGTCGACGTCGCGCTGCTCGGGATCGCCGGCGTCGCGTTGCCGTTCGGGATGTGGTGGATCTACTTCGTGATCCCGAACGGCGAGCTCCTGCACGCCTACCGGTCCCGCTCGTTCGGCTGGAGCTACGGCCACATCCCGCTCTTCGGCGCGATCGTCGCCGTGGGGCCGGCCTGCACGCCGCGGCGTACTTCCTCGACCACCACTCCGAGCTCGGCGCCACCGCCACCCTGCTGACCGTCGCGGTGCCCCTGACGGTGTTCTACCTGACCGTCTACGCGCTCTACAGCGTGCTCACCCGGTCCGTCGACCTGCTCCACCTGTGGCTGATGGGCGCCACCGCCCTCGTGATGGCCGCCGCCGTCGCGCTCTCGGCAGCCGGAGCGTCGCTGCCCGTCACCCTGCTGGTGCTGGCGCTCTCGCCCTGGGTGACCGTGGTCGGCTACGAGATCGCGGGTCACCGCCACAACGCCGAGGTGCTGGCCGCGCTCCCCGAGGTCCCGCACCACTGAGGTCCGGGTTGCGACGTTTCATCAAGGTATGTAGGTGAACCTGCACCTACCCGGCCGTGCGCACCGTGGTGAGTGGCGGTTCGACCACTTACCTTGATGAAACGGTCACCGGCGGGTCGGGGTCAGAGCCAGTCCAGCTCGGCGCCGTGGCCGTGGGTCAGGGCGACCGGCCGGCCGTCGACGGCCAGCACGAACCTGCCGAAGGGGACCTCGACGCCGGGCGGCACCAGGCCGGGCAGCACCCGCGGGCCCTCGTTGCTGACCCAGTGGCACCGGCCGTCGGCCACCAGGCCGGCCATCAGGTCCGCGAACCGTTTCCGGTCGGCGTGGCTCGAGGTAGGCGACCACGGCCGAGTGGAACACCACGAGCGTCGCCTCCGGCGGGGCCTGCTCGACCAGGGACGGCAGCTCGTCGAGCAGGTCGCCCCGCACGAGGTACGGCGGGTCGGTCCGGGCCACCTCGACCGCCGCCCGCAGCCGGTCGCGGCGCTCGTCCTGCTCCGGCCAGACCATCGTCTCCAGCCAGCGGACCGCGTCGTCGTCCATGACGTCGACGGGGGCGAGGTCGATGCCCGCCCGCCACGCGACGGGCGCCATCAGGAGCGAGGGCACCGGACCGGTGGCCCGGCACTCGAGCAGCGGACCGTCCGGGTCGGTCTCCTGCGTGCCGCCCTCGGGGAAGCTCCAGCGGTAGGCGTAGCGGTCGGGGTACAGGCAGAGCCCGGCGCTGGCGCCGACCTCGAGGAGGGCCACCGTGCGGCCCGGCCGGTTGGGCGCCAGCCCGGCGAAGGCCGGGTAGAGCGTCGCCAGCCGGCCGACCTCGTTGGTCTGGGTGGCGCGCTCCAGGATCGTCGACCGGATGCTGCCGTCGTCCTCGAGCAGCGCGGCACGCAGGCCGGCGTACGGCCCGGGAGCCGGTACGCCGTGCCACCGGGCCGCCGCGAACACCAGGTTGGCCTGTCGCTTGCGCTCCGGCAGGGTCTGCAGCCAGGCGAGCACGTCGGCGTCGTCGGCGACGCCGAGGGCCCAGTCGCGGAAGCACGCCGACCCGTAGGCCTCCCGCGCGAAGTCCCGGTAGACCGTTGCGGTGTCGCCGAAGATCTCCACGCGTGGCCGGCGGACTCAGCCGGCGGGCAGCGCGACGTAGGTCGTGTCGAGGTACTCCTCGATGCCCTCGAAGCTGCCCTCGCGACCGAACCCGCTCGCCTTCACGCCGCCGAACGGCGCGGCCGCGTTGGAGATCAGCCCGGAGTTGATGCCGACCATGCCGAACTGCAGCCGCTCGGCCACCCGGATGGTGCGGGCCAGGTCGCGGGTGTAGACGTAGGAGGCCAGCCCGTACTCGGTGTCGTTGGCCCGCTCGATCGCCTCGTCCTCGTTGGCGAACGTGGTGATCGGCGCGACCGGACCGAAGATCTCCTGCCGCACGATCTCGGACTCGGCGGGTACGTCGACCAGCACGGTCGGCGGGTAGAAGGTGCCCGACGAGTGCTGCGGTCCGTCCAGCGGCGTGCCGCCGGTGACCACCCGCGCGCCGTCGTGGACGGCGTCGGTGACGAGCTGGCTGACCGAGTCGACGGCGTTCTGGTCGATCAGGGGACCGACGTCCACGCCGTCGTCCTGGCCGCGGCCCACGACGAGCGCGCCCATCCGCGCGCCGAGCTTGTCGGCGAACTGCCCGGCGACCGACTCGTGCACCAGGAAGCGGTTGGCGGCCGTGCAGGCCTCGCCCATGTTGCGCATCTTCGCGATCATCGCGCCGTCGACGGCGGCGTCCACGTCGGCGTCCTCGAAGACGATGAACGGCGCGTTGCCGCCGAGCTCCATGGAGACCCGCTGCAGCTCGTCGGCCGACTGCCGGAGGATCACCTTGCCCACCGCCGTGGACCCGGTGAAGCTCACCTTGCGCAGCCGGTCGTCGGCCATCAGCGCCTTGCTCAGCGACTTGGAGTCGCTGGTGGTGACGATGTTGAGGACGCCGGCCGGCAGGCCGACCTCCTCGAGGGTCGCGGCCAGCGCGAGCATCGTCAGCGGGGTCAGCTCGGCCGGCTTCACGATCATCGTGCAGCCGGCGGCGATGGCCGGCCCGATCTTGCGGGTGCCCATGGCCAGCGGGAAGTTCCACGGCGTGATGAACAGGCACGGACCGACCGGCTTCTTGATGGTCAGCAGCCGGCTGCCGCCCGCCGGGGCCTGCATCCACCGGCCGTGGATCCGCACGGCCTCCTCGGAGAACCACCGGAAGAACTCGGCGCCGTACGTCGACCTCCCCCTTGGCCTCCTTGACGGTCTTGCCCATCTCGAGGCTCATCAGCTCGGCGAAGTCGTCGGCCCTCTCGGTGATCAGCTCGAACGCCCGGCGCAGGATCTCGCCGCGCTCGCGCGGTGGCGAGGCCGCCCACTCGTCCTGCACGGCCACGGCCGCGTCGAGAGCGTCGACCGCGTCGTTGACGTCGCCGTCGGCGACGTCGGTGATCACCGACCCGTCGGCGGGGTCCCGGACCGAGAAGGTGGCGCCACTGTTGGCCTCGCGCCAGGTGCCGCCGATGAAGAGCCGACGGTGCTCAGGGAAAGCAGATCTAGACCGGACATGAAAGAAAGCCTGGCACTGCCCGCAACTTCCGGCGAAACATCCCCCCTCCTTTCGTGGGACTGGGAAGCCTTCTGCCGCGGACCTCCGAGTCTCCGGACCACCGGTTCCTCGGGACCTGCGAACCCCTCGCCGACCCCATGCGGCGAGGGGTTCTCCCTTTGCGGTCGATCGCGCAGCCCTCGCCGAGGATCGCGCACCTGACAGGCGAGGCCGTCCTGAAATCCGGTGACACGACCGCCGACGGTGAGCGGGGCCCGGCTCGGGACCAACCTCCTCTTGCGTACGTCGCCGAACAGGAGTTGCCTCGGAACCGGAGGTGGTCCGACATGGCGGACAAGGGAAGCGCTCGGAGACCGGCGGGACAGGATCTGGGGGCGAGCAGCCCGGACCGGATCCGCAACGTGGTGCTGGTGGGCCAGGAGGTTCCGGCAAGACCACCTTGGTGGAGACGCTGCTCGCCTCAACGGGTGCCATCCCCCGCGCCGGCACCGTCCGTGAAGGCACCACGGTCTGCGACTTCGACGAGGCCGAGGGCAAGCACGGCCGCTCGATCTCCCTGGCCGTCGCGCCGGTCGTGCACCGCGAGACCAAGATCAACCTCGTCGACACCCCCGGCTACGCCGACTTCGTCGGCGACGTACGGGCCGGCCTGCGAGCCGCCGACTGCGCACTCTTCGTGATCGCCGCCAACGACGGCGTCGACGCCGGCACCCGCGCCCTGTGGCGCGAGTGCGCCGACGTGGGCATGCCGCGGGCCGTGGTGATCACCAAGCTGGACCAGGCCCGGGCCGACTACGACGGGGTGCTCGCCCAGGCCCAGGAGGCCTTCGGCGACAAGGTGATGCCGCTCTACGTCCCCGAGCGCGAGGGTGGCGAGGTCACCCGGCTGACCGGGCTGCTCGACGCCGGCGACGGCAGCTACGAGGAGCTGCGCGGCTCGCTCATCGAGGGCGTGATCGAGGAGTCCGAGGACGAGACCCTGATGGACCGCTACCTCGGCGGCGAGGACATCGACTCCGAGGTGCTCACCGAGGACCTCGAGACGGCCGTCGCCCGCGCGACGTTCTTCCCGGTCGTCCCCGTCTGCTCGCAGACCGGGGTCGGCTGCACCGAGCTGCTCGACCTCGCCGTGCACGGGTTCCCGTCGCCGTCCGAGCACCCGTCACCCGACGTCTTCACGCCGGCCGGCGGCAGCACCGACGAGATCGAGTGCGACCCGAAGGGCCCGCTGGTGGCCGAGATCGTGAAGACGACCAGCGACCCGTACGTCGGCCGCCTCAGCCTGGTCCGCGTCTTCTCCGGCACCCTCACCGCCGACCAGGCGGTGCACGTGTCCGGCCACTTCACGTCGTTCTTCGGCGCGGAGCTGGGCCACGAGGACCACGACGAGGACGAGAAGGTCGGCGCGCTGTCCTACGCGTTCGGCCGCACCCTGGTGCCGGCCGAGGCCGTGGTCGCGGGCGACCTGTGCGCGATCGGCCGGCTCTCCCGCGCCGAGACCGGCGACACCCTGTCCTCGGCCGAGGACCCGCGCGTGCTGCGCCCGTGGTCGATGCCCGAACCGCTGCTGCCGATCGCGATCGTGGCCTCCAGCAAGGCCGACGAGGACAAGCTCTCGCAGGCGCTCGGGCCGGCTGGCCGCCGAGGACCCGAGCGTCCGCGTCGAGAACAACGGCGAGACCCACCAGCTCGTCATCTGGTGCATGGGTGAGGCCCACGGCGACGTGATCATGGAACGGCTCGCCGAGCGCTACTCCGTCCACGTCGAGCAGGTGCCGTTCGTGGTGTCGCTGCGCGAGACGTTCTCCGGCCAGGCCAAGGGCCACGGCCGGCACGTCAAGCAGTCCGGCGGCCACGGGCAGTACGCCGTCTGCGACATCGAGGTCGAGCCGCTGCCGGAGGGCGGCGGGTTCGAGTTCGTCGACAAGGTCGTCGGCGGCGCCGTACCCCGCAACTTCATCCCGTCCGTCGAGAAGGGCGTGCGCGCCCAGATGGAGCGGGGCGTCCGCAACGGCTACCCCGTCGTCGACCTGCGGGTCACCCTGACCGACGGCAAGTCGCACAGCGTCGACTCCTCCGACATGGCCTTCCAGATGGCCGGCGGGCTGGCGCTGCGCGAGGCGGCGGCCGAGACGGTGGTGACCATGCTCGAGCCGCTCGACACCGTCTCGGTGATCGTCCCCGACGACCTGGTCGGCACGATCATGAGCGACCTCTCCTCCCGCCGCGGCCGCCTGCTCGGCACCGACAAGGTCGGCGAGGACCGCACCGTCATCAAGGCCGAGGTGCCGCAGACCGAGCTGGTCCGCTACGCCGTCGACCTGCGCTCCTCCACCCACGGCGCCGGCGCCTTCACCCGTACCTTCGCCCACTACGAGGCCATGCCCGAGGACGTCGCCCGCACCGTCGACGCCCCGCGACCACCACTGAGCCGGCGCGGGTGCAGGACACCCGGTCGAGCCGGGTGTGCCCTCCCTTAGCAGTCGTTGCAACGGTCACTCAGGCGCAAGAACGCCCGCGACCTCACCCGGGCGGCCCGGAGGAACTGCTCCAGGATCGGGCCGGCGGTGCCCGAGCCGGACGTGCCCTCGTCGACGAAGACCGCGACCGCGAGGTCGCCCTGGGCGGCGACCATCCAGGCGTGGGTCAGCATCTTGCCGCCCTTCTCGAACTCGGCGGTGCCGGTCTTGGCGATCACCGGCGGGCCGGGGACGTCGAGCAGGCCCGAGCCGCTGCCGTTGGTGACCACCCCGCGCAGCATGGCCCCGGAGGGCGGCGGCCTCGGCCGGCGCTCGGACCGGCTCGACGCCGTCGGGCGGCGGCGAGGTCGACGCGAGGTCACCAGGCGCGGCACGACCAGGTGACCCGGACTGGATCGAGGCGATCACCGTGGCCATCGCCATCGGCGAGGCCAGGATCTTGCCCTGCCCGATCAGGTCGGCGGCCTTCTCGGTCTCGCCGGCGGGCGGCACGACGTTGCCGAAGTACGCCGGGAAGCCGAGGTCGTGGTCGACCCCCATGCCGAGCGACGCGGCGGCGTCGACGAGCGACTGCTGTCCGAGCTTGCCGCGCTGGGAGATGAAGGCGGTGTTGCAGGAGTTCGCGACCGCCGTGCGCAGCGGGATGTTGCCCAGCGCCGGACGCCGGGTAGTCGTCGTAGTTCTCGAACCGCTTGCCGTCGACCACGACCGACGTGGTGCACGGCACCACCGTGTCCGGGGTGTCGCCGGCCCGCAGCAGCGCCAGGCGAGCGAGACCGACTTGAACGTCGAGCCCGGCGCGGACTGCCCGTACGTCGCGATGTTGTAGGCCGCCGGTGCCCGGCCCGTTCGCCGCCGCCAGGATCGCCCCGGTCGACGGCCTGATCGCGACCAGCGCGCGCGGCCGGTCCGACGCCCGCCGAGCGCCTGCTCGGCCGCGATCTGGAGCTCGCGTGTCCATCGTCAGCTCGAGGGGCTGCCCGTCGCTCGGCGTCGACCCGGAAGATCTCGCGGGTCTTGCCGTCCGAGCCGACCGCGTTGACCTCCTGGCCGGGCGTGCCGCGCAGCTGCTCGTCGTACCTCGCCTGCAGCCCGGACAGCCCGGCGACGTCGCCGACCTGGTAGAGGTCGGGGTGCTCCTCGATCATCTCGGCGGTCACCTCGCCGACGGAGCCGAGGATCGGCGCGGCGAACCCCTTGCGTCGGCGCCAGCGGCAGCTCGCCGGCGATGCACCGCGCCGCCCTTGATGCCGTGCATACCGCCGCAGCACGCCGGCGCGGCACCTCGTCCTGGCGGTAGACGATCGCCTCGACGAAGGCCAGCGGCCCGAGGCCTCGACCCGCTTGGCGTACGCCGCCGCGTCGATGTCGACGAGCCGCGCCACCTCGCGGGCGGAGGCGACCGGCCTTGGCCGCGCCGACCTTGGTGCGGTCGATGCCGATGCGCACCACCGGCCGGTCGGTGACCAGCGCCAGGCCACCGGCGCCCAGGATGTCGCCGCGCTTGGCGCCCAGGCCGACCAGGTCGAGGGTGACCTCCGGGCTGCAGCGAGGGCTCGATGGTGGCGACGTCCCAGTCGGCCAGCCACTCGTCGTCGACCTCGGTAGAGCTCGCCTGCGCGGAGTAGCTCCAGCCGTCGGGGCCGATCGGCCAGGTCCAGTCGTACGTCGCGGTGGCCGTCGTGGCCGGGTCGCCCGCCGGGCTCGCTCACGTCCGCGAGGTCCACCGTCGGGCGTGAGGTCGCCGAGGCCCTCGACCGTCGCGGCGTACTCCGTCGCCGACGGCCTGGGCGTCGTCGGCGACGAAGCCCACCTCGGCGAAGTCGCCGGACGCCAGCGCGCCGGCCCAGGGCCGGTCGCGGCCGCCTCGAGCCGCCGTCCGGCGTCCGCCGCGCCGCCCGGCCCGCCGGACTCGTCGCTCCCGCTGGAGGTGCACGCCGCGAGCCCGACCACGAGGGCCACGGCCGCCGACGGAGCGAGGAACCGGCGACGCGCATGCCGTTTGTCTACCAGGAGGGTCGGCCCCATCCGGGCATCGCGCCGCGTGTGACCCAGCCCACACGACCCTCCGGAAGAAATCGGACCGCGGTCCGGTTATGGTCATTGAAAGTTGAATCATTACCTCAGGAGATGAGCAACCCGATGAGCATGTTCTCGCGCACCAAGACCGCCGACCGACACCGACTTCGAGCCAGGCCACCGCAGGCGGTCGAGGACATCACCGGCGACTACACGCTGGACGTCAGCCACAGCCGCCTCGGCTTCAGCGCCCGCCACGCGATGGTGACCACCGTCCGCGGCCAGTTCAAGGAGTTCTCCGGCACCGCCCACGTCGACACCCAGAACCCGGCCACGTCCAAGGTCTACGTGACCATCAGCCCGCGCCAGCATCGACACCGGCAACGCCGACCGTAACGGCCACCTGGTCTCCGCCGACTTCTTCGACGTGGAGAACAACCCGCGAGATCACCTTCGTCTCGACCCAGGTCGAGCGCGCCGACGAGACCACCTGGGTGATCACCGGCGACCTGACCATCAAGGGCGTCACCAAGCCGGTCACGATCGACTTCGAGCAGACCGGCTCGGCTCGCGACCCCTTCGGCAACCTGCGTGTCGGCTTCGAGGGCAGCACCGCCATCAACCGCAAGGACTGGGGCCTGACCTGGAACGCCGCGCTCGAGACCGGCGGCGTGCTCGTCTCCGAGCGGATCAAGCTCGACTTCGACATCAGCGCGATCCAGGCCGCCTGACCCGTACCTGCTCCGCCGCCAGCGGACACGACGGCCCGCCCGGTGACCCCGGGCGGGCCGTCGTCGGTATTCCGGGTGTGCCCGCGCCGGCCCCGCCGGGTTCAATGCGCGCATGGACTCTTCCCGCCGGCCTCACGGCCGCGCCGTACACCGCTCGCCGACCTCGATGCCGTCTTCGCCGTCGCCGCCGCCCAGCAGCAGCACGACATCGGCCGGGTCGACGTCGAGCCGGCCGACTTCGAGGCCGACTGGCAGCGGCCGAGCTTCGACTTCGCGCCATGACCTGGGCGTGTACGACGGGGACCGGATGGTCGCCTTCGCCGAGCTCATCGACGCCGGCCGCGGCGAGGCCGGCGTGCTCCCGGACTACCGCCGCCGCGGCATCGGCACCGCCCTCGCCCGCTGGCTGGAGGACGCCGCCCGCGAGCACGGCTACACCGCGATCGGCGGCGCCGCTCCCGCAGGGCTCCGACGGCGACCGGCTGCTGGAGAAGCTCGGGTACCGCGTCCGCTGGACGAGCTGGGTGCTCGCAGCTCCCCGAGGGCGCCGACCGTCCCGCACCGCGAGCTGCCCGCCGGGCTACGCGATCCGGGCCGCGACCCCCGACGACCACGAGGCCGTCTGGAACGTCGTCGAGGACGCCTTCCTCGAGTGGTCGGTCCGCGACCGCGAGCCGTTCGAGGACTTCCTCGCCGTGACCGTGGCGCCGCCCCGGCCACGAGCCCTGGATGCTGCGGGTCGTCACCGACCCGACGGGCGAGGTCGTCGGCACCGCGCTGCTGGTGATGGCCGGCGACCCGGTCGACGGAGGGGTACGTCGAGCGGCTCGCCGTCCGCAAGGACCAGCGCGGCCGGGGCCTCGCCCAGGCGCTGCTCGTCGACGCCTTCGAGCAGGGCCGCGCGGCACGGCGCCCCGCGCTCCGGCCTCTCCACCGACTCCCGCACCGGCGCGCTGAGCCTCTACGAGAAGGTCGGCATGGTCGTCACCGACACCTGGGTGAACCGGGGCCTCGAGCTCTCGACCCTCGCTGGTCGAGCGGAGGCCGCCACGGCCGACCGTCTCGAGACCCCGCGAGAGTTCCGCGGTCTCGACGGGCTCGTGGCGGCTCGCCCGGCTCGACCAACGATGCGAGGCCTAGCGTGCGGCTCGCGAGCGGGTCCAGCTCGGGCTCCACGCCCTCGTCGCCGAGGTCGGCCCAGTAGTCGTCGGCCTGGGTCTGGTCGACGCCCTGCGTCGACCTTCATCGCGCGGAAGACGAACGGTCAGCACGACGGTGACGACGAGGTTGGCGACCAGGGCCAGCGCGGCGATGTAGACCTTGGTCGTCTCCGCGCCGGGGAACAGCACCAGCGGGCCGCCGAAGTGGGAGTCCGGGTCGCCCGGCAGCGGGACGCCGTACGCGAGCCAGGTGCCGTAGGCCATGCCGACCGCCCAGCCGATGAGCAGCGCCCATCGGTGGAACCATCGCGTGTAGAGCCCGACCACGATCGCCGGCAGCGTCTGCAGGATCCACACGCCGCCGAGCAGCTGGAGGTTGATGGCGTACTGCTTGGAGAACGCCAGCACGAACACCAGCGCGCCGAACTTCACCACCAGCGAGGCCAGCTTGCTCTGCTTGGCCTCCTGCGCGTCGGTCGCGTCGCGCTTGATGAACGCCTTGTAGATGTTGCGGGTCCACAGGTTCGCGGCCGCGATCGACATGATCGCCGCCGGCACCAGCGCGCCGATCACGATGGCCGCGAACGCGACGCCGGCGAACCACGGCGGGAACTCGTTCTCGAACAGCTGCGGCACGGCCAGCTGCGGGTTCGGCGGGTCGCCGACCGTCACGCCGGCCGCGATCGCCACGAAGCCGAGCAGGGCGAGGAGGCCGAGCAGGAAGGAGTACGCCGGCAGCAGCGCGGCGTTGCGGCGGATCACCGAACGGTTCTTGGTGGAGAGCACGGCGGTCACCGAGTGCGGGTACATGAACAGCGCCAGCGCCGAGCCGAGCGCGAGCGAGGCGTAGGCCCACTGCGCGGCGGGCGGCGGCATCATCGCCCTTGCCGGCGACCTCCCCGGCCGCGATCGCGTCGGCGTTCTCGGCGTTGAAGGTGTCGAAGGAGCCCTGGGCGGCGTCGAAGATGTGGCCCCAGCCGCCGAGCTGCGAGGGCAGGTAGAGCACCGCGACGATGATCACGATGTAGATCAGGGTGTCCTTGACGAACGCGATCAGCGCCGGCGCCCGCAGGCCGCTGGAGTAGGTGTAGGCCGCCAGCACCACGAACGCGACGAACAGCGGCAGGTCCTTGACGAACCAGTTGTCGCTGTCCTGGCCCATCCCCATCACGTCGAGGACGACCTGGATGCCGACCAGCTGCAGGGCGATGTAGGGCATCGTCGCGAGGATGCCGGTGACGGCGACGGCCAGCGCCAGCGGCTTGCTGTCGTAGCGACCCTGCACGAAGTCGGCCGGCGTGACGTAGCCGTGGCGGTGCGAGACCGACCAGAGCTTCGGCAGGAACAGGAAGATGAGCGGGTAGACCACGATCGTGTAGGGCACCGCGAAGAAGCCGACCACGCTGCCGGCGTACAGGGTCGCCGGGCACGGCGATGAACGTGTACGCCGTGTAGAGGTCGCCGCCGATCAGGAACCAGGCGATGAACGTGCCGAAGCCCGCGGCCGCCGAGCCCCCACTCGTCGAGGTTGTCCATCCGTCTCGGCGCGGCGCCAGCGTGCGGCGGCGAAGCCGAGGACGGTGACGACGAGGAACAGGAAGACGAAGACGCTGACCGCGACGGCGTTCATCGCTGGTCCTCGGGCAGCTCCTGACCGCGGGCCTCACGGTCCCGGCGGTCGGCTGTCCGCGACAGCGCGAACGCGATGACCGTGAGCACCGTGGCGAAGGGATCAGCGCCATCTGGAACCAGAAGAAGAACGGCCACCCGTTGAGCTCGGGTTCGGTCTTGTTGTAGAGCGGGACCCACAGCGGTAGGACGACCGGCGGGATCAGCAGGACGGTGATCAGGATCCACAGCCGTCGCGACGGGGACGCGGGCGCGCGGGACTCACTCATGCAGGAACCTCCGAGTCGGTTACCACCGAGTGACGCTACTCACGTCGCCGCCTCTCCCTGACGCCACCCCTGCGGGTGGGCGCCAGGCGCGCACCCTCACTGTCGCTGGTAGCCGTGCCAACGCCGGTGCTTGCGCGAGAGCAGCGCGAAGACGATCAGGCCGAAGAGGATCAGCGGCAGGTGCGCCAGCACCACCACGACCAGCACCACGACCAGCAGGATCCTCAGCAGCACCGGCAGTGCTCCGAACCAGTGGGAGGCCCGCCCCCGTGCACTGCCGGCGTACGAAGGACGAAACGGGGGCCTCCCGAACGGCGGCCGGCCGAAGGGCGAGGCGGGGTACGGCGCCTGCGGACGACGCCGGTCCGAGCCGACGGCCGGGGCGTCCGCCGTGGCCCAGGTGCTGGCCCGCCGCACCTGGTACGCGCTGCCCGGCAGGTCGGCGAACACCGGGCCCAGCTCCGAGCGGGTGCGCGCGCTCAGCACCCGGTCGAGCCGCTCCTGGTGCTCCTCGGTGGAGAGCCGGCCCTGCGCGTAGTGCTCGGCGAGCTCGTCGGCGGCGGCGGTGCGCTCGGCGTCGCCGATGCGCAGCTCCTTCGCCGGCCGCTCCGGCTCCTCGGAGGCGGCCATCACCGCTCGCCGCCGTCGGCGCCGGGGTAGTCGTCGCTCCCGGTCTGGCCGAAGTCGTTCTGGCCGGAGTCGTTGGTGTCCTCCTCGCCGCGCTCACTGCTGGGCTCACGGGTGGGGATCGAGCTCGTCGGAACCGGTCCCCTGCTCGAGGTCGGCGTCCTGGTCCACGATCTCGCCGTCGGCGAGCAGGCCGTAGAGCTGGCGCCGGGTCTCGATCAGGATGTTGATCGCGTCGCGGCGCTGGCGGTCGGTCCCGGTCGTCACGATCTGCCACACCGCGGCCATCACCTGGCCGATCTCGGGCTTGAGGGCGGCGTACTCGTTGCCGGGTCCGCCGCGGCGCTCGCTGCTGCTCTGCCGGCCGAAGGGCTCCCACACGCCGGCCAGCTCGTCGGGGTGCTCCTCGACGTAGCTGCGGCCCTGGTCGGTGAGCCGGAGGGTACGGCGCCCGCGCTCGTCGTCGGCCTCGACCAGGCCCTCGTCCTCGAGCTGCTGGATGGTCGGGTAGACCGAGCCCGGGCTGGGCCTCCAGCGGCCGCCGCTGCGCTCGGCGATCTGCGAGATCAGCTGGTAGCCGTTCATCGGCTCCTCGCGCAGCACGTCGAGGATCGCCGCGCGGACGTCGCCGCGACGCACCTTCGGGCCGCGCTGCTGCTGGCCCTGGGCGAGCCCGAACAGCTCGGCCACCCACGGCGGCGGGCCCTGCCGGCCGCGTCGGCCGCCGTCGAACGGGCCGCCCCAGCCGCCCCACGGGCCGCCGCTCCACTCGCCGGCCCACCCGCTGCGGTGCTGGCCCCAACGCTCCTCCGAGTGCCGGCTGCGCTGCCGGCTGAAGTCTCCGTGTCCCATGATCTGCTCCTTGGTCGTCGTCACGGTCGACCCCTCGCCGACCGTTCACGATATATCGCGATGGTACGAGCGACTGTCGGTGAGATTCAAGAGGCCGGGTGAGAAATTCACCGGCCGACCGGTGAATCTGTCGGTTGTCGGCCGATCCTAGTGGCGGGCCAAGCCCAGGCTTTCACCGGCCGGCCGGTGAATCCGTCGCCCGGCCCGCTACAGCTCGTCGCGGCGGCGGGTGAGGTACGCCGACTCGGCGGGGTTGTCGATGAGGGCGAGGGCGGCGTCGTAGGCGGCGCGGGCCTCGGCGGGGCGGTCCAGGCGGCGCAGGAGCTCGGCGCGGGTGGCGTGCCAGGCGTGGTAGCCGTCCAGGGACAGGCGGTCCACGTCGGCCAGCCCGACCGCGGGCCCGTCGAGCTCGGCGACGGCGATGGCCCGGTTGAGGGCCACGACCGGGGAGGGGGACAGGGCGAGCAGCTGCCCGTACAGCGTCGCGACCTGGGCCCAGTCGGTGTCGGCGGCGGTCCGGGCGGAGGTGTGCACGGCGTTGACCGCGGCCTGGATCTGGTAGACGCCCGGCCGGTTGACGGCCAGGCACTCGCGCACCAGCGCGAGCCCCTCCTCGATCTCGGCCGGGTCCCAGGAGGCGCGGTCCTGCTCGGGCAGCGGCACCAGCACCCCGTCGGCGAACCGTGCCGACCGGCGCGCGTCGGTGAGCAGCATCAGCGCCAGCAGGCCGGCCACCTCGGGCTCGGTCGGCAGCAGCGACCGCAGCACCCGGCACAGCCGGATCGCCTCCGCGGTGAGGTCCACGCGGACCGGGTCGGAGCCCGACGTGGCGAGGTACCCCTCGTTGAAGACCAGGTAGAGCACGGCGAGCACCGCCGGACAGCCGCGCGGGCAGGTCCTCCGCGGCCGGCACCCGGTAGGGGATCCGGGCCGCGGCGATCTTCTTCTTGGCCCGGGTGATCCGCTGGCCCATCGTCGTCTCGGTGACCAGGAAGGCGGCCGCGATCTCCGGCACCGTCAGCCCGCCGAGCAGCCGCAGGGTCAGCGCGACCCGCGCCTCCGGCGCCAGCGCCGGGTGGCAGCAGATGAAGATCAGCCGCAGCCGGTCGTCCTCGACCGGGCCGGTCGGCTCGTGCGGGGTGTCGTCCACGATCATCACGGCCTGTTGGTGCTTGGCGTCGCGGTTCGACTCGCGACGGATCTTGTCGATGGCCTTGCGCGCGGCGGTGGTGGTCAGCCACCCGCCGGGGTTCGGGGGTACGCCGTCGGTGGGCCACCGCTCGACGGCGGCGAGCAGCGCCTCCGCGGCGGCGTCCTCGGCGATGTCGATGCTGCCGAAGCGCCGGATCAGCGAGGCCACCACGCGACCGTGCTCCTCGCGGACGATCCGCTCGATCTCGGCGGTGGCGGCCGCGACGGCCGCCTCGTCCGTCGGTCATTCGGGCTGTGTCACGGCGGGTCACTCGGGCTGGAACGGCCGCACCTCGACGCGACCCTCGCAGGCGGCCGAGGCCTCGACCGCCAGCTTCAGGGCGGCGTCCAGGTCGGGGGCCTCGAGGATCCAGAACCCGCCCATCCACTCCTTGGCCTCGGCGTAGGGCCGTCGCTGATGACCGGCTCCGCACCCGTCGCGTCGACCGTGGTCGTCGCCTCGATCGGCTCCAGGCCACCGGCAAAGACCCAGATGCCGGCCTCGGTCACCTTCTCGTTGAAGGCGTCGACCTGGTCGAAGACGCGCTGCCGGTCCGCGCCCTCGGGCATCGCGACACCCTCGTCGTGGTACACGCTGATCATGTACTGCGTCATGGGCTCTCCTCGATCGGGCGGTTCGCGTCGGGCCGGTCGGCCCGCACAACCCTGCCACGAACGGCCCCGGTCCGATCCGACAGGGAACGTGGACTTTCGCCGAACCGGTTTCGCTGCCACGGGTCGCGGGTAGGGGCGGGAGGTTCATCTGGGGGACGCAGGCAGACTCTGCGGACACGCATCACCCGGCCACCCGGTCGCGCCAGGACCGTCGCGACGCGAACGAAAGAAGAGTGATGAGGACCCATCTCGGCAAGCTCCCCATCAAGTTGCCAGTCAAGTGGCCAGTCAAGTGGCCCGCGGCCCTGGCGGTGCTGGTGACGATGCTGGCGCTGATGGCCGGCGAGACCGTCGTGCCCGCCAGCGGCCAACCCGGTACCAGGCCGACGACCAGGCCGGCACCTCCTTGGCGGGCCGACGTGCGGCCACGAAGTTCAAGAAGATCCACTGGCCCGCGTCGCCGGCGACCTACGGCACGCCCACCTTCGTCAACGGCAAGATCAAGAGCACGAAGCGCAAGAAGCGCAAGGTCCTGCTCCAGCAGCACCTGCCCTCGGGCTGGCGGCAGGTCGACGCGGACAAGACCAACGGTCACGGCCGCTTCCACCTACAAGGCCAAGACCAACTGGTACCACAAGAAGCTCAAGCTGCGCGTCGTGGTGAAGCCCACGCGCCGGGCTGCCGGCAACGCCAGCAAGGGCCGGGGCTTCACGCGTCAACCCGGCCTACGCGCCCGCCGGCAGCGCCAACGCGTGGACCCGGATCTCGCCCGGCTACAAGGTCCAGTTCAACCCGTGCGCGCCGGTGCGCTGGAAGCTCAACACCCAGTACGCCCCGACCGGCGTCAAGCCCGAGGTGCGCGCCGCCCTGCGGCAGCTGGGCGCGGCCACCGGCATCCGGTTCGTCTACGCCGGCAAGACCCACGCCATCCCGGGGTCGAAGCGGTCCTGGCCCAAGAACACGAACATGGTCGTCGCGTGGGCTGCCCCGTCGCAGACCAAGTGGAACCTGCACGGAGGCGTGATCGGCCGAGGCGGCCAGATCAACGTCGTCCGGGCCCGGACGGCCAAGGGCAGGCCGGCGCTGCAGATCACCCGTTCCGGCCTGGTGCTCGACAACACGTTCCCCGCACCGGCCGGGTTCGCCGGACCCAACGCCCGCGGGTCGATCCTGGTGCACGAGCTCGGCCACGTGGCGGGCCTCGGGCACACCAACGACCAGGCCCAGCAGATGTACCCCTCCGCGGTGAACACCCACGACGGCATCTACCAGGCCGGCGACCTCGCGGGCCTGCGGCACGTCGGGCTGATGACGGGCTGCCTGCGCAAGCTCCGCGGCCACGGCCGGGCGCTGCCGGGCTACGTGCCGGAGTCCCTGCCGGTGCTCGGGGTGTCGGCCTTCGGCGACCGCAGCTGACCCGCGTCCCAGAGGCGGCCCGCCTCGTCGGCCAGTGCCGACAGGGCGGGCCGCATCGCCTCCGCCCGGACCGCCGCGGCGTGCGCCTCGCCGTACTCCTGGCCGATCCGGTTGTTCTCGCGGTCCACGAGGCTGTCCGCCCGGCCGGCCGCACTCCTGGCCGCGATCCGCTCGTGCGCGCGGCCGATCGCCTCCGCGACGTCCCGTCCGTGCGTCGCCGTCAGCCACGCCTGCCAGATGAAGTGCCGCACGGCGTTCTCGGCGCGCCACCGTCGCGGGTAGCGCCGGCGGGAGAGGAGCAACGCGTACGCCGATGCCTCGACCACCCGGACCGCCTCGCGGCGGCCGAGCCCAGCGGCCCGGGCGGCGTCGTACACGCCGGGGACGCTGCGGGCGACCCAGCGGGCGAGGACCGTCGGCTTCATGCCCCGATCCTCACCCACGGGTCAGGGGACGTTGATGTTGCCCCTGCCGCCGGGGGACCCGTGGTGGCTCTCAGACGCGTTCGGCGATCACGACGTGCACCGTGTCGCCCTCGGCCTTGCCGATCGCCGTGCGGACTGCGGCCTTCACCGGGAGCTTGTGGGTGCCGTCGCCCATCGCCATGAACGACGACTCGAACGGCCGGCCGTCCACGGTGCCGCGCACCTTCACCAGCCCGCGGGTGCCGAAGAACTCGACGGACCGCGGCCAGACGACGTACGTCCAGCCGCCGGTCGCGGGGCTCTTGCGCAGGGTCTCGTCGAACTCCACCAGGAACTGCTGCTCGGTCGCCATGGAACGTGGACTCCTCGCACGGGCCGATCTCATCGAACTGGTTTGACCATGGTCTCGCTGCCGTGATCGGGTGACCAGCGTGAAGTGGACGGACTCGGTCGCCCCCCTCCGTGAACCCAACTTCCGCTGGTTCTTCGCCTCCCGGTTCGTCAACACCTTCGGCGGCGTGATGGCCAACATCGCGCTGGCGTTCGCGGTCCTCGAGATCACGGACTCCGCCTCCGCGCTGGGCGTGGTGCTGGCGGCGCACACCATCCCCGTGGTGATCTTCCTGCTGGGCGGCGGGGTCATCGCCGACCGGTTCCCGCGGGCCGTCGTGCTGCAGGTCTCCAACGTCGTCTCGGGCACCTTGCAGGGCGCCATCGCGCTGCTCGTGATCACCGGGACGGCCGAGATCTGGATGCTGGTCGTGCTCACGGCGATCCAGGGCGTGTCGTCGGCCGTCGCCTTCCCGGCGATGGCGAGCATCATGCCCTCGCTGGTCCCGCGCGAGCAGCTCCAGCAGGCCAACGCACTCAACTCCCTGCTGCGGGGCAGCCTGAACGTCCTCGGCCCGACCGTCGGAGCCCTCCTGGTCGTCACGGTCGGGGCCGGCTGGGCGCTGATGGCCGACGCGCTCACCTGGATCCTCGCGGCGCTGCTCCTGATCCCGGTGCGGATCCCGCCCCGGCAGGCCAGGACCGAGGACAGCCCGAGCGCCGTCGCCGAGCTGCGCGAGGGCTGGAGCTACTTCTGGCAGACGACCTGGCTGTGGGTGGTCGTCGTCGCGTTCTGCTTCCTCAACGCGATCCAGTCCGGAGCGATCTTCATCCTGGGGCCGACGGTGGCCTTGGAGACGTTCGGCGAACAGGGCTGGGGACTGGTGCTCTCTGCGGAGTCCGCGGGCCTGATCCTGATGACGATCGTGATGCTGCGCGTCCCGCTCCAGCGGCCGCTGCTCCTCGGCATGCTGGGGATCTCCACCCTCGGCCTGCCGATCCTGATGCTGGGCGTGCGTCCCGAGCTCGTCGTCATGATCGTCGCCATGTTCGTCGCCGGGGCCGGGACCGAGGTGTTCTCGATCGGCTGGAACCTCGCCATGCAGGAGAACATCGGCGAGCAGATGCTCTCCCGCGCCTACTCGTACGACGCGCTCGGCTCGTTCGTGGCGATCCCCGTGGGCCAGCTCACGTTCGGTCCGTTGGCCGGAGCCTTCGGCTACCGGGACGTGCTGGTGGTCTCCGGCATCGTGTACTTCGGCATCTGCCTGCTCACGCTCACGTCGTCTTCGGTGCGGGAGCTGCCTCGTCGCTCGCAGGCGGTCGAGCCGTCGGGTCAGCTGGCGGGCTGACCTCCTCCTCGAGCGCGGCGACCAGGACCGACCACTCGAGGTACTCGATCCCGTCGACCACCTGGGCGTGCTCGTCCCTCAGCGCGAGCAGCCGGTCCTTGACCCGCTTCGCGCCGCGGCGCTCGGCGACGCCCAGCTCCTGCGCCCAGGCCTTCTCGGCCGCCTTGCGGGACGCCCGGCCGCGGTTGGAGACCTCGCCCCGTGGCGGACGAGGCGGAGTCATGACGAGGTCTTGTCGAGGAGCTGGAGCAGGTCGTGGGCCGCGAGCTCGACGTCCTTGTGCCGCCACTCGCTGGCCCGGTAGACGCAGGCGATCAGGCCGGTGCGGTGCACCCGGCGCAGGTCGCCGTAGACGAACGCGTAGCGGGCCTTGGTCTCGTCGTTGGCGCCCTCGGTGAGCCCGAGGTGCCACGCGGCGTACTCGTCCCAGGAGTGCTTGTCCAGGTAGGCGTTCTGCGCGTCCGCGCCGGGCTGGGACTCGCCCCAGTCGCTGTCGAGGACGTACTGCTTCTTCTCGATCAGCTCGCGGCAGTGGGCGACGGCGGCCCGGTTCACCGAGTACGTGGCCATGGCGCCATCCTGCCCCAGCCCGGAGCCGGTCGCCTCACCCGATCAGCGGTGCCCGCAGCGAGGTCAGGGGTCGCCGAGGATGCGCCGCGAGCGGCTGGGCACGAAGCCGTTGCGGTTTGCCCAGAGCACGGCCTGGGTGCGGCGCTCGACCCCGATCTTGCGATAGGCGGATCGCACGTAGGTCTTCACCGAGTTGATGCTGAGGAAGGCCCGGTCGGCGATCTCCTGGTTGGACAGGCCCTGCGCGATCAGCGCGAGGACCTCCGCCTCTCGGGCGCTCAGGCCGTGGCTGCGGCCCGGCCAGCTGCCCTGGTCGATCTCGGCCGCCTTGGCGTCGTCGGGCGCGATGTCGCTGACGACGACGGAGCCGGCGTGCACCTTCTCCAGGGCGGCCACCAGGTCGAGCGCCTCGGCGGTCTTGGAGAGGCAGCCGACCGCACCCTTGCTCAGCGCCTCGGCGACCAGCTCGGGCTCGAGGTGCCAGGTGTAGATGACCACCTTGGCGTCGGTCTCGCGGATGGTCTGCTCGACCGGGCCGGTGACCCGCTCGCGGCCGAAGGCGTCGTACAGCAGCACGTCGACCTCGCTGTGCACCGGCAGCAGGCTGTCGAGCTCGACGACCCGGACCCGGTCGGCGTACGGCGCGAGCATCGCCAGCAGGCCGGCGACCACGACCTCGTAGTCGTTCATCAGGGCGACCCGGACCGGCCGTCCTACGAGGGAGCCTTCCTCATCGGACATGACCCCGACCCTAGCGACATGGGGGTGACGTCTCACACCCCCTGTGGGGTGCCGCGGGGGCCCCGGGTCGCCCCGGGACCCCCGCGGTCAGCTCCACCAGCGAGGCCGTCAGTTGACCTGCAGGTTGAGCTGGTTGCCCTGCTTGGACTGGCTCACCACCGTGATCGTGGTGCCCGTCTTCGGCACGTCGACGCTGTACCAGCCGGGCTGGTAGCGGCCCACGTGCGGCAACGCGTGCCCGTTCTCACTGGCGAACCAGTAGTCCCGGGTGTCGTCGAACGTCCGCGCCGCCGGGGCGGACGGGATGGTGACCGCCGCGCTGTTGACGTGCAGGGTGACCGCGTCGGTCGGCTCGAGCCCGAAGGTCGAGTCGGCCGACAGGATGCGCGGCCGGAGCAGCGCACCGTCGGCGGAGTGGTACCAGGTCGGGTGCGCGTCCACCGGGAGGATCAGCCCGTGACCGGGGTGGTCACCGACGTTGTTGTCGCCCTGGGAGCTGTCCCAGTAGGTGACGAGCATCCCGTCCTGGTAGGGCTGCTGCTCGACCCAGTCGGGCCGGGTGTTGGCGAACCCGAAGTTGTACGCCGTGCGCAGCGAGGAGTCGTAGCCGTCGTACTGGCGGTTCTCCGCGATGTAGGCGTTGAAGTACTTCACCACCGCCGCCTGCTGCTGACGGTTGAACCCGTCGAAGGTCCACCCCTCGTCCGCGGTCTCCCCGGTGCCGATGGACTGGCCGCCCACCGCGATGTCGTCGATCCGGAACCCGGACGGCGCCTCCGCCACGTCGGTCCAGTAGCGGAACCGGATCGCGGTCGTGCCGGCCGGGACGGTGGCGGTCAGGTCGACCCACGCACCGGCCGTCGAGCCCGTGATGCCCTCACCGAAGTTCTGGCCGTTGGGGCTGGTGTTGGTCGACAGGTTGGTGTGCACCGGCGTCCACGTCGAGCCGTCGGAGGTGGCCTCGAGGTAGGCGTAGTCCCAGTCCTTCTCGATCTCGTAGCGGACCTTGGCGGTCACCGGCGTCGCCGCCGCGGCCGACACCGGGTGGGACATCGTGTTGTCGAGGTCGTTGCCCTGGCCGCTCCAGAACATCCACGAACCGCTGGCCGGCGGACCGATGTCGACGTTCACGGCCTTGTCGGGCAGCAGCGCCACGATGGCGGACGGCTTCTTGGTGACGGGGGTGTTCGGGCCCAGGGCCGTGGCCTTGTGCTGGCCGGGCTGGACCACGTCGTAGAACGGGCCGTTGCTGCCCTGCTCGTCGAGCCAGCCCAGCTGGAGCCGCTCCCACGCACCCATGTCCGGCGGGGCGTCGTCGAGGCCGTTGGGGTTGAAGTCGCCGAGGTGCGAGCCCGACGACATCAGCGTCCAGAAGCCGGTGCTGTTCTCCGCACCGCCGGTGTTGCCGGAGGTGTCGTAGAGGTCGGGCAGACCGAGGTCGTGGCCGAACTCGTGGGCGAAGACGCCCAGGCCGCCGTTCTCGGGCTGGATGGTGTAGTCGTAGACCCACATCCCGGTCGGGTTGTTCGGGACCAGCGAGCTGGAGAAGGCCCCGCCGTTGGAGCCGACGTCGACGCCGACCCCCAGCGGTCCGCCGGCCTGCACGTTGGCCGCCGAGCGGTGGCTCCAGATCGCGTCGGTGCCCTGGTTGGGATCGCCGTTGGCCTCGTCGCCGCCGGCGTGCACGATCTGGAAGTGGTCGATGACGCCGTCGGGCTCGTTGAAGTCGCCGTCGCCGTCGATGTCGTAGCGGTCCTGGTGGTCGAAGGTCTTGAGGTAGTCCTGGACCTGGGTCATCGTCCACGGCACCCCCGAGACGGGGTGCAGCTTGCTGTCCACCCACTCGGCCAGGGCGTCACGGATGAGCGCCTTGGTGCTGTTGCACACGATGCTGCCGCAGTAGTTGCGGCCGTAGAGCGCCTCGTTGAAGGGCACCTTCACCCAGTCGGTGACGGTGCCGTCGACGGAGTAACGACCCGACGACTGCGTCTCGTAGTACTTCGCCATCCGGGTGAAGTACATGTCCTGGTAGTGCGTCTGGTTGTAGTCGGACTGCCACAGGGTGCTGTTGTCGTTGGCCCGGTCCGGCTCGGGGATCTGGTTGTGCAGCGGGCCCGTGACGTCGGTGGCGCTGCCGTCCGGGGGCGGCCCCTGGAAGCGCGGGTCGGGGTACTGCGTGTCCCCGAACTCGGCGAGCACCACGAAGATCCGGTCGGTGCCTTCCCGGTCGAGCTGGACCGCCTGGCCGGGGGCCAGCTTGACGACCTTGCCCTGGGCCGACTTCTTGCCCTCGACACGTTGCTGGACGGCGACCTGCCGCATCGCGTCCTGCTTCTTCATCAGACCGGTCCGGACGTTGTCGCCCTGACCCTGGGTCGCGACGTCGGCGGCGGCGCGATCGTGGACCGTGCCGCCCGGCTTGGCGTCGGCCGAGGCGACGGTGGTCGCGACGGCGGTCATCGCCAGGCTGAGGGACGCCGCCGCGATCAGCGCGCGGCGTCCTGGTGCTGGATGGGTGGATCTCAAGGTTCGTGCTCCCTTTCCCGAGGCGCGCAAGATCCCCCGAGATGAGGGAGCGCCGGGAGTATCTGACTCGACTACGGGTCAGAAGGGAAGGGCACGGCGCACGATCCGGCGATCTTGCGGCTTGAGGGTGATTTCGCAGGCAATCGTCCCGTATCGGCGCCGCAGCGATTCGCCCGAAGGGGTGGGCCCGGGCTGACGTCGTCTGTCGTCATCGCCGACACCATTGCGACATCGTGGTGATGTCACTATGGTGGCGCGGGTGACGGCAACCTCCTCGGACGAGACCCGGGTCCTCGCGCTGCTGCGCTCCCACCGCGACCTCAGGCTGCTGCTGGCGGCGGGCCTGGTGACGATGACCGGCGACTGGATGCTGTCGGTCGGGCTCGTCTACACGGTGTACGCCGTGACCGGCTCGACGTTGGCCTCGGCCGGCGCGCTGATGGCGGCGTTCGTGCCGCAGGTCGTCACCGGTCTGGTCGCCGGCGTCTTCGTGGACCGGTGGTCGCGGGCCCGGACCATGGTGGTGGGCAACCTGCTGATGGCCGCCGGGCTCCTCCCGCTGCTGGTCGTGAACGGCGCCGACGACGTGTGGATCGTCTACGTCGTGCTGGCGGTCAACGCCGTGCTCGACGTCTTCGTGGTCACCGCCGACTCGGCGATGCTGCCGCTGATCGTCGAGGGCGAGGCCCGGATCACCGCCAACGCGCTGAACGGCCAGGTCGGTCAGGTGGCGCGGCTGGTCGGCGGCGCGGCCGGCGGCGTGGTCGCGGCGACGGGCGGCCTGAGCGCGGTCGTGGTGGCGGACGCGGCGTCCTTCCTGCTGGCGGCTCTCCTGGTGCAGCTGATCCGGACGTCGACCCGGCCGGTGCGGGAGCAGGCCGCCGCCGATGACGGCGCCGGCGCCACGGGGGCGCTGCGCAGGGCCGTCCGCGAGTGGGGAGAGGGCGCGGCGACCGTGCGGGCGTCGCGGGTGCTGAAGGTGCTGCTCGGGTTCACCCTGATCACCGCGATCGGCGAGGGGATCATGGGCACCCTGTTCACGCCGTACGTGAAGGACATCCTCGAGGGCAACGCCGCCGTCCTCGGCACCATCTCCTCGGCGCAGGCGGTGGGCGGGATCCTCGGCGGCTTCATCGCCGCGGCGGCAGGGAGGCGGTGGTCGTCGCGCGCGCTCTTCGGCTGGGGGGCCGTGGTCTTCGGGCTGATCGACCTGGCGATCTTCCTCTACCCGGCGGTGTACGTCGCGGCGTGGCCGGCCGTGCTCGGCATGGTGCTCGTCGGGTTCCCCGCCGCCGTGATGATCGCGGCCCGCACCACGCTGCTGCAGGACCACAGCACCGACGACCAGCGCGGGCGGATCTTCGCGCTGATCTTCGCGGTCTCGGCGCTCTCGCTCGCCGTGGGGGCGGTGTGCGCCGGGTTCCTCGGAGAGTCGCTGGGCATCATCCAGGTGCTCGCGATCCAGGGCGGCGGCTACGTCGCCGCCGGCGTGATGGTGCTGCTGCTGATCGGCCCTGACCAGTCGGCAGCACCAGCCTCGGCCTCGGGCTCTTCAGTCGTGCCCGAGGCCGAGGACGCCGACCTGGCGGACCTGAACAGTCCCGTCGGTCACGTCGTCCCGGAGCGCGACCGGCGCTGACCACTCCGCGCCCTCACCGGCGACGCATCACCCGGTGGCGGGCCCTTCGACGTTGATGGTCGGCTCGCCGGTGCCGCAGCGGACGACGACGGCCCGGGCGGGGTCGCCGCCGGGGTTGGACTCGCGGTGCACGGCACCCGCGGGCACCCGCAGGAAGTCGCCCGGACCGCCCTCGACGACCTCGGCCCCGCCGGGCCCGGACTCGATCCGCATCCGCCCACTCACGACGTACAGGGTCGTCTCGTGGTCGCCGTGGTGGTGCCAGCCGGAGACGGAGCCGGGCTCGGTGTCGACCACGCCGGTCCACATCCCGGCCTCGTGGGCCGCCAGGCTGCGCGCCATCCCGGGCGTCGGGTCGGCGGGGGTGAGCTGATCGCCACCGATGCGCGTGACGGGCGTCGCGGGGTCGTGGTCGGGGGTCGCCATGTGTTCATCCCACCGTTTCTCGCCACTGTCGGCATCCGGGGTTAGGTTCGCAGGATCCGATCCTTTTCTACTCCGAGGAGCAGCGGCATGGCATCGAAGCTCAACCCCTACCTGCAGTTCAAGGACAACGCCCGCGAGGCGATGACCTACTACCAGGACGTCTTCGGGGGAGACCTCAACGTCAGCACGTTCGGCGAGTTCGGCGGAGACGGCGACGGAGTGATGCACTCCCAGCTCGACGCCCCCAACGGGTTCACGCTGATGGCATCCGACACGCCCGACGGCATGCCCGACGCGACCCCCGGCGGCAACATCACCATCAGCCTCAGCGGCGATGACAACGACGACCTCCGCGGCTACTGGGACAAGCTCGCCGACGGCGGCGAGGTGATGATGCCCCTGGAGAAGCAGATGTGGGGCGACGAGTTCGGGATGCTCAAGGACCGGTTCGGCGTCGGCTGGATGGTCAACATCGCCGGGGACCAGAACCCGGGCTGACCCCTCGCGCGCACCTCGGGGCCCGGCCGGAGAGGCCGGGCCCCGCCGCACGTTCCGATGGATTTGGAGGACGGACCGGGTCGTCACCAGCGAGTCCCGGAAATCCTTTCCGGACGTGTCGAATCCGGGGCTCCCCGTTCGTGGAGGAAGCGAGACCACCTCCCAGACCCACCAGGAGCCCCCGAGATGCACACCGAGACGAACGACAAGCGGACCCGCTGGCTGGCCCTCTACGCGCTGTGCCTCGGCGACCTGATGATCGTGCTCGACACCAACATCGTGAACGTCGCGCTGCCCTCCATCCAGGCGGACCTCGGCTTCTCGGCCGAGGCCCTGGCGTGGGTGGTCAACGCGTACATGCTGACGTTCGGCGGCTTCCTGCTGCTGTCCGGCCGGCTCGGCGACCTCTACGGCAACCGACGGGTGCTGCTGGGCGGCGTCGCGGCCTTCACGCTCGCGTCCGTGGCGTGCGCCTTCGCCCCCACCTCGTCGTTCCTGGTCGTCGGCCGGGCCGTCCAGGGCCTGGGCGGTGCCGCCGTGTCGGCGGTCGCGCTGGCGCTGATCATGGGGCTGTTCGGCGACCCCGGTGAGCGCGCGAAGGCGATGGGCGTCTTCGGGTTCGTGATGTCGGGTGGTGGCGCCGTGGGCGTGCTGCTCGGCGGCGTGCTGACCGGCCTGTTGACCTGGCACTGGATCTTCCTGGTGAACGTGCCCATCGGCATCGCCGTGTGGATCCTGGTCACCCGCCTGGTCGCCGACGTACGTCCCGACGAGCGCAGCGGCAACCTCGACGTCCCGGGCGCCGCCCTGGTCACCGTCGCGCTGATGCTGGCGGTGTACGGCGTGGTCGGCGGCAACGACGCCGGCTGGACCTCCACCCGCACCCTCGGCATCCTGGCCACCTCCGTCCTCCTGCTGGTCGCCTTCGTGGTCCGCGAGGCCCGGATCGACAACCCACTGGTCCCGCTGCGGCTGTTCCGGTTGCGCAACGTCGTCGTCTCCCAGGTGATCGGCGTGCTGTGGGCCGGCGCGATGTTCGCCTGCTTCTTCCTCTCGGCGCTCTACCTCCAGGGCGTGCTCGGCTACGACGCGCTGCACGTGGGTCTTGCGTACCTCCCCTCGTGCGCGGTGATGGCCGTGATGTCGCTGCGGGTCTCCGACAAGCTGGTGATGAAGTACGGCATCCGCCCGCCGCTGGTCACCGGGCTGGCCCTCGTCGCGGCCTCCCTGGGGCTGTTCGCGCTGGCCCCGGTCGACGGGACGTACGTCGTGCACGTGCTGCCCCCGATGGTGCTGCTCGGCGTCGGCGCCGGCATCGCCTTCAACCCGGTGCTGCTGGCCGCGATGGGCGACGTCGAGCCGCACGAGGCCGGCCTGGCCTCCGGCGTGGTCAACACCTCCTTCATGATGGGCGGCGCCCTCGGCCTGGCCGTGCTGGTGGCCCTGTCCTCCTCGCGCACCGACTCCCTGCTCGCCTCCGGGTCGTCGACGCCCGAGGCCCTGACCGGGGGCTACCAGGTCGCCTTCGCGGCCGGTGCCGTGATGGCCGCCCTCGCCTCCGTCATCGGTGGCGTCCTCCTCCGGCCGCACCCGATGCAGGTCACGGGCGACGAGCCCGAGCCGGTCCTGGACGCGGACCTCGACGAGGCGGCCCAGGCGGCCTGAGCTTGGCGATAGTCCCTGACGTTCGGGCCCGTTTTCGGCGGCAAAGGGGGCCCGAACGTCAGGGACTATCCGAAATGGCGGGCCGGCTGTACCCCACCATCGCGAGCAGGGCGCGGAAGCCGAGGGACTCGTAGAGGCGGCGGGCGGGAGCCCGGTGGTCCTGGACGGTGAGGTTCACGTCGTGCTCGGGCGCGGTCTCCACCAGCCACCGGCCGATCGCCACGAGCAGGTCGCGGCCGGCACCGTGGCCGCGGGCGGCGTCGGGGACGGCGAGGTAGTCGAGGTACCCCGCGCCGTCGGGCTGCACCCGCCCCGCGGCGTACCCGAGGAAGCGCGGCCCGTCCTCGGCGACCACGACCCGGAACTTGCCGTCGGGCTCGTCGGGCAGCAGCCGCTCCACCGGCGCGTACGTCGCGGGGAACTCCTGGTCGTGCAGCGTGCGGATGGTCTCCCGGTCGGCCGCGGTAGCCGTCCGGACGGCGACCACCGGGTCGGGCCAGCTGCGGGCCGCCTCGGCGTCGGCGGCATAGACGTGGCTGACCTCGCTGGTCGTCCAGCCGCGCTCGGCGGCGAGGCCGGCCATCCGGACGTTGCTCACGTCGCCGCCGAGCTCGACGCGGTCGACGCCGGGCGGCAGCTGCGCGACCGCGGCGTCCAGCAGCGGCGCGGCCCACCGCGCCCACGCGTCGTCGCCACCGGCCACCCACGGCCCGAACACCCAGGCCCGCGTTGCCTCCTCGTCCCACTCGACGAGGGCGGCGCCCACCGGTCGGCCGTCCTCACGGGCGACGCGGACGGTGCTGCGCCAGTCGGGCTCGAGGTCGTCGAGCTCGGCCGCCACCCCGTCGCGGGTGTCCCCGAGCATGGTCGTCCCCCGGGCCAGGTCCGCCTGCTCGCCGGCCACCAGGTCGAGGACCGCGTCGAGCTCCTCGGCGACCGCCGGGGTGATCGGCGGGTTGGTCGGATGGCTCATGTCTCCAGCTCCTCCAGCAGGTCGGCCGCAGCGAGGCTGCCGGGCTCGGCGCCCGCCGCGGCCAGCCGCCAGGCCGTGTCGCGCAGCAGGTCGTTGACGGGGGTCGGCACGCCGTGCCGGCACCCGAGCAGGGAGATCTCCCCGTTGAGGTAGTCGACCTCCACGTCGCCGGTGCCGCGGCGCAGGCTCTGCCAGGTCGAGCCGCCGCCGCGATCCCGCATCGCCGAGGTGTCCAGGAGGTCGCCGCGACGCGCGTCGTCCTCGGCCTCGGAGACCACCGGGACGCCGGCCGCGGCCAGCACCCGCTCGCCCTCGTCACGGGCCAGCGCGACCAGCCGGTCCCGGTCCGCGCCCGGGAGGCAGGCGGCGCCGGCGGCGTTGCCGAGGTTCAGCAGCAGCTTGCGGTGCTTCCACGCCATGATGTCGGGCCGCACGACCGACTCGAACCCACCCTCGCGGATCGCCCCGGCCACGGCCTCGGCCCGCTCGTCGGCTCCGGCGGGGAAGAGGCCGACGTCCAGCATGCCCGGGCAGCCGCGGCTCGCCTGGACGACGACACCCGGCTCGAGGTGGCTCGACGGCAGCATCACCACCATCCCGAGCACGTGCCGCCGACCCCGCTGGAGCGTGGCCTCGTTGGCCACGCCGTTCTGGGCGCTGACGACGGTGACGTCCGGTGGCGTCGACCGGGCCAGGTCGCGGGCGACGTCGACGGTCTGGTGGCTCTTGACGGCGACGAGCACGGCCGCGTCCGCGGCTACGTCGAGGTCGGCCAGGGAACCGGCGGCGGGGATCCGTACGACGGTCTCCTCGGTCGGCGTCACCAGCCGCAGGCCGTCACGGCGGATGGCCTCGAGGTGCGGGCCGCGGGCGACGACCCGGACGTCGACGCCGCCGAGGTGGAGGCGGGCCGCGATCACCCCGCCGACCGCCCCGGCGCCGTACACGATGAACCTCATGGCCCTCACTCTAGGAAGCGGGCGCCCTAGGGTCGGAGCATGGACGCGCGCACCCGCCCGCCGGAAGCCGCCGGCGAGCTCGAGACCCTGACGGCGATGCTCGACTTCATGCGCGGCACCGTCGTGATGAAGGTCGCGGGCCTCTCGGACGAACAGGCGTTCGCGACGCCCGTGCCACCCTCGACGCTCACGCCGGCGGGCGTGGTCAAGCACCTGAGTGGGACCGAGCGGTTCTGGTTCAGCATCGACTTCGCCGGGCTGGACCTCACCTGGCCCTGGCCCGAGGACGACCCGCACGGCAACTTCCCGATCCGCGAGGGGGACACGCTGGCGGACATCGTGGAGGAGTACGAGCGGGAGTGCGAGCGGTCACGCGGCGCGATCGCCGGAGCGAACCTCGACGACATGGCCAAGGGAGCCGACATGGAGTTCAACCTGCGCTACGCGCTGGTGCACATGATCGAGGAGACCGCCCGGCACTGCGGACACCTGGACCTGCTGCGGGAGGTCACCGACGGCCAGACCGGCCAATGATGGTCAGCGGCGCCCGAAGACCTGGGCGGCGTACCAGGTGCCGTCGCCGTCGCGGCGCGCGCCCACCGCGACCAACCGGAAGCCGCGGCTCAGGATGTTGGCCCGGTGCCCCTCGGACCTCATCCAGCCCTGGTCCACGACGGACCGGCCGGTCGGGTAGCCGTACGCGACGTTCTCCCCGGCGGCGACGAGGTGGCACGCCTGCATGACGGCGCCGAGGTCCTGGTGGTACATCTCCTCGGCGGCCGCCATCGCCCGGGCCTGCTTGACCGCGAACCCGCGCAGGCACTCGTCGACCTTCAGCGCCTTGCGGCCGTTGGCCGCACGGGCCGCGTTGGTCGCTTGGACGGCGGCGGTGGCGTAGTCGGCGGCCGGGCCCGCATGAGCGGCGCCCTCGACCGGGCCGGGCGCGACCAGGGTGGTCAGGACGACGGCTGCGGCCGCCAGCGGAGTTCGGCGCACCGGGCCACCCTAGGTGCCGACGGTCGAGCGCCTCGACCACTGCGGCTCAGGCGCACCAGAGCAGCCGCTCGCCCACCAGGTCTGCGAGGGGGATGACCTGGCGCAGCTCGGGCCGCTTGTCGAGGAGCTCGAGCAGCGCGCTGCCGCGCTGGGTCTCCTGTCGCAGGCGGGCGTCCTTGATCTGCTGCAGGCGCCGGTCGAACGCGTCGGCTTCCGTCATCTCTTTCCCCCAAGTGCTCGTCGGCTCTGGCTTCCCACCGTGCCCGAACCAGGTGTCGGGCAGGTGGCCGCTACGTTACGAGAAAGTCAACCGAATCTGTAGTCAATGCGATGTCGGCGCCCTCCGGCAACATGCCTGCCATGAGGTTCGGGCTCGACATCACGCCGGCCGGCGACTGGGGCCGGCCCGACCAGATCGCCGGGCTCGCCGAGCTCGCCGAGGACCACGGCTGGGACGGCGTGTTCTGCGAGGACTACCTCGCGTTCCCCGGCGGGCTGGTGACCTATGACGTGTGGGCCACCCTGGCCCTGGTCGCCCGGGCCACCACACGTCTGACGCTGGGCACCATGGTCACGCCGCTGCCCGCCCGGCACGTCCCCACCGTCGTGCTGCAGGCGCGCTCGGTGGCCGCGGTCTCGGGCGGCCGGCTGGTGCTGGGGGTCGGCTCCGGGGACCCCGAGGGCGATCCCGTGACCGGCCCGCTGAACGGCGGCCGCCCCCGCGGCGAGCTGCTCGACGCGGCGCTGTGCGAGCTCCGTGCCGCGCTCCCCGAGGTGCCCGTCTGGGTCGGCGGCGCTCTCACCCGACGGGCCCCGCGCAGCAGGGCGCTGCGGTGGGACGGCGCCTGCCTCTACCGCGTGCCCCCGCCGGCCTGGGAGGACCTCACGCCCGACGACGTCGCGAGCCTGCGGGCCGACGCCGGACGCCCGTCGTACGTCGTCGCGGTCGGTGGTCGCGAACGCCGCGAGGACGAGGCCGCCGAGCGCGGCTACGTCCAGGCGATCGCCGACGCCGGCGCGGACTGGTGGCACGAGTACGTCCCGCCCCGGGTCGGCCTGGCGGAGGCGCGGCGCCGCATCGTGGCCGGACCGCTCCGGCCGTGACTCCGGCCCCGCGGGGCCGGCCTGGAATGTTTCATCAAGGTAAGTGGTCGAAGCGTCACTTCCCTCGGTCTGCACGCCCGGGGAAGTGGAGGTTCACCCGCCTCCCTTGATGAAGCGGCCAACGGTTGCCAGTGAGTAACCGTTGCTCTACAGTGACCGTTACCCATGAGCAACCAATCCACCGCCAGCAGCCTCGACCCCGCCGTCGAGTCGGTCTTCGACGCCCTCGGCGAACCCGTCCGCCGCGAGATCATCGCCCGGCTGCGCTCCGGTCCGACCGCCGTCGGCAGGCTCGCCGACCAGCTGACCGTGGGGCGTCCCGCGGTCAGCAAGCACCTGCGGGTGCTCGAGGGGGCCGGGCTGGTGCGCCACGAGTCCCGCGGCACCCGCAACCTCTACGCCCTCGCCCCGGAGGGGATGGTCGTGGCCCAGCAGTGGTTGGTCGGCATGTGGGACACCGCGCTGGACGCGTACGCCGACGCGGTCGAGGCCGCCGTACGCCGCCAGGGCACCACGCCGGAACCTCGAGGAGGCACCCGATGAGCACCGCCACCAGCCACGGCAGCCCCGGATCCGGCGCGGCGGTGCCGCCGCTGCGCCGCGAGGTCCTCGTCGACGCCGGGCGGGACCTGGCGTTCGCCGTCTTCACCGAGCAGATCGGCACGTGGTGGCCCTTGGGCGACCACAGCGTCCACGGCGCCGGCGCCACGGTCGCGTTCGTCGATCCTGGCGTGGGCGGCCGCATCGTGGAGTCGCGGGACGGCGCCGAGGACGCCGTCTGGGGCACGGTCAGCCGCTGGGAGCCGGGTCGGGCGCTCGCCTTCACCTGGCACCCGGGGCACGGCCACGAGTCGGCCAGCCGGGTGACGGTCACCTTCGAGGAGACCGACGGCAAGACCCTGGTCCTGCTCGAGCACAGCGGCTGGGAGGTGTTCGGCGAGCGGGCCGCCGAGGCCCGCGCCGAGTACGACCACGGCTGGCCGCTCGTGCTCGCCGCTTACGCCGTGCGGGTCGCCGGATGAGCGGGGACGACGACACCTGGGTCGCCCTCCTGCACCGACCGGCGGATCCGTCGCTGGCTGGCGGGGTGTTCGCCGACCCGAGGTTCGCGGACCACGTGGCCTTCCTCCAGCGGATGGCCGCGGCGGGCTACCTCGTGGCTGCGGGCTCGTTCGGCGACCGGCCCGGGGAAGGGCATGGCCGTGCTCCGGCTGCCCGGGCCGGACCGGTTCGACGAAGCGACCAGGCTGGCGACCGAGGACGACGGCAGCGTGGCGTCCGGGTTCTTCATCGCCGAGGTGCGGCCCTGGCGGGTCGTCCTGCACGCCTGACCGCCGGCGGCCTCACACCCCGTCCCGCTCGCGCGTGTGCCACAGCCAGGCGAGGCCGGCGAAGGGCAGCAGCACCGGCAGGTAGCCGTAGCCCGCGCCGTACGACGACCACACCGTGTCGTCGGGGAACAGCTCGGCGTCGGCGATGCTCAGCGTCCCGACCACGAGCACGCCCACCAGCTCCGTGCCGCACGCGACCCACGCCACCCGGCGCCAGCCCTCGCCCTCGCGGGCGAGGCCCAGGGTGGCCGCGATGTAGACGACCGCGGCCAGCGCCGAGAGGGCGTAGGCGAACGGCGCGTCGCCCGCCTTCGTGGCCAGCTGGTAGACCGACCGGCCGGTGGCCGCGACGGCGAACACGGCGTACAGGGCGATCAGCACCCGGCCCCAGGAGGACCGGCGCGGGATGACCTCACGCACCGCCGCTCCAGAGGGTGTCCAGGCGCAACAGCAGGAAGGGCACCAGCAGCGCCGCCACGACCACGACGCCGCTGCCTGCGCGGCTCGGCTCGCCCCGCGCCCACACCACCGCCGCCGGCGGCACCGCCACCAGCCCGAGCAGGTAGAGCACGAACACCACGCCGTGGACGTCCCGGTCGGTGCCGGCCAGCGCCACGACCCCGTAGACCAGCTGCACGATCGTCCCCAGCCAGAGCACCCCTACCGCCGCCACCAGCACCCGGTCGGCCGGCCGGTCGCGGACGACATAGACGATCGCGAGCAGCGCCACCAGCAGGGACAGGACCGACAGCGAGATCTGCAGCCAATCGGTCACGCGGTCACGATAGAGGCGGTCGACGAGCCTCGTCCGATCAGGGTGATGCCGATGCCACAGCGCCTCCGCCAGCATGGGGTGCGCGCCCGGGCGACCGCTCGGGAGACGGGAGAAGCCGCCGATGACGACCTCGATCCTTCCCACCCGGTGGTCCGCCGCGGCCGCGGTGATGGTGGCCGTGGTGGCCCTGGGGGTCGCGGGCTGCGGCTCCGACGACAGCTCCGGGGCAGCAACGGACGACGTCTTCCCCGTCGACCTCGGGCTCCACCGTGACCGTCGCCGAACTGGAAGGCGCGACGTACAACTCGACGAGCGTGACCGGCTACGACCTGGTCCAGGGATCCATGATCAACCTGAGCTTCGAGGGCGCCCGGATGCAGGTGTCGGCCGGCTGCAACATCATGTCCGCGGCGTTCGACGTCACCGACGGCACCCTCGCGTGGACCGGAGAGCCGACCTCCACGATGATGGCCTGCTCCGACGAGCTGACGGCCCAGGACCAGTGGTTGATCGGGCTGTTCCAGGACGGGATGACCGCGACCGGGCCCTCCGACGGCGCCACGCTGACGCTCACCAACGACGACGTCACGATCGAGCTGGAGTCGAGCTAGACGCGCCGGTCGGCGCGCCTGGTGGTCGAGGATGGGCTCGTGATCCTGGACGAGTGCGACCGGCCCCTCGTGCTGGCCCCCCTCGCGGGTGGCCCCTCGACCCCCGAGCTCACCGCGGCGGTCGGCGCCGCGGGCGGACTGGGCACGCTGGCGTTCGGGTACCTCGGCGCGGACCAGGCGGCCGACCGGCTGGCCACGACCCGGCGTCTGGCCGACGGTCCGTTCGGCGTGAACGTCTTCGTCCCCGGTGCGCCATTCCCGGACACGGCCGCCCTGGCGCGCTTCCGTGACCGGTTGGCCGCCGACCCCTCGATCGCGACCGAGCCCGGACCGCCGCGGTTCGACGACGACGCATTCGCCGAGAAGCTCGACCTGCTGCTCGCCGAGCCGGTCGCCGTCGTGTCGTTCACGTTCGGGCTGCCCGCCCCGGACGTCGTACGCCGGCTGCACCGCGTCGGCTCCGAGGTCTGGGTGACCGTCACGACGGTGCCCGAGGCACTGGTGGCGGCAGCGACCGGCGCGGACGCGCTGGTCGTGCAGGGGCTGGAGGCGGGCGGCCATCGCGGCGGCCCGGGAGACCGGCCGGCGGAGCAGCACCCCGTGCTCGTGGCGCTCGACCTCGTCGGCGCGGCCACCCCGCTCCCCCTCGTCGCCACCGGCGGCATCATGACCGCCGACGCCGCCACCGCGGCGCTGGACCTCGGGGCCAGGGGGGTCGCCCTGGGCACCGCCTTCCTCGACTGCCCGGAGGCGGGCACCTCCGAGGTGCACCGGGCCGCGCTCCGGTCCGGGGAGCCGACCGAGCTCACTCGCGCGTTCACGGGCCGGACCGCGCGCGGCATCAGGAACCGGTTCCTGCGTGACTACGCAGACGCCCCCGCGGCCTACCCGGAGGTGCACTTCATGACCGCGCCCATCCGCCAGGCGGCACGGCAGGCCGGCGACCCGGACCTGGTCAACCTGTGGGCCGGGACGGCGTACGGCCTGGCTCGCACCGAGCCCGCCGCCGCCGTGGTGCGCCGCATCGCGGGCTGAGAGGATCGCCCGATGGGAGCGATGCAGTTCGGGATCTTCACCGTCGGCGACGTGACGCCGGACCCGACCACCGGCCGGACGCCGACCGAGCACGAGCGGATCATGGCCACGGTCGCGATGGCCGAGAAGGCCGAGGAGGTGGGGCTCGACGTCTTCGCGACGGGCGAGCACCACAACCCGCCGTTCGTGTGCTCGTCGCCGACCACGCTGCTCGGGTTCCTGGCGGCGCGCACCAAGCGGCTGGTCTTCTCGACGTCCACGACCCTGATCACCACCAACGACCCCGTCAAGATCGCCGAGGACTTCTCGGTGCTGCAGCACCTCTCGGGCGGTCGCGTCGACGTGATGCTCGGGCGCGGCAACACCGGGCCGGTGTACCCGTGGTTCGGCGAGGACATCCGCGAGGCGGTGCCGCTGACGGTCGAGAAGTACGACCTGCTGCGCCGGCTGTGGCGCGAGGAGGTCGTCGACTGGGAGGGGAAGTTCCGCACGCCGCTGCACGGCTTCACCCTCGCGCCGCGGCCGCTGGACGGCGTACCGCCCTTCGTCTGGCACGGCTCGATCCGCACCCCCGAGATCGCCGAGCTCGCGGCGTTCCACGGCGACGGCTTCTTCGCCAACCACATCTTCTGGCCGTCCTCGCACACCGAGCGGATGGTGCAGTTCTACCGGCGCCGCTTCGAGCACTACGGCCACGGCGCCGCGCACCAGGCGATCGTCGGGCTCGGCGGCCAGGTGTTCATGCGGCGCAACAGCCAGGACGCGATCAAGGACTTCCGCCCGTACTTCGACGAGGCCCCGGTCTACGGCCACGGCCCCTCCCTGGAGGAGTTCATGGCGCAGACCCCGCTCACCGTCGGTTCGCCGCAGCAGGTGGTCGAACGGACGCTGGGGTTCCGGGAGTACGTCGGCGACTACCAGCGCCAGCTGTTCCTCGTCGACCACGCGGGGTTGCCGTTGAAGACCGTGCTCGAGCAGCTCGACCTGCTCGGCGAGGTCGTCGCGGAGCTGCGGGTCGCGATGGAGAAGGACCGGCCCGCCGACGTGCCGGATGCGCCGACCCACGAGTCCCGGGTGGCCGCGTCGAAGGAGACGAGCGATGACTGACCTGACCGATCGTCAGCGGAGGGCTGCGGATGCCCTCCTCCACCCGGCTGCTGGCCGACCGGCTGGCCGCCTCGGCGGCCAGAGCACCTCGAGGAGCAGGGCTTCTCGGTGACCACGCGGGTCGTGGAGCTGCGCCCGCTGGCCCGCGCGATCGCGGACGCGATGATCACCGGGTTCGCCACCAGCGAGCTGGAGGACGCCTTCGAGCTGTCGCGTCGGCCGACGGGCTGATCGCGGTGACGCCGGCGTTCAACGCCAGCTTCGGCGGGCTGTTCAAGTCCTTCTTCGACGTGCTGCCCGAGGAGTCGCTGACCGACATGCCGGTGCTCATCGGGGCCACCGGAGGTACGGAGCGGCACTCGCTGGTCCTCGAGCACGCGCTGCGCCCGTTGTTCTCCTACCTGCGCGCCGTGGTGTCCCCGACCGGGGTGTACGCCGCCACCGACGACTTCGGCGCCACCTCGGACGAGGGCACCCTCGAGGAGCGCGTCGACCGGGCCGGCGCCGACTTCGCGCGGCTGCTCGGCTCCTGCGGCCAACGCGTCCGGCGCAGCGTCTTCGACGAGGAGGCCGCCCGCATGGAGCGGCTGCTCAACCCCTGACTCGCTGGTCGAGGAGGACGCAGTCCCGTCACGAGCCCTACGAGAGCGGCACGCGGACCCTCTTCGCCGGGTCTCGTGACAGGCGCTAGCGGCGCCTTCCTCGGCTCACCGCGGCAAGAATCACTGCCGTGCACCGAGCTCTCCCAGCAGGACGCGCGCACGCATCGCGCTGCGCGCGCAGCTGCTGACGGCCGACCGGCCGACCGACCTGATGGACACGGTCCGGCACCTGACCCTGCTGCCGACCGAGCCGACGGCGCCGATCGCCACCAGCTACGACCTGCTGTGCTGGTCGCGGCTGGGGTCGGCGTACGAGCCGGACGAGCTGACGCAGGCGGTCGAGGACCAGCGGCTGGTGCACTACCTCGGCTTCTACCGGCCCGTCGAGGACCTGCCGCTGCACCGGGCCGAGGCGCCGTACTGGCCCGGCCGCGGCACTCTCAAGCCGTGGGTGCACGAGGTGGCCGACTGGTTCGCGGCCAACGAGGAGTGCCGCCGCGACATCCTCGCCATGCTGCGCGCCGAGGGCCCGCTGCCGGCCACCGCAGCTCCCCGACACCTGCCAGCGCACCTGGGGCTCGTCGGGCTGGACCAACAACAAGAACGTCCAGCAGATGCTCTGGTACATGCTCCAGCGCGACGAGGTCGCGGTCGCCGTCGAGCACCGGCCGCGAGAAGCTCTGGGACCTGGCCGAACGCGTGTACGGCGACGCGCCGCTGCCCGACCCCGACGAGGCGCTGGCGGAGCGGGACCGCCGCCGGCTGCAGTCCCTGGGCATCGCCCGCCCGACCGGGCCGCAGGACCGCGCGGAGCCGACGTACGTCCGGGACGCCGGCGAGCCGGCCGTGGTCGAGGGCGTGCGCGGGACGTGGCGGGTCGAGCCGTCGCTGCTCGAGGGTCTCGACGAGTTCGAGGGCCGCGCCGCCCTGCTCTCGCCGTTCGACCGGCTGGTGATGGACCGCAAGCGGCTCGATGCGCTGTTCGGGTTCGACTACCTGCTGGAGATGTACAAGCCCAAGGAGCAGCGGATCTGGGGCTACTACGCGCTGCCGGTGCTGTACGGCGACCGGCTGGTCGGCAAGCTCGACGCCACCGCCGAGCGTGACGAGGGGGTGCTGCGGGTCGACGCCGTCCACGAGGACGAGCCGTTCACGACGGCGATGACCGACGCCGTGGACGCCGAGATCGAGGACCTCGCGACCTGGCTCGGCCTCGAGGTCATGCGCACCTCGCTGGTTGAGGAAGGCGCCCTGGCGCCTGTCACGAAACCAGCGGGACAGGTCAGCGGCCTTTCACCGGGTCTCGTGACGGGCTCGTTCCTCTGACCAGCGGAGTCGTCACCCGGGTCTTGTGACCTTCGTCCCTCCTCGACCAGCGGGCTGCCTAGGGCCAGCCGTCGCCGTGCTCGGGGGCGACGAACGCGACCAGCTGACCGGTGGCGGCGCCGCTGCCCCAGGTGTCGGGTCCCCACTCCTGGCCGACGACCAGCAGCAGCGGATCCCCCTCGCGGGACAGCGCGCACGCGAACGCGCCGCGGTCGGAGTCGACGGTGTCCAGCACCTCGCCGCCCTCGCGCACCCGGACGCAGTGCTGGTTGGCGACGTCGGCGTACCAGAGCGCGCCGGAGGCGTCGAAGCAGATGCCGTCGGGGTGGTCACCGGGCGTCGCCGCCCAGACCCGGGCGGGGCCGAGGGCGCCGTCGGACCGGATGTCGTACGCCGTGAGCTTCTCGCCGTAGGACTCCGCGACCACGAGGGTCGCACCGTCCGGGGTGATGGCCATGCCGTTGGGGAACGCCAGGCCCTCGGCGACCACGCGCACCGAGCCGTCGGGCTCCACCAGGACGACCAGGCCCGGCGCGAACTCGCCCTGCGGGAAGTCGAACCCGATGCTGTTGACGTAGGCGCGGCCGTGGTCGTCGCAGACGATGTCGTTCCACCCGGTGGCCGCCACGGTCGACAGGTCGGCGTGCGCGGTCAGGGTCCCGTCCGCCTCGCGACGCAGCAGCCGCCCACCGCCCGCCGGAGAGACGGCAAGCAGACGTCCGTCGGGCAGGAAGTCGATGCACATCAGCGACTCGACCTCGACCTCGACGACCGGCTCCCGGCCCTCGGCCACCGACCACACCCGGCCGGCCGCCCAGTCGGAGAACCACAGCCGCCCGTCGTGCCAACGCGGCGACTCCCCGAACACGATCCCGTCCATCCACACGTCCATCGCGCTACCTCCTGGAACGAGAAGACCGCTGGCCGGAGCGGAAGTCATCGCCCAGGATGGCCCCATGGCCGTCAAGCAACTGAGGTTGGTCGTGCATGCCGAGGACTACGAGGAGGCCCTCCGCTTCTTCCGGGACGTGATCGGGATGCCCGAGCAGGAGGCGTACGCCGGCGACCGGGGGGCCGAGGTCACCATCCTCGACGCCGGGCGGGCGACGCTCGAGATCGCCAACACCGCGCAGGCCGAGATGATCGACGACGTCGAGGTCGGCCGGCGGGTCGCGCCGCACCTCCGCGTGGCGCTCGAGGTCGACGACTGCGCCGCCGCGAGCGAGCGGGCGGCCGCGGGGGGCGCCGTACCGGTGGCCCCGCCGACGCGGACGCCCTGGGACTCCTTGAACTCCCGGTTCGACGCACCCGGCACGGTGCACCTCACGCTGTTCGAGGAGCTGGGCTGAGGCCCGCGACCTTCACCAGCCATCCTCGGGACCTCCGTCCCTATGGAGGGGACCGATGGCTCTGGCCGACGGCGTCCGAATCGCTGACAGTGAGAGCACGAACGCTGAAGGAGGAGCCATGATCCCCGCCGTAGTCATCCTCGTGGTCGCCCTGTTGGTGGCGACGGTGTTCATCGCCGGCGCGCTGCGCCGCATCGTGCTGGACGAGTCCGCCACCGAGGTGAGGCTCCTGGCGTCCGACGCCGCCAGCGTGTCGTTCGTGGTCCCCCACGGCGTGGATGCCGCCGACCTGCGGGCCGCTGCCAGGCGGGGCGGCTTCGAGAGCATCGTCACCACCTCGGGCACCCACCAGTGCCTGCGGGTGCCGTGCGAGGCTGCCGACCGCGAGCGGCTGCGCCACCTGCTCGAAGAGGCCCATGACGCGACCTACAACGGCACCGAGCTGGACCTGCACCCCGTGGTGTTCGAGGGCGAGCTCCGGACCTAGTCCGGCAGATCCGGGATCAGAACAGCTGGGTTCACCGGCTGTCACCCGGCCTGTCTGCGGACCACGCGTAGCGTGCTCAGGCTGGCGTCGGCGGCGTACGCGACCCGGACCCCCGAGTCCGCGGCCTGCCGCAGGGCGCCGAGCACGGCCGGCGTGATCTCCTCGCCGGGGGCCAGCACGGGGACGCCCGGCGGGTAGGGCGCGACCAGCTCGGCGCTCACCCTGCCCTCCGCGGCGTCGGTGCGCACCGTCTCGGAGGTCGCGAAGAAGGCCGCCCGCGGGGCGAGCCGGGTGACGGGCTCGACGGCGTACGCCGCGCCCGTCAGCACCGGCCGCGGGGCACCGCGGTGCCGCTCGATCGCCGACACCAGCGCGTCCGCGAGGGCGCCCAGGCTCGTGGGCGTGTCCGCGAGCGAGACCAGCGCGACGAGGGTGTCCCGTTCGGCCGCCTCGACCGGGAGCCCGGCCGCGAGGAGGTCCGCCTCGACGGCGTTGCCGTCGGCCCCGGTCCCGGGCAGTACGAGGGTGATCTTGAGCGGGTCGACGCCGGGGCCGTCGAGCACCAGCAGGCCGTCCACTGCGGCGAGGCGGTCCCGGGCGGTGCGTACGGCGGCGATCGCCCCGCCGAGGAGCTCCTCGCCGTCGCGCTCGAGCAGGGCCCGGGCCGCGTCCGTGCTGGCCAGGATCGCGCCCGCCGGGCTCGTCGTGGCGCTCGCCTCCACGCCGGCGTCGAGCCGCGCAAGGTCGAGCCGCCCGGTCCGCGCGAGCACCAGGGCGGCCTGGCTCCAGGCGGGCAGCGTCTTGTGCGCGCTGACCACCATCGCGTCGGCGCCGAGCTGGAGCGCGTGGCGGGGCAGATGCGGGTGGAAGCCGAAGTGGGCCGCCCACGCCGCGTCGACGACGAGCGGGACGTCGTGCGCATGGGCCGCGTCCGCGAGCCCGGCCACGTCGCCGACCGTGCCGACGTACGACGGGTCCCCGACGAGGACCGCCCGCGCCTCGGGGTGCCGGTCGAGGGCCTCCGCGACGCTCGCCGGGGCGACGCCGAGCGGCAGGCCCGTCGCCGGGTCCACCTCCGGCCGCACCCACACCGGCGTGAGCCCCGCGAGCACCAGGCCGAGCAGCATCGAGCGGTGCAGCGTCCGGCTGACCACCACGCTGTCGCCCTCGCCGCCGAGCGCCAGCGCGACCGCCTGGTTGGCGTGGGTGGCGCCGCCCACGGAGAACCGGCAGACGTCGGCGCCCCAGAGCCGCGCGGCCCGCGACTCGGCGTCGGCGAGCACGCCGCGGCTGAGCTTCATGGTGTCCAGGCCGGCGTACAGCGGGACGTCCCCGGCCACCACGTCGCCGACCAGGTCGTGCCGCTGCTTGTGCCCGGGGATGGTGAACGGCGTCGGCGGACGCTCGTGGAAGCGCAGCCATGCGTCGAGGAGGGGCGCGTCGGCCCGGAGGCCGCGCGGGTCGGTCGGCACGGTGGGAGCCTAGGGGGATGGAGCACCTGCGCCAGGAGGAAATCTGGGACGCCGACGCGGCGGCCCGTTACGACACCCCGGGCACCGGCATGTTCGCCGACGACGTGCTCGGCCCCACCGTGGACCGGCTCGTCGCGCTGGCCGACGGGGGGCGGGCCCTCGAGCTCGCCATCGGCACCGGCCGCGTCGCCATCCCGCTCGCGGCTCGCGGGGTGCCGGTCACCGGCATCGAGCTGTCTGCGCCGATGGTGGCGCGGCTGCGCGAGAAGGTCGACGAGGCGACCCTGCCGGTGGTGATGGGCGACATGGCCACGGCCCGGGCGGACGGCGGGTTCCGCCTCGTCTACCTGGTCTTCAACACCATCTCGAACCTGCTCACCCAGGACGAGCAGGTGGAGTGCTTCCGCAACGCCGCCCGGCACCTCGAGCCCGGTGGCCGCTTCGTGATCGAGCTCTGGGTGCCGGACCTCCGGCGGCTGCCGCCCGACCGCGGCGCCACCGTCGAGGTGAGCGAACCCGGCTACCTGCTGGTCGACACCTACGACGTGCTGGCCCAGCACGTGGTCTCGCACCATGTCCGCTTCGACGAGACCCGGCAGGCCCGGCTCGGCCGCAGCCCGCACCGCTACATCTGGCCCGCCGAGCTGGACCTGATGGCGCGGCTGGCGGGGTTCGTGCTGGAGTCCCGGCACGCCGACTGGTCCGGGGCGGAGTTCACCGCCGACTCCGACTCGCACGTCTCGGTCTACCGGCTTCCGTCCGGGACCTCCACGTAGTACAGAGGGCGCATGCCCCGACGGCCCGCGCTGATCCTGGCCGCCGCGCTGGCGACCCTCGCCGCCGCGTTCACCTCCCCGGCCTCCGCGGCCGGACCCGAGCCCAAGCGGCCACCGGCCGAGCGGGTCGAGGTCCCCGCGGACGCGCGACCGGTCCGCGTGGGGACCCTCACCTTGTCGCCGTGCAACGTCCTCGCCGGCGCCCTGTGCGGATCCGTCGCCCGCGCATGGGAGCCGGGCAACCCGGGGGCCGGGTCGGTGAGAGTCGGGTTCGCGTACCGTCCGGCGGGCGACCACGCGCGGCCGGCGCTCGGCACCCTGGTGCCGCACGAGGGCGGCCCGGGCTACAGCACGACCGGCACCGCCTCGTCGTACGCCGCCATGTACGGACGGCTGCTGGACCGCCGCAACCTGCTGCTGGTCGACCAGCGCGGCACCGGCAGGTCGGAGCCCGTGCGGTGCCCGGAGCTGCAGGACCTCCGGCAGGCCTACGCCGCCGCGGCCGCGCTCTGCGGCGCCCGGCTCGGCGCGCGCGCCGACGACTACGCGACCGCCCGGTCGGCCGACGACCTGGCCGCCGTCATCCGGGCGTTGAGGCTCGGGAAGGTCGACGCGTACGGCGACTCCTACGGCACCTTCTTCACCCAGGTCTTCGTCGGCCGGCATCCCGGCCTGGTGCGCAGCGTCGTCCTCGACGCGTCCTACCCGACGTACGGCGAGAACGCGTGGTACCCGACGCAGGGACCGGCGATGAGGCGGGCCTTCGACGTGGTGTGCGAGCGGTCCATCCCGTGCCGCCGGGGCGGGGCCCGGTTCCTGCCGACGCTGCGGCGGGTGCTGGCGCAGGTGCGCGCGCACCCGTGGCGCGGCGTCGCCCACGACGCCGACGGGGTCCGCGTGCAGGTCCGGGTCGACCCGAGCACGCTGGCCATGGTGGCCTTCGACGCGACCTACGCCCCGGCGTTCTACCGCGAGCTCACCGCTGCCCTCCGCTCCGGGCTCGCCGGCGATCGCGCCCCGCTGCTGCGCCTGGTCGCCGAGGCGACCGGCGGCGGCACCGACGCGGGACCGGTGGCGGCGTACAGCGAGGGCCTCGACGCCGCCGTCGCCTGCCACGACTACCCCCAGCTCTACGACATGACCGCCGACCCCGAGACGCGCCGCGCGCAGTACGCCACGGCGCTGACGCGTCGGCAGGCCAGGCGGCCCGGGACCTACGGGCCGTTCAGCGTGCGGGAGTACGCCGCGTCGGACTGGCAGTACCTCGACTGGTGCACCGACTGGCCGGCGGCCCCGGCCGACCACCCGGCCGGCCCGCCGCGGCCGCCCGGCGGGAGCTACCCGGCCCTGCCGGTCCTGGTGCTCACCGGCGAGCTCGACACCATCACCACGCCGGCCGAGGGCACCCTGGTGGCCCGCCAGTTCCCGCAGGCGCGGCGGGTGCTGGTGCGCAACAGCTTCCACGTCACCGCCGTCGGCGACACCGACGACTGCGCGCAGCGCATCGTCCGGGACTTCGTGACGTCGCCGCGCGGCACCCCGCCCGCGGAGCTGCGCGCGTGCCCGCGACAGGTGCCCCCGATCCGCGTGCCCGGCTCGTTCCCCACCACCGTGGCCGACGTCCGTCCTGCCGTCGGCGGGTCCGCGGCCGCGGGGCGGGTGGCCAGGGCCGCCGCCCTGACCGTGGCCGACCTGACGGACCGGTGGTGGAACAACTACTCCGGTCACGGTGTCGGGCTCCGCGGCGGCCGCTGGACGTACGCCGGCTACGACCGGGTCCGCTTCGACCTCACCGACGTGCGTCTGGTCAGCGACCTCTCCGTCTCGGGGCGGGCCGTGTGGGACCGCGACGCCGAGACGATGGCCGTGGACCTCGTCGTCCGCGCGGATGGCGAGTACCCGTCCGGCCGGCTGCGGGGACGGTGGGACACCCGCGCGGTGGGGGCAACCGCCGTGCTGACCGGGACGCTGGGCGGGCGGCGCGTGCGGGTCACCTTGCCGGCGCCCTGAGCCGACCGTCGTACCCGCCTAGGCTGGGCGGGTGATCCACCCTGAGGGCGACGCCGAGGGCCGCCACGTCGGCGGGTCCGGTCGTCCGGGCTCGTGAGCTCCGGGGGCGAGACCGACCTGGCGGTGCTGCTCGCGAGCATGTCGCCGTACCTGAACGACGGGTCGTACGTGTTCGTCCGGGCGGCCGGCCCCGAGGGGGTCGCCGATGCCCTGGTCATGGTCACGGAGCCGGAGGGCCGCACCCTGGTGCTGCCCCGGCAGCGGGCCGACGAGCTCGGGCTGCCCTACGAGTTCGTGGCCGCCTGGATCACCCTGCACGTCCACTCCGCCCTCGACGCGGTCGGCCTGACGGCGGCCTTCGCCACGGCGCTGACGGCGGAGGGCATCAGCGCCAATGTGGTCGCGGGCTACTTCCACGACCACCTGTTCGTGCCCGAGGACCGGGCCGACGATGCGATGCGCGCCCTGCGCCGCTTGTCGCGGGGCGGCGAGCAGCCCGCGCTCTAACGCGCCGAGAAGCTGAAGTCGGGGTAGGCCGCGATGATGGCGACGACCACGACCCCGATGATGCACAGGAACCCGATCATCACCGACTGCCGGAGCACCAGGAAGTAGAGCGCGGCGAGGGCGAACGCGAGGCCGATCGCCAACAGCACGGGGTCGATGGCCCCGAAGTCCACTGCGTCCACGGCGCGACCCTAGCGGGTCCGGGGCCCGGCGACGGTCAACCGAGCCGCCCTCGCCCGAGTCGGTGCAACTTGCCGGTGGGCGGCGGCCGCGGTCAGTGGGCCATGTCCACGAACCGCGAGTAGTGGCCCTGGAAGGCCACGGTGATGTCGCGGGTCGGGCCGTTGCGGTGCTTGGCCACGATCAGGTCGGCCTCGCCGGGACGGGTCGACTCCTTCTCGTAGATGTCCTCGCGGTGGAGCAGGATCACCATGTCGGCGTCCTGCTCGAGCGAGCCGCTCTCGCGCAGGTCGCTCATCATCGGCCGCTTGTCGCCGCGCTGCTCGGGCCCGCGGTTGAGCTGGGAGAGCGCGATGATCGGCACCTCGAGCTCCTTGGCCAGCAGCTTGATCTGGCGGGAGAACTCCGAGACCTCGAGCTGGCGTGACTCGACCTTCTTGCCCGAGGACATCAGCTGCATGTAGTCGATGACGACCAGCCGCAGGTCGTGGCGCTGCTTGAGGCGGCGGGCCTTGGCCCGGATCTCCATCATCGTCATGTTGGGCGAGTCGTCGATGAACATCGGCGCCGAGGAGACCTCGGCCATCCTGCGGGCCATCCGCGACCAGTCGTCGTCGTTCATCTGGCCGTTGCGGATGTGGTTGAGCGGCACCCGCGCCTCGGCCGACAGCAGCCGCATGGTGATCTCGGAGCGGGTCATCTCCAGGCTGAAGAAGCAGCTGGTGAGGTTGTTGTGGATCGACGCGGCGCGGCACAGGTCGAGCGCGAGCGTCGACTTCCCGACGGCCGGCCGCGCGGCCACGATGATCATCTGGCCGGCGTGCAGGCCGTTGGTCAGGTCGTCGAGGTCGGCGAAGCCGGTGGGCACGCCGTAGAGGCCGGCGTCGCGGTTGCCGATCGCCTCGATCTCGTCGAGGACGCCGTCCATGATGTCCGACAGCGGGGCGTAGTCCTCCGACGTGCGTCGGTCGGTGATCTTGTAGATCGTCTCCTGGGCGGAGTCGACCACGTCGTCGACCTGGCCCTGGCCGGCGTAGCCCATCTGCACGATGCGGGTGCCGGCGTCGACGAGCCGGCGCAGGATGGCCTTCTCGCGGACGATCTCGGCGTAGTAGCCGGCGTTGGCGGCGATCGGCACGTTGGCCGAGAGGGTGTGGAGGTAGGGGGCGCCGCCGATGCGGACCAGCTCGCCGCGACGCTGGAGCTCGGCCGCCACCGTGACGGGGTCGGCGGGCTCGCCGCGGCCGTAGAGGTCGATGATCGCGTCGTGGATGACCTCGTGGGCCGGGCGGTAGAAGTCGATGCCGCGGACCAGGTCGGCGACGTCGGCGATGGCGTCCTTGGACAGCAGCATCGCGCCGAGCACGCTCTGCTCGGCGGCGTTGTCCTGCGGCGGGGTGCGGTCGCCGGGACGGGTGGGACGCTCGCCGGGCTCGTAGCTCGCGGGTCCGTCGCCCCAGTCCTCCGCGGGAGGCTCCGGGAAGCCCGCCCGGTCGGGACCCCGCTGGTCGGAGCCCCGGCGGTCGTGCTCGGCGATGCTCACGCGGGGGCCTCCAGGGGCGGGACGAGGGGTGGAGCGGGCGAGACGTGGGGTGCGACGGATGTGACGGGAGTGACGATAGGACGCACCGCCGACACGGCCGCCGACAGCGCCGGCGCAGGGGAACCTACGCCGTCGGCGGCCCTCCGGTCCATGCGCCGCGACCGAGTTATCCACAGGCTTGGCGGCGACCTGGGGACAACCGTGGCCGCGCCGTGGAGGACCCGCCGGGTCACTGTGCAGACCCCTGGGGACGCGCTGTGCACAGGGACCGCTTCTGGAGGCTCCACAGGCCGCTGACCTGCACCGACACCGTCCACGGGTGTGCACGGACAAAACTCGGCGAGAATTTTCTGTTCACCCTTTCGCCATCTGGGATTCGGCGCGCGGCAAGTCGACATTCGGCCGATAGGAGGGCCCGAACCGGCGATATCCACCGCTCCTCCCCAGGCCCGCCCGGACCCGTGGGTCCGGTGACCGGCACCCTAGGCTGCCCCACCGTGACCCACCCTCTCGACCGGGAGATCTGGCGGCTGGCGCTGCCGGCCTTCCTGGCTCTGGTGGCCGAGCCGCTGTTCCTGCTGTGCGATGCCGCCATCGTCGGGCACCTCGGCACCACGGCGCTCGCGGGCCTCGGAGTCGCGGCCGTCGTGCTGCAGACCCTGGTCGGGCTCTGCGTGTTCCTGGCCTACGGCACCACCGCGAGCGTCGCGCGACTGCTCGGCGCCGGCGACCGCCGGGGCGCCCTCGCCCAGGGCATCGACGGCGTCTGGCTCGCGGTGCTGATCGGGGCGGTGCTGACCCTGGTCGGGGTTGCGGCCACTGGTCCTCTCGTCCGGCTGCTGGGGGTGGGGCCGGCCGTCGCCGACCCCGCGACGACGTACCTGCGGATCGCCTTCCTGGGCACCATCCCGCTCCTGGTCATGCTGGCCACCACCGGCGTGCTCCGCGGGCTCCAGGACACCCGGACCCCGCTCGTCGTGGCCGTCGCCGGCAACGGGCTGAACATCGCGCTCAACCTGCTGCTGGTCTACGGCGTGGGGAGGTTCGCCGGGCTCGGTCTCGCGGGCTCGGCCTGGGGTTCCGTGCTCGCCCAGACGGCCGCCGCCAGCGCCCTCCTCGTGGTCGTGGTCCGCGGCGCCCGGCGCGAGCGCGCCGCCCTGCGCCCCGACCTCCCCGGCATCCGCGCGGCGGCCCGGTCCAGCGTGGCCCTGCTGATCCGCACCCTGACCCTGCGCGCGGCGCTGCTGCTCACGACGTACGCCGTCGTGCTCAGCGCCAAGGAGGCCGGGAGCGACCAGTCGGTCACCGTGGCCACCCACCAGCTCGCGTTCACGATCTGGACCTTCCTGGCGTTCGCGCTCGACGCGATCGCCATCGCGGCGCAGGCCATCACCGGCCGCTACCTCGGCGCCGGCGACCGCCCCGGGACCCGGGAGGTGACCCGGCGGATGGTCGGCTGGGGAGTGCTCAGCGGCGTCGTCGCCGGCGTCGCACTGGCCTGCGCGAGCCCGCACCTCGGCGTGCTGTTCACCGGCGACGACCGGGTCCGCGACCTGTTGGTGCCGGTGCTGCTGGTGGTCGCGCTGGGCCAGCCGGTCGCGGGCGTGGTGTTCGTGCTGGACGGCGTGCTCATCGGCGCCGGCGACGGCACCTACCTGGCGTGGGCGGGACTGCTCGTGCTCGCGGTGTACGCACCCGTGGTGCTGCTGGTCGGCACCCTCGGCGGCGGCGTGGTGCTGGTCTGGGCCACCCTGTCGGCCGTGCTGATGGGTCTGCGGTGCGCGGTGCTGGTGCATCGGGCCCGCGGCGACGCGTGGCTGGTGACCGGGACCCGTCGTTGACTTCCGTCGCCCGGTCGCCCTCACCGAGGCCGTCGCGGCCGTGGGGACCGTTCATCAAGGTAAGTGGTCGAAGCGCCACTTCACCGGGCGTGCGCACCCCGTGAAGTGCAGGCTCACCCACTTACCTTGATGAAACGGTCACCCCGCGACCACCGCCCACGACACGGGACACGGCGGGGGAAAGCACGGCCCCACCCGCACGGAGCGGGTGGGGCCGATGCTGGTCAGCGTCTCGAGACGGCCTGGTCAGCCGGGGATGACGTTGAGCGCCACCGTGGCGGACACGTCGTCGTGCAGCTTGATCGACACCTCGTGGGCGCCCAGGGTCTTGATGGGCTGGGTGACGACGATGGTGCGCTTGTCGACCTGCTCGCCCGAGACCTCGGCGAGCGCGCCGGCGATCTCGGCCGTGGTGACGGCACCGAACAGGCGGCCACCGGCACCGGCCCGCACCTGGACCTGCACGGGCTGCGCCTCGAGCTTGGTCTTGATCTGGGCGGCGTGGTCCTGGTCGCGGACGGCGCGGCTCTTGCGGGCCGCCTTGATCGAGTCGATGGTCTTCTCGCCGCCGCGGGTCCACCGCATGGCCAGGCCACGCGGGACGAGGTAGTTGCGGCCGTAGCCGTCCTTGACCTCGACCACGTCGCCGGGGGCGCCGAGTCCGTCGATCTCCTGAGTGAGGATGAGCTTCATCTCGCAGGCTCCCTTCAGCGACCGGTGGACGTGTAGGGCAGCAGGGCGACCTCGCGGGCGTTCTTGACGGCGATCGCCACGTCGCGCTGGTGCTGGACGCAGTTGCCGGTCACGCGACGCGCACGGATCTTGCCGCGGTCGGAGATGAACTTGCGGAGCAGGGTGGCGTCCTTGTAGTCGACGCCGGTCGCCTTCTCCTTGCAGAACTGGCAAACCTTCTTCTTCGGCTTGCGCATGACTGCCTTGGCCATTGTGGTGCTCCCTTTCGTAGAGCCCGGCTGAGGGCCGGAATGGTGGGCTGGTTGCTGGGGTGTTCAGTGCTGGAAGCGGGTGGTGCTGATCAGAACGGAGGCTCGTCGGAGGCGCTGACGCCCGGTGCCGCCCACGGGTCGTTGGCCGGCGCGGACTGGCCGCCCTGGCCGCCGCCCTGGCCGCCCTGGGGAGCCTGGCCGCCGGAGCCGCCGCCCTGCGGGGCCGGGGTGGCCCACGGGTCGTCGCTCTGGCCGCCGCCGCCACCGGAGTAGCCGCCGCCACCGCCCTGGCGGGTGGTGCGGGTGACCTTCGCCGTGGCGTACTTCAGGCTCGGGCCGACCTCCTCGACGTCGAGCTCGACGACGGTGCGCTTCTCGCCCTCGCGGGTCTCGTACTGCCGCTGCTTGAGGCGACCCTGCACGACGACGCGCATCCCCTTCTGGAGGGACTCGGCGACGTTCTCCGCCGCCTGGCGCCACACCGCGCAGGACAGGAACAGCGCGTCGCCGTCCTTCCACTCGTTGGTCTGGCGGTCCAGGGTGCGCGGCGTGGAGGCGATCCGGAAGTTGGCCACGGCCGCCCCGGACGGGGTGAAGCGCAGCTCCGGGTCGTCGACCAGGTTGCCGACCACGGTGATGACGGTCTCGCCTGCCATGTCAGGTCTCCTTGGGTTGGATCAGTCGCGGGTTGTCAGCCAGTCGTCGGCCAGTTGTCGGCCAGTGTCGGCCAGTGTCGGCCGGCCTCATCGTGGCGTGCCGCGCCGACAATCGGTAGCCGCCCTCCACAGGAAGACCCCGGAGGGCCACCCGGACGGCCGGGCCGTCAGTGGGCGTCGGGCCGCATCACCTTGGTGCGCAGCACCGACTCGTTGAGGCCGAGCTGGCGGTCGAGCTCCTTGACCGTGGCCGGCTCGGCGGTCAGCGACACGACGGCGTAGATGCCTTCGGCCTGCTTCTTGATCTCGTAGGCCAGCCGGCGGCGGCCCCACACGTCGACGGACTCGACGGAGCCGCCGTCCTTGCGGACGACGTTGAGGTACTTGTCGAGCGACGGCTCGACCGTGCGCTCTTCGAGACTGGGGTCCAGGATGACCATGACCTCATAGGTACGCAAAGCGACCCACCTCCTCTGGACTCGGCGACCACGGTCTTTCCGTGGCAGGAGGGCTGTGCGTTCCGCCGCGGGACCCGGCCAGTGGTGACCGGCCCCGGGCAACCCGCAGAGGCTACCAGCGGCCCGCGGCGGCTCCCCAATCCAGAGGTCCCGTCCACAGCCCGGCCGCGAGCGGGCGCGCGGACCGGACCCGCCGCCGTACCGTGCCGGGGTCATGCGCGCCCGGCACCGATACCTGTTGACCGAGGAGATCGGGGCGGGCGGGATGGGCTCGGTGTGGCGCGCCTGGGACCGCCACGAGCGGCGCTGGGTCGCGGCGAAGGTGCTCTCCCGCTACGACGCCGGGTCGCTCGAGCGCTTCCTGCGCGAGCAGGACCTGCGGGTGCGGCACCGGCACGTCGTGCAGCCGACTCGGGCCGGGCCCAGCTGGGCCGGCACACCCTGTTCACCATGGACCTGGTCCGTGGCGGCAGCGTCGCCGACCTGCTGGGCCGGCACGGGCCGCTGCCCGAGTCCTACGTCCGGGTGCTGCTGGAGCAGACCCTCGAAGCGCTGGTCGCCGTGCACGCTGCCGGCGTGGTGCACCGCGACGTCAAGCCGGGCAACCTGCTCCTCGAGCCGACCGGGACCGGCCGTCCCTGGCTCCGGCTCGGCGACTTCGGGGTCGCCTCGGTCGCCGGGGACGAACGCCTCACGCGGGTCCCCGGCGCGGTGGGCACCGGCGGCTACATGGCCCCCGAGCAGGCGGCCGGCGCGCCGCCCGACCCGCGCCAGGACCTGTACGCCGCGGGCGTGGTCGCCGCACAGCTGCTGACGGGAGCGCCGCGGGGCCGCGCCGCCGGCCGGGCCGTTCGGCTCGTTGCTCGGCCGGCTGACCGCCGTCGACCCACGCGCGCGTCCGGCCTCGGCGACGGCGGCCCTGGCCGCGCTCCACGCCGTCGGCGTGCCGCCCGACACCCCGTGGCGCTGCGGTCCGCGCCCGCCGGACGTGCCCGACCGCTGGGCGACGACTCCCCCTCCCCGCCGGCCGCTCGCCACGTCGGCGCTGCCCTGGTGGGCGGCGTCAGCGGCGAGCTTCGGTGCCGCGCTGCTGGCCGGCGGTCTCCTCGCCGGGGTGCTGCTCCGGTGAGGCGGCGGGCTCGATCCCGTTGGCCCCGGACGGGATCCGGGCCTCGAGCGCCCGCGCGAGGGCCAGGATCGCCAGGCAGCCGGCCGCCAGGAGCACGATGAAGGCGCCGTCCTGGTCGTGCCGCAGCAGGAACCCCGCGACCACCGGACCCGCGATGCCGCCGGCCTGGAAGCACCCGGACGACAGCGCGTTGTAGCGGCCGCGGAGGTGGTCGGGCGCCAGGTCGTTGGTGATCGCCGGGATCGTCGGTTGCAGCATCGTCTCGCCGAACCCGAACAGCACGTGGAACAGCACCACCCCGAACGCCGCCATGAGCGTGCCGGCGACCAGGGCGGTCGCCCCGAGGACGCTCCAGGCCGCCACCCAGACCAGGCCCATCACCATCAGCACCCGGGTCCGTCGGTGGCCCTGCATCCGCCGCAGCACCAGGAACTGCGCCAGCACGATGACCGCGGTGTTGGCCGCGAAGGCCCAGCCGATGGTGCGGGTGCTGACCTCGGAGGCCTCCCGCGCGAACGCCGGGAACCCGGCCTCCATCTGTCCGTAGCCGACGAACGTGGCGATGAACGTCAGCAGCAGCAGCCACGCCATCGCCGGCTGTCGGGCGATCTGGACGTAGGACGTCGGGATCCCGGTGGCATCCGGCGGGCTTCTCGGCGCGGGCGTGGACGTGGCGCAGCGGGCCGAGGAGCAGGGCGACCGGGATGAGCAGCGAGGCCGCGTCGATCAGGTAGATGGTCGTGAACGTCTGCGGCCGCGTGACGTCGACGTAGAGCCCGCTGACGACGCCGCCCAGCCCGATGCCGAGGTTGACCAGGGCGAAGTTGACCCCGAAGTACTGCTGGCGCAGCGGTCCCTTGACGATCGCGGCGACCAGCGCGTTGAACGCCGGCCAGGTCACCCCGGAGACTCCCATCAGTGTGGTGGCGAGGACGGCCGCCGGCACGGTCTCGGCGAAGGCGAGCACCGTGACGCCGACCAGGTGCACCAGGCAGGCGACCAGCGATCACCAGCCGCGCCCCGAACCGGTCGACCGCGGCGCCGCCGGGGCCGGTGACCAGCACGCCGACGGCGAAGATCCAGGCCATCAGCAGGCCCGCGACGTCGAGGCCGATGCCGCGCACCTCGTGGAGGTAGATCACCGTGAACGGCAGGGTCATGCCGCGCCCGAACAGCTGGATCGCGACCGTCGAGAGCAGCCACCTGCCCTCGCGCGGCAGCTGGCCCCAGAACGACGCGAGGGTGGCACTGGGCGGTGGGGTGGGCTCCGAGATCATCGCCGTCGATCCTGACACCTGCCGCCGACATCCCTCGACCGGATATCGGCGGGCCACCGGTCCGCGCGGCGGCGGGCTGGGCGAGGCGGTGTCGGCCGCCGGAGATAGCGTGACGCCATGATCCGGATCGGCGCGCACGTCGAGCAGCAGGACCCGATCGCGGAGGCGCAGGCGCGCGAGACCACCCTGGTCCAGTTCTTCCTCGGCGACCCCCAGGGCTACCGAGGCCCCGAGGTGCGCTACGCCGGCGGCCTCGAGGGCCTGCGCGACGACGCCGCCGCGGCCGGCATCGACCTCTACGTCCACGCTCCCTACATCGTCAACGTCGCCACCACCAACAACCGGATCCGGATCCCGTCCCGCAAGCTCCTCCAGCAGCACGTGGACGCCGCGGCGGCGCTCGGCGCGAAGGGCCTGATCGTGCACGGGGGCCACGTCAACAAGGACGACGACCCCGCGGTCGGGTTCGACAACTGGCGCAAGGCCGTCGAGGCCACCGACCTCAAGCTCCCGCTGCTCATCGAGAACACCGCCGGCGGCGACAACGCGATGACCCGCTACCTCGAGCGCATCGACCGGGTCTTCGACGCCATCTCCTCCGCCGAGGGCGCCGAGCGGGTGGGCTTCTGCCTGGACACCTGCCACGCCCACGCGGGCGGCAACCCTCTCGAGACCGTGGTGGAGGACGTGCTGAAGGTGACCGGCCGGATCGACCTCGTGCACTGCAACGACAGCCGCGACGACTTCGACTCCGGTGCCGACCGACACGCCAACTTCGGCGAGGGCCGGATCGACCCCGACCTGCTGGCCGCGGTCGTCCGCGACGCCGGCGCCCCCGTCATCTGCGAGACGCCGGGGGGTGCGGCCGAGCACCGGGCGGACTTCGCCGTCCTCCGGGAGCGCGTGTGACGCTCTCGCGGCGCGGCCTGGTGGCCGCCGCGGCAGGCTCGACCCTCGCCCTCGCGGGCTGCTCGTCCCGCGTCGTCGTCCCCAGGGCCGGCGTCCAGCACGAGGCCTACGGCGCCGACCCCTCGCAGTACGGCGAGCTCTACCACCCCGGCCGGGTGCCCCTGGCCACCGTGGTCGCCATCCACGGCGGCTACTGGGCCGACGGCTTCAACGCCGACGCGATGCGGCCGATGTGCCGGGCGCTGCAGGCCGAGGGGTACGCCGTGTGGAACCTCGAGTACCGCCGCCTCGGGGGCGGCGGAGGCTGGCCGATGACCTTCTCCGACGTCGCGGCCGGTGTGGACCACCTCAACGTCTTCGACACCATCGACGCCGGCGACGTCCGGCTCCTCGGGCACTCCGCCGGCGGCCAGCTCGCCGCGTGGGCCGCCTCGCGGCGCGACACCACGCCCGGGGGGCCGTCCCGGGTCACCGTCACCCGCTGCGTCTCGCTCGCCGGCGTGCTCGACCTGACCGAGGCCTCGCGGCTGGGCCTCGGCAGCGGCAACGTCGACCTGCTGATGGGCGGCACCCCCGCCGAGGTGCCCGACCACTACGCCGTCGGCGACCCGACCCTGCTCGTCCCCGCCGGCGCGCCCGTCGCGGTGGTCCATCCGCTTGCCGACGAGGTGGTGCCGCGCGAGCAGTCCACGGCCTACGTCGCCGCCGCCGAGGCCGTCGGCGCCGCGGTGAGCTTCACCGAGGTGCCCGGCAGCCACGCGGCGGTGATCGACCCGACCAGCGAGGCCTGGCCGACCATCCTCGAGCTGCTCGCCTGAGGGCCGGCGTACGACGGAAGGAGCCGCGCACCGGCCTCTCACCGGTGCGCGGCTCCTTGTCCGAGCCGGACTGCTAGACGCGCACGCCCGCCAACACCGCCATCACTTCCCCAGGCGTCCGAGCAGCGCGCAGGTCGGCCACGCGCTCGGCGTCGACGAAGACCGCTGGCGATCCGGGAGAGCAGCGCCAGGTGGTCGTCACCCGCACCCGCGATCCCGATGACGAACTCGGCCGGCTTGCCCTTCCAGTCCACGGGTAGGTCGTAGCGCACGAACGAGATCGCCGTCCGCCGGATCGAGCCCTTCGCCTCGTTGGTGCCGTGCGGGATCGCCAGCCCGTTGCCCATGTACGTCGAGACCGACTGCTCCCGCTCGTGCATGGAAGCGACGTACGACGCGTCGACGGCGCCCGCCTGCACCAGCAGGTGACCCGCCTCGTCGATCGCCGCGTCCCGGTCCTTGGCCTTGCCGCCCAGGACGATCGAGCTCGCGCAGCAGGAGCTCGAGCTCCATGCCTCGCCGCGTCGTCGGTCACGGGTGCACCCGTGCCCTCCGCGGACTGGTCGATCAGCTCGACGATCTCGTCGTACCTCGGACTGCCCATGAAGTTGTCGACCGAGACGTGGATCGCCGACGGCGTCTTCTGCTGGGCCCTCTCCGTCAGGTCCTGGTGGGTGACCACCAGGTCGTAGGTGTCCTTCAGGTCCGAGATCGCCTTGTTGATGACGGTGACCTCGCCGTGGCCGGCGTCCTGGATCTTCTTGCGGAGCACCGAGGCACCCATCGCCGAGGAACCCATGCCCGCGTCGCAGGCGAACACGATGGAGCGGATCTCGCGGTGACCGGAGCCGACCCAGCACCGAGGAGGCGACCGAGACTTCTTGCCCTTCATCCCCTCCATCTCCGCCGTAGCCGCGGCGAGGTCGCCCTCGTCGTCGCCCTTCTCGAGCCTCAGCAGGAACGCGGACACGGTGAAGCTGACCGCCGCCGCGAAGATCACCGACAGGGTGACCCCGATCAGGCTGCTGGCGGGAGCCTGCAGCCACACGGCGATGATCGAGCCGGGTGCCGCCGGCGCTCGGAGTCCGGAGTCGAAGAGCACGTTGGTCGCCACGCCGGTCATGCCGCCGAGGATGACGGCCAGGATCAGCTTGGGCTTCATCAGGACGTACGGGAAGTAGATCTCGTGGATGCCGCCGAAGAACTGGATCACCAGCGCGCCGGGGGCCGTCGCCTTGGCCAGGCCCTTGCCGAAGAACGTGAAGGCCAGGAGCAGACCCGCGCCGGGGCCGGGGTTGGCCTCGATGAGGAACAGGATCGACTGGCCCTGTTCGAGCGGCCTCGGTGGTCCCGAGCGGGGTGAAGACACCGTGGTTGATCGCGTTGTTGAGGAACAGCACCTTCGCCGGCTCGACGAAGACCGACGTGAACGGCAGCAGGTGGTGACCGACCAGGAAGTCCACGACGTTCTCGGCCGCCGTCGAGAACGCCTCCACGAACGGGCCGGCGATCGCGAACCCGAAGAGCGCCAGGATCATGCCCCAGATGCCGGCGGAGAAGTTGTTGACCAGCATCTCGAAGCCGGGCTTGATCTTGCCGTCCCACAGGGCGTCGATGCTGCTTCATCGACCTAGCCGCCCAGCGGGCCCATGACCATCGCGCCCAGGAACATCGGCACGTCCGCACCGGTGATGGCGCCCATCGTGGCGATGGCGCCGACGACGCCGCCGCGGACGTTGCCGTCGTAGGTCATCCGGCCGCCGGTGTAGCCGATCAGCATCGGCAGCAGGTAGGTGATCATCGGGCCGACGATGCCGCCGTCCGTCGCGCGTCCCAGCCTCCGAGGGACGAGACGAAGCCGTAGTCGTACTGGCCGTGGCCCGAGGCCCGGCTCGAAGCCGAACACCTTGTCGACCGATCAGCGTGATCCAGCCGGCCTGGATGAACAGCGCGGTGATGAAGCCCCACGCGATGAAGGCGCCGATGTTCGGCAGGACCATGTTGGACAAGAAGGTGCCGAATCTGCTGCACCTGCACCCGCGCACCGGTACGGGGCGCGGCGGTGGCGTCGAGGCCATCGAGGTTCCTCCCACTTCTGACAGGCACGTGACACCTGTCACGTTCGATGGGCGCCAGTTTGCACCTATACGGGCCGATTGCCAACCATTCGGGCAGGTATTTCTGCCCGTATGGTTGGTAATCGGCCCGATTGGGTTGTTTTGGCCGTTCGCGGGGGGATAGCGTCGGAGGCACCCTCTCGACGGGGCGGCTCCGCCCGCGATGCCCGCCCGTCGCGCCATCGCGAAAGGACTTCGGCCATGAAGGCACTCCGCTTCTACGCGCCCGAGGACGTCCGGATCGAGGACGTGCCCGAACCCGAGTGCGGACCCGACGAGATCAAGCTGAAGGTCAAGAACTGCTCGACCTGCGGCACCGACGTCAAGATCTTCTACAACGGCCACCAGAACCTCAGCCCGCCGCGCACCATCGGGCACGAGATCGCCGGCGAGGTCGTCGAGGTCGGCGCCGACGTCAACGCGACGTACGGCAGCGACTGGCAGGTCGGCGACCGCGCCCAGGTGATCGCGGCCGTGCCCTGTGGCGACTGCTACGAGTGCAACAAGGGCTGGATGGCCGTCTGCCAGAACCAGACCTCCGTCGGCTACCAGTACGACGGCGGGTTCGCCGAGTACATGATCGTGCCGAAGCAGGTGCTCAAGGTCGACGGCCTCAACAAGATCCCCGACAACGTCGGGTACGACGAGGCGTCGGCCGCCGAGCCCTTCGCCTGCGCCATCAACGCCCAGGAGCTGCTGGGCATCGAGCCCGGCGACACCGTCGTGGTGTTCGGTGCCGGCCCGATCGGCTGCATGCACATCCGCATCGCGCGCGGCGTGCACCAGGCCGGGCCCGGTCTACCTCGTCGACGTCAACGCCGAGCGGCTGAAGATGTCGGCCGACGCCGTGCAGCCGGAGGAGACGATCAACGGCGCCGAGGTCGACGTCGTCGAGCGGGTCATGGAGCTCACCGGCGGCCGCGGGGCCGACGTGATCATCACCGCGACCGCGGCGAACATCACCCAGGAGCAGGCCATCTCGATGGCCGCCCGCAACGGCCGGATCTCCTTCTTCGGCGGCCTGCCCAAGACCGACCCGTTCATCAAGTGCGACAGCAACCTGGTGCACTACCGGCAGCTGCACATCCACGGCGCCAACGGCTCCGCCCCCGAGCACAACAAGCGCGCGCTGGAGTACATCTCGACCGGCCAGGTCCCGGTGAAGGACCTGATCACCGAGCACATCCCGCTCGACCGCGTCCTCGACGCGTTCCAGATCGTCAAGAACGGCGAGGCCATCAAGGTCACCGTCGAGCCGTGACCGACGCAGGAGAGCTGGGCCGACGGGTAGGTCGACCGGGGCCTGCCCCGAGGCCGCGGTGGTCGAAGAGAGGTCCGTGCCACCGCGGTCTGGCACGGCAATGCTCGTGTGGTCAGGGCTAGGACGCCAGCGCGATCCTCGACCAGCGCGTCCCGTCGCTGCGTGACTCACTCGACCTGGCGGCCGCGCACCTGCGACCAGCGTGGGAGCGGTCCGATAGCCTCGACGGGTGACGAGCGAGCCGAGCGTCCGGGGCATCAGCGCCGAGCAGCACCTGGCGTTCGTGCGCGCCCAGCCGTGGACCAGCTTCCTGCAGACGCCCGCCTGGGCGGCGGTGAAGTCCGAGTGGCGGGCCGAGTCGCTGGGCTGGTTCGCCGACGGCGACCTGGTCGGGGCCGGGTTGGTCCTGCACCGCGCGATCCCGGTCCCGCGGCCGCTGTCCCGGGTGCGGCTCCGCCGCACCCTCGCCTACCTCCCCGAGGGTCCGGTCATCGACTGGGGCGCCGACGACCTGGACGCCTGGCTGCGACCGATGGCCCGCCACCTCAAGGCCCAGGGCGCGTTCGCCGTCCGGATGGGACCGCCGGTGGTGACCCGGCGCTGGTCGGCCGCCACCGTCAAGGCGGGCATCGCCGACGACGCCGTACGTCGCCTCGACGACCTCGCCCCCACCCACCGTGAGCCGGTGGGCGCGCGGGTGCTGTCGCAGCTCCACGAGCTCGGCTGGACGCTGCAGGGTGCGGAGGGTGGCGGGTTCGCCGCCGGGCAGCCGCGCTACAACTTCCAGGTCCCGTTGGCCTCCGCCGACGGGACGCCGCTCACCGAGGCCGACCTGCTGGCGGGGATGAACCAGCAGTGGCGGCGCAACATCAAGAAGGCCGACAAGGCCGGCGTCCGGGTTGCCCGGAGCACGCCCGACTCGGTCGACGCCGACCTGAAGGCGTTCCACGACCTCTACGTCCACACCGCGGAGCGGGACCACTTCACGCCGCGCCCGCTCGGCTACTTCCGCACCATGGTCGAGGCGATGACGGTCGAGGACCCCGACCGGATCGCGCTCTATCTCGCCCACCACGAGAGCGACCTGGTCGCCGCCACGATCGCCGTCCGCGTCGGCACCCACGCCTGGTACTCCTACGGCGCCTCCTCGACCGAGAAGCGCGACGTCCGCGGCTCCAACGCCGCGCAGTGGGCGATGCTGCGCGACGCCCTGGCGGCCGGGCGCCCGCGTCTACGACCTGCGGGGCATCACCGACACCCTCGACCCCGACGACCCGCACGCCGGGCTGATCCAGTTCAAGGTCGGCACCGGCGGCGAGGCGGTCGAGCACGCCGGCGAGTGGGACCTGCCGCTGCGGCCGCTGCTCTACCGCGGGTTCCAGGCGGCCATGCGGCGCAGGGGCTGACGTGGCCCTGACGCTGACCGTCGACGGCGACCGGTGGCGCGCGCACCTGCGCGCGGTGGCCGCCGACAACCCGGGCCTGGTGCCCGTCGCCAAGGGCAACGGCTACGGCTTCGGCCTGGGCCGGCTGGCCCGCAAGGCCGACTGGCTGGGGTGTGACACGCTCGCCGTCGGCACCTACGAGGAGCTGCCCGAGGTCGCCCAGCGGTTCTCCGGTGACCTGCTGGTGCTCACGCCGTGGCGGCCGTTCGGCGCCGCGCTCGAGGTCCCCGACGACCTGCGCGGCCGGGTGGTGCACACGGTGTCCAGGGTCGAGGACCTGGCCGGCCTCCGGGAGCGGACGCCGGACGCGCGGTTCGTGCTCGAGCTGCTCACCAGCATGCGCCGGCACGGGCTGACCGCTCGCGAGCTCCGCACCGCGGCCGCGGACCTGGGCCGCCGCAGGTTCGCGTCACTTCGACGGCGTCGCCCTGCACCTGCCGCTCGCCGGCCGGCTCGCACCTGGCGGAGGTACGCCGGCTGGTCGACGAGGTCGTCGGCGCCGGGCTCGCCCCGGAGCAGCAGGCGGGGGCCGCCGTCCCACCCTCTGGGTCTCGCACCTCACCGACGACGAGCTCGCGCGGCTGCGCACCACCCACGCCGACTTCGACGTACGCCCGCGCGTCGGCACCGGCCTGTGGCTCGGCGACCGCGCGGCGCTGCGGGTCACCGCGACCGTGCTGGACGTGCACGCCGTCGAGCGGGGCGACGCTCTTCGGCTACCGCGGCCGCAGCGTCCCCAAGTCCGGGCACGTCGTCGTGGTGAGCGGCGGCACCGCCCACGGCATCGGTCTCGAGGCGCCGACCGGTGACTCCTCGATGAAGGCCCGCGCCGCCACCCTGGCCCGCGGCGGCCTGGACGCGGTCGGCTTCGTGCGGTCGCCGTTCACCATCGACGGCAAGCAGCGGCTGTTCGCCGAGCCGCCGCACATGCAGGCCTCGATGCTGTTCCTGCCCGCCGGTGCCCACGTGCCCGCCGTCGGCGACGAGGTCGACGTCCGGGTGCGCTTCACGGCGACGTTGTTCGACCGGGTCGTCATCGACTGACGCCGGGCACGCTCGGTCGAGGCAAGGCGCGCTAGGCGCCTGTCAGCGAGACCCGTGCGACGCTCGGGGGACGTGGGGACGGGGCGCCGGGTGGCGCGTACCGGGTCGTGGCGCGGCAGCCAGATGTCACGGACGACCACGGCCACCAGGTAGAGCTCGGCGGCCATCCGGACCAGGATGGCGAACCAGTAGAACTCGGCGTCGCCGCCGTCGGCGGGAGCCAGGTAGCCGCCGAGGTACCACCAGACGCTGACGAAGTACACGACCTCGCCGGCCTGCCAGATCAGCTGGTCGCGGAGCCGCGGGCCGGGCCAGCACGGCCAGCGGCAGCAGCCACAGCACGTACTGCGGCGAGTAGACCTTGTTGACCAGCAGGAAGCCCGCGACCACGAGGAACCCCAGCTGCGCGAGCCGCGGGGTGGCCGGCGCGGTCAGCCCGAGCACCAGCACGCCGAGGCACCAGGCGCCGAAGAACAGCCACGACCAGAGGTTGATCGTGGACGCCGAGGTGGCCCAGTCGAACCGCTGGTCGAGCAGCAGCCACACCGAGCCGAGGTCCGCCACCCGTTCGGAGTTGAAGTGCCAGAAGCGTTTCCAGGCGAGCGGGCCCGAGAGGTACGCCGGCAGCGTTGAGCACCAGCCAGGTCACGGCCGACGCGGCGACCACCTGGCCGAGCTCGCGGAAGCGCCGGGTGCGCAGGCAGATCACCAGGATCCCGCCCAGCAGGAAGAGCGGGTAGAGCTTGGTCGCGACGCCGAGCCCGATCATCACCCCGGTGAGGACCGGACGGCCCCGCGCCCAGGCCCACAAGCGCCGCCGCCACGCAGGTGACCGCCAGCAGGTCCCAGTTGACCAGGCCGGCCAGGGCCAGCGTCGGGGACGCCGCGAAGAAGGCGGCGTCCCAGGGCCGCCGCGGATGGACCCCGGCCAGCAGCCAGGCCGCCAGCAGGGCCAGCGCCGCGAAACCCAGTGCGTTGACCACGACGAAGCGGAGCATCTCCTTGCGCACCTGGGGGTCGGCGCCCAGGCTGTCGGCCGGCATCCCGGCGCGTGCCTCGAGGTCCGGGGAGCCGCTCAACCGCTGGGTGATCTCGGCGGACCACCAGGCCCAGTAGGAGATGACGACGGGGTACTCCATCGCGGGCTGTAGCGGGCCCGCACGGACTCGTCGTCGGTGTAGGGCCAGTGCAGCTCGGCGAACCCGCGCCCGGTGTAGAGGTAGGGGAGGTCGGAGTAGCACATGTGCGTGTAGTTGACCGAGGAGTCGCTCCACTGGGCCCGGTAGCAGGGCGCGTCCTTGACCACCCCGAGGGCGAAGCAGATCGCGGTCAGGGCGAGGACGACGCGCACCGGCGTCCACCACGGGTGCCGGCCCGTGCGCACACCGGCCGGCCCGCCGACGCCCTCACTGAGGGCGCGCACGACCGGGTCGTCGAGGGTCGGCCGGACCGGCACTACCGGGCCCGCATCAGGTGTGCGTCTGGAACCAGGCGCTGTTGCGCGGCGTGGGCGAGGACGTGGGTGGGCTCGCGCCCTGGGTCGCCGGGTCGGTGGGTTGCGGCGTCGGGCTCGGCAGCACCGTGAGGGTCGGCGACGGCTCGACCGTCGGGGTCGGCTCGACCGTCGGCGTCGGCGTCGGCTCGGGCGTCGGGATCCCCGTCGGGTCCTTGGTCGGCTCGCTCGTCGGCTCCGTGGAGGGAGTCTTCGTGGGTTCGTCCGTGGGCGAGTGGGTCGGCGACGGCTTCTTGGTCGGCCGCACGGTCGGCTGCATCGTCGGGGACGGTTCGTGGCCGTCGGTCGGCGCCTCGCCGTCGACGTTGGCAGGCGGCGGGAACTGCTCGACGTCGAGGCCTTCCATGTCCTGCTGCATGATCGCCGTCCACGTGCGGGCAGGGTAGTCCGCGCCGAAGTACGACGGCAGCCAGCCGTCGAGCTGGTCGTCACCGTCGCCACGGACGTACATGACCGCGGTGGCCATCTGGGGCGTGTAGCCCGACGAACCACGCCGAGGAGACCTGGTCCTTGTCGTTGGTCGCGGTGCCCGTCTTGCCCGCGGCCGGCCGTCCCAGCTGCAGCGCGGCCTGGCCCGTGCCCTCCTTGACGACCTGCTGCAGCGCGTAGGACACGTCGGCGTCGACGTCCTCGTCCAGCGCCTTGGTGTTCACCACGTCGTAGACCTGCGGGTCCTCGCCGGTGCGGTCCTCGACCTTCTTGATCACGTGCACGTTGGCGCGCACGCCGCCGTTGGCGAACGACGCGTAGGTGTTGGCCATGTTGATGGCGCTGACCCGGGCCTTGCCCAGCGTGATCAGCGCGTCCGCCTCGAGGTCCCGGCTGATCCTGGGGATGCCGGGGTACTTCTTGTTCGGCTTGTTCGGCGGGATGCCGAGCTTGTTGGCGGTCTCCAGGATCTTCTGCGGGCCGTCGGGGATGGACGCCGACATGTCGACGTAGGCGGTGTTGATCGACTCCTGCAGTCCGAAGAGAGCGGTCACGGACTCGCCGTAGTCGTTGCCGCCGTTCTCACCCTCGTTGTTGACCTCCAGGCCGTCGGGGAACGTGTACGGCGAGGTGCCCTGGAAGGTGTCCTTGAGCGAGAAGCCCTCCGTGAGCGCCGTCGCCAGCGTGATCGGCTTGAACGTCGAGCCGACCATGCCGCCCGCCTCGGCCCAGTTGATCTGGGAGTCGAGGTAGTCCTGGCCGCCGTAGAACCCCAGCAGGGCGCCGGTGCCGGGCTCGACCGTCGCGGCGGCGATGTGCAGCTCCTTGTCGCCGAAGCCCTCCGGCTTCTGGGCCAGCACCCCCTCCTCGGCCGCCTTCATCGCCGCGGGGGTGAACGTGGTGGTGACGCGGAGGCCGCCGCCGTCGATCTCCTCGTCCTTGTAGCCCATCTGGTGCAGCTCGTTGCGGACCATCTCCAGCATGTGGCCCTTCTGGCCGCCGTACTGGCTCTCCGCCTTGATCTCGGGGAACTTCGGCAGCGTCTGGCTGGCCTGGTCGGCCTCGTCCGCTGTGATGTCACCGGTGGCGGCCATCGAGCTCAGCACGTAGGCGTAGCGCTCCTTGAGCAGGGCCTTGGCGTCCTTGCCGTTGGCGGGGTCCATGTCCGTCGGGTCGTTGAGGACGCTCGCGAGCACGGCCGCCTGCTTGAGGTTGAGCTGCTTGGCGTGGATGCCGAAGTAGGCCTGCGAGGCCGCTTCGATGCCGTAGGCCCCACGACCGAAGTAGATGGTGTTGAGGTAGCCCTCCAGGATCTGCTGCTTGCTCTGCTCGCGCTGGAGCTTGAGCGAGAGGAAGGCCTCCTTGAGCTTGCGCTTGAAGGAGCGCTCCTGGGTGAGGTAGAGGATCTTGACGTACTGCTGGGTGATCGTCGACGCACCCTGGGTGGAGTTGCCGCGAGCGTTGCTGAAGGCGGCCCGGAGGATGCCCTTGGGGTCGATGCCGTTGTTGGTCCAGAAGGTGCGGTCCTCGGCCGCGACCACGGCCTGCTTGATGTTCTCCGGCATCTCCTCGTAGGTGATCGACTCGCGGTTCTGCGTCGCGAACCGGCCCAGCTCGGTCTTGCCGTCCGCGTAGTAGACGATCGTCGTCTCGGTCTCGAAGTCGGCGTTGGGGTTCGGGATCGTGGTCTGGGTGTAGGCGTAGTAGAACGCCCCGATGCCGGTCACGGCGAGGACCAGGCCGAGGATCAGCAGCCACTTGACCGCGGTCAGGAGCCGGCGCTTCATCGGCTTCTTGGGGGCGGACCCCTTCGGCTTGCGGGTGACCGCGGGCCCGTCGGCTCGGCGCTTGCTCAACTCAGGGACTCCAGTGATCGCGTCCGGGGGACGGGGGAAGGCAGATCTTCAGGCAACTCTTTTTGGGCAACCCTTTCGGGCAACTCCCCGAGGGTACGGGGCCGCACCTCGCCCCTCCCAACCCACGCGGGTGTGACGTGCGGTAACCCGCGCGAGGGGCGGTTGTACTTTCGATGTATCGTGTTGATACATTCGCCCGATAGGTCGGCTCGATAGAGCGAAAACGAGAGGAGCACCCGCGTGGCACGCAAGGGCGCAGCGCTGGAGATGGCCGTGCTCGGCCTGCTCCACGAGTCGCCCCTGCACGGATACGAGCTGCGCAAGCGGCTCAACCTGCTGCTCGGCTGGACCCGGCTGCTCTCCTACGGCTCGCTCTACCCCGCGCTCAAGCGGATGCTCCGCGAAGGCGTGATCACCGAGGTCACCACCCCGGGCAACGTCTCGCTCCGGCAGCGGATCACCTACCAGATCACGCCGGCGGGTCGCGAGCTGTTCGCCCACGAGGTCACCGACGACGGGCCGTCGACGTGGGAGGACGAGAGCTTCAACATGCGGTTCGCGTTCTTCTCCCGCACCAGCGCCGACGTACGCCTCCGGATCCTGGAGGGTCGCCGCTCGCGGTTGCAGGAGCGGCTGGACCGGCAGCGCCGCGCTGCGGGTGGCGAGGACGTCTACCGCAGCGAGCTGCGGCGGCACGGCATCGAGTCCGTCGAGCGCGAGGTGCGCTGGCTGACCGACCTGATCAACGCGGAGCGGGGGGCCGAGTCGGGCCCCCACGCATCCGGCAGCACGAGTGGCAGCACGAGTGGCACACGAGTAGCACCACCAGCGACACCCCCACCCCCAGCACTCCGGCCCCGGCGCCGGCGGCTGACACGCAGTAAGGAAGGAAGACCCGGCATGGGATCGGCGAAGAATCCAGTACGAGTTGCAATCGTGGGCGTCGGCAACTGCGCCACGTCCCTCATCCAAGGCGTCCAGTACTACGCCAAGGCCGAGGCGGGCACCACCGTGCCGGGCCTGATGCACGTCATGTTCGGCGACTACCACGTCTCCGACGTGGAGTTCGTCGCGGCGTTCGACGTCGACGACATGAAGGTCGGCAAGGACCTCTCCGAGGCCATCAACGCCTCCCAGAACAACACCATCAAGATCGCCGACGTGCCCACCCTCGGTGTCGAGGTCCAGCGCGGCCCGACCATGGACGGCCTGGGCAAGTACTACCGCGAGACGATCGAGGAGTCGGCGGCCGAGCCGGTCGACGTGGTCCAGGTCCTCAAGGACACCCAGGCCGACGTGATGGTCTCCTACCTGCCGGTGGGCTCCGAAGAGGCCGACAAGTTCTACGCCCAGTGCGCGATCGACGCCAAGGTCGCCTTCGTCAACGCGCTCCCGGTGTTCATCGCCTCCGACCCCGAGTGGGCCAAGAAGTTCGAGGACGCCGGCGTGCCCGTCATCGGCGACGACATCAAGTCGCAGGTCGGCGCCACCATCACCCACCGGGTGCTGGCCAAGCTGTTCGAGGACCGCGGCGTGGCGCTGGACCGCACCTACCAGCTCAACGTCGGCGGCAACATGGACTTCAAGAACATGCTCGAGCGCGAGCGCCTGGAGTCCAAGAAGGTCTCCAAGACCCAGGCCGTCACCTCCAACCTGCGGGGCGAGCTCGCGAACAAGATCTCGGACCGCAACGTGCACATCGGCCCGTCCGACCACGTCGCGTGGCTCGACGACCGCAAGTGGGCCTACGTCCGCCTCGAGGGCCGCGCGTTCGGCGACGTCCCGCTGAACCTCGAGTACAAGCTCGAGGTCTGGGACTCCCCCAACTCCGCCGGCATCATCATCGACGCCGTCCGGGCGGCCAAGATCGCCAAGGACCGCGGCCTCGGCGGCCCGATCATCTCGGCGTCGTCCTACCTGATGAAGTCCCCGCCCGTGCAGCTCCCCGACGACGAGGGCCGCCGCCGCGTGGAGGCCTTCATCGCCGGCGAAGAGTGAGCGCGAAGGGTGCCCGTGAGGAACGAACGGGCGCCCGTCTCGCGCCAGGTTGAGCAAGGCCCGCGGCCGAGGAACGAGGCCGCGACGGCCGCGTCGAAACCCGGTGAGTGACACGCAGAGCTGAAGGTCTCGACGTGGTTTCGAGGCTCGCAAGCTCGCACCTCAACCACCGAAGGTGATCGTCGACCCGCCCGGGTACGCCCGGGCGGGTCGGTCGCATTTGATCTAGCCTGCCAACCATGACTGAGAACCCGCCACCTCCGTCCGGCACGCCCGAAGGTGACGGCACGCCGCCTCCGCCCCCGAACCCCTACGGTTCCCAGGGCGGCACCCCGCCACCTCCGCCGCAGAACCCCTACGCCTCGCAGCCGCCGCCGGCGCCGCAGAACCCCTACGCCTCGCAGCCGCCGCCTCCTGCCCAGCCCTACGCCGGCAACCCGCCCACGGCCGGCCAGTCGCCGTACGGCGCCGCGCCCGGTGGCCAGACCCCCTACGGCGCGACGCCCTTCCCCGTCGACTCCAGTGGTCCCGCACCCGTGGTCGGCGCCCAACCCGGCGGCCTGGGCGTCCGGTTCCTGTCCCGGCTGATCGACGGCATCATCTTCGGCGATCATCACCGGGATCCTCAGCGCCATCCCGGACACCGGGTCATCGGCGGGATCATCGGCGGCATCCTCTACCTCGTCTACTACGTCTACCTGGAGTCCAGCCGCGGCCAGACGCTCGGCAAGCAGATCATGAGGCTGCGGACGCACGGCGCCGCCGGCGGCAACCCCACGACGAACGAGTCCTTCCGGCGCAACGCCTGGTACTTCCTGTGATCTTAGCTTCGGTCCCGCTCCTCGGCATCCTCACCGCCCTGCTCGAGCTGGTGGCGGTGATCGCGATCGCCGTGACCATCAGCCAGGACCCCTTGAAGCGCGGCTGGCACGACAAGTTCGGCAACACGACCGTCACCCGGGAGGGCTGACCGCCTGCCGACTGCGCTGGTCGAGGAGGTACCGGGCCACTTGTCCCCGGCGTCGGGATAGTCCGTGACGAAATCGACCATCGACCGACCGTTCCATGGTCGATTTCGTCACGGACTATCCCCAACCCACGGTGGACAGTCAGGCGGTACGACGGGCCAGCAACCGGGCGCCGGTTCGACCAGCGAGACCCCGTGCCTGTGATTGGGTGAGCGCATGGTCGACCCGGACGAGCTCAGTGCCCGGCTGGCCGACGAGCTCGACCAGCGGCTGGCCGAGGCCGACGCGGCGCTGGCGGCGCGCTACCCGGGCGAGCGCGCGGGGCGCCAGCCGGTGCACACGGCGTACGTGCCGGCGGACCGCTACGGCGCCGGCACCGCGCAGGAGTGGGGCGAGCAGGCGCTGGCCCTGCTGGACGAGCACGCCGACAAGTTCGCGGCGGTGGTCGCCGACGCCGACATCATCCGCCGGGTGAAGGCCAAGCTGGCCGAGGAACCGGTCGAGGACCTGCGCATCGACTTCGAGGACGGGTACGTCGGTCCGGACGGCCCGTGGGACGACGCCGCGGAGGACGCCCACGTCCGGGAGGCCGCGCACGCGCTGGCGGAGTCGCAGCAGGCGGAGGCGGCGCCGCCGTTCACCGGGATCCGGATCAAGTCCTTCGAGCGCCCGACCCGGGCCCGCGGAGTGCGGACCCTGACCCGGTTCGTGGCGGCGCTGGCGGAGTCCCGCGGGTCCGTCGACGGCTTCGTGGTGACCCTCCCCAAGGTGACCAGCACCGAGCAGGTGGCGGCCTTCGGGCACGCCGCCTCGGCGATCGAGGACGAGCTGGGCCTGGCCGACCGGTCGCTGCGCTTCGAGATCCAGGTCGAGACGCCGCAGTCGGTGCTCGGGCCCGACGGCACCGCCCTGGTGGCCCGGATGGTGCACGCGTCGGCCGGGCGGCTGACGGCGCTGCACTACGGCACCTACGACTACTCGGCCTTCTGCGGGATCGCCGCCGAGCAGCAGTCGCTCGAGCACCCGGTCGCCGACCACGCCAAGCTGGTCATGCAGGCGGCCGCCGCCGGCACCGGCGTGCGCCTCTCCGACGGCTCGACCAACGTGCTGCCGGTCGGCGACGGCGACCAGGTGCACGCGGCCTGGCTCAACCACCACCGGCTCGTCACCCGCTCCCTGGAGCGAGGTTTCTACCAGGGCTGGGACCTGCATCCCGGGCAGCTGCCGACGCGGTACGCCGCGACGTACGCCTTCTTCCGCACCGGGCTCCCGCGCGCCCTGTCCCGCCTGCAGGACTACGCCGGCCGGCGCAGCTCCGGGATCGCCGACGAGCCGGCCACCGCGCGGGCCCTGGCCGACTACGTGCTGCGTGGGCTGGACTGCGGCGCCGTCGACGCCGCCGAGGTGACGGAGGGGTCCGGACTCGGCGACGCCGCGCTGAGGTCCCTGGCCCGGCGGTGAGCCGGCACCCTAGGGTCGGGGTCATGGCGGTGTTGGGAGCCAACCAGTACGGCAAGGCGGAGAGCCGGGTGGTGCGGATCGTCCGTGACCCCGCCCACCCCGAGGGCCGCCACGAGATCCACGACCTCAACGTGAGCACGTCCCTGCGCGGCGACTTCGCGGCCGCGCACGCCGACGGCGACCAGGCGGCGGTGCTGCCGACCGACACCCAGAAGAACACCGCCTTCGCCTACGCCAAGCTGCAGGGCGTCTCCTCGCCGGAGGACTACGCCCTCGCGCTCGGCCGGCGGCTGCTGGAGGCGACCCCCGCCGCGACGTCGGCGCAGGTGCGGGTCGAGCAGTACGCCTGGGACCGCCTCGGCCAGCACGCGTTCACCCGCCGCGGCGGCGGGGTGCGCACCTGCGTGGTGACCGTGGGCCGGGAGGCCACCCACGTGCTGTCGGGCGTGCAGGACCTCGTGGTGCTGAAGTCGACCGACTCGGAGTTCAAGGGGTTCCTGACCGACGAGTTCACCACCCTGGCCGAGACCGACGACCGGGTGCTGGCCACCTCGCTGGTCGCGCGCTGGCGGCACGACGGCGTCGACGTGGACTGGAACGAGTCGTACGACGAGGTGCGCGACATGCTGCTCTCGACCTTCGCGACGACGTACTCCCGGGCCCTGCAGGAGACCCTCTTCCTGATGGGCGCCGCCGTGGTGGACACGCTGCCGGGCATCGCGGAGGTGCGGTTCTCCGCACCCAACCGGCACCACTTCCTGGTGGACTTCTCGGGGTTCGAGGTCGACGGGACCCCGTTCGAAGGGCTGACCAACGACGGCGAGGTGTTCGTGGCCGCCGACCGGCCCTACGGGCTGATCGAGTGCCAGGTCGTCCGCGACGGCGCCCCGGCACCCGACGCGGCGGCGGACCAGGCCTGGCTGGCCGTGCCGGGGTTCGTGTGACCGCGCCGTCACGCGAGCAGCTGCTCGGCTGCCTCGCGGTCCCGCGGTGGGCCGACGACGTGCTGGCCGGGGAGCCGTACGCCGACCGCGCGGCGCTGCTGGCCCGGGCCGACGAGGCCGCGCGGACGCTGAGCGACGACGAGCTCGAGCAGGCGCTGTCCGCGCACCCGCGGATCGGCGAGCGGGGCGGCGTGCAGTCGCAGCGCGAGCAGGCCGGCGTGGACCCGGGGACCGGCGACGTCGGAACGCGGCTGGCGGCCGGCAACGCGGCGTACGAAGCCAGGTTCGGGCGCGTCTTCCTGATCCGCGCCGCGGGCCGCGACGCCGAGGAGATCCTGGTCGAGCTCGACCGTCGGCTCGGCAACGACGACACGACGGAGCGGGACGAGACCGTCGACAACCTGCGCCAGATCGCGCTGCTGAGGCTGGAGGCGCTGTCGTGACGGCCACCCTGTCGACCCACGTCCTCGACACCGCCACCGGCACGCCCGCCGCGGGGATCGCCGTACGCCTGGAGTCCCGGTCGGGCGAGCCCCTCGACTCCGGGGTGACCGACACCGACGGGCGGATCGGCTCGTTGGGCGGCGACCTGCCGCTCGGGGAGTACGTGCTGCGGTTCGACACCGGCGCAGGTCCGGCTTCTTCCCCGAGGTCGTCATCGTGTTCACCGTCGCCGACGACCGGCACCACCACGTGCCGCTGCTGCTCTCGCCGTACGGCTACTCGACCTACCGTGGCAGCTGATCTCGTCATCCGCGCCGGGCGCGCGGTCGTCGACGGCGCGGAGGTCGCGGCGTGCGTGGCGGTCGAGGGCGGCCGGATCGTCGGGGTGACGGCGTACGACGACGTCCCCGAGGCCGCTTCCCTCGTCACGCTGGCCGACGACGAGGTGCTGCTGCCGGGCCTGGTCGACACGCACGTGCACGTGAACGAGCCGGGGCGCACGGAGTGGGAGGGCTTCGCGACCGCGACCCGGGCGGCGGCGGCCGGCGGGGTGACCACGCTGCTGGACATGCCGCTCAACTCGGTGCCCGCGACCACGAGCCCCGCCGCGCTGGAGGTCAAGCGCTCGGTCGCGGAGGGCCAGTGCTTCGTCGACGTGGGGTTCTGGGGCGGCGCGGTGCCGGGCAACCTGGGCGAGCTGGCGGGGCTGCACGAGGCCGGGGTGTTCGGGTTCAAGTGCTTCCTGCTCGACTCCGGCGTGCCGGAGTTCCCGCACCTGCCGCCCGCCGACTTCGCCGCGGCGATGGCCGAGACCGCCCGGCTGGGCGCGCTGATGATCGTGCACGCGGAGGACGGCTCGCTCCTCGACGCCGGCGGCGCTGGACGGGCCGCGCTACGCCGGCTTCCTGGCGTCGCGGCCCCGCGCGGCCGAGGAGTCCGCGATCGCGTCGGTCGTGGAGGCGGCCCGGGCGTCCGGCGGCCGCGCGCACGTGGTGCACCTCAGCGACGCGGACGCCGTACCCCTCCTGCGCGCGGCGCGGGCGGCGGGCGTGGACCTGTCCGTGGAGACCTGCCCGCACTACCTGACCTTCGACGCCGAGCACGTCGCCGACGGCGCGACCGAGCTCAAGTGCTGCCCGCCGATCCGCGAGGCCGCCAACCGCGAGGCGCTGTGGGCGGCCCTCGGCTCCGGCGACGTCGACCTCGTGGTCTCCGACCACTCCCCGTGCACCGCGTCGCTGAAGTCCAGCCCCGACTTCGGCGTGGCTTGGGGCGGCATCTCGTCGGTCCAGCTCGGGCTGCCCGCGGTGTGGACCGGGGCCCGGGCCCGCGGGCACACCCTGGTCGACGTGGTGCGCTGGATGGCGACCGCGCCGGCCTCGCGCGTGGGGCTCGCCGACCGGGGCCGGATCGCGGTCGGCGCGCAGGCCGACCTGGTGCGGTTCGCCCCGGACGCGACCTTCACGGTTTCTGCCGCTGCGTTGAAGCACCGCAACGCCGTGTCGGCGTACGACGGGCGGGAGCTCGTGGGCGAGGTACGGGAGACCTGGCTGCGCGGCGTACCGGTGGACGACGATGCTCCCCGAGGACAACTGCTGGTTCGAGGAGGAACCCCTTGACCTACCACGTGCCCCGCGGCGGGCTGCCGCCGCAGACCGCGCTGACGACCGACCGGGCGCGGTTCACCGAGGCGTACGCCGTGATCCCGGGGCGCACGCAGAGCGACATCACCGCGTCGTACCTGCCGGGCTGGTCGGGCATGCGGATGTGGGTGCTGGCCCGGCCGCTGTCGGGGTTCGCGGAGACGTTCAGCTGGTACGTCACCGAGGTCTCGCCCGGCGGGGGTTCGGACGACGCCGGACACCGAGGACGGCGCCGAGTCGGTGCTGTTCGTCGTGGACGGCACCCTGGCCCTGGAGGCCGACGGGTCGGCGTACGAGCTGAGCCCCGGGTCGTACGCGTACCTGCCGCCGATCGTCGACTGGTCGCTGCACAACACCGGCGACGCGACGGCGACGTTCCACTGGATCCGCAAGGCCTACCAGCGCGTCGACGGCCTCGACGAGCCCGACGTGCTGGTCACCCACGAGCGCGACGTGACGCCGGATCCGATGCCCGACACCGACGGCGCGTGGTCCACCACCCGGTTCGTGCCGATCGACGACCTGCGCCACGACCTGCACGTCAACATCGTCACCTTCGCCCCGGGCGGGACCATCCCCTTCCCCGAGACCCACGTCATGGAGCACGGGTTGTACGTGCTGGAGGGCAAGGCGGTGTACCTGCTCAACACCGACTGGGTCGAGGTCGAGGCCGGTGACTTCATGTGGCTGCGCGCCTTCTGCCCCCAGGCCTGCTACGCCGGTGGTCCCGGCCCCTTCCGCTACCTGCTCTACAAGGACGTCAACCGGCACGCCCCCCTGACCCTGTGAGGTACGGGCCGTTTGATCTTGTTCCCGGCGTTTCCGGATAGTCCGTGACGAAATCGACCATCGACCGACCGTTCCATGGTCAATTTCGTCACGGACTATCCCCACCCAGGGTGGACAGTCAGGCGGTACGACGGGCCAGCAGTCGGGCGCGGTCGGCCTCGGAGAGGGCACGGCGTTGAGCGACCGTCTCCGTGGGGAGCCACCAGGTCGGCTGCTCGATGGTCCACAGGCGGTCGTTGCCGTGGCGCAGGGCACGGTCGTGCGCGCGGACGATCCGGGAGGCGACCTCGTCGCGGTCCTGGCCGGTCACCATGACGACCGGCTCGAGCCCGAGGCGACGGAAGGCGTCCTCGCGGAGCGGAGTCCCTGAGCCGGCGACTGCCCTCGAGGTGGAGCTCGGAGTCGTACTCGCCGTACAGCCCCGACTCCACGTCGAGCAGGTCCGGCGTCCCGACATGGTGTCCGCGCAGGTCGAACACGGGCTGATTCATGAGGGGTCGGGGCAGCTCCGCGAACAACATCCAGATCAGCCGCATGACGGTCTCCATCGGCGACCAGGTGTTCTCGTCGGCCAGTGGTACGGCGTCCCGGGCCTGCGGGATCCCGGTCATCCCGCCGTGCGCCAGGGCGTAGGTCCACAGCTCGTCGAGGCTCACCAGGTCCGAGAACGCCGCCATGTCGGCCACGACCACCGCGTCCCACACCGTCGTGGCGTAACGCATCTCGAACAGGACCGAACGCAGCGCCCGGGTGATCCGCAGCCCGTCGACGGCGATGATCTGATCGGCGTTGAGCCGCTCCTCCGAGATCGCGATGCCGGACTGCGGACGCACGTCCACGCTGGCGGCCAGCGTCACCGGCAGGAGCGAGCCATCGCGCCGCGTGCCTTCGAACCAGCGACCTCCGAGCCAGCGCAGGGCCGCCCACCCGGTGACACCGCCGTACGCCGGCAGCACGGCCGCCGCTTCCACGATCCGCTGCTCGACCACGGAGCCGTCCACCCAGCGCGGGACGTACAGCCCATGGCTCGTCCGACGCCACCGTGCTCGCGTGGCCGCTCGGGGTGTCGGTCCGAGGATGCCCCGCGGGTCAGCGTGCACCGGCGCGACCAGGTGTCGTCGCCGCGCGTGGTACGTCGGCGGCATCGGCGTCACCCCTCGGAACACCCGTCCAGCATCAGCCGGACCGGCCCACCCGCGTGGCGCTCATCCACAGGGTTTCCGGATAGTCCGTGACGAACTCGACCGTGGACGGGTCGTTCGATGGTCGATTTCGTCACGGACTATCCGGAACTCGGACTCGTGACCCACACCACAGGGGGCGATTAGAGTGGGGCGGGACGGGCTCGCTGTTCGCATGGACAACCAGAGGGTCCGGGTACGGCCACCAACCATGCGTCCGCAACGGGCACGACCGACGGAGGTGGCGATGGCCGGGATCGTCGTGAACGGCGAGGCGCGACCACTCGACGGGGTGCCGCTGCACACCAACGCGCTGGACTTCCTGCGCGCCGTGCGGGCTGACCGGGGCCAAGGAGGGGTGCGCGGAGGGTGAGTGCGGGGCCTGCGCGGTGCTGGTCGCCCGGCCGGCGGCCGACGGCACCGACGCCACCGAGTGGACCGCGATCAACTCCTGCCTGGTGCCGGCCGCCAGCCTCGACGGGCAGGAGGTCGTCACCGCCGAGGGGCTCGGCACGCCGGACGCACCTGCACCCCGTCCAGCACGAGATGGCGGTGCGCGGCGGGTCCCAGTGCGGCTACTGCACGCCGGGCTTCGTGTGCAGCATGGCCGCGGAGTTCTACCGCGCCGGCCGCCGGTCGACCGAGGAGTCGACCCCCGACGACTACCACGGCGACAACGGCTTCGACCTCCACGCCCTGAGCGGCAACCTGTGCCGCTGCACCGGCTACCGGCCGATCAGGGACGCGGCCGTACGCCCTCGGCTTCCCGGACGACGACGACGCGCTCGCCTCACGCCGTACGGCGCCCGCGCCGGCCGCCGTACCCACCCGGCTGCACGATCGCCGAGGCCCGCTTCGTCCGACCCACCGATCTCCAGCAGGCGTTGACGATCCTCGCCGAGGAGCCCGACGCCACCGTCGTCGCGGGCAGCACCGACTGGGGCGTCGACGTGAACCTCAAGGGCGCCCGGGCCGGCCTCGTGGTCGCGGTCGACCGGCTGGAGGAGCTGCGGGGCTGGACCGTCGCGGACGACGAGGTGCGGATCGGCGCGGCCCTGACGCTGAGCGAGGTCGAAGCGCCGCCTCGACGGGACGGCTCCCCCTGCTCGCCGCGCTGTTCCCGCAGTTCGCGTCGCGGCTGATCCGCAACGGCGCCACCCTCGGCGGCAACCTCGGCACCGGCTCGCCCATCGGCGACGCCCCACCCGTGCTGCTCGCCCTGGAGGCGAGCCTCGTGCTGGCCTCGCCGGTGGGGACGAGGACGCGTGCCGCTGGCCGAGTACTTCACCGGCTACCGCGCCTCGGTCACGGAGCCCGGCGAGCTGATCACCGAGGTCGTGGTCCCGCTGCCGGCCGCCACCACGACGGCGTTCCACAAGATCGCCAAGCGGCCGTTCGACGACATCTCCAGCGTGGCCGTCGCCTTCGCGCTCGATGTCGACGGCGGCGTGGTGCGCAGGGCGCGGATCGGCCTGGGCGGGGTGGCCGCCACGCCGATCCGGGCGACCGGCACCGAGCGGGCACTCGAAGGCCGGCCCTGGAACGGCGCCACCGTCGAGGCCGCCGCGCGGCTGCTCGCGCGCGAGGGCACGCCGATCGACGACCAGCGCGCCAGCGCGCGGTTCCGCGCGGAGATGCTGGGGAACTCCTTGCGCAAGCTGTTCGCGAACGGTGGTTTCGTGACAGGCGCTGGCGCGCCTTCCTCAACCAGCGAACGAGACGGGAGTACGTCGTGAGCACGCTGTGCCGACCGGCCGACCAACGCCGTCGTCGGCGAGGCGCTGCCGCACGAGAGCGCGGCCCTGCACGTCACCGGCCACGCGCTCTACACCGACGACCTCGTCGTTCCGGCAGAGCGGCGTGCTGCACGCCCACCCGGTCCAGGCCCCGCACGCGCACGCCCGGATCACCCGGCTCGACACCCGGCCCGGCCTCGCCGTACCCGGCGTCGTCCGCGTGCTGACCAAGGCCGACGTACCCGGCCTCAACGACTCCGGGGTCAAGCACGACGAACCGCTGTTCCCCGACGAGGTGATGTACCACGGGCACGCGGTGTGCTGGGTGCTCGGCGAGACCCTGGAGGCGGCCCGCCGCGGGGCCGCCGACGGTCGAGGTCGACTACGAGCCGCTGCCGGCAGTGCTGACGCTCGACCGAGGCGATCGAGCAGCAGAGCTTCCAGGGCGCCCGGCCGGTGCTGGCGCGCGGCGACGTCGGACACCGGCTTCGCCGGCGGCCCGGCACGTCTTCGCGGGCGAGCTCGAGCTCGCCGGGCCAGGAGCACTTCTACCTGGAGACCCAGTGCTGCGCTGGCGAGCGATCGACGAGGACGGCCAGGTGTTCGTGCAGTCCAGCACCCAGCACCCCACCGAGACCCAGGAGATCACCGCCCACGTGCTCGGCGTACCGAGCCACCGGGTCACCGTGCAGTGCCTGCGGATGGGCGGCGGGTTCGGCGGCAAGGAGATGCAGCCGCACGGCCTCGCCGCGGTGGCCGCCCTGGGCGCCACGCTCACGGGCAGACCCGTGCGGCTGCGGCTCACCCGCCAGCAGGACATGACGATGACCGGCAAGCGGCACGGCTTCCACGCCACCTGGCGGGCCGGGCTTCGACGACGAGGGCCGGTTCACCGCGCTGGAGGCCACCCTCACCTCGGACGGCGGCTGGAGCCTCGACCTCTCCGAGCCGGTGCTCTCCCGCGCCCTGTGCCACGTCGACAACGCCTACTGGATCCCGCACGTGCGCGTGCACGGGCGGATCGCGCGGACCCACAAGACCTCGCAGACGGCCTTCCGCGGCTTCGGCGGCCCGCAGGGGATGCTCGTCGTCGAGGACATCATCGGCCGCTGCGCGCCGCTGCTCGGCCTCCCGCCCGAGGAGCTGCGCCGCCGCAACTTCTACGCCGAGGGCCAGGCCACGCCGTACGGCCAGGCCGTCCGCCACCCCGAGCGGATGGTCGCCGCCTGGGAGCAGGTGACCGCGACCAGCGACCTCGTACGCCGGCAGGCCGAGGTCGCGGCGTACAACGCCGCCCACCCGCACCGCAAGCGCGGGCTGGCCGATCACGCCGGTGAAGTTCGGCATCTCGTTCAACTTCACCGCGTTCAACCAGGCGGGTGCGCTGGTGCACGTCTACAAGGACGGCTCGGTGCTGATCAACCACGGCGGCACCGAGATGGGCCAGGGCCTGCACACCAAGATGCTCCAGGTCGCCGCGACGGCGCTCGGCGCTCCCGTTGGGCAGGGTGCGGCTCGCGCCGACCCGCACCGACAAGGTGCCCAACACCTCCGCCACCGCCGCGAGCGCCGGCGCCGACCTCAACGGCGGCGCGGTCAAGGACGCCTGCGACCAGATCACGCCGCCGCCTGCAACCCGTGCGTGCCGAGCCCACCCCGACCTCTCCTGGGAGGAGCTGGTCGGCCTCGCCTACCACCAGCGCGTGCAGCTGTGGGCGGCCGGCTTCTACCGCACCGAGGGGCTGAGCTGGGACGTCACGACGATGACCGGCTCGCCGTTCAAGTACTTCGCGTACGGCGCCGCCGTCGCCGAGGTCGAGGTCGACGGTTTCACCGGCGCCAACAAGACGCTGCGCGTCGACATCGTCCACGACGTCGGCGACAGCCTCTCGCCGCTGGTCGACCTCGGCCAGATCGAGGGCGGGTTCGTGCAGGGCGCCGGCTGGCTGACCCTCGAGGACCTGCGCTGGGACACCTCCGACGGACCGCCCGACGACCAGCGCCGCGGCCGGCTCACCACGCAGTCGGCCTCGACGTACAAGCTGCCGAGCTTCTCCGAGATGCCGCCCGTCTTCAACGTCGCCCTGCTCGAGCACGCCGCCGAGGACGGCGCCGTCTACGGCTCCAAGGCCGTCGGCGAGCCCCCGCTGATGCTGGCGTTCTCGGTGCGCGAGGCGCTGCGGGCGGCCTGCGCGGCGTTCGGCCCGGAGGGCACCTCGGTCGAGCTCGCCTCGCCGGCGACGCCCGAGGCGGTGTACTGGGCGCTGGACCGGGCCCGATCGGCGGTCCGCCGATGACCACCTGGTGGCAGGCCGTGGCCGACCTCCGCCGTACCCGCGAGCCCGGCGTCCTGGTCACGCTGACCGACGTGCGCGGTCACGCCCCCCGCGAGGCCGGCGCCAAGATGGTCGTCAGCGCGACCGCGACCACCGGGTCGATCGGCGGCGGGCAACCTCGAGGCGGAGGCGGTACGCCGCGCGCGGACCCTGCTGGAGACCGGCGGCACCCGGCCGGAGACGTTCGAGAGCCACCTCTCCGACCAGGCACCCCTGCAGCACGGCGTGCAGTGCTGCGGCGGCGAGGTCGCGGTGCTGCTCGAGCCGCTGCCGGTCGTCCCCGCCGTGGCCGTCTTCGGCGTCGGCCACGTCGGCCTCGAGCTCGCGCGCATCCTGGCCCGTCACGACCTCGACCTGCACCTGGTCGACTCCCGGCCCGAGCACCTCACGGCCGACACGCTGGCGCCGCTGGCCGACGCAGTCGCGGCGATCCAGGTGCATCCCGTGCCCGTGCTGCCGGAGCTGGTGCTCGCCGAGCTGCCCCCGGGCACCCACGTGCTCGTGATGACCCACGACCACGCCGAGGACGTCGCCCTGGTCGACGCCGCGATCCGGCTCGACCACCTCGGCCCGATCGGGCTGATCGGCTCCTCGGCCAAGTGGGCCCGCTTCCGCACCCGGCTGCTGGCCGACGGGCACCCGCCCGAGGCCGTCGCGCGGGTCCGCACGCCGATCGGGCTGCCGGGCGTCACCTCCGGCAAGCAGCCCGCCGCCATCGCCGTCGCGGTGGCCGCCGAGCTGCTGGCGGCCTTCGAGCGCGAGGGCGCCGCGACGACGGACCGCCGCGGGTGACCGTCTTCCTCGGCACCTTCCTGGACACCCCGCACAGCCCGTTCCGGGGCGGCCACCTGCGGGCCGACCAGGACGCGGCGCTGCTGGTGCGAGACGGGCGCATCCTGGCGCGCGGCCCGGCTGCGGACGTGCTTCGCGAGCATGCCGGCGAGGAGGTCGTCGACCTCCGTGAGGGGCTGGTGCTGCCCGGGTTCGTGGACACCCACGTGCACTTCCCGCAGGTCCGCGTCATCGGCGGCCTGGGCCTGCCGCTGCTCGACTGGCTCGAACGCTGCGCGCTGCCCGAGGAGGCCCGCCTCGCCGACACGACGTACGCCGCCGGGGTCGCCGTGGACTTCGTCGACGGCCTGGTCCGGGCCGGGACGACCACGGCGCTGGTGTTCGGCTCGCACTTCGCGGGTGCCGTCGACGCGCTGTTCGAGGAGGCGACGCGGGCCGGGCTGCGGGTCACCAGCGGACTGGTGCTGAGCGACCGGATCCTGCGTGAGGACCTGTTCACCACGGCGGACCGGGCCTACGACGAGGGCCTGGACCTGGCCAAGCGGTGGCACGGGGTCGGCCGCACCCGCTACGCCGTCACTCCCCGCTTCGCGCTCTCGTGCACCGACGCGCTGCTGGAGTCGGCGGGGGCGCTGCTGCGCGACGTACCGGATGCCTTCTTCACCTCGCACGTCAACGAGAACCGCGAGGAGATCGAGGGCGTCCGGGCGCTGTTCGGCTCGGACTACGCCTCGTCCTACGACAAGCACGGTCTGCTGGGGCCGCGGTCGGTGCTCGCCCACAACGTGCACCCGACCCGGGGCGAGCTGCGCCTGCTCGGACAGCGAGGGGTCGCGATCGCGCACTGCCCGACCAGCAACGCCGCCCTGGGCAGTGGGGACTTCCCGCTGGGCGCGCACCTGGCGTACGGCATCCGCGTCGCGCTGGGCTCCGACGTCGGCGCGGGCGCGGGGTTCTGCCTCTTCAAGGAGGGCCTGCAGGCCTACTACTGCCAGCAGCTGCTCGGCGCCGAGGGCCACCGCCTCACCGCCGGCCACCTGCTGCACCTGGCCACCGCCGCCGGTGCCGACGCCCTCGGCCTGGCCGACACCGTCGGCGACCTGTCCGTGGGCAAGGACTTCGACGCCCTGTGGCTGCGCCCCGAGCCGGGCACCACGCTCGACGTGGCGCTGCGGCACGCCGACTCCCCCGACGACGCGCTCGCCAAGGCCTTCGCGATGGCCTCCCCCGCCGACGTACGGCAGACCTGGGTCGCCGGAACCCCGATTCGTCATGGGTCCTCCGGGGCCTCGGAGCCTGCCGACCTCTGACGAATCGGAGGTCAGCGCGACTCCAGGGCCTCCTTGGACTTGGCGATCGCGAAGCCCCAGCCCTGGGCCAGGGTCGGCTTGGGCGGGACCGAGACCTCCTCGGGGTTGGTGACGACGTCCAGGAGGGTCGGCGCGTCGGTGCCGAGGGCCCAGGCGACCGCCTCCTCCAGGTCGCCGGGCTCGGTCACCCGGCGGGCCTGGAACCCCAGCGCGGTGGCCACGGCGGCCAGGTCGGGGTTGTCGAGCTCGGTGCCGAACTCCGGCAGCCCGCCCTGCTCCTGCTCGAGCTTGACCATGCCGAGCCGGCCGTTGTCGAAGACCACGACGCTGACCGGCAGCCCGTAGGTCACGGCGGTGCGCAGGTCGCCGAGCAGCATCATCAGGCCGCCGTCGCCGGAGAACGAGATGACCTGGCGGGTGCGGTCCAGCGCCTGCGCACCGAGCGCCTGCGGCATCGCGTTGGCCATCGACCCGAGGTTGTAGGAGCCGACCAGCCGGCGGCGGTCGCTCATCGTGACGAACCGCGACAGCCACACCGTCGACATCCCCGTGTCGCTCGTGAAGACGGCGTCCGGCGCCGCGTGCCGGTCGACCACCGCGGCCACCGCCTCGGGACGGATCCGGTCGTCGGGGTTGTCGAAGACCGCCCGTACCCTGCCCAGCAACGTCGAGTCGTGGTGCGGGTCGAGGAGCGAGCGCTGCCGCTCGTGCCAGGAGTCGTACGCCGCCACGGCCGTGTCGAGGTGCCCGCTGTCGGTCCGCGCGGTCAGCCGCGGCACCAGGGCCCGCAGGGTCTCGCCGACGTCACCGACCAGCGCGTGGGCGACCGAGGTGCGCCGGCCGATGTGTGCCTGCCGGGCGTCGAGCTGGATGACGGTCTTCCCGGTCGGGTACCAGTCCCGGTAGGGGAAGTCGGTGCCGACGAGGAACAGCACGTCGCAGTCGTCCATCGCCTTCGCGGCGGCGGGGTTGCCGATCAGCCCGGACTGGCCGACCTGGAACGGGTTGTCGCGCTCCAGGCCCTCCTTGGCCTTGAGCGTCAGCACCATCGGCGCCTGGAGCACCTCCGCCAGGCGGAGGGCCTGGTCGCGCGCCTCCCGGGCGCCCATGCCGACGAGCAGGGTCACCTTGCCGGCGCCGTCGAGGACCTCGGCGGCCGCGGCGAGCTGCTCCTCGGGCGCGGAGGCCCAGCGCCCGGGCGGCGCGAACGTCGCCGGCCGGGCCCCCTTCGGCACCTCCTGGTCGCCGAGGTCGCCGGGCAGGGTGAGCACCGCGACGCCCTGGTGCGCGTACGCCGCGTTGACCGCCTGCTCGAGCATCAGCGGCAGCTGCGACGGCGACGTCACGGTCTGGCAGTAGACGGCCACGTCGGCGAACAGCCGGTCGTTGTCGACCTCCTGGAAGAAGTCGCTGCCCATCTCCTCGCTGGGGACCTGGCCACAGATGGCCAGCACCGGCGCGTGCGACTTCTTGGCGTCGTACAACCCGTTGAGCAGGTGGATCGCGCCGGGCCCGACGGTGCCCATGCAGACGCCGAGCCGGCCGGTGAGCTGGGCCTGGGCGCTGACGGCGAACGCGGCGGCCTCCTCGTGACGTACGCCGATCCACTCGATCCGCTCCTCGGTGCGGATCGCGTCGGTCACCGGGTTGAGCGCGTCGCCGACGACGCCCCAGACCTGGGTGACGCCGTGGTCGGCGAGGGCGGTGACGATCAGCTGGGCCACGGTGGGCATGGTCAGGTCCTCCTGGAGGCGGGTCGGAACGTGTCGGCGCTCGCCAGGACCGCCACGTCCATCGACGCTAGGCACCTTGCCGCCCCGGACCAGCCACCCGAGGGGGTGGAAGCGCCCGAGAGGGTGTGGTCGGGCGGGCCGCGGCTCCACCACACTCGCCCCCATGTCCTCGACGTCCACGGCCAGTCGCAGCACGTCCTCCGCCCCGCCCGAGCGGGGCTGGGGAGCCAAGGCGCTGATCATCACGCTCACCTGGCTGGTGATCTGCGCGCTGGTCATCGGCTGGGGGTGGCTGCTCACCCACCCGCTCGAGAAGTCGATCGACCCGACCGACAACGACATCTCCCGGTGGTTCGCGGACGAGCGGACCTCCGGCCTGGACCCGTACGCCGACGCCGGGACGTTCCTCGGCGAGACCATCGTCGGCGCCTCGGCGTTCTTCCTCGTCGGACTGCTGGTCAGCCTGGTCAAGCGGTCCTGGGTGCCCCTCGTCTTCGTCGCCGTGCTCGAGGCGGGCCTCGGGCTCTACTACCTCGTCGCCACCACCCTGATCACCCGCGACCGGCCCCCGGTGAAGATCCTGCAGTCCGGTCTCGACCCGCACGCCAGCTACCCGTCGGGCCACACCGCGACCGCCCTGGTGTTCTGCGTCGGCACGGTGCTGCTGATCTGGACGTACTTCCGGTCCGCTCGGTGGTGGTTCGTGTGGCTGCTGCTGCTCCCCGTCGGCACGGTGCTCGCCCGGCTCTACATGGGCGCCCACCACCTCACGGACGTGCTGACCAGCGTGGTCTACGCCAGCGTCTGGGTGGGGGTGGTGGCCGCCGTGCTGCTGCCGTGGCGTGCGGACGCTTCATCGGACGCTTCATCGGACGTTTCATCAAGGTAAGTGGGTGAACCTGCACTTCCCACGGCGCGCACACCCTGGGAAGTGCCGGTTCGACGACATACCTTGATGAAACCGCGACGACGGCCTCCACACTGGTCTCAACAATCGGGGCCCCCGACGCGTCTGGAGGAGTGTGGAGTTCGAGGAGTACGTCGCGTCGCGAGGGCAGGCCCTCGAGCGTTTCGCCTACGTCCTCAGCGGCGACCCGCACCTGGCCCAGGACCTGACCCAGACGGCGCTGGTCAAGGCCTACCGGCGCTGGTCGTGGGTGGCCCGGGCCGACCGCCCCGACCTCTACGTCCGCCGCATCCTGACCACGTCGTTCATCGACTGGACCCGGCGCCGCAGCAGCAGCGAACGGCCCGTCGCCGACGTACCCGACCAGGTCGGTGACCGGGACCCGGCCCGGGTGGTCGTCGTCCGCGACGAGGTGCGCCGGGCGCTGACCACCCTCAGCCCGCAGCAGCGGGCCGTGCTCGTGCTGCGCCACTACGAGGGGTACGACGACGCCTCGATCGCCGAGGTCCTGCACTGCTCCGCCGCGACCGTGCGCAGCCACGCCAGTCGCGGCCTCGACCGCCTGCGCGACGTCCTCGCCGACCCAGAAGGAGACACACCATGACCGATCTCGAGCAACGGCTCGCCGCCACCTTCGAGGCGCTCGCCGACGAGGCGCCGCACGACCCCGACCTGCTGGGGAGCGTCCGCTCGGCCGGACCCTCTCGGCGTCCGTGGCTGCTGGCGGGCGCGGCGGTCGCCGCCGTCGCGGCGGGCGTGGCCCTGACCGTGACCCTGGTCGACCGCGGTCCGGACACCACGCCGGTTGCCTCGGGGGGCGCCTACGACTGCCCGGCCCAGGTGGCGCCGGCCCTGCTCCCCGCCTGGGCCCGCACCGGCTTCAGCGACCCCAAGCCCGAGATCCCCTACGTCGCTGGCGCCGACGGAGGCATCGTCGGCATCCTGTTCGGCCAGCCGCTGACCTCGCCGCCGGCGGACGGCCGGGGCAACAAGGTGCTGTGGGTGGTGCAGGAGGACGCCGGCCCGCTGCGCATCGAGGCCCGGCTGGGTCCCGACGACGAACCGGTCGTCGTCGACTCGGTGACCGGACCGTCGACGCTGGACCTGCCGCAGGCCGGCTGCTGGCACCTCGACCTGGCGTGGGGCAACCACACCGACGCGGTGAACCTCCGCTACGTCGCGCCCTAGTTGCCCAGCACCTCGTGCAGCCGGACGCCGAACTCGACCGGCTTGCCGGCGTACGGGTTCTCCGGGCCGCCGCCCACGAACCCGCCGTGGTGGCTGGGGAACACCGCCACCTCCGAGCCGAGCCGCTCGGCCACGGCGCGGGAGGTACGGCCGGTGATGGTGTCCCCGGTCTCCTCGCCGACGGCGAGCACGACGCGGGTCCCCGACGCCTGGATCGCGTCGAGGTCGTACGCGTAGCGGGTCACCGTGACCGCGCGCTCGGAGAGCAGCGCGTCGTCGCGCTTGCCGTCGTCCTCGGTCGGCATCCCGAACATCGCCGGGTCCGGAGCGGGCTGGGCGAAGTAGGCGTCGGTGAACTCGCCCGGCCACATCGTCAGGGAGATGAACGTCGCCATGCCGGCGCCGAATCCCTTGTCCTGGTAGGCCTCGCGTACGCCGCGGAACGCCCGGTCGGCCTCCTCGGCGTCGTGCGGCAACGCCCAGGTCGACGGCGGCTCGTGCGCGACGAGGGTGGCCACGTCGTCGGGGTACAGGGACACCCAGGTCAGGCCGGCCACCGCGCCGCCGCTGCTGCCGAAGACGTCGACCTTCCCCTGGCCGAGATCGCCGGCCAACGCGTGCAGGTCCGCCGCCTGGTCCTCGGGACGCTGGTCGTCGCGGCCGTCGCGGCGGACGCTGCTGCGGCCCAGGCCGCGCGGGTCGTAGGTGACGACCGTGCGCTCGGGGAACTGCGCGGCCAGGTCGCCGAACCCGTCGGCCTGCATCGGCTGGCCGATCATGAACAGCAGCGGCCGCCCGTCGGCGGTCGGGATCGGCCCGTGCACGTCGTACACGAGGTCGACGTCGGGCAGCTCCAGGGTGTGGGTCTCGGTCTGGTGATCGGTCACGGTGGTCTCCTTGGTCGGGTTCATGCCGGTGCCTCGAACGGCGGCCCGCTACTTCGACACCGGCGCCCGGGCGGATTCATCGGTGGCGGTGGGTGAGGGTTGGTTGCGGCAGGGGGGCGGTGGGTGAGGGTTGGTCTGCCGCGAGGAAACCAACCCTCACGCACCGCCACCCCCGCGGCGACCCCGGCGACCCCGGCGAGCGACCCCCGGCGCCGCCTCAGACGATCGAGCGGTCCCGCCCCTCCCAGTAGGGCTTGCGCAGGTCGCGCTTGAGGATCTTGCCGGTGGGGTTGCGCGGCAGGGCCTCGAGGATGTCGACGGAGGTCGGGCACTTGTACGCCGCGAGGTGCTCGCGGCAGAAGGCGATCAGCTCGTCGGGGGTCGCGGTCTCCCCGGGCTTCAGCGAGACGACGGCCTTGACCGTCTCGCCCCAGCGGTCGTCCGGCACGCCGATGATCGCGACCTCCATGATCGCCGGGTGCTCGGCCAGCACCCGCTCGATCTCGGGGGAGTAGATGTTCTCCCCGCCGCTGATGATCATGTCCTTGATCCGGTCCTCGACGAACACGAAGCCGTCCGCGTCGACCCGGCCCAGGTCGCCGGTGCGGAACCAGCCGTCGGGTCGGATCACGTCGGCCGTGGCCTCGGGCTTGTTCAGGAACCCCTTCATCAGCTGGGGGGTGCGCAGCCAGATCTCGCCCGGCTCGGCCGGCCGGCACCTCGTCGAGGGTCAGCGGGTCGACGACCCGGAGCTCCATCCCGGGGATCGGCCGGCCGGCCGACACCAGCCGCGCGGTGTCCCCCGACGACACGGCGGCCCGGTGCTCCTCGGGCATCAGGTGGGTGGCCACCCCACCGACCTCGGTCAGCCCGTAGACCTGGATGAAGTCGGTCTCGGGCCACGCCGCCATCGCCGCCCGCAGCAGCGGCAGCGGCATCGGGGAGGCGCCGTACGTGTAGGTGCGCAGCCGCCCGAACAGCGCGACGCCCTGCTCGCCGGAGGCCAGCACCTGCGCGAGCACGGCCGGCACCAGGAAGGTCCGGTTGGCGCCGGCCAGGATCGCGCCCATCAGCGAGGGGCCGTCGGGGTCGCGGGTCATCAGGCTCGGGATGCCGTCGTGCACGCCGAAGAGCACGTACGACGACCCCCCGACGTGGAAGAGCGGCATGGCCACCAGGTTGATGTCGCCGTCCTCGAACTCCCAGCCGTCGTGGGCGTTGACGGTGTGCGCGAGCATGTTGGCCTGGCTGAGCATCACGCCCTTGGGGTGGCCGGTGGTGCCCGAGGAGTACATGACCAGGACGATGTCGTCGGGCGTCACCGCGGGGTCGCGGTCGACCGGCGTGGCGGCGGCCAGCAGCGCTTCGTACTCGTCACCGGGGCCGCCGTCGGGAGTCAGCTCGAGGACGTGCTCGACGTGCGGCAACCGGTCGCGGAGCTTCTCCACGAGCGGCATCAGCTCGGTGCCGACCAGCAGCAGCTTCGAGCCCGCGTCGTTGACGGCGTAGTCGACCTCGTCGCCCGCGAGCCGGAAGTTGATGATCGCGTTGGCCGCGCCGACCATCGAGCACGCGAAGGTGAGCTCCACGCAGGCAGGGTGGTTCTTGTCGAGGAAGGACACCACGTCGCCGCGGCCGATCCCCAGCCCCTGCAGGGCTCCCGCGAGTCGACGGACCCGGTCCCACCACTGCGCCCAGGTCCACGACCGGTCGAGGTAGGTCACCGCGGTCTGGTCCGGCTTCGCCTCTGCCCAGTGCGCGAGCCGGTCGGACAGGAAGACGGGGTCGGGCGCGCTTGCGGACATGCTCACTCCTGGGCCGCGATCACCGCGGCGTAGGCCGGCAGGGTCAGGAAGTCGACGAAGTCGTCGTCGAGCGCGGTCTCGACGAAGAGCCGCCGCGCGGTGTCGAGGTGGTCGACGTACCAACCCGCCTCCAGCAGCACGGCGTACTCCTCCTCCACCACCGACTCGACCAGCTCCCGGGTCACCGTCTCCCCGGACGACGGCCCAGAAGCAAGGGTGGCCGAGTGGTGCGTCCACTGCCAGACCTGCGAGCGGGAGATCTCGGCGGTCGCGGCGTCCTCCATGAGGTTGTGGATCGCGGCGGCGCCGTTGCCGGCCAGCCAGGCGGCGACGTAGGCGATGCCGACGTTGATGTTCAGCCGCAGCCCGTCCATCGTCCGCTCACCCGGCGTGGCCGCCGCGGCGAGCAGGTCGTCGGCGGTGACGCGTACGTCGTCGCGTTGCCGGTCGACCTGGTTGTCACCGTCCAGCACGCCGTCGAAGATCTCGGCGCACACGGGCACCAGGTCGGGGTGGGCCACCCACGAGCCGTCGAACCCGGCGCGGGCCTCGCGCTCCTTGTCCTCGCGTACCTTCGCGAACGCCGCCTCGTTGACCGCCGCGTCCCTGCGGGACGGGATGAACGCCGCCATCCCGCCCATCGCGAAGGCTCCCCGCCGGTGGCAGGTCTGCACCAGCAGGTCGGCGTACGCCTGCATCATCGGGGCCCGCATGGTGATCGCGCTGCGGTCGGGGAGGGTGAAGCCGTCCGCGTCGCGGAAGTTCTTGATGATGCTGAACAGGTAGTCCCACCGGCCGGCGTTGAGGCCGCTCACGTGGTCGCGCAGCTCCCAGAGGATCTCGTCCATCTCGAAGGCCGCCGTGATGGTCTCGATCAGGACGGTCGCGCGCACGGAGCCCTGCGGGATCCCCAGCTCGTCCTGGGCGTGGCGGAAGACGTCGTTCCAGAGCCGCGCCTCGAGGTGCGACTCCAGCTTCGGCAGGTAGAAGTAGGGGCCGCTGCCCCGCGAGAGCTGCTCGGCGGCGTTGTGGAAGAAGTACAGGCCGAAGTCGACGAGCCCGCCGACCAGCGGCTTCCCGTCGAGGGTCAGGTGCGCCTCGTCGAGGTGCCACCCCCGTGGCCGCGGCAGGATCACGGGCAGGTGGTCGGGGTCCTTCAGCTGGTAGCCCTTGCCCTCGGGCGAGGTGAAGGCGATCGTCCGCCGGACCGCGTCGGACAGGTTGACCTGGCCCTCGACCACGTTGCGCCAGTGCGGGGTGTTGGCGTCCTCGAGGTCGGCCAGCCAGACCCGGGCTCCGGAGTTGAGGGCGTTGATCGCCATCTTGCGGCTGGTCGGCCCGGTGATCTCGACGCGACGGTCCCGCAGGTCGCGCGGGGCCGGGGCCACCTGCCAGTCGCCCGCGCGGATCTCGGCCGTCGCCTCGAGGAAGTCTGGCCGCTCCCCCGCCGCGATCCTTTCCCGGCGGGTACGACGGTCGCGGAGCAGCTCGTCGCGGCGCTCCCCGAACCTCCGCTGCAGGTCCGCGAGGAAGGCCAGCGCCTCGGGGGTCAGCACCTCGGCGGAGCGGTCGACGGGCGGGCCGGACACCTCGATGCTCGTCATCGGCCCATCATGGCCCGACTCAACATGACCCGTGCGGCCGCAGCGGTCGGGACGCCCGGTCGGTCAGCAGGCGATGCCGGCCCGGGGGACCAGCCTCAGCGCCTCCAGGGCCCGGGCGATCACCTCGGCGGGCTCGCCCTCCGTGGAGACCACGACGCCGGGCTCGTCCGGCTGCAGGGGTTCGAGCGTGTCCAGCTGGCTGCCGAGGAGCGAGGCCGGCATGTAGTGGTCGGTGCGCTGCCGCAGCCGCTCACCGACCAGGTCGGGGTCGGCGGTCAGATGGCAGAAGACGACCTCCGGGTGCCCCTCCCGCAGCAGGTCGCGGTAGACGCGACGCAGCGCCGAGCAGGTGACGACGGCGGAGTGCCCGGCCGCGCTCTGCTCGGCCTGCCAGTCCGAGATCGCGAACAGCCAGGGCCAGCGGTCCTCGTCGGTCAGCGGCTGCCCCGCGGCCATCTTGGCGACGTTGGACCCCGGGTGGAAGGCGTCGCCCTCGGCGAACCTCCAGCCCAGCTGCGACGACAGCCCGACGGCCACGGTGGTCTTGCCGACGCCGGACACCCCCATCACGACGACCTGCCGCACGTCGGTTCCGGTGCCCACCCTCCCCACGCTAGCGACCGCCCCCTCCGACGGGGTGCCCCCCTGCGGGTGATAGTCCCTCACGGAAATCGTCCCGCCGAGCGCCCCCGGTGACGATTTTCGTCGGGGACTATCGGGAACCCCACCACGCGAGCAGGGCCGCGGTGGCGTCCGCCTCGCTCATCGGACCGTGGTCGAGGCGCAGGTCGAGGAGGAACTGGTACGCCCGGCCGACCTCGGGACCGGGCGGGATGCCGAGGATCGCCATGATCTGGGTGCCGTCGAGGTCGGGCCGGATCGAGGCCAGCTCCTCCTCCTCGGACAGCCGGGCGATCCGGGCCTCGAGCTCGTCGTAGGTACGGCGCAGCCGCTCGGCCTTGCGCTGGTTGCGCGTCGTGCAGTCGGCCCGGGTCAGCACGTGCAGCCGCTCGAGCTGGTCGCCCGCGTCGCGCACGTAGCGGCGCACCGCGGAGTCGGTCCACTCGCCGTCGCCGTAGCCGTGGAACCGCAGGTGCAGCTCGACCAGCTTGGCCACCTCGTCCGTGGTCTCGCCGGGGAACCGCAGCGCCTGCATCCGCTTGCGCACCATCTTGGCCCCGACCGCGTCGTGGTGGTGGAAGGTCACCTGCCCGCCGGCGACGAACTTGCGGGTGCGCGGCTTGCCGATGTCGTGCATCAGCGCGGCGAACCGGGACACGAAGTCCGGACCCCCCAGCCGCTCCTCCTGCTCGATCGACTGCTCCAGCACGGTCAGGGTGTGCTCGTAGACGTCCTTGTGACGGTGGTGCTCGTCGCGTTCCAGGGCCAGGGCCGGCAGCTCCGGCAGCACCAGCTCGGCGAGCCCCGTCCGGACCAGCAGGGTCAGCCCCGCACGCGGGTACGGCGCCAGCACCAGCTTGACCAGCTCGTCGCGGATCCGTTCGGCCGAGATGATCGAGATCCGGGAGGCCATCGCGGTCATCGCCTCGACGACCGGCTCGTCGACGGTGAACCCGAGCTGGGCCGCGAACCGGGCGGCGCGCAGCATCCGGAGCGGGTCGTCGGAGAAGGAGTCCTCGGGCCGGCCCGGCGTCCGCAGCAACCGGTGCGCGAGGTCGACGACGCCGCCGTACGGGTCGACGAGCTCGCGACCGGGGAGCGCGACCGCCATCGCGTTCACGGTGAAGTCGCGGCGGTGCAGGTCGCCCTCGAGGCTGTCGCCGAAGTCCACCGCCGGCTTGCGTGAGGAGGGGTCGTAGGCCTCGGAGCGGTACGTCGTCACCTCGACCTGCCAGGGCCCCTTGCGGGAGCCGATGGTGCCGAAGTCGCGACCCATGTCCCAGACCGCGCCCCCCTCACCGACCCAGCCGCGCAGCAGCCGCTCGGTGTCGTCCGGCCGGGCCGAGGTGGCCAGGTCGAGGTCCGTGTGCGGGCGGCCGAGCATCGCGTCCCGGACGGGGCCGCCGACCAGCGCGATCTCGTGACCCGCCGCCAGGAAGAGCTCGCCCAGGGGCTCGAGGACGGGCGCGAGCCGGTCCAGCTCTGCGGTCACCGACCGCTGGACGTCGGCGATCCGCAGGGTCGGGCCGCCCGCCGGGTCCGGCGGGGACGGAGCGGGGGCGGACACTGAGCCTGACACGACGAAACAGTGTAGGAGCACGCGGTCGCCGCCCCGTCCCGCTCCGAGCCGAGCGGCCGTCGGGCGACGCGCAGCAAGCCGTGGAATGGAGGGCCACGCCCTAGAGTCGGGGGGTGCCCCGACGCTCGACGCTGCTGCCTGTGCTGGTGGCGGTGGCCGCCGCAGGGCTGGGCGTGGCGGCCGTCCCGGCCCCGGCCCAGGCAGTGCCGGTGGTGTCGGTCGCCGCGATCGCCGGCCCGGCGGCGGCCCTGCCAGGCCGCAGGGCCGAGGGGGACGCCCCGCTCTCGATCACCATCGACGAGCTCACCCCGTCCTCCATCCCCGCGAAGGGCAAGGTCCGGATCAGCGGCTGGGTCACCAACGACTCCGACGAGACCTGGTCGGCGATCAACGTGCACGCCTTCATCAGCAACGACCCGATCACGAACGACGGCGACCTGGCCTTCGAGAGCACCCGGGGCAGCGAGGAGTTCGTCGGCGACCGGATCACCGTCCCCGGCACCTTCGACACCATCACGGAGCTGACTCCCGGCGCCAGCCAGCCGTACACCGACCGCATCCCGGTGTCCGTGCTGGACGCCCAGGAGCCCGGCGTCTACTGGTTCGGCGTGCACGCGCTGGGCACCAACGCCGCCGGCCGCGACGAGGTGGCGGACGGACGCGCCCGTACCTTCCTCCCCTACGTCCCCCGCAAGGACCGCGGCCGACCGGTCGACACCGCCCTGGTCCTGCCGATCCGGCACCAGGTGCTCTACGAGCCGGACGGTGCGCTGGCCGACACCGACCGCTGGGTGGAGACGCTGGGCGACGGCGGCCAGCTCTCCTCGATCCTCGACTTCGGGATCGCCGCGGGCAACAACCCGCTGACCTGGCTGATCGACCCCGCGGTGCCCGACGCCGCCAGCCGGCTCGCCGACGGCAACCAGCCCCGGCAGCTCGTGGAACCGGAAGCGCAGGGCGCCGACGCGGGTGGTGGTTCGGAGTCGGCCGCGCCGTCCGACGGGACATCCGACGGGGCGTCCGCGACCGACGAGCCGCAGACGGCGGCGCCGGCCGGGAGGACCCCGCCGCGGCGGCCACCCTGTGGCTGGTCAAGCTCCAGCGCGCGATCACCGGCAAGCAGGTGCTGGGCCTGCCGTGGGGTGACGTCGACGTGGCAGCCGCCGCCGAGCACGGCCCCGACGTGTACGCCGACGCGCGGGCCCGCACCGGCGGCGTGCTCACCGTCGGCCAGGTCCCGATGACGGCAGCCATGGCGGCCCCCAGCGGATACCTCGACGACGCCGCCCTGTCCCTGGCGGACGCGGCCACCACCGTGCTGCTCAGCGACCGGGCGGTGACGCGCGGGCAGGCTCCGGCCGTGGCGACGTACGCCGGCCACCGCGTCATCTTCGCCTCCTCCCACGCCCGCGACGGGGGGCCCGGGCCCGACGACCCCCTTGCCCCGGTGGCGATGCGGCAGCGCATCCTCAGCGAGGCGGCCCTGCGGCTCACCCAGGCCGGCCGACCGCCCCTCGTGGTGGTGTTCCCGCCGACCTGGCGACCGCCGACGGGCCCGGACTACGCGGCGTTCTTCGACGGCCTCGACGTGAACTGGATGCGGCTGACCTCCCTGGCGGACGCGACGGCGTCCCGGACGGCTCGCGAGCTCCCCGCCGACCGCTTCACCTACCCGGCCTGGCAGGCCAACCACGAGGTCGATGCGGCGGCCTTCGCCTCGCTCGACCGGCTCACCGACGAGGCCACCCGCCTGCAGGACGTGCTCAGCGTCGAGTCCGACGTGGCGTCGCGGATCCGCGGGGACGCCTTCGGCAACGTCTCCTACGCCGCCCGCGAGGACGCCGTACGCTCCCGGGTCGCGACCCTGAGCACCATCGGCTGGGTGGACGCCCGGCTGCAGTCGATCACGGTGTCCGCACCGCGGCGGGTGATCCTCTCCAGCGACTCGGGCCCGTTCTCCGTCAACGTCACCAACGGCCTCGACGAACCCGTCTCGGTGCGCATCCACGCCACGTCCAGCCCCCCGATGAAGATCACCGGGCCCGACCGGCTCGAGCTGGCCGCCAACACCTCGACCAGCGTGCTGCTGCAGGCCTCGACCAACAAGCTCGGCGTGCACAACGTGACCATCGCGCTCACCGACCCCAACGGGAACCCGCTCGGCTCCAGCGACGAGCTCCCCGTGCGGGCGGCGGCCGTGAGCCAGGTGATCTGGCTGATCGTGGGCGTCGCGGTGCTGCTGCTCCTCATCGCGATCGTGACGCGGGTGGTCCGCCGGATCCGCGGGACCGGCCCCTCCGATGACGACGACGACGCGGCGCCGCCCCCGGGCGAGGGACCCCCCGACCAGGAGGCCGCGCGCGAGCCCGAGCCGGCCACCCCCGTCGGATGACGGCGGTGCCGCCCGGTCCGGAGCAGCGTCCGGCGGTGACGGGCCGCGACGGGGACCAGCAGGACCAGCTGCTCGCCTCCAGTGCGGTGATGGCCGCCGGGACGGTGGTCTCCCGGTTCACCGGGTACTTCCGGTCGCTGCTGCTCGCGGCGGCCCTCGGCAACCTGTTGCACGCCGACCTGTTCACCATCGGCAACACCGTCCCGAACATGCTCTACATCCTGCTCGCGGGCGGCATCTTCAACGCCGTGCTGGTCCCGCAGCTGGTGCGGGCCATGGAGTCGGACCCCGACCGGGGCGAGGCCTACACCAACCGGGTGATCACCCTCGCCGCGCTCTTCCTGGGCGTGGTCACGATCGTCCTGGTGGCCGCGGCCCCGTGGGTGATGGACATCTTCCTGTCGTCCGCCTACGACCAGCCGGACATGGCCGAGCAGCGGGACTCGGTCATCGCGTTCGCGCGGTACTGCCTGCCGCAGGTCTTCTTCTACGGGATGTTCGCGCTGCTCGGGCAGGTGCTCAACGCCCGGCGCCGGTTCGGCCCGATGATGTGGGCGCCGATCGCCAACAACCTGGTCTCGATCGTCGTCCTCGTCGGCTACCTCCTCTACTACGGGCCGCTGGCCAGCAACGCCCAGTGCTCCGCCTACACCAGCGGGCAGCTGGCCTGGCTCGGCCTCGGCGCCACCTTCGGCATCGCCGTCCAGCTGCTGGTGCTGCTGCCCTACCTGCACGCCGCCGGCGTCCGCTACCGCGCCCGCTTCGACTTCCGCGGCACCGGCCTGGGGCACACCCTGCGACTCGGGATCTGGACCGTGCTGTTCGTGGTCGTCAACCAGATCGCGTACGCCGTCGTGGTCCGGCTCGCGTCGAGCGGCACGGCCAGCGTGCTCCATTCGTGCTCGTCGGGCAGCGAGGTCAAGGCCACCGGCTACACGGTCTACGCGCAGACGTTCCTGATCGTGATGGTGCCGCACGCGATCATCACCGTCTCGCTGGCAACGGCGATGCTGCCGATGCTCTCGTCCCAGGCCAGGGTCGGGGACCTCGCCGGGCTGGGCCGCAGCCTGGCCCGGGTGCTGCGCACCGCGCTCGCCGTGGTGGTGCCGTTCGCCGTGCTGCTGCCGGTGATCGCGCCCGACCTGGCCACGATCCTGTGGCGCTACGGCGCCGGCAGCACCACCTACTCCCTGTACATCCCGTCGCTCTCGCTGTTCGGCATCGGCGTGGTGTTCTTCACCTGCCACTACCTGGTGCTCCGCGGCCTCTACGCCCTGGAGCAGAACCGGACCGTCTTCTTCATCCAGTGCGCGGTCGCCGCGACCAACATCGTCACGGCGGTCGTCCTCGTGCTCCGCAGCGACGCCGAACGCACCGCGCCGGCGCTGGTCGTGTCCTACACCGCGTCGTACGCCGTCGGCTCGGTGCTGTCCTACCTGGTGCTGCGGCGTCGGCTGGCGCGAGGGGGCGGCGGCCTGAACACCCGGGCCCTGCTCCGGTTCCTGGTCCGGCTCGCCATCGCGACCGCGATCGCCACGCTCGTCGCGCTCGGGCTGTCCCGGCTGCTCCCCGGCGGCGAGGACCCCAGCCACCTGGTGGCCCTGGTCCGGCTCGTGGTCGTGGGCGGCGCCGACGTGCTGGTCTTCCTCGCGCTGACCCGGGTGCTGCGGCTCACGGAGGTCACGACCGTCATCGACACGGTCACGAGGAGGTTCCGACCGCGCACCCCGACCCGGTGACCCACCTACGATGAGGTGAGGTCCCGGACCGAGGGTCCGGACCCGGAGTCCGCCAACCCTGCTGGGAGGAGGAGCGTGCCGCACGCGATCCGTCCCGGCGACGTCCTGGCGGGCCGCTACCAGCTCGTCGACCTCCTCGACGAGCGGACGGGCGGCCTGTTCTGGCGGGCGTACGACTCCTCGCTGGACCGCTCGGTCGCGATGCACATCATCCGGGCCGACGACGAGCGCGCCGCCCTGCTGCGCGACGCCGCCCGGACCTCCGCCCGGGTCGTGGACCGGCGGCTGCTGCGCGTCCTCGACGTCGACGAGACCACCGATCGCACGGCCGCGTGACGGCACGGCGCTGTGCTACGTCGTCAACGAGTGGGCCACCGGCGTCTCGCTGGACATCCTGCTCGCCGACGAGGGACCGCTCGCCCCCCGCCGCGCCGCGTGGATGGTCTCGGAGGTCGCCGGGGCCCTGGAGGTCGCCCACGCCGCGGGGGTCGCGCACGGCCGGCTGGTCCCGGAGAACGTCCTCATCGACCGCACCGGCTCGGTGCGCGTCATCGGGTTCGCCGTCGACGCCGCGCTGCACGGCCTGCCGCTCGGGCGGGTCGCCGCCGACGTCACCGACCTCGCCGCGAACCTGTACGCCGCCCTCACCGCCCGCTGGCCGGGCGTCTCCTCGTCGCTGGTCAAGCCCGCCCCGCACGCGCACGGCCGGGTGCTGCGCCCGCGGCAGGTCCGGGCGGGCGTGCCCCGGGTGCTCGACGCGCTGTGCGACACCGTCCTCAACCCCGACGCCTCCGGGCCGGGAGCGCACGCGCGCGGCGCCTTCGACCTGGCCACCGCGGGCGGCATCGGCGACGCCCTGCGCGAGTTCGTCGGCGACCCCGCCGGGATGGCCGCCGCCGAGGTGGGGGCGATGCGCCGCCGGGAGGCGGGCGGGACCACGCTGGCCCTGCCGCGCACCGTGCTGCCCCCCGAGGTCACCCCCGCCGCAGCCCTCGCCCGCCGCGGCGGAACCGGCCGACCCGGACCCCGCACCACCCGAGGCCGCTCGCGGCGCCCGCAGCCGGATCCCGCAGCCAGAGCCACCGAGCCGACGCCCGAGCCGACTCCCGAGCCGGCCCGAGCCAGAACCAGAGACGGCCGTCCACGCGGCGCCCGTACCGGCCGTTCCCGTGGCCCGCCAGGACCAGCCGACCGAGGCGGGCCTGCCGATCTTCGACGACGACGGCGACGTGGCCTGGATCGCCAAGCGCGCCGACAAGCCCGCTCCCCCGCCGCCGTTCGAGGCGCTCCCGGAGCGGCCGCTGTTCGCCCCGGACCCGGCCGACGGCAGCCCCGTGCGGCGATCCCCGGTCGCCCGTCGCCGCCGCCGGGCCCGTTGCCGCCGGCTTCTGGCCCTGGGACACCAGCGCCACCAACGGCGGCCGGGCCACCACCACCGGCAGCGGCATCATCGAGCCGGTCGAGGAGGACGACTTCGACGCCGACGAGCGCCCGGGTCGCAGCTGGCTCTGGCTCGCGGCGCTGGTGGCGGCCCTGGCGCTGGTGCTGCTCGCCGTGGTGGTGGGCTACAACGTCGCCCGCGGCCGCGACCCGCTCACCGGCCAGCCCGACGCCCAGGGCACGCCGTCGCCGAGCGGGAAGGGGTCGGCGCACCCCGCGCTGACGGCGTACGACGGCGTCACCGCCACCGACTTCGACCCGCAGGGCGAGGACCTCGAGGAGCATCCCGAGCTCGCGGCGCTCGCCGTCGACGGCAACCCGCGCACGTCGTGGCGGACCATGACCTACACCCAGCAGCTCGGCCCCGGCGGCCTGAAGACCGGCGTAGGGCTGGTCCTCGACCTCGGGGCCGCGGGCTCGGTCGATCGGGTCGACGTGTCCCTCGTGGGCCGGCCGACCGGCGTCGCGGTCTACGTCACCGACACCGCGCCGCGCGGCGTCCGCGGCCTGACGCCGGCCGCGACGGCCACGGTCGACGGCACCGAGGACGCGATCACGCTCGACCCGGCGGCGACCGGCCGCTACGTGACCCTCTGGCTCACCTCGCTGCCCGCGGCGGAGGGCGGCTTCCGCGGGGAGGTCGCCGAGGTGAGCGTGCTGGGGACGCCCGCGTGACGAGCGGCCTGACGGACGCCGAGCTCCTCGCGGCCCACGTCGACGGGGACCCGGACGCCTTCGGCGAGCTCTTCGCCCGCCACCGCGACCGGCTGTGGGCGGTGGCCGTGCGCACCATGGGCAACCCCGAGGACGCCGCCGACGGCCTCCAGGACGGCCTGATCGCGGCCTACCGGCGCGCCGGCTCCTTCCGCGGCGAGGCCGCCGTCACCACCTGGTTGCACCGGGTCGTGGTCAACGCGTGCCTGGACCGGCTGCGGGCCGCCAAGGTACGGCGCGCGGAGGCCCTGCCGGACGACCTCGAGGACCGCGGTGGCCGGGGCTCGTTGGTCACCTCCGACGGCACCCAGGACCCCGCCGACCTCAGCGTGGCCGCCGAGCGTCGCGGCCGGGTGCTGGAGGCGCTGGCCGCCCTGCCGCCGCCGCAACGCGCGGCCCTGGTGCTGGTGGACATGGAGGGCTACCCGGTGCAGGAGGTGGCCGAGATGCTCGGCTGCGCGGAGGGCACGGTGAAGTCGCGCTGCTCCCGCGGGCGCGCCCGGCTGGCCGAGCTGCTGGGCGACCTGGCGCCCGGTCCCGTCCCGGAGGCCCTCGAGGGGAACCGCAGGGACGAGCGGTCCGTCCGATCCACCGACGCCCCGCGCGGCCCACCGGCCGCGAGCGCCCCCTGACCACCCGCCGAGGGGCGACCCCCGCGTCCCACCCGACCGAACCACGCCCGAGAGGAGGTGCCCGATGAGCCCCGACGACGGGTCCGACCACGGCGACGGACCAGGCCTCAGCCCGGCCGACGACGCCCGCATCCGGCGCCTCCTGGCCGAGGCCCGCCACACCGAGCCGATGCCCGGCGACGTCGTCGCGCGCCTGGACCGCGTGCTGGCGGGGCTCGCCGAGGAACGCAAGGAGCGGCTCGCGCCGGTGGTCGAGCTGGCCTCGCGCCGGCGCCGTACCGCCGCCTCCCTCCTGGTCGCCGCGGCCGCCGTGGTCGTGGTCGGCGTCGGCATCTCCCGGGTGCTTCCCGACCACGGGGTGGTGAGCTCGGGCGGCGACGCCGCAGACCTCGACCCAGGAGGACGCCGCGGGGGGCTCCGCCAACGCACCCGAACCCTCCCGGAACGGCAGCCAGTCCGCGGTGGCTCCCCCGGAGGCCGCCCCCGGGCAACGGCCCGTCGTCCGCATCCGGTCGGCGCACTTCGGGCCCGACGTGCGCCGGGCACGGACCACCGCCTCCAAGAGCAGCCCCCAGGCCTTCGTCGCCTTCCCTCCGGCCGACGGCTGCCTGACCGTCGACCCCGGCCCGGGGTCGCTGTTGCCCGCGACGTACGACGAGGCGCCGGCGTACCTCGTGCTGCGTCCGCCGGCCGGGGACACCCAGGTCGTCGACCTCTACCTGTGCGGCGACACCGCCCCACGCCGGTCGATCACGCTCACCACGCCGTAGCCGGTCCGTCACGCCTGAGCCGCGGGATCACCTCTGGGGCTGCTGGGACCTGGGTGCCGGACCGCGCGCCGACCGGGTCCGCGCCGCGCGCGTGGAGGCCGACGGGAGGGAATGACGCTCGCCTACGATTCGTTCCACCAGCGTGTCCGGACGGAGATTCCGGCGGACCCGAAGAGTCGTTCCCAGGAGTTGACCCAGCCTCATGACCTCACCCGAGTCGCCGCGCAACGTGATCATCATCGGCTCCGGACCGGCGGGCTACACGGCCGCGGTCTACGCCGCGCGGGCCTCGCTGCACCCGCTGGTGTTCGAGGGTTCGGTGACCGCCGGCGGCGCGCTGATGAACACCACCGAGGTCGAGAACTTCCCCGGCTTCCGCGACGGCATCATGGGCCCGGCCCTGATGGACGACATGCGCGCCCAGGCCGAGCGGTTCGGCGCCGAGCTGGTCGCCGACGACATCGTCGAGGTCGACCTCACCGGCGACGTCAAGGTCGTCAAGACCGCCACCGACACCTACACGGCGCGGGCGGTGATCCTGGCGATGGGCTCGGGCTACCGCAAGCTCGGCCTGCCCAACGAGGCGGAGCTCTCCGGCCACGGCGTGTCCTGGTGCGCGACGTGTGACGGGTTCTTCTTCCGCGAGCAGCACATCGCCGTGGTCGGCGGCGGCGACTCCGCGATCGAGGAGGCCACCTTCCTGACCAGGTTCGGGTCGAAGGTGACCCTGATCCACCGCCGCGACGAGCTGCGGGCCTCCAAGATCATGCAGGAGCGGGCGTTCGCCGACCCCAAGATCGAGTTCGCCTGGAACGCCGAGGTCGCCTCGATCAACGGCACCGACCGCCTCGAGTCGCTGACCCTGCGCGACACGGTCACCGGCGAGACCCGCGACCTGGCGGCCACCGGCCTGTTCATCGCGATCGGCCACGACCCGCGCTCGGAGCTGCTCACCGGCCAGGTCGACCTCGACGACGACGGCTACGTGCTGGTCAAGCACCCCTCCACCCACACCAACCTCGCGGGCGTCTTCGCCTGCGGCGACCTGGTCGACCACCACTACCGGCAGGCCGTCACCGCCGCCGGCACCGGCTGCGCCGCCGCCCTCGACGCCGAGCGCTACCTCGCGGCTCTCGACCACGCCGCGTCCTCCGCCGGGTCCGCCGACGCCACCGCCCACGAGGCCGTCGCGGTCGGTTCCTGACCGGAACAAACGTCCCCAGCGGGGTGTTCTCCGAGCACACCGCGCCGAGCAAGCACCCAGATCCAGAGGAGTCCCCCGTGGCAAAGAACATGGCAGCCGTCACCGACGACGAGTTCGAGGCCCAGGTCCTCAAGTCCGACAAGCCGGTGCTCGTCGACTTCTGGGCCGAGTGGTGCGGCCCGTGCCGCCAGGTCGACCCGATCCTCGACGAGATCGCCGGCGAGCACGGCGACAAGATCACGTTCCTGAAGATGAACGTCGACGAGAACCCCGTCACGCCGGTCTCCTACCGCGTCAACGGCATCCCGACGATCAACGTCTACCAGAACGGCGAGGTGGTGCGCTCATCGTCGGCGCCCGCCCCAAGGCCGCGCTCCTCAACGAGCTCTCCGAGTTCATCGAGGCCTGACCACATCGTTTCGCAGGGCCCCGCCGGTTCGCCGGCGGGGCTTCTGCGTCTGTGGGGGACGGGTCTAGGAATTCACCGGTCAGCCGGGGAATCTGTGGGTTGGCACGTGATGCTTCAGCGGGCAACCCAGGGATTCACCGGTCGGCCGGTGAATCCCTCACCGTCCGGCCGGGTCGATCGGTGGAGGGCTTGGGGGCGGGGCGCGGGCGGACCACGCCGATCAGCCTCTCCAGCGCGGCCTCGACCTCGTCGCGCCAGGTGAGGGCCGAGCGGAGGTCCAGCCGCATCCGCGGCGTCCGGGCGTGCGGCCGGTGGGTCTTGAACCCGACGCTGGAGAGGAACTCCACCGACGCCACGCAACGACTTCCCCGCGCGTGGTCACGTGGCGGGCCGCCGGAGTGCCAGCCCGGGTCCCCGCGGGTGTCGCCGAACGCCTCCACGGCCTTGATCCCGCCGCGCTCCATCAGGTCCTTGGCCATGGCCTGCACCAGCACCCGGCCCAGCCCGCCCCGGCGCGCGTCCGGAGCGACGTACACCTGGGTCAGCAGCACCGCGTCGGCCGAGACCGGCGCGGTCGCGAACGCCGCGGCGCCGGGCAGGAAGCTCCGGCGGGGCATAGAGGGCGAAGCCCCGGGTGCGCCGTCGACCAGCACCACGCGCCCGCACGACCCCCAGTCCAGCAGCACCGCCGAGACCCAGGCGTCGAGCTCGTCGGCCGGGTCCTCGACCCGCTCGCGGCGCACCGGGTCCAGCTGCCAGAACACGCAGGTGCGGCACGGCGCGGTGAGCTCCTCGAGATGGTCCAGCGTGAGCCGGACGACCTTGCGACCCACGCGTGCCTCCTTCGGATGGCGACCGCTACCGGACCCCGACTGCCGCTGAGCGTCCCGATCGTCCATGCTAGACGCGTCATGGAAAGGCCTCCGGTGAACGCGCGCACCCGGCTCGACAGCTACGTCGACCGCTACGCCGCGCGCACCCAGGGCATGACCGCCTCGGAGATCCGGGCGCTGTTCGCGGTCGCCAGCCGGCCCGAGGTGGTCTCGCTGGCCGGCGGCATGCCGAACATCTCCGGGCTGCCGCTCGACGTGGTCGGCGAGCGCCATCGCCGACCTGGTCGCGCACCGCGGGACCGTCGCGCTGCAGTACGGCTCGGGCCAGGGCGACCCGACGCCTGCGCGAGCAGATCTGCGAGGTGATGGCGCTCGAGGGCATCGCCGCGCACCCCGACGACGTCGTGGTCACGGTCGGCTCCCAGCAGGCCCTCGACCTGGTCACCCGGGTCTTCTGCGACCCGGGCGACGTGGTGATCTGCGAGGCGCCGTCCTACGTCGGCGCGCTCGGCGTCTTCAAGGCCTACCAGTGCGAGGTCGTGCACGTCGCAGATGGACGACGACGGGCTGGTGCCCGACGCGCTCGCGCCAGGCGATCGCCGCCACCCGGGCCGCCGGGAGGACGATCAAGTTCCTCTACACGATCCCGAACTTCCACAACCCGGCCGGCGTGACGCTGTCGGCCGCGCGCCGGGCCGAGATCCTCGAGATCTGCCGCGACGCAGGGCGTGCTGGTGCTCGAGGACAACCCCTACGGCCTGCTCGGCTTCGACGCCGAGCCGATCCGGGCGCTGCGCGCCGACGAGGCCGAGGGCGTCATCTACCTCGGCTCGTTCTCCAAGACGTTCGCCCCGGGCTTGCGGGTCGGCTGGGCGCTGGCGCCGCACGCCGTGCGCGAGAAGCTCGTGCTCGCCCAGGAGTCGGCGACCCTGTGCCCGCCGACGTTCAGCCAGCTGGCCGTGTCGGCGTACCTCGCCCAGCACGACTGGCAGGGCCAGATCAAGGAGTTCCGCGAGATGTACCGCGAGCGCCGCGACGCGATGCTCGAGGCGCTGCGACGACCTCATGCCCGCGGCGTGCCGCGTGGACCGTCCCGCACGGCGGCTTCTACGTCTGGCTCACGCTGCCGGCCGGCCTCGACGCCAAGGCGATGCTGCCGCGCGCGGTCACCGCGCGGGTCGCCTACGTGCCCGGCACGGCGTTCTTCGCCGACGGCTTCGGGGCGCGGCTCGCATGCGGCTGTCCTTCTGCTACCCCACGCCCGGAGCGGATCCGCGAGGGCGTCCGCCGGCTGGCCGGCGTGATCGAGGAGGAGCTCGAGCTGCGCGAGACCTTCGGCGCCACCGCCGCAGGCGGACCCGCCCCGCAGCGGCTACGACGGACCAGGGACGGACCTCACGTGACCCGACCTTCCGGGCACCATCCCGGGCACCACCGCGTCGTCGTCCTGGCCGGCGGCCTGTCGCACGAGCGCGACGTCTCGCTGCGCTCGGGCCGCCGCGTCGCCGAGGCGCTGCGCGCGGTCGGGCTCGAGGTGGACGTGCGCGACGTCGACGCCGGCTGCTGCCCGCGCTGCGGCGCCGACGCGCCCGACTGCGTGCTGCCCCTGCTGCACGGCGAGAGCGGCGAGGACGGCGCGCTGCGCGAGGTCCTCGACCTGCTCGGCGTCCCGTACGTCGGCGCGGACCCGCCGCCTGCCGCGTCGCCTTCGACAAGCCGATCGCCAAGCGGTGGTCGCCGAGCGGGCCGGGCTCGCCACGCCGGCCTCGGTCGCGCTGCCCGCACGAGACCTTCCGCGAGCTCGGCGCCGGCCGCGGTCATGGACGCCGTCGTCGACCGGCTCGGGCTGCCGCTGGTGGTCAAGCCGGCGCAAGGCGGCTCGGCCCTGGGCTGCTCGCTGGTCGCGACGGCCGCCGAGCTGCCGGCCGCGATGGTCGACTGCTTCGCCTACGGCGCCGGTCGCGCTGATCGAGCGCTTCGTCGTCGGCGACCGAGGTCGCGGTGCCCGTCATCGACGCCGGCGACCGGGCCCGCGCGCGCTGCCCGCGGTGGGATCCGGCCGGACGGCGGCGTCTACGACTACACCGCCCGCTACACCGCCGGCGCGACGGAGTTCGCGGTCCCGGCGGAGCTGCCGACCGCGGTCGCTGGCCGAGTGCGCCCGGGTCGCGGTCGCCGCCCACGAGGCGCTCGGGCTGCGCGACCTGTCCCGCTCGGACCTGATCGTCGACGCCGACGGCACCGTGTGGTTCCTCGAGGTCAACGTCGCGCCCGGCATGACCGAGACCTCGCTGGTGCCGCTGTCGGTCGAGGCCGCCGGGCTCGACCTCGGCGAGGTGCTGGCCACGCTGGTCCGGGCGGCCTCGGCCCGCGACGTACGGACGACGACGGTCCGGCCGTGACCGAGACGACGTACACCGCGATCATCGGGGCGGCCAAGCTCAGCTTCCGCGCGCTCGGGCAGCGGTTCGACATCACGGGCGTCGAACATCTCCCGCGCGTGGGTGGGGCCCTGCTCGCGCTCAACCACATCGGCTACGTCGACTTCATCTACGGCGGGTTGCCGGCCGCCCGGATCGACCGCCGGGTGCGGTTCATGGCCAAGCGCGAGCTGTTCGACCACAGGTCAGCGGCCCGATCATGCGCGCGTGCCGCCACATCGAGGTCGACCGGGCCGGCGGCGAGGCGTCCCTGCGGGTCGCCGAGGACAACCTGCGCCGCGGCGAGCTGGTCGGCATCTTCCCCGAGGCCACCATCTCGCGGGCCATGGAGATCAAGAGCCTCAAGACCGGCGCCGCCCGGATCGCGGCCGTCGCGGGCGTCCCGCTCCTCCCGATGGTGCTGTGGGGCACCCAGCGGATGATGACCAAGGACCACGACCGGGACTTCTCCCGCGGCCTGGCCATCACCATCGCCCTCGGACCGCCCGTCCCGCTGACGGGGGACGCCGTCGCCGACACCGCCGCCCTGAAGGCGGAGATGAGCGGCCTCCTCGACCGCGCCATCCGCACCTATCCCGCAGCACCAGCCCGGCGCCTGGTGGGTCCCCGCGTCGTACGGCGGTACCGCGCCCACGCTCGAGGAGGCGGGCCGCCTGGACGCCGAGGAGAGGGCCGCCCGGATCGCGCCGGCGGCGCGCGCCAAGTCGGCCTAGCGACTCATGGATTGATCGACACGTCGATGAGTCGCTTTGTCGACATCGCTACGTCTTGCAGGTCAGCGGGCTGACGCAGGGGCGCGCGGCTCAGATCGGCCGGTCGCTGCGGTTGCGCGGGTCCATGATGTCGACGATCCGGCGCAGGTCGTCCAGCGAGCCGAACTCGACGGTGATCCTGCCCTTGTGCCGGCCGAGGTCGACCTTGACCCGGGTCTCGAACCGGTCGGACAACCGGTCGGCGAGGTCCGCCAGGCCCGGGGCGACGGGCCGGTTGCGCCGGGCCGGGGCGAGCTCCGGGGTCTCCCCGCCGCCGGTGGCCACGATCTCCTCCAGGCCGCGGACGCTGATGCCCTCGGCGACCACCCGGCCGGCCAGCCGGTCCTGCTGGGCCGGGTCCTCCACGCCGAGCAGCGACCGGGCATGGCCCGCGCTGAGCACCCCGGCGGCCACCCGGCGTTGCACGGCGGGGGAGAGCTTGAGCAGCCGGATGGTGTTGGAGATCTGGGGGCGGGAGCGGCCGATCCGCTGGGCCAGCTCGTCGTGGGTGCAGCCGAAGTCCTCCAGCAGCTGCTGGTAGGCGGCCGCCTCCTCGAGCGGGTTGAGCTGGGAGCGGTGCAGGTTCTCCAGCAGCGCGTCGCGAAGCATGTCGGTGTCGTCGGTGGCCCGGACGATGGCGGGGATCCGCTCCAGTCCCGCCTGCCGGGCGGCGCGCCAGCGGCGCTCGCCCATGACCAGCTCGTAGCTCTGCGGCCCCAGCTGCCGCACCACGATCGGCTGGAGCAGCCCGACCTCGCGGATCGAGTGCACCAGCTCGGCCATCGCCTCCTCGTCGAAGACCTGACGCGGCTGCACGCGGTTGGGCTCGATCTGGTCCGCGGGCACCTCGGCGAACCAGCTGCCCTCCGGGCGCACCAGCTCCGGGCCGTCCGGCATCGCCTCCGACGTCCGCGGTGGCGTCGGTGCCGTCGGTGGATCCCGCCGGCGGCTGGTCCTCCGGCGGCCCGGTCGGGATCAGCGAGCCGAGACCGCGGCCCAGGCCACGGCGCGCGGGACGCTCCCGGCTCATGCGGACGCCCCCGACGAGCCACCGGTCTGGCCGCCCGTCAGGCCGCCGGGCCGGGTCACCTGGGCGGCCAGCTCGCGGGCCGCCTCCAGGTAGGAGAGCGCCCCCGGCGACGCCGGGTCGTAGGTCATCACGGTCTGCCCGTACGACGGCGCCTCGGACACCCGGACCGACCGCGGGATCGTGGTGCGCAGCACCTGGTCGGCGAAGTGCTCGCGGACCTCCTCCGCGACGCCGGCCGCCAGCCGGGTGCGGGCGTCGTACATGGTGATCAGGATGCTGGAGACCCGCAGCCGGGGGTTCAGGTGCGCCCGGACCATCTCGATGGTCTCCAGGAGCTGGCCGAGGCCCTCCAGGGCGTAGTACTCCGCCTGGATCGGGATCAGCACCTCGGCGCCCGCGACCAGGGCGTTGAGCGTCAGCAGGCCCAGGGAAGGCGGGCAGTCGATCAGCACGTAGTCGAAGCGGTCCTCGCCGGCCTGCTGCGCGGTGCCGATCCCGGGGTGAGTCGCCAGCGCCCGGGTCAGCCGGTTCTCGCGGGCCACCACGCTGACCAGCTCGATCTCGGCGCCGGCCAGGTCGATGGTGGCGGGGACCACCCAGAGGTGCTCGAGGTCCTCGGCGGGCCGGGCGATGTCCGGCAGCGGGGTGCCGTCGACGAGCGCCTCGTACGTCGAGGGCACGCCGCGGTGGTGCTCGGCGCCGAGTGCGGTGGAGGCGTTGCCCTGGGGGTCCAGGTCGATGACCAGCACCCGCTGACCGAGCTGCGCCAGGCCCGCGGCCATGTTGACGGTGGTGGTCGTCTTGCCCACCCCGCCCTTCTGGTTGGCGACCACCACCACCCGGGTGGCCTCCGGACGGGGCATCGCGACCCGCTGCCGCGAGCCCATCCGGGCCAGCACCGAGTGCTCCGCGGCCCGGGCCAGCGGGGTGGTCTCGTCGTCGTAGCGCGGGTCCAGCTCGCTCAGGTCCGCCGCGGTCCGGACCCGCGGACCCGGTGGCCAACGGCGGCGTTTCACGTGAAACATCGCCCGGTTCGGCCGGCGCGGGCGCCTCGTGGGCGCCACCCGGGGACGGGTCGACCTGTGGAGAAACCGGTTCCTCCTGTGGAGAGACACGCTCGCCGGGCCACCCCAGACCGGTGGATAACCGCCTGGGGTCCGATCGCCGTGCCCGCCGACGTACCGGTTCCGGGTCCGGCCCCGTCGTCGGGCCAGCCCAGTCCGGTCGCGGCCCCCTGGGGGCTTCCCGTCCGGTCGTTCACACGGTCCTCCGCTGCTTCCTCGAACGCGTTCGGTCACGGCGGTCCGTGCCGGCGGCGGCTGCCCGCCAACCTATCGGCCCCGTCTCCGGTCGGAGCACGCGGACCGCCCAGGTCGGCTCCGACAACACCCCGGCACCGAGCGCCACCACCTCGGGAGGCGAGCAACCCAGCCGGGCCAGCGCCGGGCCGGCGGCCGTCGCCTCCTCCCGGGCCGAGGCGCCCTTCATCGCCACCAGCGCCCCGTGGGGGGCGACCAGGGGCAGGCACCAACCCGCCAGCTTCTCCAGGGGCGCCACGGCCCGCGCGGTGACCACCCCGAACGTGCGCCCCCCGGCCAGCTCCTCGGCGCGGCCGCGGTGCACCTCCACCCGCTCGCCGAGGTCCAGGTCGGAGACCACCTCCTCCAGGAAGCGGGTCCGGCGCAGCAGCGGCTCGACCAGGGTGATCCGCAGGTCGGGGCGGGCGATGGCCAGCACCAGTCCCGGCAGCCCGGCCCCCGACCCGACGTCCGCCACGGTCGCGTCGACCTCGATCAGCTCTCCGAGCACCGCGCAGTTGAGCAGGTGCCGCTCCCACAGCCGGGGCGCCTCACGGGGCCCGATCAGACCCCGGACCACTCCCTCGGTGGCCAGCCACGCGGCGTACCGCTCGGCGAGCGGCAGGCGCTCGACGCCGAACACCCGCCGGGCCTCGGGAGGCGCGGCGGGTGTTTCACGTGAAACGTCGCTCATGTCACGCCCGTCAGACGGGCAGGATCACCACGAAACGTCGCGGCTCCACGCCCTCGGACTCCGAGGTGAGACCCGCCTCGGCGACCGCGTCGTGCACGACCTTCCGCTCGAACGGCGACATCGGGTCCAGCGCCACCGCGCTCGCCGGACTCGCGCACCTGGGCCACGCGCTCGCGGGCGAGCTCCACCAGCCGGGTGCGTTGGTCGGCGCGGTAGCCGGAGATGTCCAGCATCAGCCGCGAGCGCTCGCCGGTCTCGCGGTAGACCGCCAACCGGGCGAGCTCCTGCAGGGCGTCGAGCACCTCGCCGCGCTGGCCCACCAGCTGGCTCAGGTCGGCGCCCACGATGGAGACCGCCGCGCGGTCGCCGTCCACGTCGATGTCGAGGTCGCCGTCGAGGTCGGCGATGTCCAGCAGCTCCTCGAGGTAGTCCGCGGCCACGTCGCCCTCGCGCTCCAGCACGCTGATCCGGTCGCCGCCGTTGCCGCCGGCCTCGCCCTCGTCTCGTCCGTCTCGTCACCGGCTCGTCGGGCTCGTCGGCCTCGTCGGGCCCGTCCTCGAGCGCGTCCTCCGGCTCCTCGGCCGCGGGGGCCTGCGGCTGCTCGTCCGGCTCCTCGGTCACGACGTCGGTGTGGTCGTCGGTCTGGATCTGGTCGCTCATGCGGTGTCTCCCTGGTTCTGGGTGTTGCCAGGGGCACGCTGGCCGGACGGTGGTTGCCCGGGGCTGCCCTTCTTGCGCTGCTGGCGGGTCTGCTTCTTCGGCTGCTGCCGGGCCGCGGGCTTCGGCGGCTCCGGCGTCTCCTCGACGGCGACGGCGCCCGGCTGCTCGGGCTCCTGGCCGGAGGTCATGCCCTTCGCGGCGTCGCGCTTCTGCTTGGCGGCGAACGCCGGCGTCCCGGGAGCCGGGTTGTTGCGGATCACGTAGAACTGCTGGCACATCGTCCACAGGTTGGAGGTGGTCCAGTAGAAGAGCACGCCGATCGGGAAGGCGACGCCACCGACGGCGAAGACGACGGGCAGGACGTAGAGCAGCATCTTCTGCTGCTGGGCGTAGGGGCCGGTCATCGCGTCGGCGGGCATGTTCTTGCTCATCAGCTGGCGCTGGGTGAGGAACGTCGTCGCGGTCATCGCCAGCACCAGGAACGCCGCGAGCACCTGCACCGCGAGGATGCCGCCGTTGTTGAGGAAGGTGTCCTTGATCGGGATCACCCCGAAGAGCTCCGAGTTGCCGAACGACTGCGCGAGGTCGTCGTTCAGGAACGCGATGCCCTTGCCCTTGGCGGCGTGGTGGTCCAGGAGCCGGAACAGCGCCAGGAAGATCGGCATCTGCACCAGGATCGGCAGGCACGAGGCGAACGGGTTGGTGCCCGTCTCCTTGTACAGCGCCATCGTCTCCGCCGCCAGCCGCTCCCGGTCGTGCCCGTACTTCTTCTGCAGCTCCTTGACCCGGGGCTGGATCAGCTGCATGTTGCGGCTGGACTTGATCTGCTTGACGAAGAGCGGGATCAGCGCCGCCCGCACGGTGAGCGTCAGGCCGATGATCGACAGCACCCAGGTGCCACCGCCGTCGGGGTTCATGCCGATGGTGCTGAAGAGCCAGTGCCACGCCACCAGCACCGCGGAGATCGCGTAGTACAGCGGCGTCATGATCAGGTGACCGACGCTGCCGAGGAAATGGAGCACGCAGGGCTCCTAGCCTTCTTGTCCGGTGGCGCGGGGGCGGTGCCGGCCGTGGGCCGGTCAGCCGGGCGGTTCTGGGGCGGAACGGGGTCGTAGCCGCCCGCCGCCCAGGGGTGGCAACGACCCAGGCGGCGCACGGCCAGCCAGCTGCCCTTGAGGCTGCCGTGCACCTGCACCGCCTCCAGCGCGTAGGCCGAGCAGGAGGGGTGGTAGCGGCAGACCTGCCCGTACAGCGGGCTGATCACCGCGCGGTACCCCCGCAGCAGGGCGATCAGGACGTACTTCACGGTTGGCTCACGGACTCGACGGGCTCACGGGGGCCGGCGCGACGCGGTCCGACGCGCTCGGGGGTGGGCAGCACCCGCTGCAGACAACGACCGAGGTCGTCGCGGAGTTCGCCGTACGACGCATCGGCGGCCGCGGGCAGCGCCCGGACCACGAGCGTCGAGGCCGCGCGGGAGGTCGGCGAGCCGGTCGCGGACCAGGTGCCGCAAGCGGCGGCGTACGCGGTTGCGGACCACGGCACCGCCCACGGCGCGGCTGACCACGAAACCCACGGTGGCCGGAAGAGGTCCGGCGCGCGGGCGACTCGAGCAGGTGCAGCACCACGCGTGCCGCTGCCGGCCCGGCGTCCCGTGCGCACGCAGCGACGGAACGACTCACCCGAGGTGAGCCGGGCAGCCGCCGGCAGCACGATGTCGACCCTCCGCGTGACCGCGAGGGTCAGACGGCGAGCTTGTTGCGGCCCTTGCGGCGCCGGGCCGAAAGGATCGAGCGGCCCGCGCGGGTACGCATCCGCAGGCGGAAACCGTGCACCTTGTGGCGGCGGCGGTTGTTCGGCTGGTACGTACGCTTGGTCACAGCTCTTCTCCGGTGGGTCGAGGCCGCGGCGGCCTGCGTCATGGTCTGCGGTCACCCCGGCGCCAGCGCGGGTGCTCGGCTCCATCCCTCGACGGGAGCACGGCTCACGCGGCACGACGGCAGGTGACCGGCCAACGGTACGCGAGCGTCTTCCACAGGGTCAAACCGCGGGGCCCTCCGCCAACCGGGCCACGATGGCACAGCGACGGGTCTGCCTGTGGATGACGGCTTGCCGCGCTCGGCTCGCGAGGGTTAGCGTCGGCCCCGACGAGATTCCCCGCCGTCCCCCATCCCACCTCGGGTGCGCTGCTTCCGGCGTCGACCATTGACACCGGCTTCCCTGCCGACATCGGCTCTGACCTGGGCAGACGTATCCAAACCCGGGTGCGCCGCCGGGTTGCGCGTGCGCTGGGGCCCACGGCTCGTCGCGCTCCTTCACAGGTTGTGGAGAAGTATGTGGACTTCGTTGAGTGACATCTCGGGAGCCGAGGGAAAGAGCGGGAAATCGCGTGGAGCAGCAGGCCGGTCCAGCCAACAATCCGGGAACCAACCCGGAGACGCACCAGCAGGTCGGTCCGGAGACCGACCTCGAACAGGCCTGGTGGTCGGTGGTCGGTGAGCTGCAACCCAACCAGCGGGCCTGGCTCGAGGCGAGCGCCCCGGTCACCCTGCACGGCAACCAGGCCATCATCGAGGTCGTCGACGAGTTCACCCGCGGCCAGCTCGAGGGCCGGCTGCGCGCCCAGATCGAGGAGAGCCTGACCGCCGTCTTCGGCCGGGAGATCCGCCTCGGCGTGACCGTCAACCCGACGCTGGTCGCCGACCGGGCCGCCGCGCGTGCGGCGGCCCCCGAGAGTCACCAAGCCGACACGTCGATTCAGCCACATGTCGACATGTCGCCGTATGGGCTCGCCCAGTCGGCCGGCGCACCGGCGACCGGTCCGGGCCTCGGGCAACCGCTGGGGCAACCCCTGGGCCAACCGCTGGGCCAGCCACCGGGTCAAGGCATCGGGTCAGGGCATCAGCCAGGGCATCGGCCCCGGCATCGGCCAGTCGTTCACCGACGAGATCTCCGCCGAGCAGGGCCGCTCCGCCCTGGAGACCCGGCTCAACCCGAAGTACACGTTCGAGACCTTCGTGATCGGCTCCTCCAACCGGTTCCCCCACGCCGCGGCCGTCGCGGTCGCGGAAGCGCCGGGCCGCGCCTACAACCCGCTCCTGGTCTACGGCGACTCCGGGCTGGGCAAGACCCACCTGCTGCACGCCATCGGGCACTACGTGCGCAGCCTCTACAACGGGGCCAAGGTGCGCTACGTCTCCAGCGAGGAGTTCACCAACGAGTTCATCAACGCGATCCGTGACGACCGGCAGGACCGGTTCAAGCGGAAGTACCGCGACGTGGACGTGCTGCTCATCGACGACATCCAGTTCCTGGAGGGCAAGACCCAGACCCAGGAGGAGTTCTTCCACACCTTCAACACGCTGCACAACGCCAACAAGCAGATCGTGCTGACCTCCGACCGCGCCCCCAAGCGGCTCGAGGCGCTCGAGGACCGGCTGCGCAACCGGTTCGAGTGGGGCCTGATCACCGACGTGCAGCCGCCCGACCTCGAGACCCGGATCGCGATCCTCCGCAAGAAGGCCGCGATGGACCGGCTGACCGCGCCGCCGGACGTGCTCGAGTTCATCGCCTCGAAGATCCAGACCAACATCCGCGAGCTCGAGGGCGCCCTGATCCGGGTCACGGCGTTCGCCAACCTCAACCGCCAGGAGGTCGACATGACCCTGGCCGAGATCGTGCTCAAGGACCTGATCCCCGAGGGCGGCGAGCCCGAGATCACCGCCGCGCTGATCATCGCCCAGACCTCGGCCTACTTCGGGCTGCCGATCGAGGAGATCACCGGGCCCAGCCGCGGCCGGCACCTGGTGATGGCCCGGCAGATCGCGATGTACCTGTGCCGCGAGCTCACCGACCTGTCGCTGCCCAAGATCGGCGCCCAGTTCGGCAACCGCGACCACACCACGGTGATGTACGCCGATCGCAAGATCAACCAGCTGCTCGCCGAGCGCCGCGCGGTGTTCAACCAGGTCTCCGAGCTGACCAACCGCATCAAGATGCACGCCCGCCAGAACTGAGTCCACCCCTCGGGACGACGTGTTGGCCGCGCGCTTGACCACCGGCGAGCGACCCGTCGGCCGGGCGCACGGGTCCGCCAGCAGGGCGGGTGAATCACATCGACGCAAGATGTGGGGCCGCCGGTGCGACGCGCCGTGTTTCGTCCACAGACCTTGTGGACAGCTGGGGAGGGCCGGCGCCGACCGGGGCGGGAGTGCACCGGGTGCCCCGGCAGTGCACCGGTTCGTGCACATGGCCTGGGGACGAGAAATGGGCCGCTCACCTGCACGAACACCGGTTGTCCACAGTTTCCACCGCTGCTACTGCTCCCCTTCATCTGTCTACTGAGTGATCCCCGGTGAACATGGCTCCGAGCCCCTGCCTGGGGATGACGGACCCTTCCGGGTCGTTCGAGCGTGTGGTTCGGGCCGCCTCCGAGCGGCCGATCCGGCTCGGAAGCCAACCCGCCGAACCACGTCCGAACCAGGCGCCGACCACGGGCTGACCACGGGCGGGCCTCCCCGCCGTCCCCGCCCCGTGGCAGGATGCTCGGACCGGCGCGGCCGCAGGGCCGACGCCGCGGCCCCACTGGAGCCCCATTGCCTTCCCCACCTTGACCTTCGAAGGACCCCGAGTGAAGTTCCGCGTGGAACGCGACGCGTTCGCCGACGCCGTCGCCTGGGCTGCTCGCAGCCTGCCGGTCCGGCCCAGCGCTCCCGTCCTGTCCGGCCTGCTCATCGACGCCGGCCACGAGGGCCTGGTGCTCTCCACCTTCGACTACGAGACCTCCGCCCGCGCCACCCTGACCGCCGAGGTCTCCGACGAGGGCACGCGCGCTGGTGAGCGGCCGGCTGCTGGCCGACATCTGCCGCAGCCTGCCGGCCAAGCCGGTCGACGTGACCCTCGACGGCTCGCGGGTCTCGCTGACCTGCGGGTCCGCGCGGTTCAGCCTCCAGACCATGCCGGTCGAGGACTACCCGACGCTGCCCGACATGCCGGCCGCCACGCGGCACCGTGCCCAGCGACCAGTTCGCGCACGCCGTGGCCCAGGCGGTCACCGCCGCCGGCCGCGACGACATGCTGCCCGGTGCTCACCGGCGTCCGCCTGGAGATCTCCGGGCTCCACGATCGCGCTGCTGGCCACCGACCGGTTCCGGCTCTCGCACCGCGAGCTCGACTGGAACCCCCACAGCCCCGACGCCTCGCTGGCCGCGCTGGTGCCGGCCAAGGTGCTCGGCGACACGGCGAAGTCGCTGACCGCCGGCCCCGAGGTGACCATCGCGCTCTCGGCCGGCGGCGCCGGCGAGGGGATCATCGGCTTCGAGGGGTCCGCGGCCGGCGGCACCCGTCGTACGACGACCCGGTTGCTCGACGGCGAGTTCCCCAAGGTCCGCAGCCTGTTCCCCAGCGAGCACCTCACCACGGCGCTGGTCGACAAGCTCGCGCTGGTCGAGTCGGTCAAGCGGGTCGCCCTGGTCGCCGAGCGCAACACCGCGGTGCAGCTGGCCTTCTCCGACGGCGTGCTGACCCTCGACGCCGGCTCCGGCGACGAGGCGCAGGCCTCGGAGTCGATCGAGGCGACCGTCGACGGGCGACGACCTGACGACCGGCTTCAACCCGCAGTTCCTGCTCGACGGCCTGACCGCCATCGACGAGGCCGTGGTCGAGCTGTCCTTCACCCAGGCTTCCAAGCCCGTGGTCATCAGTGGTTCGATCGGCGACGACGGGCCCGACGACGCAAGGACACCGGCTTCCGCTACCTGCTGATGCCGCGGCGCCTGCTGTCCTGACCCAGTCCGCCGCAGCACCGGCCACCATCGGCAGCACCGCACCAGGGAAGGGCATGCGCATGGACATCGGACTCGTCGGGCTCGGGAAGATGGGCGGCAACATGCGCGACGCGGCTGCGCGACGCCGGCCACACCGTCGTCGGCTACGACCGCAACCCCGACCTCGCCGACGTCGACAGCCTCGCCGACATGGTCGAGACGCTGCCCTCGCCCAAGGTCGTCTGGGTGATGGTGCCCGCCGGCGACGCACCCGGGAGACGGTCAAGGAGCTCGGCGACCTGCTCGGCGAGGGCGACCTCGTCGTCGACGGCGGCAACTCGCGCTGGACCGACGACCAGGCCAACGCCGCGCTGCTCGCCGAGAAGGGCATCGGCTTCGTCGACTGCGGCGTCTCCGGCGGCGTCTGGGGCCTGAAGAACGGCTACGCCCTGATGTACGGCGGCTCCGACGGAGAACATCGCCAAGGTGCAGCCGGCCTTCGACGCGCTCAAGCCCGAGGGCGAGTTCGGCTCCGTGCACGCCGGCGAGGTCGGCGCCGGGCACTTCTCCAAGATGGTCCACAACGGCATCGAGTACGCCATCATGCAGAGCTACGCCGAGGGCTGGGAGCTGCTGCAGAAGGTCGACCTGGTCGACAACGTCACCGAGGTCTTCCGCTCCTGGCGCGAGGGCACCGTCATCCGGTCCTGGCTGCTCGACCTGCTGGTCGCCGCGCTCGACGAGGACCCGGGCCTGTCCAAGATCAGCGGCTACGCCGAGGACTCCGGCGAGGGCCGCTGGACCGTCGAGGCCGGCATCGACAACGCCGTCGCCACCCCGGCGATCACCGCCGCGCTCTACGCCCGGTTCGTCTCCCGCCAGGACGACAGCCCGGCGATGAAGGCGATCGCGGCGATGCGCAACCAGTTCGGCGGCCACGCCGTGCAGACCGAGCGCGCCGCCCGGCGGCGACGCCGCGACCAGCTAGCCGTCGATCGCGCCCGCGGTGTACGTCTCGCCACCTGGTCCTGCACGACTTCCGCTCCTACGCCGACGTCGAGGTCGTCCTCGCACCGGGCGCGACGGCGTTCGTCGGGCCGCAACGGCCAGGGCAAGACCAACCTGGTCGAGGCGATCGACTACCTGTCGCGGCTGACCTCGCACCGGGTCGCCACCGACGCGCCCGCTGGTGCGGGCCGGCGCCGACCAGGCCGTCATCCGCGCCGCCGTCGTCAAGGACGGCCGCGAGCGCCGTGCTCGAGGTGGAGATCAACCCCGGCCGGGCCAACCGGGCCCGGGTCAACAAGTCGCCGCTGCCGCGCACCCGCGACCTGGTCGGGCTGGTGCGCACGGTGCGTCTTCTCGCCCGAGGACCTGGCCCTGGTCAAGGGCGACCCGGCCGAGCGGCGGCGCTTCCTCGACGACCTGCTGGTGCTGCGCACGCCGCGGTTGGCCGGCGTCCGGGCCGACTACGAGCGGATCCTGCGCGCAGCGCAACACGCTGCTGAAGACCGCCGGCTCCGCCCGCCGGGGCGGCGGCACCAGGAGTCGGCGCTGCGCGACCCTCGAGGTCTGGAACTCCCACCTGGCCCGGGTCGGCGCCGAGCTCCTGGCCGAGCGGCTGGCCCTGGTCGAGGACCTGCGGCCCTACCTCGGCGACGCCTACGCCACCGTGGCGCGCGGGAGCGCCCCGCGACGCGGCGCGACGATGGACTACAAGCCGTCGTTCGAGCTCGCCCGAGGAGTCCGGTCGACCGCGGGGCGCTGACCGAGGCCCTGCTCGCGGCGCTCGCGGAGCGCCGCTACGACGAGCTCGACCGCGGGGTCTCGCTGGTCGGCCCGCACCGCGACGACCTGCTGCTCAGCCTCGGCCCGGGCGGGCGGGAGCCCGGCTGCCGGTCCGCGGCTACGCCAGCCACGGCGAGTCCTGGTCGTTCGCGCTGGCGCTGCGGCTGGCGTCCTACGACCTGCTGCGCGCCGACGGCGACGACCCGATCCTGATCCTCGACGACGTCTTCGCCGAGCTCGACGGCGACCGCCGCGGCCCAGCTCGCCGAGCTGGTCGCCGGCGCCGAGCAGGTGCTGGTCACCGCCGCGGTCGACGACGACGTCCCGGCGATGCTCGCGGGCGCCCGGTTCCGACGTGGCCGGCGGGGAGGTGACGCCGTGTCGACTGAGGAGCGAGCCCCGAGCAGCCCGGGGCAGACCGGCCAGCACCAGGCCGACGGGCTCGACCTGGCCAAGACCCTGGCCCGGGCCGACCGGCGCGGGCCGGCGTCCGGCCCAGCGCGCACGTCGCCGCGCGCGCCGAGCCGTCGTACCGGTCCGCGCCAAGGCGTCCGGCGCGCTTCCCCGACGAGCGCGACCCGCAGCTGCTCGACGTCACCGTCGGCCGGCTCGTCGACGACCACGGCTGGGACGTCGACCTGCGGGTCGCGGGCGTGTTCGCCCGCTGGGCCGAGCTGGTCGGCGCGCGAGGTCGCCCAGCACGCGACCCCCGAGTCCTTCGCCGACGGCAGCCTGGTCGTGCGCACCGACTCGACCGCCTGGGCCACCCAGCTGACGCTGCTCGCCCCGAGCTGTCGTCAAGCGGCTCAACGAGGAGCTCGGGCACGGCACCGTGACCCTGATCGAGGTGCGTCGGACCCGCACCTGCCGAGCTGGAAGAAGGGGCCGCGCTCGGTCCGCGACGGCCGCGGGCCCCGCGACACCTACGGCTGAGCGGCAGATGAGCGGACGCCGGCGCTCGTGGTCGCGCAGGAGCCGATCTGCGGGCCTCGCGGACGTATAGGGAGTCCACCGGCCCCCTGTGCGGGCCCTGCACGGCCCTTGCGAGCCGCTCCGGGCCGTTCTCGGGGCCCGCGACCCCCCTCGGCTGGGGATGGCGACGTGGAATGCGGGCCTCCGACGGGCTATCATGGACGTCGGGTCGCGAGCCCCGTCAATCTGCAGGCGCCGCGACCCGTGTCGTGTACGCAGTCGTTGTCAGCAGCGTGAAGAGGTGCCGCGTGAGCGAGGACCCGACCGCCCCCAACGACTCCCCCGACGACGAGCAGCCGGACACCCCGCCGGAGATGGCGCGCGAGCCCGGCGCCGACCTCGCGAGCGACGACAACGGCCACTACGACGCCTCCGCGATCCAGGTGCTCGAGGGCCTCGAGGCGGTCCGCAAGCGCCCCGGCATGTACATCGGCTCGACCGGCGAGCGCGGCCTGCACCACCTGGTCACCGAGATCGTCGACAACGCGGTCGACGAGGCGCTCGCCGGCTACTGCGACCGGATCGTGGTGACGCTGCTCGCCGACGGCGGCGTCCGGGTCGTCGACAACGGCCGCGGCATCCCCACCGACACCGCCCCGGGCGAGGAGCTGCCGGCGGTCGACGTGGCGCTGACCGTGCTGCACGCCGGCGGCAAGTTCGGCGGCGGCGGCTACAAGGTCTCCGGCGGCCTGCACGGCGTCGGCGTCTCGGTCGTCAACGCGCTGTCGTCCCGGCTGATCGTCGAGGTCAAGAACCGCGGCTACCTCTGGCGGCAGTCCTTCAGCTCGGCGTCCCGGACGCCCCGCTCGAGCAGGTCCGCCCGCTCGAGCCGGCGAGAGCACCGGCACGACGATCACCTTCTGGGCCGTCGAGGACATCTTCGAGACCACCGACCTACAACCTCGAGACCCTCACCAACCGGATCCGCGAGTACGCCTTCCTCAACAAGGGCCTCGAGATCGTCATCCGCGACGAGCGGCCCACGGCCGACGAGCTGGTCGACGCCGTCGAGGACGACACCGTGGCCGCCGAGGTCGACGAGGCCGGCGCCGCCGCGATCAAGCGCGCCGACAGCGGCGGGCTGGAGCGGGTCTTCAAGTACGACCGCGGCCTGGTCGACTACGTCGAGCACCTCAACCGCAGCAAGGACGACGGCCAACCCCACGATCATCTCCTTCGAGGCGGAGGCGCCCGAGGGCGCGGGCAGCACATGAGCCTCGAGGTCGCGATGCAGTGGAACACCTCCTACACCGAGTCGGTGCACACCTTCGCCAACACCATCAACACCCACGAGGGCGGCACCCACGAGGAGGGCTTCCGCGCGGCGCTGACCGCCAGGTCAACAACTTCGGCGAGGCCAACGAACCTGATCAAGAAGCGCGAGGACCGGGTCTCCGGCGACGACGTCCGCGAGGGCCTCACCGCGATCGTCTCGATCAAGCTCGGCGAGCCGCAGTTCGAGGGCCAGACCAAGACCAAGCTCGGCAACACCGAGGCCAAGGGCTTCGTGCAGCGCGTCGTCAACGACCAGCTCGGCGACTGGTTCGAGAAGAACCCCGCCGAGGGCCGCGACATCGTCCGCAAGGCGCAGGCCGCGGCGTCCGCGCGGATGGCCGCCCGCAAGGCGCGCGACCTGGCCCGCACCCGCAAGGGTCTGCTCGGCGGCGGCGGCCTGCCCGGCAAGCTGTCCGACTGCCAGTCGACCAACCCCGAGGAGTGCGAGGTCTTCATCGTCGAGGGCGACTCGGCCGGCGGCTCGGCACGCAGGGCCGCGACCCGCGGATCCAGGCGATCCTGCCGATCCGCGGCAAGATCCTCAACGTCGAGAAGGCCCGCATCGACAAGGTGCTCGGCCAACACCGAGGTGCAGGCGATCATCTCCGCGCTCGGCACCGGCATCCACGACGAGTTCGACATCGACAAGCTGCGCTACCACAAGATCGTGCTGATGGCCGACGCCGACGTCGACGGCCACCACATCCACACCCTGCTGCTGACGCTGCTGTTCCGCTTCATGCGGCCGCTGATCGAGGGCGGCTACGTCTACCTGGCCCAGCCGCCGCTCTACCGGCTGCGCTGGAACAAGCCGGCCGAGCACGAGTTCGTCTACTCCGACGCCGAGCGCGACGCGCTGCTGCGCGACGGCCAGGCGGCCGGCAAGAAGCTGCCCAAGGAGAACCCGGTCCAGCGCTACAAGGGCCTCGGCGAGATGAACGCCGACGAGCTGTGGGAGACCACGATGGACCCCGACAACCGGCTGCTGCTGCAGGTCACGCTCGAGGACGCCGCCCAGGCCGACGAGATCTTCTCGACCCTGATGGGCGAGGACGTCGAGCAGCGCCGCTCGTTCATCCAGCGCAACGCCAAGGACGTCCGCTTCCTCGACATCTAGACCTCTAGCGACCGACCGCTAGACACCGCTGTACGATCGACACGCAGAGAGAGATCCAGACCGTGACCGACACCACCGACGACCCGCCGGCCCGGCGGCCGGATCGAGCCGGTCGAGCTGCAGACCTCGAGATGCAGCGCTCCTACCTCGACTACGCGATGGCGGTCATCGTCGGCCGCGCGCTGCCCGACGTGCGCGACGGCCTCAAGCCGGTGCACCGCCGGGTGCTCTACGCGATGTACGACGGCGGCTACCGGCCCGACCGCGGCTTCTCCAAGTGCTCGCGCGTCGTCGGTGACGTGATGGGCCAGTACCACCCGCACGGCGACACCGCGATCTACGACACCTTGGTCCGGCTCGCGCAGCCGTGGGTGATGCGCGCGCCGCTGGTCCACGGCCAGGGCAACTTCGGCTCGCCGGGCAACGACCCCGCGGCCGCGATGCGCTACACCGAGTGCCGGATGGCGCCGCTGGCGCATGGAGATGGTCCGCGACATCGACGAGGACACCGTCGACTTCCAGCCCAACTACGACGGCCGCAGCCAGGAGCCGACGATCCTGCCGGCGCGGTTCCCCAACCTGCTGGTCAACGGCTCGGCCGGCATCGCGGTCGGCATGGCCACCAACATCCCGCCGCACAACCTGCGCGAGGTCGCCGACGGCGTGCAGTGGGCGCTCGAGCACCCCGACGCCACCCGCGAGGAGCTGCTCGAGGCGCTGCTCGAGCGGATCAAGGGCCCCGACTTCCCCAACGGCGCGCTGATCGTCGGCACGCAGGGCATCGAGCAGGCCTACCGCACCGGCCGCGGCTCGGTCACCATGCGCGCGGTCGTCGAGGTCGACGAGGACAGCCAAGGGCCGCACCTGCCTGGTCGATCACCGAGCTGCCCTACCATGGTCAACCCCGACAACCTGGCGCTGAAGATCGCCGAGCTCGCCGACTCCGGCAAGGTGCAGGGCATCGCCGACGTGCGCGACGACTCCTCCGGCCGCACCGGCCAGCGGCTGGTCGTCGTGCTCAAGCGCGACGCCGTCGCCCGGGTGGTGCTCAACAACCTCTTCAAGCACACCGAGCTGCAGGCCAACTTCTGCGCCAACATGCTGGCGCTGGTCGACGGCGTGCCGCGCACGCTGACGCTCGACCAGTTCATCTCGCACTGGGTCACCCACCAGATCGAGGTCATCCAGCGGCGCACCCGCTACCGCCTGCGCAAGGCCGAGGAGCGACGCCCACATCCAGCGCGGCTTCGTCAAGGCGCTCGACGCGCTCGACGAGGTCATCGCGCTGATCCGGCGCAGCCCCGACGTCGACGAGGCGCGCGACGGGCCTGATGGCGCTGCTCGAGATCGACGAGCTCCAGGCGCAGCGCGATCCTCGACATGCAGCTGCGCCGGCTGGCCGCCCTCGAGCGGCAGAAGATCATCGACCGGCTGGCCGAGCTCGAGCGGATCATCGCCGACCTCGAGGACATCCTCGGCCAACGAGGCGCGGCAGCGGCAGATCGTCATCGAGGAGCTCGCCGAGATCGTCGAGAAGTACGGCGACGACCGGCGCACGCCAGATCATCGCGGCCGACGGCGACCTCTCGATGGAGGACCTGATCCCCGACGAGGACGCTCGTCGTCACGATCACCCGCGGCGGCTACGCCAAGCGCACCCGCGCCGACCTGTACCGCTCCCAGAAGCGCGGCGGCAAGGGCGTGCGCGGCGCGACGCTGCGCGGCGACGACGTCGTCGAGCACTTCATCGCGACGACCAACCACCACTGGCTGCTGTTCTTCACCACCGCCGGCCGGGTCTACCGCACCAAGGCCTACAACCTGCCCGAGGCCGCGCGCGACGCCAAGGGCGGCCACGTCGCCGGCCTGCTGTCGTTCCAGCCCGACGAGAACATCGCGCAGGTGCTGGCGATCCGCGACTACGAGCAGGCGCCGTACCTCGTGCTCGCCACCCGCAACGGCCTGGTCAAGAAGACCCGGCTCGGCGACTACAACAGCCCGCGCCAGGCCGGCGTCATCGCGATCAACTTCCGCGAGGACGACGACGAGCTGATCGGCGCCGAGCTGGTCGAGCCCGACGACGACATCCTGCTGGTCTCCCGCAAGGGCCAGTCGGTCCGGTTCCGCGCCGACGACGCCCAGCTGCGGCCGATGGGCCGGGCCACGTCCGGCGTCACCGGCATGAAGTTCCGCTCGCGGCGACTCGGTGCTGTCGATGTCGGTGATCCGCGCCGACGCAGGTCGCGACCGAGGAGCTGGCCGACGGTCAAGCCGCAGTACGTCTTCACGATCACCGACGGCGGCTTCGCCAAGCGGACCCGGATCAGCGACTACCGCCTGCAGTCGCGCGGCGGCATCGGCATCAAGGCGATGTCGCTGGCCAACGAGGAGCGCGGCAACCTGGTCGGCGCCTTCATCGTCGTCGACGGCGACGAGGTCCTCTCGATCACCCAGGGCGGCCAGGTCGTCCGCAGCCCGATCAACGACGACTTCCGGGCCACCGGCCGCTCGACGATGGGCGTGAAGTTCGTGACGCCCAAGGAGGGCGACGCGGTCGCGGTCGTGGCCCGCTCGGTGGAGGCGCCGGAGACTCGACGAGGACGCTGGACGACGGGCGACGACGGCACGACCGACGACCGGCGCCCGAGGACGGTGCCGACCTCGCCGCGAGACGGTTGCGGAATCGCCCGATCACGGCTCGGGTGCAACAATCGATGAGACCGCAGGTGACCGACTGGCCGATTCCCGCACCCGAGAGTGAGGCCTGATGACGGAGCGACCGACCGAGCAGACGCAGTCGCGACTGACCGGGCTGGACGCACCGGCGCCCGAGGCGAGCGCGGGCACTCGACGGCCGCCCCGAGCGCGCCGACCTGCCGCCGATGCCCCGCCGGCCGCCGACCAGGAGCGGACCCCCGCTCGCCGAAGCGCCTCCAGCAGAAGCCGAGCTCGGTGCGCGCAGGCCGACCGCGGTCACGCGACCGACGACCGACGGAGCCGCGCCGACCAACGGCACCGCGACCGGACCAGACGGCCGTCGCGTCCCGCCGTCCGCGGCCTCGACGACGACCGCGCCGGTCGCCCCGTCGGCGACCGCGCCGGTGCTGCCGCCGCCCGTGCCGCCAGCCGGAGCAGGCCCAGCCGGCTCCGCGCCGAGCGCACCCGCGCGACCCGAGCCCGCGGCCAAGCGCCCGCCGCGCCGGGCCCGGCTGCGGCTGACCCGCATCGACCCGTGGTCGGTGATGAAGACGGCGTTCCTGCTCTCGATCGCCCTCGGCATCGTCACCGTCGTCGTCGGTGCTGATGGTGTGGTCGGTGCTCGGCGCCGCCGGCGTCTGGGACTCGATCAACAACACGGTCCGCGACGTCGTCGGCGACCAGGCCGACGCGCCGTTCGACATCCAGGACTACCTCGGCACCGACCGGGTCATCGGCTTCACGATGCTCGTCGCGGTCGATCGACGTGGTGCTGATGACCGCGATCGCGACGCTCGGCGCGTTCCTCTACAACATGGCGGCGGCCCTGCTCGGCGGCATCGAGGTCACCCTGGCCGAGGACGAGCACTGACCGCGATCTCGGCGACTGGCTGCGATTGGTCGCGCCTCGCCGGTCCGGTAATCTTCCTGCCGGTCGCCGCCCGGCCGCACGTCGGCAGGCGGTGGCGCCGCTCCCGGGCCTATAGCTCAGACGGTTAGAGCGCTTCCCTGATAAGGAAGAGGTCACAGGTTCAAGTCCTCTTAGGCCCACTGCAACGACTGGGAGAGACCTCATGAAGAAGATGCTGTTCGTCCTGCTGGCCGCCGCCGGCGTCGCCTACGCCAAGAAGAAGATGGACGAGGGCAAGCACGAGCAGGCCCTCTGGGCCGAGGCCACCGACACCGTCTCGCCAGCCCCCCGCGGAGTAGCCCCCGCCGGCTGCTCGCCCTCCGGGGCCTTGGCGCAATTGGTAGCGCACCTGCTTTGCAAGCAGGGGGTTAGGGGTTCGAGTCCCCTAGGCTCCACCACTCCGATTCGTCGTCCCGGGCTGGACGTTTCATCAAGGTAAGTGGTCGAACCGCCACTTCCCTGGGTGTGCGCACCGGGAGAAGTGCGGGTTCACCCACTTACCTTGATGAAACCGTTCAACCCCGACACCGCACCCACCACCCGACCGCAGACGAATCGCGGTCAGGGGCGGCGCAGGGACGCGAGGCTGAACGGCGCCAGCCAGCGGCGCCGGCGGGAGACGCCGGTCGCCAGCCGCGCGCGGGCGTCGAGCGCGGAGCGCCAGAAGGCGTCGGCGGACTCGGGGGTGGGGGCGGCGGCCCCGAACACCGCGTCGTCGGCGGCGCGGGCGAGGTCCAGCGAACCGGGCCCGAGGGCGGTCGCCTGGGCGGGCCGGCTGCGGCGCGCGGGCACGGCCAGCCCCAGGTCGCGGGCGGTGTCGACCAGCTCCTGCCACGCCCCGACGTACCTCAGGGACGTGCGCGGGGCGCGCCGGCGGCGGGTACGCCGGAGCGTCTTGTACGCCGGTACGGCGCCCACCGCGAGGGGGACCAGGAGCAGCAGCCAGCGCCACCACGACGAGCCGGATCCGGGTGCCTGCTGGTCCGACGTCGGCTGGTCGGTCTGCGGCTGCGGCTGGGGCGAGGGGGTGGGCTGCGGCGGCTGTGTGGTGGGCTTCGGCTCCGGCGGCACGACGACGGGCTCGTTGGCCGGGTCGTTGCGTCGGGGCGGCCGGAAGGACATGTACGTCGAGCGCGGCAGCTCGCGCCACGACTCGCCCGCCTCGTCGCGGATCCGCAGCTCCACCCAGGCGACCACGTCGTTGCCCTTGACCACGCCGTCGTCCGGGACCCGGGCGCCGACGACGACCCGTGCGGGCACCCCGAGCCGGGTGGCCACCAACGCCATCGCGGCGGCGTACTGCTCGTCGTCGCCGACCATGTGCGGGCCGTTCACGAAGTCGTCGAGCCGGGCCGCGTCCTGGCCGCGGGCGAACTGGACCTCCCACCCGAAGGCCCCGTCGCTGTAGCGGCCGCGCTGCTTCATCAGCGCCGCGGCGCGCAGCACCGCGTCCATCCGGTTGTCGGCCTTGGCCCGCACGGCGCGCGCCCAGTTGTCCAGGAAGGCGGCGGCGTCGTACGTCGTCGGGTCGACCTGCCGGGACGGCTTGGCGTCCTGGGGGAGCGTGGTGTCGACGGGCGTCGTAGAAGAACTCGTACTCGTCGTCCCCGCCGAGGGTGCGGGTGCCGATGGCGCTGCCCGTCTCCGGGTTGAAGCGCAGCACCGACAGGGGGATGCCGCCCGGGAAGTCGGCGTTGAGGCCGACCAGCCGGCCGGCGAGCGGCAGCCACTGGCTGTTCCAGGCGCCGGTGAGGTCGATCCGCACCGGCGCGGTGCCGGCCTCGTCCTCGGTGGTCACGTAGTCGGCCGAGAACAGCTGGAACCGGTCGTCGTGGCTGCTCGGGTCCACGTCGTTGACGGCCAGCCACCGCCGCCCGTCGTAGCGGTTGAGCACGGCGAACCGCAGCTGCGTGCCGACCGGGACGCCGCCCTCGGGGAGCGTGGCCCGCAGCAGCTGCCGCCGCCAGGCGTTGTCGGGCAGGTCCCCGGGTTGCTTGCGGTACCTGCGGAAGCCGTCGAGCGGCGTGGTCACCTGGTCCACGCCGTACGCCGCCGCCTGCTCGCGCAGCACCAGGCGGTCGTGGCCGTCGCCGAGGAGGCGGTTGCCCACGGGGACCGCGAGCAGCGTGCAGACCACCAGCACCGGCACGGCGAGCGCCCACCGGACGTCGGCCGGGCCGCCGACCCGGGAGCCGGAGCGGTCCCGGCCGGCTCGGAGCACCACCCAGGCGAGGCAGGCCAGCCCGTAGACCGCCCCGAACACCCCGACGGACGCGGAGAGCTCGCTGCCGGTGACCAGCACCCAGGTGAGCAGGCGCGAGCAGCGGCACCACCGGCCAGCCCGGGCCGGGACCGGGACAGCGCCAGCCCGGTGGCCATCGCGGCGACGAACACGCCCGCGAGCGCGGGCGCCAGCAGCACCGTGCCGGTCGCCTCGACCGGGGGATGGGTGCCGACCAGCAGCGGCCAGCACTCCCAGGCGCCGGAGAGCACCCGCGAGAGGGTGTCCGCGCGCGGCGCGCCGTTGCCACCGAACTCCACGCCCAGCACCGCGACGCCGAGCACGACGTAGGCGAGCGGCACCGTCACCAATGCCCAGGCGAGGCTGCCGCGGCGGGCGTGCAGGGTGACCACCAGCGTGCCGAGCGCCGCGCCGACAGCCCCGACCAGCAACCAGGAGAACCCGGCGAACGTCGTCCACCAGCCCGCGAGCGCCGCCGTCGTCAGCGCCCAGGCGAGGACGGGGTCGACCCGCCCGCCGCTCATCGGACCACCTCACTCATCGCGACCGGCAGCTGGCGCAGGGCGGACAGGGTCACGATCGGCCGGCCGGCGTACTCCGCCATCCCGCTCGTCGCGTCCGCGCCGCAACGGAACACGCCCGCCCACAGGTCTCCGGGGACCAGGCCGACGACGCGCTGCACCTCGTCGGACGGCGCGGCCGTGCCGGTGACGAGGAAGAGCATGCTGGCTTCCCCCGCGGCGACCCGCCCGCTCGCGAGCAGGTCAGGCAGTCCGGCCGTGGAGTCGTCGAGCTCGGCGCGGCAGAAGGCGTCCAGCACGTACGCCGGGTCCGTCAGGCCCGCGGGGCCCCCGATCGTGACGTCGCCGGAGACGAGGGTGAGGTCGTAGCCGTCCCGAGCCGCCGTCGGTGGTCAGCGAGGCCGCCACGGACAGGGCGAGCTCGAAGTCCTCGGGATCGGCGTAGGCACTGCGGCGGGTGTCGACCAGCAGCACGGCGGAGGTACGCCGGGAGTCGTGGTACTGCCGGACGAGGAGCTGCCCCGCCCGTGCGGAGGAGCGCCAGTGCACGTGGCGCAGGTCGTCGCCGGGCACGTACTCACGCAGCGCGTGGAAGGCCAGGTCGCTCATCGACACCTGGTCGCTCGGCACGCCCTCGAGGTCGCGCAGCTGGCCCACGGGAAGGCCGGCCAGGTCGACGGCCGCCGGCCGGACCAGCAGCTCGACCGCCTCCGCCCACACCACCCGGCGTCCGAACAGCCCGACCGGGTCCGTGCGGCGGTAGAGCACCGGACCGATGCTGACCACGCCGCGTCGCGGCGCCGGGACCACGAGCAGCTGCTCGTGCGTCGCCCGCGCGGCCAGTGTGGGCAGCCGGACCCACCGTGACGCGATGCCGTGAGGGACCTCCACGACGGGCCGGCCGAGCGCCAACGGCCAGCGGTTCTCCAGCCGCAGCAGGCCCTGCACGGCCGAGCCGGCGCTGGTCCGCGCCGGCCGCAGCCGCAGCGACGCCCGGACCCCGGCGGGGAGCAGCACGATGACCAGCCCCACCACGACGAGGAGCAGGCACAGCGCGGCGACCACCGCGAGCTCGACCAGCCCGGCTGCGCGGGAGAAGGCGTAGGCCATCAAGCCCAGGGACAGCACCGCCCGGCCGAGCGGGGTGACGCCGCGCCGCAGCGCCGCGAGACCCCTCGTCAGCAGGTCAGTCACCGGTCCGGTCGACCGGCGGCGGCACCTGGTCGAGGAGGCCCGCCACCACCTCGGAGACCTGGATCCCGGCGAACTGGGCCTGGGCGTCGAGCAGCAGCCGGTGCCCGAGGATCGGCTCGGCGAGGGTGGCGATGTCGTGGGGGACGACGTGGCCGCGGCCGTCGGAGGCCGCCCACGTCTTGGCCGCGCGGACGAACGCCAGGCAGCCGCGGGCCGAGAGCCCCATCTTCACGTGCGGGATCTCTCGCGAGGCCTCGGCGAGCTGGCGCACGTACCGCACCACCGACCGGTCGACGTACACCTCGTCGGCCATCGCGATCATCCGGGCCACGTCGTCGCGGCTGACGACCGGCGTCACCAGCGCGGCGCGGTCGCGGACCGACGAGTTCAGCAGCAGCTCCTCGGTCGACTCCGCGTCGGGGTAGCCCACCGACGTCTTGAACAGGAACCGGTCGAGCTGGGCCTCGGGGAGCCGGTAGGTGCCGGCCTGCTCGATCGGGTTCTGGGTCGCGATGACCATGAACGGCCGCGGCACGTCGTGGGTGATCCCGTCGACGGTGACGTGCCCCTCCTCCATCACCTCGAGCAGGGCCGCCTGGGTCTTCGGCGAGGCACGGTTGATCTCGTCGGCCAGCACGATGTCGTGGAAGATCGGGCCGGGGTGGAACTCGAAGCTGCCGCGGTGCTGGTCGTAGACCGTCACGCCGGTCACGTCGGTGGGCAGCAGGTCCGGGGTGAACTGGATCCGCGCGTGCGACCCCTCGACGGTGTTGGCCAGCGCCCGCGCCAGCATGGTCTTGCCCGTGCCCGGGAGGTCCTCCAGCAGCAGGTGCCCCTCGGAGAGCAGGCAGGTCAGCGTCAGCCGGATCACGTGCTCCTTGCCCAGGACCGCGCGGCCGATGGCGTCGGACATCGTGCCGAAGGCCGTCTGGAAACGGGTGGCCCAGTCTCCTTTGGGGTCGGCGGTGATGGTCACCCCAGGATCATGACATCCGGGTCCGCCGAGGTCAGCGACGAAGCGGTCGAGGTCGGCGCCGGCGTGGGCGCCCTCCTCGACCCAGCGGGGGACGGGTGCCTCCGTATCCTGACCGGGTGTCCGCGGTGCCTGTGCTGCTCGCGCCGCGCAGCTGGGGCTACCACCTGGTCGTCGTGGTGGCGCTGGTGGCTGCCGGCTGGCTGGGGCTGTGGCAGTACCACGGCTGGCAGGACCGCCGGGCCGCCGAGGCGCGCGACCTGACCCAGGCCGCGCCGATCCCGCTGGCGGAGGCGATCGGCCCGGACGACCCGTTCCCCGGGCAGTACGTCGGGCAGCCCGTCGAGGTCGTCGGTCAGTGGGAGCCAGGGTCGACCGTCTACGTCTCGGGCCGCGAGCACGACGGCCAGGACGGCTCCTGGGTGGTCACCCACGTCCGCGTCGGCGACTCGTTGCTGCCCGTGGTGCGGGGCTGGACCGCCCGCTCCCCCCAGGACCTTGCCGCGCAGCGCGGGGGGGACCCGTCCGGGCCGGTCGACCTGGTCGGCTGGCTGCAGCCGTCGGAAGCCGACGCGGCGGCCGACGACGACCCGGCCGACGACGTACTTCCGCAGCTGCGGGTCGCCGACCTCGCCCAGCGGTTCGACGACGACCTGTACGGCGCGTACGTCGTCGTCCGCGACGACGGCCCGGACGCGTTCACCGACGACGGCGGGGACGGCCTGGTGCGTGCGGACCTGCAACAGCCGCCGGACGCCGGGCGGTTCACCGCGATCCGCAACCTGCTCTACGCCTTCGAGTGGTGGTTCTTCGGCGCGTTCGCCGCGTTCGTGTGGTGGCGCTGGGCCCGGGAGGAGGTCGCGCTCGATCGCGCCGGCCGGGAGGCGGGGGAGGACCTCGAGGTGGTCGCCGGTGAGGCGACCACGACCTCTGGGTAAGGTCCCCAAGCGTGAGCCGCCTCTTCCTCGCCTACCGCGTGCTCGCCCTCGTCGTCGGGGTGCTGCTGGCCTTCTGCGCACTCGTCGCGCTGCCGTTGAAGTACCTCGCCACGGAGGGCAGCGACCTCCAGCGCTTCGGTGAGGCGGCCAGCATCATGTGGGTCGCGCACGGCTGGGTGTTCATGATCTACGTGGTGGTGACCTTCCTGCTCTCGCGGCAGGCCGGCTGGAGCATCCCGTTCACCGTGCTCAACCTGGCCGCGGGGCTGATCCCGCTGCTGATCTTCTGGGTCGAGCACCGGGTCGTGGTGCGGATGCGGGCCGAGCACCCCGAGCTGGCCCGGGCCCGGGCGTAGGACCCCGCCGTGACCACCGCGTTCGTGCTCGGCGGAGGGGGCGTGCTGGGAGCCGTCGAGGTAGGGATGCTCCGCGCCCTGTTCGAGCGGGAGATCACCCCCGACCTGGTGCTCGGCACGTCGGTCGGCGCCCTCAACGGCGCCCTGGTCGCCCGCGACCCGACGATCGCGGTCATCGAGCGGCTCACCGCCCTGTGGGAGGCCGCGTCCGTGGGCCGGGAGGTGTACGGCGACCGGCCGCTGCGCACGGTCCGGCGCGCCGTGTCGACCGGGACGCACATCTACTCCTCGAGCCCGCTGCGCCGCCGGCTCGCCGACGAGCTCGGCGACCTGACGTTCGAGGACCTTCCGGTGCGGTTCCAGGTGTGTGCGGCGAGCATCGAGCGGGCCGCCGAGCACTGGTTCACCTCCGGTCCGCTGGTCGAGGCGATCGTGGCCAGCGCCGCGGTCCCCGGCCTGCTGCCTCCCGCGCGTGTCGGGGACGAGCACTTCCTCGACGGTGGGATCGTGAACTCGATCCCGCTCGGTCGCGCGGTCGCCCTCGGCGCCACCGAGGTCTACGTGCTCCAGGTCGGTCGGATCGACCGGCCGCTGCGGGTCCCCAAGCGTCCGTGGGAGGTGGCCAGGGTGTCCTTCGAGATCGCGCGGCGCCACCGGTTCGCCCGCGAGCTGGCCGAGGTGCCCGAGGGCGTGGTCGCCCACGTGCTGCCGGCCCGGGGCACGTCGCAACGCGACGACAGCCTGCTCGGGCACCGGGACTTCACGGGGGTGGCCGCGCGCATCGACGAGACCTACCGCGCCAGCCTCGCCTACCTGGACGAGCGGTGAGCGTCGCGCTCTCCGGGGGCAGCGGCCGGCACCTGCGCCGGCTGATCACGGTGCCGGCGGTGCTGCTCCTCACCTTCCTGATCCTGAGCACGCTCCCGGTGTGGCTGCTCGCCGGAGCGGCCCTCTCGCCCCTGATCCCGGGGCGCTGGCGGCCGCTGCGGATCCTGTGGCTGATGTTCCTCTACCTGCTCTGCGAGAGCGTGCTGCTGCTCGTCCTCTTCGGGCTGTGGATCTCCTCGGGGTTCGGCGCGCGGATCCGGACGCCGTACTTCGAGGGCATCCACTACGACCTGGTCCAGGGCCTGCTGTGGGTCTGCTTCTGGGAGGCGCGCCGGGTGCTGAACCTGACCATCGCGACGGCGGGACCGACGCCGGACGCCTTCCCGGGCAAGCCGTTGCTGGTCTGCTCCCGGCACGCCGGGCCGGGTGACTCGTTCACGCTGATCTACGCGCTGATGCACTGGTACCACCGGGAGCCGCGCGTGGTCCTCAAGAACACCCTCGTGTGGGACCCGGCCATCGACGTGGCGCTGCACCGCATCCCGGCCCGCTTCATCTCGCCCAACCCTGCGGCCGGGGAGGGGATCGAGGACCAGATCGCCGACCTGGCCACCGGGCTGGACGCCAACGACGCCTTCGTGATCTTCCCGGAGGGCGGCAACTTCACCCCGGGCCGGCGCGAGCGGGCCATCGCCCGGCTCGACAAGCTCGGCATGCACCGGATGGCCCGCCGGGCCGAGGCGATGACCAACGTGCTGGCTCCGCGGCCGGGCGGATTCCTCGCCGCGCTGGCGGCGGCGCCGGACGCGGACGTGGTCATGGTCGCGCACACCGGGATGGACCACCTGGTGACGGTGAGCGACATCTGGCGCGAGCTGCCCATGGACAAGCGGCTGCTGATGCAGTGGTGGCAGGTGCCCCGCGCCGAGATCCCGGAAGGCCGCGAGGCACAGATCGACTGGCTCTTCGACTGGTGGGAGCGCATCGACGCCTGGATCGACGAGCACCGCGCCGAGGAGCTCCCCCGCGCCGGGGGGTGAGTGGGGGCAGAACACCCGCTCGACCGGGTGTTCCTACCCTTCGTGGCCGTTGCAACGGTCACGAACGGTCAGCAACGACGCCGAACCCCAGGCTCGGTCCGGCTACTTCTTCCGGGTCGGCTGGTCCTCGACGTCGACGACCTCGGCCGGCTCGTCGGGGGTGGTCACCGGGTGCGGCTCCTCGACCGCGTCGGCGATCGCCTCACCGGGCGTGGCACCGGCCGCGTCGTCCCCGGCCAGGTCGCCGGCCAGGGCGGCCATCGGGTCGTCCGTGCCGACCGGGGAGTCGGGTCCGACTCCGGGGGCCAGGTGGGCGCCGCCCGAGGCCGCACCCGCGACGCCACCGGTGGCGGCGTCGGTGGTGCTCGTGGTCGGCCGGGAGGCCGGGGTGGAGGGCGCGGGCGGGGTGTACGACGACTGCCAGTTGTCGACCTGCTGCTTGCCGCGCAGCTTGGCCGCGGCGAAGCCGGCGATGGCGACCAGGCTGCCGAACACCAGGACCTTGCGCAGCTTGGAGCCCTTGGACTTCTGCGGCTCACCCTTCGCCTCGGCGACCTTGGCGGCCGCGAGGTCCTTGCCGGAGGCGGCCAGGCTCGCGGCCCCTGCGACGCCCGCGGCGGCGGCGGTCTTGGCCTTCGGGATGGCGACCTCGCGGGTGGCGTCGGCGATCTCGCCGGCCAGCACCTTCCCGTCGGCGAGCATCGGGCCGGCCTTGGTGCGGGTGTCCTGGGCGAGGTCCTTGGCGCCCTCCGCGGCATCCTTGCTGAGCTCGCGCATCTGGGCCATGGCCGACTCGAGCATCGGGAGCGCCGCGTCGACGGCGTCGGACGCCGTGTCGACCGCTCGGTCGATCAGGGACTTCTTCTTGCGCAGCATGTCAGCGGATCCTCTCCTCGACGGTTACCTCGATCATGCCGCACTCTCCCCAGGACGCGGGAGGGCCCCTAGGGGTGACCGCACCGCACCGCCCCGCTGGGGTGACATGGCAGGATCGGGGGCGCACGCGCCGTACGGGCGCACCCCTGACATCACCTCTCTTGGAAGGCAGACATGGCTGACCTGCAGGCCGTCTTGAAGACCAACCGGGGCGACATCAACGTCGACCTGTTGCCGAACCACGCCCCCGAGACCGTCGACAACTTCGTCGGCCTCGCAGAGGGCACCAAGGCCTACGACACCGGCGACGGTCGCACCGGCCCCTTCTACGACGGGCTGACCTTCCACCGGGTCATCCAGGGGTTCATGATCCAGGGCGGCTGCCCGCAGGGCTCCGGCACCGGCGGTCCCGGCTACCAGTTCAAGGACGAGCCGCACCCCGAGCTCACCTTCGACAAGCCCTACCTGCTGGCGATGGCCAACGCCGGTCCGGGCACCAACGGCTCGCAGTTCTTCATCACCGTCGGGGCCACGCCCTGGCTGAACTTCAAGCACACGATCTTCGGCGAGGTCGCCGACCAGGCCTCCCGCGACGTCGTCGACGCGATCGCCACGACCGAGACCGGCCGGGGCGACCGGCCGGCCGACCCGGTCGTCATCGAGTCGGTCGAGATCAAGCGCAGCTAGCTCTCATCTCCGAGGCCTGACACCGATGTCCGATCCCGCGCCGCCCGGCTCGTCCGGCGCGCCCGGGGCGGGCGCCCCGCCGACCTGCTACCGGCACCCCGACCGCGAGGCGTACATCCGCTGCCAGCGGTGCGGGCGGGTGATCTGCCCCGACTGCATGCGCGACTCCGCCGTCGGGTTCCAGTGCCCGGAGTGCGTCAAGGAGGGCTCGCGTACCACCCGCAGCGGGCGGACGGCGTACGGCGGGCTGCGGCCCACCAACGCCGCCATCACCTCGATGGTCATCATCGGGATCAACGCCGTCGTGTGGGTGGCCATCCTGGTCACCGGCGGGGCGAGCAGCCGGATAGTCGACTACCTGGCGCTGCGGCCGAGGGGCATCTGCACGGTGCCCGGCTCGGGAGGTTTCTACCCGGGAGTCTCCGAGGCGACCTGCCACGGCGTCGCCGCCGGCGTCAACACGGAGTGGCTCCCGGGCGTGGTCGACGGCGCCTACTGGCAGCTGATGACCAGCGCCTTCACCCAGGTCCAGGTCTTCCACATCGGCTTCAACATGCTGGCGCTGTGGGTGCTGGGACCGCAGCTGGAGGTGGCGATCGGGCGGTCCCGGTTCATCGCGCTCTACCTGCTCTCCGCGCTGGCGGGCTCGACCCTCGTCTACTGGACCGCCCCCCAGTACCAGCCCACGCTGGGCGCCTCCGGCGCGATCTTCGGGTTGATGGGTGCCCTGCTGGTGGTGGCGCACAAGGTCCACGGCAACACCCAGGGGATCCTGGTGTGGATCGCGATCAACGCGGTCTTCACCTTCACGATCCCGAACATCTCCTGGCAGGGGCACCTGGGCGGGTTCCTGGGCGGCCTGGCGGTGGCCGTCATCGTCGTCTACGCCCCGCGCCGCAACCGGGCGCTGGTGCAGACGCTCGGCATGAGCGCGGTCGCGCTGGTGCTGCTCGCCCTCATCGCGGCGCGCTCGGTCGCCCTCGGCGGCTGAGCCGATAACTACACGCGTGTAGTTATCCCCAGGTTTCTCCCCAGGTGTGGACAACCGGCCCCGGGGGAGCGGGGGTCACTCCCAGCGGGTCGCGTAGACGAAGCCGACGGCCATGAAGCCGATGCCGACCATCAGGTTGTACTGCTCGAGGTCGTTGAACACCGGGACCTTGTCGAGGTGCTGGCCGGTGAGCGTGTAGTACGCGCAGATCCAGAGCAGGCCGAGGAGGAAGCAGGTCAGCATGGTGACCACGACGCCGCGGCCGCGGCCGAGCGGGGTCGAGGGGTGGGCGGCGACGATCAGGGCCAGGAAGACCAGCCCGAACCCGATGACGTAGTTCCACTGCCCCAGGTCGGCCATGAAGCCGGGCTTGCCGGGCTTGGGTGCCGGGAACGTGGTGGGGTCGACGCGCACGACCACGTAGTAGTAGACGATCCAGGCGATGCCGACCACCGCGAGCAGCAGGGCGACGCAGAACCGCACGGAGAAGATCGGTCCCCGCTCGGGGTCGATGAAGTCCGAACGGGACTTGGACAGGGACGACACGGGATGCTCCTCGACTGCTTCGCGAACGGGTCCCGCGGCGCCGTCGCGAATGGGGGGCGGCCGCAGGTCGCGGGCTACCTTAGTCGCCATGACCGAGGGATCCCACGCGCGCCCCGGTCACGACGGTGACGAGGGACCCGGCGGGGTGGCCTCCGAGCCGTCGTCCGACGAGCGATCGACACCCGTCCGGAGGCGCGCCCTGGACGGTCTGGCGGGTGATCACGCCGCTCGCCGTCCTGCTCTGCGGCGGGCTGTTCGCGGTCAGCGCCCACAACAGCGGGGGCACCGACCTGCGGCCCGGCCGCTACACCGACCTGGCGGCGCTGGTGCGCACCGAGAGCGGGCAGTACGACGCCCTGCGCGAGCAGGCGGCGCAGCTCAACGCCGAGGTGGCCGCGCTGACGGACTCGGTGGACAACGACGAGGTGGCGAAGCTCGCGCGCCCGGGCCCGTGCCATCGAGGGACCCGCGGGCCTGCGCGAGCAGACCGGCCCCGGCGTGACCGTGGTGCTCACCGACGCTCCCGAGGACGTGGCGGAGTCCAGCCAGCAGGACCCCAACCGCCTGGTCGTGCACCAGCAGGACATCCAGGCCGTCGTCAACGCGTTGTGGAAGGGCGGGGCCACGGCGGTCACGATCCAGGGGCAGCGCGTGGTCAGCACCACCGGCATCAAGTGCATCGGCAACGCCGTGCAGCTGCAGGGCGTCCCCTACTCCCAGCCCTACACGATCTCCGGCGTCGGGGACACCGCGGCCCTGACCGCGGCGATCGACAGCGACACCTACCTCCAGCAGTACCGCAGCGACGCCGAGACGCCCGACATCGACGTGGGCTGGGAGGCGACCGTGGAGCCCGAGATCACCGCCCCGGCGTACGACGGCCTGCTGGACATCACCTACGCCAAGCCGTTGGAGAGCAGCGCTCGCTGAGTCCGGTCGAGGAGGTTGCGCTGCACGTCAGGAGACCCGGCCACGCTCCCGGGTCTCGTGACGGGCGCAGCGCCCCCTCGACCGGCGATAGGGCGTCGGCCCGTCGCCGCTCGGCGACTCGGTCGGGGTGTCCGTAGGCGTCGCCGTCGGGGTGTCCGTGGGCGTCGGGGTCGGGGTCTCGGTCGGCGGCTCGAACGTCGAGACCACGATCGTCACCTCGGTGCCCTCCGGCTTCGGCTGGCCGTCGCCCGGGATCTGCTGGATGACGGTGCCCTTGGGCTCCTCGGTGTTGTTGGACTCCACGACCACCGGCACGAACCCGGCGTCGCGCAGCGCCTTCTCGGCCGCCGCCTCCTGGAGGCCGACGACGTTGGGCACCTTCTCCGGACCGTCGGAGTAGTAGACGGTGACCTTGGTGCCCTCCGGCACCTGCTCGCCGCTCGCCGGGGAGGTCTCGATGACCTGGCCCTTGGGCTCGTCGGACTCCTTCTCCGTGAAGGTCGGCACCAGGTTGGCGCCCTCGAGGGTCGTCCGGGCGGTGTCCCGGTCCTGACCGACCACCGACGGCACCGTGGTCATCGGCTTGCCGGTGGAGACCGTGATCGTCACGGTCGTGCCCGGGTCGACGAAGGTGTCCCGGTTGGGGTCCTGCTTGATGACCTTGTCGCGGGCGACGTCGGGGTCGGCGACGTACTCCGGCTGGCCGACGCTCAGCTCCGCGTCCCCGATCGCGGCCCTGGCCTGCGCCTCGGTGAGGCCGATCAGGTCGGGCACCTGCACCTGCTCCGGGCGTTCGCGAACAGCTTCGGCAGCAGGAAGGCCGCGCCGACGATCAGCGCCACCAGCAGCAGGCCGAGGAACACCAGCAAGCCGGTGCGGTTGCCGTCGTCGTCGTCGTTCCCCGGCCCTGCGTGGTCGCCGTGTCTGGGTCGCGGGGTCGGGCAGGTACGCCGGGACGACGGTGGTCGCGGGCTCCGGCGGGAACGGCGGAGCGGTGGCCCGCACCGGGTGGCCGGCGAGGTAGCGCTCGATGTCGGCGCGCATCGCCGCGGCCGTCTGGTAGCGGTCCTCGACCCGCTTGGCCAGCGCCTTCAGCACGATCGCGTCGATCTCGGGCGTCAGGTCCGTGTCGTGGTCGGACGGCGGCACGGCGGGCTCGCGGACGTGCTGGTAGGCGACCGCCACCGGGGAGTCGCCGACGAACGGCGGCCGGCCGGTGAGCAGCTCGTAGAGCAGGCAGCCGGCGGAGTAGAGGTCGGAGCGGGCGTCGACGGTCTCGCCGCGGGCCTGCTCGGGCGAGAGGTACTGCGCGGTGCCGACCACGGCGGCGGTCTGGGTCATCGTGGAGGACGCGTCGGCGATGGCCCGGGCGATGCCGAAGTCCATCACCTTGACGTCGCCGCTCGGCGTGAGCATCACGTTGCCGGGCTTGATGTCGCGGTGGATGATGCCGGCGCGGTGGCTGTAGTCGAGGGCCGAGAGCACGCCGGAGGTGATCTCCAGGGCGCGCTCGGGCAGGATCTTGCGGCCCTCGCGCAGGATGTCGCGCAGCGTCCGCCCGGCGACGAACTCCATCACGATGTAGGGCTGGGCGATGCCGGAGCCGTCGGTGGCCAGCTCCTCGCCGGTGTCGTAGACCGACACGATCGCGGGGTGGTTGAGCGAGGCCGCGGACTGCGCCTCGCGGCGGAAGCGGGCCTGGAAGGTCGCGTCGCTGGCCAGGTCGGTGCGCAGCCGCTTGATCGCGACGGCCCGGCCGAGCCGGGTGTCGGTGCCCTTGCGGACCTCGGCCATGCCGCCGCGGCCGAGCAGCTCGCCGAGCTCGTAGCGCCCGCCGACCAGGGTCGGTCCTTGGTTGCTCATCGTTGCGGAGCCTTCCTGCTGCGGTGGGTCTCGACACGGCCTCCCCGGCGCCCGGCCGGCTCGACCATGCATCATGGTCATCGGATCACCGCCTCCATCACGGCCTTCGCGATCGGCCCGCCGAGCAGGCCGCCGGCGATCTCGCCGCGTGTCGCTGTCGACGTGCTCGATCATCACGGCGACGGCCACCTGCGGGTCGTCCGCGGGGGCGAACGAGACGAACCAGGCGTACGGCGGCTTGTCCGGCGACGCCGCTCTGCGCCGTACCGGTCTTGCCGGCCACCTCGACGCCCGCGATCGCTCCGGGGCTGGCGGTGCCGTCGTTGACCATGGCGACCATCATCTTGGTCAGCTCGTTGGCGGTCGTCGGGGACACCGCGCGGGAGAGCTCCTGGGGGTGGTCTTGTCGAGGATGTCGAGGTCGGCCGACTGCACCTCGTCGACGATGTAGGGCTTCATCACGTTGCCGCCGTTGGCGATCCCGGCCGCCACCATCGCCATCTGCAGCGGGGTGGCCCGGACGTCGAACTGGCCGATGCCGGTCTGCGCCGGTCTGCGGCTTGTCGGCGCCGGCGGGGTAGACCGACACGGCCTGCGGGCCGAGGTCGTCGAGGTAGTGGTCGTTGAAGCCGAACGCCTCGGCCTGCTCGCGCATCGCCTCGGCGCCGAGCTCGATCGCGAGCTGCGCGAACGTGGTGTTGCACGACCACTCCAGCGCCGTCATGAACGGGATCCGCTTCGGGTTGCACGGGGTGCGGCCCTCGTTGTCGATCAGTCCGGTGTCGCCGGTGGTCTCGGGCAGCTGGTAGGTCGCGCCGGCCGGCACCGGTCGAGGAGGCGTCCCAGTTGCCGCTCTCGATGGCGGCCGCGGCCGTGACCAGCTTGAACGTCGAGCCCGGCGGCAGCGTCATCTGGATCGCCCGGTTGAGCAGCGGCTGGGTGGGGTCCTCGTTGAGCCTGTCGTAGGCCTCCGACACCTGGTCGAAGTCGTGGGAGGCCAGCTCGTTGGGGTCGTAGGTCGGCAGCGACACCATCGCCAGGATCTTGCCGGTGTTGGGCTCGATCGCCACGACGGCACCCTGCACGTCGTCGCCCAGCGCCTTGAGCCCGTCGTAGGCCGCCTTCTGCGCGGCCGGGTCGATCGTCAGCGAGACGCTGCCGCCCTCGGTGTTGTTGCCGTTGACCAGGTCGACCAACCGGTTCACGAAGAGGCGGGAGTCGACGCCGGAGAGCACGTCGTTCTGGCTCCGCTCGATGCCGGTCTGCGAGTAGTAGGAGAAGTAGCCGGTGATCGGCGCGTACTTGAACGGCTGGGTGTAGGTGCGCTGGTACTTGTACTCGTCGTCGGACTCCACGCTCTTGGCGACGGCGTCGCGGTCGACCAGGATCGCGCCGCGCTCGCGGGAGAACGCCTCCTGGATGATCCGCCGGTTGCGGGGGTCCTGCGTTGAGGGCGCCGGCCTGCCAGTACTGCAGGTAGGTGGCGTTGGCGATCAGCGCCAGGAACAGCACCATGCAGAAGACCGAGACGATGCGGATGGGCTTGTTCACCGAGCTTCACCACCTGGGTCGACTCCTGGTCCGCGTCGTCGTCGGTGCTGAGGACGGGTGCGGGGCGGCGGGCCTGGTCGGAGATGCGCAGCAGCAGCGCGATCGATCACCCAGTTGGCGACCAGCGAGGACCCGCCGTACGACAGGAACGGCGTGGTCAGACCGGTCAGCGGGATCAGCCGGGTGACGCCGCCGATGACCACGAACACCTGCAGGGCGACCACGCTCGCCGAGGCCGACGGCCATCAGCTTGCCGAAGCCGTCGCGGCAGATCAGCGCGGCCCGCAGGGCGCGCTCGACGATCAGGCCGTAGAGCACGATGACCGCGATCACGCCGGTCAGGCCGAGCTCCTCGCCGATGGCGCCGATGATGAAGTCGGACTCGGCGCGCGGGATCCGCTCGGGCATGCCGTTGCCGAAGCCGCGGCCGAGCAGGCCGCCCCAGCCCATGCCGAACATCGACTCGACGAGCTGGAAGCTCTTCGCGCCGTCGACGTCGTCGTAGTAGCTGAACGGGTGCAGCCAGCTCTCCACGCGCATCCGCACGTGGCCGAAGAGCTGGTAGGCGAGCAGCGCGCCGGCGAGGAACAGCCCGGCGCCGACCAGCAGCCAGCCGGCCCGTTCGGTGGCGACGTAGAGCATGACCAGGAACAGCCCGAAGAACAGCAGGGACGAGCCCAGGTCGCGCTGGAAGACCAGGATGCCCAGGCTGATCAGCCACATCAGCAGGATCGGGCCGAGGTCGCGCCCGCGCGGCAGGTCGACGAAGAACACGCGCCGGCCCGCGAGCGCGAGTGCGTCGCGGTGCAGCACGAGGTACCCGGCGAAGGTGATGACCAGCAGCAGCTTGGCGACCTCACCCGGCTGGAAGCTGAACGGACCCGAGGCGGATCCAGATCCGCGCGCCGTTGATGTTGGCGCCCAGGCCGGGCACCAGCGGCAGCAGCAGCAGGAAGATCGCGGCCAGCCCGCTGGTGTAGGTGAAGCGCTGGAGCACGCGGTGGTCGCGCAGCACGAGCAGGGTGATCACGAACAGCCCGACGCCCAGGGTCATCCAGGTCAGCTGCTGCCGCGCGAAGGTGGTGCCCTCGGCGAGGTCGAGGCGGTGGATCACCGCGAGGCCGAGCCCGTTGAGGGCGGCGACCACGGGCAGCAGCACCGGGTCGGCGTACGGCGCCACGAACCGCACCACGAGGTGGGCGACCACGACCAGGCCGGCCAGCCACCCGCCGTAGGCGAGGATGTCCGCCGGCACCTTCTGCTCGACCCCCAGGCCGACGGCGGCGTAGGCGCCGATGCCGACCGCCAGCGCCAGCACGAGCAGGAAGAGCTCGGCGCCCCGCCGCCGGCGGTGCACGAACTCCATGATCACTCCGGACCCCGACACTGACTCGGACATCGCTCAGCCCGTCGCAGTCGTGGTCGGGGATGGCGCTGGGCGTTGCGGTCGTCGGTGGCGGAGGGCGTCCGGTGGTGTCGTCGACGACCGCCTGGTTGGCGGCCAGCCGGCGCACGGCGGTGCGGGCGTCGTCGAGGCTGGCGGCGTCGATGCCCTCGCGGACCGTCGACGGCGTCGTAGTCGCGAGAGCCGGTCCAGGGTGACGTTGGAGCGTCTCGTAGGGCTCGGAGAGGCTGATCGCCCGGGAGGTCGGCGTCGACGCCGCGGTAGATGGTGACGGTGCCGTTGTGCTCGCCGACGTAGTACTGCTGCTGGGTCCAGGAGTACGCCGCCGCGCCCGACCATCCAGACCACGCCGAGCAGCGGCCACGGTGGCGAGCACCCGGCGCATCCAGAGGAAGCGCCGCGGCGGGCGCGGCGCGTAGCGCGCCTGCTCGGGGTCGACCGGGTCGGTCTCGATCGCGAACGGCACCGAGTCGGGGATCTCGGCGCGGACCGGCTCGAGCTCGCCGGTGTCGCCGGCGCGGTGGCCGCGGAACAGGCCCGTCACGCCGGGCAGGTGCGCCCGCCGCTTCAGGTCGGCCGCGGCACCGACCAACATCGGCTGCTGGTGGTCGGGCACGTCGGCGTCCTCGACGACGTCGACCACGATGCAGGTGACGTTGTCGGTGGTGCCCGCCTCGAGGCTGGCGCGCACCAGCTCGACGGCGGCGTAGTCGGGCGTCCCCATCGAGAGGATGTCGGCCAGCCGGCCGTCGTCGAGCACCCCGCTCGCGCCGTCGCTGCAGAACAGCAGGCGGTCGCCGGCCTGCGCCTCGATCGTCGAACAGGTCGGGCGTCGATGTCGTGCACGCCGTCGAGCGCCTTCAGGATCAGGTTGCGGTGGGGGTGGGTCCGGGACTCCTCCTCGGTGATCCGGCCCTCGTCGATCAGGCTCTGGACGAAGGTGTGGTCCTGGGTGACCTGGCGGATCTCGCCGTCCGCGGAACAGGTAGGCGCGGCTGTCACCGACGTGGCCGAAGGCGAGCCGCTCGCCGTCGAACAGCGCGACGGTGACCGTGGTGCCGGTGCCGCTGAGGCTCGGGTCGTCGTCGACGATCTCGGCGATCCGGTCGTTGGCCCGGTGCAGGGCGCCCGCGACGGCGCCGCGCAGGTCGGCGTCTCGGCCGGCGGCGTCGAGCTTGCGCAGCTGGCCGATGGCGGTGCTGGAGGCCAGGTCGCCGCGGGCGGCCCCGCCCACGCCGTCGCAGACGGCGATCATCCACGGGCCGGCGTAGCCGGAGTCCTGGTTGTCCTTGCGGACCCGGCCGACGTCGGAGATCGCGGCGTAGCGCAGACGGAACGCCATCGGCTACTTCCTCAGCTCGATCACCGTCTTGCCGACCCGCACCTGCGTGCCGAGCGTGAGCGTGGTCGGCTGGGTGATCCGGACGGTCCCGATGTAGGTGCCGTTGGTCGAGCCGAGGTCCTCGACGAACCACTGGTCGCCGCGACGCGGCGATCCGGGCGTGCCGGGTGGAGACGTAGTCGTCGTCGAGCCGGATCGCGGCGTCCGGTCCGCGGCCGATCAGGATCGGGGCGCCGGTCGAGTTCGGCGCGCTCGCCCTGGTTGTCGCCGTCGACCACCAGCACGTGGGTCGGGGCGCCGCGACGGGCCTTGGCCGGCTTGGGCGGGCGGGGGTTGCGCTGGGCCGCGGCCTGCGCGGGCGCCCTCCGGGATCCGGGCGCCGAACATGTCGGAGCGGATCACCGACAGCGCCGACAGCACGAAGATCCACAGGATCGCCAGGTAGGCGAGCCGGATCAGGAACAGGGTCAGCTCAGACATCGACGCTCCCCTCGGTGGCCTCGTCGGTGACCCGGACGGTGATGGTGGTGCCGCCGATCTTGACCCGGCTGCCGTCGTGGACCGACGTGCGCTGGATGCGGTGGCCGTCGACGAGCATGCCGTTGGTGGAGCCCAGGTCGCCGACCTGGATGTCCAGGTCGCCCTCGAGGTGGGACACCAGGAACTCGATGTGCCGCCGGCTCACGCCCGGGTCGTTGATCCGCACGTCGGCCTCGGTGCCGCGGCCGACCACCAGGCCGGGCGGCAGCAGCGGGTGCCGGGTGCCGTTGACCTCGAGCAGCGCCCGCGGCCGGCGCTGCCGGGTCGCGTTGCTGTTGCTGATGACCGAGGCCTGCGCCCGGCTGCGGATCCGGAACCGCCCGGTGGTGAGGTCCTCGGCGCTCTCGAAGGCGATGGTGACCGGCCCCGGGAACACGTAGTGCTGCTGGTCGGCGTGCTCCTTGAGCTGCTCGGCGAGGTCCTGCACCAGGGTCGAGTCGTACGGCGCCAGCCGGTCGAAGTCGGTGCCGGCGAGCTCGACGTGGAAGTCGTTGGGCACCGCGCGCCGCTGCGCGGCTGAGGATCTGCGCGTTGTTGTCGCACTCGCGCTCCAGGGCCGCGGCGATCTCCACCGGCTGCACGGCGCTGCGGAACACGCGGGCGAAGGCGCCGTACACCATGCCCTCGAGCCGTTGCTCGAACCGTTGCAGGCCGCCCACATCCGCCTCCTTCCGGCTCGCCAGCGCAAGACCCACCAGTGACGACCTACGGGCGCCGGGTCGTCGTCGATCGTAGCGAGCGCCTCTGCGCCGGTTGAGGAGGTCGCGCGGCGACCGTCCCGGGAACGGCCCTCGACCAGCGGACCGCAGCTCGCTGCGCGCGGCCTCGACCGCGGGCCGATGCCACGCGGCGGCGACCAGCGGCAGTGTCGGTTTGGGCGGTCCTGTCGCGCTGGGATACCCTCAGCACGCTTCTGGCGCGAGTGGCGGAATAGGCAGACGCGCACGGTTCAGGTCCGTGTGTCCGAAAGGACGTGGGGGTTCAACTCCCCCCTCGCGCACCAGGTCATCGATCTCTCTGCTGGCCCCGTCCGGGGCCCGGCGGCGCCGACGCACGAGGACCCCGGCCCGCAGGCCGAGGTCCCCGTGTCTTGGTGGTGTCAGTACGCCGCAACCAGGTCAGGGCACCTTCGTCACGGCGTCGCAGCCGAAGAACGACGTCCCCGCACCCGGCCCGAACCGGCCGCGCACGCAGATCTCCGTGATGCCCGGTGTCAGCGGGATCAGGTCGCCGCGGCCGTGCAGCACCCCGTCGAGGTCACCGTCGCGGGTCACCTCGTCGAGCTCGTAGCTGTCCTCGAGGTGCACCTTGCCGTGCGCCTCGGGGGCACCGGTGTTGGCGGGCACCAGGCCCGCCCGCTGGCCGATCCGCACCGACGCCGCCTGGATGGTGCGGGCGTCGAAGGCGATGCGGCAGCCCGTACTGCCCCACGGAGGTCGTCAGCACGGCCATCGGGACCACGCCCTCGTTGAGGTTGACGGGGTTCTTCAGGCTGCCGGGCTTGACGTTGAGCACCACCGGGACGGCGCAGTCGACGGTGTACGTCGCGCTGCGGGCGTCGTTGGCGGGGTTCGCGTCGACCACCTTGGCCTTCTCCGGCTCCACCGTGGTGGTGAAGACGGCCGAGTGCAGGCCCGGCGCGGTGCAGGTGACGGAGTAGCGGTGCACCGACGTCCGCGGGGACCCGACGGCAAGGCCGTCGACGTCCTCGGTCGTGGTGGCCGGCGTCACGGAGAGCCCACCGTCGGGCGTCGCCACCTGGGTGACGTCGGCGTCGACCGGCCCGTCGGGACCGAGGTTCGCGACGGTGGCCGACACGTCGACCGGGACGGCGGTGCCGACCACCGAGAACGGCGTGCCCGTGGCCGACGTCGCGGTCACGGCGAGATCGGCCTCGACGCACTCCGGGTCCGTGGGGTTGGCCACGCAGAACGCGTGCACGGCGCCCGTCAGGTCGACCGTGACCAGGTCGCTGCCGGCGACCTGGTCACGCACCAGCAGGGAGCCGGCGTCGCCGTCGAACGGCACGGTGAGGAAGCCCCGGCGGGCCTGGACCTGCATGGACTCCGGCCCCCCGTCGGTGCCGACGAAGGTCCACCGCGGGTCCCACGCGTCCGACCGGTCGAGGACGATGCCGTCCTCGTCGGAGACGACGAGCTTGAGCAGCGGCGGGTCGCCGACGTGGGACGCGGACGGCGCCTCCACGACGGAGGTGTGCACCACCGACGCGCCCGAGAGCCCGAGGTCGAGGTCGACCACGAACGCCTTCGCCGGGTCGGCGTAGTCGTACGTCGGGATCGGCGCTGCGGCCGGGTCGTCGCCCGAGGCGGCCAGCGAGCCTTGGGTGAGCGTCACCACGACGCCGGTGGCGAGAGCGACCGAGGCCGCGGTGAGGATCAGGGTTCGTGTCTTCATGGCGCGCTCCTCAGCACTTTCCGTCGCGGCACTGCTGGAACTTCCAGTCCATGCGTCTCACGTCGGCGGCCTGTGGTGGCCGTCGATCCTGGTTCATCAGGTCGGTGGTGTCCGGCTCGCTCGTGAAGAACGACTGGCCCTTGGTGGCGGCGTTCGTCGACACCCAGGTGCGGCAGTCCGAGGCCACCCGGCCCAGGGCCGGCGCATCGGCCTGGCAGCCGGTGAGGCTCGTGAACACGTCGGGTACCTCGGGCGTCTGGAAGTAGCCGCCGTCGGTGCCGTACTCGTCGGCGAGCCCGAACGGCGAGTGGCCGGTCTCGTGGAGCACCGTGCCGAGGGAGTCGGGCTCGGCGGAGAAGAGCCCGCCGCCCGCGCAGTCGCGGAACCGGTTGGTGTGCAGGATGGCGCCGGTGTTGGCCCAGCTGGCGTAGTCCGTGCTCCAGTTCGACGGCGGGGACAGCGTGCAGTTGGTGTTGGCGGCGTTGTTGTCGGCGTCGCCGGTCTGGTCGGCCAGCCAGAAGTTGAAGTCCCCCTGGTTGCGCAGGAAGTAGTCCTGGCCGAAGTACGCGCCCTTGATCGCGTTGGAGACGTCGGTGAGGAACGCCGGGTCGCCGGCGCCCGTGTAGGTGTCGGTGTCCGCCACGAACACCACGTCGACCTTGTTCAGGCGGTCGCCGGTGTAGATGACGGGGATCGCCTTGCCCTCCGCGGGAGGTCCGACCCGGACCCGGCGCCAGCCGGTGAACGCCGAGTCGGCGCCGTCCTTGACCCGGCAGCCGTAGACCAGGTCGCCGGCCCCCTGCGGGGGCGTGATGAACGTCGCGGTGGTCTTGCCCGTCTCGACCTTGTCGGGGCCGGACTTGTCGCCCACCCAGATCTCCAGGCTGTCGGCGATCTTCTTCCGGTCCACCAGGGCCGGGCGGTGAGTCGCCCGGGTTGTTGACGGACGAGTTGTCGGTCATCGTGTCGCCGACCTGGACCGCGCCGTCGAGCGACTCGACGGTGATCGTCACGGGCTGACCGGGTTGCGGCCACAGCGGCGAGTGCGTGCACCGGACGGCGAGACCGGGCGTCGCACCCGGCTCGTCGACCTCGACGCGGAAGTTGATCTCGGCCGAGTCGCTCGCCGTACCGCTCGAGAACAGCGAGGTCCCGCAACCGCCGGACACGTCACCCGCGACGGTGCAGGGGATCAGCCCGACATTCAGGTCGACGGGGAAACCGCCGGCTTGGGTGATGTCGCACTCGTCGTCCTCGAAGTTGAGGAAGCCGTCGGACTCGGCGACCTTGATGGCGACCGGCACGGAGGACGCCGCATCGACGTCGACGGCCTTCTCGGCCGTCCAGTTGGGCTCGACGGTGTCGTCGTCCTTGATCTCGCCGAAGTCGAAGTCCTGGCCGGCGATGCTGATCCGGCCGTAGAAGTCGCTGCCGTCGGTCGTGTCGGTGCAGCCGTGCTCGTCGATGCGCTCGACGACCACGCGGACGGTCACGGTGCTGCCGGCGGTCGCCGGCGTGGCTACCGCGGTCAGCACCGCGAGGGGCGCCAGCAGCAGCGCGAGCACGAGGAAGCCCATGGCGCCGCGCCGGCGCCGGGCTGCTTGGACGGGTGGTTGTGGCGGGGGACAGGACGCCCCGACTTGTCTGGTCATGTCTCACCAGAGGAGGGAGTGGCGCGATTGCGTACATCACGGCGTACGCAGGTCCTCGGCACCCCGTCGGCACACCCCTTTGGTCGGTTGTTCGTCGCCCCCGGCGCAGGTACGCATGAGGCCGTGCCCTTCCACCGCAAGACCGGAGCCGGGACCGCGTCCGACACCGACGAGACCGGCGACATCGACGTCGGCCACCGCAAGCACTCCGCGGCGGGGATCCCGGCGGTGTCGGTGGCGCTCAAGCGCAGCGTCGAGGCGATGGGAGTGGTGCGGACCTCGCGCACCCTGACCCGGCTCAACCAGGTCGACGGCTTCGACTGCCAGGGGTGCGCGTGGCCCGACCCGGACCCGGACAAGCGGCACCACGCCGAGTTCTGCGAGAACGGCGCCAAGGCGGTGGCGGAGGAGGCGACGAGGGACCTGCTGGAGCCGGCGTTCTTCGCCGAGCACAGCGTCGCCGAGCTGGCCGAGCACAGCGACCACTGGCTGGGCAAGCAGGGGCGGATCGTGCACCCGATGGTGCGCCGCCGCGACGCCAGCCACTACGAGCCCATCTCGTGGACCGACGCGTTCGACGCTCATCGGCGAGACCCTGGCCGGGCTGGACAGCCCGGACGAGGCGGTCTTCTACACCTCCGGCAAGACCTCCAACGAGGCGGCGTACGTCTACCAGCTCTTCGCCCGGCAGTACGGCACCAACAACCTGCCCGACTGCTCGAACATGTGCCACGAGTCCACCTCCGTGGCCCTCGAGGAGACCATCGGCATCGGCAAGGGCTCGGTGAGCCTCGAGGACGTGCACACGGCCGACCTGATCGTGATCAGCGGCCAGAACCCCGGCACCAACCATCCGCGGATGCTGAGCGCCCTGGAGATCGCGAAGCGCAACGGCGCGAAGATCCTGGCCATCAACCCACTCCCGGAGGCGGGACTGCTGCGCTTCCAGAACCCCCAGACCGTGCGCGGCCTGTCCGGTGTCGGGACCGGTCTGGCCGACCTCTACCTCCCGATCCGGGTCAACGGGGACCTCGCACTCTGGCAGGCGATCGGCGCCGTCCTCCTGGAGGAGGACGCCCGGACCGGCACCGTCGTCGACCACGACTTCGTCGCGCGGCACACGGCGCACTTCGAGGAGTACGCCGCGAACCTGCGGGACCTGGACTGGGGCGCGGTCGAGCGGGCCACCGGGCTCGCCATCGGCCAGATCCGCGAGGCCGCCCAGATGCTCATCGACGCCAAGGCCACCGTGCACTGCTGGGCCATGGGCATCACCCAGCACCGCAACGCGGTCAACACGATCAAGGAGTTCGTCAACGTCGCCCTGCTGCAGGGCAGCATCGGCCGGCCGGGTGCGGGCCTGTGCCCCGTGCGTGGCCACTCCAACGTCCAGGGCGACCGCACGATGGGGATCTGGGACAAGCCGCCCGCCACCTTCCTGGACGCCCTGCGCGACGAGTTCGGCTTCGAGCCGCCGCGCGAGAACGGCCTCGACACCGTGGACGCGATCCGGGCGCTGCGCGACGGCAAGGCGCGCTTCTTCATGGGCCTGGGCGGCAACTTCGTCTCCGCCGCCCCGGACACCCTGGTCACCGAGCAGGCGATGGAGAAGGCCGAGCTCTCCGTGATGGTCTCGACCAAGCTCAACCGCTCCCACGTCCGGTGCGGCCACACCGCCCTCATCCTCCCGGCCCTGGGCCGCAGCGAGCGCGACCTCACCGGGGGCGTCGACCAGCGGGTCACGGTCGAGGACTCGATGTCGGCGGTGCACGCCTCCCGGGGACCGCTGAAGCCCGCCGGCCCGAGCTGCGCTCCGAGGTGGACATCGTCTGCCGGATCGCCGAGGCCACCCTCGGCACCGGCGGGCCCGTCCCGTGGTCGGAGTACCGCTCCGACTACACCTCCATCCGTCACGCCATCTCCCACGTGGTGCCGGGCTGTGCGGCGTACGACGAGAAGGTGCGCCAGCCGGGCGGCTTCGTGCTGCCGCACCCGCCCCGCGACTCCCGGGAGTTCCCGACCGAGGAGGACAAGGCGCTGTTCAGCGTCAGCCCGATGGACGTCCTGCACGTGCCCGAGGGGCGGCTGCTGCTGCAGTCGATGCGCAGCCACGACCAGTTCAACACCACGATCTACGGGCTCTCCGACCGCTACCGCGGCATCTCGGGCGGCCGCCGCGTGGTGCTCGTGCACCACGACGACATCGCGGCGCTGGGCTTCGACGACGGCGACATGGTCGACCTGGTCAGCGAGTGGGAGGACGACATCGAGCGGACGGCCCCTTCCTTCCGGATCGTCGAGTACGACACCCCGCGCGGCTGCGCGGCGGCGTACTACCCCGAGGCCAACCCGCTCGTGCCCCTCGACTCGACCGCCCGCGGCAGCAACTGCCCCACGTCCAAGTCGATCATCGTCCGCCTCCAGCGCGCCACCGGCGAGGCCTCGCTGAGCAGTGACCAGGGTTCGCAGGCGGAGGTGGGCGCGGACCGCGGCCACAAGTCCGACGTGGAGCCGGAGCACCTGAGCTGACGGTGTCCGGTCGCTGGTCGAGGAGGTTGCGCAGCAACCGTCACGAGGCCCGGTGACGTGACGACGGTCCTTGCCTGACGGTGGTCTCGTGATTGGCGCCAGGACGCCCTCCTCGACCAGCGTTCGAGGACACCAGCCAGAACCACTCGTCGCCGCCGGCGAGGTCCCGCTCCATCACGATCCCCAGACCGCGGGCGTAGAGCTTCATCGAGACCACGCCGGGCTCGAGCCGCGTCCACTCCAGCGTGCGCACGATGTCGTCGTACCTCCCGCCCGGCGTCGGCGCGGAGGGCAGCCGCTGGACGACCCAGGACATGTCTTCCGCCTGGCCGCGGGCCAGCTCCATCCGGGACGCGTACGGCGGACCGGGGTGCGCCGGCATCGCGATCCCGGCAACGGCACCGTCGACGCCGGCCTGCCAGGAGCCCTCGCGGCTCTCGACGTGCCCGGCCTCGTCGTAGGTAGCGGTGGCCTCCCCGAAGTACCAGACGTTGCCGTCGTGGTCGGCGGCGTACCAGTCGTGGGTCTTCTCGGCGAGGGTGCCGTCGGCGCGACGCAGCACGTCGCGGGAGACCGTGGTCCGGACGCCGAGGATCATCCGGGTCCGGTCGGTCGTCGTGACCGTCTCGCGGAAGTGCTCGCCCTCGTCGGTGCCACGCAGGCGGGTGACCAGGCCGGGAGTCAGCGGGAAGAACGGGTTGGCGACCGGGTGCTCGAACAGGAGCGGGTCCGGGTTGCCGGGCGCGGCGTGCGGCGCCGAGGCGGCGCTGCCGGAGAGCAGGAGGGCGACCGCCGTCGCGGCGACCGCCAGCACGGAGACGGTGCGGGTGGTGGTCATGCCGTCACCCTGACCGACCGACGCTGAAGCCAGCCTGAAGGTCAGCCGTCGGCGCGGGCGACCCAGTCGAGCACCTCGGCGGCGAAGTCGTCCGGACGCTCCATCGACGGCAGGTGGGCGACGTCGGACCACACCACGCCGCGCACGTCGCGGATCCCGGCGAGCAGGTGGTCGGCGGCCAGCTGGATGCTGTCGATGTCGAGCTCGCCCGAGATCACCAGCGTCGGCACGGCGATCTCGCCGAGCCGTTCGGGAGGCTCGGGATCGAGCCCTTGCTCGGCCTCCCACACCGCCTCCGGCCAGCCGATCGTGAGGTCGAACGCCCGGCGCTGCATGAGCCGTACGGCGTTGCGGACTTCGGCCGGGACCACGTCCGGTCCGCGTTGCGGACCGTCCACCCAGGCCACGACGTTGGCTTCGGCTGCCGCGTCCAGGTCGCCGGCCTCGACCGCGGCGCCTTCGGCCTCGAAGAACGCCACGAGCTGGTCGGTCCGCTCGGTCAGCAGGGACCCCCCGGGGGCCGCCAGCACCAGCGAGGCCACGACCTCGGGCCTTTCCAGCGCCATCTCCACGGCCACGCCCGCGCCGAAGGAGCACCCGACCACGTGGGCCCGTTCGATGCCGAGGCCGTCGAGGGCGGCGAGCACGTCGGCCCGTGGCGACCAGGGACCGGAAGGCTGCTCCGTCGACTCGCCGTACCCCCGCAGGTCGACGCGGACGACGTCGCGGGTCGCGGTCAGGAGCGGCCACACGGGGTCCCACATGCGCCGGTCGGCGATCCCGGCGTGGATCAGGAGCAGGGGCACGGTGCCGGTCGGTCCGGCGCGGTCGAGGGCGAGGTCGGGCAAGCGGCGTCCTTCATCGGTGGGGTGGTGCTGACCCCGTGACCCTCCCCTCCCGGCCTCGGTTCGGCAACCGCTTTACGCGGGGAGCGACACCCGGAAGTGCGCGCCGTGCGGATCCGGGCGGGACGGGTCGCGCACCAGCACCAGGGTGCCGCCGTGGCGTTCGGCGATGGTGCGCGCGATGGCCAGGCCGAGACCGCTGCCTCGGTGGGTCCGGGACCTGTCGCTGCGGTGGAAGCGGGCGAACACCGCCTCGTCCTCGCCCGCGGGCACCCCCGGCCCGTCGTCCTCGATGTCGACCACCACGACGGCGCCCTCCACGCCGCACCGCAGGGTGAGCGTCGAGGCGGCGTGCGCGACGGCGTTCTCGACGAGGTTGCGGACCAGCCGTCGCAGCTCGCGTGGCGTCACCCAGCACCGGCGCCGCGGACACCCCCGAGGTGTCCACGACGAGGTCGCCCAGGCGGCGCGCCCGGGCCGCCTCCTCCAGCACGAGGTCCTCGAGGTCGACCGGTTCGTGCCCGAGCGGTCGCTCGTCCTCCGTGGCCACGAACAGCAGGTCGCCGACGAGCGCCTCCATCTCGGTGACGTGCCCGAGCAGGTCGCGGTGCAGCGCCTCGTCCTCCGCCGGGTCAGGGTGGGCCATGGCCACCTCGAGCTGGGTGCGCTGGGCGGTGAGGGGGCTGCCCAGGTCGTGCGAGACGTCGGCCACGAACTCGCGTTGCCGCTCGGCAGCGCGTTCCAGCCGATCGAGCATCCGGTTCATCGTCGCGGCCAGCCGACCGACCTCGTCGTCGCGAGCGGACGCGCCGACCCGACGCGAGAGGTCTGCCTCGGAGATGTTGTCGACCTCCGCGCGGATCCGGTCGAGGCGACGCAGGGCGTGCCCCACCAGCAGCCAGGTGGCGCCCACGAGGAGCAGCCACAGCAGCGGTACGCCGACGCGCAGGACGGCGCGCAGGCTCGCCGTCGCCTCCCGGACGGACTCCAGCGAGGTGCCGACGTACACCCGGACCCGGCCGCCGCCGGCAGCCGGACCGGTCGCGGACCACAGCCGGTATTGCTCGGTCTCGCGGTCGTCCGGGCCGACGACGTCGGCGACGTGGAGGCCGCCGGTGGTGGGTTCGTCGGTGAGTGGGCCCGCGCCCTGGGCGTTGGCGGACGCGGCGACCACCAGCCCGGTGTCGTCGACGACCTGGGCGACCGAGTCGTCGGTCACGTTGACCAGCGTCGCTGACAGCGTGCCGGACCGGGCCAGCGTGAGCAGGTCGGCGACCCGCGAGCGGGCCAGGTCGTCCGCCGACTCGGTCAGCCGGTGTCGCAGCACCACCTGGAGCGTGACCGCGCCGCCGAGGAGCAAGGCGGCCGCGACGACGGCGACGAGAAGTGTCGTGCGCACGCGCAGGCTCATCCGGGTCGCACCTCAGCCGCCGTCGGGATCGAGCCGGTAGCCGACGAGCCGGACCGTCCGGAGCGCCGACCGGCCGAACGGCTCGTCGATGCGCAGCCGCAGCTGGCGGACGTACACCTCCACGATGTTCGGGTCGCCCTCGAAGGAGAAGTCCCACACGTGCTCGAGGATCACTGCCTTCGACAGCACCTCCCCCGGCCGCCGGAGGAAGAACTCCAGCAGCGCGAACTGGCGCGGCGTCACGACGATGGGTTGGTCGCCGCGCCAGACCCGGTGCTCTGCCGGGTCCAGGCCGAGGTCACCGGCGCGCAGCACCGCCGGCCGCTCCGCAGCCACCCGCGGCGGAGCAGCGCCCGGATCCGGGCCAACAGCACCACCAACGAGAAGGGCTTGGCCAAGAAGTCGTCGGCGCCGGAGTCGAGCGCCCGGGCCTCCTCCTCCACGCCGGCACGCGCCGTGAGCATCAGGATCGGTACCCAGTTGCCGGCCGAGCGCAGCCGGGTGCAGAGCTCGTCCCCAGCCAGGCCCGGCAGCATCACGTCGAGGACCAGCGCGTCGTAGGCGTTCTCGGTGGCCAACCACTCCCCGTCAGTGCCCGAGAGCGCCACGTCGACGGCGTACCCCTCGTCCTCGAGCCCGCGGCTCACGGCTCGCGCCACGTGCTTGTCGTCCTCGACGACCAGGATGCGCACCCCCGGATCGTCCCACCGCGCGCTGAACCCCGGCTGAATGTCCCCGACCGAGCCGTGCTCACGGGCCGGTCCCGACGGCCCTCTTCAGGCTGGCTTCAGCAGCCGACGCGCAGGGTGTGGGACATCCGACGCGAGAGGAGAAGGCGATGAGGAAGCGGACGGCCCTGACGGGTGCCGGAGCAGCGCTGGTGGTGGTGCTCGTGGGGAGCGGGGTCGCTGTCGCGGGTGGGATCGGGGCCGGTGAGCAGGGCAGCCAGGACTACACCCAGGAGCAGGCGGACCGGGCCACCGCCGCCGCACTGCAGGCCACCGGCGGCGGCACCGCCAACAGCGTCGAGCGCGACGGCGAGGACGGCGCCACCTGGGAGGTCGAGGTCACTCGTCCCGACGGTACGACGGTCGACGTGCGCCTCGACGAGGCCTACGCGGTCGTGGTGATCGAGGGCGACTCCGAGGACGGGCAAGGCGCCGCCACGGACCGCTGACCCCTGCCGCGGCACCTGCGGGGGCCACCACCACGTGCCGGCGACGGCACACAGGTCGAGGCTGGTTCGAGGCTCGCTGCGCTCGCACCTGAACCACCGACCCGGCCCATCACTACAGTGACCTGGGTGAACATCGTCTTCATCGAGCCTGCCTTCCCGCAGAACCAGCGGCGCTTCGTCGCCGCGCTCGCGGGCGTGGGCGCGCACGTCGTCGGCGTGGGCGAGTCGCCCGAGCACGAGCTCGGCGACGAGCTGCGCGGCCAGCTCTCGGCGTACTACCAGGTCGGCAACGTCACCGACGTGCACCAGCTCGACGAGGCGGTCCAGTGGGCCCAGGACCTGATGTGGATCGACCGGCTGGAGAGCACCATCGAGTCCCACCAGATGGCGGCGGCCGAGGTGCGCGAGGCGCGCGGCATCCCCGGCACCTCGTTGCGCACGACCTGGCTGTGCCGGGACAAGCCGTCGATGAAGGAGGCGCTGCGCAAGGCCGGGGTGCCGACGGCGGCGTCCACCGCGGCCGACTCCGCGCCCGAGGTCCGGGCCTTCGCCGAGGAGACCGGCTTCCCGCTGATCCTCAAGCCGCGCAGCGGAGCGGGCGCCCAGGGCACGGTGCGCGTGGACTCCCTGGCCGAGCTGGACCGGGCGCTGGTCGGGTTCGGTGACGCCGACTCGATCGCGGTCGAGGAGTACGTCGAGGGCCACGAGGGCTTCTACGACACGATCTCGATCGAGGGGCGGGTGGCCCACGACTGGGCGACGCACTACTACCCCAACGTCCTCGAGGCGATGCGGCGCCGGTGGATCAACCCCCAGTTCATCACCACCAACCGGATCACCGACTCGCCGTTCTACGACGAGGTCCGCGACCTCGGGCAGCGGGTGATCGACGCACTGGGCATCACCACGTCGGCCACCCACATGGAGTGGTTCTACGGGCCGAAGGGTTTGCGCTTCTCCGAGATCGGCTGCCGGCCCCCGGGCGTCGGCGCGTGGGACCTCTACTCCGCCGCCAACGATGTCGACGTCTACCGCGAGTGGGCGCACGCCATCGTGCACGGGGCGCCGGAGCACCGGATGACGCGCGCGTACTCCGCCGGCATCGTCGCGCTGCGCCCCGACCACGACGGGCACATCCGGGGCTACAGCGGCCTCGACGACGTCAACGGGCGCTTCGGGGACTGGATCATCGACGCCCACCTGCCGGACATCGGCACCGCCACCCAGCCCGTCGAGGCCGGCTACATGGCCAACGCCTGGGTCCGGCTGCGCCACCCCGACTACGACACCGCCCGGTCCATGCTCGACGACGTCGGGCGCACCGTCCGCGTGCACGCGGGCTGAGCCCCGGTGACGACCCGATCGAGGCACCCGCTGGTGACCGGCCAGTGACCCGCGCGTGAGGACCGTTCTCCTCGGCCCGCAGCGGTTCCTGACCACCGCGGGCACCGTCGTCCGCTCCGTGGCTCCCGACGGCCCGCGTGGCGACGGTGACGGCCGGCTGGCAGGACCGGGAGTCCGCCGACGACGAGCTCCACGAGGTGATGGAGGGCCGCAGCCGCAACCTGCACCTCTACGGCCGGCTCACCGACGTGATCACCACCGACGAGCACTTCGCCGGCCACGCCCTCGCCCAGCGCGACGCCATGGACGAGCTCGCCGGCATCTACTCCCTGCGCCTGCAGCACGCGCTCGAGAGCGTGTACGCCGTCGCCCGCCGGCCCACCCGACCCGACCTGGTCGACGGCGCCTTCACCGACGCGATCCGCGGCGTGCGGGACATCGACGACTGGTACCTGCGGACCGTCGACCAGCTGTACGGCGAGCTGGAGACGCTCGCCCCGCCCGAGCAGAGCGAGTCGATCTCCCGGCACCGCGGGGAGGTCGCCGAGCTGCTGCGCGACGCGGCGGTCCTCGCCGTCGCCGGCGGTCACGTCGGGATCCTGCTGCGCTGCCTGCGCCTGTTCGCCGTCGACGCCGCGCACCTGCCCGTGGTCGCCTGGTCGGCGGGGGCGATGGCGATGACCGAGCGCGTGGTGCTCTACCACGACCGCGGCCCGCAGGGCGTGCAGGGCGCGGAGCTGTGGGACCGCGGCGCCGGCCGGGTCCGCGACGTCGTCGCGATGCCGCACGCACGGCGCCGGCTGAGCCTCGACGACCCGGTGCTCGTGCGGGTGCTCGTACGCCGGTTCGCCCCGGCCGCGTGCCTGTTGCTGGACGACGGGACGACCGTGGAGATCGGCGAGGACGGGACGGTGCCGGAGGATGCCCGCGTGCTGACGGAGATCGGCGCACAGGGTGGTGGCCGCCAGTGAGTGCCCAGTGAGTTCCAATGAGCGGGCCGCGCCCAAGCTGGCGATCAACCGACTGCTCGAGCGGCGACCTCTCGACGACGCGGCCATCGACCGGTTCATCGAACGCCACGGCGCGCCGGTCATCGAGGGCACCCGCGCGACGTTCCTGTGGCGCGGGCACGCCGACGAGGTCTCGGTGCGGCACCGGGTGGTCGGCCTGCCCGACCCCCTGCGGCTGCGCCGGGTGAAGGACACCGACCTCTGGTACGTCAGCACCGACATCCCCGAGGGTTCGCGGATCGAGTACCAGTTCGAGGTCACCCGCGACGGGCACACCGAGTCCTTCGTCAACGACCCGCTCAACCCCCGGCTCGCGCACGGCCCGTTCGGGTCGAGCTCGGTGTGCGCGGCCGCCGGCTACCACGTCCCGGACTGGACCATGCACGACCCCGAGGCCCGTCCCGGGGAGGTCGTCGAGCGGAGCATCACCAGCAAGGCGCTGCGCCGCCAGGTGGGCTACCACCTCTACCTGCCGGCCCGGTTCCGCAACGTCGTGCGCTACCCGCTGGTGGTCGTGCACGACGGGCTCGACTACCTCAACTACACCTCCGCCAAGACCGTGCTCGACAACCTGATCCACCGCAACGAGATCGCCGAGATGGTGGTCGCGTTCGTCAACCCGCTCGGCGACCGGCTGGTCGAGTACGCCAACCACGCGCCGCACGCCCGGTTCGTCGCGCGCGAGCTGGTGCCGGAGCTCGCCGCCGAGCTCCCGCTGGTCGACAACCCGGTCGGGCGGACCCTGATGGGGTCGAGCTTCGGGGGCGTCGCGGCGTTCTCGACCGCCGCCCGCTACCCCGACACCTTCGGGTCGCTGCTGCTCGAGTCGCCGTCGCTGGTCTTCACCGACATCGGTCAGGACCACGGCGGCGGACCGGTCTTCGACCCGGTGGTGAAGTTCGTGAACCGCTACCGGGCCCGGCCGCGGCGCATCGTGGACCGGATCTACCTGACGTGCGGGATGTACGAGCCGCTGATCACGCCGAACCGCTCCATGGTCACGGTCTTCCGGGAGACCGGCATGGAGGTGAAGTACGTCGAGGCGCGCGACGGCCACAATTGGGAGAACTGGCGCGACCGCCTGCGTGACGGCCTCGCCTGGTTGCACCCGGGCGAGCAGAAGTTCGTCTACGAGTGAGGGAGACCCGATGAGGCGCGGGAGGGGACACGAGTGAGCGGGTTCGAGAAGGTCGTCGAGCGATGGCGCTCCGACCGGATGCAGCAGGACATCACCCTGGCCCGCTGGGGGCACTACGGCGTGCCCGTGCTGGCGTTCCCCACCGCGGGGGGTGACGCCGAGGAGGTCGAGCGCCACCACCTGGTGGGCCACCTGGCCTCGCTGATCGAGGACGGCCGCATCAAGGTCTATTCCTGCGACTCGATCGCCGGGAAGGCCATGACGGCGGACGACGGCGACCCGGCGTACCGCTGCTGGCTGTTCAACCAGTTCCAGCAGGCGGTCGCCCACGAGGTGGTCCCCGCGATCCACGCGGACACCGGCGGGCCGAACGCCGTCATCGTCGCCGGCGCCTCGATCGGCGCGTTCAACGCGCTGGCCCTGGTCTGCCGGTACCCCGAGCTGTTCCGCGCCGCGGTCTGCATGAGCGGGACGTACGACGTGGAGCGGTTCATCGGCGGCTTCACCGACGACCTGTTCTTCTCCTCGCCGGTCCACTTCCTGCCCGGGCTCGAGGGACCGGCGCTCGACGCCCTGCGCCGACGCTTCGTGGTGCTGGCCTCCGGGTCGGGCAAGTGGGAGGACGTCGGGGAGTCCTGGCGCGTCGCTGACCTGCTCGGCAGCAAGGGCGTGCCCAACCGGGTCGACGACTGGGGCCCGGACTACGACCACGACTGGCCGACCTGGTGGCAGATGCTCCCGGAGTACCTGGAACAGCTGACGTGACTCTCGTCGAGACCATCCACCGCCTGGTGCCGCAGGCGATGGAGGACCTCCGGCGTCTGGTCGCGCTGCCGTCGGTCGCCGACGGCGAGCACGCCGACGCCTGCTCGGCCGCCGCCGAGGAGGTGGTCGCGCTGTTCCGGGAGGCCGGCGTGGGCGACGTACGACGCGTGCCGACCGACGACGGCAGCGACGCGGTGATCGGCCACACGCCCGGACCGGAGGGGGCCGCCGACCGTGCTGCTCTACTCCCACTACGACGTGCAGCCGGCGGATCCGGCCGCATGGACCTCGTCGCCCTGGGAGCTGACGGAACGGGACGGCCGCCTCTACGGCCGCGGCGCCGCCGACTGCAAGGGCAACCTCGTGATGCTGCTGACCGTGCTGCGCGCGCTCCCGCAGCCCTGGCCGGTGGCGGTGCGCGTCGTCTGCGAGGGCTCGGAGGAGATGTCGACCGGCGGGCTGGGCCGGCTGGTGGGCACCGATCCCGACCTGTTCGCCGCGGACGTGATGCTGGTCGCCGACGCCGGCAACGTCGAGCTCGGCACCCCCACCGTCACCACCAGTCTGCGGGGCACCGGGTCGGTGCTGGTCACCGTCCGGACGATGGCCGGCCCCGCGCACTCCGGGATGTACGGCGGCGCGGCGCCCGACGCGCTCGCCGCCCTGATCGCGCTGCTGGCCACCCTGCGCGACGAGGCCGGCGACACCACCGTGGACGGGCTGCCGCACCACGGGACCTGGGAGGGCGCCGACTACCCCGCCGAGCGGTTCGCCGCCGACGCCCAGGTGCTGCCGGGCGTGGCGCTGCTCGGGTCGGGCTCGGTCGCCGACACCGTCTGGGCGCGCCCCGCCGCCACCGTGCTGGCCATCGACGCCCCGTCGGTCGCGGGCGTGACCGCCGCCATCCAGCACGAGGCCCGGGCGGTGGTGAACCTCCGGGTGCCGCCCGGCCAGGACGCGGACGAGGCGCAGCGGCTGCTCGTGCGCCACCTGGAGTCCCGCGCCCCGTGGGGGGCCGAGGTGATGGTCGAGCGCAAGACCCTGGGGCAGCCGTTCGCCGCCGGCACGCGCGGGCCGGGCTTCGCGGCGCTCGCGGCGGGGATGCGGACGGCGTACGGCCGCGACCTGGTCACCGCCGGCCAGGGCGGCGCCATCCCGCTGTGCAACGAGCTCGCCGCCGCCCATCCGGGCGCCGAGATCCTGCTCCTGGGCGTCGAGGAGCCCGCCTGCCACATCCACGCCGCCGACGAGAGCGTCGATCCCGCCGAGCTCGAACGCACCGCGCTCGGCATAGCCCTGATGCTGGCAGGGTTGGCGGTCGTGAGGCGGGCGGTCGTGGCGGCGGTCGTGCTCGCCCTGCTCACCCTGGCCGGCTGCTCGTCCGGCGACGGTGGCTCGGACGTGACGGGTGGTCCGCTGACCACGGCGTCGCCGTCCGCCTCCGCCGGTGCCTCGCCGTCGCCGGTGAAGACGCTGACGCTGCTGCCGGCGCCGTCGACGACCCTCAGCGGCACCCTCACGGCCAAGCTCCAGCAGTCCAGCCGGGACGTCGCGCTGGGGAGGTTCCAGGTCTGGATCACCAACGGCCTGGACCGGCAGATCACTCCGCGCCGGATCGTCTACCGCGACGCCCTGCTCACCCGCCCGGACGTCGCCGGCCGGCTCCGGCCGATCCCGTCGGGCTCCTACCGCGGCTACACGTTGGACCTGATCGAACCCACGTGCGGCGGCCACGAGACCGGCGCGACCGTGACCGTGGCGTACGGCGCGGAGGTCGCCGAGGTGCCCGTGGAGGACGAGACGTCGGTCGTCGGCCGCTGGTCGAAGGAGCGCTGCGCCGAGCTGGTCGTCGACCGGATCGCCCCCTTGGAGTGGTCGCCGGGCATCCGGGTGCAGGGGAAGGGCTCGGACGCGGTCGCGCTCTTCCGGCTGACGGCCCGCCCCGCCGGGCACGGCGGTTCCTACACGATCGACACCGTGAGCGGCACGCCGTTGTTCACGTCGGCCGAGGGCAACTTCTGGAACGTCGGCCAACGGGTGGACGGGGACGGCCGCGAGCTGACCGTCGAGCTACCCGCGCGGCCGGCGCGTTGCGACATCCACGCGTTCGGGTCCGCGACCGGGGGGACGACCTTCTTCATCAACCTGACGATCGGCGGGCGGGGGCCCGGCAGCGGGCCGGCCCAGATCCGGCTGGCCATGAGCCCGGCCGTCACCGCCGAGACCTACGCCTACGCCGCCGAGGCCTGTGGCTTCTGATGCGGCTCACCTGGAACGCACGTACCCGCCGGCTGCTGTTCGTGGTGCTGATGCTGGTGGTGCTGACCTTTCCACTCGTCTCGACGCTGCTGACCCGGGCCCGCGTCGAGCGCCAGGGGGTGGACGTCAGCGCGTCGGTGCTGAAGGCGACGCGCAACGGCGACAGCTACCTGGTGGCCTTCCGGCTGCCGAAGAACATCGACCCCGACCAGCGCAACTTCTCCGCCGAGGTCGACCGGGCGGCGTACCTCGAGGCCTCGACGACGGACCGGATCGGGGTGCGCGTCCTGGAGGACCGCCCCACCGCCCACCGCGTCGAGGGCGAGGTCACCAGCCGGACCCCGTGGGTGCTGACGATCGGCGCCGACCTGCTGGTGCTCGTCGTCGGGCTGTGGTGGGTCAAGGTCGGCCGTCGCCGGCCGCCCGTGCGGCTCGCGGCCGACGCGGACCTCGAACCCGCCGAGCACGCGGGGCCGGGCACGCTGACCAGCACCGGGGCCGACCTCTACGAGCTGGTCGGCCCGGTCGTCTCCAGCGGCCCGGACGAGGTCGTCGTCGACGCCGGCGAGCGCCGGGTCGTCGTGGTGCTGCGCGGCCACCACAACCCGGTGCCGGTGGGCTCACCCGTGCGGGCCCGTGGTCCGCTGGTGGGATGACTCCCTGGCGGGTCGTCGCCTGGTTCGGGGTGGTCAGCCTGGCGGCCGACATGGTCTACGAGGGAGCCCGGGCGGTGACCGGCCCCTACCTTGCGTCCCTGGGTGCCTCGGCGTTGGTCGTCGGTCTCGTCACGGGGGCCGGGGAGGCGGCGGCCCTGGGGTTCCGGCTGTACTCGGGCCCGATGGCCGACCGCTCCGGCCGCTACTGGAGCTGGACGGTGACCGGGTACGCCATGACGGTCGTGTGCGTGCCCCTGATGGCCGTCGCGCCGTTCGTGGGCGCGGCCGGGCTGGCCCTGGCCTGCACGTTGGTGTTCCTGGAGCGCTCCGGCAAGGCCGTCCGATCACCGTCGAAGTCGGTGCTGCTGGCCGACGCGGCCCGGACGGTCGGCAGGGGCCGTGGGTTCGCGGTGCACAAGGCGCTGGACCAAGTGGGCGCGTTCGCCGGGCCGTTGCTGGTGGCCGGCGTGCTGGCCCTGACCGGGGCGATCTGGCCGGGACTCGCGATCCTCGCGGTGCCCGGGGCGGTGGCGATGGTGCTGCTGCTCCGGCTCCGCACCGCGCTGACGGCGCCCGGCCCGCGGCCGGCCGTGGACGTGGTCCCCGACGGGCCGCTGCCGCGGTCCTACCACCTGCTCACGCTGGCCTGCGCCCTCTCGACCTTCGGGCTGCTGACCTTCGGGGTGCTGTCCTTCCACCTGGTCTCCGACAACCTGCTCGACGTGGCCTGGGTGCCGGTCGTGTATGCCGCCGCGATGGGCGTCGAGGCGGTCTCGGCCCTGGCCACCGGATTCACCTACGACCGGGTCGGTGGCAAGACCCTGCTGGTCCTGCCACCGCTCGTGGCCCTGGTGCCGTTCCTGGCGTTCGCGCCCTCGCTCGCCACCGCGGTGGCCGGGATCCTGGTCTGGGGGCTGGCGACCGGGATCCTCGACTCCACGGTCAAGGCCCTGGTCGCCGAGACCGTCCCGCGCGCCCGTCTCGGCACGGCGTACGGCGCCTTCGCAGCCGTCCAGGGGCTGGCGGCCCTCGCCGGCGGCGCCGTCGCCGGCTGGCTCTACCCCCACGGCCGCCTCCCGATCGTCCTCGTCGTCCTGGTGGCCCAGGTCCTGGCCCTGGCCCTCCTGCTCGGCTCCCTCCGTCGCACACCGGCGCGACCCGTACTTGCCCGTAACAAGCCAACCGGGTCAGGCTGACCGGCATGTCCGCCACCCCGTCCTCGTACTCGATCACCATGCGGTTGCACACCGCGCCCGACCACGGCGTGGTCGGGAAGGTGGCGACGGCGATCGCGCGGGAGGGCGGGATCGTGACGGCCATCGACGTCGCCGACTCCAGCCACGACCGGCTGGTCGTCGACGTGACCTGCAGCGCGGCGGACGCGGCCCACTCCGAACGCGTCGTCGCATGCGTCAAGGAGGTCGAGGGGGTCGAGGTCTACAAGGTCAGCGACCGCACCTTCCTGCTCCACCTCGGCGGCAAGATCGAGGTCCGGTCCAAGGTGCCGCTGCGCACCCGCGACGACCTCTCCATGGCCTACACGCCCGGCGTCGGCCGGGTGAGCATGGCGCTGGCCGAACACCCGGAGGACGTCCGGCGGCTGACCATCAAGGGCAACACCGTCGCGGTGGTCACCGACGGCAGCGCGGTCCTGGGGCTCGGCAACATCGGGCCCGGCGCCGCCCTGCCGGTGATGGAGGGCAAAGCGGCGCTGTTCAAGAGGTTCGCCGACATCGACGCCTGGCCGATCTGCCTGGCCAGCCAGGACACCGACGAGATCGTCCGGGCGGTCGAGATGATCGCTCCCGGGTTCGGCGGGATCAACCTCGAGGACATCGCCGCCCCGCGGTGCTTCGAGATCGAGGCCCGGCTGCGCGCCAGCCTGGACATCCCCGTGTTCCACGACGACCAGCACGGCACGGCGATCGTGGTGATGGCCGCGCTGACCAACGCGCTGCGCGTGGTGGACAAGAAGCTCGCCGACGTCCGGGTCGTGGTGGCCGGGGCGGGCGCCGCGGGCACCGCCATCGTGACGCTGATGCTGGCCGCCGGCATCAAGGACATCGTGGTCTGGGACCGCGAGGGCTGCCTGTCCGCCGACGACACCGAGCTCCCGGCGGCCAAGGCAGAGCTCGCCTCCCGCACCAACCCGCGCAAGGTCCGCGGCACCCTGCACGACGGCCTCCGCGGCGCCGACGTGTTCGTGGGGGTCAGCGCCCCGGGCGTGCTGGATCCCTTGTGGATCAAGGACATGGCCCCCGACGCGGTCGTCTTCGCACTGGCCAACCCCGACCCCGAGGTCGACCCGGCGGAGGCCGACAAGTACGCCGCGGTGGTGGCCAGCGGCCGCTCCGACTACCCCAACCAGATCAACAACGTGCTGGCCTTCCCCGGCGTCTTCCGCGGCCTGCTCGACGCGCGCGCCACGGAGATCACCCTCGACATGCTGCTGCGCGCCGCGGACGCGATCGCCCACGTGGTCAAGGACGAGGAGATCAACCCCAACTTCATCATCCCCAGCGTGTTCAACTCCGCGGTGCCCCAGGCCGTCGCCGCGGCGATCAGGGCCGGGGTGGCAGACTCGCCAGCGTGAGCACTCTCGGATCCTCGCTGGGGGACTTCAGCGCCCGTGACATCGACGGCCAGGACGTCGACCTCTCGTCGTACGACGGCCAGGTCGTGCTCGTGGTCAACACCGCGTCCCAGTGCGGATTCACCCCGCAGTACGCCGGTCTGGAGCAGCTCTTCGAGGACCACCGGGCGGAGGGGTTCGCCGTCCTCGGCTTCCCGTGCGACCAGTTCGGCAACCAGGAGCCCGGCTCCGAGGACGAGATCGCGCAGTTCTGCGAGACGTCGTACGGCGTGACCTTCCCGATGTTCAGCAAGGTCGAGGTCAACGGCGACGGCGCCCACCCGCTGTTCGCGTGGCTGCGGTCGGAGAAGGAAGGCCCGCGCGGCGCCGACATCGACTGGAACTTCACCAAGTTCCTGATCGGCCGCGACGGCCGGGTGCTCGCCCGGTTCGGCCCCAAGCGCGAGCCGGCCGACCTCGAGGCCGACGTCGAGAAGGCGCTTGCGGGCTGAGCGACGCCGCCTACCGCGAGGTCAGGGCCTCTCGTCGCCGGCCTCGGCGGCCCACAGCGCGGCCCCGACGATCCCCGCGCGGTTCTGCAGCTTGGCGGGCACGATCTCGGTCTCGATGTCGATCAGGTCCATGAACTGGTCGGCGTCCTTGCTGACGCCGCCGCCGACCACGAACAGGTCGGGCGAGAACAGCTTCTCCAGGGTCCGGTAGTAGACCGTCAGTCGCTTGGCCCACTCCGGGTAGGAGAGACCCTCCTCGTCCTTGATCGAGCTGGCCGCCCGCTTCTCGGCGTCGTGCCCGTCGATCTCGAGGTGCCCGAGCTCGGAGTTGGGCACCAGCACTCCCTCGTAGACGATCGCCGACCCGATGCCCGTGCCCAGCGTCGTCACGATCACCAGGCCGCGCCGTCCCTTGGCCGCCCCGAACCGCACCTCGGCCAGGCCGGCGGCGTCGGCGTCGTTGACCACGTGCACGTCGCGGCCGGTGGCGTTCGTGATCAGCGCGTCCATGTCGGTGCCGATCCAGCCGCGGTCGATGTTGGCGGCCGAGCTGACCACGCCGTGCCGGACCACCGCCGGCACCGTGACACCCACGGACCCTGTCGAGTCCGGGAACTGCTCGAGCAGCTCGGCGAACGCCTGGGCGACCGCCTCGGGCGTCGACGGCTTGGGGGTCTTGATCCGGACCCGGTCGGCGGCGAAGTCGCCGTTGTCCAGGTCCACCGGCGCACCCTTGATGCCGGATCCGCCGAAGTCGATGCCGAAGGGGAGTGCGCTGCTCACCCCCCCAATCTCCCGCATTGCCCCGGGCCGCCACAACCGGACCCCCCAGCGCCGCGTCACACTGACAGGAGACCAGGAAGGTCCCGCACCGGGACCCCGTCCAGGGGAGGCACCAGATGAACACACGCACAGCCCGGGGGGCCTGGGCCCCCATCAGTCTTCGAGCCATCACCGCCGTCGGGCTGGCCGTTGCCGGGACCGTCGTCGCCCTCAGCCCGACGCCGGTGGTCGCCGCCGCGGCCGCGCCGTGCACCGCCGACGGCCTGTACGTCGTCAAGGGACGCCTCGAGGGCGCCGCAGGGAGCCGGTTCCTCACCGTCCGGCTGACCAACGTCGGCGACGACACCTGTGCGGCCGGCACCGCGACCAAGGCGGCGTTCCGGGACTTCGCCGGTCCGCTCGGGGTCAAGGGCGCGCTCAGCGGCGGGAGCGGCATGGTCACCCTCGCGCCGGGCGAGACCGCGACCACGGTGATCCACTGGACCGACCCCGGCCCGGTCCCGGCCGACGACTGCCAGGAGGCGACGGCCACGCTCGTGACCTTGCGGGTGCCGAGCCTCAAGCACACGTGGCGGCTGCCGTTGAAGGCGCAGGTCTGTACGACAGCCGACTTCCGCCCGGATTCCACGCCGCTGAAGAGCTGACAACGTCGGCTGGCTGACACTTCGGGCGAACTCGCCCGATTCGTCGACGCCAACACCTTCCAACTGCGGCGGCGGCTGACTTACGGTCACAGGACTGGCGGGGACCTCGGAGTCCTCGCCGTCGTCCTGGGGAGGGCCCATGCAGCACGTCGTCAGCTCGTTCGTCCGTCCGGCCGCACGCCCGTTGGTGGTGCTCGCGCTGGCCGCCGCCCTCGCCGCACCCGCGGCGTCGGCCTCCGCCGCGCCGGGCGGCGGTTCCCTCGGACCCGCCGGCTCGCCGTACGGCGGGGTCGTCAGGCTGAGCCAGACCGGTCCCGTCGTCGTGTTCAGCGAGACCACCACCGATCTCGCAACCGGGGAGTCGGTGACCGACAGCTCCACCGAGGAGCGCGACAACCAGGGTCGCGTGGTGCACGCGGTCGACAGCACGGTCCTGGGCGACGGCACCGTGGAGTTCTCCCAGGAGTCCACCTTCACCTACGGCTCCGGCGACCGCACCGAGAAGATCGTCCGGGTGTTCGACGGTGACGGTGACGGGCCGGAGGCGCCGACGGTGTCCGTGAGCACCTTCTCCTACGACCAGCGCGGCAACCTCGTGGCCGTCATCACCACCTACGACGAGGGGGCGGACGGCACGATCGACGGCACCGACGTCGAGCGCTTCACGCTGGACCAGCGTGGTCGCACCTGACGCTGCACTTCGAGGCCAGCAACGGGCCCGGGCCCGACGACGATCTGGTGCTCGACGACACCTTCACCTACGACAAGCGGGGGAACCTGACGCAGGTCGTGGAGGACCGCGACTTCGCCGCCACGCCGCAGGCCCCGGACGAGCGGTTGACGAGCACCTCGACCTACGACCGGAAGGGCAACGTGATCTCCGGCCAGGACACGACATACAGCCTCGACGCCAACGGCAATGCCACCCTGAGCGATCGGGTGACCTTCTCGGGCACGGTCGACCAGCACGGCAACCGCCTGACCGACCACACCGAGTACGACCTCGACGGCGACGGGACCGTGGACATCGTCCGGGACGGCACGCAGGCCTACGACGCCCAGGGACGCCCGATCTCCGGGGTGACGACGACCGTCGAGGGCGGGGTCACCACGGTGGACACGTTCGCGCAGACGTTCGACAAGCGCGGCAACTCCACCGGGTTCGTCCAGGAGGAGCAGCGTCGACGGCGTGCTGCAGTCCCGGTCGGTCGAGACCGACTTCTTCGACCAGCGGGGCAACCTGACCGGCTTCGTGATGAGCGACGACCTGGACGGCGACGGCGCGTTCGACCAGGTCCGCCGCGTCTCGATGACCCTCGACAGCCGCGGCCGCGAGGTGGGCTTCGTGACCACGGTCGAGGACGGCTCGGGCACCGTGCAGCTGCGCCGGGTCGGGACGCTCGTCTACGGCAAGGACACCCAGACGATCACGGTCCTGATCGACGAGGACAACGACGGCACCTTCGACACGAGCGTGGTCACCGTCCGGCCCCTGTAGCGCCGCCGTCCGGCATGTAACGCGGTGTTTGGGTCGACTTCCCCAGCGTTCAAACGCTGGGTAGGACCATCAAACACCGCGTTACATGCGTTGCGGCGTGCCCCGAGGGCTCGCCGGGGGCCAGATAACCCCAGGCCGGGAACGGTCGCGGCGTGAGATCGTTCGCGGCGTGCCCACCACGTTGACGCCCGAGCAGCACCTGGTCGCCCTGCGCGACGCGGTGTCGGCGTTCGCGAGGGCTGCGCAGGACGCCGGGCTGGAGGCGCCGGTGCCGACCTGCCCCGACTGGACCGTACGGCGCCTGATCGGCCACCAGGGGATGGTGCACCGCTGGGCGGCGGCCAACCTCCGCGGCCGCAGCATCGAGGTGGACGCCACCGAGCGGGCCGGGCGCCGGGCGGCCAGCCCCGTGGACTGGTTGCGCGACGGCGCGGTCGACCTGGTGGCCGCCATCACGGCGGCCGCCGACGACGTGCGCACCGTCGTCTTCCTCAACGACGCGCCGCCGCCGCGGGCGTTCTGGGCCCGGCGCCAGTGCCACGAGACGACCATCCACGCGGTCGACGCGCTGGCGGCGGCGCTCGGCCGTCACCCGAGGGCCTCGGACACCTGGATCGATCCCGCGGTCGCCCTGGACGGCATCGACGAGCTGCTGGCCGGCTTCATGACGCGCGGCAAGAGCCGGCTGCGTACCGCGGACCCGCTCACGATCGGCGTGCTGGTCGAGGAGTCGGAGCGGGCCTGGCTGGTGGAGACGTCGGAGCGCCCCGCCGTGACGACCACCGTGCCCCGGGCGGAGGCGGCGGCCGCCGACGTACGCCTCGAGGGGGAGGCCGTCGCCGTCTACCTGACGCTGTGGAACCGCTCCGACGAGCTCGAGGTCGAGGACCGCGCCCTCGCTCCGTGGCGCGGCGCCCCGATCACGTGGGCGTGACAGTCGGGTCACGATCCGGTCGCGAAGGGCCGTAACGGGAACGGGTCGCGGCGCGACCCCGTCGCACGCCCATGACCACTCACGCGACGCGCCTCCGGACCGGTGTTCCCGTCCTCCTCCTCGCGGTCCTCGCCACCGGCCTCACGGCCTGTGGCGGCGACGGGGATCCGACCGACGGGGCCTACCCGCCGCAGGCCGCGCAGGACGCGGGCGGCAGCTACGGCGAACCCGCCGCCCAGCCCTCGGTGCCACCCGGCAACACGTTCGTCGACGAGGGCGTCAACGGCTACATCGACGCCGGTGTCGACCCCAGGTCGACCTTCGCCCTCGACGTCGACGACGGCTCCTACCGGATCGCCCAGGCCTACGCCGCCCAGGGCCAACGCCCTCCTGCGGCGTCGGTGCGGGCCGAGGAGTGGGTCAACGCCTTCGCGTACGACGACCCGGCGCCCACCGACGCCGACCTCGCCGTCCGCGCCGAGTCGGGGGTCCGCCCCGGCGACGTGCCGGGGACCCAGCTCGTCAGGGTCGCGGTCACGGCCCGCGACGTCCCGGCCGAGGAGCGCCCGTCGGTCAACCTCACCCTGGTCGTCGACCGCTCGGGCAGCATGGGCATGGGCAACCGGATCGGCCTGGTGAAGGACTCGCTGGGGCTGCTGGCCGAGTCGCTGCGCCCCGACGACACGGTGTCCGTGGTCGGGTTCGACGACCAGGTCGAGGTGGTGCTGCCGCCGACTCCCGTGGCGGAACGGGCCGACGTGATGGCGGCCGTCGACGGGCTCACCCCGCGAGGCAGCACGAACCTGGCCGACGGCCTGCGGGTCGGCTACGAGCAGGCGCGCCAGGCCTACCGGCCGGGCGGCATCAACGTGGTCGTGCTCTGCTCCGACGGCGTCGCCAACGTCGGCATGACCGGGCCCGAGGGCATCGTCGCGACCATCGCCGAGGAGGGCCGGCTGGGCATCCACCTGGTGACCGTCGGCTACGGCATGGGCAACTACGACGACCACCTGATGGAGCAGCTGGCCGACCAGGGCGACGGCTTCTACCGCTACGTCGACACCTACGAGCAGGCCCGGCACGTGTACGTCGACGAGCTCACCGCACTGCTCTCGCCGGTCGCCGACGACGCCCGCGCGCAGGTCGAGCTCGACCCCGAGCTGGTGACGTCGTACCGGCTGGTCGGCTACGAGAACCGCGGCATGGACGACGAGTCGTTCGGCGACCTGTCGGCCGACGCCGGCGAGCTCGGGGCCGGCCACCGGGCCTCCGCCCTCTACGAGGTGGTGCTGGCGCCGGGTGTCGAGCCGGGCACCCCCATCGGCACGGCCAAGGTGCTCTGGAAGACGCCGGGCACGGAGGCACCCGGGGGAGCGAGCGTTCCGCTGGTGGCCGCCGATCCCGAGGCGCCCATGTCGGACTCGCTCGCCCTGGCCTCGGCGGTCGCCGACCTGGCGCAGGTCCTCAAGGGTTACGGCCCGTCGTCCGATCGTCCGGTCGGCGTGGCGGACGTAGCCGCGCGGGCGGGGGCGCTCGCGGCCCGCGGGGTGCCCGGCGCGGCCGACCTGGCGGCCCTCGCGCAACAGCTGGAGCATCTCGGCTGAGCGTCGAGGGCCTGAGGTCGACTTCGTGCCGACCGAGCGGGTGGAGGCCTGACCGCGATACTGGAGGCGTGAGCTCAGCCCCGGTGACGACCCACGAGCGGATCGTCGCGGCCGCGGCCGAGCTGACGACCGAGACGGGCTGGGCCGCCATCACGATGGGCAAGCTCGCGGAGCGGGTCGGCGTCAGCCGGCAGACGGTCTACAACGAGATCGGCACCAAGCCCCGGCTGGCCGAGGAGATGGTGCTGCGCGAGCTGGCGCTGTTCCTCGCCGAGGTCGAGCGGGCCTTCGACGCCCACCCCGACGACCTGGTGGACGCGATCCGTGACGCGTGCTGCGGGGTGCTGGAGCTGGCGCAGGACAACCGCCTGCTCAAGGCCGTCGTCTCCGCCACGCACGGCGCCGACACCGAACTGCTGCCGCTGCTCACCACCAACTCCGAGTCGCTGCTCGGGACGGCGAAGGACGTGGTGCGGACCCGGGTGGCGGCGTACGACGTCCCGCTCCCACCCCCGCGGCTCGACGCGCTGATCGACATGGTGGTGCGGCTGGTGCTCAGCCACGTGATGCAGCCGTCGGGCAGCCCGGAGGCCACGGCCGAGGACATCGCCTGGCTGTCGGCCCACGTGGTGAAGGGCTGAGGACTCGTCAGCGGAGCACGGCGACGACGACGGGCTCGTGGTCGCCCCACTGCGCGGTCAGCGTCTCGGCGCCCGACAGCGAGGTACCGATGACGCGGGCCACGACCAGCTCGCGTTCTCCGGCCCGGGTCACCGTCGGGTCGCCGTCCTCGACCAGGTCGACCGACGTCGCCTCGACCGGTGCCGTGGCGGAGCCGCTGCCGACCACGCGGCAGGTGGGCTCGAACGTCACCATCTCGCCGTCCTTCTCCATCGTCAGCGCGGCCTCGTGACCGCCCGTGGCGATCGCCGTGAGCAGGGCCGAGACGGCCACGGGGTCGGCGCACCCGTCGTACACCCACCGCGGCCCGAGCACCGAGTGGTCGGTGGCGCCGATCAGGTGCTCCTCGGCGCCGGCGACCGGGGCGCCGCGATAGGTCATCGGGATGAGCAGCGTGGACGCGCCCTCGCCGCCCAGCAGGAAGCACTCCACCCCGACCTCGCCGGCCGGGTCGTCGAAGCGGAAGGAGCCGACCGGCTTGCGGTCCAGGTCTCCGTCGAACCAGGAGCGGGTCGGCAGCCAGCGGCTCATCAGGTCGCGCTTGCCGGGGGTGAGGGTGGCGTCGTGGAGGATGGCCATGACGAGAAAGTAGCCTGCGGGAAGACACCAGGACGAGGGACGGTTGGCCACCCATGACCGAGTCGACCGGCGGGGTGGTCTACGGCAGCAGGACCGGGCGGGCCATCGTGGCCGCCGCGGTGCTCGGTTCCGGGATGACGCTGCTCGACGGCACGGTCGTCAACGTGGCGCTGCGCACGATCGGTGAGGACCTCGGCGCGAGCCTGCCCCAGCTGCAGTGGATCACCAACGGCTACCTGCTGACGATGTCGGCGCTGATCCTGCTGGGCGGTTCGCTGGGCGACCGCTACGGGCGGCGACGGGTCTTCGTGGTCGGCACCGTGTGGTTCGCGCTGGCCTCGCTGCTGTGCGGACTGGCCCCCAGCGTGCTGGTGCTGATCCTGGCCCGCATCCTCCAGGGCGTGGGCGCGGCCCTGCTGACCCCCGGCAGCCTGGCGATGATCCAGGGAGCGTTCGAGCCCGCGAGCCGCCCCCGCGCGATCGGCTCCTGGTCGGGGCTGGGCAGCATCGCGGCGGCCATCGGGCCCTTCGTGGGCGGCGCGCTGGTCGAGTACGCCTCCTGGCGCTGGATCTTCCTGATCAACCTGCCCCTCGCCGTGCTCGCCGTCGTGATCGCGCAGCGTTGGGTGCCCGAGACCCGGGACCCCCACGCCCCCGAGCACTTCGACATCCTCGGCGCCACCCTGGCGGCGCTGGCGCTCGGCGGGATCACCTACGGCCTGATCGAGTGGGGCCAGCCGTTGGCGCCGTGGGCCGGCCTGATCGGCATCGGCACCGCGGTGGCGTTCCTGGTGGCCGAGCGCCGGGAGCGCCAGCCGATGATGCCCCTGGAGCTGTTCGGTGACCGCACCTTCAGCGCGGCCAACGCGATGACCCTGCTCGTGTACGCCGCCCTCGGCGCCGTGCTGTTCTTCCTGGTCCTGCAGCTGCAGACCGTCAGCGGCTACGGCGCACTCGAGGCCGGTCTGGCCACCCTGCCGATCACCCTGTGCATGCTGCTCTTCGCCTCCCGCGGCGGCGCGCTGGGCCAGCGGATCGGGCCGCGCATCCCGATGACCGTCGGCCCGATCGTGATGGGGGTCGCGTCGCTGATGCTGCTGGGGGTCGGCGCCGACGTGAACTACTGGCGCGACGTGCTCCCCGGCCTCACCGTCTTCGGCCTGGGCCTGGCCCTGATGGTCGCGACGCTGACCGCGACCGTGCTCGCCGCGGCGCCCGACGAGCACACCGGCATCGCCAGCGGCATCAACAACGCGGTGGCCCGCGCCGGCTCGCTGCTCGCCGTCGCGGCGCTCCCGGTCGCCGTCGGCCTCAGCGGCACCGACTACGCCGACCCGGCCGTGTTCGACGCCGCCTTCCACTCGGCCACGATCATCTGCGCCGGCCTGCTGATGCTCGGCGGTGTCGTCTCCTGGTTCACCATCCCCGGGTCATTCCAGGAGGCCTCGGTCGCCCAGTCCGCCTGACGCCCGCCGTGTCGGGGACTATCGGGGACTGGCTGTGGATGAAGGGCGGCTCGTGAGGGCCACCTACCCTGGTGCGGTGGGTGGGGGAGGGCGCAGGAGCGTGCGCGCGGCGTTGGCCGTCGTGCTGCTCGCGGCCGTGCTGGGTGCCTGCGGTGACGACGACTCCGAGACCGCGGCCCCGCGCCGTACGCCGTCCCCGACGGTCACCTCGGCGGGCGAGACCTCACCGACGGCCGACCCGACGCCGAAGGGTGTCGGCCCCCGCCGGGGGGCGCTGCGGGCCGCCGACATCCTGGTGTTCAGCAAGGACACCCTCACCGATGACGTCGTCGACCGGATCCGCCAGGTGAAGGGCGTGCGCAGCGTCGAGCAGATGTCGATGGCCCAGGTCAGCATCCAGAACCGCGCGATCAACCTGGCGGCCGTCGACCCCTCCACCTACCGCAACTACACGCCGGTCGAGAGCGCGGACCTGAAGGAGGAGTGGGACCGGGTAGCAGCCGGCCAGCTCGCCGTCGTGCAGGACCTGAAGAAGCGGATCCCGCGCCACGCCCGCACCCTGAAGCTCGGTAGTGGCAAGGACGCGCCCAAGGTGGCCATCGGGGCGTTCGCGCCGCAGATCCCGACCGTCGACGCCGTGGTCGACACCGCCGTCGGGGAGCAGCTCGGGATGAAGCCCGGCAACGCCCTCATCGTCTCCACCTACCCGCTGCGGGCACCCGAGTCGGTGCGCAAGCCGATCGAGCGGATCGCGGGCGACGCCGCCTCGGTCCAGCGGCTCGACATCGCGGCCCGGCTCGGGCTCGACATCTCCGTGCAGCAGACGGCGTACCTCGTCGGTTCGGTGGGCAATGCCGTCGGGATCTACAACTACCGGGTCCTCGGCGGCGGCCACATCGCCCCCGAGGCGTCGTGGGTGGCCGGGCACATCACCACCGAGGAGGTGCCGATCCTCGGCTCGGTCACCTGCAACAAGCTGATCTTCCCGCAGCTGCGGGCTGCGCTCTCCGAGATCGTGGACCTCGGCCTGGCCGACGAGATCCATCCCGACGAGTACGCCGGGTGCTACTACCCGCGGTTCATCGCCGGCACCACCACGCTCTCCAACCACGCCTTCGGCCTGGCCCTGGACCTCAACGTGCCCGGCAACCAGCGCGGCACCGTCGGGCAGATGGACCGGCGCGTCGTCGCGGTCTTCGAGAGCTGGGGCTTCACCTGGGGCGGCCACTGGCGCTACACCGACCCCATGCACTTCGAGGCCAACGCCATCGTCAACCCGGGCTGACGGCGGCTCGACGGGGGAAACCGACGACGGCGGCCAGGGACGCGTGGGCCATGATCGAGGCATGCGCGCCGCCCAGGTCCTGACCACCACCGGTCCCGCCGACGTCGTGGTCCACGAGGTCGCGGAACCCTCGGCCGGCGAGCGCGACGTGCTCCTCGAGGTGCACGCGGTCGGGATCTCGTTCCCGGACCTGCTGCTGACCAAGGGGCTCTACCAGCTGCGGCCGGACCCGCCCTTCACCCTGGGCGTCGACGTGGCCGGCACCGTGGTCAGCGGCCCGGGGTTCGCACCGGGGCAGCGGGTGGCCGGCGTGGTGCCCTACGGCGGCGCCGGCGAGCGCGCGGTCATCCCGGCGGACTGGGCGTTCGCGCTCCCGGACTCGGTGAGCTTCGAGAAGGCGGCCGCGCTCCCGCTGAACTACCTGACCGCCCAGTTCGCCCTGGTCGAGCGCGGCGGGCTGCGGGCCGGCGAGACCGTGCTCGTGCACGGGGCCGCAGGTGGGGTCGGTACGGCGAGCGTCCAGGTCGCCAAGGGGCTCGGCGCCCGGGTGGTCGCGGTCGTCTCGACGGAGGAGAAGGCCGCCTACGCGAGGGCCGCCGGCGCCGATGACGCGGTGCTCATCGACGGGTTCAAGGACGCCGTGCTCGGGCTGACCGACGGCCGGGGCGTGGACGTCGTGGTGGACGTGGTGGGCGGCGACGTCTTCATGGACTCCCTGCGCGTGCTGGCCCCCCTGGGGCGGCTGCTGGTCGTCGGGTTCGCGTCCGGCCAGGGGATCCCGGAGGTCAAGGTCAACCGGCTGCTGCTCAACAACGTCGACGTCCGCGGCGTCGGGTGGGGCGGCTATGCGATGGCGCGGCCGGGCTACATGCAGCAGCAGTGGGCCGCGCTGCTGCCGCTCCTCGAGTCCGGGGCGATCGACCCACCGATCGGGGCGACGTACGACCTCGACGAGGTCGGCCGCGCGCTCCAGGACATGGACGACCGACTCACCCTCGGCAAGTCGGTCGTCCGCGTCCGCTGAACCTCGGCTCGTCCGTCAGCCGCCCGCCGGCAGCACCCGGGCCTGCACCGCGGTGCAGCAGGTGTCGGCCGGCCGGCCGCGACGGCCCGCGAGCCACAGCGCCGTCACCGTGCCGGAGGCGTCGGTGCCGAGGCTCTCCGAGGACGTCACCCGGCCGAGCCGCACCGCTCGGCCCCAGGTGCCCGACGGGGTGCGGTGCCGCACGTACGCGCGGTACCACCGGTGGATCTGGTTGTTCTGCACCTGCCAGGTCATCGTGGCGCCGCCCTGCGCGTCGACGGCCAGCGACGGGAAGAACGGCGTGAAGAACGGCTCCTTGGCCGGCGCGGAGACCCGCTCGCGCGTCCACGCCGATCCCGGCGTCGTCTGTGCCGACACCATGGCGCCCCGGGCGCCGGTGTCGAGGTCGAGCCGGGTCCAGCCCACGACGGCCCCACCGGTTGCGGTGAGGCCGAGGCCGACGAGGTCGGGCAGGCTCCTCGCCCCGAGCTGCGCGACCTGCTCCGCGGCCCCGAACGCGCCGCCGGGTGCCCGGCGCGCGATCAGGACCCGGTCGTAGTCGGTCCACGCGACGCCGACGGTGCCGTCGGCCGCCAGGTCGATCTGCGGCTGGTGCGCGTGGTTGGTGCGTTCGAACAGCGTCTCGACCGCCCAGCCGTCCGGCGCCCCCGGGGCGTAGGTCGCGACCCGGACCCGCCCGTCGCAGCACGGCTTCTCTCGATCCTCGTCCCACACCACCGTGGCGCGCCCCGTGGCGTCGACGACCGCGTGCTCCGCCCCGAGCTGCACGAACGGCTCGTCGTCCAGGCGCAGGGTGCCGGTCCACCCGCCGCCGCGCGGCCGGTACCGCGCCAGCAGACGGGGATCGCCGAAGGGCCGGCCCTTCCTCCAGGTCACGACGGTGCCCGCGACAGAGGTGGCCACCTGCGGGTCGACCCCGAGCGCACGCCGGGAGGACAGCCATCGGGGCGCCGACCACCGGCCCGAGGCGGACCGGGTCGTCGCGCGCACCCGCACGGTGTCGCCGTACGCCTGCGACCACACGACCGTCGCCGCTCCCCGCCGGTCGACCGCCACCTGCGGGCGACCGCCGTACGACGACGGGCCGCTGGGCGACCAGGGGAACCAGCCCGACAGTGCCCGCGCACGCGACCACCCGCCGTGCCGGCCACGGGTGGCGGCGCGCACCTGGTAGCCGCCCCGCCGGGTCTGCACCCACACCGCGACCGCGTCGCCCCTCGGGCCGACGCCGAGGTCGGCCAGGGTCACGTGGCCCGCCCCCGAGACGCGGGACAGCGTGGCGGGAGGCCGCCAGGAGGACGCCGTCGCTGCTCCCGACACGGTGGCGAGAGGCAGCAGCGTCAGAGCCGCGGCCGAGGCGACGCCCGCCAGGACGCGTCGGTGCGAGGGGACCATGCCTGACTGGTGCCCGCGGGGCCGCGTCCGCAAACCCGACCAGGCTCGGACTACTCTTCGACGCCGTGAGCACCCTCCAAGACGCCCGCGCGGGCATGGACCTGGACATCCGGCCGCAGGACGACCTGTTCGGCCACGTCAACGGCCGCTGGCTGGACGAGGCCGAGATCCCGGTCGACCGGTCGAGCTGGGGCCCGTTCGTCGAGCTGACCGACCAGTCCGAGCAGCAGGTGCACGCGATCATCGAGTCGCTCGCCGCCTCGGGAGGCGACGACGCGGACTCCCACAAGATCGGCGTGCTCTACGCCTCGTTCATGGACGAGGAGGCGGTCGAGCGCCTCGGGACCGCGCCGCTGCGGCCGCTGCTCGACGCGGCCCGCGCGCTGCGCGACGTCCGTGAGCTGGCGTCGTTCCTCGGCGACTTCGAGCGCATCGGCGGCAACGGCCTCTTCGGCTCCTACGTCAACAACGACGACCGCGACGCCGACCGCAACATCGTCTACCTCACGCAGGGCGGCCTCGGGCTGCCCGACGAGTCCTACTACCGCGACGACAAGTTCGCGGAGATCCGCGAGAAGTACGTCGCGTACCTCGAGAAGGTCTTCGCCTCCATCGAGGAGGACGACCCCGCCGCCGCGGCGGCGACGGTGCTGCGGCTGGAGACCCGGCTGGCCGAGGGCCACTGGGAGCGCGCCGAGACCCGCGACGTGATCCGCAGCTACAACCTGAAGACCTTCGCGGAGCTCCAGGAGCTGAGCCCCTCCTTCGACTGGACCGGCTGGGTGACCCAGCTCGGCGGCAGCAGGGAGACGTTGTTCGAGACCTGCGTGCGCCAGCCGTCGTACCTGGAGCACCTCGCGACCGTGCTCGACGAGACGCCCATCGAGGCGTGGCGCGCCTGGTTGCTGGCGGCCGTCGTGCGCGCGAGCGCGGCGTACCTGCCCGACTCGTTCGTGCAGACCAGCTTCGACTTCTACGGCCGCACCCTCAGCGGCACGCCCGAGCTGCGGCCGCGCTGGAAGCGGGGGGTCCAGCTGGTCGAGGGTGCGATGGGTGAGGCGCTCGGCCGGGAGTACGTCGCACGGCACTTCCCGCCCCGCGCCAAGGCGATGATGGACGAGCTGGTCGCGAACCTGCTGGTCGCCTACCGCCGCTCGATCACTGCCCTGGACTGGATGAGCGACGAGACCAAGCAGCGGGCCTTCGACAAGCTCGACCAGTTCCGTCCCAAGATCGGCTACCCCGCCACGTGGCGCGACTACTCGAGGCTGACCTTCGTGCCGGGCGAGCTGCTGCACAACGTGGCGTCCGCGTCGGCCTTCGAGACGGCCCGACAGCTGGCCAAGATCGGTGCCCCGGTCGACCGCGACGAGTGGCTGATGCTGCCCCAGCAGGTCAACGCCTACTACAACCCCGGCACCAACGAGATCTGCTTCCCGGCGGGCATCCTGCAGAAGCCGTTCTTCTCGCCCGAGGCCGACCCGGCCGAGAACTACGGCGGCATCGGCGCCGTGATCGGTCACGAGATCGGCCACGGGTTCGACGACCAGGGGGCCCAGTACGACGGCCTCGGCAACCTCAACGACTGGTGGACCGCCGAGGACAAGGCGGCCTTCGAGGTGAAGAGCAAGGCGCTGATCGAGCAGTACGACGGCTTCGAGCCGCGCCAGCTGCCCGGCGAGCACGTGAACGGCGCGCTCACCGTCGGCGAGAACATCGGCGACCTCGGCGGCCTGACCATCGCCTTCAAGGCCTACGCCATCGCGCGCGAGGCCGCCGAGGAGTCGGTCAGCACCGACGACAGCCGTCTGCTGTTCATGAACTGGGCCTTCTGCTGGCGCACCAAGCGCCGCAAGGAGCAGGCGATGCAGTACCTCACCGTCGACCCGCACAGCCCGCCGGAGTTCCGCGCCAACATCGTGCGCAACCTCGACGAGTTCCACGCGGCCTTCGAGACCTCCGCCGACGACGCCCTCTGGCTGGACCCCGGAGAGCGCGTCCGGATCTGGTGAGACGAGCGGCGCCGGGAGGGGGCAGAACACCCGGTCGACCGGGTATCCCGCCCCTTCGTGACCGTTGCAACGGTCACGAACGGTCAGGAACGACGCCGAACCTCGGGTGTCGACCATCCCGGCGGCTGCCTGTGGATGACGAACCGGCACTGTCACCGTGCGCTGGTAGACATGCGGACATGCCCGCCCCCACCACGACCGACGCCACGGATGTGAGGGAGCGCGCGGAGGCTCACCTGCGGGCGCTGGTCGGCCCCAGGGACGGCCAGGGTGACGCGGTCCTCTACGACGACCAGTGGGCGGCGATCTCGGCGTTGGCCGTCGACCGGCGGCGCGCCCTCGTGGTCCAGCGCACCGGCTGGGGCAAGTCCGCGGTCTACTTCGTGGCCACGCTGCTGCTGCGCGAGCAGGGCGCGGGCCCGACGGTGATCGTCTCGCCGCTGCTGGCGCTGATGCGCAACCAGATCGCGGCGGCCGAGCGGGCCGGCATCCGGGCGGTGACCATCAACTCCACCAACATCGAGGAGTGGGAGCCGGTCCAGCAGCAGATCCTGGCGGGCGAGGTGGACGTCCTGCTCGTCTCGCCCGAGCGGCTCAACAACCCCGGCTTCCGCGACCAGGTGCTGCCGCGGCTGGCCGCCACCTGCGGGCTCCTGGTCGTGGACGAGGCGCACTGCATCTCCGACTGGGGCCACGACTTCCGCCCCGACTACCGGCGGATCCGCACGCTGCTCGGCGACCTGCCCGACGGCGTACCCGTCCTCGCCACCACCGCCACCGCCAACGCCCGGGTGACGGCCGACGTCGCCGAACAGCTCGGCACCGACGTGCTCGTGCTGCGGGGGTCGCTCGACCGGGAGTCCCTGCGGCTCGGCGTGGTGCGGCTCCGGACCGCCGAGCAGCGGCTCGCCTGGCTCGCCGACCACCTGGCCGAGCAACCGGGGTCCGGCATCGTCTACTGCCTCACCGTCGCCGCGACGCAGGAGGTGGCCGGCTACCTGCGCTCGCGCGGGCACGACGTGCACGCCTACTCCGGGCAGACCGACACCACCGAGAGGTCCGCCCTCGAGGGCGACCTGGCCGCCGGCCGGGTCAAGGCGCTGGTGGCGACGAGCGCCCTGGGCATGGGGTTCGACGCGACCCTCGGGTTCGTGGTCAACCTCGGGGCCCCGCAGTCACCCGTCGCCTACTACCAGCAGGTCGGCCGCGCCGGGCGCGGCATCGACGAGGCCTCGGTGGTGCTGCTCCCCGCGATCGAGGACCGCGACATCTGGGCCTACTTCGCCTCCCTGTCGTTTCCGCGCGAGGATCTGGTCCGCCAGACCCTCGAGGTGCTCGCCGAGGAGGGTCGGCCGATGTCGACCGCCGCCCTGGAGACGCGCGTGGAGCTCTCCCGCAACCGCCTGGAGACGATGCTCAAGGTGCTCGACGTCGACGGGGCCGCACGCCGCGTGAGCGGTGGCTGGACGGCGACCGGTGAGCCGTGGGCGTACGACGCGGAGCGCTACGCCCGCGTCACCGCCGCCCGTGAGCGGGAGCAGCAGGCGATGCTCGACTACATCGCCACGGACACCTGCCGGATGGCCTTCCTGCGCGACCAGCTCGACGACGACGCCGACGGGACTCCTCAGCCCTGCGGGAGATGCGACAACTGCGGCGGGTTGACCCTGTCCGTCGACGTCTCGGCGCCCGCCCTCGACGCGGCCGCCGAGCGACTGGCCCGGCCCGGCGTCGTGGTCGCGCCGCGCAAGCTGTGGCCGACGGGCCTCGCGGCCCTGGGCCTGGACCTCAAGGGCCGGATCGCCGAGGCCGCCCAGGAGGGGCGGGCGGTGGCGCGGCTGACCGACCTCGGCCACGGCGCTGCCCTGCGCGCGCTGTTCCGCGACGACGCCGACGACGGACCGGTCCCGCCGCCGCTCGCCCGGGCCGTCGTCGAGGTCCTCGGCGACTGGAGGCCCACGGTCACCGCGATCGTGGTCGTGGAGTCGGCCACCAGGCCCACCCTGGTGGGCGACCTGGCCGCGGGGCTCTCGCGCTACCTCCAGGTGCCGGTGGCGGGCACCTTCGCCCTCGTCGACCCGTCCGTGCCACCGGGTCGTGGCGCGGTCAACTCGGCCCAGCGCGTCGCCGCCGTCTCCCGCCGCTCCGCCTGGCGTCCCGACCCCGACGCCCCCGCCGGCCTGCTCGAGGGCGCCGAGGTGCTGCTCGTCGACGACCGCGTCGTCACCGGATGGACGCTCACCCTCGCCGCCCGCGACCTACGGGCCGCCGGCGCGGCCGCCGTACACCCGCTGGTGCTCGCCACCACGACCTGAAGCAACCGCACCGGCGTGTACGCACGTCACCGGGTCTCGAGACGCGTCGCGCAGCCCCTCCGTCGTCGGGTCTGCGCCGACGCTCCTCGACCTGGCGCCTGATCCCGGCCTGAGCAAGCTCAGGCCGGGCGGCGCTCAGTGCATGATCGCGGGCGGCACCGACTCCTCGGACTCGGACTCGGCGTCGGCAACCGGGAGCGGCTCGCTCTTGCGCGGCAGGAAGAACGCCGGGATCAGGGTCAGCACGACCAGGACCCAGGCCACCCAGAACGTGTCGGCGAACGCCTGCGCCGCCTCGACGAGGCCGGCCGCCACGGCCTTCGCGCCACCGACCGCGTCGGTGAGCGTGGGGTCGAGGGTGGCCGCCATCGCCGGCTTGGCCAGCGCGGAGGCGTTGAGGTGGGCGGTCAGGATCACCGAGATCACCGCGACGCCGACCGAGCTGCCGATCTGCTGGTTGATGTTGAGCAGGGTCGAACCACGGGCCACCTCATGGGCCCGGAGCGTCTTCAGCGCGGAGGTGAACAGCGGCATCATCGTGCCGCCCATGCCGAGACCCAGCACGAAGAGCTCCGCGATCAGCAGCGGGTAGGGCGTGGTCGCGGTGACCTGCGTCAGCCCGAAGAAGCCGATGATGATCACGACCAACCCGAACGGCACGATGCGGCCGATCGGCACCCGGTCGCTGAGGTTGCCGGCGATCGGCATGGTCAGCATCGCGCCGATGCCCTGCGGCGCCACGAGCAGTCCGGCCACCAGGGCCGACTCGCCACGCACCTGCTGGAAGTAGGTCGGCACCAGCAGCAGGCCACCGAAGAACGCCGCGACGAACAGGAACATCGTGATGGTGGAGACCGTCAGGTTGCGGTTCTTGAACAGGCGGAGGTCCAGGAGCGGGTGCTCGGGCCGGAAGCTGTGGAAGACGAACGCCACGACCAGCGCGGCGCCGACCGCCATGGTCACCCAGACGCGGGTGTAGGCGTACTGGCCGTTGGCGGCACCGGGGATCGACGAGACGCCGTAGAGGAACAGCGCCAGCCCGGGCGACATCAGCGCCATGCCGAGGAAGTCGAAGGACTCCGAGGGCTTGGGGTTGTCCTTCTCGAGGACGACCAAGGCGTAGACGACCCCGATGATGCCGAGCGGCACGTTGATCAGGAAGATCCAGTGCCAGGAAGCGTGCTCGATCAGCCAGCCGCCGAGGATCGGGCCGAGGATCGGGCCCAGCAGCATCGGGACGCCGAGGATCGCCATCAGCCGACCCATCCGGTGCGGCCCGGCCGCCCTGGTCATGATCACCATGCCGAGCGGCATCAGCATGCCGCCGCCGAGACCCTGGAGGACCCGGAACCCGATCAGCATCTGGATCGACGTGGCGGTCGCGCACAGCACGGAGCCGAGGGTGAACAGGCCGATGGCGGCGAGGTAGAGGCGCTTGGTGCCGAACCGGTCCGCGGCCCAGCCCGTCATCGGGATGACGGTGGCGAGGGCCAGCGTGTAGCCGGTGACCGTCCAGGCGACGGTGGAGTAGGGGAGCGGGTCGTCGACGCCGGTGAACGCGGTCTGGAACGTGGGGAGCGCGACGTTGACGACCGTGATGTCGAGGATCGACATGATCGCGCCGAGCACCACGACGCCGGCGATCTTGAGGACGGCGCCGTCGATGTGGTCGGGGTAGTCGGGGGCGGAGGCCCCGGAAGCCTGCGTTTGTGTCACCCGACCAGAGTAGAGACGACCACCGACCACCGACCAATCCCTTTCGCCCAGAGCGGAATGCGGACCCGAACCGCGCGCCGTCGGCGGTGTCACCGGACCCGGTTACCGTCACCGGGGTGAGCCCGTACGGCGTCCCCGTCAACGGACCGGCTTCGGTGCGCGCCGCCGACCCGCCGCGGGACTCGGCGGTGGAGTTCTCCGACGGGGTGAGCACGGTCTCGCTGCCCGTCCGCGAGGCGCTGCCCGTGCTGGCCCGGGCGCGCAAGGGTGGCCGCCCGCACCCCAGCGTGGCGGCCCTCGCCGAGGCCGGCGTGCTGGCGCTGCGCCTCGTCGGCGCGGGCCGGTTCGAGCCCGGCGACGGCCGCTGGCTGCCCGGGGCGCTCGAGCCGGCGGAGGACGAGCGGCTGCGCCGGCTGGCCGCGGAGTCGGCGTACGACGGGTGGTCGCCCGACCGGGCGGAGGCCGAGGTCCGCGACCTGGTGGCCGCGGTCGTCGACGCCCTGCCCCGGGGGACGCCGACCGGCTCGACCGCCGGTCCGGGCGCCGGGTTCCGGAGCAGGCTGGAGACGGAGCTGTCCCGTCCCCGCAGGTCGGCCGCCGGGCTGCCGGCGTTGGTGACCGTCTCGCTGCGGGTCGAGGCCGACGAGGAGGAGCTGGTCGCCGGGTCGGTCCGCCTGGTGCTGCAGGTCCACGACGAGCTCGATCCGCTCCACTTCTGCGACGCGGCGCTGTTGTGGACCGGCACGCCCGAGGACCACGGCTTCGACGACCGGGCGCGCGTGCACGCGGCCATCGCGCTGCGCGCGGCGACGCACGCGTGGCCGGTGCTGGACCGGCTGCTCGAGCTCCGGGTGCCCGACGAGATCACCCTCGACACCGACGAGCTGGTCTCGCTGCTCGACCACGGTGTCGCGGCCCTGCGGCGGGCGGGGGTGGACGTGCTGTGGCCGCGGAGCCTGGGGCGGGACCTCACCACGCGGGCCACCCTCGAGCACCGCGGGGACGGCACGGACCGCGAGAACCCGCTGATGACGGGCCTGTTCGGCCCCGAGGCGATGTTCGCGTTCCGGTGGCAGGTGGCGCTGCACGGCGAGCCCCTCGACGACGCCGAGATGCGGGCCCTCGCCGCCACCGCGAGCCCGATCCTCAAGCTGCGCGGCGCCTGGACCGTCGTCGATCCCGCGGTCGCTCGCAAGGCGAAGAAGCGGCTGATCCGCACCATCACCCCCGTCCAGGCGGTCGCGGCCGCGCTGACCGGCACCGTCGAGGTGGACGAGGCCGACCAGGAGGTGGTGGTCGGGGCCAGCCTGCTCCGGGTCCGCGAGCGGCTGCTCACGGCCGCCACCCGCGAGCCGGTCGCCCCGCCCCGGGGACTGCGGGCGACGCTGCGCGACTACCAGCGGCACGGGCTCACCTGGCTCGACCAGCTCACCTCGCTCGGTCTCGGGGCCTGCCTCGCCGACGACATGGGGCTGGGCAAGACCGTCACCCTGATCGCCCTCCACCTGCACCGGCTCGAAGGCGCACCGGAACGGGCGCGGCCCACCCTGGTCGTCTGCCCGGCGTCCCTGCTGGGCAACTGGGAGGCGGAGATCGAGCGGTTCGCCCCGGGCACTCCCGTCCGCCGGTTCCACGGCGGCCGCAGGTCCCTGACGGACCTCGAGGACGGCCTGCCCGGCACCGACCCGGGGTTCGTGCTGACGACGTACGGCACGCTCCGTTCGGACCACGGCCGGCGCGGCGCATCGGGACCCCGCCTCCGCGACGTCGCGTGGGGGCTGGTCGTCGCCGACGAGGCGCAGCACGTCAAGAACCCCGCCTCGGCCGCCGCCCGCGCGCTGCGCGCCATCCCCGGCACCGCCCGGGTCGCCCTCACCGGCACCCCCGTCGAGAACAACCTCACCGAGCTCTGGGCCATCCTCGACTGGGCGATCCCCGGCCTGCTCGGCAGCCGCAACGCCTTCCGCAAGGTGTGGGCGGCGCCCATCGAGTCGGGGGTGCACCAGGAGAAGGCCCGCCAGTTCGCCGACCTGGTCGGCCCCTTCGTGCTCCGCCGCCGCAAGTCCGACCCGGGCATCGCGCCCGAGCTGCCACCGAAGACCGAGACCGACCACCCGCTCGGCCTGACCCGGGAGCAGACCGTGCTCTACGAGGCGTTCGTGCGCGACACCATGGCCCGCATCGAGCGCGCGGACGAGGACTCCCGCCGCGGCCTGGTGCTGGCCCTGCTCACCGGGCTGAAGCAGATCTGCAACCACCCGGCGCAGTTCCTCAAGCAGTCCGGCGCCGTACGCCTCGCGGGCCGCTCCCACAAGCTCGACCTGCTCGACGAGCTGCTCGTCACCATCGTCGCCGAGGGCGGGGCGGCGCTGGTGTTCACCCAGTACGTCGCCATGGCCCGGCTGCTCGAGTCCCACCTCGACCGCGTCGGGCTCACCCACCAGCTGCTCCACGGCGGCACTCCGGTGCGCGACCGCGACGCGATGGTGCGCCGGTTCCAGGCCGGCGAGGTGCCGGTGTTCCTGCTCTCCCTCAAGGCCGGCGGCACCGGCCTCAACCTCACCCGCGCCGACCACGTGATCCACGTCGACCGCTGGTGGAACCCCGCCGTCGAGGACCAGGCCACCGACCGCGCCTACCGGATCGGCCAGGACAAGCCCGTGCAGGTCCACCGGATGGTCGCCCGCGGCACCGTCGAGGAGCGCATCGCCGAGCTGCTCGGCCGCAAGCGCGCCCTGGCCGACGCCGTCCTCGGCCGTGGCGAGACGGCGCTGACGGAGCTCGCCGACGACGAGCTGCGGGAGCTGGTCACCCTGCGGCCGGCCCCCGACGAGCCCGATGACTGACCCTGACCGGTCGGCCCGGGTCACCCACCCGCGGATCCGGCCCCGCCGCGGCGCGGCGCGGTCCGGCACCTGGTGGGGCAAGGCATGGGTGCGGGCGGTGGAGGAGTCGGCGTACGGCGAGGCCGAGCTCAAGGCGGCACGGTCCCTGGCCCGCGCGGGCTCGGTGGGGGCGATCACGCTGACGACCGGGCGGTTCCTGGCGGCCGTGGAGGACGGCGAGGAGCTGTGGTCGACCGGCACCTCCCTGGCGCCGCTCGACGACGCCGACCGGGCCGCGTTCGTCGAGGCCGTGGCCGCCGAGGCCGGCCGGCTGCCGGCGCTGCTCGCCGGGGAGCTCCCGCACGCGCTGGTCGAGCACGCCGAGGAGGCCGGGGTCGAGCTGCTGCCGTTCGGCGGCGAGCTCCAGGCGACGTGCACCTGCTCCGCGTGGGTCGACCCGTGTGCGCACGCCCTGGCCGCGGCCTACCAGGTGGCCTGGCTCGCCGACGCCGACCCGTTCGTGCTGCTACGCTCCGCGGGCTGTCGCGCGAGGAGGTGCTCGCGCGGCTGCACGACCGGGAGGGCGGCCGGGAGGGCGGCCGCCCCGACGACGTGCCCGACGACGTGGCGCTGGCCGTCGACGCCGCCACCCGGGCGGTGCGGATCCTCGAGCTGCTCGACGCGGGTGAGACGGACGTGGGGCATCTGCTGTGAGACGGCTTCGGGAGGTCGCGAGCGACCGTCTCGCAGGCGCCAGTCGACGCTGTCACCGGGTCTCGAGACGCGTCACTCATCCCTCGCAGGCTCGGGCCGAGTCGACGCTCCTCGACCTGGCGCCATCGCGGTCCTCGCAGGCTCGGACCGCGCGGCGCTCAGAAGTCGTAGTTGACGCAGCCCCGGTCGCGGAGCATCTGCCAGGTCGACGCCTCGACGAGTCCCGGCGGGGAGACCTGGATCGCGTTGAGCTGCTGGAGCGGCTTGACCATCCTGGCCGTCTCGGCGTCGTAGACGCCGGTGATGTGGCGCTCGGGTTCTGCCCGATGTCGACCAGCAGCCTCTGGAGGCTCGGATGTAGATGCCGTCCTGGGTGGTCGGCCGCATGCCGACCGCGAGCTCGGGGAAGGTGGCCGGGTCGAGCACGCACAGGCACTGCACGTGGATCTTGACGTTGCGCTTGAGGTTGGTGACCACGTCGTTCTTGTGGTCGATGCTCATCCGCAGCGAGCAGGGCTCGCTGGTGGTGTCGAACGGGCCGAGGTACACGACGTACGCCGGAGGGTCCTGCTTCTCGGCGCCGTAGAGGGTGTTGCAGGAGTGCTCCGTCTCGAGGTACTTCACGTCCGCGCCGGGGTTGGCGGACACGGCGTTGGTGAGGGCACCGGTCGTCTCGCCGGAGCCGACGACCAGGATCTTCTGGCCGGTGCAGTCGAGGTTGACCAGCGGTGCCCCGATGCCCAGCGGGTCGGTCGCCGTCGGGCTGGCCGGCTGGCTGGAGCTCTGGGTGGGTCCTCCCGGGTCGGCCGTCGACGCCCCGGGGCTGCCGGAGGAGATGCCGACGATGACGCCCGCGGTCACGCCCACGAGCGCCGACACGAGGAGCGCGATCGTGCCCCGAGCGTCCCAACGCATACCCGTGAGAGTAGTTGTCGGCCCACTTGGTTCACGCGTCGAGGGAGCGGAGCGCCATCTCGCGCAGCAGCGCGCGCATCGCGTCGGGCGGCAGCAGGCTGCTGTGCGGCGTGGAGTTCAGCAGCCCGAACGTCGCGTGCGCCATCGCCCGGGCCTGGTCCCGGCCGAGCCCGCGATGCCGCCGGCGCAGCTGGGTGGCCCACAGCTCGACGTACTCGCGCTGGAGCGCCCGCACCCGCTCGCGCGCCTCCGCCGGCAGCGACTGCCAGTCGCGGTCCTGGACCACGATCAGCGACGGCTGCGCGAGGGCGAACTCGATGTGCCAGTCGACCAGGGACGCGAGCGCGTCCCCGCGGCCCGTCGGCCCGGGCCACCCGTTCCTGCCCCTCGGCCAGCAGCCGTTCGCTGATCGCGACGAGCATCTCCGCGAGCACGGCGTCCTTGGAGTCGAAGTGCTTGTAGAGCGCCGGGCCGCTCACGCCGCACGGCGCGCCGATGTCGCCGACGGAGACGCCGTGGAAGCCACGCTCGGCGAACAACCGCGCCGCCACGTCGAGGATCTGCTCCCGGCGTCGCACGAGGTCAGGGTAGCGCCTCCGGTTAACGAGCGTTAACCTCGTGTCTCGTGAACGCAGAGCTGCCCGAGCTCGTCGCCGAGCTGCACGACCGCCTCGCCGTCGTCCGGCAGGGCGGGTCCGAGGCGCGCGCCGCAAGCACCTCGACCGCGGCAAGCTGCTGGTCCGTGACCGGGTGGACCGGCTGCTCGACCCCGGCAGCCCGTTCCTGGAGCTGAACCCGCTCGCGGCGTTCGGCATGTACGGCAGCTCCGGCGACGACTACGCCGTACCGCGCCGCGAGCATCGTCACCGGCATCGGCCGGATCGCCGGTCGCGAGTGCGTGGTGGTCGCCAACGACGCGACGGTCAAGGGCGGCACCTACTACCCGATGACCGTCAAGAAGCACCTGCGCGCCCAGCAGGTCGCCGCGGACAACCTGCTGCCGTGCGTCTACCTCGTCGACTCCGGCGGCGCGTTCCTCCCGATGCAGGACGAGGTGTTCCCCGACCGCGAGCACTTCGGCCGGATCTTCTTCAACCAGGCCAACCTGTCGGCCCGCGGCATCCCGCAGATCGCGTCGGTGATGGGCTCGTGCACGGCCGGCGGCGCCTACGTGCCGGCGATGTCCGACGAGTCCGTGATCGTCAAGGACAGGGCACGATCTTCCTCGGCGGCCCGCCGCTGGTGAAGGCCGCGACCGGCGAGGTCGTCACCGCCGAGGAGCTCGGTGGCGGCGACGTGCACGCCCGCAGGTCCGGCGTCGTCGACCACCTCGCCGACGACGACGCGCATGCGCTGGCGATCGTGCGCTCCATCGTCGGCACGCTCCCGATGCGCGCGAGGCTGCCGCCGCTGGGCGACCTACGCAGCTCAACCAACGCCGGCGAGGAGCCGCACGAGGACCCGGGCACGCTGTACGACGTCGTACCCGCCGACACCCGCACGCCGTACGACGTGCGCGAGGTGATCCGCCGCGTCGTCGACGGCAGCCGGTTCCACGAGTTCAAGCAGCTCTACGGCGAGACGCTGGTGACCGGGTTCGCGCACGTCTGGGGCCACCAGGTCGGGATCGTGGCCAACAACGGCATCCTGTTCAGCGAGTCGGCCCTCAAGGGCGCGCACTTCATCGAGCTGTGCAACCAGCGCGGGATCCCGTTGGTGTTCCTGCAGAACATCACCGGCTTCATGGTCGGCAAGGAGTACGAGAAC
>CAVZFO010000002.1:0-146275 GCA_963774575.1 uncultured Actinomycetota bacterium | reverse complement strand
TCCTCAAGTGGATCGCGCTGGGTCCCTTCCTGCGGGTCATCTTCCGGCCGGTCATCGAGGGCGCCGAGAACGTGCCGGACGACGGGCCCGCCATCCTGGCCAGCAACCACCTCTCCTACGCCGACTGGCTGTTCATGCCGCTGACCCTGCCGCGCCGGGTCACCTTCGTCGCCAAGGCCGAGTACTTCACCACGCCTGGGCTCAAGGGCTGGTTCCAGCGCAAGTTCTTCGCGGGGTCGGGACAGGTGCCGATCGACCGCACGTCGGCATCGGCCGCCGAGGGCGCGCTGTCCTCGGCGCGCAAGATCCTCGCCGAGGGCGACCTGTTCGGCATCTACCCCGAGGGCACGCGCTCCTTCGACGGCCGCCTCTACCGGGGCAAGACCGGCGTCGCCCGGCTGGCCCTGGAGACCCGGGTGCCCGTCATCCCGGTCGCCGTCGTCGGCACCGACGTGGTGGCCCCGCCCGGCAAGACCTTCGGCCGGATCACCCGTCCGCTGGTGCGCTTCGGGAAGCCGCTGGACTTCAGCCGCTACGAGGGCATGGAGAACGACCGCTACATCCTGCGTTCGGTGACCGACGAGATCATGTACGAGATCATGCGGCTCTCCGGCCAGGAGTACGTCGACACCTACGCCCCGAAGGCCAAGGAGCTCGCCGCAGGCCAAGGAGGAGGCCAAGGAGGAGGCCAGGCGTGCCGAGAAGGACGCCGCCGCCGACCTGGCGAGCGCGGACCCTCCGCCGAGGCCGAGCAGAAGAAGGCATCCTGACCGGCTCCTGGCTCGCCTCGTACGACGACCCGGCGGCGCAGGCGGTGCAGGACCGGCTGTTCCGCGCGCTCGCCTACCTGCGGGTCGTGCTGCTGGCCAACACCGTGGGGCTCAACCTGCTCCGGCGCGACAGCTTCGCGCACCCGACGGCGGGGCTGCTCGCGGTGCTCGGCCTCGCCGCGTGGACGGCGTTCGCCATCTGGGCCTACCGCGACCCGGCCCGCCGTACGCCGCCGCTGCTCATCGCCGACCTGGCGGTCGCCCTGGTCGGTCTCGGGATCACGCCCTGGATCAAGGGGCCCGACTTCGACGCGACCGTGGCGGGCTTCTGGGTGATGGGCGCGATGTTCGCCTGGGCGATCCGCTGGCGGGTCCCCGGCGGGCTGGTGGCCGCGGTTGCCCCTCTGCGTGACCGACCTGCTGATCCGCAACTCCTTCACGCAGAGCAACTACGGCAACCTCTTCCTGCTGATGATCGGCGGCCCGATCATCGGCTACGTCGCCGACTCCCTCCAGCGCTCCGCGATCGCGCTGGCGTCCGCCGAGCGGGCCGCGGCGACGGAGTCCGAACGCGCCCGGCTGGCCCGGGCCGTGCACGACGGCGTGCTGCAGGTGCTCGCCCTGGTCCAGCGCCGCGGCCCCGAGATCGGCGGCGAGGCCGCCCGACCTCGGGCGGCTCGCGGGCGAGCAGGAGACCCGGCTGCGCGCCCTGATCCGGGCCCAGGACTCGATGCGGCCCCCGGCGTTCGGGGACACGGTCGACCTGGCTGCCGAGCTCGCGCGGTTCGAGGAGCACGGCTCGGCGACGGTCTCGCTGCCCGGCCGGGCCGTCCCGCTGCCCGCGCGGACCGTCGACGAGATCGTGGCGGCGGTGGCCGCGTGCCTGGACAACGTGCTGCTGCACGTCGGCCGCAGCGCTCCCTCGTGGGTGCTGCTGGAGGCCTTCCCCGACCGGGTCGTGGTCTCGGTGCGGGACGAGGGCCCGGGCATCCCCGCCGGGCGTCTGGAGACGGCCGTCGATGACGGTCGGCTCGGGGTGGTCGACTCGATCCGGGGTCGGATCACCGAGCTGGGCGGCATCGCCGAGCTGACGACCGGGTCGTACGGGACGGAGTGGGAGCTCTCGGTACCTCGAGCCTGACCTGGGGCTCGAGGCTGGAGTGCCACGTACCTGGGCATGCTCAAACGGCCCATGAGGCGTGTGATCCCGCTATACCGTGGCGCCTCGGAGGTATCGGACATGAGCACGCCACCAGTGGTCCCGGCTGAGCGAATCGCCTCAAGCCGGGCAGCGGCGGACCTCGCTGCGCGGGTCGGGCGCGCCGAAATCCGCGTCGAGGCACACCCACGCGACGACGCTGGCATCCCTGGCCGCGATCAGCGTGTTCGTGCTCCAACTTCGTGGTCGCTCACGGTCACGCCGTTCAGGGGCATCGACGAGTTCGACCACGTCTATCGCGCCGAGCAAGTGGCGTCGGGCCACATCCTTAGCGACGAGGCGGCGACGGACGGCCGGGGATACCTGGTGCCCGCCAAGAAGGACACAGTCCGAGCGGCGGGTCCGATCTGTCGATGGGTCGGCTACACGGGACCGGACAACTGTCGAGCAGTCCAGGACGTCGGCGGTGGGTATGTTCTGGTGGCGTCGGCCGCCGCGCAGTACGAGCCGTTCTACTACGCCTACGTCGGCCTGGCCTCGCAGCCCTTCTCGGGGTACGCCGCGGTCTACGCCCAGCGGGCTGCCAGCGGCCTGCTCAACGTGGCTCTGTTGTGGATGGGTTTCTACGCATTGCTGGCCGCGTTCCGCACCGCGTGGCCCTTCGTGGGGGCGCTCACGGTCCTCACGCCGTCGTTGATCTATTCCTCGATGCTCGGACAACCGAACGGGCCCGAGATGACGGCGGCGTTCTCGTTCGCGGCCTGCCTCATCGCGCTGGGCAGGGAGCACGACCCGAGCCTCGAAAGGCGGCTGCTCCGGTTCGCGATCGTGAGTGCGGTGGCCATGTCGCTCACCCGGCCGCTCAGCCCGGAGTGGTTGGCCGTCGACCTCGCGATCATCGGCGTCTACCTGGGTCGTGGCAGGTTGGCCCGGTATGGCGGGCGCATCGGCCCACCGTCAGTGTCGGGCTTGTTCTCACGACAGCAGGTTGCATGGTGACGCTCGGTTGGAACCGAGTGGGGTCGTTCAACGACCTGTTCCACCCTGTGCCGCACTATTCCGACCCGATCCAGAACACGCTGCTCAGCGTGGTTCTGTGGCCCTTCCAGGCATTCGGCGCGTTTCCTCTGCGGCAAGACTTCGCGCCTGCGGGGATCTACGCCATCGGGATGGCCGCGATCCTCGTCGCGGTCCTGCCCCTGGTCCGCACCGGCGGACTCGATCGTCGCTGGTGGCCGTGGCTCGTCGCCCTCAATGGCATGTGGCTCGGCAGTCAATTCGTGCTCCAAGTGAAGACGTACTCCATGCTCGGACCGATCTGGCAGGGGCGATACGCGTTGCCTCGGCAGTCGTCATCCCGATCCTCTTGTTCGCGTGGGCCGACCGGGCGGGTGCCGGTCGACCGCCCCGCTGGGTGGCGCCCACCGTCGCGGCGCTGATCGGCGCGCCCAGGTGGCCTCCGTCGTGCACGTGCGTGCGTTCGAGCCTCGCAGGGTCCGTTCAGCGACGGCATCAGCGGTCCGACGGGCCCGACCTGGGCCGTCCTCGGTCTCGCCGTCCTCGGCGCCGCCGGACTGGTCACCGTGGCCGTCAGGTGGCCAGCGGGCGAGCCGGCCGCCCTCGGACCCGCGTTCGGTCCCGCATCTCCGCGGTCAGACGCTGATCGAGAGATGGGCGCGGCACCGGGGGACACTAGTGGTCCGACGGATCACCAGGACTTACTGGGGCTCGCGTTCCCGGGTAGCCGGCACCGTCGCCGGCGAGGGCCGGACGGGCATGCTCGCGGCCCGAAGCACAGCATCGTGAGGGGCACCGCGCTCCAGGGTGCGGCGATGAACGCCCACTGCTCGGGCAGGCGGCCCGCCAGGGCGAACCGCAGGGACGCCGTCCACTGGAGGATGAACGCGGCCAGGGCCGTGCGTCGCAGCCGTGGGGCGTTGCTGTTCGAGAAAGCCACGCCGCGGCCGGCAGCAGGATGACGAGGTCGTAGATGACCACGTGTGGGGAGAGCTCACGGCGAACAGGGCCGTCAGCGCCCAGTCGGCCTGGGTGTCGGGCTGCTCCGGGTCAGGGCACTCCACAGCAGCACGCCGCCCAGGATCATGAGGGATACGCGAGCCAGTGCTGGCCCGTCAGGTCGGTGACGCAGGGCCGAGCCGGACTGCATCTTCCAGGTCTGCCCGTCCTGGACCATGTCGACGTACAGCTCGGATCCGAGGGTGGTCGCCCAGGCCCGCAGCCCGCTGACACCGACGAGGGCGAGTGACACGAGGCCGAGGAGGAGACCGACACCGACGAACGACGCCAGGGCTCGCCACTGCCGTCGCACGATCAGGACGATCGGCACGAAACAGAGCAGCTGGGGCTTGAACAGCGCTAGTGCGAGAAGGCCTCCGGCGAGACCCTGCCGGTCGCTGGGAGCAGCCGGAGGGCGACCACCCAGATCAGCAGCACCAGCACGGAGTCCTGACCGCCCCCGATGACCTCGAGAACGGCGGGAGTGGCCAGGAATGCGAGGATGAACAGCCCCTTGTCCTCCTGGAGATACCCCGTGATGAGCGGCATCGTCAGCCGGATGGCCACGACGCCCATCCCCACGCTGACCGCCAGCCACGCGATCGCGCTGCCGCCGTAAGGCAGCCAGGCCAGCGGCACGTACATGAGGGCGGCGAACGGGGGGCTCACGACCAGGAGAGGCCGCGGTAGCCGGGCAGCTCGGCGTGCTGGAGAGCGGCCTGGGACAGGGGGTCGGTACAGCCGGTCGGGGTGACCCTCCAGGAGCATCCGGCCACCCGTCCAGTGGGCCAGGTAGTCCGGCAGGAACGGCTGACCGCCGAGGACCAGAGGGAACTGACCCGCTGCCGTGGCCAGCACGAACGAGCCGAGCCCGAGCACGACGAAGACCCAGGAGTACGTGCGGACGCGCTGACGCGTGAAGATCGTGCCAGCGCGCGGGGTGGAGGTCACTGGAGCAACGGTAGGTCTCCGAGGCCCAGGCCGCAGGATTCTCCCTCGAACTCGGGTCTAGATGCCGAGCGCGCGGCGCATGCTCCTCGCGACTCCTAGGCTCGGGCGTGACCATCCACACCGAGCACCCGTTCCTGGAGCCCGAGCGGGACCCGGCGCGACGGTTCCGCGGCCGCCTCGGGGGTGCGGTGACCCTGTGGGCTGCGGGTGCCGGACCAGGCCCCGCGGACCGGGCGGGGCTGACGGTCACGTCCTTCCTGGTGGCCCTCGGCGAGCCGCCGCGGCTGCTGGCCCTGCTGGACCCCGACAGCGACCTGGCGGAGAAGATCGAGGTCACGGGCGCCGCGGCCGTCAGCGTGCTGACGTGGGACGACCGGGACCTCGCGGAGGCGTTCGCGGGGACGGCACCCGCGCCCGGCGGCGCGTTCCGCACCGCCGAGTTCGTGGCCACGCCGTGGGGACCGCGACTGGCCGGCGCGACCACCTGGGCCGGCGTACGACTGGAGAGCACCACCGAGGTCGGGTGGTCGTCCCTGGTCACCTGCATCGTCGAGGACCTCGAGGTCGGGGAGGACGAGCCGCTGACCCACCGGCGAGGACGGTACGTGAGGCCGGCCGCACCGTCAGGGCACTAGGGTCCCGCCATGAACGACGCCCCCGCCGAGCCGCCGCGCACGCGTGTGATGGTCGTGGACGACCACCCGATGTGGCGGGACGCGGTCGAGCGCGACCTGGTCGCGGCCGGCTTCGAGGTGGTGGCGGTGGCCGCCGACGGGAACCAGGCGCTGGCCCGGTTCCCGGCCGCCCGGCCCCAGGTCGTGGTCCTCGACCTGCAGATCCCGGCGCCCAACGGGGTCGAGGTGACCCGGTCGGTGCTGGAGCAGGACCCCTCGGCACGGGTGCTGATCCTCTCGGCGTCGGGGGAGCAGGACGACGTGCTGCAGGCGGTGAAGGCCGGGGCCACCGGCTACCTGGTGAAGTCCGCCCAGAGCCGCGAGCTGGTCGAGGCGGTGCGCGTGGTCGCCGCCGGCGGGACGGTGTTCACGCCGGGGCTGGCCGGGCTGGTGCTGGGGGAGTTCCGCCGCCTGTCGGACCCGGCCCAGCAGCCCTCGGAGACCCCCGAGCTGACCGAGCGCGAGACCGAGGTGCTCAAGATGGTCGCGAAGGGCATGTCCTACAAGCAGATCGCGGACCGGTTGGTGCTCTCGCACCGCACCGTGCAGAACCACGTGCAGAACACCCTCCGCAAGCTGCAGATGCACAACCGGGTGGAGCTCACCCGCTACGCGATCGAGCGGGGGATCGATGACGACGACGAGTGAGAACGGGAACGGACCCGGCGGCGTGGACCGGCACGCCGCGGTGACGTCGTACCTGGCCCGGCTGGGGTACGCCGACCGCCCGGCGCCGACGTACGAGACGCTCGTCGACCTGCACCGCCGGCACCTGGCCACGGTGCCCTACGAGAACCTGGCGATCATGCTCGGCCGGCCGCCGTCGGTCGACCCGGTGGCGTCGGCGGCGCGGGTGGGCGAGGTCGGCCGGGCGGGGTACTGCTTCCACCAGAACGGCGCTCTCGAGACGGCGCTCACCGACCTGGGGTTCCGGGTGAGCCGACGCGGCGGCCACGTGTGGACCAGCGACGACGACCGCTGGACCGGGACGCTCAACCACCTGGTGCTGGTCGTGTCCGGGCTGCCGACCGAGGACAACCCCGGCGGGGAGTGGTGGCCCGACGTCGGGCTCGGCGACGCGATCGGCGACCCGCTGCCGCTGGTGGTGGGGGAGTACGAGCAGGGCGGCTTCGACTACGCGATCACGGAGGTACGTGACGGCGGCTGGTCGTTCCGCGCCGACCGGCGCGGCTCGTTCGCGGGCGTGGAGATCGGCGCGGCGCCGAGCCTCGCCGAGGTCGCGGCCTGCCACGCGTCGCTGTCCACGCCGCCCGACGGTCGCTTCGCCCGCGTGCTGGTCGTGCAGCGCCGGATGCCCGAGCACGTCGACGTGGTGCGCGGCTGCCTCCAGCACCGGATCACCGCGGACGAGCAGACCGAGGCCGAGGTGACGACGTACGCCGCGTGGCGCGAGGCCATCGCCGACGGCTGCGGGCTGTCGCTGTCCGGTGTCGCGGACGGCGAGCTGCGGGACCTCTTCGACGGGCAGCTCGCCCTGCACCGCGACTGGATGGCGGACCGCAGATGAGCGACGACCTGCTGGACATCGCGGACGAGCTGTACGGGCTGTTGCTCGCCGACTTCACCCCCGCCCGCGACGCGAAGGCGAAGGAGCTCAAGGGCACCGACCTCGCCGGACCGGTGAAGGCGCTGAAGAAGCCGTCGGTCGCCGCCTGGGTGGCCAACATGCTGGTGCGGCACGAGACCGAGCAGGTCGACCAGGTGCTGGCCGTGGGGGCCGCGCTGCGGGACGCCGCCGCGTCGCTCGACGGCAAGGAGCTGCGCGAGCTGACCAAGCAACGGCGGCAGCTGACGGCCGCGGTGACCACCCGCGCCCGCGGCGTCGCCTCCTCCCTGGGCGCCAAGGTGACGCCGGCGGTGGCGGACCAGGTGGAGGCCACCCTGACGGCCGCGATGCTGGACGCGGACTGCGCGAAGGCGCTGCGCAGCGGGTTGATGGTGACCGCGCTGTCGAGCACCGGGTTGGGGGAGTCGGCCGCGGGGGCCGCCGTGGCGCTGCCCGAGGCGCTGGGCTTCGCGGCGTCGTCGGCACCACCGGTGTCCGAGGAGCCGGCCGCCCGTCCCAAGCTGGAGGTCGTCCCGGACCCGGACGCCGACGCCAAGAAGCTGGCGGCGGCGGAGGCGGCCCTGGAGGCGGCCGCGACCGCCGAGGAGGCGGCCCGGTCGACGTACGACGAGCACGACGCGACCGTGACCGACCTCGAGGCCCGCGGCATGCAGCTGTCCGCGGAGATCGAGGAGCACAAGCGCCTGATCGCCGAGCTCGAGGAGACGGCCGAGGAGGTCGACGAGGAGCTCGACGAGGCCGAGGAGGCGCGCACCGAGGCGCGGACCGCCCTCCGCAAGGCCGAGCAGGCCCGCGAGCAGGCCGCCGCCGCGGTCGACCGCTTGCGCAAGAAGACGTAGGGCGGGTGACGGCTTCATCAAGGTAAGTGGGTGAACCGCCACTTCCCACGGTGGGCACAGCCAGGTAGGTGCAGGCTCGACCACTTACCTTGATGAAACGTCCGGGCCGGTCTACGAGCTCAGCGGGCCCAGCCCTTGGAGCGCTCGACGGCGTCCAGCCAGCGGGCGTGGGCGGCGTCGACGCGGGTGCGGTCGGCGACGGGCTGGAACGAGCGGTCCAGCTGCCAGGTCTCCCGCAGGTCGTCGGTGGACTCCCAGACGCCGACGCCGAGCCCGGCGAGGAAGGCGGCGCCGAGTCCGGTCGTCTCCACGATGCGGGGCCGCTCGACGACGCGGCCGACCTGGTCGGCCTGGATCTGGCAGAGCAGGTCGTTGGCGGAGGCGCCGCCGTCCACGCGCAGCTCGGTGTCCGCCCCGGGCCCGGCGCCGGGCATCGTCGCCAGCACGTCGCGGACCTCGAAGGCGATCGCCTCGAGGGTCGCCCGGACCAGGTGGGCGCGGGTGGTGCCGCGGGTGATGCCGATGATGGTGCCGCGGGCGTGCGGGTCCCAGTGCGGGGCGCCGAGGCCGGTGAGGGCGGGCACGAACACCACGCCGTCGCTGTCCTCGACGGTGCCCGCGACCGCCTGGGTCTCGGCCGCCGACCCGACGATCTGGAGTCCGTCGCGCAGCCACTGCACGGCCGCGCCGGTCACGAAGATCGCGCCCTCCAGGGCGTAGGTCAGCTCACCGGACGGCGCGCGCCAGGCCGCGGTCGAGAGCAGGCCCGCGTCGGAGCGTTCCAGGGCGGTGCCGGTGTTGGTGAGGATGAACGAACCGGTGCCGTAGGTGCACTTGGCGTCGCCGACGTCGAAGCAGGTCTGCCCGAACAGCGCCGACTGCTGGTCGCCGGCCATCCCCGAGATCGGCAGGGACAGGCCGCAGAACGACGCGCGGGTCGGTCGCCCCCACCTCGCCCCAGTTGGGGACCAGGTCGGGGAGCGCGTCGCGGGGCACCCCGAACAGGGAGCACAGCTCGTCGGACCACTCGCCGGTCGACAGGTCCATCAGCAGCGTGCGTGAGGCGTTGGAGACGTCGGTGACGTGCCAGGTGCCCCGCGTCATCCGGGCGACCAGGTAGGAGTCCACCGTCCCGACGGCGTAGCGGCCCGTCCCGGACGAGCGCCCAGGTGTGCGGCTCGTGCTCGGCCAGCCACATCAGCTTGGTGCCGGAGAAGTAGGGGTCGAGCCGCAGGCCGGTGAGCTCGGCGACCCGCTCCTCGTGGCCCTCGGCGCGCAGCCGCTCGCAGATGTCGGCCGTACGCCGGTCCTGCCAGACGATCGCCCGCCGCGGCGACCCGAGCGTCTCGCGGTCCCAGAGCAGGATCGTCTCGCGCTGGTTGGTGATCCCGACCGCCCGCAGCTCGGTCCGGTCGACCAGGTCGAGGACGGCGCGGGTGGCCTCCAGCGTGGCCTGCCAGATCTCCTCGGGCGCGTGCTCGACCCAGCCGGCCCGTGGGAAGTGCTGGGCGAACTCCTGGTAGCCCTTCGCCACCACCGACCCCGACTCGTCCACCACGAGGGCGGTGACGCCGGTGGTACCGGCGTCGATGGCGAGGACGCTCATGTGGCGGAGGTGTTGCGCAGGATGTCGAGCACCTTCTCGTCGAGCCACTCGCCCTCGGGGTCGGCGCGCATCTCGTAGTTCTCGGTGCCGATCCAGGCGTGCAGGTCGGGGAACCCGAGGGCCTTGACCTTGACGTCGATCTCGTCCTTCTGCTCCGCGGTCAGGAAGACCTTCTCCTCCTCGGTGGAGGCGGTCAGGTAGAGGTCGTTGAGGTCCAGCAGCCGTGCCAGCTCGGTGACGGGGTCCGCGTGGTCGTCGACGCGGAGGTCGACGGCGATGTCGTCGAGGCCGCCGTACCCGGCTCCCTCCCGGACCACGAGGATCGCCGCCGACTGCCGGCCGCGCTGGTCACCCCCGGCGTCGTCACCGGCGGTCAGGGCCGCCAGCAGCCGCCGGGCCAGGGGTGCGTCGTCGTCGCTGACTTCCCAGGCCGCCTCCATGGCGTTGACCACCTCCTCGCCGACCAGGATGTTGCCCTGGATCGCGTAGCCGTCCCCGATCACCCCGCCCGCCCACTCCATGCAGGCGGGTCCGGTGTGGGAGGCCGCGCCGCCCTCGACGTCCACGATGCCCACCTGGCGGGCGTCGCGGCCGGGGTCCTCCTCGAGCAGCCGTTGCAGGGCGATCTCGGCCGTCGCGCCGTCGTCGAGGTGGGCCAGCGCCTGTCCCTTGTAGGCGACGTTGGCGTCGGCCTGGGTCGCCAGCGCGCCGACCCCGGCGACCGCGGCGGGGACGGCCGACCCGACCGCCAGGAACTTCGAGGCGACTGCCACGCCCCAGGACTCGCCGTCGGTGGAGCGGGCCACGATGGAAAAGGTCATAGCCGCGACCCTAGCGAGCCGTCACCGAGCCATGACGCCACGAAACCGGTTGCCTTCGAGTCCACTCGAGGTTGCACGATGGTCGGATGCTCCAGAGGCTCGGGTTCCCCGACGTCGGTGACCACCGCCGCTTCGTCACCGCGATCGGCATCGACGCGATCGGGTCGGGGACCTGGATGCCGGTGTCGATGATCTTCTTCCTCGCCACCACCGACCTGTCGCTGGTGCAGGTGGGCCTCGCGCTGTCGCTGTCGTCGCTCCTCTCGCTGCCGGCCGCGGTGCTGGTCGGTCAGCTCGTGGACCGCTTCGGTTCCAAGCAGGTGCTCCAGGCCGGCAACGCCCTGCAGGCCGCGAGCTTCGTGCTCTACCCCTTCGTCGACCAGGTGTGGTCAGTGGCGCTGGTGGTCAGCGCGTCCGTGATCGGCCGGACCGCCTTCTGGGGCTCCTACGCCCCGATGGTCACCCTGATCGCGCCGCCCGGCGAGCGCGAGAAGTGGTTCGGCTTCCTCGGCGCGCTCCGCAACGCCGGCTTCGCCGTCGGGGGCATCGTCGCCGCGGTCGCCCTGACGGTCGACGCGACCTGGCTCTACTACACCGTGGCGCTGCTGAACGCCGCGTCGTACCTGCTCTCCTTCGTGCTGATGGCCGGGGTGCGCGCCCACGAACCCGGGCCGGCGACGCACGCCGACTCGGCGGACGTCCTCGGCGGGTGGAGCGCGGTGCTGCGCGACCGCGGCTACCGCTGGCTGGTGGCGAGCAACTTCTGCTACGCCATGGCCTCGGCGGTCCTGAACATCGCGATCCCGGTGTACGTCGTGGAGATGCTCGGCCTGCCCGGCTGGGTCTCCGCGACCGTCTTCGTCATCAACACGCTGATGATCGGTGTCGGCCAGGGACTGGTCGTGGCCCGGATGACCGGGGCTGTGCGGTCGCGGATCGTGGCCCTCGGCCTGGTGCTGTCGGCGGCGTCGTTCCTGGTGCTCCTGGGCGCGCGGTCGCTCGGGGTGGTCGCGGCCGTGGTCGTGGTGCTGCTCGGCGCGGTCGTCTACACGCTCGGGGAGCTGGTGGCCGGCCCGGTGCTCACCACCCTCGCTGCGGAGTCGCCACCGCCGGCGCTGCGCGGGAGGTACCTCGCGACGTACCAGCTGTCCTGGAACGTCGCGACCGGCGTCTCCCCGCTGCTCTACGCCTGGCTGCTCCACCTCGGCAGCGTCCCCGCGTGGCTCGGCATGACCGCGATCGCGCTGGCAGGCGCGGCGATGACGGTGCCGATGCGGCGCAGCCTCGCCCACGCCGGGCGGGTGGTCACCAACCGCGCCGATCCGGTGGTCGCCTGACGGGCGTCAGGAGGCGGCGTACTCGAGCTCCTCGAGGTGGGCCTGGGCGTGCGCCTCGTAGTGCTCGGAGCCGCTGGCGTCGATGACGCGGACCAGGCGGAGCCTGACCAGGAAGTCGCCCACGCGCGAGAGGTGGGTGCCGTTGCGCAAAGGTGCGTCGGCGTCGGTGGTCAGCACGGCGCGGAAGAACAGCGAGTTGCCCCGGCGCACGGGCAGGACCTTGTCCAGCCGCAGTCGCGTGGCGGTGTTTCCGGAGCCGATGACGATGACGTCTTGACCCGTCACGGCCGACATGTCGGCGTATGACGGAACGGCGCAGATGAGCGACATGATCCCCCCAGACCATCCCAGAATCGGATCCCCCCGGATCCGCGACCCAGCCTCTCAGGTCGCGTGCGGCGACGTGGCTTTTCCGCAGATCGGTCTAGACCTCGCAGGGTTCGGTCCGCCCTGCGAAGCACCCTGGCAGGGCGTCCGGGACTGCAATAGGCTCGCCAGTGCGCTGGAACGTTCCAAGCCACTGTCCACCACAACCCAGGAGACGACCGGACCATGAAGGTCGGAGTGCTCACCGGAGGCGGGGACTGTCCCGGCCTCAACGCCGTCATCCGTGCCGTCGTCCGCAAGGGCGTCAAGGTCCACGGCTTCGAGTTCGTGGGCTACCGCGACGGCTGGAAGGGCCCGCTCGAGGGCCTGACGATGACGCTCGGGGTCAAGCAGTGCCGCGGGATCCTGCCGCGCGGCGGCACCATCCTCGGCTCGAGCCGCACCAACCCGTTCAAGATCGACGGTGGCGTCGAGCGGATCAAGGACAACCTGGCCGACGCGGGCGTGGACGCCCTCGTCGCCATCGGCGGGGAGGACACCCTCGGCGTCGCCACCAAGCTCGCCGAGGTGGGCGTCAACGTGGTCGGCGTGCCGAAGACCATCGACAACGACCTCTCCGGCACCGACTTCACCTTCGGGTTCGACACGGCGGTCAACATCGCCACCGAGGCCATCGACCGGCTGCACACCACCGCGGAGTCGCACCACCGGGTGCTGGTCGTCGAGGTGATGGGCCGGCACGCCGGCTGGATCGCGCTGCACGCCGGGATCGCCGGCGGCGCCAGCACGGTGCTGATCCCCGAGCAGCCCTTCGACATCGACGCGGTCTGCGAGCACGTCAAGAAGCGGTTCGAGACCCAGTACGCGCCGATCATCGTGGTCTCCGAGGGCGCCGTACCCCGGGACGGCGGCGGCATGACCCTCGTCTCGCTCGAACGTGACGCCTTCGGCCACGTCCGCCTCGGCGGCATCGGCGACCGGCTGGCCAACGAGATCGAGGAGCGCACCGGCGCCGAGGCCCGCGCGGTCGTGCTGGGTCACATCCAGCGCGGCGGCACGCCGACGGCGTTCGACCGCTGGCTGGCCACCCGCTTCGGGCTGCACGCCATCGACGCGGTCGCCGACGGCGACTTCGGCACCATGGTCGCCCTGAGGGGCGCCAACATCGAACGGGTCAAGCTTGCGGAGGGCACCGGTGAGCTCAAGCTCGTCAGCCCGGCGGAGTACGCCGAGGCGGAGGTCTTCTTCGACTGAGCCCGTGAACCTCCAGCCGCTCGCTCCGCTCGCTCGCGGGGTCTGGCTGGTGGCCGGCGTGGTCGCGGTCGTGCTGACGCTCGCGAGCCCGTGGTACGGCTGGCACCGCGACGAGCTGTACTTCGCCTCGCTCCCGCCAGCGTGGGGGTACGTCGACCAGCCGCCGCTGGTCCCGCTGGTCGCGCACGCCCTGAGCGCGAGCGTGGCACTCGTCCGGGTGCCGGCCACGCTGTGCGCCGCGGCCTCGGTCGTCGTCGTCGCGCTCATCGTGCGCGAGCTCGGCGGCGACCGCCGGGCCCAGGTCTTCGGCGCCGTCGCCTACGCCGGCACCACCGCCTGCCTGGACTTCGGGCACGTGCTGCTGACCTCGACGCCCGACCTCGTGGCCTGGCCGCTGGTGTGCTGGCTGGTGGTGCGGGCCGAGCTGCGTGACCAGCCGCGGCTGTGGCTGTGGGCCGGGCTGGTGGCCGGGCTGGCCAGCTACGTCAAGCTGCTCGTGGTGGTGCTGCTGGTCGGCATCGTGGTGGGCCTGCTCGTCGCCGGCCCGCGGGCACGGCTCCGCTCGCCGTACCTCTGGGGCGGTGGACTGATCGCCCTCGTCGTGGCCACGCCCAACGTCGTCTACCAGCTGACCCACGGCCTTCCCCAGCTGCGGATGGGCGCGGCGCTCGCCGAGAACAACGCGGCCGAGGTGCGCTCGTTCATGTGGGTGTTCCTGGTGATCGTCCTCGGGCCACCCCTGGTGTGGATCTGGGGTCACGGTCTGGTGGCGCTGTGGCGCCGGCCCGAGTGGCGACCGGTGCGGTTCCTGGTGCCGACCTTCGCGGTCGTGGTGCTGTTCACGTTCGTCGGCGGCACGCAGCCGCACTACCCGACGTACCTGCTGATGGTGCTGCTCGCCGCCGGTGTCGCCGCCGGCGTCCGCGTCGCCTGGCCCTGGCTGGTCCTCAACGCCGCGATCGCGGTCGTCGTCTCCCTGCCCCTGCTCCCGGTGTCGGTGCTCGGTGACACCCCCGTGCCGGGGATGAACGTCCTCGCGGCGGACTCGGTGGGCTGGCCGGCGTACGTCGCGCAGGTCGAGCGTGTCGCCGCCACCGTGCCCGCGGAGGAGAGAGCGACGACCGTGGTGCTGACGAGCAACTACGGCGAGGCCGGGGCGCTCCTGGTCCTCGGTGCCGGGCTGCCGCCCGTCCACAGCGCGCACAACGCGTTCGGTGATCTCGGTCCACCTCCGGCCGACACGTCCACGGTGGTGTTCGTGGGTGGTCAGCTGTCCGACGCTCGCGACGAGTTCGCGTCGTGCGAGGTCGTGGACCGGCTCGACAACGGCGTGGGCGTGGACAACGAGGAGCAGGGGCAGCCGGTCGCGGTCTGCCGGGACCCGCGGCGGCCCTGGTCGGACATCTGGGCGGACCTGCGACACCTGGACTGACCGCCTCCCGGGGCCCGTCCGTGCCAGCACGGTTGTCGCGGCTCCCGCCCGCGAGGATCATCGCCGGCATGAGGCCGCGCTGGGTGCTCGCGGCCGTCGCCACGGCCTGCTACCTCGTCGGGGCGCCCATCGACCTGGTCGCGGAGCACGCGAGCGGCTGGTACGCCGGGAGCGCGACGGAGGCGCTGATCTTCCAGCCCGCCATCCTCGCGACGTTCGTGGTCGGGTGGCTGCTGGTGCTGCGTCGCGCAGGCGGGGTCATCGGCTGGCTGCTGCTCGCCAACTGGGCCGTCCTGGTCACGGCCGCACTCGCGTCGACGTACGCCGGGTACGCCTACGGGACCGGGCGGGACCTGCCCGGGGCCCGCGCCGCGGCGATCTGGGACACCCACGGCTGGCCGCTGCTCTTCGCCGCGTTCCTGGCCATCGTGTTCGTGGTGCCGGACGGCCACCTCCCTTCGCCGCGGTGGCGGCCCGTGGCCTGGATGGCGCCGGTCTTCTTCGCCATGACCCTGGTGGCCGGGTTGCTCTCGGACCGCACCCTCGACAGCCCGTGGGACGACATCCGGCCGTGGGGACTGCTGCCGGAGTCCGTGAGCGGACCGCTGGCTCTGGTCGGCCTGCTGGGCCTGATCGCGACGATGCTGGCCGCGGCCGGGTCCGTCGTCGTCCGTTACCGTCGCGCGGACCTGACCATGCGGCGGCAGCTGAAGTGGATCGCCCTGGCGGGCCTGCTGCTCCCGATCGCCATCATCTCGTCGTCCTTCGACCCCACCAGCGACTCGTCGGGCCCACTGACGTACGTGCCGTTCGTCCTGCTTCTGGTCGCGGTGCCCACCAGCATCGGCGTCGCGGTGCTGCGGTACCGGCTCTACGACGTCGACCGCGTCGTCAGCACGACGGTCGTGTACGTGACGCTGACGGTGCTCCTCGCCGGAGCCTTCGTCGCGGTGATCCTCGTCGGCGGCGTCCTGCTCGGCGGCGGGAGTCCCGTCACCACGGCCGCCGCGACGCTCGCCGTGGCGCTGGCCTTCCGGCCTGTGCGGGCAGCGGTGCAGCGCCGCGTCGAGCGCTCGTTCGACCCCAGGCGGTGGTCGGGCGAACGCCTGGTCGACGACTTCCTCACCGACCTGCGCGCCGGCCGTCGGCAGCCCGAGGCGGTGGGCGAGACCCTGGCGGTGGCGGCCGGGGACCCGAGCCTGCAGGTCTACTACTGGCTCCCCGGGCAGTCCGCGCACGCCGACGTCCTCGGCACCCTGCTCCCGGAGCTTCCGACCGAGCCGCCCGGACGCACGCCTGTCCGCCGCGGCGACCTCCCGCTCGGGACGGTCGTGCACGCCGACCGGGCCGCCGTACGCCGCGAGCTCGTCCACCTCCTCGTCCGGGCCGGCCTGGCCGTCGAGATCGCCCGGCTCCGGGTCGAGGTGCGCTGGCAGCTCGCCGAGGTCGAGCGGTCGCGGGCCAGGATCGTCACTGCCGCGGTGGACGAGCGACGGCGGCTCGAGCGCGACCTCCACGACGGGGCTCAACAGCAGCTGGTCGCCATCGGCCTGGACCTGCGGCACCTCCAGTCCGGGCTCGACCCGGGCTCGCCCGTGCGGCACCAGCTCGACGACTCCGTGGGCCGCCTGGGGGAGGCGATCCGAGGGTTGCGCGAGCTCGCCCACGGCGTCCGGCCCTCCACGCTCGACGCGGGCCTCGCACCGGCACTCGCGGAGCTGGCCGGCCGCACCCCGGTCCGCACGGTGCTCGACGTGACCGACGAGCGGTTCACCGCGGAGGTCGAGGCGGCGGCGTACTTCGTGGTGAGCGAGGCGCTCGCCAACGCGCTCAAGCACGCCACGCCCGCCTGCATCGAGGTGCTGGCCGACCGGGTCGAGGGCCGGCTCGTGCTGACCGTGGTCGACGACGGCCCCGGCGGCGCGGTCGCCACACCCGGTCGCGGGCTCGCGGGAATGGCGGACCGGGTCGCGGCCATGGGTGGCTCGCTGCAGGTGGCCGACGGACCGGACGGCGGGACCCGGGTCCGGGCGGAGCTGCCGTGCGAGTAGCGGTCGTGGAGGACCAGGTGCTGCTGCGTGAAGGGCTGGCACGGTTGTTCCGCGACGGCGGCCACGAGGTGACCGCGCTCGCGGGTGACGCCGACCAGGCGCAGGCCGCGATCGATGCCGACGTCCCGGACCTGGTGGTGGCGGACATCCGGATGCCCCCGACCCACACCGAGGAGGGGCTCGACCTGGCCCGCTGGGTCCGGGAGCGGCACCCGGAGGCCGGCGTGCTGGTGCTCTCCCAGCACGTGCACGGCGGGGTCGTCGACCTGGTCTCGCGCACCGACGTACGGGGCGGCTTCGGCTACCTGCTCAAGGACCGGGTGCTCGACGTGGCCGAGTTCCTCGCTGCGGCGCAGCGCGTCGCCGACGGCGGCTCGGCCCTCGACCCCGACGTGGTGGCCACCCTCGTCCGCCCCGACGACGACGAGCTCCGGGTGCTCAGCGCACGGGAGCGCGAGGTGCTCGGCCTGATGGCGGAGGGGCTCACCAACGCGGGCATCGCCCAGCGGCTGTACCTCACGGAACGGACCGTCGAGAGCCACACCCGCAGCGTCTTCATGAAGCTCGGCCTCCAGGCCGACGGCGACGGCCACCGGCGGGTGCTGGCGGTGCTCTCCTACCTGCGCACGAGTCGGTAGCAGCACGGATCCCGGAGTGGTGGCCGCCTCGATGCCTGGGAGGGGGCCGGATTCCTAGCGTGGAGGGACCACCACCACCCGTCCCCAGGAGGACACCATGACCAGCACCCAGCACCCGAGCTCGGCCGGCGTCGACGTCGCCGCCACGTCCAGCCGGCTCCCGTACGTCGCCCTCGTCCTCGGCCTGCTCTCGGTCCCCGGCTCGATCCTCACCTGGGACTCGGGCCTGCCCGGCCAAGGCTTCGTCTGGGGCCTTCCGGTCGCCGTCGCGGCCGTCGGCGTCGGGATCGCCGCGCTGCGGGGGCGCGCGGCGGCCCGGTGGGCGGCGTACGTCGGGATCGTCCTCGGCGCAGCGATGACCCTGATGATCGTGCTCTGGACGGCGCTCGGCGCCTGACGCCGGCGACGCGCGACCCGCCGTGGTCGTCCGGGCGACCACGGCGGACGACCCGGCCACCGTCCGCGGGCGGCCCGCGCGTCGGCCGCCGGGGCGTCGCCCGCGTACCCTGAGCGGGTGAGTCAAGTCCCCTCGCTGGAGGCCCTGCACGCCCTGGGCCCCCGGCAGCAGCCCACCTACAGCGACCCCGCTGCCGTCGAGGCTGCCGTCGCCCGGCTCCGGAAGATGCCGCCGCTGGTGTTCGCGGGCGAGTGCGATGACCTCAAGGCCAAGCTGGCCGACGTGGCGCGCGGCAAGGCGTTCCTGCTCCAGGGCGGCGACTGTGCCGAGACGTTCGACGGCGTCACCGCCGACAACGTGCGCAACAAGCTCCGGGTGCTGCTGCAGATGGCGGTCGTGCTGACCTACGCCGCCTCGGTGCCGGTCGTGAAGGTCGGGCGGCTCGCCGGGCAGTACGCCAAGCCGCGGTCCTCCGAGGGCGAGACCCGGCAGATCGATGGGCGAGACGTCACCCTCCCGGCCTACCGCGGCGACGCGGTCAACGGCTTCGAGTTCACCGCCGAGTCGCGCGCCCACGACCCCGCGCGGCTGGTCGAGGTCTACCACTCCTCGGCCGCCACCTTGAACCTGGTCCGCGCCTTCGTCACCGGTGGTTACGCCGACCTGCGCCAGGTGCACACCTGGAACACCGACTTCGTCAAGGAGTCGGCGATCGGCCAGCGCTACGAGCGGGTCGCCAACGAGATCGAACGCGCCCTGACGTTCATGCAGGCCATCGGCGCCGACCCCGACGAGTTCCACCGGGTCGACTTCCACACCTGCCACGAGGGCCTGCTCCTCGACTACGAGCACGCGCTGACGCGCATCGACTCGCGCACCGGCTCGCCGTACGACGTGTCCGCCCACTTCCTCTGGATCGGCGAGCGGACCCGGCAGCTCGACGGTCCGCACGTGGAGCTGTTCCGCCACATCCGCAACCCGATCGGCGTCAAGCTCGGCCCGACGACCAGCCCCGACGACGCCATCGCGCTCGCAGACCTGCTCAACCCGGACAACGAGCCCGGCCGGCTCACGTTCGTGACCCGTTTCGGTGCCCAGCGGATCCGCGACGGGCTGCCCGACCTGGTCGAGAAGGTCACCGCGGCCGGCGTCGACGTGGCCTGGGTGTGCGACCCGATGCACGGCAACACCTTCGAGGCGTCCTCGGGCTACAAGACCCGTCGCTTCGACGACGTGATCGCCGAGGTGCAGGGCTTCTTCGACGTCCACCGCGCCCTGGGCACCTGGCCGGGCGGCATCCACGTGGAGCTCACCGGCGACGACGTCACCGAGTGCGTGGGCGGCGGCGAGGACCTCGCCGAGGTCGACCTCTCCCACCGCTACGAGTCGGTCTGCGACCCACGGCTCAACCGCGTGCAGTCGCTCGAGCTCTCCTTCCTGGTCGCCGAGATGCTCCGGCAGGCCTGAACCAGTCGCAGCGCCGCGTCGTACGGGCAGGCATGAGGATCCTGCGCGTTCCCGCGCTGTTGTGCGTGCTCCTGCTCCCGCTCGTCGCCGCGGTGCCGGCCCAGGCGGCCGGCGCGACGGTCACCGTCGCGAACATGGCGTTCGCGCCGGCCCGGGTCTCGGTCGGGCTGGGAGAGACGGTGACCTGGACCTTCCAGGACGGCATCGCGCACACGGCGACCTCCGACAACGGCTTCTTCAACACCGGTCCGGCCTCCGGCGGCGCCAGCCGCAGCGTCCGGTTCCCGTCCGCGGGCGGGTTCGGCTACCACTGCGCCATCCACCCGATGATGGTCGGCCGGGTGAGCGTCCCCATGGCAGCGACCGGCTCCGCCTCCGCCGGCTGGAAGCTGCGGTGGCTCGCCGGCCAGAACCCGAAGGGCCGCACGTACGACGTGCAGGTACGGCGCTCGGGCAGCAAGACGTGGACGTACTTCCGCAAGGCGACCGCCGCCGGCTCCGGCCGCTTCGACCCGGGCTCCGGGGCCTGGCAGGCGAGGGCGCGGACCCTCAAGGGTGCGGCGAAGTCCGGGTGGTCCCCGGTGCTCGCGTTGTCTTGACCACCTGGGGTGGGTGTGGTCAACCCGCCCTCCCGGGGCCTAGCGTCGCCCCGTCCCCGGTCCTCGGCGATCCGCGCCGCGGACCCCTCGGGGGGCCTCGCAAGGAGGATCGGATGAGAACACGCAACATCGTCGGCGGACTCGCGCTGATGGCCGGGCTGGCTCTGGGGCTGGTGCCGACGGGCGCGTCGACGGCCGTGACGGCCGGTCACGGCACCTCGACGGTCGCCCGTCACGACGCGGCCACCACCAAGGCCGAGCAGCGTCGCGTGGAGAACTACTGGACACCCGCCCGGATGAAGGCCGCCGTCCCGTGGGGCTCCCAGCGCGAGCTCAAGGGCAAGCCCGGCGGCGGCGGTTCCGGCCCCGGGACCGCCGTCAAGGAGACCGCGCAGCCGACCTACGGCAAGGTCTTCTTCACCGAGGGCCGCACCAACTACGTGTGCTCGGGGACCGCCACGAACAGCACCAACGGCGATGTCGTCACCACCGCTGGCCACTGCGTCAACGCTGGCCCCGGGGCCTACGTGACCAACTTCGCCTTCGTGCCGGCCTATGACAACGGCGCCGCGCCCTACGGCACCTGGACCGCGCAGACGCTGCTGACCACGGACGGCTGGAAGAACTCCGGCGACTTCAACGTCGACGTCGGCTTCGCGGTGATGAACGAGAACGCGTCCAACCAGAGCCTGACCCAGGTCGTCCCGGGCAGCCCGATCGCCTTCAACCTCGCTCGCGGCCTGAGCTACAAGGCCTATGGCTACCCCGCCGCGAGCCCCTTCAACGGCCAGTCGCTCTACTCGTGCTCCGGCACCGTCGTCCAGGACACCTTCGGCGGCAGCACCGACCAGGGCCTGGCCTGCAACATGACCGGCGGCTCATCGGGCGGCGGCTGGATCACCGGCGGCAGCCTCAACTCGGTGACCAGCTTCGGCTACACGAACGTCAAGAACGTGCTGTGGGGACCGTACTTCGGCTCGGTCATCCAGTCGGTCTACAACGCCGCGGCCGCGACTCCCTGACGGGCGCAGCAACCAGCAGGCGCGGCCGCTCGGTGACCACCGGGCGGCCGTGCCGCGTCACACGGGCTCCCACTCCTCGGCCAGCAGCGCGTAGGTGTAGCCGTCCACCCAGCCCCGGTCGCGGTGCAGCGAGTCCCTGACGGTGTGCGACTCGCGGCGCATCCCGAGCTTCTCCATCAGGCGCCAGGACGCCGTGTTGTCGGCGTAGCAGGACGCGATGACCCTGCGCACGTCCAGCTCCTCGAAGCACAGCCCCAGCAGCCGGCGCACCGCCTCGAGGGCCAGGCCGCGACCCTGGAACGCCGGGTCGAGGCACCAGCCGACCTCCGCCTGCGCGCCCACGGCCCGGTCCTGCACCTCTGCCTGGGCCCAGGCGTCGGAGACGTGCAGGTAGAGGTCGCCGACGGTCCTGCCGTCCAGCTCCAGCACCAACGTGCGGGCCCGGAACTCCTCGTCCCGGAACCGCTCGGTCACGGCGGCCAGGTCCGTCGAGAGCCGGGGCAGCCACTCCGAGACCTCTGGCAACCTGCGGTATGCGTGGAAGGCGGCCGCGTCCGACTCCTCGGCGGGCCGGAAGGTGAGCCGCTCGGTCCGCACCGGCCAGGCCACGTTGTCGAGGGAGGTCATGGCTTGACGCTAGGTGAACGTCTCCGCCCGGGACGACCGACTATCCGCTGGCCGCGGCGCCGGGGGGTCGTGGTCTGATGAGCCGGTGCCCGATGTGATCGACGTGCCCATCGACCTCCGCAGCGACACCATCACCCGGCCGACCGACGCGATGCGCGCGGCCATGGCCTCGGCCGAGGTCGGCGACGACGTGTACGGCGAGGACCCGACCGTGCTCGCCCTCCAGGAGCGGGTGGCCGGGATGTTCGGGCACGAGGCGGCGCTCTTCACGCCCACGGGCTCGCTGGCCAACCTGCTCGCCGTCCGCTCCGTCGTCGCGCCCGGCCAGGAGGTGCTCTGCGAGTCCTCGGCCCACATCGCCCGCGCGGAGCTCGGCGCGCACGCGGCGGTCTCCGGGGTCACCATGCGCACCTGGACCTCCGCCCGGGGGCAGGTCGACCTCGCCGCGATCTCGGGACTCTTCGCCCCGGACATGGGGCCCTTCTTCGTCCGCACCGCCGCCGTGTCCGTGGAGAACACCCACAACTTCGCGGGCGGGGCGGTGCTGCCGCTGGCCGACCTCGAGGCCCTGCGCACCTGGGCGGACTCCGCGGGCGTCGCCGTGCACCTCGACGGTGCCCGGCTCTGGAACGCGCACGTGGCCACCGGCACCCCGCTGGCGTCGTACGGCGCCGTGGTCGACGTGCTGAGCGTGTGCTTCTCCAAGGGGCTCGGCGCCCCGGTCGGCTCGATGCTCGTCGGCTCGGAGGCCGCGGTGGCCGAGGCCCGGGTGTGGCGCAAGCGGCTCGGTGGCGGGATGCGGCAGGTGGGCGTGCTGGCCGCCGCGGCGGCGCACGCGCTGGACCACCACGTCGACCGGCTGGCCGCGGACCACGAGCACGCGCGGCTGCTGGCCGAGGCGTGCGGCGTGGACCCCGCAGCCGTCGACACCAACATCGTGGTGGTGGACCGGCCGGACGCACCCCGGTTCGTCGCCGCCGCCCGCGAGGCGGGCGTGCTGGTCTCGGCGGTCGGCCCGCGCACCGTGCGCCTGGTCACCCACCTGGACGTGAGCGCCGCCGACGCCCGGCGTGCCGCCGGGGTGCTGGCCGGGCTCTAGGTGGCCGGGGTCTACGTGGCCGGGGTCTACGTGGCCGGCGTCCCGACGAAGGTGACCTCGCTGACCGCGGTGTAGTCGCGCGCCGAGCGGCCCGTCCCCGGACTGCTCACCGCGGTCAGCCGGACCTGCACCGTGGAGGTGGTGACCGGGGCGCCCAGGTCCAGGGTCTGCATCTGCTTGGTCTCGCCGAGCGGCTGGTCGACCGTCGTGCCGTCCTCGAAGATCCACTCCGCCGACAGCACCCGCCGGTTGCCGAGGTACCAGTTGAGGTTGCGGCCGCCCACCACGGCGTTCTTGGCGTAGCCGTTGATCATGCCGACGCGGGTCAGGGTCGTCGGCGACGCCAGGGCGAAGGTCAGCACGGTGCCGGTGCCGTCACCCGCCATCCGCCAGCAGGTCTCGGGCAGCCCGTCGAGCATGTTGGCGGCAACGTACGTGGTGCGGTTGCCGAAGGCGTCCTCGTTGGGCGGCGCGGTGCGCGGCGCGCTGGCGCTCGCCGTGCGGGCCACGTCGGCCGGGTCGCCCGAAGGCGGCGGCTGGGAGTCGCTCTCGGTGGGCGTGGGCTCGGCCGCGGAGGACGCCGTCGTCGGTTCGTCGCTCGCGGACGATGGCTGGGCCGAGGACGTCGCGGCCGGGGTGTCGGTGGCCGACTCGTCGTCGTCGCCGGAGTCGAGCAGGAGCCACACGCCGCCGATCGCGACCAGCAGCATCACCAGGGCCACGATCGCCCACGGCAACCACGACGGGGCACCCTCGGCGTTGCGGTCCTCGTCACCCTCGTACGGCACGTCGGCGTCGGGGTAGGTGTCGTACTGCGGGTGGTACCCCGGGAAGGCCACCTCACCCTCGTCGAGCCCGTCGGCGGGAGAGTCTGCGTCATCCTCGTCGAAGTCCTCGTCGTCCCCCTCGTCGCCCTCGTCGGCGTACAACGGGTAGCGCGGCGGGCCGGGCGGCGAGGCGGGCAGCGGCTCGACGGGGACCCGGGTCGCGGGACGTTCCCTGGTGTCGCTGCGCCAGTCGCCGTCGTCGGCGGCCGGGGGAGCCGGCGTGGCTGGGGCCGCGGACTGGGGCGCGGACTGGGGCGCGGACTGGGGCGAGAGCACCGGCTGGCCGCAGCGCGAGCAGAACGACGCGTCGCCGACCTCCGCGCCGCAGCGCGCACAGGTGGTGGTCATCGTGTCTCCTCCGGGCCGGTCCCGACCCGTCAATGTAGGGGCAGGTCGCGCGTTCGGGTCAACCGGAGCCACACCGCGAACGGCCGACGCTCTCGGCGTCACACCGTCAGGTGGGTGACCTCGGCCTCGACCTTGCGGCCCGGGGCCAGCTCGACGACCAGCATGGCGGCCAACACCAGGGCGCCGCCGAGCAGCATCCGGGAGGTCAGGGACTCGCCGCCGAGCAGGACGGCGAAGAGGGCCGCGAAGACGGGTTCCATGCTCATCACGATGGCCGTGCGGGTGGGCGCCAGGTGGGCCTGGGCCCAGGTCTGGCCGACGATGGCGAGCGCGCCGGGGATCAGCGCCATGTAGATCACCGAGACCCAGTCCGAGGTCCGGTCGGGGAGCACGATGCCGTTGGGGACCGTGCACACCAGGCACACGACGGCGACGACGATCAGCTGCAGGGTCGCCAGGCCCACCGCCTGGGCGGGCTGTGACCAGGCACCGAGGCCGACGATGTGGAGGGCGTAGAGCATCGCCGCGACGAAGGTGAGCGCCTCGCCGTACCCCACGGAGACCCCGCCCAGGGTCAGCACGGCGAGGCCGACGAGCGCCAACACCACGGCACCCCAGGTGACAGGCGTGATCCGCGTGCGCAGGATCAGGGCGGCGAAGATCGGCGTGCCCACGACGTAGAGGCCGGTGATGAAGCCGGACACGGTGGCCGGCGTGTGCGCGAGACCGGCGGTCTGGAGGATCTGGCCGAGGCCGTAGAGCAGGCCCAGGATGGCCGCGTGCCGCCGCTGGTCGCGGCTGAGCCGGCCGAGCGCCCGCGGTGCCATCAGCACCAGGGCCACCGCGGCGATCGCGAACCGGATCGCCAGGAAGTCCAGCACCGGCACCCGGTCCAGCAGGTCCTTGATCAGGAAGAACGTGCTGCCCCACGCCGCCGTGATCGCCAGCAGCGCGCCCGTGGCCAGCAGCGTCGAACGACGCCGCACCGGTGCCGTCCCTGGCACTAGATGAGCCAGAGCGTGACGGTCGACCCCTTCGGGAGCTCCGTGCCCGACCCGGGGTCGACGCTGTAGACGAACTGCAGGCCGAGGTAGCCGGCGACGTGCTCGATCCTGACGTGGAAGCCGAGCGCCTCGAGCGCGCTGGTCGCGGAGTCGACGCCCGAGGCCCGGAGGCCGTCCGGCACCGCGATCAGCTCGGGGCCCTGGGAGACCACGAACCTGACCTCCTCGCCCCGGAACAGGGTGCCGTCGTCCGGCGTCTGCGAGATGACGTCGCCGTTCGCGACGGTGTCGGAGTACTCCTCGGTGGAGCTGACCTCGAAGCCCTTGCGCTGCAGGGCGGTGCGCGCCTCGACGAAGTCCTTGCCGGTCCAGTCCGTCACGGTCAGGGGCTTGCGTCCCTTGCTGACGTAGAGGTCGACGACCACGCCGGGGCGCAGGCTCTGGCCGACCGGTGGGTCGCTGTGCAGCACGGTGCCCTTCTCGACCGTCTCCGACCAGCGTGGGATCGCCTTGCCGAACGCCAGGTGGCCGGCCAGCAGGGCGTCCTGGGCGTCGTCCTCGCTCATCCCCTTGGTCTGCGGCACCTTGTAGCGCTCCTTGCCGAGCGAGAGGCCCACGGTCACCGTGCCGCCGTCGAGCACCCGCGACCCTGCCGAGGGGTCGGTGGAGAGCACCCGTCCCGCAGGGACGGTCTCGGAGTACGCCGGGTCGCCGACCTGTACGTCGAGGCCGGCCGCCTCCAGCTTCTTCTCGGCCTGCTTCTCGGTCAGGCCCAGCACCCCGGGGGCGGAGGTGTAGCGCTCCCAGCCGAACCACCACGCGCCGAGGCCCGCGCCGGCAACGAGGAGGAGGGCCAGCAGCAGCACGACGGGTCCCCGGCGGGACCGGCGCGGACGCCGGGCCGTGGTGATGGTGGCGACCTGGGCCGGGGGAGGCACGGGGCGGCGGTCGATCGCCGTGGTGCGGGTGAGCACCGCGGGCGCCTCGGAGGGGTCGGCAACCTCCGTGGACACCAGGCGGGCGAAGGCGTCGACGTCGAAGGGTTCGGGCTCGGTGTCGTGGCGGGTCTCGGTCTCCTCGGCCACGGACGCGGCGCTCGGGCGGAGGGCCAGGTCCCGCGTCAGCTCCTCGTCCTCGCGCACGCCGTCGCGCAGGGCCTGCGCGACCTGGTGCACCTGGTGCAGCATCACCCCGGCGTCGGCGGGTCGCTGGTCGAGGTCGCGGGCGGTGGCGCGCGCGACCAGGGCGTCGACGTACGCCGGCAGGCCGGGCACCGTCCGCGAGGGCGGCGGGACGTCCTCGTGCACGTGCTTGTAGGCGACCTGGATGGGGGACTCGCCCTCGTGCGGCTTGGCGCCGGTGAGCAGCTCGTAGAGCAGCACGCCCACGGCGTACACGTCGGCGCGGGCGTCGGAGCGTCCGTCGACCACCAGCTCGGGCGCGAGGTAGGACACGGTGCCGATGAGCACCCCGCCCGTCGCGGTGTGCTGGGTGTCCGCGGAGACGGCCTTGGCCAGCCCGAAGTCGGCGACCTTCACCCGGCCGTCGTCGGCGATCAGCACGTTCTCGGGCTTCACGTCGCGGTGGATCAGCCCGCTGCGGTGCGCGTGCGCGAGCGCGGACAGCACCGGCTCCACGAAGGCCAGTGCCCGGGCCGGCGGCATCGGGCTCTCCTTGCGGATCACGTCGCGCAGGGTGTGCCCGGCGACGTGCTCCATCACCAGGAAGACGGTCCCCTCGTCGTCGCCCTGGTCGAAGACCGCGACCACGTTGGGGTGGTCGAGGCGGGCCGCGGAGCGCGCCTCGCGCACGAACCGGGCCGCGAACTCCTCGTCGTCGCCCAGCCCGGGGTGCATCACCTTCACCGCGCAGCCGCGGTCCAACCGGAGGTCGGTGGCCTCGTAGACGCTGGCCATCCCGCCGCGGGCGATGCGCGGACCGATCCGGTAGCGACCGTCGACGACCCGCCCGACGAGGGGGTCGTTCAGCACGGCGCCACCGCCTGCTCTCGACGACTGGGCGCGCCCATCTGGCTGCACTCGACCCTCCTGTGCACCGGTCGGGGAAGGATCCGGTCAGCCCATCGTACGGACGCCTCGCCGGGGTGCACGCTCACGTCCGCCCCGGCGTGGCGCGACACCCGCGTGACAGCATGTCCTCATGAGCAGCATCCCTCTCGCCGAGCACGACCTGGCCGCCCTCGTCGACGAGTGGGTCGACTGGCACGCCGCCGCCGAGCGGCTCGGCGTCCCGGTGTCGCGGATCCGCACGATGATCCGCGAGCACGAGCTCGCCGCGGCCGTCTCCGCCCCCGGTACCGGCCAGCGCGTGCCCGCCCTGTTCATCCAGGACGGCCTGGTGGTGAAGGGGTTGCCGGGGCTGCTGACGGTGATGCACGACAACGGGTACGACGACCGCGAGTGCATCGCCTGGCTCTTCCTCGACGACGACCTGCCCGGCCGGCCCATCGACGCCCTGCGCGAGAACCGCGGAGCCGAGGTCAAGCGCCGCGCCCAGGCCATGGCCTTCTGACCCGCACCGAGGAAAGGACCGACGATGAGCGGACTCGCAGCCCTGCTGGCGCATCGCAAGGAAGCGGGGATCTACCGCTGGCACGGTCACTTCAAGGACGACGACGTACGGCACACGGCCGAGCACGCCGGCTGGCGCTTCGCCCACGTCGACGGCTGGCAGGGCGAGACCAAGGCCGACTTCCTGAGGGCCGTCGGCGAGGCCCTGGACTTCCCCGACCACTACGGCCAGAACTTCGACGCCCTCGCCGACTGCCTCGGTGACGTGACCGCCGGGGACAGCGAGGGCTGGCTGCTGCTCTGGGACGGGTGGGGGCCCTTGGCCCGCCAGGACGAGCGCGCCTTCTCCGTGTCGCTCTCGGTGCTGGGGGGCCGGGTCAACGCCGAGCGCGGCGGGCCCTTCGTGGTGGTGCTGCGCGGCGATGGCCCCGAGGTCCCGAGCGTGCCGAGCCTGGACTGAGGGCTCTTCGCGTCAGGCTGCGGGCCGTCTGGGGTTGCGGCCCTCCGCCTGCGGGCCGTCGGGGTTGCGCGCGCCGTCCGACCGCGGGCTGCTGGTGGTTGCGGCCTTGCCGCCTGCGGGCTGGCTTCCGTTGCGACCGACAGGGGCCGCCTCCGGCGGGGGTTGCCGGCCCACGAGGGGCGGCTGCGCGGGAGGGGGCCCGTCGGTCTACCCACGCCTCGCTCGTCCCTCACGAGGCGCCGCCAGACCCACCACGACCGCCGGGCCCCCTCCCGCTCCGCCGCGTCTGGGGTACAGGCGGGTGGGGTTGATGATTTCTTGCCCGGTTGCGGCCCCGCGGTGACCCGGGCGGCGGCGGCTAGACCAGGCGGTCGGTCGCGGCGGCGGCCAGCTCGCGCAGCACCTCGCGGGCGGGGGAGGCGAGGGCGGACGCGTCCAGGCGGGCCAGCGACCTCTCCACGAGGTCGGTGATGACCTGCTCCACGTGGGCGTGCGCGCCCGAGCCGTCGATGATCCGGCGCAGGTCGGCCACCCGTTCCTCGGTGAGCGGGGTCCCGAGGGCGGCGTCGAGCCGCGCCGCGTCGGCGGCCGGGGCGCCGTCGAGGGCCAGGGCGACCAGCACCGTGCGCTTGCCCTCGACCAGGTCGTCGCCCGCCGGCTTGCCGGTCGCCGCAGGGATCGCCGTACACCCCGAGCAGGTCGTCGCGGAGCTGGAACGCCTCGCCGAGCGGGAGCCCGTACGACGTCAGCTCACGGAGCTGTTCGGAGCCGGCGCCGGCGAGCGTGGCGCCGATGTGCAACGGCCGCTCGATGGAGTACTTGGCCGACTTGTAGCGCAGCACCGTCATCGCGGCCTCGACGTCCGCCCGACCGCGGGCCTGCACGGAAACGTCGAGGAACTGACCCGTGATCACCTCGGTCCGGCACTGGTCGAAGACCCGGAGCGCCGCCTCGACCCGGTCCGCGGGCAACCCGCACCGGCGCAGCAGCTCGTCGGACCAGGTCAGCAGCAGGTCGCCGAGCAGGATCGCCGCGGACGCGCCGTACTGCTCGGGGTCCCCGCGCCACCCGTCGTCCCGGTGCTCGGAGGCGAACCGGCGGTGCGTGGCCGGCCGCCCGCGCCGGGTGTCGGAGGCGTCCATGTAGTCGTCGTGGACGAGGGCGCTGGCGTGCAGCATCTCCAGGGCCGCGCAGGCCCGGAGCAGCGCGTCCTCGTCCTCCACCTCCGGCTGCACCGCCCGGTAGCCCCACCAGCAGAACGACGCGCGGAACCGCTTGCCTCCGGACACGCAGCGGCGGGCCTCCTCGAGCAGCCGCGCCGCGTCGGGTCCGAGGGGAGCGAGCCGCTCGACCATCTGGTCCAGGAACTCGTCGAGGGTCTTCTGCACCCGCTCGCGGAAGCCGGAGTCGTCCCACGACGTCATACGGCGAGGCTAGTGGCCGCATCCGCAAGGCCCACGGCTACCCTCGCCGAACTTCCGTCGATGACCACGAGTCGGCCCGTACCTCCCTAGACTTCGCCCCATGGTTCGGGGCCGGGACAAGGACGACCGCAGCATCGGGCAGCTCATCCGTGAGGGCGAGCGGTCGATCTCGTTCGAGTTCATGCCGCCCAAGGACGAGGAGGGCGTCGAGCAGCTGTGGTCGGCGATCCGGGACCTCGAGCCCTACCAGCCGACGTTCGTCTCGGTGACCTACGGCGCCGGCGGCACCACCCGCGACACCACGGTGACCATCACCGGCCGGATCGCGCGGGAGACCTCGTTGCGCGCCATGGGGCACCTGACCTGCGTGGGGCACACCCGCGACGAGCTCGTCGACGTCCTGGGCTCCTACCGCGAGGCCGGCGTCCGCGACGTGCTGGCGCTGCGGGGGGACCCCAAGGAGGGACCGCGCGCGCCGTGGACGCCGACGGCGGGAGGCCTGACCTACGCCAGCGAGCTGGTCGCCCTGGCCCGCGACCTGGGCGGGTTCAGCATCGGCGTCGCTGCGTTCCCCGAGGGTCACCCGTCGGCGGAGTCCCTGGACGCCGACGCCCGTGTGCTCGCGGCCAAGGCCGACGCGGGCGCGGAGTTCGCCGTCACCCAGCTGTTCTTCAGGGCCGCCGACTACGCCGGTCTGGTCGACCGGGTGCGCGCGCTGGGCTGCGACATCCCGATCCTTCCCGGCATCATGCCGATCACCAACCTCCGCCAGGTCGCCCGGATGGCCGAGCTGTCGGGGGCCGACCTGCCCGACGAGGTGGCCGCGCGGTTCGACGGTCTCACCGAGCCGGCGGACGTACGTCGCGTGGGCGTCGCCGTCGCCACCGAGATGTGCGAGGAGCTCCTCGAGGGGGCGCGCCGGGCCTGCACTTCTACACGCTGAACCGGTCGCGGGCGACGTTGGAGATCTTCGAGGCGCTGCACATCACGGCCTGATCCGGCGCGCTAGCCTCCGGGACATGCGCACCGTCACCGTCACCGGTCAGGGCTCCGCACGTGAGGTCCCCGACACCGTCGTCGTGCGGGTGACCGCCAGCCATCGCGCGGCCGGCGTGGCCGAAGCCTTGGCCGGCGCGGACTCCGCCGCGACGGAGATCGTCGCGGTCGGTCGCGAGCACACCGACGCCTCCCGGATCGCCTCCACGAGCCTGAACCTGTGGCCGGCGTACGACAACGAGGGCCAGCAGGCCGGCTTCGAGGCCCGCCACTCGCTGAGCATCGGCTGCCCCGAGGTGGCCGCCGCGGGCACGCTGCTGGGCGCGCTCGCCGACCGCGTCGGCGACCGGCTCCAGGTCGACGGCATCTCCCTCGAGGTCGGCGACCCGAGAAGGGCCACCGAGCAGGCGCGGGCGGGCGCCTACGCCGACGCCGTCGCCCGGGCCGGCCACCTGGCCGAGCTCGCCGGGACGAGCCTGGGCGAGGTTCAGGCCATGGTCGAGGGCGGACAGCCCGGCGGCACGGTGCCGATGCCGGGGGTCCGGGCGCTGGCGGCCAAGGACGTCTCGATCGAGCCGGGCGAGACCACGATCGGCGCCTCGCTGACCGTCACCTTCGCCCTGGCCTGAGGGTCACGCGGGCCCGATCTCCTGGGCGACCAGAGCGGCCGACAGCCCGACGTACGGGAGGCCGGCCCCCGGTGTCGCATGGGCGCCGCAGGCGTAGACACCGGGGACCGGCGTCGACGGGCCGAGCCGGCGGAACGCGGTGCGCCACCCCTGCCAGCGCACGCCGAGCGGTGAGCCGCCCCAGGCCTGGACCAGGTCCAGCGGGGAGCGGTCGACGCGGGCCACGACGTGGGCGCGCAGGTCCAGGCCGCGCCGGGTCAGCGCCAGCAGCAGGTCCTCGTCGACCCGGCCGCGGCCCAGCACCGTCCAGGCGGCGGCGCCGTCGGGGGCCTGCCCGCCGGTCCGCACCACGAGGGTGGGCTCCTTCCCCGACCCGTGCAGCACGGTCTCGTGCGACATGTCCGGGAGGTGGCCCCCGAGCCCGAGGTGGCACACCACGGGCGGCATCGCCGGCATCGTCGCCCGCACGAGACCTGCCAGGGCGGGGAGCCGCCGCGGATCGCACGCGACCACGACGAGGTCGACGTCCACCGGACCGTCCGCGGTGTCGACCGCGACAGCCTTGCCGTCACGCAGCACCAGGTCGCGGACCTCGACGCCGGTGCGCACCACGACGCCGCGGGTGGCCAGCCGCGCGGTGAGCGCGTCCGCGAGGACGCCCATCCCGCCGGCGACGGTCCAGGCGCCGAACCGTTGCTCGACGTACGCCGTCACGCCGACCCAGGCGGGCACGTCGCGGGGTTCGTGGCCCTCGGCGACGACGGGGTGCAGCGCGATCAGCCGGAGCCGCTCGTCGAGGCGCCGGACCCGGCGGGCGAGCGACTCGCGCCCGCGCAGCCGTTGCGCCAGCGGAGCGGGGAGGTCGGCGGGGTCCCAGGGGCGTTCGAGGTAGTCGCGGCGCAGCGCCTCCCAGTCGTCGGCGTAGCCCTGCACGTGGTCGGCCCACTGCCGGCCCAGCCCCGTGCCGAGGGCGTCGACGGCGGCGATCTGCGCCGCCCGCGACCCGAACGGCAGCCGCACCGAGGTGCCGTCCGCGAAGCGGTGCTCACGGAGCACGTCCAGCTCCACCAGCTCCAGCTCGCGGTCGGCCGGCCGGCCGGTCTTGCGGAACAGGTCCCGGACCACCGCGGGCAGCATCGTGCTGGTCGGGCCGCCGTCCCAGGTGAAGCCGTCGCGCTCGACCGGGGCCAGGGCCCCGCCGAGCCGCGGACCCCGCTCCAGCAGGGTGACGTCGTGGCCGAGCTTGGCCAGCCGTGCGGCCGCCGCCATCCCGCCGTACCCGCCGCCGACCACGGCCACCCGCGCCACGCAGCGACCCTAGGGGGTCCCCGTCGGTCTCCGTCAGCGCAGGTCGGGGGCGGCGCTCAGGTCGCCCGAGGTCGACGCCGTACTCCCGCTGGAGCAGGTCGTAGAGCGCCAGGTTGATCGTGGACAGCCGGCCCCCCGGACGGAGCGCGCCGCACGGCTGCACCTTCGCGAACAGGCCGGACGGGGTGTCCGCCATCACCAGCACGTCCTCGACCTCCGTGCCTGCCGGAGCGATCTCGAAGCGCCGCCCGTCCCAGGTGAGCGCCTCGGTCACGTCGCCGACCTCGACGCCCTTGGCCAGCGCGACCGGCCGGCCGCTGGGCTCGGCGTCGATCAGCGGCAGCAGGGCCTCCACGTCGGCGACCCGTACGCCGGGGTCCTCGCCGAGGGCGAGCGCGTCCTGGAGCAGGGAGAACAGCTTGCGGTCGAGCTGGGTCACCTGCGTGAAGCCGGCCGAGGCGCGGGTGTTGAGCTCGGTCGGCCGGAACCCGTCGGCCGTGAGCACCCCGTCGATCCCGAACGCCCCGCGGTAGCCGTGCTCGCCCCGCAGGTGCTCACCGACCCGGTGCACGGCACCCCGCATCGCCTCGCGGTCGGCGGCCGGTGCGTCCCAGAACGTCGAGAGGCCGCCGTAGCGGAAGGTCCGCGCCCGCTCGTCGCGCAGGATCGAGATCTCCACCGGGCGCAGCGCCGCGGTGCCGTCCGGCAGCGCCAGGCCATGGATGGAGCACGGCACGCCGTCGAGGAAGGGCATCACGCGGACCCGGTCGCACCTCGAGATGAAGAACGCGAGGGCGCGGGCCTCGTCGTCCCGGTCGCGGACCCAGCGCACGTAGTCGCCGCCGCCGTTGAACCCCTCCTTGGTGTCCCCGGACCAGACGGCACCCAACGGACCGGCCAGCGTGCGGGTGGCCTCAGCCAGAGCCTCGCGGTCCACGGGGACGGTGAGGTACGGCGCCCGGTCGACGCCGGCGGCGTCCCAGATGCCGTCGGCCAGCAGCTTGTCCTCCAGCGAGAGGAAGGCGGCCGGCCGTCCCGAGACCACCGGCCGACCGAGGATCGGCTCGTCGGTGCTGACGAACGGGCCGCCCACCCAGACGCCCCGGCACTCGGGGTCGAATGCCTCGACGGCGGCCACGGCGTGCGACGGCAGGTGGCGGGCGAGGTGGTCGAGCGCGCGCATCTCCTCGGTGACGTTGGAGGTGCGGGGCGGCTCGAGCTCGACGACCACGCAGTCGCCGTCGGCCGGCTTGGGTCCGGCGCCCTGGGCGGTGGCCAGCACCAGGACGGTGCCGCCGACCTCGCGGACCCACCCGACCATCTCGGTGCGCGCCGCCAGGATCCCGGGCCCGATCACGACCGGCCGGCCGGCGTAGCGCTCCATCAGGCGGTCGGAGAGCGCCGCGCGTGCCTCCGGGTCGGCCAGGTCCACCCGGTCACGCTACCCATCGCTGGTCGAGGAGGTCGCGCAGCGACCGGCCCATCGCTGGTCGAGGAGGTCGCGCAGAGTCCGGCCCATCGGTGGTCGAGGAGGTCGCGCAGCGACCGTCACGAGACCCCGCGACCCAAACGGCCCATCGCTGGTCGAGAGGTCGCGCAGCGACCGTCACGAGACCCCGACCCAACGCCCGTCGGTGGTCGAGGAGGTCGCGCAGCGACCGTCACGAGACCCGGCGACCCGACCGCATACCTTGACCCCCGTGCCCGACCCGACCCTCGGCCTCGTCCTCCTGCTCGGGACGGCGGTGCTGGTCGGCGCGGTCGTCCAGAGCAGCGTGGGCTTCGGGATCGTCGTGGTGGCGGCGCCGTTCGTGATCTGGCTCGCGCCGGAGCTGATGCCGGGGACCATGCTGATCTGCGGGTTCGTGATGCCCCTGCTGCACCTGGTGCGGCGCTGGCGGGCCGTGCACCTGGGCCACTTCAGCGCCGCCCTGGCGGGCCGCCTGGCCCTCACGCCGGTGGGGGTCTGGGTGGTGGCGGTCGCCAGCGAGCGGCTGATCGCCTTCCTGGTCGGCGTGCTGGTGCTGGTGGTGGCCGTCGCGTCGGCGTACGCCCCCGAGTTCGAGCCGCGCACCCGCAACCTGGTCCTGGCCGGCGCGCTGACCGGGATCACCGGCACGTCGGCGGCGGTCGGCGGCCCGTTCGTGGCGATGACCCTCCAGCACGAACCTCCGGCCCGGATGCGGGCGACGCTGGCGGCGTTCTTCACGGTCGGGTCCCTGGCCTCCCTCCTCGGGCTGGTCATCGCCGGCGAGCTCACCCGCGGTCAGGTCGCCTGGGGCGCGATCCTGGTGCCGTTCCTGGTGGTCGGCTACCTGCTCAGCGAACCGTTGACCCGCCGCGCGGACGACGAGCGGATCCGCATCGCGATGCTGGCGTTCTGCGTGGTCTCCGGGCTGTCGATCATCCTGAGGGCGGTGCTGGCCTAGTTCCCTGGGCGGGCCCGACCGGCTGGCCTCGCCCCTTCCAGCGTCGCCAGCCCCGCCGGACGAGTCGGGCCACGAAGTAGAGCATGGTCAGCCCCAGCACCAGCAGCACCGCGGCGATCGCCGCCGCGGCCCGCGGGTGGTCGATCGCGAACCAGACGAGGGCGAAGACGGTGAGGTCCTCGGTCACGCTCGCCGTGATGTTGGTGATCGGCTCGGGGGAGGAGTTGATGGCGAGCCGGCTCCCGGACTTGACCAGGTGGGACAGCAGCGCCGTGCCGCCGCCGACGACCGCCGAGCACCGCCTGGTCCAGCGTGTCGGCGTCCCCGGCCATCAGCAGGCCGATCACGGCGCCGGCGGTCGGCCGGATCGCCGTGGAGATCGCGTCCCACGTCGAGTCGATGTAGGGGATCTTGTCGGCCACGAACTCCATGGCGTAGAGGACGAAGGCGACACCCAGGACGTCCCACCCGCTGCAGGGCGTCGGGGATCTCGGTGGTCGGGTTGATCCGGTCGGCGATGCCGAGCACCAGCACCACGAGGTAGGCGTTGACGCCGCTGGCCCAGCCGCTCGAGAAGACCAGGGGCAAGGAGTCCATGCCCGGGACCCTATGACGGGCGTCCGTCCGGGCCGGCCCGTTGTGGCGCCGGTCGACCGGTCCTACCCTCGGGAGGAGGCGGTCTCGTCGGAGGACTCGTTCGCAGGGGTGGCCCATGCCCGTCTTCATGATCGAGCGCAGATACGCCGAGCTGATGCAGCCCACGCCCGAGGGCGCGCCGAGATCAACGAGATCAACGCCGACGAGGACGTGCGCTGGCTGATGTCGTTCCTCTCCGCCGACCAGCGGAAGTCCTACTGCCTCTACGAGGCGGACTCGGCCGATGCGCTGGTGCGGGCCGCCGAGAGCGCCGGCCTCCCGGCCGACGTGATCACCGAGCTCGGTCACCGGGTCCTACCGGACGGCTCCCTGGTGGGCATCGACCGGCTGATCCACGCCCTCCGCCAGGAGGGCCGCCTGGGTCCGGTTGGCTGCAGCCGGTCTTCATCAGGATCGACCGCACGTGGTTCGCGGCGGTGTACTCGCTGATCACGAGCGTCGGCGGCGATGTCGCGGTTGCTCAGCCCGCGGCCGAGCAGGGCCAGGATCTCCTCGCTCCCGGCGGGTGAGCCCCCAGCGGGCCTGCCGGTCGCGGCCAGCTCGTCGAGCTCGCGCAGCACCCGGCGCAGGCCCGTGCCGGCCGGCGATCGTCCTCGCCTCCGCGGCCAGCCGCGCCTGCGCTGACGCCCGGCGTCGGGTGCTGGCGCGCGTGCCGCGCGTACGCTCGCCAGCGTCCTCGCCTCGTGCAGGGTGCGCCCATCCGGCGGTTCATGGCCAGCGCCGCGTCGAAGTGCTCGTGCGCCCGGGATCGCCCCAGCAGCGACAGCAGCCGGCGCATGCGGGAGGTCGGCGCTGCCCAGGGGTGCAGGAACTCGGCGCCGAGCAGGTTGTGCCCGGCGTACGGCGTGACCATGGGCAGCAGCCGCGCCGCGGCCGCCGTCGTCCCCGAGCCAGGCCGCCGCGTCGACGAGGTAGGACAGCACGGCCGGCCAGATCGCCGACGCCTGGAGGTCGGCGAGGTCGCGCCCGAGGATGCCGATCGCAGCCAGTGCCGGCAGGTCTCCCGCTCCCGCAGCTCGGTGGCCAGGGCGAGACCGGCCGGTGGCCACACGCTCCGGGTCGCCCGGCTCGCGGAGCATGGCCCGGGCCGCCTCGGGCAGCCCGGTCTCCCGGCGCAGGGCGAACGTCATGATCCCGTCGGCGCCCACTCGCGGCTCGGGCCTTCGGATGAGCTCGAGCGCGGCGGTCGCGCCCGGTCGAGGCTCTGCGGCGGCCCGGTCGAGCTCGCCGCGGCAGAGCGCCATGCCGAAGGAGACCGCTCCCGGCGACCCAGCTCCAGAACGGTTGGGCCGTGAGGTCCGCCACCCCCTGCAGGTCGCGCACGGCCGACGGCCAGCAGCGCGCGGGATCGCCGCTTGACGTAGTAGCGCCGCACAGCGGTGGTAGCAGCGCCGGACCGCGCGGTCCGCGCCATCCGTGTGCCCGGGCCCAGCCGCATCAGCTCCTCGGCACGCTCGATCGTCCGGTCGAGCTCCTCGAAGCCGCTGCCGTCGTTCAGGGCGATCGACAGCACCTCGGCGAGCAGGTCCTGGTCCTCCGAGCTCGCGGGCACGCGCGATCGCGTCCGCGGCGAGGCGCATCCCGGCTCGTGCGCGGTCACCGGTCCAGGCGTGCAGGCGGGCCAGGGACGCCGTCGCGTGCAGCACGGAGCCCGGGAGGTCGCGTCGGGACACGGTGCCGAGCGCATCGGCGAGGAGCTGTAGGGACCGCCTCGCGCTCCACGCCGTCACGCCAGTCCGTGGCGGCGTGCCCGATGGCGGCGCGCCAGCCGCAGCTCCGGGTCCGTCGCTCGCGGTGACTCGCTCGTCGAGCTGCCGGCGCCCGGTCGAGCTGCCAGCCGAGCAGCGCGCTCCGCGCCGCCTGCAGGATCAGAGCCGTCCCGCACGCAGGGGATCGGCGGCGAACGCCGCGGCTCGCTCGTAGCAGTCGGCCGCCTCCGCGTGCGCGGACGAGCCCCGCGCCAGGTCGCCCGCCTCGGTGAGGTGCCGGACCGCCTCCGCCTCGTAGCCCAGCACCGCGGCCTCGGCGAAGTGGGCGCCAGCCGGACGGTCCGTCGTACGGCGGCGGGGTGCCCGGCCTCCAGCGTCGAGCGCGACCGCGGCATGGGCGTTCACCAGGTCGACGTCGCTGAGGGTCTCCATCACCGCCTGCCGCGCCAGCGCGTGCGGGAAACGCGCGCTCGCCGTCTCGGCCTGGGTGCGTCGAGCAGGCCGGCGACTTGGCCGTCCGCCAGATCTCGACCAGGCGACCTCCCGCGGCACCGTGCGTCGCCCGTGAACCGCGCGACCGCATGGGACAGCTCGGCGACGTCGACCTCCTCGCCCATCACCGCGGCCACGCGCAGCACGGCCCGGGCGGTCGGGATCCGGGAGCGAGTCGAGGCGCGCGGCGATCGAGGCGGCGTACGAGCCCGGCACGCTGAACGGCCACCGCGGCTCGCGCGGGTCCAGGTCGCGGCAGATCTCGCGGAGGAGGAAGGGGTTGCCCCCGGTGGTGTCGCGCATGACCGCGGCCGCCTGCCGGGCCTCCCCGCCGGCCAGGCGACCGTTGCGTTCCAGGTACGTCGTGATCTCGCCGACGTCGAGCGCCCGGCAGGTCCAGGCGCTGCACTCCCTCGAGCCGGTAGAGGTCAGACATCGTCTCGCTCAGCTCCACTCGACGGTCCGGCGGCGTGCTCCGCATGGTGGCGAGCACCAGCAGCTGCTGGTCCTCGATGCGGGAGACGACGTACCTCAGCAGGTCGCGGCCCGCCTGCCCTGACCAGTGCAGGTCCTCGAGCACGCAGCACGACCGGGTCGCACGGACGCCGCCCAGGCGAGCGCGGCCACGACCGCGCTGTACAGCTCGCTCGAGCAGGTCGCCGGCGACCGAGGCCGTCCCAGCCGCGCGAGGCGGTCAGGGTGCGCAACAAGGTCGAGGGTCCCCGCGGGCAGCGCCGGGCCCGCACCGGTCGCCGGGCACCAGCGCGCCCAGCAGGGTCACCAGCGGCTCGACGAAGGGGTCGTGGGCCATGCCCATGTCCTGCGAGCAGGCACCCCAAACGATGCCCCGCCCCTCGGCGTGCAGGGCCAGGGCCGCCTCGACGACGAACCGCGTCTTGCCGCCACCGGCCTCGGCGCCGACGAAGACCAGCTGCCGCGACGCCTCCACGACGCCCGCCACACGCCTCCTCGAGATCTCGAACTGGGCCGTCGCCCGACGAAGGCCGGCTGCGCCATGCGCAGCCATCGGGCGGGCGGCTCGGGCCGCTGCCACGTGGGCATCTCCTCACGATAGGCCCGCGGGCGACGCCGCACGTAGCGAGAATCGATCATCTTCCCTGGGCGGCGGAAATGACCAGTCCGGTCGTGCGCAGCGGTGTCCCGGCAGGGCATCGTCGATGATCACGGTGCGGTCGTCGCCGCGCCCGTCCAGACGAGGCTCACACAGGGCCTCGCAGATGGGGATCAACCATGCATCTCTCTGCGCCTCACGGCCCCGACGGGCGGCGCCCTCGTCGCGGCGCCGTGCTCGCGCCGCGGTCCTGGCCCTGTCCCGGGTACGCCGCTGCCGTCCACGCACGCGACCTGCCACCACAAGGCCCAGCGGCGTCCCGCATCCTGGCGTCCGGCCTGGGCAGCACCCTCGGCAGCACGTCGGTCCCGACGGCGCGCTCTACGTCGCCGACGGCATCGGCGGCCGGTCGCCCGGGTGGACCCGGGTCCGGGCACACGTCGGCTGTTCACCACGGGTTGCCGACCCGGTCGCCCCGGGCTCGGCGGCGCCGATGGACGTCGCCTTCGTCGGACGGACGGCGTACGTCCTGGTCAGCCTCGTCGGCACCGACGTCGGCGGCACCTCGTCGACGGCATCTACCGGATCGACGGCCCCCACGCGTCCACGGTCGTCGCCGACATCGGCGCCTTCACGCTCGCGCACCCGCCGGCCACGGACTTCTTCGTGCCCAGCGGCCTGCAGTTCGCGATGCAGTTCTACCGGGGACGGCTTCCTGGTCACCGACGGCCATCACAACCGCGTCTACCGGGTCGGCCTCGACGGCACGTCGCCGTGGCCGAGGCGTTCGACGACATCGTGCCCACCGGCATCCTGTCGCTGGGGCAGACCGCATCCTGCATGACCGAGGCCGGTCCGGTGCCGCACCTGCCGGCGACCGGTCGCCTCGTCCAGCTCGACCTGGCGCCCGCGCGGCCACGCCGAGGTCGCTGGCCACAGGGACGCGGCTGGCGGTCGACCGTGGCCCGCCACGGCTCGGACCTCTACACCCTTTCTCAGGGCGTCTTCCCGGCCGGCGGGGAGCGCGGGTTCGCCGGCCAACCCCGACACCGGAGCGCTGATGCGGGTGAACTGTGACGGGTCCGTCTCGACCGTGGAGACGGGCCTCGACCGGCCGACCTCGATGCAGGTCGTCGGCCGCACGGCGTACGTCGTGACGCTCGGTGGTGACGTCGTCGCCGTCCCACTGCCGAGGCACTAGCGGCAGGACACGGGGGACCGGGTCGCTCCGGAGCTCTGGAGCGACCCGGTCTACGGCGTCGTCGGGGACTCCGCGGCCATCACCGTGGCCAACGAGGCCGGGTCGCGGCCGATGACGGTGGTGCCGTCGGCGGCGGTGATGATCGGCCTCTGGATGATGCGCGGGTGGGCGGCCAGCGCGGTGTACCACTCGTCGCGGTGCGCGGCGTCCCTCGGCACGTCGACGCCCTCGTCGGCGCTCTCCTTCGCCCGGGCGATGTCCCACGGTTCCAGACCGAGCCGGGCGACCACGTCGCGCAGGGTGGCCTCGTCGGGCGGGTCGTCGAGGTAGCGGCGCACGGTGTAGGCGACTCCGGCCGCGTCGAGCTCGGCGACCGCGACGCGGCACTTCTGGCAGGCGGGGTTCAGCCACAGCTCCATGGGCGTCACTCCACCTCGATCTCGGTGGCCCCGGTCATCGCGAGCAGCTCGTCGTACGTCGTGGAGTAGACGGCCGCGGGGTGCCCGGCGGCGGCCCAGATCACGTCGTACCTGCGCAGGTCGGTGTCCAGGTAGGTGGGCACGGGCGCCGGGTGGGCGATGGGGGAGACCCCGCCGATCACCTGTCCGGTGTGCGCCCGTACGAACTCCGGCGTCGCGCGGCGCAGCGCCTCGACGCCGATCCGCTCCGACGTCAGCGCGGTGTCGACGCGGTGCGAGCCGGAGGTGAGGATCAGCACCGGGCTGCCGCCCGCGTCGAAGAGCAGGCTGTTGGCGATGGCACCGACCTCGCAGCCGAGCGCGGCCGCCGCGAGTGCCGCGGTGTGCACCGACTCTGGAAGAATGACGATCTCGCCCACCCCGCCACGGGCGGCGTGGTCATCACGGAACCGCGTGATCGCGGCGTGCTCACCCGGGTCGCTGGACATGGGGCGACCCTAACGAGCGGGTGGGCCGAGTGGGTACGGACAGGGACGGAGGCTCCATGGGGCGGCAGTGGCCGAGCTCGGTGGTCAACGCGCAACGGTGCCTGGCCGCCCTCCTGGTGCTGATGGGGGTCGGCACGCTGCTGACCGTGCTCCTCCAGGACGCCCTGATCAAGGCCTGGGCCGAGGGCAACTCCGGGGCCCGGGAGATCCTTCGCGACGGTGGGGTCGAGGCCCTCAAGGCCAGCTCCATCGCGCTGCCGGCGTTCGTCCCGGTGGTGGTCGTGATGTTCGTCGTGCTGCTCGGTCTGCTGGGCGTGCTGCGGGTCTTCTTCCGCGAGGGCTACCAGTGGGCCCGGCTGTCGCTGGTCGCCGCGGCCCTGCTCATCGGGATGGCCGCCGGGCTGATCGCCTTCCGCGAGTCGCCTCCGGCGGTGTTCGTGGTGGTCTGCGTGCTCGCGATCATCGTCGACGTGGCCTTCCTGTTCTTCCTGGTCCACCCCGACACCACCGAGTACATCCGGGGCGCGTGGCTGGTCCACCACGAGGCCGGCGACGCCGATCCCGTGGACATCGCCGACGCCTGACGCGCTTTCCCGAGACGGCCTTGACGCGCTGTCGGCGGGCGGCGGTATCGTTCTCGTAGTCGAACACTTGTTCGACCGACCCGGCGGGAGCGACCTCGACCCCGCTCCCCGCCGGGTCGACCGGGGTCGAGCAAACCGGGAGTGGGTGACAGCGAGATGCGGCGGTACGACGACCCCGTGGAGGTCCGCAAAGGTCTGGTCGGTGGCCAGGCCGAGGGCGATCTGGAGGGCCCCGAGCAGTTCCTGTGGCGGGGCAAGCTGTGGAAGGTCCGCGCGGTGCTCGCCCACTGGGTGGAGACGGGCTCGTGGTGGCAGTCCGCCGACGCCCGGGCGGTGATCGGCACGGATGACTACTCGGTGGTCGAGCCGGGCGCGCCCGCTGGCGAGCCCGTGTCGAGACCCGGTGACCGGACCGGCGACCTGTTGGCCGAGCGCGAGCTGTGGCGGGTCGAGGCCGGCGACAGGCACGGCCAGCGGCGGGGTCTTCGACCTGTCCTTCGACTGGTCCGACGGCTCCTGGCAGCTCGTCGGCTGTGTGGACTGAGGGTGGACTGAGGTGACCGCGATGAACCCCTACGCCCTGCCCGCCACCACCCACTCCTACCTCGCCCGCGCGGCCGAGTCGCTCAGCGAGGCGATCACGACCACCGACGTGCCCACCCGCTACGCCTGCGCCCACGTCGCCGCGCTCCGGGCGGCCGCCGCGCTGCTGGCCGCCCGGGCCCACCCGACGCCGACCCGGGGCCGACGCCAGAAGAACGCCTGGGTGCTGCTGGCCGAGGTCGCCCCCGAGCTGGCCGAGTGGGCCGCCTTCTTCGCGGCCGGCGCCGCCAAGCGGGCGGCCGCCGAGGCGGGCTCGACCCGCGCGGTCACCGAGCGCGAGGCCGACGACCTGCTCCGCGACGCCGACCGGTTCCTGGCGGTGGTCGAGCAGTCCCTCGGGCTGTCCGCGCACCTGCCGCACACCGGCCCCGCCGCCCGCCTGTCGGGTCACTGTCGGGCCGCGTCCGTCCCTGTCGACCCGCGCCGGCTGAGCCGGTCGACCCCGTGGATCCCTTCGCCCACCTGCACGTCGCGTCCGGCTACTCCCTCCAGCACGGCGCCTCGCACCCGCACGTCCTGGTCGAGCGGGCCGCCGAGCAGGAGATGGACACCCTGGCGCTGACCGACCGCGACGGCACCTACGGCGCGGTGAAGTTCGCCCAGGCCTGCCGGGCCGCCGGGATCCGGCCGGTGCTGGGCGTCGACCTCGCCTACCGTCCGGTGGTCCCGGCCGGCGTCGCCGCGGTCCAGCGAGCCGGGGCCGCACCCCGGTGCGCGGCGGCGCGTTCCGCGACCCGGCCGGCGCCGGCCTGCCCCGGGTCACCCTGCTCGCCACGGCCGGCGGTCCGGGCGGCGGCCGGGCCGGCTGGGCGGCGATCTGCCGGCTGGTCTCCGCGGTGCACCTCGCCGGTGAGCGCGGCACCCCGGTCGCCACCCTCGACCTGCTGGCACCGTGGCTGGCGGGGGGCGACGTGACGGTGCTGCTCGGGCCGGCCTCCGAGGTGGGGGTCGCGGTCGGCCGGCGCCGCGACGACGACGCCGCCGCCGCCCTCGCCGCCTGGCGCGAGGTGCTCCCGTCCGGGCGGCTGCACGTCGAGCTGGTCTCCCACCGGCTGGGCCGCCCGGGGCCCGGAGGCACGGGCGAGTGGGGCCCCGCCAGCGCCGCCCACGCCGCCCGGATGGCGGGGCTGGCCCACCGGGCGGGCGTCGGCACCGTGCTCACCAACGCCGTCCGCTACGCCGACCGCCGCGACGCCCCGACCGTCGACGTCCTCGACGCCTCCCGGCGGCTGGTGGCCCTGGACCGGCGCCACCTCGACCGGGTCAACGCCGAGGGCTTCCTCAAGTCCGGCAAGCAGATGCTCGAGGTGGCCGAGGAGATCGGCCGGCTGGCCGGCCTGGAGGCACGATCGGCCGCGCCGGCTGCTCGCCCGCACCCGCGCCGTCGCCGACAGCTGCGCCCTCGACCCGCGCGCCGACCTCGGCCTCGGCGAGGTGCACTTCCCCGAATTCGATGTAGCCAGCCTGGACGGCAGTGCGGGCGAGGCCGACGCCGATGTCGTGCTGCGCGCCCGCTGCGAGGGGGCGGTCGGCGACCGCTACGGCTCGGCCCCGCGGCAGCGCATCTGGAAGCGTCTCGACGACGAGCTCGAGCTGATCCGCGGCCTCGGCTACGCGTCGTACTTCCTCACCGTCGCCGACGTCACCGACCTGATCCGCGAGCGCGGGGTGCGCTGCGCGGCGCGGGGGTCCGGCGCGGGCAGCCTGGTCAACTACCTGCTCGGCGTCTCCGGCATCGACCCGATCCGCCACCACCTGCTGATGGAGCGGTTCCTCTCGCCGCTGCGCGAGTCGCTGCCCGACATCGACGTCGACGTGGAGTCCGCGCGGCGCACCGAGATCTACGAGGCGATCCTCGACCGCTTCGGCGGCGAGCGCTGCGTCTGCGTCTCGATGATGGACACCTACCGCGTCCGCCACGCGGTGCGCGACGTCGGCGCCGCGCTCGGCATGCCGCCCGGTGAGATCGACACCATCGCCAAGGCGTTCCCCCACATCCGCGCCCGCGACGCCCGGGTCGCGCTGCGCGAGCTGCCCGAGCTGCGGGCCAGCGGCATCGACGCCCGAGCGGCTGGACCTGATGTTCGGCCTGGTCGAGCGGCTCGACGGGCTGCCGCGCCACATCGCCGTGCACCCGTGCGGGGTGCTGCTCTCCGACACCACCCTGCTCGACCGCACGCCGGTGGAGGCGAGCTACGCGGGGTTCCCGATGAGCCAGTTCGACAAGGACGACGTCGAGGAGCTCGGGCTGCTCAAGCTCGACGTGCTCGGCATCCGCATGCAGTCCTCGATGGCCCACGCCGTCGAGCTGATCCACGGCACCACCGGCGTCGAGATCGACCTCGACGACCAGCGGCAGGTGCCGTTCGAGGACGACGACACCTTCCGGATGATCTCGGCGGCCAAGACCCTCGGGGTGTTCCAGATCGAGTCGCCCGGCCAGCGCGAGCTGGTCGGCAAGTCCGGCCTCGACAGCTTCGACGACATCATCGCCGACATCTCGCTGTTCCGGCCGGGGCCGGTCAAGAGCGACATGATCACGCCCTACCTGGAGTCCAAGCAGGGCTGGAAGACGCCGACCTACCTCCACGACGACCTGCGCCCGATCCTCGAGGACACCCACGGGGTGGTGGTCTTCCACGAGCAGGTCATCGAGATCATCGCCAGGTTCGCCCGGGTCTCCTACGCCGAGGCCGACGAGTGCCGCCGCGCCCTCGGCGACGTCGAGGGGATGGCCGAGACCAAGCGGTGGTTCTGTCCCCGGGCGCTCGGGCTCGGCTACTCCCTGCCCGTCGTGGAGGGCATCTGGAAGATCCTCGAGGCGTTCGCGTCGTTCGGGTTCTGCAAGGCCCACGCCGCGGCGTTCGCGCTGCCCACCTTCCAGTCGGCGTGGCTCAAGGCGCACTGGCCGGCGCACTTCCTGGCCGGCGTGCTCACCCACGACCCGGGCATGTACCCCAAGCGGCTGATCCTCGACGACGCCCGCCAGTGCGGCATCACCGTGCTCGGCCTCGACGTCAACGCCTCCGAGAAGGTGTACGTCGCCGAGTGGCTCGACCCCGAGGTCCCGGTCGTCACCGAGCCGCCGCCCGTCCCCGAGACCGGCGTCCCCGACGGCACCGCCTGGGGCATCCGGCTGGCGCTGGCCGAGGTCAAGGGCATCAACGAGGGCGAGGTCGACCGGATCGTGGCCGCCCGGTCGTGTGGCAGCCCCTACGACTCGCTCACCGACTTCTGGCACCGCGCCCAGGTGTCCCGGCCGATCGTCGAGCGGCTGGTGCTGACCGGCGGCTTCGACTCCCTCTACGACATCGGCTGGCGCCAGTGGGCCCAGCGGCGGGGCCGGCGGTCGATCCACGATCCGCCACCGGGGCCGGCTCACCCGCCGCGACCTGCTGCTCCAGGTCGCCGAGCTCGACCGCCACGCCCGTGCCCTCGACCGCGCCCAGGGCCGCAGCCTGCGCGGTCGCGGGCTGGCCGAGGCCCGGCAGCTGTCGGGCGGCTCGCTCCCGCCGCCCGGCGCGCCGAGGCAGCCGCCCTGCGCAACAGCACCGACCCGCGGGCCCGTGAGCAGGAGGCCGGCTCGCTGCCCGAGCGGCACCCGCTCGCCGAGCAGGGCGTCTGGGCGCGCGCCTCCGCCCAGGCCCAGGACACCCCGGCGCCGCGCCCGGTCGACTCGGTCCAGCTCGTGCTGACCCTCGGCGGCGACGTCGGGGAGCCCCGCGAGACCATCACCGGCCTGCCCGAGATGACCCCCGAGGACCGGATGCGCGCCGAGCTGGAGATCCTCGGCCTCGACGTGAGCCGCCACGTCGTCGACACCTACGCCGACTTCCTCGACGCGCTGGGCGCCACTCGCAGCAAGGACCTGCTGCAGCGCCGCAGCAAGGCCGAGCTGCTGGTCGCCGGCGTCAAGGTCGCCACCCAGACCCCGCCGATCCGCTCCGGTCGCCGGGTCGTCTTCCTCACCCTCGACGACGGCACCGGCCCGGTCGACGCGACCTTCTTCGAGGACGCCCAGGGCCCCTACGCCGCCACCGTGTTCGGCTCCTGGCTGCTGGTCGTCCGCGGCGAGCTGCGGCGCACCGGTCGTCGCGGCGTCTCGCTGCGCGCCACCGGCGCCTGGGAGCTGCCCGAGCTGCACGCGCTCTGGCACAGCCACGGGATGGCCGCGGTCCACGAGCACCTCGCCCGGGTGCCCGCGGGCTACGCCGGGGTCGGGGTCGAGCAGGACGCCGACCCGTCCGGCAACAGCCCCGCTCCCGTGCGCTCCCGGGTGCTGGTGCACTCCAGCGGCTTCCAGATGTCTCCCTACGCCGACGTCAAGCCGGCCGGCGAGTCCGTCAAGGACGTCGGTCGCAAGCTCTGGCACACCAGCCCGGGAAGCCCCGGATGATTTTCCCCACGAAGTTGCTCGCCTCCCCCGCTTCGCTCCTCCGGCTCACAACTCCGCGGGGACCCCAAAAGAGCGCCGCCGTACGCCCCCTAGGCTGGCCCCCATGTCGACCAGCGAGCGCCGCGCCCCGGGTCGTGATGACGTGCGCACCGGCGTCGTCTGGGACGCCGTGCAGGCCCGGCTGGCCGCCGGCTCCCGGGTCGTCGACATCGGCGGCGGCACCGGCGGGTTCGCGGTCCGGCTCGCCCAGCAGGGGCACCCGGTCACCGTCGTCGACCCGAGTCCGGACGCGCTCGCGGCCCTCGACCGGCGCGCCGACGAGGCCGGCGTCGCCGACCTGGTCACCGGCGTCCTCGGTGACACGGCCGACCTCGCCGACCTCGAGGAGACGGCCGCCGGCTCGGCCGACGTGGTGCTCTGCCACGGCGTGCTCGAGGTGGTGCCCGACCCCGCCGCCGCGCTGCGCACCATCGCCGAGGTGCTGCGACCGGGCGGCCTGCTCAGCCTGCTCGTCGCCCAGCGGCACGCCGCCGTGGTCGCCCGGGCGATGGCCGGCCACTTCCAGCAGGCCCTCGCCCTGCTCGACGGACCCCCGTCGACATCGGGCCAGGCCGCCGGTGGCCGCGGGGGCCGCCGCTACACCGCCGACGAGGTCGGCACGCTGCTCGCCGACACCGGGTTCACGGTGGCGGCGACCCACGCCGTCCGGGTCTTCGCCGACCTGGTGCCCGGCTCGCTGCTCGACCTCGAGCCCGGTGCCACCGCCGCCCTGGTCGACCTCGAGCGGGCCGTGGCCGACCGCCCCGAGTACCTTCCCCTCGCGACCCAGGTGCACGTGCTCGCGACGCGTTAGGTCCGGGGTTGCACGATGACCGACCTGTCGTGGCAGTGCCCGCTCCTGCACGTCGACATGGATGCCTTCTACGCCTCCGTCGCCGTCCGGGAGCGGCCCGACCTGTGGGACGTGCCGGTGATCGTCGGCGGCGGGGGGCGCGGGGTGGTGCTGTCGGCCAACTACCTCGCCCGCGACTACGGCGTCCGGTCCGGCATGCCCGGCACCCGCGCCCGGCGGCTGTGCCCGCAGGCGGTGGTGGTCTCGCCCGACTACGACGAGTTCACCACCGTGTCCCGGGCGGTGATGGAGACCTTCCGGCGGGTCACCCCGCTGGTCGAGGCGGTCTCCCTCGACGAGGCGTTCCTCGACGTCCGCGGGTCCGCCCTGCGGCTCGGGAGCCCGCTCGCGATCGCCGAGCACCTGCGGGCCGTGGTCCACGACGAGCAGGGCATCACCTGCTCGGTGGGCGTGGCCGCGACGGTGTCGCTGGCCAAGCTGGCGAGCCGGCGGGCCAAGCCCGACGGCGTGGTCGTCGTACCTCCCGAGGCCATCACCTCCTTCCTGCACCCCATGCCGGTGGGCGAGCTGTGGGGAGTGGGGGAGAAGACCCGCGACCTGCTGCTCCGCTTCGGCCTGGTCACCGTCGGCGACGTCGCGCACACCCCGCTGCACATCCTCCAGCGCGCCGTGGGCGCGGCCCTCGGCAGCCACCTGCACCAGCTGGCCTGGGGCGCCGACCGGCACGAGCTCGTGCCGCGCAGCACCGCCGAGGACCCCGAGAAGTCGATGGGCGCCAACGAGACCTTCGGCCGCGACACCGACGACCGCGACATCATCAGCCGCGAGCTGCTCCGGCTCTCGGGACGGGTGACCCGCCGGATGCGGGCCGGCGGCGTGGCCGGCCGCACCGTGACCATCACCGTCCGGTTCGCCGACTTCACCACCATCACCCGCTCCAAGACGATCCCCGAGGCCACCGACGTGACCCAGGAGGTGCACCGTGCCGCGATGCGCCTCTACGACGCCCTGGGCCTGCAACGGGCCCGGATCCGCCTGGTCGGCGTCCGGGTCGAGGGGCTGGTGCCCCGCGGGAGCGTGCATCGGCAGCTGGTGCTCGGGGAGCGGGAGCACGGCTGGTCCGACGCCGACCGGGCCGTCGACCTGGCCCGGTTCCGGTTCGGGGCGGACGCGGTCCGGCCGGCCAGCCTGCTCGCATGACCCCATCCGGGTGAAACTGTGTCCCCGGTCAACCGAATTTCCTTCCCCCGCTACCGAACGCCCGGGCCGCTGCCTAGACTGGCGAGAACAGGCCACGACACCGGCGGACCACCGGCGCCATCCCAGGAGGCAACCGTGCCGCTCTCCGAGGAAGAGCTGCGACTGCTCGAGCAGATGGAGCGCGCCCTCGTCGAGGAGGATCCGAAGTTCGCCTCCACCCTGCGCGGCACCACTCTTCGCCAGTCCGCCCGGCGCAAGGCGATCCTCGCCGGCGTGGTCTTCGTCGGTGGCATCGTCGTCCTGATGACCGGCGTGATCAGCGAGCAGCCCGTCATCGGCGTCGTCGGCTTCGTGGTCATGCTGGCCTCCGCGACCATCGGCCTGACCGTGATCCGCGGCCAGCGCGGGGTCGCCGCCGGCGACGCCTCACGCACCACTTCCGCGCCCGGCCGCGGCGGCTTCACCGTCATCGAGGGCGGCCGCGCCGGCAAGTCCCGCCGCCAGCGCGGTGGCCACAACCAGGCCTCGTTCATGGACCGCATGGAAGAGCGCTGGCGCCGCCGCCGCGAGGACAACGGCTTCTGAGGCGCCGCACTGGCCGAGCTCGAGGCCGAGTGCCATCGGGGTCGGCCAGGTCGAGCGAGCGCTCGACGTAGACCCGAGCTTGCGAGGCGCTGCTGACGCGTCGTCGAGATCCCGGTGACCGGGCACACCCGCCGGGCGGAGATCCAGCCCGTCTCACCCGACGTGGTCGACCACGCCGCCGTAGGTGATCTCCTCGGGACCACCGACGGCACTGGTCCGGGTGGGACGACGAGTGGAGACGAACAGGGAACGAGGCAGCCACTCGGCGCGACGGCGGGCGCCGGGGGTGACCCCGCCGGACAGGGCGCCGATGACCGTCTCGGCGTCGGCCCGCAGGATGGCCGCCGCGTCGACGCCGGGCCGGGCGTACCGCTGCTGCTCGAGGGTGAGCACGATCCGGTCGATCGCGCGCTCGGCCTCCGGCGCCATGCCGGCGCCGTGGCGCGGTCGGTGGACGTGGTCGGCGTTGACCGGGGCGCCGAAGTAGTGCACCAGGTGCGACCCGGTCTCGCGGGGAGACCGGCCCGCCGGCCAGCTCAGCCCGAGGTCGACGACGGTGTCGCGCAGCTCGATCCAGGCGGGTTCCGGGCCCTCGCCGAGCCGGCGCTCCCGACGCCGGCGCCTGACCATGCGCGGGACGAACCCGAGGGCGATCAGCGCGGCCAGCACGAGGACGCCGAGGCCGACGGTGAGCCAGGGGAACCCGGAGCCGGCACCGTTGGCCGACTGGTCCTGCGCGTTCTGCCCCTTGGGGTCGTTGAGCTCGGGACGGTTGGCGAAGTCGCTCGAGGGCGCGCCGGCGGTCGGCAGCGAGGTCTCGGGATTGCTGGGGAACTGGAACTCGGTGTACTGCGGCGGGTGCGTCGCCCGGTCGGCCGGGGTGGGCTCGAACCGGACCCAGCCAGAACCGGGGAAGTAGAGCTCGGGCCACGCGTGCAGGTCGTAGGCGCTGTAGACGTAGGTCTGCGGGCCGGTCTGGGTCGGCCTGAGGAAGCCGATCGCCACCCGGGACGGGATGCCCAGGGTGCGGGCCATCACGGCCATGGCGGAGGCGAACTGCTCGCAGTAGCCCCGGCGGCCCTCCGGATTGGCCGCGCTGTTCGGGGCCAGGAACTCATCCAGCGTCTCGACGCCGTTGCCCGCGGGTCGGTCCAGGGTGTAGTCGAAGTTGTCGCGGAACCAGTTCTGCAGCGCGACCGCCTTCTGGAACCGGGTCGGTGCGTCCCGCGTCACGTCGCGCGCATCGTCGCCGACAAGGGTCGGCAGGTCCTCCGGCAGGTCGGTGAGCTCGGTGCCGCTGAGGTTGGTCGGGGCGCTGGAGTCGGCCATCGCCTGGGCCGAGAGGTCGGGCTTGACCGCCGTCATCGAGTAGGAGATGCCCTGGGTGTTCAGCTCGTCGTTGAAGGCCATGAAGTCCATCGTCGAGGCGTCGTAGCGCCAGTCGCCGGGGGCGTCGATGCGGGAGATCGGGGCCTGGGTGGGCAGCCAGGTGGACTTGAAGTAGTCGTTGATGGCGACCTGGTAGGGGTACTCCTTGGTCGGCACGGTGGAGTCGAGGCCCTGGATCGGCGGCATCTCACCGACGGCCCGCTGCTCGGTCGGCGCCTGTCGGTCGCCGTTGCTCCACTCGTTGTCGGAGAAGCGGTTGAGCACCGAGACGCGCAGATAGCTCGGGTCGGGGTCGGTCGTCGTCACCGTGATCATGTCGACGTCCGTGCCGCGGTGGAGGTTGCGCGTCAGGTCGATCATCGGGTTCTCGATCTTGATCTGGTTCCCGCCGCCCGGGCCGAACCCGTTGCCGAACAGCTCGACCCCGAAGGTCGGGATGAACAGCGGTACGACGATCGCCAGCGCGGTCGCGACCCCGCCGATGGTGCCCGCCGAGGAGCGCAGGGCTCCGTTGCTGACCCCGAACCCGCTCGGGTCCGAGCTGGTGTCGTTGCCGAGCGGCCGGCCCCACCGGGCGATCTGCCGGCTCTCCTGCAGATAGAGCATCAGCAGGAACCCGGCGGTGGTGAGGGTGAAGATCACCCACGACACGCCGCCGCCGAGCAGGCTGACCGGGATGCTGTAGATCGTCAGCAGCGGCAGGCCGGCCAGGGGCACCCGCCGCAGGGTGCCCACGACGATGTCCACGATCAGCATGCAGGCGGCGCCGCCGCTGATCAGCAGCGGGTCGATCGGCGGCACGCCCCGCGGCACCGGCGCGGCGTACTGCTGGGCGGTGTCCGAGGCGTCCTGGAAGGCCGCCTTCAGCTCCAGCCAGGCGTCGCCGATCGGGATGGGCGAGCCGGTGATGTACATCGACACCACGGCGCCGACGACGAGGACCTGGGCGAGCACCACGAGCGGGCCGGGGACGCGCAGCCAACGCAGCACGGCGCCGCTGACCGCGACCACGATCGCGATCACCACCAGCGGTCCCATGAACTGGCCCCACGCGACCGCGAAGCCCTTCCACGACAGCAGCGCCACCCAGGTCGTGAACGACGCCACGAAGGCGAGCACCAACGCGTCGCGCAGGCCGCCGGGTGCCCGGCCCAGCGGGCGCTGGAAGGTCAGGGTCGAGCCGCTCATCCCGCCACCACCTCGCTGGCCAGGTCGTCACCGCGCAGGTCGGCGGTCCGTCGCGACCGGGACGTCCGGCCCAGCTCCTGCCAGACGGTCTCGAGCCGGTCCCGCGGGCCCAGCCCCACGGATCGCCAGCCCTGCTGGGCCAGGGCCGCCGTCGCCCCGCCGGTCCGCCGGGTCGAGCCCGACCACGCGTCCACGTCCAGGGCGACGGCCAGCGTTGCGGCGGCGTGGTGGTGCATCCGGCGCAGCACCGGCAGGTCGTGGTCCTCCAGGCCGCCGACGACGGCGACGATCAGTCCGCCCTGCGACGCCTCGGCGAGCCAGCTGGTGTCCAGGCGCGGCAGCTGGACGGGCTGCACCACGGCCAGCGCCTCGAGCAGGGGGGCCGTGTTGAGGTCGGCGTCGCGGTAGTGCCACGTGTTGTTCGGGTCCTCGCCCGCCGCCGTCACGAACCGCACCATGAAGCCGCGGTGGCTCAGGTGCACCGCGATCGACGCCGCGGCGGACACGGCGGCCTCCAGGGAGGAGGCGATGCCCTGGCCGCGGTGCGCTCGCAGCCGGTTGTCGAGGAAGAGCGTCGCGCGGGACTGCCACGGCTGCTCCTCGCGGCGCACCATCAGCTCGCCCATCTTGGCGGAGCTGCGCCAGTGCACGCGCCGCAGCTCGTCGCCGCGGCGGTACTCGCGGACGGTGACGTCCTCGGCCGAGCCGGTGGCGAACGCCCGCGGGCGGTTGTCCCCGGAGCCGGTCCAGGCCCCGCCGAGGGGGATCTGGGGGAGGGGCACCGTGCGGGGCGTGACCGTCAGCGAGACCGTGGTGTGGAACGCCCGGCCGAGCTCGACCAGACCGAAGGGGTCGGTGACCCGCACGCTCATCGGGCCGATCTCGAACCTCCCGCGCACGTCGGAGCGCACCTGGTAGGCCGCGTGCCGGCGCCATCCCTGGCCGATCCCGTCGAGCACGAACCGCGGACGGGTGCCGAGCACGTAGGGCACGTGGTCCTCCAGCAGCAGCGCGCCGCTCGGGGTCTTGCCCTCGTTGGTCAACGTCAGGTTCAGCCGCGCCGGCTGCCCGGCCGCGACGATCTGCGGGGACAGCGTGCGGACCAGGGCCAGGCGGTAGCGACTGCGGCCCAGCACGTACGCCGTGACCAGCGGCAGGGCGAGCACCAGCACACCGACCCGGGTCAGGGCGTCCTGGCCGAGGAAGACCGCGCAGACGATCGCCGTCACCCCGGCGGCGACGAACGCCCGCCCGCGGACGGTCAGGCCGCTGAGGGCCTCACGCACGGGTCCCCTCGGGCACGGGAACGGCGGCGACGATGCCGTCGAGGATGGCTCCGGTGGTGCGGCCGCTCATCGAGGCCTCGACGCTGGGCAGCAACCGGTGCGCCAGCACCTGGCGGGCCAGGGTGCGCAGGTCGTCGGGCAGCACGTAGTCGCGGCCGGCCATGCCGGCGCTGGCCTTGGCCGCGCGGACCAGGTGCAGCGTGGCCCGCGGCGAGGCGCCGAGGTTGAGCTCCTCGGACCGCCGGGTCGCCGAGGTCAGCGCGACGGCGTAGCGCTGGACGGCGTCGGAGACGTAGACCTGGTTGACGATCCCGATCAGCTTGCGGATCTCGGCGGCGTCGGTCACCGGCTCGAGGTCGTCGAGCGGGTTGTGCTGGGTGTGGCTGTCGAGCATGGCGATCTCGGACGCCTCGACGGGGTAGCCGATCGACAACCGGAGCATGAAGCGGTCGCGCTGGGCCTCGGGGAGGGCGTAGGTGCCCTCCATCTCGATGGGGTTCTGGGTCGCGATGACCATGAAGGGCGACTCGAGGTAGTAGGTCGAGTTGTCGACGGTGACCTGGTGCTCCTCCATGCACTCCAGCAGCGCGGACTGGGTCTTGGGCGACGCGCGGTTGATCTCGTCGCCGACCACGATGTTGGCGAACACGCCGCCGGGGCGGAACTCGAACTCGCGGGTGTTCTGGTTGAAGATCGACACGCCGGTCACGTCGGACGGCAGCAGGTCGGGCGTGAACTGGATGCGGCGCACCGAGCACTCGATGCTGCGGGCCAGCGCCTTGCTGAGCATGGTCTTGCCGACGCCGGGCACGTCCTCGATGAGGATGTGGCCCTCGGCCAGGAGGCCGATCAGGACGGTGCTGATCACGTCGGGCTTGCCCTCGATCACCTTCTTGACGTTGGTGCGCACCCGCTCGACGACCTTGTTGAGGGTCTCGAGGTCGGCTCCTCCGGTCGAGGTCGTCGGCGATCCGCCGACGCTCCCCCTGCCGGAGCCTGTGTCCCGTGACTGCCACGTGTGGTCCCTTTCCGTTCCTGCCGTGAGGGTCGCGAACGCCCCACCTCTCGGTGCGGGTGGGGCGCTGGGCAGCAACCTACGCGCCGCACCCGCCCGTGCCTCTGACTCCACGCATCACGGTTTGGTTGCGGATTGCTCCGAGCCTAACCGACGCCCACAGGGGCGCAATGTGGGGGGAAGGTGGTTGACGGTGGGGCAAAGTGGAGTAGAGTGGCGCAAAGTGGAGGAAGACGGAGGGAAAGTGGAGGGCACGGGATGTTCCTGGGCACCTACACACCCAAGATCGACGAGAAGGGCCGGCTCTTCCTCCCGGCGAAGTTCAGGGAGGAACTGATGGCCGGGCTCGTGGTGACGACGGGGCAGGAACGCTGCCTCACCGTCTACAAGCTCGCCGACTTCGCCGACATCGCCGCCCGCGTCCAGGCGGCGCCGATCACCGTCAAGGGGGCGCGCGACTACGGCCGCTTCCTCGGCGCCAACGCCAACCAGGACACCCCGGACAAGCAGGGCCGCATCACCATCACGCCGATGCAGCGCGACTACGCCGCGCTGACCAAGGACGTGATGGTCCTCGGGGTCATCAACCGCATCGAGATCTGGGACCCGGCTCGCTGGGAGACCTACAACCAGCAGAACCAGGACACCTTCGCCGACATCACCGAAGAGGTCTTCCCCGGTCTCTGATCCACCGGCTCTGATCCACCGAGCCCCTGCACCCTCAACTCCACAGCGCGATCGTCCGGCGAGGTCTCAGCCCGCTGGCGCAGCTTTCTGAGGCACCTTCCCCGGTCCCAGACAGCGTCGTCCCCATGGCGCCCAGCGGGCGGGGGCCTGGCCGGACGATCGCTTCCGCTCCACCCCTCTCCACACGGCTCCACCTCCCGCGACACCCCGCCAGCAGACGCTCACGTAGCAAGGGTCGAGACATGAGCATCACCCCGGTCACCGTCAGGCCGCGCGTGCGCCACCAGGCCCGCGAGGCGATCGCCCTGATGGCCTTCTCTGCCACGGTGTCGGTGACCCTCGCAGCCGGACTCGTCCTGCTCGCTCACTGGGGACGCTGAGCCCCGGACATGAGCAATTCCACCCACGTCCCGGTCCTGCTGGACCGGGTCGTGGCCCTCCTGGCCCCTGCCCTCGACCACGACGGCGCCGTGCTGGTCGACGCGACCCTCGGTCTCGGCGGCCACACCGAGGCGGTCCTGCAACGGTGCGCCCTGGCCCGGGTCGTCGGCATCGACCGCGACCCCGAGGCGCTCGCCCTGGCGGGGGAGCGGCTGGCGTCGTACGGCGCTCGCTTCACCGGCGTGCACGCGGTGTACGACGAGATCCCCGACGTCCTCGACGAGCTCGGGCTGGACGCCGTCGACGCCGTGCTCTTCGACCTGGGCGTCTCCTCGCTGCAGCTCGACGTGGTCGAGCGCGGGTTCGCCTACCGCGAGGACGCGCCCCTCGACATGCGGATGGACGGCAGTCGCGGTCCGACCGCCGCGGACGTCCTCAACACCTACCCGGCCGCCGACCTGGCGCGGGTGCTCAGGGACTACGGCGAGGAGCGGTTCGCCCGCCAGATCGCGCGGGCCGTGGTCCGCACCCGCGAGACCGCACCGTTCACGACCTCGGCCCGGCTCGTCGAGCTGCTGTACGACGTGATCCCGGCGCCCGCGCGCCGTACGGGCGGGCACCCAGCCAAGCGCACCTTCCAGGCGCTGCGGATGGAGGTCAACGAGGAGCTCGCGGTGCTCCGCAGGGCCCTCCCCGCCGCCATCGACGCCATCGCCGTGGGCGGTCGCGTGGTCGTCGAGGCCTACCACTCGCTGGAGGACCGGCTGGTGAAGCGGACCTTCGCCGACGCCGTGCGCAGCGACGTCCCCGAGGACCTGCCCTTCGTCCCCGCCGGCCACGAGCCCGCGTTCCGGCTGCTGACCCGCGGCGCGGAGCAGGCCGACGCCGCCGAGGTCGACCACAACCCGCGCGCGGCCTCGGTCCGGCTGCGCGCCCTCGAACGACTCACCCCTTCCCCGGCCCGAGGAGTCGCCCAGAAATGAAGTGCAGCCGATGAGCAGTCCCGCCTTCCAGATCAGGTCCGGCCGGATCCGCAGCACCGGCGCCCCCGGCCGCGTCTCCGGCCTCGCCGGCGCGGCGTTGCAGCGGGCGCGGCTGACCGTCGTCCCCCGGGTCCGGAGCCGGCACAGCCCGCTGCCGTTCGTGACCCTGGTGTCCTTCGTGCTGCTGGCCGGCGTGATCGGGCTGCTGATGTTCAACACCTCCATGCAGCAGGCGTCCTTCACCGCCACCGCGATGGAGCAGCAGGCCGCCACCCTCACCGCCCGCGAGCAGACCCTGCGCATGGAGCTCGACGTGCTCCGCGACCCGCAGCGGGTGGCCGCCCAGGCACAGCGGATGGGCATGGTCGTCCCGGCGACCCCGGCGTTCCTCCGGCTCTCGGACGGCAAGGTGCTGGGCACCCCCACCCCGGCCACCCGCGACAACGCCGTGCGGCTGCTGCCGCGGGCGCCGCAGAAGCCGGCCGTGCTCGACCCGGCCCCGCACGTCGTACTGGTGACGGCGACTCCCACGGACACCGGCGCGGGAACCGGGAACAAGCACCACGGCACGGATAGGAATGACCCCAACAAGCACGGGCAGCACCGCAACCACGGCAACCGCTGAGGAGACCAGACTGATGCGTCGTCCGGTCTCGCGTCCGTCCCGGGCTCCTAGGGGCAGCCTGCGCGGCTCTCCGCAGCTGCGGCTCCGGTTCGGGTTCGTGGTCATCGCCATGGTGCTCTCGGTGTTCGGCGCCCGGCTGGTGCAGCTGCAGGGCGTCGACCCCCACGCGTACGCCGCGATGGCGGCCGCCGAGGGGACCGTCACCCTCGACCTCCTGGCCGAGCGCGGCGACATCCTGGACCGCAACGGCCGGCCGCTCGCCGACTCGGTCGACGGCGAGATGGTCGTGGCCGACCCGGCGCTGACGCGGGACAAGGCCGCCGAGCTCGCGAAGTTCCTCGCCGGCCGGCTCGACGTCGACTACTTCACCACCCTCAAGGCCCTGCGCCTGAAGGACAAGCGCTTCGCCTACATCGCCCGGCGGGTGCCGGCCAGCAAGGCCGAGTCCGTGGTCGCCGCCGCGGACGACGCCGGTTACGAGGGGCTCGGCACCCGGCCCGACCCGATCCGCGACTACCCGGCCGGCGACGTCGCGGCCAACCTGATCGGCTTCGTGGGGACCGACGAGCCGCTGGCCGGGTTCGAGCGCGACTTCGACCACCTGCTCGCCGGCACCAACGGGTCGGAGCGCTACTCCGTCGGCGACGGCAACCGGATCCCCCTCGGCAGCGCCACGATCAAGCCGGCCGTCGACGGTCAGGACCTGCACACCACGATCGACCTCGACCTCCAGTGGTACGTCCAGCGGGTGCTGCGCCAGACCCGCGAGGACGCCCGCGCCGACTCGGCGTTCGCCGTCGTGCTGGACAGCCGGACCGGTGAGGTGCTCGCGCTGGCCGACGACCCCACCTTCGACGCCCGGAACCCGCAGGCCTCGCCGCGCAAGGACCGGGTCTCACGCGCCATGACCGACGTCTACGAGCCCGGGTCGGTCGAGAAGGTGCTCACCCTCAGTGCCCTCATCGACGCCGGCAAGGCCACGGACCGCACCAAGGTCACCGTGCCGCCGAGCCTGGTGAGCGGGGACCGGGTCATCCACGACTGGTTCAGCCACCCGACCATCCGCCTGACGCTGGCCGGCGTGATCGCCCAGTCCTCCAACATCGGCACCGTGCTGGCGTCGCGCAACTTCGAGCCCGGCCAGCTGCGCGCGTACCTCACCAAGTTCGGCCTCGGTCAGCGCACCGACGTCGGCGTGGCCGGCGAGACGCAGGGCATCCTGCCCGACCCCAGCATCTGGACCTCGATGACCCAGGACCGCATCGCGTTCGGCCAGTCGCTGTCGGTCAACGCCCTGCAGATGGCCGCCGCCGTCAACACCATCGCCAACGGTGGCGTGCGGGTGTCGCCGAGCCTGGTCCGCGGCACGGCCACCACCGACGACGGACTCACGGTCGGCACCGACACCACCCGGACCGAGCGCGTCGTCAGCAAGAGCGCCGCCCACCAGATGACCCTGATGATGGAGCGCGTCGTCGACCCCGACGTCGGCGTCGCGCCGGCCGCGCAGATCCCCGGCTACCGGGTGGCCGGCAAGACCGGCACCGCGCAGCGGGTCGGGAAGTGCGGGTGCTACGACGGGACGTTCACGGTCTCCTTCGCGGGCTTCGCGCCCGCCGACAAGCCGAGGTTCACCGTGTACGTCGTGGTGCAGAACCCGCGCAACGGCGGCGGCGGTGGCTCGGTCGGCGGTCCGGCCTTCGCCAAGATCATGAGCTACGCCCTGCGCCGCTACGGCGTCCCGCCGACCGGGACCACCCCCTCGCAGCTCCCCACGACCTGGCGGCCCGGAGGGGCGGACCGGTCCGCTGCCGCCCGCTGAGCGCGCCGTACCTGCGCAGTAGCCTCCCCCTGATGTCCGACCCTCCGAGCGACCTGCTCAGGGCGAGCCGTCCGCGGCACCCGCCCCACCGTCCGCTGACCGACCTGGCCGCGTGGCTGGCCGCGGCCGACCCGACCACGAGGACCCGCGGCGACCTCTCCACGACGGCCACCGGCGTGACGCTGGCCTCGACGAGGGTGCTGCCCGGTGACGTCTACGCCGCCCTCCCGGGGAGCCGCGCCCACGGCATCGACTACGCCGCGGCCGCTCTGACGGCCGGCGCGGTGGCCCTGCTCACCGACGCGGAGGGCGCGGCCCGGGCCCCGGCCGGGATCCCGGTGCTCCAGGTGGCCAACCCCCGGACGTTGCTGGGCCGGTTCGCCGCGCACCTGTACGGCGACCCCGCGGGCGCGCTGCGCCTGCTCGGCGTCACCGGCACCCAGGGCAAGACCACCACCACCCGGCTGGCCGAGGACGCCCTCCAGCGTTCGGGGGTGCGCGCCGCCGTCGTCGGCACCGTCGGCACCCGCGTCGACGGCGAGGACATCAAGACGGCGCTCACCACCCCCGAGGCGCCCGACCTCCACGGGCTGTTCGCGATGATGCGCGAGCGCGGGGTCGAGGCGTGCGCGATGGAGGTCTCCAGCCACGCGCTGGTGCAGGGGCGGGTGGACGGCGTGGTCTTCGACGTCGCGGTCTTCACCAACCTGGGCCGCGACCACCTCGACTTCCACGCCGACGAGGAGGACTACTTCCAGGCCAAGGCCGCGCTCTTCACCCCGGCCCGCTGCCGGCAGGGCGCTGGTGAACGTCGACGACGAGCACGGTCGGCGGTTGCTCGCGCGCGGGGGCGTCCCGCTCGCGTCGTTCTCCGTCTCCGGCGCGGAGGCCGACTGGCGGGCCGTGGACGTGGACCTCGCGCCGGCCTCGGCACGGTTCACCGTCGTGGGTCCCGACGGCCTGCGGGTGCCGGCCGGCTGCCCGCTGCCCGGTGGTTACAACGTCTCCAACGCGCTGGCCGCGCTGGCCGCCTGCGCGCTGGCGGGTTACGACGTCGCGGCGCTCGCCGTCGCCATGGCCGAGGGTCCGGGTGTGCCCGGCCGGCTGGAGCCCGTCGTCGCCGGCCAGGACTTCACCGTCGTGGTCGACTACGCGCACAAGCCCGACGCGGTGGTCGCGGCCATCGACGCGCTGCGTCCGCTCACCGAGGGCCGGGTGATCGTGGTCCTCGGGCGCGGGCGGCGAGCGCGACCCCGGCAAGCGGCCGCTGATGGGGCGGATCGCCGCGGGGTCGGCCGACGTCCTCGTCGTCACCGACGACAACCCCCGCGGCGAGGAACCGGCCGCCATCCGGGCCGAGATCCTGGCCGGGACCCGCGGCGGGTCGGCCGAGGTGCTCGAGATCGGGGACCGGCGGGCCGCCATCCGCGAGGCGCTGGCCCGGGCCCGCCCGGGAGACGTCGTGCTGATCGCGGGCAAGGGGCACGAGACCGGCCAGGAGGTCGGCGGCGTCGTGCACCCCTTCGACGACCGCGAGGTCGCGCGCGAGGAGCTCGTCGCCCTGGGGGCGGTCCGTGATCGCGCTGACCCTGGCCGAGATCGCGCGGGTCGTCGCACGGGCGGGTGGCCGGAGACCCGGACGTCGTGGTGACGGGACCGGCCTTCCGCGACCACCGCGAGCCGGCCGCCGGCGGGCTGTTCGTCGCCATCGCGGGCGAGCGGGTCGACGGTCACGACTTCGCCGCGGCGGCCGTGGCGAGCGGGGCGGCCGGCGTGCTCGGTGCCCGGGCGACCCCGGCCCCGACCGTCGTGGTCGACGACGTGGTCGTCGCGCTGGCGCTGCTGGCCCGGCACGTGGTCGACACCGTCCGTCCCACCGTGCTGGCGCTGACCGGTTCGCAGGGCAAGACCGGCACCAAGGACTACCTCGGCCACGTGCTCGCGTCCGTCGGACCGACGGTGGCGACGGCCGGCAACCTCAACAACGAGATCGGCGTCCCCCTCACCGCGCTGCGCTGCACCGCCGGGACCGAGTACCTGGTCGTCGAGATGGGCGCGCGGGGGATCGGCCACATCGGCGAGCTGTGCCGGATCGCCCCGCCGGACGTGGCCGCCGTGCTCAACGTCGGTACCGCCCACCTGGGCGAGTTCGGCTCCCGCGAGGCCATCGCGCGGGCGAAGGGCGAGATCGTGGAGGCCCTCGGTCCGGACGGGACCGCCGTGCTCAACGCGGACGACCCGCTCGTCGCGGCGATGCGCGATCGCACCGCCGCGCACGTGCTCACCTTCGGCGCCCTCGGGACCGGCGAGCGCGCCCCCGCCGTCGGCTGGCGGGACGTGGTCCTCGACGACCTCGGCCGACCCTCCTTCGCGCTCGGCCACGGCACGGAGTCGCACGCCGTGACCCTCACGCAGAGCGGCGCCCACCAGGTCGCCAACGCCACGGCCGCCGCCGCCCTGGCGCTCGCCGCCGGGGTCGACCTGCGCACCTGCGCCCGCGCCCTCTCCGAGGCGGTCCCCGCGTCGCGCTGGCGGATGGAGCTGCACGAGCGGCCCGACGGGGTGTGGTGGTCAACGACGCCTACAACGCCAACCCCGCCTCGATGGCGGCGGCCCTCGACGCCCTGGTGGCGATCGGCGCCCGCCGCGGCGCCCGCACGATCGCGGTGCTCGGCGAGATGCTCGAGCTCGGGCCGTCGCACGAGGAGGAGCACGAGGGCGTCGGGAGGTACGCCGCCGAGCGCGGCGTGGACGTCGTGCTCGCCGTCGGTGAGCCCGCGGCCGGGATCGCGGCCGGCGCGGGCGCCGTACCCGGCTGGTCCGGCTCCGCCGTCACCGCGGTGGGTCGTGACCAGGCCCTGGAGTGGGTGCGAGAGAATGTCGCCGCCGGCGGCCAAGCCGGTCGACCTTCAGCGGCCGGTTCGTGGGTCGTGCTCGTCAAGGCGTCGCGCGGAGCGGCGCTGGAGTCCGTGGCCGAAGGCCTGATCGAGGAAGGGAGCCGATGAGGGCGATCCTGTTCGGCGGTGGCGTCGCGCTGCTGATCTCCCTCCTCGGCACCCGGGTCGCCATCACCTGGTTCACGCGCTGGGGCTGGGGTCAGGAGATCCGCGACGACGGTCCCACCAGCCACCACACCAAGCGCGGCACGCCCACGATGGGGGGCCTGGTCATCATCGTCTCGGTGGTGGTCGGCTACTTCGCCGCCAAGATCATCACCCAGAGCGAGCCGTCGGCCTCGGCCCTGCTGCTCCTCTTCCTCTTCGTCGGGATCGGCGCCGTCGGCTTCCTCGACGACTTCATCAAGATCCGGCGGCAACGCAACCTGGGTCTGCGCAGCCGCGCCAAGATCATCGGCCAGACCGTGGTCGCGCTGGTCTTCGGGGTGCTCGCGCTGTGGCCGGGGCTGGAGGACAGCCGCGGCAACACCCCGGCGTCGACGCACGTCTCGTTCCTGCGGGACATCCCGTGGCTGGCGCTGCCCACGGGCGTTGCGGTCGTGCTGATCTGGCTGATCGTCACCGGCACCAGCAACGCCATGAACCTCACCGACGGCCTCGACGGCCTCGCCGCCGGCGCGTCGACGATGGTCTTCGGGGCCTACACGATCGTGAACATCTGGCAGAACAACCAGAACTGCGCCACCACGCCCGGCGGCTCGTGCTACGAGGTGCGCGACCCGCTCGACCTGGCCGTCGTCGCGGCGGCGATCACCGGCGCCTGCTTCGGGTTCCTGTGGTGGAACGCCTCGCCCGCCGCCATCTTCATGGGCGACACCGGCTCCCTGGCGCTCGGCGCCGCCCTCGCCGGGCTGGCGATCCTGACCCGCACCGAGCTGCTGCTCGCTGATCATCGGCGGCCTGTTCGTGGTCGTCACGCTGTCGGTGATGATCCAGGTGTCGGTGTTCAAGGCGAGCCGGGCCAGCGGGTTGTTCCGCAAGGTGTTCCGCGTGCAGGCCGGGCACCGCGTCTTCCGGATCGCGCCGCTGCACCACCACTTCGAGAACCTCGGCTGGGAGCAGGTCACGGTCGTCATCCGGTTCTGGATCATCACCGGGCTGTGCGTGGCCACCGGTCTCGGCGTCTTCTACGCCCAGTGGGTCGCCGGATCGTGAGCGACCCCGGGAGCCTCGGGCGCCGCGACGACTGGTCCGGCGTCCGGGCCGTGGTCGCCGGGTTCGGCGTCTCGGGCTTCGCGGCGGCCGACAACCTGACCCACCTGGGCGCCCGGGTGACCGCTCTGGACGACGACCCCACCGGCAAGCTCGAGGAGGCGACCCTGCTCGAGGTGCTCGGCGCGAGCGTGCGGCTCGGGCCCGGTGTCACCGCGACGCTGCCCGACGACGCCGACCTGCTCGTCGTCTCGCCCGGCTGGCGGCCGACCGCGCCCCTCGTCGCCCAGGCACGCGAGCGGGGCATCCCCGTGTGGGGCGAGGTCGAGCTCGCCTGGCGGCTGCGCGAGGCCCACCCCGAGACCGGCGTGCCCGCGCCCTGGCTGTGCGTGACCGGCACCAACGGCAAGACCACGACGGTGCAGATGCTCGACGCGATCCTGACCGCGGCCGGCCTGCGCTCCGCCGCGGTCGGCAACGTCGGGCGGCCGGTGACGGAGGCGGTGATGGACCCCGCGCCGTACGACGTCCTGGCCGTCGAGCTGTCCAGCTTCCAGCTCCACTACACGCAGTCGCTTGAGCGCCGAGTCCGCCGTCGTGCTGAACCTCGCCGAGGACCACCTCGACTGGTACACCGGCCCCACGGCCATGGCCGACTACGCCACCGACAAGGGCCGCGTCTACGAACGGGTCCAGCGGGCGTGCGTCTACAACGTCGCCGACCCCGAGACCGAGCGGCTGGTCCGCGGCGCCGACGTCGTCGACGGCGCCCGCGCGGTCGGCTTCACCCTGGGCATGCCCGCCGTCGGCATGGTCGGCGTGGTCGAGGACCTGCTGGTCGACCGGGCGTTCATCCCCGAGCGGCAGACCAGCGCGGCGGAGCTGTGCGCGATCGGCGACCTGCCCGCGCCCGCGCCGCACGTCGTCGCCAACGCCCTCGCGGCAGCGGCGCTGGCCCGGGCGCACGACGTCACGCAGGTGGCGGTCCGCGACGGGCTCCGCTCGTTCCGGATCGACGGGCACCGGATCGCCACCGTGGCCGTCGCCGGGGACGTCACCTGGGTCGACGACTCCAAGGCCACCAACCCGCACGCCGCCCAGTCCTCCCTGCATGGCCTACGACCGGGTCGTCTGGGTCGCCGGCGGTCTGGCCAAGGGCGCGCGCTTCGACGACCTGGTGGCCGCGGTGAGGGACCGGCTGCGCGGCGTGGTGCTGCTCGGCCGCGACCGGGACGTCATCGCCGACGCTCTTGCGCGACACGCGCCCGATGTTCCCGTCATCGACACGGGCGGCGGCGAGACTGGTCCGGACGGTGGACCACGAGAAGGAACGGGCCCGATGGAGCGGGTCGTGGAGGCAGCCGCCCGCCTGGCCCGTCCCGGCGACGTGGTGCTGCTGGCTCCCGGCTGCGCCTCCCAGGACATGTTCCGCAACTACGGCGAACGCGGCGACGCGTTCGCCGACGCCGTCCGACGGCACACCGGCGGGACCGACTAGACGGAGGAGGGGGATCGGGCTCCGATGGCCACCACCACCCCGAGCCGCCCCGTCACCGACAGCCCATCCGGCTCTCCCGGCAATGCTCCGGAGAGCTCGCACCGCAGCCGGCTCGGCGGACTGCGCGACTGGACCGCGACCCTGCGGCACGCGCTGGACCGGCCGCTGACGTCCTACTACCTGCTGCTCGGCGCCTCCGCCCTGCTGCTCACCATCGGCCTGATCATGGTGCTGAGCGCATCGAGCGTGTACTCCTACCGGATCTTCGACGACTCCTACGCCATCGTCGAGAAGCAGCTCTTGTGGGTGGCCATCGGCGTCCCGTGCGCCTGGGTCGCCAGCCGGCTGCCGCTGCGCTGGATCCGGCGGCTCGCCTACCCCGGCTACGCCATCTCGCTGACGCTGCTGCTGCTCACGGCCTTCCTCGGCGTGGAGCGCAACGGCAACACCAACTGGCTGGCCCTGGGCCCGATCGTGATCCAGCCCTCGGAGATCGCGAAGCTCGCCCTGATCCTGTGGGCCGCGCACGTCTACGCCAACAAGGACCGGCGCCTCGCGAGCACCCACCAGATCATGATCCCGGTGGTGCCCGGCCTGCTGGTCGCCACCGGCCTCGTGGTCCTCGGCCGGGACCTCGGCACCGCGCTGGTGCTGTTCGCGATCCTGCTCGGAATGCTGTGGGTGGTCGGCGCGCCGGCGCGGTTCTTCGCGTTCAGCATCTCGGTCGTCAGCGTGCTGGCGATCTTCCTGGCCACCACCAACACCGAGCGGTTGCAGCGGATCACCACCTTCGTGGATCCGTTCAAGGACTACCACGACACCGGCTGGCAGCCGGCCCACGGGTTGTACGCGCTGTCGAGCGGCGGGTGGTTCGGGCAGGGGATCGGCGCCAGCCAGCAGAAGTGGGGGCAGCTGCCCGAGGCGCACACCGACTTCATCTTCGCGGTGCTCGGCGAGGAGCTCGGGCTGGTGGGGACCCTGCTGGTGATCGCCCTGTTCGTCACGATCGCCTACGCCGCCATCCGGGTGGCCACGCACACCGCCGACCCGTTCGTCCGCTACATGTCCTTCGGCATCGTGGTGTGGCTGCTCGGCCAGATGATCATCAACGTCGGCATGGTGCTGGCCCTGCTGCCCGTCATCGGCATCCCGCTGCCACTGGTCTCCTACGGCGGCTCGGCGCTGGTTCCGTCGTTGGTCGCGCTCGGCCTGCTCGTCGGCTTCGCCCGTCGCGAGCCCGAGGCCGCGGCCGCGCTCCGCCAGCGCCGCCGTACCCGATCGGCCGGCCTGGCCGCGGGTCGGGTGCCGGGCCGGGGTCTCTGACCCCACACCTAGAGTTCACCCCGACATGCGCGTACTCCTGGCCGGCGGCGGCACCGCCGGACACACCTCTCCTCTGCTGGCCACCGCCGACGCCCTGCGCCGACTCGCGCCGGACGTCGAGATCACCTGCCTGGGCACCGCGCGGGGCCTCGAGACGCGCGTCGTGCCGGAGGCCGGCTACCCGCTCGAGCTGATCGCGCCGGTGCCGTTCCCGCGCCGGCCCGGCCTCGACCTGCTCAAGGTCCCGGCCCGGCTGCGCGGAGCGGTCCGCGAGGCCGCCGCGGTCCTCGACCGGACCGGGGCCGAGGTGGTCGTCGGCTTCGGAGGGTACGTCTCGATGCCCGCCTACCTCGCCGCCCGGCGCCGCAAGGTCCCCATCGTGCTGCACGAGCAGAACGCCGTCCCCGGCCTGGCCAACAAGGCCGGCGCCCGGATCGCGCGACGGGTCGCGGTCAGCTTCCCCGACACGCCCCTGCCGAAGGCGGAGTACGTCGGGCTGCCGCTGCGCACGATGATCTCCGGGCTGGACCGGGCGGCCCTGCGCGCCGAGGCCCGGCGCTGGTTCGACCTCGACCCCGACCGCCCCACCCTGCTGGTGACGGGTGGCTCGCAGGGCGCCCGCAGCCTCAACCAGGCGGTCTCCGGCGCCTCGGCCGCGCTCGCCTCCGCCGGCGTGCAGGTGCTGCACGTCGTCGGACCGCAGGGGGAGGCGCACCTGACGACGGGGCCGGTGCACAGCGAGGTCCCCTACGCCGTCGTCCCGTTCGTGGAGCGGATGGACCTCGCGTACGCCGCCGCCGACCTGGTGCTCTCCCGCTGCGGCGCCAACAGCGTCAGCGAGGCGGCCGCGGTCGGGCTGCCGGCGATCTTCGTGCCGCTTCCCATCGGCAACGGGGAACAGGAGCACAACGCGCGGCCGATCGTCGAGGCCGGGGGCGCGCTGCTCGTCCACGACGCCGACCTGACGGCCGACTGGGTCGCCGACCACGTCCCTGCCCTGGTGGCCGATACGGACCGGCTCGCCCGGATGGGCGCGGCGGCCGCGGCGCTGGTGCCACGCGACGCCGACGAGCGGCTGGCCCGGATCGTGCTGGCGGTCGGCGGGTCCGGCCGGTGAGCCCGCTGCGCCTGCCCGTACCCGACGAGCTGCTGCCTGCCGACCAGCTGGGTCGCGTGCACTTCGTCGGCATCGGCGGGGCCGGGCTGTCCGCGATCGCGCGGATCATGGCCGCGCGCGGGCTGCCCGTGACCGGCAGCGACGACCAGGACACGCCGTTCCTGCCAGAGCTGCGCGAGCTCGGCGTCACCTGCCACCTCGGCTACGCCGCCGAGCACGTGGCCGGCGCCGAGTCCGTCGTCGTCACGACCGCCGCCCAGGAGGACAACCCCGAGGTCCTGGAGGCCCGCAGGCGGGGCCTGCGGCTGCTGCCGCGCTCGGCCGGGCTCTGGTCGGTGATGGCGGGACGCCGGGTCGTCGCGGTGGCCGGCACCCACGGCAAGACCACCACGACCTCGTTGCTGACCTCGGCGCTGGTCGCCGCCGGTGCCGACCCGACGTACGCCGTCGGCGGCATCCTCACCGCCACCGGCCGCAACGCCGACGAGGGCGGGGGCGACCTGTTCGTCGCGGAGGCCGACGAGAGCGACGGCGCGTTCCTGGTCTACCGGCCGCACGCCGCCATCGTCACCAACGTCGCCGCCGACCACCTCGACGTATGGGGGACCGAGGAGGCCTACCGGCAGGCCTTCGCGGAGTTCGCGGCGACCGTCGACCCCGAGGGTTTCCTGGTCTGCTGCGTGGACGACGCCGGAGCGCGCGACCTGGCCGAGCACGCGCGCACCATCGGCCTGCGGGTGGTGACGGTCGGTGAGGCGGTCGACGCCGACGTCCGGGCCGTCGACCTCGCGTTCGCCGGCACCACGTCGACCTTCACCGCCGTCCGCGACGGGGAGGTCCTGGCCACGGTGCGGCTGCGGATCCCGGGCCGGCACTACGTCCTGGACGCCCTCGCCGCCCTGGTGACCGGTCTCGAGCTCGGCCACCACGCCGACGGGCTGCGCGCGGGGCTGGAGTCCTTCACCGGGTCCGGCCGCCGGATGGAGGCCAAGGGCGAGGCCGGCGGCGTCCGCGTCTACGACAGCTACGCCCACCACCCGGCCGAGATCGCCGCCGACCTCGAGGCCGCCCGTGCGGTAGCGGGGGAGGGGCGGCTCGTCGTCGCCTTCCAGCCGCACCTGGTCTCGCGCACCCGGGTGTTCGGCCGCGCGATGGGGGAGGCCCTCGGCGCCGCCGACGAGGTCGTGGTGCTCGACGTCTACGTCGCGCGCGAGACGCCCGACCCGTCGGTGACCGGTCGCCTGGTGGCGGACGCCGTCCCGCTGCCCGCCGAGCGGATCGCCTTCGCGGCCGGCCTCGAGGAGGCCGCGGCCGAGCTCGCCGGCCGCGCGCGGGACGGCGACCTGGTGCTCACCCTCGGCGCCGGCAGCGTCACCGCCGTCGGGCCGATGGTCCTGGACATCCTGGGGGCAGAGGGATGAGGGCCGGTCGTCGCGACCCGGCGCCTCCCGAGGAGCGCGCGGCCCTGCGTTCGCGCAAGCGCTTCTCCCGGCGCCAGTGGCGTCGGCGATGGCTGGCCTGGCGTTACGTGCTGATCGGGGTGCTGGTCGTGGCCCTCCTCGTCGGCGGCGCCTGGCTCGTCTACTTCTCGTCGGTCCTGACCGTGCAGCGCGTCGACGTCTCGGGCAACGACCTCCTGTCCCGCAAGGAGGTGCTGTCGACCGCGCAGGTGCCGCAGGGCGAGCAGCTGGCCCGGCTCGACATCGGCGCCATCGCGACCCGGGTGCGCTCCCTGGCCGCCGTACGCTCCGTCGACGTGTCCCGCCAGTGGCCCGACTCGGTGCGCATCGTGGTGGAGGAACGCGTCCCCGTCGCCGTCATCGAGATCGGCGGCCGGCTGCGCGGACTCGACGCCGAGGGCGTGGTGTTCAACGACTACGCCAAGGCCCCGCCCGGCCTCCCGCGGATCAGCTCCACCTCCGCGACCACCCCCGACGCGCTGAGCGAGGCCGCCACCGTCGTGGCGGCGCTGCCGAAGGAGCTGGCGGCGATGGTCGACCACCTCGAGGTGCTCACCGTCGACCAGATCACCCTGGTGCTCCGCGACGGGCGGATCGTGGTGTGGGGGAGCAGCGACGACTCCCCGACCAAGGCCCGGGTGCTGCTCGAGCTGCTGCGCCAGGAGGCCAAGGTCTACGACGTCTCCGTCCCCGGCGAGCCCACCACCTGCCCCGAGGCGACCGCCGAGGCCTGCCTGCGCCAGTAGCGGGCGTTGTCGTGGTGGGGAGGAACACCCGGTCGACCGGGTGTTCCTCCCCTTCGTGAGCGTTGCAACGCTCACGAACGGTCAGGAACGACGCCGAAGTTCGGGTCCGTCGGGCGTGTCTGCGCGATCGCCGTACGTCGGCTGCCTAGTGTCGTCGCCACGACGAGGTTGACATAACTATAACCCTCAGGTTGAGGGTGACGGTTCTCGACTCGCCGGCTTTCTTCCCCAGATCCGATCGACGACCACCTACGAAGCGAGAGGCGCATCCGCCGTGGCAGCAGCGCAGAACTACCTGGCCATCATCAAGGTCGTGGGCATCGGTGGCGGTGGCGTCAACGCCATCAACCGGATGATCGAGGTCGGGCTCAAGGGCGTGGAGTTCATCGCGATCAACACCGACGCCCAGGCCCTCCTCATGAGCGACGCCGACGTCAAGCTCGACATCGGCCGCGAGCTGACCCGGGGCCTCGGCGCCGGCGCCAACCCGGAGGTCGGCACCCAGGCCGCCGAGGACCACGCCGACGAGATCGAAGAGGTCATGAAGGGCGCCGACATGGTGTTCGTGACCGCGGGCGAGGGCGGTGGCACCGGCACCGGCGGGGCGCCGGTCGTGGCCCGCATCGCGCGCAGCCTCGGCGCCCTGACCATCGGTGTGGTCACCCGCCCGTTCGCGTTCGAGGGCCGCCGGCGCGCCAACTCCGCCGAGGAGGGCATCGCCCGCCTCCGCGAGGAGGTCGACACCCTCATCGTGATCCCCAACGACCGTCTGCTGTCGATCTCGGACCGCAGCGTGTCCGTCCTCGACGCCTTCAAGCAGGCCGACCAGGTGCTGCTGCAGGGCGTCTCGGGCATCACCGACCTGATCACCACGCCGGGCCTGATCAACCTCGACTTCGCCGACGTGAAGTCGGTGATGGCCAACGCCGGCTCCGCCCTGATGGGCATCGGCTCGGCACGCGGTGAGGACCGGTCGGTCGCCGCCGCCGAGATGGCGGTCTCCAGCCCGTTGCTCGAGGCCAGCATCGACGGGGCCCACGGCGTGCTGCTCTCGATCGCCGGTGGCTCGGACCTCGGTCTCTTCGAGATCAACGAGGCGGCCGCCCTGGTCGCCGACTCCGCCCACCCCGAGGCCAACATCATCTTCGGCGCGACCATCGACGACGCCCTCGGCGACGAGGTCCGGGTGACCGTGATCGCGGCCGGCTTCGACGGCGGCCAGCCCAAGCGCCGCGAGGCCGAGTCGGGCTTCCGCCGCACCCAGCCGCAGCAGACGCAGGAGGAGACCCGTCGCGCCGCCCAGGCGCTGGCGGCCCAGAAGTCCGGCCAGCCGCGGGCCAGCCGTCGGGCCAGCCCGCGAGCGGGTCGCCCGAGCAGCGTCGTCCGCAGCCGGTGGGCGCGAGCGTCCGCCAGGAGACCGCACCCGCGCCGAGCAAGCCGAGCACGCCGAAGCCGATGCAGTTCGACGACGACGACCTCGACATCCCCGACTTCCTCAAGTAGGACACCGCCCCTGTACGTCGCGCGACTGACCCACGGCCCCGTCGAGCTGGCCTTCACCGACCGGCACGGCGGGGTCAGTCGCGCGCCGTTCGACTCGCTCAACCTCGCCTGGGCGGGCGACGACCCCGAGGCACTGACGGAGAACCACCGCAGGCTGTCCGACGACTTCGCGCCCGGCGACCCCGTCGCCGCGCTGAGCCAGGTGCACGGCAACGACGTCGCGTACGTCGGGCCGGAGGGCCCGCGCACCGACCTCCACGGCCACCTGCACGCGCGCGCCGACGGCCTGGTCACCGACCAGCCCGGCGTCACGCTGATGGTGCGCGGGGCCGACTGCGCGATGGTGCTGTTCGCCGACGCCGCGGGCCGGGGTCATCGGCGGCTGCCACTGCGGCCGGCCGGGACTGGTGGCCGGGGTGGTGCCCGCGACCGTCGCCCGGATGCGCGACCTCGGGGCCACGGAGGTGACGGCCTGGCTCGGGCCGCACGTGTGCGGCCGCTGCTACGAGGTCCCCGACCAGATGCGCGAGGAGGTGGCGGCGGCGGTCCCCGCCAGCCGCGCGACCACGTCCTGGGGCACCCCCTCGGTGGACCTCGGCGCCGGGATCAAGGCACAGCTCGCCGACGCCGGCGTCGCGTGCGTCGACCTGTCGCGCTGCACCCGCGAGCACCTCGACCTCTACTCCTACCGACGCGACCGCCTGGAGTCCGGGCGCCAGGCCGGGCTGATCCGGATGGCGGCCTCGTGAGCCGCGGCGAGGAGCTGGCGGCCAACCTCCACGCCGTACGCCGCCGCGTCGCCGCCGCCGCGTCGGCCGCCGACCGCGACCCGGACGACATCACCCTGGTCGCCGTCACCAAGTTCTTCCCGGCCTCCGACGTCCGGCTGCTCGCCGACCTCGGGGTCACCGACGTGGGGGAGAACCGCCACCAGGAGGCCGAGGCCAAGGCCGCCGAGTGTCGCGACCTGGCCCTGCGCTGGCACTTCATCGGCGGGCTGCAGAGCAACAAGGCAGCGGCGGTGGCGTCCTACGCCGACGTGGTCGAGTCGGTCGACCGCGCCAAGCTGGTCTCCCCGCTCAACCGCGGCGCGCACCAGCGTTCGCCCGGGTCGTCAGGGCTCGACGTGCTGCTGCAGGTCAGCCTGGACCCGCCCGGACGCGACGGGCGTGCCGGCGCCGATCCCGCCGACCTCGACGCCCTGGCGGCCCGGGTGGAGGAGGCCGGCATGCTGCGGCTGCGCGGGCTGATGGCGGTCGCACCGCTCGACGAGGACCCCGCGCCGGCCTACCGACGGCTCGCCGAGATCCACGCCGAGTTCGTGGTGGGCCACCCAGAGGCGACCTGGCTGTCGGCGGGCATGAGCGGCGACCTGGAGGCCGCGGTCGCCGCCGGCGCGACACACGTGCGTTTGGGCACGGCGGTCCTCGGTCCGAGGCCGTCCAACTTGTAATGTCAACGACACCCGATGCCCGCTGCCGCGGGCACAGGCGAACCCGGAGGAAATGACCATGAGCGGCGCGATGCGCAAGATCGGCGAGTACCTCGGCCTGCTCGAGGACACCGGCCGCTACGACGACGAGCTCGACGAGGACCTGGCCTACGAGGCCGCGGTCAGCGGCACCCAGGTCTCCCGGGAGAGCCGGCCGGCCCCGGTGGCCGACCTGTCCGAACGGCGCCGGCCCACCGCGGTGGCCCGTCCCTCGACCGTGGCCGAGCTGTCCCGGATCACCACGCTGCACCCACGCACCTACAACGAGGCGCGCACGGTCGGTGAGAACTTCCGCGAGGGCACGCCGGTCATCATGAACCTCTCCGAGATGGACGACGCCGACGCCAAGCGACTCGTCGACTTCGCTGCCGGGCTGGTGTTTGCCACGCGTGGCACCATCGAGCGCGTCACCAACAAGGTGTTCCTGCTCTCGCCGCCCAACGTCTCGGTCACCGCCGAGGACAAGGAGCGGATCGCCGAGAACGGGTTCTTCAACCAGAGCTGAATCACGAGCAGGGGCCCGCGTGCACGTTGCCGGTCAGGTCATCGAGGGCCTGCTGTGGTTCTTCATCGCCTTCATGTGGGTCCGCTTCGTGACCGAGTGGGTGCAGGTCTTCGCGCGCTCCTGGAGCCCGCGGGGCGTGCTCCTGGTCGGCCTCGAAGCCGTCTACACCGTCACCGATCCGCCCATCAAGGCCCTGCGCCGCTTCATCCCCCCGCTGCGCATCGGCAACTTCGCCCTCGACCTCAGCATGCTGCTCGTCTTCATCGGCGCCTATGTGCTGCTCCGGGTCAACCGTGCCATCTTCTTCTGACCGCTCGACCTGAAACGAAGGGTCGGTTGGGCCCCCATAGGCCCCCCAGGCGCTATGGTTTCCACCGACAAGAATGCTCCTGACATGAATGGGTGAGGTCATGCCGCTGACGCCTGAGGACGTGAGCAACAAGCGCTTTACTCCTGTGCGCCTGCGCGAGGGCTATGACATGGGGGAGGTCGACCAGTTCCTCGACGAAGTCGAGGCCGAGCTCGCCCGGTTGACCAAGGAGAACGACGACCTGCGTTCCAAGCTCGCGTCGGCCCAGCAGGGCGGCGGTGCACCGGCGTACGCGCAGCCGGAGCCGACCCCCGAACCCGAGCCGCAGCCCGAGCCCGAGCCGGAACCCGAGCCCGAGCCGTTCGTCGCCGCGGCGCCCGAGCCCGAGCCGGCCCCGGTGGTCGCGCCCGCCGCCGAGGCGCCGGTCGAGACGATCCGTGTCGCGACGGTGCCCGAGGCCTCCAACGCCGCTGCCCGGCTTCTCGAGCTCGCGACCCGCAACGCCGACGAGCTGGTCGACGACGCCAAGAACCAGGCCGACATGATCATCGGCGAGGCCCGCACCAAGGCCGAGCGCCTGGAGTCGGAGTCCAAGGCCAACGCCGACCGGCTCGAGGCCGACGCCCGTCAGCCGTGCGCAGATGCTCGACTCCGAGACCGCCCAGAAGCGCCAGATCATGTTCGGCGACCTGGAGAAGGAGCAGGAGAAGCTCAACCACGAGGTGGAGAACCTGCGGCAGTTCGAGCGGGAGTACCGCTCGCGGCTGCGCAGCTACTTCAGCCAGCAGCTCGAGCTGCTGACCGGTGGCGAGACGAGTGCACCGGCCGGCGAGGAGCAGCCGCAGCCCAAGCGCCTCCGCTCGATCCTGGGCGAGGACGACGCCTGAGCAAGACCCTCGCCTCACCCGAACGGGCTAGACGGCGGCCGACCCCTGGGGTCGGCCGCCGTTGTCCGTCAGGCGAGCCTGTTTGAAGCGTCTGACCAGGGGCGTTACCCTCCCACGCACACGGGTGGCCGCCGGACTCCAACGGCACCACCACCAGGCCAGGAAGGCCGGCACGATGGCCCGCAGCACGACCAAGAAGACCACGGCCGCCACCAAGGCCGCGCCCGCGAAGAAGGCGCCCGCCACGAAGGCGCCCGCCAAGAAGGCCGCGCCGGCCACGAAGACCGCTCCTGCGAGGAAGACGGCACCGGCGAAGAAGACTGCGGTGAAGAAGGCGCCGGCCACGAAGGCGCCGGCCAAGAAGGCCGCCCCAGCGAAGAAGACCGCGCCCGCCAAGAAGACCGCCCCGGCTAAGAAGGCAGCCCCGGCGAAGAAGGCTGCCCCGGCGAAGAAGACCGCCGGCCAAGAAGACCGCCCGGCAAGAAGGCCGCACCGGCCAAGAAGGCTCCCGCGAAGAAGACCGCGCCGGCCAAGAAGACCGCACCCGCGAAGAAGGCACCCGCGAAGAAGGCGACGGCCAAGAAGGCGGCCACCAGCACCGTCAAGGCCGCGGTCAAGAAGACCGCCGCCGTGGCCAAGACGACGACGTCGACGGCGAAGAAGGTCGCGTCGACCGCGACCAAGGCCGCGGCCAAGAAGATCACTCCGCGCGCGACGGCGGCACGGCCGTCGCCACCCGGACCACCCGCGCAAGCAGCACCCGCACCGGCGGCGCCCGGTCGGCGGCCGCCCTGGTGGTCAAGGAGGGCGAGGAGGCCTGGACCAAGGCGGAGATCAAGGAGGTCCTCTCCGAGCTCCACGAGGACCGCGACCGCGTGGTGCGCACCCTCTCCGGCCAGGAGGCGGAGCTCGACGCGCTGATGCGCGACGCCGGTGACGGTGCCGGCCACGACCAGGCCGACATGGGCGCGACCAGCTTCGAGCGCGACCAGGAGATCATCGTCGTCAACAACGAACGCGAGAAGCTCGCCCAGATCGACCGGGCGCTGGCGCGGATCGCCGACGGCACCTACGGCATCTGCGAGTCCTGCGGGAACCCCATCGGCAAGATGCGGGCGATGGCATTCCCCCGTGCCACACTGTGCATGACATGCAAGCAGCGCGAGGAGCGTCGCTGACCTCCAGCGACGCAGGCCGGTCCGGCCCGATGACCGGCGATCCGCACCCCGGCCGCCGACGCGCCCGCACCGTCTTCGTCCTCGTCGCTCTCGCGGCGTACACGCTCGACGTCCTCGCCAAGGTGTGGGCGGTCGAGCGGCTCGACCGCGGCGACATCGAGGTGTTCGGCGACTGGTTCGTGCTGCACCTGGTGCGCAACCCCGGCGCGGCGTTCAGCACCGGCACGGAGTTCACTGTCGTGTTCAGCCTGGTGGCGATCGCCGGGGTGTGCCTGGTGCTGTGGTTCGCCCGACGGCTGGGCAACACGCTCTGGGCCGTCGCGCTCGGCCTGCTGCTCGCCGGCATCGCCGGCAACCTGACCGACCGAATCTTCCGCGACCCGGGCGTGCTGCGCGGCCACGTCGTCGACCTGTTCATGGTGCCCGCACTGGCCGGTCTTCAACGTCGCCGACATGTGCATCGACGTCGCCGCCGGGCTGATCCTGCTGCAGGCCTTCCGCAACGTGCGACTGGACGGCTCGCGGCCCACCCACCAGACCGACGGACCCGAGGCGTGACCGCGGTCGACCACCGGGCGGTCACGGTGCCCGACGGGCTGGCGGGCGAGCGGATCGACGCCGCGATGGCCCGCCTGTTCGGACTCTCACGGACCCGCGCCGCCGACCTGATCAGCGACGGCCACGTGTCCGTCGACGGCGCCTCGGTGGCCAAGAGCGACCGCCTCGTCCCCGGCAGCCTGCTCGAGGTCGCGATCCCCTCGCTGGCCGACCCGCTCGAGGTCCGCCCCGAGATCGTCGAGGGGATCAAGATCATCCACGACGACGACTCCATCGTGGTGATCGACAAGCCCGTGGGCGTCGCCGTGCACCCCTCGCCCGGCTGGACCGGCCCGACCGTCGTCGGTCACCTCACCGCCGCCGGCTTCCGGATCGCGACCAGCGGCGCCTCCGAGCGACAGGGCATCGTCCAGCGCCTCGACGTCGGCACGTCGGGCGTGATGGTGATCTGCAAGGGCGAGCGCGCCTACTCCGTGCTCAAGAACGCCTTCCGCCACCGCACCGTCGACAAGGTCTACCACGCGCTGGTCCAGGGTCATCCGGACCCGCTCGAGGGCACCGTCGACGCTCCCATCGGCCGGCACCCGAAGGCCGACTACAAGTACGCCGTGATGGCCGACGGCCGGCACAGCGTCACCCACTACGCCACGCTGGAGGCGCACCGCTACGCCTCGCTGCTGGAGGTGCACCTCGAGACCGGCCGCACCCACCAGATCCGGGTGCACATGAGCGCCCTCAAGCACCCGTGCGTCGGCGACCTCACCTACGGCGCCGACCCGGTGCTCGCCGCACGGCTCGGGCCTGGAGCGCCAGTGGCTGCAGGCCGTCCGCCTCGGCTTCGAGCACCCCGACTCCGGCGAGTACGTCGAGTACGAGTCGACCTACCCCGACGACCTCGCGCACGCGCTCGAGCGTCCGTGCCGCGGACTGAGCGGCTGAGTCGACGGACCGGCAGGCGACTGCCGGCCGTGACCGACCTGGTCGTCCGACCCGCCGCGCCGGAGGAGTCCGACGCCCTGGCGGCGCTGTACGGGCGCTCGCGGGCCGCGCCGCGCCGCCATGCCGCCGGCCCTGCACTCCGCCGAGGAGGACCGGGGCTGGTTCGCCGCCCGGCTCCGCGACGGTCGAGCACGACGCGTGGGTCGCCGAGCGTGACGGGGTCATCCTCGGCTACGCGCTGCTCACGGCCACCTGGCTCGACCACCTGTTCGTCGAGCCCGAGCAGCAGGGGACCGGGGTCGGCGGCCTGCTGCTCGACGCGGTCAAGGGGCTGCGTCCCGACGGCTTCTGCCTGTGGGTGTTCGAGTCCAACGCGCCCGCGAGGTCCTTCTACGCGCGCCGTGGCCTGGTCGAGCTGGAGCGGACCGACGGTTCCGGCAACGAGGAGAAGTCGCCCGACGTCAAGATGGCCTGGCCCGGCCGGGCGCCGGTCGCGTTCTTCCGCGGTCTGATCGACGAGGTCGACGACTCGCCTCGCCGACCTGCTGGCCCGGCGGGTCGCGTTGACCAGGGTCGTCCAGGACGTGAAGGGCACCCGGGAGCGCGACCCCGCACGGGAGCGGGAGATCGCCGAGCGGATGTCTCGCGCGCGCCCCGAGCTCGGACCCGACCGCCTCGCCAGGATCGTGCATGCCGTCATCTCCGAGAGCCTCGACGCCGTGGCTCCGGACCGAGTGGAGGAGGAGTAGGCCCGTGACCGAGCAGCAGCCCGCCGACTCGCCGTACCACCGCACGCTGCCGCCACCAGGCACCACGGTGTCCGGGGAGCCCCTGGTCCAGGACTGGCTGTCGTGCTTCGCGGAGGTCACCCTCCGACCGCTCGACCCGATGCTGGTGCCCGAGCAGCCTCGGTCGGGCCAGCTGGACCGGGCCGAGTGCGGGCACTGCCGTCCCTCCCAGCACACCATCTGGCACGACGATCTCTGGCAGGTGCGCGCGGGCTTCGAGCCGATGAGCATCCCGTTCATCGGTGGGCTCGCTCCCCGAGAGCATGTCCTGCTCGAGGACGCGCCGCTCGACCTGTTGGCGACCCTGGGTCCGCTGATGCAGCGCCTGAGCCACGCCGTGAAGTTGATCCCAGGAGTGGCCCGCACGCACTTTGCGCGCTGGGGCGACGGGTCGGAGCACTTCCACCTGTGGGCGCTGGCCCGCCCGGCCGGGATGATGCAGGGACGCGGACCGATGCTGGCCTTCTGGGAGGACGTACTGCCGGCGATGCCGTCGTCACTCGCTGCCGACCACCTCCGGATCGTCGCCGAGGCACTGGCGGCGGACGGGGGGACGGCTTCCCGGGCAGCGGGGCCGCCGCACCCGACGGCGGGTGACTCACGTCGACGACCCCTCGCGGACCGGAGGTCACGACTGTCGGTGCGTCCTGCCAGACTCTGGCCTCAGCGGTCGCGTAGTCTGGCGTCCTTCCCCTCATGGTCGCCCGGCGCCTGGACCGTGGCTGCTCTGCCATGCCCTCACGCCAGCGACCCCAAGGAGCTCGGAAGCACTCATGACGACAGGGAGACCGAAGGCTGAGGGTGACTCCTTCGTCCACCTGCACGTCCACACCGAGTACTCCATGCTCGACGGCGCGGCCCGGCTCGACGCCCTGACCCAGCGGGCCGCCGACCTCGGGATGCCGGCGGTCGCGATGACCGACCACGGCAACGTCTTCGGCGCCTACGAGTTCTACAAGAAGGCCAAGGCCGCGGGGGTCAAGCCGATCATCGGGATGGAGGCCTACGCCGCCCCCAACATCTCCCGCTCCGAGCGCAGGGGCGTGAACTTCTACGACGGCGGCCCCGACGACGTCTCCGCGCGGGGCGCCTACACCCACATGACGTTGCTCTCGGAGACCACCGAGGGCATGCACAACCTGTTCCGGCTCTCGTCCGGGGCGTGGCGCGACGGCTTCTTCAAGCAGCCCCGGATCGACCGCGACCTGCTCGCCCAGCACGGCAAGGGCATCATCGCCACCACGGGCTGCCCGTCCGGCGAGGTGCAGGTGCACCTGCGCTACGGCAACTACGACGCGGCCCGCCAGGCGGCGGCCGACCACCAGGACATCTTCGGCCGGGAGAGCTACTTCCTGGAGCTGATGGACCACGACCTCCCGCTGGAGAAGCGGGTCCGGGAGGGTCTGCTCCGGCTGGCGAAGGACCTGCAGATCCCGCTGCTCGCCACCAACGACTCCCACTACGTCGACCAGAAGGACGCGCCGTCCCAGGAGCACCTGCTCTGCATCAACTCCGGCTCGACGATGGACATCCCGGCCGGCGACGGACCGGGCCAGCGCTTCGCCTTCTCCGGCACCGACTACTACCTCAAGTCCGCCGCCGAGATGCGGGCCCTGTGGGCCGACCGGCACGGCCTGCCGGAGGCCTGCGACAACACCCTGCTCATCGCCGAGCGCTGCGACGTCAGCTTCACCGAGGGCAACGGCACCTACATGCCGCGGTTCCCCTGCCCGGTCGGCGAGGACGAGACCTCCTGGATGGTCAAGGAGGTCGAGCGCGGGCCTGCGGGTCCGCTACCCCGGCGGCATCCCCGACGAGGCCCGCAAGCGTGCCGAGTTCGAGCTCGACGTCATCACCCAGATGGGCTTCAGCGGCTACTTCCTGGTCGTCGCCGACTTCATCAACTGGGCCAAGGACAACGGCATCCGCGTCGGCCCCGGGCCGTGGCTCCGGTGCGGGCTCGATCGTCGCCTACGCGATGCGGATCACCGACCTCGACCCGTTGGTCCACGGCCTGCTGTTCGAGCGGTTCCTCAACCCCGACCGCGTCTCGATGCCCGACTTCGACATCGACTTCGACGAGCGTCGCCGCGGCGAGGTCATCAAGTACGTCTCCGACAAGTACGGCGAGGACCGCGTCTCGATGATCGTCACCTACGGGACGATCAAGTCCAAGCAGGCGGTCAAGGACTCCTCGCGCATCCTCGGCTACCCCTTCGCGATGGGCGACCGGATCACCAAGGCCATGCCGCCGGCGGTGATGGGCAAGGACGTCCCGCTCCAGGAGATCTTCAACCCCGAGCACCGCCGCTACGGCGAGGGCGGCGAGTTCCGGTCGCTGGTCGAGTCCGACCCCGACGTACGCCGCGTGGTCGACACCGCGATCGGCATCGAGGGCCTCAAGCGCCAGTGGGGCGTGCACGCCGCCGGCGTGATCATGTCGAGCGAGCCGCTCATCGACGTGATCCCGCTGCTCCGCCGGCCCGCCGACGGCGCCATGATCACCCAGTTCGACTACCCGACGTGCGAGTCGCTGGGCCTGATCAAGATGGACTTCCTGGGCCTGCGCAACCTGACGGTCCTCGACGACTGCCTCAAGAACATCGAGGCCAACCGCAGCGAGACCGTGGTCCTCGAGGACCTCGCCCTCGACGACCGGGCGACGTACACCTTGCTCCAGCGGGGCGACACCCTCGGCGTCTTCCAGCTCGACGGCGGCCCGATGCGGGCGCTGCTGCGCTCGATGCGGCCCGACGAGTTCAAGGACATCTCCGCCGTCGGTGCGCTCTACCGGCCCGGCCCGATGGGCATGGACTCCCACAACAAGTACGCCCGCCGCAAGACCGGTCGCGAGCCGGTCGTGCCGATCCACCCCGAGCTCGCCGAGCCGCTCGCCGAGATCCTCGACGAGACCTACGGCCTCCTGGTCTACCAGGAGCAGGTGATGGCCATCGTGCGGAAGGTCGCCGGCTACTCCCTCGGCCAGGCGGACCTGCTGCGCAAGGCGATGGGCAAGAAGAAGAAGGAGATCCTGGACGCCGAGTACGTCCCCTACCAGACGGGCATGAAGGCCAACGGCTTCTCCGACGGCGGCGATCAAGGCGCTCTGGGACGCCCTGCTGCCGTTCTCCGACTACGCCTTCAACAAGGCCCACTCCGCGGCCTACGGCCTGGTCTCCTACTGGACCGCCTACCTCAAGGCCAACTACCCCGCCGAATACATGGCCGCGCTGCTGACGTCCGTCAAGGACGACAAGGACAAGATGGCGATCTACCTCAACGAGTGCCGTCGGATGAAGATCCAGGTGCTGCCGCCCGACGTCAACGAGTCGTCCGCCAACTTCACGCCCGTGATGACCGACATCCGCTTCGGCCTCACCGCGATCCGCAACGTCGGCCACAACGTCGTCGTCCGGCGTCGTCGACGCCCGCGAGGAGAAGGGCCGCTTCGCCGACTTCAACGACTTCATGGACAAGGTGCCCGCGCTGGTCTGCAACAAGCGCGTGATCGAGTCGCTGGTCAAGGCCGGCGCCTTCGACGAGATGAAGCACAAGCGCCGGGCGCTGGTGGCGATCCACGAGACGGCCGTCGACCAGTACGTCGACATCAAGCGCAACGAGGCGATCGGCCAGGACTCCCTGTTCGGCGGTCTCGACGGGCTCGACGGCCGGGAGCAGCTTCGGGATCTCGGTGACCGTCCCCGACATCGACGAGTGGGACAAGACGACCCTGCTCGGCCACGAGCGGGAGATGCTCGGCCTCTACGTCTCCGACCACCCGCTGCTCGGCCTCGAGCACGTGCTCTCCGCGGGCACCGACTGCACCATCGGCCAGCTGCTCCTCGACGAGGAGCGGCCCGACAACAGCCTCGGTCACGATCAGCGGCCTGGTCACCTCGGTGCAGCGCAAGATCACCAAGAAGGGCGACTCCTGGGCGATCGTCACCGTCGAGGACCTCGACGGCGGCATCGAGGTGATGATGTGGCCGAGCGTCTACCAGCTCGCCAGCACCTACCTCGTCGAGGACGCCATCATCACCGTGCGCGGCTTCCTCTCCCGCGAGAAGGACACGCCCGACGATCAAGGCGCAGGAGGTCACCATCCCCGACCTCTCCGACGGCCCGTCCGGGCCCGTCGTGATCAGCCTGCCCTCGACCCGGTGCACGCCGCCGGTCGTCGAGCAGCTCAAGGAGGTGCTGGGCACCCACCCGGGCATGACCGAGGTCCAGCTCAAGCTGCTGGCCCGCACGTCCACCACGGTGCATGCGCCTCGACCAGCGGCCTGCGCGTGACGCCGACCCCGGCCCTGTTCGCCGACCTCAAGCAGCTGCTGGGTCCCGGATGTCTGAGCCGGGTGACCGGCGACCGGACCACGTCGCCGCCGACCCGCGCAGGCCGCCGAGCGCTCCGGCGGCTGCCGCGGTCCGCGCGCTCGCGGTGATCGCTGGCGGCGTACGTCGTCGTCGGGCTGGCCGCGGGCTGGCTGTGGCACGCAGCTGTGGGACGCCGGCGACCGGGGTGGTCGTCCAGCACCAGTGGTACCCCGACGGCGACGCCCTGCGCGACGACTTCTCCGGCACCGGCGCTCTACGTCCTCGTCGCCGTCGGCGCCGGGGCTGGTCCTCGGCATCGTGTCCGCGGTCGCTCGGGCGGCCGGCGGCCGATGCTGACGCTGGTCGCGGCCGCTGGCGGGCTCCGCGCTGGCGGCCTGGCTGATGCTCGTGGTCGGGAGCGGGCTCGGCCCGCCGGACCCGCAGTCGCTGGCCAACGACGCTCGACGACGGCACGAACCTGCCCGAGCGCGCTGCGCGGTCACGGGCTCAGCCCGCTGCTGGCCTTCCCGATGGGCACGCTCGCCGCGCTGGCGTTCGTGTCTACACGATCTTCCCGGGCAAGTCGCGCGAAGCCGGAGTTCACGGCGGAACCTCGCGGGTAGGCTCCCGTCCGAGCACCGATGCGGCGACCTCGTGGCTGCCGCGCCAGAACATCGGGGGACGCCAGTGTCCGACACCTACCCACCGGGCGGCCGACCGCGTCCGACAGCTACGCCGCCCGGCGCCGCAGCCGCCGGGCCACGAGCCCGCCCCGGAGTACCTCGAGGCCGGCGGCGGCTCGCCGCTGCCCCCCGGGCCCCGCCCCCGGCGAGCGGCGGCGGGGCCGCCGGCGCGGCCTGCTGATCGGCGGCGGCGTCGCCGCGCTCGCGCGTGGTCGGCGTCGGGCGCCTGGGCGGCGGCCCAGTTCTTCGCCACCGGCGCCCAGCCCGCCGAGGCGCTGCCCGCCGGCACCATCGGCTACGCCAGCATCGACCTCGACCCCAGCGGCGGCCAGAAGATCGAGGCGCTGCGCACGCTCAACAAGTTCCCGGCCTTCAAGGACGAGCTCGGTCTCGACACCGACGACGACATCCGCGCAGAAGATCTTCGACGAGCTCGACCTCCCGGAGAGCTGCAAGGTCTTCTACGCCGAGGACATCGAGCCCTGGCTCGGCGACCGGTTCGCGGTCGCGGCGGTCGACACCGGCGCGGCGAGGCACCCCGGTCGTGGGCGTCGTCCAGGTCACCGACGCCGACCAGGCCGACGCCGGCCTGCAGCAAGCTCCGCGACTGCGCCAACGCGGGCGACAGCGGGCAGGCCTCCGGCGGCTGGGTGATCGACGGCGACTGGGCCATCGTGGCGCGAGGACCAGAAGAGCGCCCAGGCCGTCGTGGACGCGACCGACAAGGGCACCCTGGCCGACGACGACGACTTCCAGGAGCTCACGTCGGCCAGGCCGGCTCCGCCGGCATCGTGTCCATCTACGCCGCCCCGGACGCCGGCCAGTACCTCGCCGACCCGGCGCGCCGCCGGGCTGGCCGAGTCGAGCATGGCCTCGACCGGCACCGACGTCCGGCTTCGGCGGCGACTCCGACGCCCTGCCGCCCGCGGACGACGATGACCGACGCGCTGAAGGACTTCAAGGGCATGGCGGTCTCCGTCCGCTTCGACAGCGGGGCGCTCGAGGTCGAGTGCGCCGGCGACACCGGCCCTCGCCTCGTCGGCGCTCTACGGCACCGACCGCGGCGCCGACGTGCTGGAGACCCTGCCCGACGACACGGCCGCGGCCATCGGCGTCGGCTTCGAGCGACGGGCTGGCTACCCAGCTCGCCGACCAGGTGGCGTCGTTCACCGGCGGCGACATGGCGACCGCCGAGCTCTTCCAGGAGGCCTCCGACGCCACCGGCCTGGACCTGCCGAGGACCCGAGACCCTGCTCGGTCAGTCCGCGGCCCTGTCGTTCGGCTCCGACTTCGACCCGGAGGCCTTCTTCAACTCCAGCGACGGCAGCGACCTGCCCGGTCGCGCTGAAGGTGCAGGGCGACCCCGACGCGATCCAGGCCGTGCTCGACAAGATCGTCAACGCCCAGGACGCCGACGCGTCCGCGCACTTCCTCGGCACCGACGTCGACGGCGACACGATCGTGATCGGGCCCGAACGCCGACTACCGCGCCGAGGTGCTCAGCCACGGGCACCCTCGGCGACGACGACGTCTACCAGGACGTGGTCCGCGAGTCCGACCAGGCGAGCGCGGTGTTCTTCGTCAACTTCAACGCCGGCGACGACTGGCTGGTCCGGCTGGCCGGCGACGACCAGTCCGTGCAGGAGAACCTGGCGCCGCTGGCCGGCTTCGGCATCACCGCCTGGTCCGACGACGACTGGACGCACTCGGTGCCTGCAGGCTGACGACCGACTGACTCAGCTAGCGCCCGATGGCCGCGGTGATCGCCCCGGTCACCTCCACCAGGTCGGCCGGGGCGATCCCCAGGTCCAGCCCGCGCCGGCCCGCCGACACGTACACCGCGTCGTACAGCCAGCGCGCTCTCGTCGACGACCGTGCGGTGCGCGCCGCTTCTGACCGACCGGGGAGATGCCGCCGGTGACGTAGCCGGTCGCCCGCTCGGCGGCCTTCGGGTCGGCCATCGCGGCCCTGCTGCCACCGAGGGCCCGGGCCAGCGCCTTGAGGTCGAGCCGGCCGGAGACCGGCACCACCGCGACCACCAGCGCGCCGTCGAGGTCGGCGAGCAGCGTCTTGAACACCTGGTCGGGGTCGAGCCCCAGGGCCTCCGCGGCCTCGAGCCCGTAGGAGCGCCGGCGCGGCGGGTCGTGGTCGTACTCGTGCAGCGTGAACGCGATCCCCGCGCGGGTCAGCGCGACGGTGGCCGGGGTGCCGCCGGGCGCTGCCCTCGACCACGTCAGTTGGGCGACCAGCGGGTGCGCGCCACCTCGGTGGCCGGCAGCGACGGGATGACGTTCATCGCCCGCAGCTCGGCGCGCAGCAGGTCGGTGACCATGGCCAGCCGGACGCCGGCGTCCTCGGCCTCGAGCAGCGCCTGCCGCTCGTGCAGGGGGAGCGGGGCGACCGCGGCGAGGGTCCAGGAGAGGTACGCCGGGTCCTTGCGGCAGCGGGTAGGGGTACGGGTCGTCGCGGTAGTCCGACAGCACGACGCGGTAGGCCGTGAACGTCGCGACCGCGCGCTCGACGATCTCCGCCGGCACCCGGCTGGGCGCCTCGGGACGCTCCTCGACCTGGCCGACGGGGTAGGTGCCGGTGACGTCGAGGTGCTCCAGGGAGATCCGCTCCATGCCCACCGCGACCAGGCTGAACGAGCCGTCCGGCGTGCGACTCGACGTCGGTCATCTTCACCCGGCAGCCGATCCGGAACAGCGACTGGGCGCCGTGCTCGCCGACCTCGTAGCCCTCGCGGATGCCGACCGAGCCGAAGTACCGCTCCTCGGGGTCGACGCGCAGCAGGTGGTGCACCAGCGCGCGGTAGCGGTCCTCGAAGACGGTCAGCGGCATGCTGACGCCCGGGAACAGCACCGCGTTGAGCGGGAACATCGGCAGCGTGCGTCGCCACGCCTCCAACACTAGCCCGGCGAGCCGTCCACCGCAGCGGCACCGAGGCCGGGTGGCGGCCCGCGTCGCTCCTAGACTCTGGTGCCCATGATGCGGCGGATCGACCTGCGGGACGCGGACGCGCCCGTCGACTACCGCGCGGCCGTGCCCGCGCGCGGAGGTCGACGTGGAGGCCGCGCTGCATGCCGTCCGCCCGATCTGCGAGGCCGTCCGCACCCGCGGCGTCGAGGCGATCCTGGAGCTCAGCCTGCGCTTCGACGGGGTCGCGCCCGACGACATCGCGGTGCCCGCGGAGGCGCTCGCCGAGGCCCTCGCCGACGCTCGACCCCGACGTCCGCGCGGCGCTGGAGGAGTCCATCCGCCGGCTGCGCGCGTCCTGCGAGGCCGAGCGCGAGACCGACACGGTGACGACGTACGGCGGCGGCGCACGGTCACCCACCGGATGGTGCCGGTGGACCGCGTCGGCCTCTACGTCCCCGGCGGCGTCGCCCCGCTCGTCTCCAGCGTCGTGATGAACGTCGTGCCGGCGCAGGTCGCCGGCGTCCGCTCGATCGCGCTGGCCTCCTCGCCGCAGAAGGACCACGGCGGCCTGCCGCACCCGACGATCCTCGCGGCCTGCGCGCTGCTCGGCGTCGAGGAGGTCTACGCCGTCGGCGGCGCCCAGGCGATCGCGATGTTCGCCTACGGCGCCGGCCCGTGCGAGCGCGTCGACCTGGTCACCGGGCCGGGCTCGATCCACACCGTCGCGGCCAAGCGGCTGCTCAAGGGCGATCGTCGGCATCGACTCCGAGGCCGGACCCACCGAGATCGCGGTGCTGGCCGACGACAGCGCCGACGCGGCGTACGTCGCCGCCGACCTGATCAGCCAGGCCGAGCACGACGTGCTCGCCGCCTGCGTGCTGGTCACGCCCAGCGAGCGGCTGGCCGACGACGTCGAGGCCGAGCTGGAGAAGCAGGTCTTCGCGACCCGGCACACCGAGCGGATCCGCACCGCCCTCACCGCGCGGCAGTCGGCCATCGTGCTCGTCGACGACCTCGAGCAGGGCCTGGCCGTGGTGGACGCCTACGCCGCCGAGCACCTGGAGATCCAGACCGAGGACGCCGCCGACCTGGGCCGCCCGGGTGCGCAACGCCGGGGCGATCTTCGTCGGCTCGTTCGCGCCCGGTGTCGCTGGGCGACTACTGCGCCGGCTCCAACCACGTGCTGCCCACCGGTGGCTGCGCCTGCCACTCCTCGGGCCTGTCGGTGCGGGCGTTCCTCAAGTCGGTGCACGTCGTCGACTACGACCGCGACGCGCTGGCCGAGGTCGCCGACCACGTCGTGGCCCTCGCCGAGGCCGAGGACCTGCCCGCGCACGGCGCGGCCGTCCGCGTGCGCTTCGAGCCGTGAGCCCCGCTCCTGACCTGGCCGCCGCTGCGCGAGGACCTCGTCGGCCTCGCGCCGTACGGCGCGCCGCAGCTCGACGTGCCCGTGCAGCTCAACGTCAACGAGAACCCCTACCCGCCCGTCGCAGGCGGTCGTCGACGACATCGCCGCCTCGGTCGCGGCGGTCGCGGGCGGCCTCAACCGCTACCCCGACCGCGAGTTCACCGAGCTGCGCGACGGCCCTGGCGGCGTACCTCTCCTCGGACAGCGGCCACGGGGTCACGCCCGGACGCAGGTGTGGGCCGCCAACGGCTCCAACGAGGTGATGCTGCACCTGCTCCAGGCCTTCGGCGGCCCGGGGCGGACGGCGCTGAGCTTCGCGCCGACGTACTCGATGTACCCCGAGTACGCCCGCGACACCGGCACCGCGCTGGGTCGCGGGCCGGCGCGAGCAGCGACTTCGCGCTCGACCCCGGCGCACGCGCGCGACGCTGGTGCTCGAGCACCGGCCGAGCGTGGTGCTGCTGCCCTCGCCCAACAACCCGACCGGCACGGCGCTGCCGCTGGACGTCGTCGAGGCGCTGTGCGAGGCCGTCGGCGACGGGGTGGTCGTGGTCGACGAGGCGTACGCCGAGTTCCGGCGCGCCGGGCACGCCGAGCGCGCTGGAGCTGCTGCCGTCGCGGCGCAACCTGGTGGTGACGCGGACCATGAGCAAGGCGTTCGCGCTTCGCGGGCGCGCGGCTCGGCTACCTCGCGGCCGCGCCGGAGGTCTGCGACGCGATCCGCGTCGTGCGGCTGCCCTACCACCTCAGCGCCGTCACCCAGGCCGCCGCGCTGGCCGCCCTGCGGCACGCCGACGAGCTGCTCGCCCGGGTCGACGACCTGCGCGACGAGCGCGACGCGACCGGCCGCGCTGGCTGGCCGGGCCAGGGCCTCGAGGTCGCCGAGAGCGACGCCAACTTCGTGCTGTTCGGGAGGTACGCCGACCGGCACGCCGTCTGGCAGGGCCTGCTCGACCGCGGCGTGCTGATCCGCGAGACCGGTCCGGACGGCTGGCTGCGCGTCTCGATCGGCACGGCCGCGGAGATGGCAGCATTCAGGGACGCACTGACCGGCTGGACGTCGAACGGCTGGCCGGCGGACTGGAGGAGGACGCGATGACGACCGCACCGCGTGGTGGACCGCGAGACCCACGAGTCCAAGGTCCACGTCGAGGTCGACCTCGACGGCACGGGCCGCGTCCGACGTCTCGACCGGCGTCGGGTTCTACGACCACATGCTCGCCGTCGTTCGCCCGGCACGCGCTGGTCGACCTGGTCGTGCACACCAGCGGCGACACCCACATCGACGCGCACCACACGGTCGAGGACACCGCCATCGTGCTCGGCGAGGCGCTGCGCGAGGCGCTCGGCGACAAGGCCGGCATCCGCCGCTTCGGCGACGCCACCGTGCCGCTCGACGAGGCCCTCGTGCAGGCGGTGGTGGACGTCTCCGGCCGCCCCTACTGCGTGCACACCGGCGAGCCGGACGGCCAGGCGTTCGTGCTGATCGGGGACGCACGTACCTCGGCTCGCTGACCCGGCACGTCTTCGAGACGCTCGCCTTCCACGCCCAGATCGCCCTGCACGTGCGGGTGCTGTCCGGGCCGCGACCCGCACCACCTGGTCGAGGCGCAGTTCAAGGCGTTCGCCCGGGCGTTCCGCGACGCGGTGGCGATCGACCCGCGCGAGACCGGCGTGCCCTCGACCAAGGGCGCGCTCTGAGTCGCATGAAGTCCGTGGTGGTGCTCGACTACGGGTCGGGCAACGTGCGCTCGGCCGTGCGCGCGCTCGAGCGCGCCGGGCGCCGAGGTGACGCTGACGGCCGACCGGCGGCGGCCGCAGGAGGCCGACGGGCTCGTCGTGCCGGGCGTCGGCGCGTTCGCGGCGTGCATGGCCGGACTGCGCGGCGTACGCGGCCACGAGGTCATCGGACGCCGGCTCGCCGGCGGCCGGCCGGTGCTCGGCATCTGCGTGGGCATGCAGGTGCTCTTCGCGCGCGGGGTCGAGCACGGCGTCGAGACCGAGGGCTGCGACGAGTGGCCCGGCGTGGTCGAGCGGCTCCAGGCGCCGGTCGTGCCGCACATGGGCTGGAACACCGTCGAGGTCGCCGCGCCCGACTCCGTGCTCTTCGACGGCGTCGCGGGGGAGCGGTTCTACTTCGTGCACTCCTACGGCGTCCGGCGCTGGGAGCTGGAGACGCACGGCCGTCACCCGGGCGCCCCTGGTGACCTGGGCCGAGCACGGCGGCGACCGGTTCGTCGCCGCCGTCGAGAACGGCCCGCTGTCGGCGCACCCAGTTCCACCCCGAGAAGTCCGGCGACGCCGGCGCGGCCCTGCTGCGCAACTGGGTGCGGACCCTGTGAGCCCTCCGATGAGCAAGGAGCGTGCGCAGAAGCGCGGCGCGCGCGAGCGCGAGCGGGAGGCGGCGGTCAAGGCCGCCGCCCGCGCCCGCGAGGCCGAGCGGCGGGCCCGGTCCGCCGCGCGCAAGCAGACCCTGACCGGCTGGCTGCCGAGGTCCCGGCTGATGCCCGGCGCCCTCGCCGCCCGCCGCCGCCGCGAGGTCGCCGCCACGATCGCGATCCTGCTCGCGCTCAACCTGCTCGTCTGGATCGTCCGCCCCGACTGGCAGGCCCGCCTCGGCGCCGTCGTCGTCAGCCTCCTGGTCGCTCCCGTCCTCCATCCTCTTCGTCCGCAAGTCCTGAAGGAGCCACTAGTGCTGCCGCCGTCGACCATCGCGGTACCTGGAGCTGCTGCCCGCCGTGGACATCGCGGACGGCCAGGCCGTGCAGCTCGTCCAGGGCGTGGCGGGGTCGGAGAAGCGGTTCGGCGACCCGGTCGAGGCGCGCGCTGCGGTGGCAGGAGGCCGGCGCCGAGTGGATCCACCTGGTCGACCTCGACGCGGCGTTCGGGCGCGGCCACAACCGCGACCTCCAGGCCGAGATCGTGGGTCGGCTCGACATCGAGTCGAGATGAGCGGCGGCATCCGCGACGACGAGTCGCTGGCCGCGGCGATGGCGACCGGCTGCCGGCGGGTCAACATCGGCACGGCCGCGCTGGAGACGCCCGAGTGGTGCGCCGCGGGCCATCGCGACTGGGGCGACCGGGTGGCCGTCGGCCTCGACGTGCGCGGCCGCACGCTCGCCGCCCGCGGCTGGACCCGCGAGGGCGGCGACCTCTACGACGTGCTGGCCCGGCTCGACGAGGAGGGCTGCGCGAGGTACGTCGTCACCGACGTCGCCAAGGACGGCATGCTCCAGGGCCCCAACCTCCAGCTGCTGCAAGCGACGTCTGCGCCGCCACCGACCGGCCGGTCGTGGCCAGCGGCGGCATCACCGAGCTCGCCGACCTCGAGGCGCTCGACGGGCCTGGTCGGCGACGGCGTCGAGGGCGCGATCATCGGCACCGCGCTGTACGAAGGACGCTTCACCCTGACCGAGGCGCTGGCGCTGACGAGGGGCGACCGGCCATGACTCTCGCGATCCGGGTCATCCCCTGCCTCGACGTCGACGGCGGCCGGGTGGTCAAGGGCGTCAACTTCGAGGACCTCCGCGACGCCGGGGACCCGGTCGAGCTGGCCGCGCTGCTACGACGCCCAGGGCGCCGACGAGCTGACCTTCCTCGACATCTCGGCCTCCCACGAGGGCCGGGCCACCACGCTCGAGGTGGTCAGCCGGACCGCCGAGCAGGTGTTCATCCCGCTGACCGTCGGCGGGCGGCATCTCCAGCACCGACGACGTGGACACGCTGCTGCGCGCCGGCGCCGACAAGATCGCGGTCAACACCGCCGCCATCCACCGCCCCGAGCTGGTCGCCGAGATCGCGGACCGGTTCGGCAACCAGGTGCTGGTCCTCTCGGTCGACGCGCGCCGGGTGGGTCCGGTCGACGGCACGGACTCCGGCTTCGAGGTCACCACCCACGGCGGCCGCAAGTCCGCGGGCCTCGACGCCGTCGCCTGGGCCAAGCGGGCCTGCGAGCTGGGCGCCGGCGAGATCCTGCTCAACGCCATGGACGCCGACGGCACCCGCGCGGGCTTCGACCTCGACCTGATCGCGGCCGTACGCCGCGAGGTCACCGTCCCCGTGATCGCCAGCGGCGGCGCCGGGGAGGCCGAGCACTTCCCGCCGGCCGTCGACGCCGGCGCGGACGCCGTGCTCGCCGCCAGCGTCTTCCACTTCGGCACCCTGGCGATCGGCGACGTGAAGGCGCGCGCTGGCCGCCGCCGGCCATCCGGTGCGGTAGGCCCGGCGCTAGAACGAGCCGAGCCCCGCCCGGCGTACCTGCGCGACCTTCTCCGCCGGGCCCGTCGAACCGCAGCTCGCGCACCTGGTCGCGGCCGAGGAGGTACATCACCAGCTCGGACACCGGGCCGCGCACCTCGACCGGGTCGCTCCCCGGGCATGCAGGGTCGTGGTCTCGTCGGTGTCGGTGCGCCGGACCACGACCGGCACGCCCGCCGAGCGGACCAGGGCCGGTCCCCTGGGAGCTGCAGCGCCTGCCACAGCACGTCGGGGGCATCGTCCGGGAGGTTGCGTCGCCGCCAGCCGCTGCTGCGCCCGCCGGATGTCCTCGTGGTGCACGAAGAGCTCCAGCGTGTTGAACGCCGCGTCGACCGGCGGCAGCGCGGAGAAGGTGAAGCCGGCTGTGCGCAACCGCTCGACCAGTCGCTCGAACGGCTGCTTCCTTCAGCCGCGCCATCTCCTTCTCCGTCAGTCCGGACAGCGGCGAGAGGGCGATCCCCAGCGCCCCGACCAGGCTGCTCTCACGGACGAGCAGGTGGCAGATCAGGTCCTTCACGTCCCAGCCCTCGCACAGCGTCGGCGCCTTCGGCGCCGACGCTGCGAGCCGTCTCGCAGAGCGCCTGACGCTCGCTGCGCGCGTACGACGCAGCGCAACGGGGGCAGGCCGGGCATGGGCGGAGCATAGGGACTTGGCCGCGGACCGCGCGACGATCGCCGGTCCCAGTCGGGTGCTGTCGGGAATAGCGTCAGCGATTCCGGCGCCGTTGGCGCCGGGGAATAGCGTGGAGCGGCCGTGGCCGAGCTGCGGTGCAGGGGTGGACCCCGACGACGCGACGCTCGCGTTCGCGAGGGGCCACGACCCGCGAGGGTTCGCGGTCCTGTGGGTCGCGATCAAGCGGGAGCGCGGCATCTTCGCCCTCTCCACCCTCGGCAGCGTGCTGTTCGGCGCACTGACCGTCGCCGACGCGTGGGTGCTCGGCTGGGCCACCGACCACGTCGTGCTGCCGGCGTTCCGCACGGGCGAGATCGGCACCGGCCTGCTCGTCGCCGTCGTCGCGCTGTTCCTCGGCGTCGCCATCCTGCGCGCGGTCGGCATCGTGGCCCGGCGCCTCGGCGCCGGCGTCATGCAGTACCGCATGCAGGCCCACTACCGCCGCGACGTCACCCGCCAGTACCTCCGCCTCCCGATGGAGTGGCACCAGCGGCACCCGACCGGCCAGCTGCTCTCCAACGCCAACTCCGACGTCGAGGCGGCCTGGGGCCCGATCGCGCCGCTGCCGATGGCCGTCGGCACCGTCGCGATGATGGTCATCGCCGTCGCGCAGATGCTGCTCGCCGACCTGGTGCTGGCGGTGGTCGGCCTGCTGGTCTTCCCGGCCGTCGTCACGGCCAACCTCTTCTACCAGCGGCTCGCCTCGCCGCTGATGACCCGGGCCCAGCAGCTGCGCGGCGAGGTCAGCGAGATCGCCCACGAGTCCTTCGACGGCGCCATGGTGGTCAAGACCCTGGGCCGCGAGAGCCGAGGAGACCCGGCGGTTCGCGGCCAAGGCCGAGGAGCTGCGCGACGTCAACATCCGCGCCGGCCGCATCCGCGCGGCGTTCGACCCGGCCCTGGCCGCGCTGCCGAACCTCGGCGTCCTGCTCGTGCTGGCCGTCGGCGTCATCCGCGTGCTCAACGGCCAGTCGCGTGGCGGGCGACGTGGTCACCGTCGCCTACCTGCTCACCATCGTCTCCTTCCCGATCCGCTCGATCGGCTGGCTGCTCGGGGAGTTCCCGCGCAGCGTGGTCGGCTTCCGCCGGGTCTCGTCGGTCCTCGACGCGACCGGCGAGATGCCGTACGGCGACCGCGCCGCTGCCGCCGGGCGGCGCGGCTCGCACGCGGGTGCGCGGCTGGAGGTGCAGCACGTCGGCTACTCCTACGACCCGGACCAGCCGGTGCTCGACGACGTCAGTTCGACCGTCGAGCCCGGTCGGACCGTCGCGGTCGTCGGGGCCACCGCCGTCGGGCAAGAGCACGCTGACCACGCTGCTGACCCGGCTGGTCGACCCCGACCGGGGCCGGATCCGCGTCGACGGCGTCGACCTGCGCGACCTCGGCCCCGGCGGCTGGCCGACGGCGGTGGCCGTGGTGCCGCAGACCGCCTTCCTCTTCGACGACACCGTGCGCGGCAACGTCACGCTCGGGCGCCGACGTCGACGACGCCGAGGTCTGGGAGGCGCTGCGCGTCGCCCAGGCCGACGGCTTCGTCGCCGCCCTGCCGCACGGCCTCGACACCCGCCTGGGCGAGCGCGGCACGTCGCTGTCCGGCGGTCAGCGCCAGCGCATCTCCCTGGCGCGGGCCCTCGTCCGGCATCCCCGGCTGCTGGTCCTCGACGACGCGACCTCCGCGGTCGACCCCGAGGTGGAGGCCCGGATCCTCGGCGCCCTCCGGGCGGGCGCGCGGCGACTCGACCCTGGTCGTGGTCGCCTACCGCAAGGCCACCATCGGGCTGGCCGACGAGGTCGTGCACCTGGAGGGCGGCCGGATCGTCGACGCGCGGCACGCACGCCGAGCTGCTGGCCGCCAGCCCGTCGTACGCCCGGCTGGTCAACGCCTACGAGCAGCCCGAGTCCGACGAGTCCGCGCGCCGAGCCGGTCGAGGCGGGTGACCCGTCATGAGCGCCACCCAGGTCGACACCGGCGAGGACATCGGCGCCCTCGACACGATCCGGCGCGGCATCGCGCTTCTCGCCCGGAGCTCAAGGAGGGCATCCGGGTCACGCTGCTCCTGGCCGTGGTCGCCTCGGTCGGCCAGGTCGTGGTGCCGTCGCGGTGCAGCAGACCCTCGACCACGGCATCCACGGCGACGGCGGCCCGGACGTCGGCTTCACCGTCGTGGATGGGCCTGGCGGCCGCGCTGGCGATCGTGGTGACCAGCTTCGCGTCGTACCTCATGACCACCCGCCTCTTCACCACCTCCGAGCGCGGCCTGGCCACGCTGCGGATCAAGGCCTTCCGGCACGTCCACGACCTGCCGTTGCTGACGCAGAACACCGAGCGCCGCGGCGCCCTGGTCTCGCGGGTCACCAGCGACGTCGACCAGGTCAGCCAGTTCCTGGTCTTCGGCGGGCTGCTGTTCATCGTCAGCATCGGCCAGGTGCTGGTCGCGACCGTGGTGATGGTCATCTACTCCTGGCAGCTCGCCATCGTGGTCTGGGTCGCCTTCGCCCCGCTGTTCCTCTCGCTGCGCTACTTCCAGCGCAAGCTCTCCGCGGCCTACGGCATCGTGCGCCGCCAGGTCGGCGCTGCATGCTGTCGGCGATCTCGGAGCCGGTGGTCGGCGCGGCGGTCGTCCGCTCCTACGCCGTCGAGGACCGCACCCAGGCCCGCATCGACACGGCCATCGACGAGTACAAGACGGCCAGCACCCGGGCCCAGGGCTTCACGGCGTTCTCGTTCTCCCTCGGCGGCGTCTCGGCCGGGCTGGCCAACGCCGGCGTGATCGTGATCGGCGTGCTGCTCGGCTTCGCCGGCGACATCACGTCGGGCGAGGTGCTGGCGTTCGCGTTCCTGGTGTCCCTGTTCGTCGGCCCCGTGCAGTTCGGCACCCAGATCCTCACCGACGCGCAGAACGCCATCGCCGGCTGGCGGCGGGTGATCGGCATCCTCGAGACGCCGGCCGACCTGGTCGACCCCGGGCCCGGACGGCGCGGTGCTGCCGCGCGGGCCGATCGACGTCCGGTTCGAGCACGTCGACTTCGCCTACCCCGACGGTCCGCTGGTGCTCCGCGACGTCGACCTCGAGATCGCCGCGGGCACCCGGCTGGCGATCGTCGGGGAGACCGGGTCGGGCAAGTCGACCTTCGCCAAGCTGCTGACCCGGCTGATGGACCCGACGTCGGGCACCGTCCGTCTCGACGGCGTCGACCTGAGCGAGGTCGGCCAGGACGTCGCTGCGCAGAGCGTGGTGCTGGTGCCGCAGGAGGGCTTCCTCTTCGACGACACGCTGGCGCGCCAACCTGCGCTACGGCGCGCCTCGACGCCACCGACGCAGACCTCGCGTCCGCCGTCGACGTGCTCGGCCTGTCCGACTGGCTGGCCGGCCTGCCGCGCGGCCTCCAGACCCAGGTCGGCCAGCGCGGCGAGTCCCTGTCGGCGGGGGAGCGGCAGCTGGTCGCGCTGCGTGCGCGCCCAGCTCGCCGACCCCGACCTGCTGGTCCTCGACGAGGCCACCTCGGCCGTCGACCCCGCGCTCGAGATGCGCATCGGCCAGCGCGCTCGAGCGGCTGATGCGCGGCCGTACCTCGGTCACCATCGCCCACCGGCTCTCCACCGCCGAGAACGCCGACGAGGTCGTGGTCGTCGACCGCGGCCGGATCGTGCAGCGCGGCCCGCACGCCGAGCTGGTGCGCCAGGAGGGCGTGTACGCCGGCCTGCACGCGAGCTGGGTCCAGCAGCACTCAACGTGACCCTCGACGTGACCCGGGGTTGACCAGGGCCATGAACTCCGCGCGCGCAGCGGCGTCGGCCCGCAGGTGACCGCGCAGCGAGGACGTGGTCGTGGTCGCTCCGGTGGCCCGGGCCCCGCGCAGGGTCATGCAGGTGTGCTCGGCCTCGACGACCACGCCGACCCCGCGCGGGACCAGACGGGCCTCCAACCCGGCGGCGATCTGCGTGGTCAGCCGCTCCTGGGTCTGCGGGCGACGGGCGTAGTGCTCGACGATCCGCGCCAGCTTGGAGAGGCCGACGATCCGGTCTCCCGGAAGGTACGCGACGTGCGCACGCCCGAGGAAGGGCAGCAGGTGGTGCTCGCACACCGACTGGACCGGGATGTCGCGGACCAGCACCAGCTCGTCGTACCCCTCGACGTTGGCGAACGTGGTGAAGTCGAACTCGCGCGGGCCCAGCAGCTCGGCGTACGCCTCGGCCAGCCGGCGCGGCGTCCGCGCCAGGTCGGGGTGGTCCGGGTCGTCGGGATCGACCCCGAGGGCCCGCATGAACCCGGCGGCTGCCCGCTCGGCCGCGTCGAGGTCGCGGACCGGGGCCGGGTGCCGCACCCGGGCCCGGTCCACCAGGGCCGTCACGGCGCGGCCGCCCACGGGTGCCGTCATCGGGGCGCCCGGTCACCGGCCAGCCGGGCCAGGGCGAGCGCGCCGACCAGCAGCCCGAAGTCCCGCAGCGCGACGTCGTAGTAGTCGCCCAGCGTGATCAGGTTGACGATGATCCCCGCCAGCCAGAGCGCGACGACGTACGCCCCGATCCGGGGGCGCAGCGCGACCAGGACGCCAGCGGCCACCTCGACCACGCCGATGATCATCATCGCGTCGCGCGCCGAGCCCGGCACCAGGTCGTTGATCCACGGCGCGAGGTAGAAGTCCCAGTCCGACAGCAGCTGGGTGAACTTGTCCAGGCCGAAGAGGATCGGCGCCACCGTGAAGACGGTGCGCAGCAGGAAGTACGCCTCGTCGGCGCCGGTGCGCCTGACGGGGGTGGTGACGGTCGGTGCGGAGGTGGTCATGGGTGCCGCCCTTCTTGAAGAGACAGTAGTGTTGTCTGATGGAACACCCCTGGCGGTCTTTCGTCAAGATGTCTATCCTTTAGAAATGCCCCATCGATCCCCGAGACGTGTCCGGCGTCGCCGCGCTGGCCGAGCCCGTCAGGCGCCGCCTGTACCGACGTGGTGGCCGCGCCCCGAAGCGGTGAGCCGCGAGCAGGCCGCCCAGCGCCGCGGACGTGCAGGTGCACACCGCGAAGTTCCACCTCGACAAGCTCGTCGACGAGGGGCTGCTGGACGTGGAGTACCGCCGGCTGACCGGCCGCACCGGCCCCGGCTCCGGCCGGCCCGCGAAGCTGTACCGCCGCTCGGCCCGCGAGCTGGCCGTCTCCCTCCCCGAGCGGCAGTACGACCTGCTCAGCCGGATCCTGGCCCGCGCCGTCGCGACCGCGACGGCGACGGGGGAGCCCGTCGGCGAGGTCGCCGCCTCGGTCGCCCGGGACGAGGGGAGCGCGTACGGCGAGGGGCAGCGACCGCGGGCCCGGTCCGGGCTCGGGCGGCTTGCGGACGTGCTCGAGTCCGGGGGCTACGAGCCCCGGGTCGTCGACGGCACCCTGGAGCTGCGCAACTGTCCCTTCCACCGGGTGGCCCAGGAGCAGACCGAGCTGGTGTGCGGGCTCAACCTCGCCTACGTCTCCGGCGTCTGCGCCGGGCTCGGCTGCCACGACGTCCAGCCGTCCCTCGACCCGGACCCCACAGCGTTGTTGTGTCACGGCCCGCGAGGCCTGCAGACACCCGATTGGTCATACTCGACGCCGTGACCTCAACCCTCGACCCCGGCATCGCCGCCCGCCTCAAGCGCTCGGCGGACGGGCTGGTGCCCGCCGTCGTGCAGCAGCACGACACGGGCGAGGTGCTGATGCTCGGCTGGATGGACGACGAGGCGCTGGCCCGGACCCTGACGACCGGCCGCGCGACGTACTGGAGCCGCAGCCGCCAGGAGTACTGGGTCAAGGGCGAGACCTCCGGCCACCGCCAGTGGGTCAAGGAGGTCCGGCTCGACTGCGACGGCGACACCCTGCTGGTCCAGGTCGACCAGGAGGGACCGGCCTGCCACACCGGCGCGCGCACCTGCTTCGACGCCGACGTGCTGCTGGCCGCGGATGCCTGAGGCACGACCGGGCCGACCGTACGCCGTACCTCGTCCGCGTCGTGCTGCTCGGCCTCGCCTCCGCCGGGCTCGCGGCGCTGGCCGGCGGGCGGCGCTGGGCCACGCTCGACCAGGCCACCGGCGCCGGGACGGGGGCGCCTCGACTCCTCGATCGCGGTCAGCCTCGACGTCGTGGCCGGAGGCGCCGCTGGTCTCGGCCCTGGCGCTTCGTCGTGCTGGCTGCGTGGGGGGTGCTCCTGGTGACCCGGCGCCGGGTCCGGCGGGCGATGGCGGTGCTCGCCCTCGCTGCGTCGCTGGGCGTGCTGGTGGCGGCCGTCGCCGCCTGGTCCTCGGCCGCCCAGACCGTCACGGACCTCGCCCGGCTGACCGGCAGCACCGGTCGGCCGACCGCACGGTCTGGCCGTACGTCGGCATCGGTCGCCGGGTTCGTCTCGGTCGCTCGCCACGGCGCTCGCGGCTGCGCCTGGTGCCCGCGCTGGCCCGAGATGGGCACCCGCTACGACGCCCCGGGATCGGCGCCGCCAGCCCGCGCGACGAGACCGACCTGGACCTCTGGAGCGCCCTCGACGAGGGACGCGACCCGACCCTCCCGGACCAGCGGCGCGAGCCAGACCCCTAGACTGACCCGCCGCCAGCCCACGAGAAGGAGCACGCATGGCCCACCACGGCAACACGCCCGCAGCCTGGACCGCCGTCTCGGTGGCGATGCTCGGGTTCTTGTCGGCGGATCGCGCTGCTGCTCGACCCGGTCAGCATGCCGCTCTTCTGGGTGGGCGTCGCCCTCGGTGTCGCGTCGCTGGTGGTCTTCGCCGTGATGGCAAAGATGGGGATGAACGACGTAGGGCCCACCCCGAGGCCCGCCGGTAGGAGAGTCCCGCATGTCCGTGCTCGACGACATCATCGTCGGCGTCCGCGACGACCTTGCCCGTCGTCGGGCCGACGTCCCCGAGGCCGACCTGCGCGCCGCCCTGGCCGACGCGCCGCGCCGCGCGACCCGATGCCGGCGCTTCCGCGCGGCCGGCGTCGAGCGTGATCGCCGAGGTCAAGCGCCGCAGCCCCAGCAAGGGCGACCTCGCCGACATCCCCGACCCGGCCGCGCTGGCGCACGGCGTACGCCGCCGGCGGGGCCGCCGCGATCAGCGTGCTGACCGAGCAGCGCCGGTTCGGCGGCAGCCTCGACGACCTGCGCGCCGTCCGCGCCGCGGTCGACGACCCCGCTGCTGCGCAAGGACTTCATCGTCGAGCGACTACCAGCTGCTCGAGGCCCGCGCCGCCGGCGCCGACCTCGCGCTGCTGATCGTGGCCGCGCTGGCCGACGACGACCTGCGCCGGCTCCACGACCGCGCCGCGAGCTCGGGCTGACGGCGCTGGTCGAGGTGCACGACGAGGAGGAGACCGAGCGGGCGCTGGCCGCTCGGCGCCGAGCTGATCGGGGTCAACGCCCGCAACCTGCGGACCCTCGACGTCGACCGAGACGATCTTCGCCCGGCTCGCCCCGCTCGTGCCGGCCGACCGCGTGATGGTCGCCGAGTCGGGCATCTCCGGGCCGGCCGACGTCGTCCGCTACGCCGCGCGACGGGCGCCGAGCGGTCCTGGTCGGCGAGGCGCTGGTGCAGCGACGGCGACCCCGCCGGCCGCCGTCCGGCGATGACGGGAGGCGGCTCGTGACCGACATGACCCCGCATGACCCCGACGGCCGCTGGGACGCCGACGAGCAGGGCTGGTTCGGCACGGCCGACGCCGAGCAGTGGGGCGGCCGGTTCATGCCGGAGGCGCTGGTCGCCGCGCTCGACGAGCTCACCGCCGCCTGGCAGGAGGCGATGGCCGACGCGGCGTTCCTGGCCGAGTTCGACCGCTCCTGCGCGACTACGCCGGCGTGCCCTCCCCGCTCTACGACGCCACCCGGCTGTCCGAGCAGGCCGGCGCCCGGATCCTGCTCAAGCGCGAGGACCTCAACCACACCGGCGCGCACAAGATCCGCAACGTGCTGGGCCAGGCGCTGCTGACCAAGCGGATGGGCAAGACGCGCGTGATCGCCGAGACCGGCGCCGGCCAGCACGGCGTCGCCACCGCGACCGCGGCGGCCTACTTCGGCCTCGACTGCACCGTCTACATGGGCGAGGTCGACACCGAGCGGCAGGCGCTCAACGTCGCCCGGATGCAGCTGCTCGGCGCCGACCGTCGTGCCGGTCGACACCGGCAGCGCGCACGCTCAAGGACGCCATCAACGAGGCGCTGCGCGACTGGGTCGCCAACGTCGACCACACCGCCTACCTGCTTCGGCACCGCCGCCGGCCCGCACCCGTTCCCGAGCATGGTCCGCGACTTCGCCCGCGGCATCGGCGACGAGGCCCGCGCCCAGTGCCTCGAGCGTACCGGCCGGCTGCCCGACGCCGTCGCGCGCCTGCGTCGGCGGCGGGTCCAACGCGATCGGCCTCTTCCACGCGTTCCTCGACGACGCCGACGTCGAGCTCTACGGCTTCGAGGCCGGCGGCGACGGCGTCGAGACCGGCCGGCACGCCGCCACCATCTCCGCCGGCGACGGCGGCGTGCTGCACGGCGCCCGCACCTACGTGCTGCAGGACGAGGACGGCCAGACGATCGAGTCGCACTCGATCTCGGCCGGGCTCGACTACCCGGGCGTCGGCCCGCAGCACGCCCACCTGGCCGACAGTCGGCCGGGCGACCTACCAGCCGGTCACCGACGCCGAGGCGATGGACGCGTTGGCGCTGCTCTGCCCGCACCGAGGGCATCATCCCGGCGATCGAGAGCGCGCACGCGCTCGCCGGCGCGGTCGACGTCGCGAGCGGCTGGCCGAGGACTGGGCCCCGACGCGATCATGCTGGTCAACCTCTCCGGCCGCGGCGACAAGGACATGGAGACCGCGCTCGACGTGGTTCGACCTCGGTGGCGAGAAGTGCCCGGACGTGAGCGCGATGAGCGTCGCGGTCGCCTTCGAGAAGGCCCGGGCCGAGGGCCGGGCCGCCCTGGTCGGCTACCTGCCGGCCGGCTTCCCGACGTCGAGGGCGGCATCGACGCGATGAGGGCGATGGTCGACGCCGGCTGCGACGTCATCGAGGTCGGGCTGCCCTACTCCGACCCGGTCATGGACGGGCCCGACGATCCAGGCCGCGGCCCAGCAGGCGCTCGACCGCGGGCGTGCGCACCCGCGACGTGCTGCGCGACCGTCGAGGCGGTCGCCGCCACCGGCACCCCGACGTGGTGATGACCTACTGGAACCCCGTCGAGCGCTACGGCGTGGAGCGGTTCGCCGCCGACCTCGCCGCCGCCGGCGGAGCCGGGCTGATCACCCCCGACCTCATCCCGACAGCCGCACCGAGTGGATCGCGGCCGCCGACGCGCACGACCTCGACCAGGTCTTCCTGGTCGCGCCCGTCCTCGACCGACGCGCGGATCGCGATGACCGCCGCGGCCTGCCGCGGCTTCGTCTACGCCACCGCGGTGATGGGCGTGACCGGCGCCCGCGCGACCACCAGCGACCTGGCCGGCCCGCTCGTCGCGCGCACCCAGGCGCGTCGACGCGACCTGCCCGTCGGCGTCGGGCTCGGCGTCAGCAACGGCGACCAGGCGGCCGAGGTGGCCGCGTTCGCCGACGGCGTGATCGTCGGCAGCGCGTTCGTGCGCACCCTGCTCGACCACCCCGACGACCGCGCCGCCGGGCTCGCGCGCCCTGGCCGCGCTGACCGCCGACCTCGCCGACGGGCGTCCGGCGATGACCACGAGACGGGCGCGCCGCGCTCGCTGGCCGCGCGCGGTGCTCGCCGCCGGCCTGCTGACGGCCTGCGGCGGCGGCGATCCGAGGCGCTCACCGGCGCGGTCCTCGACCAGCCGTACGTCGTGCCCGCGACGCCGCTGACGGACACCGACGGGGCGTCGTACTCGCTCGCCGACAGCACCGACAAGCGGCTGACCCTCGTCTTCTTCGGCTACACCCACTGCCCCGACATCTGCCCGCTCGTGATGTCCACGCTGGCCTCGGCCGTGAGCCGGCTCGACGACGCCGACCGCGACCAGGTCGACGTGGTGTTCGTGACCACCGACCCGGCCCGCGACACCGACCAGGTGCTGCGCAACTACCTGGACCGCTACGACCCGACGTTCATCGGCCTGACCGGCCCGCTGACGGACATCGTCCAGGTCGGCCGGACCCTGGCGATCGCGCGTCGAGCAGGGCGACCGGCTGCCCAGCGGCGGCTACGACGTCTCCCACGGCACGTCGGTGCTCGGCCATCGACGGCAACGACCGGGTGCCGATCGTGTGGACCCAGGACACCAGCGCCGCGCAGTACGCCTCCGACATCCACCAGCTCCTGGACGGCTGAGGGATCGACCGTGACCGTGACTCCTCAGCGTGACCCCCGACGTCCAGCTGGTCGCTCCAGTCCATCCCGAGCCCGAGCCAGGGCGTCTGGCACCTCGGCCCGGTGCCGATCCGCGGCTACGCCCTCTCGATCATCGCTCGGCATCATCGCCGCGATCTGGATCGGCGAGAAGCGCTGGGTGGCCCGCGGCGGCCGCCCCGGCGAGGTCTCGGACGTGGCCGTCTGGGCGGTGCCCTTCGGCGTCATCGGCGGCCGGATCTACCACGTCATCACCGACAACGACCTCTACTTCGGCGCCGGCGGCCACCCGATCGACGCGCTGTACATCTGGCGCGGCGGCCTCGGCGTCTGGGGCGCCATCGCGCTGGGCGCGGTCGGCGTGATGATCGGCGCCAAGCTGCAAGGGCATCAAGGTGCTGCCGATGGTCGACGCCCTGGCGCCCGGGCGTGCTGGTGGCGCAGGCGCATCGGCCGGTGGGGCAACTGGTTCAACCAGGAGCTCTTCGGGCGGCCGACCGACCTGCCCTGGGGCCTGGAGATCGACCCCGACCACCGACCGCCCGGCTACGAGGACTACGCCACCTTCCACCCGACGTTCCTCTACGAGTTCTTCTGGTGCCTCGCGGCCTTCGCCGTGATCATCTGGCCCGACCGCAGGTACCAGCTCGGCCACGGCCGGGTGCTGGCGCTCTACGTGATGGGCTACACGCTCGGCCGGGGCTGGATCGAGACGCTGCGCATCGACACCGTCGAGCTCAACAACGTGCTCGGCCTGCGGCTGAACGTGTGGACCTCGATCGTGCTGTTCGTCGGCGGCCACGGCGTACTTCGTCTGGGCCGGCCGGCGCGGCTACGGCCGCGAGCAGGTCGTGTACGTCGAGGGCCGCGGACCGGACGCCGACCAGCCCGCCGAGCCCACCGAGGCCGACGAGCCGATTCGTCTGCGGTCTGACCTGGCTTCTCCCGCTCGGCGACGCAGACGAATCGCCGTCGGACCCTGTCCGGCCCGTGGGCGGGTGACCGGCCGTCGCGGTCCCGAGTTGCTAGATTGACCGCTCGCTCGGGGCCAACGCCGTCCCCTCCTGCCCGCCTGACCGCCCGCCGGCCCACCCGGTGGTCGGTCGATGACGACGACGGGAGCCAGCACGTGCACGCCCCAGGTCGACCAGCCCAGTCATCCGGCCAGTCATCCGGCCCTCAGTCATCCGGCCCAGGGCCTCTACGACCCGCGCTTCGAGCACGACGCCTGCGGTGTCGCCTTCGTGGCGACCCTGACCGGCGTGCCCAGCCGCACCATCGTCGACCAGGCGCTGACCGCGCTGCGCAACCTCGACCACCGCGGCGCCGCGGGCGCCGAGGTCAACTCCGGCGACGGCGCCGGGCATCCTGCTCCAGGTCCCGGACGCGTTCCTGCGCGCGGTCGTCGACTTCGACCTGCCCCGCCAGCACGCGTACGCCGTCGGCACGGCTTCTTCGCCGGCGACGCCGACGACCGGTGCGCCAAGGCGCGCGGCCGCGATCGAGGAGATCGCCGCCGAGGAGGGCCTCGCGGTGCTCGGCTGGCGCGAGGTGCCGGTGCAGGCCGACGTGCTCGGCTCGACCGCGCGCAGCGCGATGCCGTCGTTCGCGCAGGTCTTCGTGGCCGGCGCGGGCTCGCGCATCTCCGGCATGGCCCTGGAGCGGCGGGCGTTCTGCCTGCGCAAGCGCGCCGAGAAGGAGGCCGACGTCTACTTCCCGTCGCTCTCCGCGCGGACCCTGGTCTACAAGGGGATGCTGACCACCGACCAGCTCGACCACTTCTTCCCCGACCTCGCCGACGAGCGGGTCGCCTCCGCGCTGGCCGTCGTGCACTCGCGGTTCTCGACCAACACCTTCCCGAGCTGGCCGCTGGCCCACCCGTTCCGCTTCATCGCGCACAACGGCGAGATCAACACCGTGATGGGCAACCGCAACTGGATGCGGGCCCGCGAGGCGCTGCTCGCCTCGGACCTGATCCCGGGCGACCTGGAGCGGCTCTTCCCGATCTGCACGCCCGGGGCCTCGGACTCCGCGTCGTTCGACGAGGTGCTCGAGCTGCTGCACCTGGGCGGCCGCTCGCTGCCGCACGCCGTGCTGATGATGATCCCCGAGGCGTGGGAGAACCACGCCGAGATGGACGCGCAAGCGCCGCGCCTTCTACGAGTTCCACGCCGCCCTGATGGAGCCGTGGGACGGCCCGGCCTGCGTGGTGTTCACCGACGGCACGCAGATCGGCGCGGTGCTCGACCGCAACGGCCTGCGGCCCTCGCGCTACTGGGTCACCGACGACGGCCTGGTCGTGCTGGCCTCCGAGGTCGGCGTGCTCGACCTCGACCCGGCCTCCATCGTGCGCAAGGGCCGGCTCCAGCCGGGCCGGATGTTCCTCGTCGACACCGACGAGCACCGCATCATCGAGGACGAGGAGATCAAGTCCGAGCTCGCCGCCGAGCACCCGTACGACGAGTGGCTGCACGCCGGCCTGGTGCACCTCGGCGACGTCCCCGAGCGCGAGCACATCGTGCACACCCACGCCTCGGTCACCCGGCGCCAGCAGATCTTCGGCTACACCGAGGAGGAGCTGCGCGTCCTGCTCACCCCGATGGCCAACACGGGGGCGGAGCCGATCGGCTCGATGGGCACCGACTCCCCGATCGCGGCGCTCAGCGAGAAGCCGCGGCTGCTGTTCGACTACTTCAGCCAGCTGTTCGCCCAGGTGACCAACCCGCCGCTCGACGCGATCCGCGAGGAGCTGGTCACCTCGCTGGCCGGCAGCATCGGGCCGGAGGCCAACCTGCTCGACCCCACGCCCGGCGTCCTGCCGCCAGGTGGCGCTGCCGTTCCCGGTGTTCTCCAACGACGACCTGGCCAAGATCCGCCACATCAACCGCGACGGCGACATGCCCGGTTTCGACACCCACGTCGCCCGTGGTCTCTACGACGTCGAGGGCGGCGGCGAGGCGATGGCGGCCCGCCTCGACGCGATCTGCGCCGAGATCTCCGAGGCGATCGCCGAGCGGTGCCCGGATCATCGTGCTCTCCGACCGGCACTCGACCGCCGAGCTCGCGCCGATCCCGTCGCTGCTGCTCACCGCGGCCGTGCACCACCACCTGGTCCGCGAGAAGACCCGCACCCAGGTCGGCCTGCTCGTCGAGGCCGGCGACGTGCGCGAGGTGCACCACGTCGCCCTGCTGATCGGCTACGGCGCGGCCGCGGTCAACCCCTACCTCGCCATGGAGTCGGTCGAGGACCTGGCCCGCGACGGCTACTACGTCAAGGTCGAGCCCGAGGTCGCGGTCAAGCACCTGATCAAGGCGCTCGGCAAGGGCGTGCTCAAGGTGATGTCCAAGATGGGCGTCTCGACGGTCGCGTCCTACACCGGCGCCCAGATCTTCGAGGCGGTCGGTCTCGCCCAGCGACGTCGTCGACCGCTACTTCACCGGCACCACCTCCAAGCTCGGCGGCATCGGCCTCGACGTCGATCGCCGAGGAGGTCGCCCGCCGCCACGCCACGGCGTACCCGCGCGGTGGCATCGCGCCCGCCCACCGCGAGCTCGACATCGGCGGCGAGTACCAGTGGCGCCGGGAGGGCGAGCCGCACCTCTTCGACCCCGAGACGGTGTTCCGCCTCCAGCACGCGACCCGCGCCGGGCGGTACGACGTCTTCAAGCAGTACACCCAACGCGTCGACGAGCAGTCCCAGCGGCTGATGACGCTGCGCGGGCTGTTCCGGTTCAAGGGCGCGGAGGGCACCGGCCGCGAGCCGATCTCCATCGACGAGGTCGAGCCGGTGGAGTCGATCGTGAAGCGCTTCTCCACCGGCGCGATGTCCTACGGCTCGATCAGCCAGGAGGCGCACGAGACGCTGGCCATCGCGATGAACCGGCTCGGCGGCAAGTCCAACACCGGCGAGGGCGGCGAGGACGCCGACCGCCTGCACGACCCCGCGCGCCGCAGCTCGGTCAAGCAGGTCGCCTCCGGGCGCTTCGGCGTGACCTCGGAGTACCTCACCAACGCCGACGACATCCAGATCAAGATGGCCCAGGGCGCCAAGCCCGGCGAGGGCGGCCAGCTGCCCGGGGCACAAGGTCTACCCGTGGATCGCGCGGACCCGCCACTCCACGCCGGGCGTGGGCCTGATCAGCCCGCCGCCGCACCACGACATCTACTCCATCGAGGACCTCAAGCAGCTCATCCACGACCTCAAGAACGCCAACCCGCGGGCCCGGGTGCACGTCAAGCTGGTCGCCGAGGTCGGCGTCGGCACGGTCGCCGCGGGCGTCTCCAAGGCGCACGCCGACGTCGTGCTGATCTCCGGGCACGACGGCGGCACCGGCGCCTCGCCGCTGACCTCGCTCAAGCACGCCGGCGGTCCCTGGGAGCTCGGCCTCGCCGAGACCCAGCAGACGCTGCTGCTCAACGGCCTGCGCGACCGGATCGTGGTGCAGACCGACGGCCAGCTCAAGACCGGCCGCGACGTGGTGGTCGCCGCCCTGCTGGGCGCGGAGGAGTTCGGCTTCGCCACGGCGCCCCTGGTGGTCAGCGGCTGCATCATGATGCGGGTCTGCCACCTCGACACCTGCCCGGTGGGCGTGGCGACCCAGAACCCGGTGCTCCGCGAGCGGTTCACGGGCAAGCCGGAGTTCGTGGTGAAGTTCTTCGAGTACATCGCCCAGGAGGTCCGCGAGCTGCTCGCGCAGCTGGGCTTCCGCTCGCTCGAGGAGGCGATCGGTCGCGTCGACGCGCTCGACGTCGCCGAGGCGATCGACCACTGGAAGGCCGCGGGCCTCGACCTGACCCCGATCCTGCACGTCCCGGCGTACCAGGACGTCGTTCCCGGACCAGGACCGGCGCTGCACCAAGCGGCAGGACCACGGCCTGGAGAAGGCCCTCGACAACGAGCTGGTGGCGCTGGCCGAGGACGCCCTCGAGCGCGGTGAGCCCGTGCGCGCGACGCTGCGGGTGCGCAACGTCAACCGCACCGTCGGCACGATCCTCGGCCACGAGGTCACCAAGCGCTACGCCGGCGCGGGGCTGCCCGACGACACCATCGACCTGACCCTGACCGGGTCCGCGGGGCAGTCGTTCGGCGCGTTCGTGCCGCGCGGGATCACGCTGCGGCTCGTGGGCGACGCCAACGACTACCTCGGCAAGGGCCTCTCGGGCGGACGGATCATCGTCCGGCCCGACCGCGCCGCGACGTTCCGGGCGGAGGAGCAGATCATCGCCGGCAACGTCATCGGCTACGGCGCCACCGCCGGCGAGATCTTCCTCCGCGGCCAGGTGGGCGAGCGGTTCTGCGTGCGCAACTCCGGCGCCACCGCGGTGGTCGAGGGCGTCGGCGACCACGGTTGCGAGTACATGACCGGCGGCCGGGCCGTGGTGCTGGGCGCCACCGGACGCAACTTCGCCGCGGGCATGTCCGGCGGCTACGCCTTCGTGCTCGACCTGGTCGTGGGCCGGGTCAACCCCGAGCTGGTCGAGCTGGGCCCGGTCGAGGGAGACGCGGCCACCGAGCTGCACGCCCTCGTCCGCCGGCACCAGGAGGAGACCGGCTCGGCCGTCGCCGAGGCGTTGCTGGCCGACTGGCCCGCCGCGCTGGCGCGGTTCACGCGGTGATGCCGAGCGACTACAAGCGCGTGCTCGAGGCGAAGGCCGAGGCGTTCGAGGACGGCCTCGACGAGGCCCAGGCCGAGGCCCGCGATCATGGAGGTGCTGCATGGCTGACCCCAAGGGCTTCCTGACCCACGGCCGCGAGGTCGCCGAACGTCGCCCGGTCGAGGAGCGCGTGCACGACTGGCACGAGGTCTACCCGGGCGGCGCGGGTCGGGCGCTGCTGCCGATCATCAAGACCCAGGCCGGCCGCTGCATGGACTGCGGCATCCCCTTCTGCCACCAGGGCTGCCCGCTCGGCAACATCATCCCGGAGTGGAACGACCTGGTCTGGCGCGGCGACTGGGACGGCGCGATGGACCGGCTGCACGCGACCAACAACTTCCCGGAGTTCACCGGCCGCCTGTGCCCCGCGCCGTGCGAGACCGCCTGCGTGCTCGGCATCAACCAGGACCCGGTCACCATCAAGAACGTCGAGGTCGCGATCATCGACAAGGCCTGGGAGTCCGGGTTCGTCCGGCCCCAGCCGCCCGAGTGGCTCTCGGGCAGGACGGTCGCGGTCATCGGCTCCGGCCCGGCCGGCCTGGCGGCCGCCCAGCAGCTGACCCGCGCCGGGCACACGGTGGCCGTCTACGAGCGGGCCGACAAGATCGGCGGCCTGCTGAGGTACGGCATCCCGGAGTTCAAGATGGAGAAGGCCGTCCTCGACAAGCGGCTGGACCAGATGCGTCGCGAGGGCACCATCTTCCGGGCCGGGGTCGAGGTGGGTGACGACCTCACCGGCGACCAGCTCCAGGACCGCTACGACGCGATCGTGCTGGCCATCGGGTCCACCGTGCCCCGCGACCTCACGGTCCCCGGCCGCGAGCTCGATGGCATCCACCAGGCCATGGAGTTCCTGCCCCAGTCCAACCGGGTCTCGCTGGGCGCCGAGGTGCCCGACCAGATCACCGCCAAGGGCAAGCACGTGGTGATCATCGGTGGCGGCGACACCGGCGCCGACTGCCTGGGCACGTCCACCCGCCAGCGGCGCCGCGTCGATCACCCAGCTGGAGATCCTGCCCGAACCTCCCGGCGAGCGGCCCACGGGCCAGCCGTGGCCGACGTACCCGATGATCTTCCGGGTCTCCTCCGCCCACGAGGAGGCCGGCGACCGGGTGTACGCCGTCTCCACCCAGGAGTTCCTCGGGGACGAGTCCGGGCGGGTCCGGGCGCTGCGCCTGGTCGACGTCGTCTTCGAGGGCGGCCGTCCCGTCGAGGTGCCGGGCTCCGAGCGCGAGATCCCGGCCGACCTGGTGCTGCTCGCGATGGGCTTCACCGGCCCGCGCACCGAGGGCCTGGTGGAGCAGCTCGGCTGCGAGCTCGACGAGCGCGGCAACGTACGCCGCGACGCGACCTACGCCGCCAGCGTCGAGGGCGTCTTCGTGGCCGGTGACTGCGGTCGCGGGCAGTCGCTGATCGTCTGGGCGATCGCCGAGGGGAGGGCCGCGGCCGCCGCCGTGGACACCTACCTCACGGGCTCCACCGCGCTGCCCTCGCCCATCCCGCCGACCGCTCGTCCGCTCGCCGTGTGAACGTTCGTCATTTGATCGATCCAAGGTTGGCTACGCTGCGAGGGTGCGCAAAGCCAAGATCGTCTGCACCCTCGGCCCGGCCGTCTCGACCCCGGAGAGGCTGCGCGAGCTCGTCGACGCCGGGATGGACGTCGCCCGGCTGAACATGAGCCACGGCAGCTACGCCGACCACGAGATCGCCTACCGGCTGGTCCGCCAGGCCTCCGACGAGAGCGGGCACGGCGTCGGCATCTTCGCCGACCTCCAGGGCCCCAAGATCCGGCTGGAGAACTTCGCCAACGGCCCGGTGAAGCTCAAGAAGGGCCAGCAGTGGACGATCACCACCCGCGACGTCCCGGGTGACGACACGGCCTGCGGGACGACGTACAAGGGGCTTCCCGGCGACGTCCACGCCGGCGACCCGATCCTGATCGACGACGGCAAGGTGCGCCTGGTCGTCGACTCGGTCGTCGGCCAGGACGTCACACACCACGGTCGTCGTGGGCGGCAAGGTCAGCGACCACAAGGGCATCAACCTGCCGGGCGTCGCCGTCTCCGTGCCGGCGCTGTCGGAGAAGGACATCGAGGACCTGCGCTGGGCGCTGCGCATCGGCGTGGACTTCGTGGCGCTGAGCTTCGTGCGCAGCGCGTCCGACGCCGACGACGTGCACAAGATCATGGAGGAGGAGGGCCGCCGGGTGCCGGTCATCGCCAAGATCGAGAAGCCGCAGGCGATCGAGGCGATCGACGGCATCGTCGAGTCCTTCGACGGCATCATGGTGGCCCGCGGCGACCTCGGCGTGGAGTGCCCGCTCGAGGACGTGCCGGTCCACCAGAAGCTGGTCATCGACAAGGCCCGCCGCCGCGCCAAGCCCGTCATCGTCGCCACCCAGATGCTCGAGTCGATGATCGAGAGCCCCGCGCCCGACCCGGGCCGAGGCCTCCGACGTCGCCAACGCCGTCCTCGACGGCGCCGACGCGGTGATGCTGTCCGGCGAGACGAGTGTGGGCGCCTACCCGATCGAGGCCGTCGAGACGATGGCCCGGATCATCGAGTCCACCGAGGACCACGGCCTGAGCCACATGGCCACCATCGCCTGGAACCCCGAGACCCGCGGCGGCATCATCGCCAAGGCAGCCGTCGAGGTCGCCGCAGAGCAGCGGCGCCCGCTACATCGTCGCCTTCACCCAGAGCGGCGACTCCGCGCGCCGCCTGGCCATGCTCCGCAACCGGATCCCCGTGCTCGCCTTCACGCCCGAGTCGTCCACCCGCTCCCAGCTGGCGATGTCGTGGGGCGTGGAGACGTTCAAGACCGTCGACGTCGAGCACACCGACGAGATGGTGCGCCAGGTCGACGAGCAGCTGCTCGAGATCGGCCGGGTCGTCGAGGGCGACACCGTGGTCATCATCGCCGGCAGCCCGCCCGGCATCCCCGGCTCCACCAACGCCCTGCGCATCCACCAGATGGGCGACGCCATCCACGAGGTGGCGCCGGCGTACAAGCGGAGCTGAGGCCGCAGCCCGGTCGGCTCGTGGGTGGGTTGCGTCCCGGTGGCGGTGAGTGAGGGTTGGTTTCCGGGTGGCGAACCAACCCTCACGCACCGCCACGCGGCCGCAACCAACCCTCACGCACCGCCACGCGGCCGCAACCAACCCTCACGCACCGCGCACGGTGCCCCGGGTGGGATTCGAACCCACACTGAATGCTGTTTGAGAGCATCGCCTCTGCCGTTGGGCTACCGGGGCCAGCGCCGGACAACGGTAGCGGAGGCGCCGCGCCGATCCCGCCTTGGACAATTGTCTACTGACTTTGTACAGTTATCGGGTCGGAGGGAGGCAAGCATGTGGACACCGTGGGCCGCGATGGGGCGCTGGGGACGCGCGCGCCAGGAGCAGGCCGTCGAGAACGCCCGGACGTCGGCGGTGGCGTGCAGCCGGGCCCGCGTGGAGCGGATCGAGATCGAGCTGTACGTCGAGGAGCTCAACGCGAGCCGCGCGCGCCGGCTGGCCACGGCCTGAGGCCAGCGCCCTCCGGGAGTCGCGATCGCCGGCCCCGATAACCTGACCGGGTGAGCCAGCAGCCCGCCCGACCCGCGACCCGCGTCGTGATCGCCGAGGACGAGGCGCTGATCCGGATGGACCTCGCCGAGATGCTGGCCGAGGAGGGGTACGACGTCGTCGGCCAGGCCGGGGACGGCCAGCAGGCCGTCGACCTGGCCGAGGAGCTGCGGCCCGACCTGGTCATCCTGGACGTGAAGATGCCCGTCCTGGACGGCATCGCCGCCGCCGAGCGGATCGCCGGCCGGAGGATCGCGCCGGTGGTGATGCTGACCGCCTTCTCCCAGCGCGACCTGGTCGAACGGGCCCGTGACGCGGGCGCGATGGCCTACCTCGTCAAGCCGTTCTCGCAGACCGACCTCGCCCCGGCGATCGAGATGGCGGTGAGCCGCTTCGCAGGAGATCGCGGTCCTGGAGGCGGAGGTCGCCGACCTCCAGGATCGGCTCGAGACCCGCAAGGCCGTCGAACGGGCCAAGTCCGTGCTCCAGAAGGATCTCGGCCTCACCGAGGCGGACGCGTTCCGCTGGATCCAGAAGACCGCGATGGACCTGCGGCTGTCCATGCGCCAGGTCGCCGACGGCGTGATCACCCACGGTCCGGGAATCGCCGGCGGCTGATCACCGAGACACACCGTGTCCGTGTCGGGACGGGGACCTGGTGCTCTCCCGGCCGCCCGCCCCTAGACTGCGGCCATCGCGTCGGCCCACCTGGCCGACGACCGGAGGGAGGCCACGCGTGAGCCCAGCTCGCACCGTCCAGGTTCCCGGGCGGACGAAGCGTCCGAGGTGGTCAGGTTCACGGATGACCGGCTTGGTCCTCGCGCTGCTGCTGATCCCCATGGCGTTCATCGCCGCCGCCTCGCCGGCGGGCGCCGAGACCTGCTTCGCCGGTTCCGCCGACAAGGGCTGCATCAGCGGCACGATCCGCACCGAGAAGGACGTCGTCCCAGACGTCGACGTGCACGTCACGGGTCCGGGCGGCTTCGACGAGATCGCCACCAGTGACGCCAACGGCAAGTGGAGTGTCACCGTGACCGAGCCCGGCGACTACACCGCCGAGGTCGATGCCGAATCCCTTCCCGACGGAGTCGTGATCACCAGCGACGAAGGCACGGTCAAGGTGACGATCACCAGCCTCACGCAGGGCAAGGCCGTGTCGTTCGGGGTCCGCACGGGCTCCTACAAGGCGAGCGTCACCACCCTCGACCGCATCATCCGCAGCACGTTCAGCGGGCTCCGGCTCGGCCTGCTGCTGGCTCTCGCCTCGATCGGCCTCTCGTTGATCTACGGCACCACGGGCCTGTCCAACTTCGCGCACGCCGAGATGGTGACCATGGGCGGCATGCTCGGCTACCTCGTCGTCAACCAATGGGGCGTGAGCCCGTGGCTCGGGTGCGTGCTCGTGGTGGTGTTCGCCGGCTTCACGGGATACCTGCAGGACGCCGTGATCTGGAAGCCGTTGCGACGGCGAGGACTCGGCCTGGCCCAGATGATGATCGTCACGATCGGCCTGGCGCTTGCCCTGCAGTACGTCTACCAGTACTTCATCGCGGCCGACACCGTGAAGATCGTGCTGACCAACCCGACCCCGCACAACCTGGGCGCGATCACGTTCAACACCCTCGACCTGATGGCGATGATCGTGTCGATCGTCGTGATCGCGGCGGTGGGCTATGCGCTGCTGCGCACCCGCATCGGGCGGGCCACCCGCGCCGTCTCCGACAACCCGGCCCTCGCGTCGGCCTCGGGCATCGACGTCGACAAGGTCATCCGGCTGGTGTGGACCGTCTCTGCTGCGCTGGCCGGCCTGTCGGGCATCCTCTACTCCCTCGTGATCCAGCACGGCATGCGCTGGGACTCCGGTCTCCAGATCCTGCTGCTGATGTTCGCCGCGGTCACCCTGGGTGGTCTCGGTACGGCGTTCGGGGCACTGGTGGGCTCCCTGATCATCGGCCTCGTGGTCGAGCTGGCCCCGGTGTTCGGCGCCCCCGGTGACCTCAAGTACGCCTCCGCACTGTTGATCCTCATCCTGCTGCTCCTGGTGCGCCCGCAAGGCATCCTGGGACGCGCCGAGCGGGTCGGCTGAGCCCGACAGGGAAGGAACACCGACATGAGCACCATCTCCGAGTCGATCCCGCAGCCCGACCAAGCGCAGGCCGGTGGCCACGAGGCCGGTGTCTACGACCCGAACGAGCCCACAGGGCCGCCGCCGGAGCGCCGGTTCCAGCTCGCTGCGGCGATCTTCGTCGGCTACTTCGTGATCGTGATCCTGGTCGCCAAGCTCGCCCCCGGCACGATGGGGACGATCGCCCAGGGCATGCTGCGCGAGTCGATCTCCGCCCAGACCGCCGCCGTCGCCATCGCCGTCATCGGCCTCAACATCCACTTCGGCTACACCGGGCTGCTCAACATGGGCCAGTCCGGCTTCATGATGCTCGGCGCCTACGGCTTCTCGATCTCGGTGTGGCACGGCCTCCCCATGATCGTGGGCATCCTGATCGGCTTCTTCGCGGCGTTCGTCTTCGCGCTGATCCTGGGTGTCCCGACCCTGAAGCTGAGGGGCGACTACCTCGCCATCGTGACGATCTCCGCCGCCGAGATCCTCAGATACGTCGGGCGCCTGGCCAAGCTGGAGAACTTCTCCGGCGCCGCGCAGGGCATCCCGGGTTCGAAGTACCGCGAGCCGTTCACCAACCTCTCGTTCTTCGGCAACGGCACCTTCAACCTCGGCGGCTGGCTGCCCTCCCTGCAGGCCACCGGCGTCAACGGCTGGTGGGTCCGCTTCGTGGCTTGGACCCTGGTCGCCATCTGCTGCGGCATCGTCTTCCTGCTCGTGCGCAGCCCCTGGGGCCGCCTCCTGCGCGGCGTCCGCGAGGACGAGGACGCGATCCGCAGCCTGGGCAAGAACGTCTTCGCCCTCAAGATGCAGTCGCTGATCATCGGCGGCATGTTCGGGGCGCTGGGCGGCATCGTCTACATCCTGCCCGCCTCGATGCAGCCCGACGCGATGGGTCGTTCGCTGACCTTCTTCTGCTGGACGGCCATGCTGCTCGGTGGCGCGGCCACGGTGTTCGGGCCCGTCCTCGGCACGATCCTGTTCTTCGCGCTGCGCGTCTTCATCCAGGGCACGTCCGACGCGCTGGTGCCCAACAGCGTCATGAACACGGCCCAGACGGCCCAGTTCGCCTGGATCTGTGTCGGTGTCGCCCTGATGCTGCTCGTGATCTTCCGTCCACAAGGAATCCTCGGCGACAAGAGGGAGCTGCGGTTCAATGTCTGACCAGATGATCGTGGCCGGGCGGTCCGAGCTGGCCGACCCCGAGGCGCGTCGTGCGCTGATGGCGGGGGTCCCTTCCGACCCGGGCTCCGCCAAGCCCGACCCGATCCTGGTGGTCGACACCATCGTGCGGAACTTCGGCGGCATGACCGCCGTGCACGTCGACCACCTCGAGGTGCAGCGCGGCATCATCACCGCGCTGATCGGGCCGAACGGTGCCGGCAAGACGACCTTCTTCAACCTGATCACCGGCTTCGACAGCCCGAGCTCGGCGAAGTCGGGCGCCCACTGGTCCTTCGACGGTCGCAAGCTGGACAAGACCTCGGCGTCGTCGGTGGCCCTCGCGGGCATGGTGCGCACCTTCCAGCTCACCAAGGCCCTCAACCGCATGACGGTGATGGACAACATGATGCTGGGCGCCCGCGACCAGCGCGGCGAGAAGCTCCTCACGTGCATGTTCAAGGCGACCTGGGGGGCGCAGGAGAAGGAGGTCGAGGCCAAGGCCAAGGACCTGCTCGACCGGTTCAAGCTGTTGCCCAAGAAGGACGACTACGCCGGCAGCCTGTCGGGCGGCCAGCGCAAGCTGCTCGAGATGGCGCGGGCCCTGATGAGCGACCCGACGATGATCATGCTCGACGAGCCGATGGCCGGCGTGAACCCCGCGTTGACACAGTCGCTGCTCGGGCACATCCAGGCCCTTCGCGACGAGGGCATGACGGTGCTGTTCGTCGAGCACGACATGCACGTCGTCCGGCACATCTCCGACTGGGTGGTCGTGATGGCCGAGGGCCGCCTGGTGGCCGAGGGCACGGCCGACACCGTGATGGCCAACCCGGCCGTCATCGACGCCTACCTCGGGGCCCACCACGACACCGACCTCGGCGACGACTCGCTGCTCAGCGACGAGGCGTTGGAAGAGATGGCCGCGGAGGTCGCGGCCGAGAACGCAGAGCGCGAGGGGGAGCAGTGACGGAGCAGTCCACGACCGGGACGGCGGCCACGGCGATCGAGTCGCGCGGCGAGGCCGTCGTCGAGGCCAAGGACGTCGTCGCCGGGTACCTGCCCGGCGTCAACATCCTCAACGGCTGCAGCCTGGTGGCCTACCCCGGCGAGATGATCGGCATCATCGGGCCGAACGGCGCGGGGAAGTCCACGCTGCTGAAGGCGATGTTCGGACTGGTGCGCGTGCACTCCGGCCAGGTGACGCTGCACGGCAAGGACATCACCAACCTCAAGGCCAACCGGTTGGTGGAGATGGGTGTCGGCTTCGTGCCCCAGACCAACAACGTCTTCCCGACGCTGACCATCGAGGAGAACCTGCGGATGGGTCTCTACATGAGGCCCAAGAAGCTGACCGTGCGGCTGGCCGCGATGTGGGACCTGTTCCCGGTGCTGCACGACCGCCGCAACCAGCGCGCGGGCGCCCTGTCCGGCGGCGAGCGCCAGTCGCTGGCGATGGCGCGGGCCCTGATGATGGAGCCTTCGGTCCTCCTCCTCGACGAGCCGTCGGCCGGCCTGTCGCCGGTGCGCCAGGACGAGACCTTCCTCCGCACCCGCCACATCAACAAGACCGGCGTCTGCGTGGTCATGGTCGAGCAGAACGCCCGCCGTTGCCTGCAGATCTGCGACCGTGGCTACGTCCTGGACCAGGGCAGCGACGCCTACACGGGCACCGGTCGTGAGCTGGCCAACGACCCCAAGGTCATCGAGCTCTACCTCGGCACGCTGGCCGAGGACGTGGACGAGGCGCACACCGACAAGCCGGCCGACACGGCCGGCCGAGACTGGAGCCGAGACCGGGGCCGAGACCGGGCCGGGCAACGTGGCCCCCTGAGCAGTCGAGCAGCACGAAGGCCCCGGACCGTGAGGTCCGGGGCCTTCGTCTGTCAGCGGGTGAGCTCAGCTCACTCGGTCGAACCCTCCACAGTGGTCGTGAAGATGTTCTTGTTGTTGTTGTCGTAGGTGTAGATGCCGACGAACGCCGACGACGGGTCGTTCTGCTTGTTGATGGGGCCGATGCCCGAGGGACCGCTGTACTTGATGTCCTTGCCCGCTTCGAGCAGCTTCACGCAGTCGGTGTAGGTCGTGCACTCTTCTCCACCGGTGGCGCCGGAGACGGCCGCGAAGTTCTTCTGCACCGTGGCCGAGTCGTTGGACCCGCCCTTCGTCGCGGCCAGAGCGGCCAGGATCGTGGCGTCGTAGGACTCGGCGCCGTAGGAGTAGTTGTCGAGCTTCGAGCCCTCGGCGGACTCGTACCAGGCCGTCAGGCGGGCCTTGAACTCCGCGCTGGCGTCGGCGCCGGGGATGGTGCCCTGCGCGCCCTCGAGGGTGCCCTTCGGGAAGTCCTTGCTGTAGTCCGCGGTGTTGCCGTCGGAGTAGTAGGTCTTCTTCATGTCCCAGCCCTGGTTCTTGAGCTCGGGCACGATGGCCTTGGTCTCGTCGAAGGCGAGGATCACGATCGCGTCGGGGTTGGTCGCGAGGACCGCGCCGACCTCGGTCGAGAAGGTGGTCTGGCCGGCGGGGAACTCGTCGCCGTCACCCTTGCAGCCGTAGGTGCACTGACCGCCTGCGGCCTCGATGGTCTGCTGGACCACGTCGCGGAGCCCGGTGCCGTAGGTGTCGTTGAACACCAGGAAGCCGACCTTCTGGTAGCCGTCGGAGGAGACCAGCTGGCCGAGCGCGTTGCCCTGGATGGTGTCCGGGGGAGCGGTGCGGAAGTAGTACGGCGAGTAGCCGCTCAGGTCGACCGCGGTGTTGGCCGGGGAGACCTCGGTGATCTTGTTGCTGGCGAACGTGTCGACCACGTTGAGCGAGACGCTCGAGGAGGCGGCGCCGATGACCACTGAGGGCTTGCTGGCGATCAGGGTCTGGGCGGAGGCAGAGGAGACCGACATGTCGGTCGAGTCACCGGAGTCCTGGACGTTGTGACACGCCTGGGCGCCGTTCACGCCACCAGCGGCGTTGATGTCGTTGACCGCCAGGCCGACGCCCGAGATCTCAGGCGGGCCGAGGAAGGCGAGGTTGCCGGTCAGCGGCAGGATGCCGCCGGCGTAGAAGGCGCTGCTGCTGTCCTGGCCGCCCTTGCACTTGTCGTTGGTGAAGGTTTCGGCCGGGGCGCTCGACGCGGACTCGCTGGCGGAGGTGCTCTCCGAGGGCGAGTTGGTGTCCTGAGCCTCCGGCGTGCTGCTGTCGTCGGAACCACAGGCCACCAGGGACATGGCAAGCACGGCAGTGCCCGCCACGACCTTGGCCCAGGTCACGGTTTTGGTACGACTCACGGGGTGGGACCTTTCTATCGGGTGCACGAAATCGCCGCTGTCCACGCTCCGAGGGCAGGGGGCAGCGGAGTCACCGTAAACCGGCAATGTTGCTGAACGGCACACCGAACCCTCTCGTTAGCGAACCGTTACGTCAATCACCGTCGCGGTGAGCCGCAAAGGTCGGACTTCAGGCCAATTTCCGGGCTGTGGGACGGCCGGGGGACGAGGGTCCCGGCCACCGCCCGGCCGGCAGGTCCGTCCACCGGGTTCTGGGGGGCGCGGGACAAGCCCGTCGCGGACCGCTAGGGTCGGCCGGGAGCGACGTCCGCGGGGGCAGGAGGGCCGCTCTTCCTGGTTCCGGAGGCGAAGCATGAGTCGGTCGCTGGTGTTCCTGCGCGATGCGGTGTGCTCCGACGCCACCCGTCTGGCCGAGCTGTGGGTCGACGTGGTGCGGCGGGGGGACCTCGCGGACCAGACGGCCGACCTCGAGCGGATCGTCGAGGAGTCGTCCGCCGACCCCGACCAGCGCCTGGTCGTGGCCGAGTACGACGGCCAGCTCGCAGGCGGCGTACACCTCCGCCTGACGACCGTCACTCCGCTCAACCTGGACCTGTCAGTGCAGGTCATGTCGCCGCACGTGTTCCCCGAGTACCGCCGCCACGGGGTCGGCCGCGCGCTGATGGACGCCGCCGTGACCTGGGCCGAGGAGCACGGCGCGGCGCACATCGCCACGGCCGCAGCGGCCTCCTCACGTGACGCCAACCGCTTCATGGCGCGGCTCGGGCTGGCACCGATGGCGACGCTCCGACTGGCCCCCACCACGGCCGTCCGCGCCAAGCTGACAGCCCAGCGACCGCCGGTCGCGCGGGTGCCCGCCAGGCACCTCTCGCACGTGCTGGCCGTGCGTCGCTCGATGCGACGCGAAGGGGCCGGCAGCTCCTAGGGGCCATGGCCCTCATGCGACGGCCCGCACTCGCGACCGGTCCAGACCGGTCAGCCGACCGAGACCGTGAGCCAGGCGGGCGCCCGGACGTCCGCGACCCGGCCGTCGGCGTCACGTCGATGGCCACGCTCTCGCCGCGCACCCGCAGGCCGCGGACCCGGAGGTCCCCGAAGGGCGCGGCCCGCATCGGGCGGACGTCAGCGTGTCGGCGCGGGACGTCCGCCTCCAGCCCGAGGGTCGCGCCGACGAGCGCCGCCGCCGAGGCGGCCGACCAGGCCTGCGGCCGGCACGAGGCGGGATAGGGCACCGGCAGCCCGGACTCCGCGCTGCCCCCGAACAGCTCGGGGAAGCGGAAGCTCGAACTGTGGCGAGGCCTCGACCAGGGCGCGGACCACGGCGGCCGCCTCGGCGCGCGTGCCCGTCGCGCACCAGGCCCAGGGCGCAGATCGCGGTGTCGTGGGTCCACACCGAGCCGGTGTGGTAGCCGATCGGGTTGTAGGCCGGGTTGGCGCGGCCGAGCGTCCCGATCGCCGAACGGGCCCAGCAGGTCCGGGCGACGTGAGCCGGGCGGCGACCCGGTCGCTCTCCTCTGCCGTGAGGGTCCCGGTGCCCAGGACGTGGCCCATGTTGCTGGCGACGCCGTCGACCGGCGCGCCGTGCCGGTCCAGGGCCATCGCCAGATAGGCGACCGTCGGCGTCGCGGACCCAGAACGCTCCCGCGCACCCGCTCGGCGAGGCCGCGGGCCAAGGCGCGCAGGTCCCCGCGCCGTCCTCCCCGAAGACCGACTCGACCAGATCGGCCGCGCCGGACGCCGCCGCGACGGCGTACGCCTGGGTCTCGACCAGGGCGATGGGCGCCTCGGCGATCGAGCCGTCCCGGCGTCGCATCGCGTCGCCGGAGTCCTTCCAGCCCTGGTTGGCCAGGCCGGTGCCGGTGGCGTCGAGGTACCGCAGGAAGCCGTCGTCGGCCGTCTGCCGCGGCCCGGCGGATCCAGCCCAGCGCCGCCTCGAGGTGCGGGCCGGAGCTCGCGGACGACGTCGTCGGGCAGTCCCCAGCGCCAGGCGTCGTGGAGCAGCCACACCCAGAGCGGCGTGGCGTCGACGGTGCCGTAGTAGAGGGGCGGCAGGTGGGTCGGCGAGCGGGTCGTCGATGGCGGACGAGCGCACCTCGTGCAGGATCTTGCCGGGCTGCTCCGCGGTGACCGGGTCGTCGGCCCGGCCCTGGCGGCGGGCGAGCGCGCGCAGCGTGCCGGCCGCGAGGTCGGTGCCGAACGGCAGCGTCAGCCGGGCCGCCCACAGCGCGTCGCGCCCGAACAGCGTGAGGTACCACGGGGTGCCGGCGGCCGCGAAGGCGTCGCTGGGGGAGTCCGGGTCGGCCAGCACCAGGTCGGTCCAGGTCGGCGAAGCGTGCGGTCGACCACCAGGTCGAGCCGCCGGTCGGTGGCCGCGACCCGGACCTCGCACCAGTCGACCAGGTGGCCGCCGGGGTCGGCGTCGAAGCCGGTGCCGGAGTACGCGCTCCGGAGCACCTCGACGGTCGCAGTCGAGCGGCCCCCGGCCGGGACGTCGGCGTCCCACTCCAGGCCCCGACGCCGTCCTCGCCGACGCTCGGCACGGGCTCCCGGCAGCCGCACGCGGGTCTCGTGCCGCGTCGTCGCGCCAGGAGAGCACGTCGCTCCGTCGCCGTGACCGCCAGGAGCTCGCGCAGGTCCGCGGCCGGCCTTGACGGTGCGCAGCTCGGCGCCGTCACCGGCCGCCTCGCAGCCGCAGTCGGCAGCGCAGCGGCCGGTCCCACCGGGAGATCGACCGCGACCTCCTCGCGCAGCCCGCCGTCGACGAGAGTGCGCCGCCGGTGCACCTCGACGGTCGGGTCCGGGCCCGCGGTCGCCGAGGTTGCGGGCCACGGCGAGCACGTGGGTGCTCGCGCCGCTGCTGTGGGCGAGACGCGCACCGGCCGCTGGTCGTCGGCCGTGAGCGTCCCAGCGGGCCAGCACCCGACGGTCGTCGACGTACAGGCCGGTGCCGGGGGAGGTCAGGTCGCCGGACCGGTCGGCCACGCAGGTGAGGTTGCCGTGGACGGCGATCTCGAGGTCGTGCAGCCACGGCTGCCGCCCGGAGTCCTCAGGTCGCGCCGGCACGTCGGGTCCCGAGATCGAGGGCCGGGTCGGCCAGGGGGTGCCTCTTGACATCCGTGGTGACGGGGAGCACAGTCCACACCGTACTCATTTGAACCTTCAAACCGCCAGCCTTGCGTGCAAGGTTCGAACATCTCGGGAGGACGCGATGGGCGAGACCGGGGCCACCACCCGGGTCAACGTGAACACCGTCGCCGACGCCGCCGCGCGTCTCCCGGCAGACGGTCACCAACGCGCTGCGCCACCCCGAGCGGGTCGCCCCGGAGACCCTGAGCCGGGTGCAGGCGGAGATCGTCCGCCTCGGCTACCGCCCCTCCTCCGCCGCCCAGTCGCTGCAGGCGCAGCGGGCCGGCGCGATCGGCGTCGAGCTGAACGCCCTGGGTGCGGACTACCACAACGCCGTGATGGCGCCCTTCGTCGCCGAGCTGACCCTGGCCGCGCCCGGGCACGCCTTCCACATCGTCACCTTCGGCTCCCCGACGCACACCCCGACCCTCGAGAGCTACCAGCAGCTGTGGCGCGGGCCGGGTGGTCGACGCCTTCGTCCTCGCCGACACCCACGCCGGCGACCCGCGGCCCGGCCTGGCTGCGCGACCAGGGCATCCCCTTCTCGTCCTTCGGCCGGGTCTGGGACGACCCCGCCTTCACCCGCTGGGTCGACGTCGACGGGCACCACGGCACGGGGCTGGCCGTCGCCCACTGCGTCGCCGCCGGCTACGCCACGATCGGCTACCTCGGCTCGCCGGCCGGGGTCTCGGTCGTCGCGGACGCCCGGCGCACCGGCTGGCTGGACGCGTGTCGGCGTCGGCCGGGCGGGAGCCCGGCCCCGATCGGTCCGGGCCCGACGAGCTCGGCGGCCTGCGACCGGTCGGCCGACGAGCTCGTCGCCGCCGTGGGCCCGGGCGGAGCGGTGGTCTGCGCGACCGACCTCCATGCCGTCGCCGTCCTGCACGCCGTGTGGCGGGCCGGCCTCGAGCCCGGGAGCCGACCTCGGGATCGTCGGCTTCGACGACTCCGAGCTGGCCCGCATGCACGAGCTCACCAGCGTGGCCCAGCCGCTGGGCGCAGGTCGCGCGACAGCGCTGGCGCTCGTGGCACGAGGCGCTGTCCCGCCGGTGTCCCGGTCCGCACCGACGTCCGCACCGACGGCGTGCTCCTGCGACCTGGCCTGACCGCGCGGAGCAGCACCACCCGACCCCCTGACGCCCTGACCGACCATCGAGTGAGAAGAGGAAGAGGATACGACCATGAGGATCTCGGGCGATGAGGAAGGGTCTGCGCGCTGGCGACCGCGCCGGCCGCCGGACTCGCGCTGTCCGCGTGCGGCGGTGGCGGTTTCGACGACTCCAGCAGCGGCGGCGGCGGCGGTGACGGCTTCGTCGTCGGACGGGCCCGGTGACGCTGAACGATGCTCATCGCCTCCTCCGGCGACGCCGAGACCCAGGCCGTCCAGGACGCCGTGAAGAAGTGGGGCGACGAGACCGGCAACACCGTCAAGGTCACGGTGGCCAGCGACATGAACCAGGAGCTCGCCCAGGGCTTCGCCGGCGGCACCCCGCCGGACGTCTTCTACCTGGACGCCTCGCAGTTCGCGAACTACGCCAGCAACGGCAGCCTCTACGCCTACGGCGACCAGGTCGACAACGCGGACGACTTCTACCAGTCGCTGCGAGACACCTTCACCTACGAGGACAAGCTCTAGTGCGTCCCGAAGGACTTCTCCACGCTCGCCCTGGAGATCAACACCGACGCCTGGAAGAAGGCCGGCCTCACCGACGCCGACATCCCGACCGACTGGGACCAGCTGGCCAGCGTGGCGGAGAAGCTGACCACGGGCGACCAGGTCGGCCTGGCCATCGGCCCCGGCATCGACCGCGCCGGCGCCTTCGTGGTCGGCAACGGCGGCTGGTGGCTCAACGACGACAACACCGAGGGCGACCGCCGACAGCCCCGAGGTCCTCGACGCCCTGCAGTACGTCCAGGACAACCTCAAGAAGGGCACCTTCGCGATGTCCAGCGACCTCGACGCCGGCTGGGGCGGCGAGGCCTTCGGCACGGGCAAGGCCGCGATGACGATCGAGGGCAACTGGATCAAGGGCGCCATGACCAGCGACTACCCGGACGTGAAGTACACCGTCGCGCCGATGCCCGCCGGGCCGGCCGGAAGGGCACGCTGCTGTTCACCCAGTGCTGGGGCATCGCGTCGCAGTCCAAGGCCCAGGACCAGGCCGTCGACCTGGTCGACTTCCTGACCACCGACGAGCAGCAGCTCGCCTTCGCCGACGCGTTCGGCGTGATGCCCAGCCGCGCAGAGCGCCTCGGGCGACTACGAGTCGAAGTACCCCGACGACAAGGCCTTCATCGACGGCGGCGACTACGGCCACGGCCCGATCACCGCGCCGGGCATGGACCAGGTGATCGCCGACCTCAACTCCCAGCTCGAGGACTTCAAGGGCGCCGACCTCGAGTCGGTGCACGAAGTCGTTCGACACCAACGCGGACGCCGCGCTGGGCCAGTAGGTCGCCGGCCGTAGTGCTCCACGCAGCCACCGCCACCGGCCGGCGAGGAGGCTGCGGCCACGCAGCCTCCGCGCCGGGACGCGGCGCCCCCGGCGTACCGGCAGGCGCGGAACCGGCAGACCCGGTCGGGCTGGCTCTTCGTCACGCCGATGCTCGTGCTCCTCGGGCCTGTTCCTGGTGCTGCCGATCCTGATGGCGCTGTGGGTCTCGGTCAGCGACTGGACGCGGGCGGGGCAGCCCGTTCGCCAGCGGCGTCGGCTTCGTCGGCGCCGACAACTACAAGCCCCTGCTGACCGAGCCCGGCCTGAGCCGGCAGGACTTCATGCTGTCGCTGCGCAACACCTTCTACTACGTGGTCGGCGTCGTGCCGCTGCAGACGGTGCTGGCCCTGGCTGCTCGCGGTGATCGTCAACCAGCGGTTCCTCAAGGGCCGCACCTTCTTCCGCACCGCGTTCTACTTCCCCTCGGTCGTCTCGTCGGTCGCGATCTCGCTGGTCTTCCTCTTCCTCTTCACCGGCACCGGCGCGGTCAACCAGGCCCTCGCCGCGGTCGGGCATCGACGGGCCGACCTGGTTCGCCGGACCCGCGCGGGCTGATCCACCTGGCTCGGCAACGGCCTCGGCCTGTGGGACATCGACAGCCCGCCGGCCGCGCTGGCCGACCACCAGGTGCTCGGGCTGTCCTGGTGGGACTGGCTCGCCGGACCGAGCGTGGCGATGAGCGCGATCATGCTGCAGGTCGTCTGGACGACCGCCGGCACCTTCATGCTGATGTTCCTGGCCGCGCTGCAGGACCTCCCGACCGACGTCGAGGAGGCCGCCATGGTCGACGGCGCGACCAGGTGGAGCGTCTTCCGCTACGTCACCCTCCCGCACCTGCGGCCGACGATCCTGCTGGTGATCACCCTCGGGCTGATCGGCACCTGGCAGGTGTTCGACCAGATGTACGTGATGACCCAGGGCGGCCCGGCCAAGACGACCCTGACCCCGGCGTACCTGTGCTACCAGGCGGCCTTCAACCAGCAGCACTGGGGCCAGGGCGCGGCGATCGCGTTCCTGCTGTTCGCGCTGATCGTCGTGCTGACCAGCGTCCAGCGCTGGTTCCTGCGCGACAAGGACGAGTGGGCGCGCAAGAAGGCGCTGCGCCACCAGCAGCGTCGTCAGCGTGAGGAGGTCATGACATGAGCGTCGACAGCCAGTGCCCGACGAGGTACGAGCGGCCCGCCATGGCGACGCGCCGAGGGCAGCGGCCAGACGGTGCACCGCGTCGAGCCCGGTGGCCGCAAGGTGGTCGTCTACGCCGCTGCTGCTGCTTCTTCGCGCTGCTCTACATCTACCCGTTCGTCGTCCAGCTCGTCACGGCGTTCAAGACCAACCCGGACGCCGTGGCGCAACCCGCTGACCCTGGTGCCCGACCCGTTCACGACGGCCAGGCGTTCGACGACGCTCTTCGCAGACCGACTTCGCGCTCTGGTTCACGCAACTCGGTGCTCGTCGCGGTGTTCGTGACGGGCGGGCCGGGTGTTCTTCGACTCGCTGGCCGGCTACGCCCTGGCCCGGCTGCGCGTTCCGCGGCCGGCCGGCGGTGTTCAACGCCGTGATCGCGGTGATGGCGGTGCCCGGCGTGGTGCTGCTGATCCCGAAGTTCCTGGTGCTCAACTACCTCGGGCATCTACAACACCTACCCGGCGCTGATCCTGCCGCTGCTCGCCGACGCGGCCGGGGTGTTCATCATGAAGCAGTTCTTCGAGAGCATCCCGGTCTCGGTGGAGGAGGCCGCCCGGATCGACGGGGCCGGCACCTTCCGGATCTTCTGGTCGGTGGTGCTGCCGATGTCCAAGCCGGCCCTGATCACCCTGACGATCCTGTCCTTCCAGGCGTCCTGGAACGAGCTGGGCCACTTCATCATCGCCACCAACAACCCGGACCTCTACACGCTGACCCGCGGCGTCGCGGGGCTGACCTCCGGCAGCCTCGGGCGCCGGCAACCAGTTCCCGATCAAGATGGCGGCCGCGCTGCTGATGACCATCCCGGTGGCGATGGTGTTCGTGGTGTTCCAGCGGTTCTTCACCCAGGGGGCCAACGCCGGCGCGGAGAAGGGGTGAGACGAGCAGCAGCGAGCGAGGGACGAGCCCGCTGCGTGGGCTCGGCCAGGTCGAGCCCAGCGACGCGACCGAGGAACGAGGCCGCACGAGCGCGTCGAGACCCGGTGAGAGGTCAGCGGACCTGTTGCCGGGTCTCGACACGGGCTCGCCCAGGGGCTCGCTCGGCTCGACCAGCGACGCTCGCGTGTCGGTGGGCCTGACTAGAGTCGGATGGTGCCCGACGTCGACCAAACGCCTGCTCCTGCTCGACGGCCACTCCCTGGCCTACCGCGCCTTCTTCGCCCTCCCGGTGGAGAACTTCTCGACCACCACCGGGCAGCACACCAACGCGGTCTTCGGGTTCACCTCGATGCTCATCAACGTGCTGCGCGACGAGCAGCCGACCCACATCGGCGTCGCCTTCGACAAGTCGCGGCAGACGTTCCGGCTCGCGCAGTACTCCGAGTACAAGGCGAAGCGCAACAAGACGCCCGACGAGTTCTCCAGCCAGCTGCCGCTGATCGACGAGGTGCTCGACGCGCTCAAGATCCGGCACCTGCGCAAGGACGGCTTCGAGGCCGACGACATCATCGCCACCCTCGTCACCCAGGCGCTGGCCGACGACTTCGACGTGCTGATCCTCTCGCGGCGACCGCGACGCCTTCCAGCTCGTCACCGACCGGTCGACCGTGCTCTACCCGATGCGCGGGGTCTCCGAGCTCGCGCGGATGACTCCCGAGGCGGTCGAGGCGAGGTACGGCGTCTCCCCGGCGCGCTACCCCGAGCTGGCGGCGATCGTGGGGGAGACGTCCGACAACCTGCCCGGCGTGCCGGGGGTCGGACCGGGCTTCGCGGCCCGCTGGCTCAAGGAGTACGACGGCCTCGACAACGTCATCACCCACGCCGACAAGATCACCGGCAAGAAGGGCGAGGCGCTGCGCGAGCACCTCGGCGACGTGATCCGCAACCGCCAGCTCAACGAGCTGGTCCGCGACCTCGACCTCGAGCTGACCCCGGCCGACCTCGAGGCGCAGTCGTGGGACCGCCAGCTCGTGCACACGCTGTTCGACTCCCTGGAGTTCCGGGTGCTGCGCGAGCGGCTGCTGGAGTCGTGGGACGTCCAGCACGAGCCGATCGACGAGTCCGGGTTCGAGCTGGCCGGCGCCCGTCCTCGGCCAGGGCGAGGTGGGCGCGTGGCTGGCGGAGCACACCGGCGAGGACCGGGCCGCACCGGCGTCACCATCCAGGGCCGCTGGGGCTCGGGCACCGGCGAGGTGTGGTCGGTCGCGCTGGCGGCGGCCGACGGCACGGGCGCCTGGTTCGACGCCGCCGAGGTCACGCCCGAGGACGACGCGGCCGTCATGACGTGGTTCGACGACCCCGCGCACGCCAAGGTGCTCCACGACGCCAAGGGCCCGATGCTCGCCCTCGCGGCGCGCGGCTGGCCGCTGCGCGGGCTGGTCAGCGACACCGCCCTCGCGGCGTACCTCGCCCGTCCCGACCAGCGCTCCTACGACCTGGCCGACCTGACGCTGCGCTACCTCAAGCGCGAGCTCAAGCAGGGCGCGACCGACGACGGCCAGCTGACCTTCGACGCCCTCGACGACGCCGGTCTCCACCGACGCCGCCGACACCGCGATGCTGCACGCCCGCGCGGTGGTCGACCTGGCCGACGCGCTCGACGCCGAGATCGAGGAGCGCGGCGGCAAGCAGCTGCTGGCCGACGTCGAGCTGCCGCTCATCGACCTGCTCGCGCTGATGGAGCAGACCGGCATCGCGGTCGACGTCGACCACCTGCAGTCGCTGGAGGCGCGACTTCGCCGGCGAGCGTGAAGCTGCGCCGCCGAGGACGCCGTACGCCGTCGATCGGCAAGGAGATCAACCTCGGCTCGCCCAAGCAGCTGCAGGTGGTGCTGTTCGACGAGCTCGGGATGCCCAAGACCAAGCGCACCAAGACCGGCTACACCACCGACGCCGACGCGCTGCAGGTCCCTCCCAAGTCGAGAAGGCACCAAGCACGCCGACTTCCTCTGCAACCTGCTGCGCCACCGCGACGTCGCCCGGCTGCGGCAGACCATCGAGGGCCTGCTCAAGACGGTCGCCGACCGACGGCCGCATCCACACGACGTTCAACCAGCTGATCGCCGCCACCGGCCGGCTGTCCTCGACCGACCCCAACCTCCAGAACATCCCGATCCGCACCGAGGAGGGCCGCCGGATCCGCGAGGGGTTCGTGGTCGGCGACGGCTACGAGTCGCTGATGACGGCCGACTACAGCCAGATCGAGATGCGGATCATGGCCGACCTGTCCGAGGACGCCGCGCTGATCGAGGCCTTCCAGTCGGGCCGCGACTTCCACTCGATCACCGCGGCGCGGGTCTTCGACGTGCCCGCCGACGACGTCACGCCCGGGCCAGCGGGCCAAGATCAAGGCGATGAACTACGGCCTCGCCTACGGCCTGTCCGCGTTCGGGCTCGGCGCGCAGCTGCGCATCCACCCGAGCGAGGCGCAGGTGCTGATGGATGAGTACTTCGAGACGTTCGGCGGCGTCCGCGACTACCTCGTCCAGCGTGGTCGACGAGGCCCGGCGCACCGGCTACACCGAGACCATCCTCGGCCGCCGCCGCTACCTCCCCGACCTCACCTCCGACAACCGCCAGCGCCGCGAGATGGCCGAGCGGATGGCCCTCAACGCCCCCATCCAGGGCTCGGCCGCCGACCTGATCAAGGTCGCCATGCTGCGGGTCCACGCCGGCCTGGTGGCCCAGGGACTGCAGTCACGGATGCTGCTCCAGGTCCACGACGAGCTCGTCTTCGAGGTCTTCCCGGGCGAGCGCGAGTCGCTCGAGGCCCTGGTCCGCGAGCAGATGGGCGGAGCGGCCGACCTGGCCGTGCCCCTCGACGTGTCCATCGGCACCGGGCACAGCTGGCACGAAGCCGCGCACTGACCGTCACATCATCAGCGTCGGCCGGGGGCTGCCTCGACCGGGGCGGGGTGCCGGAGCGGTCGCAGGCTGACGACCAGCAGCGCCAGGAACAAGCACGCTGTCCACGGTCAGCACCACGAGCAGCAGGCCCGTCGAGGGTCGAGACCTGCGAGCCCACGGCACGAGCACGCGCGGCCAGCGCGGCCCAGACCAGGTAGACGGAGCGGGTGCCCTGGCGGGCCAGCACGGCGTAGACGAGCAGCTGGAGCAGGGACAGCACGGTGCCCAGCACCGCGAACAGCCACAGTCGGTCGTCGATCTCGGCGTACTCGTCGCCGCCGACGAACACCAGCGCGAGCCGGGGCAGCACCGCGCAGCGCGAGGACGCCGACAACCCCGAGGCCCACGATGAGCGCGAGGCCGCGGAGCAGGGCGCTGCCGCCGCTCGTGCGGCGGTCGACATCGCGGGGAAGGCGACCACGACCACGAACTGCGGGAGGAACAGCATCGCCTTGGTGAGGATCAGGCCGCCGGCGTAGAGGCCGGCGTCGTGCCCGTCGAGGACGTTGCGGGCGACGATGACGTCGCAGTTCATCAGCGCCAGGAACGCGAGCAGGGTCTGGGAGTTGGCCAGGATCTCGCGGACGATCGGCCGCGTGCCGTGGTGCTCGCTCGACCTGGCCCGGCTCGCGCGCTCGCGGCGCAGCGCGTAGACGCCGAGCAGCACCGGCACGACCGTGCCGAGCGAACACGCCGATCATGGCCGTCAGCTCGGTCGGCCGCCACAGGATCAGCCCGGTGCCGAGCACCAGGCGCGGAACGCCCTGGCGACGTACAGCAGGCGACCGGCCACCAGCGCCGCTCGCCCTGCAGCACCCCGAGCTGGCCGCCGACGATGGTCAACGGGACGGCCGTCAATGCGACGCAGCGACGGCGGTGCCCAGGCTCTCGAGCTTGAGCAGCTGGTTGATCATCGGCGTGAGCACCAGGAGCACGAGACCGACGACGGCGGCGGCGCGATAGGTGAGGCCGAGGATCTCCCGCTCGATCTGGGCGACGTGGCCGGGTCGGCGGAGATCCGCCGCGCCGCCGTGGTCTGGATGCCGAGCTGGATGACCGATGATCACCAGCAGCACGGCCAGCAGCGAGGCGAACGCGCCGTACGCCTGCGGGCCGAGCAACCGCGCCGCGAGCACGGTGAAGACGTAGGTGGCGACGTTCATGACCGCCATCGCGACGGCCACGGACGCGCCGCGATGACGGATGCCCGCCGGGCGACCGGCGGTCGAGGTCACCCGCGCGACCCTAGTGGCCTGGCCCGCAGCCGAACCGCGCGACTCGTCAGTAGGGGTCGGCCGCGTCGTCGGTGCCCGGCGAGCCGGGCGAGCGGCCGCAGTCGCAGCCGCAGCAGCACCTTGATGCCGACGTTGCGCAGCGAACCACGGGCAGCTCGCGCGAGCATCGCCAGCCGGTCGCGCGTGCGTCGGGCGCGCCCGCTCGAACGTCGCCAGGCTGCCGACCCGTCCGACGTAGCGCAGCGGCGCGACGGCAGCACGACGCACCAGCAGCGCCAGTGTCACCCCGACCGAGGAGAAGCTGTCGTGCACCAGCACCCGGCCGCCCGGCGGCAGCAGGTCGCGCCCAGCGCAGGTCGGCGCGCGTGCTCGCCACGTCGTGCTTGCCGTCGACGAAGAGCGAGGTCGACCGGCCGCGGCCAGCCACGGCCGCACGCCGGCGCTCGGCTGCCCGACGTGCTCGACCCGGTCCCGGACCCCGGCGCGGCGCGAGGTTCGCCTCGAACACCGCCCGCGTGTCCGGCCCGCCGAACTTCCCGCCGGCCTCGAACGGGTCGATCGCCACGACGGTCACGTCCGGCGCGGGCCAGCGCCAGCGCGAGCGTCGACCGGCCCTGGTGCGAGCCGATCTCCACCACGGTCGAGCGGGGCGGCAGCGCGAGCACCGCGTCGTGCAGCACCCGCGCCTGCTCCCGCGTCAGCCAGCCGCCGACCCGGTCGATCCGGGCGAACGCGGCCTCGAAGCGTCGAGAGGTGTTCAATGGGCTGCGCCTCGTCCTCGCGACGGGCTCACCCGACGGGCTGGGGCGGGCGCTGGACAGCATAGAGAGGGTCGGCTCGTGGGTCGTGCGTTCGCGCGGGTCGTGCCCGACGCGCTCGTCGGCCGCGCGTCGTCCTGGCGCTGACCTGGCCGATGTGGACCGCCGGCGGCTACGGCCTGGCGCCGCGACATGGTCTTCACGCCCCGCGCGCCGTGGACGCTCGACGCGATCGGCATGGGCACGTCGCTCCCGCGCGCGGTGCCGCTGGACGCGGTGCTGGCGCCGCGACCAGCGCTCGTCGACGGGGCGGTGGTCTTCCGGGTCGCGGTCGCGGGGGTCCTGCTGCTCGCCGGCGTGGGGCGCGCACCGCCTGCTGGCCGACCTGCTGCCCGGCGCGCCGGTCACCGCCCGGGTGCGTCGTCGCGGTCGCCGCCGTGTGGAACCCGTACGTCGTGGAGCGGCTCGCCCTGGGCCAGTGGGCGCTGCTGGCCGGCGTACGCCGCGCTGTGGTGGCTGCTGCCCGCCGTCGGCGGGTGCTCGCCGGCGACCGGCGCGGGTGGCCGCGCCGTGGTGGCCTGGACCTGGCTCGGCTCGCTGACCCCGACCGGCGGCGCCGTGCTCCTGCTCGTGGCCTTGCGCCGGCTCGGCGTCGCGCTGGTCGCGCACCGCACCGGGACGCGCGCTGGTCGTCGCGGCGGTGACCCTGGCCGCGCCAGCTCCCCTGGCTGCTCGCCGGCCGTCCTCGGCGCCGCGCCGCGGCGACGAGCGACCCGGCAGCGGCGTCGACGCCTTCGCCGCCCGCGCCGAGCGCGCCGGCGGCGTGTGGCCGCCCTGCTGGGCACCGGCGGGATCTGGGAGCCCCTTCGAGGTGCCGGGCTCGCTGACCGCCTGGCTCGGCCACCTGCTGACCGTGGCCGTCGTGGTCGCGCTGGTCGCCGGCGGCCGCGCGGTGCGCGGCGCGAGCCCGCGCCTCGCGGTGGCGGCAGCGGCCGGGCTTCGTGCTCGCCGGCCTCGCCCACCTGCCCGGCGGGTCGGAGACTGCTCGAGCTGGGCCGTGGCGCCACGTGCCCGGGGCGGGCTGCTGCGCGACGGCCAGAAGTGGCTGCTCCCGTACGTCGTCGGCGCTGGTCGCCGCCGCGTCGGCGCTGGCGCGGCCCGGCCGGGGAGCGCGCTGCGGCGCCGGGACGCCGACCTGGCCGCTGGCTCCTGGCGGCGCTGGTGCTCCTGCCCGTGCTGCTGGTGCCGGACGCCGCCGGGCGGACCTGGGACGGCGCTCGAGCCGGTGCGCTATCCCGACGACCTGGCGGCGGCGGTCGCGGCGCTGGACGACGCCGGACGCCAGCAGACCGGCGACGCGGTGACCCTGCCGTGGTCGTCGTACCGGCGGTTCTCCTGGGGCAACCCGGTCTCGGCCGCCGACCCGCTGCCGCGGTGGACCGACCACCGCACGGTGGTCTCCGACACCGCTGGCCGCTGCCCGGCGGAGTGGTCCCCGGGGAGGACCCGCGCGCCGCGCGCGGTCGGCGAGGTGGTGCCGAGCCGCGACCGGCCGGTGGCGCGGCCCGCTGGCCCGGCTCGGCGTCGGCTGGGTGCTCGTCTACCGCGACCAGCCGGGCGCCGCCGACCTCGACGCTGACCGGTCTCGAGCGGGTCGTCGACGGGCCGACCGTGTGCGCTCTACCGCGTGCCCGGGGCCGACGCCGCTCCGCGTCCGGGCCCTCGACGCGGCCGTCGCGGCGGTCGTCGTGGTCGACGGCCTGTGGGGACGTCGCCTGGCTGGCTGCCTGGCGCGGCGGTCGCGCTGCTGGCGTGCCCGGACGGCACTGAGCAGCGGCGCCGTGGTCGTGGCAGTGCTGCGCGTAGCCGGATCCTGCTAGGCTTCGGCCAGCTCGTACCGGAGGGAGTCCCGACCGCATGTAACCATCGCCAGCCATGTTGCTCACGCCGCTCATCGGCGCGGTTTCTGGCGTTCTTGGCGATGTTCGGCCTCGTGCAGTCGCAGACCGCCGGCCCCGACCAGAACCCCGCCGAGCAGGCGGCCCTCGTCTACGGCGAGTAGCTCGCCGCTCGGCAGCACTCGCTCGAACCCGGCGGCGGCCTCGTCCCAGGTGAACGTCGCCGCCCGCTCGCGCGCCGCCGTCGCCGAGCGCGCGCAGCCGTTCCGGGTCGCCGCAGCAGCGCGTCCACCGCGGCCAGCAGCCCGGCCTCGTCGTCGACCAGCACCCCGGTCACGCCGTCGACCACCGACTCGCCCGTACCTCCCGCGCTCCGCGTAGGCGACCGTCGGCGTGCCACGCGCCGCGGCCTCCATCACCGCGATGCCCCACCCCTCCTTGACCGACGGCAGCACCATCAGCCAGGCCTGGCCGAGCAGGTCGGCCTTGGTCTGCTCGTCGACCCGGCCGTGGCGCACCACGTGCGTCGGCCAGCCCGCGGCGGCGATCTCGGCGTCCAGCTCGGCCGCCCACCAGCCGTCGCCGACCAGGTCGAGCACGCAGCCCGGGGTGTCGGTCGAGCAGCGCGGTCGACCACGGTCGATCGCGTGCTCGATCGCTTGTGCGGCACCAGCCGCGACAGCACGCACAGCCGCGGCGTCGCCGAGCGCGGCTCGCCGGGGCGCCGGCAGCGGCGGGAGTGCCGTTGCGGACGACGTCGACCCGGTCGGCGAAGCCCGAGCGCCAGCCAGGTCGCGCGGCTGGCCTCGCGAGACCGTCACGAACGGGCACGCCGCGGTAGAGCCGGGGCACGACCCGCGACTCCACGAACCAGCCCACGCCGCCCGCCGCAGCCGGGGTAGATGATCCGCCACTGCTCGCGGTGCACGTGGTGCACCAGCGCGACCACGCCCGCGCCGCCGGACCAGCGGTGCGCGCGAACGGCAGCCCGTTGATGACGTCGACGACCACGTCGTCGCGCGTCCGGCCGGACGAGCAGGTACAGGCAGCCCGTGCAGGTAGACCGTCAGCCGCCCGCCGCGGCGCACGATCCGGAACCCGTCGGCACGGTCACGTCCGGCGGCGCCGGGGTGGGCGCGCGCACAGCACCGTCACCTCGTGGCCGCGGGCGGCGAGGCCCGCCGCGACCCGCTCGACGTACACCTCCGAGCCGCCGCCGTCGGGGTGCGTGGTGTCCCGCCAGGACAGGAAGAGCGACCCTCAACCGGCACAGCGTCGATCCCGTTGTGCCGGGCGAGGTCCGCGCGCACAGCGGCAGGCGTCAGCCCGGCGCCCGGGCGCGACGCGCATGCCGGTCCGGCGGCCGAGGTCGGCGCGTCGTACGAGGTCGCTCGACGGTGCCGATGCGCGAGACCCAGTCGCCGTCCCACTCCTGGATCGGGACGTAGCCGACGAACCCGCCGGGCGAGGAGCTGACCTCGCAGGTAGCCGATCGTGGAGTCGGTCGCGCATGCCCGACGCGCAGCACCTCGTCCGGGGACGGGCGTGAACAGCGGGCCGTAGTAGCGCGCCGGTCTCGTTGCGGAGCCGACCTGGGCGGTGCCGTCGTCGTCAGGTCCGGAGGCACGACCGTGCGGGTCGTGCTTGCCGTGCGATGACGAACAGCGTCGACGGTCGCCCGGCCGGCACCTGTCGCGGGAGCGTCGACCGCGACCACGCTGGCTGCGCTCCTCCACGACGACCCACGGCTCGTAGTCGTCGCCGGTGTTGAGGTAGAGCGCCGTCGCAGTCGCCGCGGATGTGCAGGTCGTCCGCGTCCGAGCCGCCGGTCCGGCAGCGGTCCGGACTGGCTGATCAGCCCGGCGAACGCGGTGCCCGGCCCGCCGCTGAGCCGGTCCTGCAGGCTCGAGGTAGCGCTCGAGCGGCTCGCCGCCGGTAGGTCACGGCGGCGGTCGCTGAACCCGGTCGCCGCCTGGGCGAGCCATGGAGAACGCCGCGCCCACCGCGACGCACGGCCGACCGACGGCGAGCGCAGCGCCCGACGGCGCTGCGGCCAGCGGGCGGACGAGCGCCCACAGGGTCGATCGTCGCGCCGAGCACCAGCGCCGGGCACGAACTCGCTGGTGTAGCGGTTGGCGAGGTAGCCGTAGGCCATCACGCCGCCGGTCATCAGCACCGTCGCGAGCGCGCCGGTGCGCAGCGCCCGGACGCCCTGGCCGGCGGCGACCCGGCGTCGTGCGGCGCAGCAGCACGGGCAGGCGAGGCGAGGGCCATCAGCAGCCAGCAGCGGCATGAACGCCGTGACGCTGCCGGTCCGGTAGGACTGGTCGATGAACGCGCCGCCGTAGCCGTGGGCGTTGCTCGGCCGGGCAGGGTGATCCACGGGAAGTAGTCGACGAACCGGATGCCGCCCGGGTCGAAGTAGTTGACCAGCGACGTGCGGAAGAACTGCGGGCCGGTGATGGTGCCGCCGTTGGCCTCGCAGCGCCTCGCGCCGGTGCTGCGTTGACCTGCGTCCACACCTGGTCCTGGAGCGGGAACAGGTAGGGGTGGCCGAACTTCACCATGTTGTAGGCGATCGCCGACCGCCGAGCGGCACCAGCGCCGGCCGGCCAGCACCCACGGCGCCAGCCGGCGGCGCCGCGGCGAACGACGCGGCCGCGCCAGCATCCAGAGCGCCAGCGCCGATGGCGCCCAGGCACACGCCCCAGCCGCCGGTGGTCCGGGTCAGCGACGCGCGCACAGGGCGACCACGCCGAGCCAGGCGACGGCGCGGCCGGTGGGCTCGAGCGCCGACCCGCACCAGCCAGTACGCCGCCGCGACGACGAGCGCGGTCGGCCACAGGTAGACCTCGTGGTAGACCCACGGCAGCGAGGCGTCGAAGGTGAGCATGGTGCCGCCGGTGACGCCGGCCAGGAAGACCGCCGCCGAGCACCGCCTCGAGCCGGGTGACCGGCCGGTCCGGCCCGAGCACGGCCCGGCGCACCAGCCACACCAGCCGGGTGGTCATCACCGCGAACACGCACCCACGCGAGCAGCATCGAGACCAGGTCATCTGGCCGTCGAAGTCGTGGGTGACCAGCAGCACCGGGATCCGCAGCAGCGCCGGGAACGGACCGAAGTACATGTAGGTGCGTGCCGTCGATGACGAAGCCCTCGATGCCCATCGAGCCGGGCGGGACGGCGAGGTGGCCGTCGAGGAAGGCGCGGGCCTGGGCCTCGAAGAAGTTCGAGGCGTAGCCGCAGCGCGACGGCCGTCGGCCGAGGTCGGTGCCGAAGTTCGAGCAGGAGCCAGGAGGTAGGCGAGGCCGCCGACGCGACGACGGCCGGCGACGCTGCTCGGCGGTCGATGCGACGACGGTTGCGGCTGGTGCGAGCCGGGCTTCAAACCTGTCTCCAGCCGGTAGAGGAACTGGTAGCCGAACATGCGTCGGCCAGACGCGCGGTGGCCGCGCGGTCGGCCGCGGGCGGCGCCGCGCGCGGCCCGGGACACGAACGGTCTCGCCACCGCGGTCGAGCACGTCGACGGGGGAGCCGACCCGTCCGCGCTCGACGACCCGCAGGCCGCAGGCGTTCGACCAGCCGCTCGAAGCTGCGCGCGCGTGAAGAACCGCACGTGGCCGTGGTCGAGCGGGCCGCGCTGGTCGTAGTCGAAGCGGCCCAGGGCGACCCGGCCGCGGGGGTACCAGTGGCCGAAGTTCGGCACCGAGACCAGGATCTCGCCGCCCGGGCGCCAGGTGCGTCGCGCGAGGTCCTCGAGCAGCGTCTCCGGGTCGATGACGTGCTCGAGGATGTCGCCGGCGATGATCACGTCGTAGCTGACGCGGTGTCGGCCGGGCAGGCCCTGGCTGAGGTCGGCCTCGATGAACGTCGTCGAGCCGCTCGGCCGACGCCCTCGTGCTTGACCAGGTCGACGCCGGTCGACGTGGTGGCCCTGGCGCGCGCACCAGCGCGCCGAACTGGCCGTCGGAGCAGCCGACGTCGAGCACCCGTGGCCGGGCGCGCGCCGGCCGAGCCAGGCCAGCAGCCGCCCGTGCGAGGAGTGCGGCGGACGGCTTGAGCTCGTAGGCCTCGGTGTCGACGCCGGTCGAGCCGGAGGCCCGGTCGCCGAAGCCCATCCGGCTGGGCCTTGAAGCGCAGCACGTCCGTGGTCACGTCGCTTGGCGTACTTCATGCCGTTGACGTAGCAGATCTCGTCGCCGTAGTAGGTCGGGATCGGCACCTCGACGATCCGCTTCCCGGCGGCGTGCAGGCCCAGGATGATCTCGGTGTCGAAGTCGAAGTCGTTGGTGTAGCGAGTCGAGGTCGATGTCGGTCGAGCGCGTCGACGCGGTAGGCGCGGTAGCCGCTGTGCCACTCGCGTGAGGTCGAGGCCGGTGACCGTGTTCTGGAACGTGGTGAGGATCCGGTTGCCGACGTACTTGTAGAGCGGCATGCCGCCCGGCGCGGGCCTCGCCGCGCTCCATCATCCGGGAGCCGAACACGGCGTCGGCCTCGCCGCGCACCAGCGGCGTCGACGATGCTCTCGATGCACCTCGGGCGCGTACTGGCCGTCGCCGTGCAGCAGCACCACGATGTCGAGGCCGTGGTCGATGGCCCAGTGGTAGCCGGCCTTCTGGTTGCCGCCGTAGCCGAGGTTCTCGCGGGTGCTTGACCACGGTCAGCGGCAGGTGGGTGCGCCGACTGGTAGCGCGAGGCCGACCTCGTAGGTGTCGTCGAGGCTCGCGTCGTCGCACACCAGGACGTGGTCGACCGTCTCGCGCGAACGACGGCGGGCAGCCGGTCCAGGGTCTGCGCGAGCGTCGTGGCGGCGTTGTAGGCGACGACGAGGACACCGACCCGCACGTGCTGCCGGGTCGGTCGATCGCAGGGGCACTGCTGGGCGCACGTGCGTCCTCCCATGGCTCGCCACGCGGTAACTGTGCGCCCGCCGACGGGGAGCCACGTCGGCGCTCTGGCACGATGAGTCCCGACGGCATCCGACCGGAGGCGTCTGGCATGACTGACGACGACACCACTGCACGGCCACCGCTGGTCGACTACGACCGGCTGACCGCGCGACCTGCCCGACCTGCGGGCGCAGTACGCCGCCGCGCAGCCCTTCCCGCACGTCGTCCTCGACGACGTGCTCGTGCCCGAGGTCTTCGAGCGCGCGGCCGAGGAGTTCCCGGACATGCGGGACGAGTTCTGGAAGGGCTACCTGCACGTCAACGAGACCAAGTACTCCAACACCCAGCCCGACACCTGGGGCGCCGACGCTGACCGCCGTGGCCCGGGAGTTCTGCTCGCCGCGGTTCGTGGAGTTCCTCGAGAGCTCACCGGCATCGAGGACCTGATGCCCGACTGGAGCATGGACGGCGGCGGGCTGCACCAGACCCTGCGCGGCGGCCACCTCAACATCCACGCCGACTTCACCACCCACCACGCCCACGAGAACTGGGCGCGGCGCGTCAACATCCTGCTCTACCTCAACCGCGAGTGGCACGACGAGTGGGGCGGCAAGCTCGAGCTCTGGGACAAGGACATGACCGCCTGCCAGGACCGGGTCACGCCGGCCGGCAACCGGATGCTGGTGTTCACCACGTCCTGCGACAGCTTCCACGGCCACCCCGACGGGCTGACCTGCCCGCCCGACGTGGCCCGCCGGTCGATGGCGCTCTACTACTTCACCGAGGAGGAGCACGCCGTCCGCCGCTCCACCAACTACCGCGCCCGACCCGAGGACGGCCTGGCGCAAGCTGGCGATCGGCGCCGACCGGATGCGCGCTCGACCTCTACGACCGGGCCAAGCGCCGGCTGGGCATCTCCGACGAGCAGGTCGCAGTCGCTGACCCGGATCCACCGGCTGCACACGCCGCAAGGGGCCCGTGCTAGGCGGTCCGCGACTCCTCGCCGCGACGCGCGGCAGGTGCCGGGCGCCGAGCGCTCGGCGTGCCGGCTGCGCGCGCGTGCCGCCGGCGCGGCTCGGCCTCGTCGCGGCCGCGACGGACGGCGCACCAGGCGCCGGCCGATGCCACGGTCCAGGGCGTGCCAGCTCGTCCGACGCGCAGCCACGCTGCAGCGGCCGCTCGATCAGCCACTGGGCGAGGACCGCGATGACGCGAGGGTGAGCGCGTAGGCCAGCACGCGTGCGCTCCGCCAGCTCCAGTCGGTCGTCGTTCCGGGAGAGGTACCAGAAGATCGGGTAGTGCCAGATGTAGAGGACGAGGGAGTAGCGCCCGAGGCAGCACCAGCGGGGCCCGAGCCGACCGTGCGCCGCAGCAGCGCGGCGGCTCGGGTCAGCGGACAGCGCCAGCACGAACAGGGCCAGTCCATGTTGAGCAGCCACCCGCCCAGGCCCGAAGTAGCCCGCCTCGTCGACGACCGCGTCCCATCAGCGGGCACCAGCGGCACGCACGAGGCCGACCAGGCCGGGCGCGGCGTACCGGCTCGAGCCGCCGGCCCACGGCAGGACGCGCGGCGGCCAGGGCGCCCCAGAGCAGTCCGTCGGCCCGGGTCTGCACGCGGATCAGCGCCGGGAACACGCCCTCGGTGTCGTAGACGTGCCCGCGGTAGACCATCACCAGCGCGATGGCGGCCGCCAGGGCCAGCACCAGCAGCACCCGCCGGCGGCCGACGACGAAGACGACCAGCCAGGATCAGGCCGATCACCCAGATGTCCGTGCAGACGTACCAGAGGTGGCCGAGGTCGGGCCGCGCGTCGAGGGCGTTCGTGCCCAGACGTAGCCGTTCCAGGTGTAGGTGACGATGTGCCAGCGCCGACGCGCGGTTGTCGGTGCCCTGGTAGCCGCGCCATCGAGGGTCGGTCGCGGCCCCCAGCGCGAGGACGACCGATCACCAGCGGGTAGACGTGCGCCGAGATGCGGATCCAGCGCCGGCCGCCAAGTCACCAGGGGCGGATGCGGCCGGTGCGCTCGAGCTCGTCGAGCATCGCTGCGGGTCGCCAGGAAGCCGCTGACCACGAAGAAGATCGTGACCGCGTAGTCGCCGCTGGAGAAGAGCCAGGACACCGCGGACCAGTCCGTCGTGGGGGCGCGAGGCTCCAGCTGTGCGAGAGCAGCACGAGCACGATGGCGAAGCCGCGGATGCCGTCGACAGCGTCGCGGTCGCGCGCCGGCTGACACGGCTCGCGGACACAGGGCATGAGACGTAGTTAGTCGCGGGGTCCTCCGACGCGTCCCGCCTCGAGGGAAGGCAGACGAGCGATCGGTCGCTGCTACGGTTCGGGCGTCTCGCTGGCATTACTGGGAGGTAACAGTGCGGAAGTTGGGGATGGTGCTGGCCGGTCTCGGCGGCTTCCTCGTGATGCTGGCGCTCCTGGCGAAGTTCTACGCGCCCGGCCAGCTGATGAAGACCCCCATCGACGTGGACTCCACGACCAACGCTGCCGGAGAGGCAGCCCTGGGCGCCGACCGCCGCGGCTCCGGTCAAGGCCACCCAGCATGACCCGGGCCGACTCGGCCAAGTCCGACCGACAACGTGGTCGTCTTCGTCAGCTCCAGCTGTCTGGTCTTCGACCGCGACGACGCCGCCGGACTGCGTCGTCGGCCGACGACCCCGACAAGCGGCTGATCACCGCCGAGCGTCGACAACTTCGCCACCGACCGGGTGACCGCGTTGGCGGTCAACGACCCGCAAGTACCTCCCGCCGGACGCGACCCGAGCACGAGGGCCTGCAGAACAAGTGGCCCTTCGACGTCGAGAAGAAGACCTACCCCTACTGGGACGGCACGGCCGGCGGCGACCGTCGACGCGGACTACGAAGGCACCGAGACGGTCGACGGGCATCGAGACCTACAAGTTCCACGTCGAGATCGACCGACGCTCCGATCGAGGTCACCGACGGCGTCCAGGGCACCTACAGCAAGGACACGAGCATCTGGGTCGAGCCGGTCACCGGTCGATCGTCAACCAGAGCTACCACATGCGCAGACCACGACGCCGGCGACAACTTCATCAACCTCGACCTCGCCTTCACCGACGACGAGGTCGCGGACAGCGCCTCGACGACGCCAAGGACAGCGCCGACTAGCTCAACCTGGTCCGCGACACCGTCCCGCTGATCGGCTTCATCGTCGGCATCCCGCTCCTGCGTCGTGGGCCTGATCCTCACGGCTCGTGGCCGCTCGAACGACGGAGACCACGGAGCCCGCCTGACGCCGCGGAGCGCACCAACGCCTGACTCCCGGCTCAGGCCGTGGCACCCGCCGGGGGCAGTCAGCCGGCGTGCACGAAGATCGCCGTACCCGGGGTGAACCGGCCGCGGACGCCGGACCAGCCGCCCCAGACCCGGTCGTGGTCGCGCCGGCCACTCGGGCTCGAGCAGGTCGGTCGATGCACGGAAGCCGTGGCGCCGCCAGCAGGCGCACCCAGTCGCCGAGGGTGCGGTGGTGCTCGACGTAGGCCACCTCGCCGGTCTCGTCGTCGACCTCGACGTACGGCGTGCGGTCCCAGTAGGACTGGCTCGCGACCAGCCCGCCTCGCCGGGGTCGTCGGGGAACATCCACCGCGTCGGGTGGGTGATCGGAGAAGGCGAAGCGCCCGCCCGGTCGCAGCACCCGGGCCGCCTCGGCGACCGCGTCGTCGATGTCGGCGACGAACTGCAGCGCCCCGAAGGAGCGAGAACACCACGTCGAAGGACGCCGTCGGCGAACGGCAGCTCGGTCGCGGTGCCGAGCACCGGACGGGCACCGCGACGCCGGTGCTCGTCGTCGATGCGGCGGGAGTGCTGCAGCTGGCGCAGCGAGAGGTCGAGGCCGACCGGGCGGCCGCCGCGGGCGCGCACCCAGCGCGAGCACTGGCCGGCGCCGCAGCCGACCTCGAGCACGTCGCGGCCCGCGACGTCGCCGAGCACGCCCAGCTCGGCCTCGGTGAGGCCCTCGGGACCCCACACGAAGCCGGCGTCGCCGAGGAACTCGCCGTGGGTGGCCTGGTACTCGTCGGCGTAGCGGTCCCAGTCGGGCCGTTGGCCCGCCGGGACTCCGCCTCGTCGACGGCGCGGCGCTCCACGCGGAGCGGCGGGTGGTTGACCTGCGCTAGTGACGCCCGGGGGCGATCCGCCATCCAGGTGTGGCGCCGTCACGGGCCGAGGGTGCGCCGGTTGGACCCGTGCGGCCAGGCACGCGTAGCTTCCCGATGCGCCAGGTGTCCGCTGGTTCCCGGACGGAGCGGACTCTCGGCTCGCTATCGCGCCCGTCGCGCCCGGCTGTCCGCCCTGCGGTGACCGCTCCGGCCGAACTTCGGTAGTGAAACAGGACCTCTGCGCGTGCCCGCACGACATCTGTCCACCAAGGAAACCTTTTCCCTTATGACGAGCAGCACCATCCTCCGCTTCTTCCCGACTACGACGCGCCCCAGGTGGCGGTCAACGACATCGGGTCCGAAGAAGACTTCCTCGCCGCGATCGACGCGACCATCAAGTACTTCAACGACGGCGACATCGTCGAGGGCACCATCGTCAAGGTCGACCGCGACGAGGTCCTGCTCGACATCGGCTACAAGACCGAGGGCGTCATCCCCTCGCGCGAGCTGTCGATCAAGCACGACGTCGACCCCAACGAGGTCGTCGCCGTCGGCGACAAGGTCGAGGCCCTCGTCCTCCAGAAGGAGGACAAGGAAGGCCGCCTGATCCTGTCCAAGAAGCGCGCCCAGTACGAGCGCGCCTGGGGCACCATCGAGCAGGTCAAGGAAGAGGACGGCGTCGTCGAGGGCACCGTCATCGAGGTCGTCAAGGGCGGCCTCATCCTCGACATCGGCCTGCGCGGCTTCCTGCCCGCCTCGCTCGTCGAGATGCGTCGCGTCCGCGACCTGCAGCCCTACGTCGGCCAGACGCTCGAGGCGAAGATCATCGAGCTCGACAAGAACCGCAACAACGTGGTCCTGTCGCGCCGCGCCTGGCTCGAGCAGACCCAGTCCGAGGTTCGCCACGGCTTCCTGACCCAGCTCCAGAAGGGCCAGATCCGCAAGGGCGTCGTCTCCTCGATCGTCAACTTCGGTGCGTTCGTGGACCTCGGCGGCGTCGACGGCCTGGTGCACGTCTCCGAGCTGTCGTGGAAGCACATCGACCACCCGTCCGAGGTCGTCGCCGTCGGCGACGAGGTCACCGTCGAGGTGCTCGACGTGGACATGGACCGCGAGCGGGTCTCCCTGTCGCTGAAGGCGACGCAGGAGGACCCGTGGCAGCACTTCGCCCGGACCCACCAGATCGGCCAGATCGTGCCGGGCAAGGTCACCAAGCTGGTGCCGTTCGGCTCGTTCGTCCGCGTCGAGGAGGGCATCGAGGGCCTGGTGCACATCTCCGAGCTGGCCGAGCGCCACGTGGAGATCCCGGAGCAGGTCGTCCAGGTCAACGACGACGTCATGGTCAAGATCATCGACATCGACCTCGAGCGTCGCCGGATCTCGCTGTCGCTCAAGCAGGCCAACGAGACCGCCGCCGCGGCCGACGTCGAGGACTTCGACCCGACGCTCTACGGCATGGCCGCGACCTACGACGAGCAGGGCAACTACGTCTACCCCGAGGGCTTCGACCCGGAGACCGGCGAGTGGCTCGAGGGCTTCGACGAGCAGCGCGCGGTCTGGGAGGAGCAGTACGCCAAGGCGCACGCCCGCTGGGAGGCCCACGTCAAGCAGCAGGCCGAGGCCAAGCAGGCCGAGGTCGAGGCCGGCGAGGCCACGTCGTACTCCTCGCGGCTCGGACGACGAGGCCGAGGCGAGCGAGACCGACGGCGGCTCGCTCGCTTCCGACGAGGCGCTCCAGGCGCTCCGCGAGAAGCTCACCGGCGGGGCCAGCTGACTCCCGCTCCACACTCGACGCACGCGCGAGGGCCGGCCACCTGCGGGTGGCCGGCGCTCGTGCCGTCTCGGGTCGGGCCTGACCGGCTCGAGCGACGGCGGCGACGCTTGTCGACGGCCGGGTCGTGCCGCGCGGCGGCCACGACCTTGACCTTGTGCTTGTCGCCGGCTCCGCCGCCGGGCGGCGCACGGACTTGCAGCGCACGTCGAGGGTCTCGCCGGGCGCCAGCGCGGGCTGAGCCAGGTCGTCGGTGACCTTCGCGGTCCGGTCGGCGCCGTCCACGACGTAGCCGACCCGGAACTCGGCCGATGCCCGTCGCTGCCGGCGATGGTGAACCGGTCGGCCTGCGTGCCCACGTTCGTGAGCCGGCACCCGGATCGTCTGCTTGCGTCCTGCGACCGGTCCCGAGGCGGACCGATGGTCTGCTCCCGCGCCGACCCCGTCTGGCCGGTGCCCACGCACGGGCCGCCGGCCTTGCGGAGACGGAGGTCGGGGCGGGCGCTCGCGGCGGGCGGAGTCGCGGCCGGCCAGCGCGGTGTAGGCGATCGTGCGCGTCGTGGCGTTGCCGGCGCCGTCGGTGGCCGTGACCGTGAGCGTGTGCGCGCCGGGCGTCATCGGGACGGTCGTGCCGCTGTCGACCGTGCCGATGCAGGCGTCCAGGTTGCTAGCCGCCCCGGTCGGTGCACCCGTAGCTCGGGCGTCGGCGCCTGCGCCGCGGCGTACGTCGCGCCGTCGGTGACGCCGGAGATCGTGACCTGGGGGCGATGGCGTCGGGTGCGGGGAACTTCTGGGCGCGGTAGGAGAAGTAGCCGGGGATGTCCAGGGTCCACACGACGTTGCCGGCCGCGTCGACCTCGCAGCGCGTCGGGGCGCTCGGCGTTGGTGTCCGGGTCGTGCGAGTCGGCCATCGCCGATGAACACGTTGTCCGCGAGCGTCCCGGCGCCGAGCCGCTGGGCCGAGCCGGCGAACTCGCTGAAGGTGCGCCGGTCGTGGACGACTGGACCAGGTGCGCGTGTGCGTCGTCCTCGTCGAGGTGGTAGGCGACGACCCGGCTGAAGGGCCGCTCGTCGAGGGCCGGTGCGGGTCGGGGCGGTCGGGGCACATCGGGGTCAGCGTGAACGGGCCGACCCGGGAGCCGTTGTCCCAGACCTGGATGTCGCCGTTGCCGAGCTCGCGCGCGGTGTGCTGGGCGCAGGGACCGCCGTACGGGTCGTTGGGGAAGGTGAAGTCGCTGCGGGTGCCGCCGAGCCGCCAGATCACGTCGCCTGTGATGCGGTCGACCTTCATCACCTGGCTCAGGTGCCGGAACGACAGCAACAGGTTGCCGTCCTGCATGACCTCGATCGAGTTGAGGTGGGCGTAGTCCGGGAGGCCGGTGAGGCGGTCGCACGGCCTCGCTGTGGTCGGCGCTGTTCCAGGTCAGGACGACGTTGCCGTCGGGTTGGACCTCCTGCGACGACCGAGTCGATCTTGCCGGTGGTGGCGGTTCGGGCTCGTAGGCCATCAGGATCCGGCCGCCGCCCGGGAGCAGGATCGAGTCGTGGAACTCGGTGTTGGCCAGGTCCCTGCGTCGTGTGGCTGGCGACCGGCCGGAACGGTTGGTCGAGCTCGACGATGTCGAACGTGCTGCCAGTGTGTTGGTCGTGCCCCGGGCCACCGAGTAGTGCCCGTTGGGCTGCAGCTTCAGGTCTTCGGGGTTGAGCGTCTCGCGGACCTAGCTCGGCACGCCGTTGTGGTCCACGACGGTCTCGAACTTGGCGGACAGCAGAAGACGTGAGGGTCAGGAAGACGTGCCCGGGCGTGGGCCCAGGCCCGTTGCTCTCTCGCGTCATCGTCGGGAAGCCGGAAGGCAGGTAGATGAACGACTGGTTGGTTGTCCCGCCGGCATCGGTGATCTGGACGTTGACCTCGTCGCCGGGCTGCGAGGCCGGTGACCGGGACAGGCCTGCTGCGACGAGTGTCCGTTCAGCCGGACCTGGCCGCTGCCGGGTCCGGCCGTGGCGGTGACCGGCCGTGCCCGTCGAGGCCGGGGTGGTGCGGATGGCGTACCGGTCGATCGCCGCGTCGTACGCCGGGAGAAGTGCTGACCCCCGCTCCGGTGACGGTCACCGACCTCGCCGGTGCGAGGGCCGCAGTGGCCGCGGCACCCACGCCCACGGCCGGGATGACGGCGCCGTCGCCGCCAACGGCGAAGACCACGATCGCGGTAATTCTAGGACAAGAAGCCGGCCTGATTCGGCGAGGGACTCGCGAAGCTACACGTTGACGGACTGGCCGAGCGCCGCTTCCAGATCAGCGCGCGGCCGGAGCGGTGAACGCGGGTCCTCGAGGTGGGACCGGGGGCGCTGGCGGGCCCTGGCCGTCGTGGGCACGCGTCGATCGTGCCCGCGGCCAGCACCGCCGCGATCGCCAGGAGGATCAGTAGGAAGGTCATGGCAGTAATCATGCCACCTTCGAGATCCCGCCACGAGTGGCAGGAATGCCACCCTCGTTGATTTTCTGCCAAGTCTGCGGCACGATGTCCGTGGCCATGCAGACCGTCGCGGTGATCGTGCAGGACCGAGCCGAGCCGTTCGGGCTGGGCTCCTTGGTGGAGGTCTGGGGGGAGCGGGACCACCCGGAGGACCGAACCCCGTCTTCGACTTCCGGGTGTGCACGCCCCGGCCCGGCCGGGTCAAGGGCCGTTCCGACTTCGACATGTACGTCGAACGCGGGCTGGAGGCGACCCAGGACGCCGACCTGGTCTGCCTCGCGCCGAAGCACGACTTCACCGCCACGACGACGGCCGTGAAGGAGGCGATCAGCGCGGCCCACGCCCGCGGCGCGATCCTCTACGCCCACTGCTCGGGCATCTTCGAGCTCGGAGCCGCCGGGCTGCTCGACGGCCGGGAGTGCACCACCCACTGGCGCTACACCGACCTGCTCGAGGGGATCTACCCCGAGGCCAAGGTCCGGCCCGACGTTCTCTACTGCCACGACGGCAACGTGCTGACCGGAGCCGGCTCGGCCGCCGGCATCGACGCCTCGCTGCACCTGATGCGCGACCTCTACGGCGCCACGTCGCGGCGACGCCGCCCGGCGCATCGTCGTACCCCCTCACCGTGACGGCGGCCAGGCGCAGTTCATCGCGCGCCCGGTCGGACTGCGACGCCGAGACGCTCGGCCCGCTGCTGGAGTGGATCCTCCAGACCTCGACGAGGACCTCGACGTCGACACCCTCGCCCGCAAGTCCCTGATGTCGCCGCGCACTTTCGCCCGGAGGTTCCGCGCCGAGACGGGCGCGACGCCGCACTCCTGGGTGACCAAGCAGCGGTTGCTCAGCGCCGAGCAGCTGCTCGAGCAGACCGACCGCTCGGTGGAGTGGATCGCCGACGAGGTCGGCTTCGGCAACGCCGCCACGCTGCGCCACCACTTCACCCGTTCCCGCGGTGTCTCCCCGCAGCGCTACCGCCGTACCTTCGGACGCACCGCCAGCTGACTCAGGCGGCGACCAGCTCCCGACCGCCCAGCAGCGCGGCGTAGCGACCGCCCCGCGCCACCAACTCCTCGTGCGACCCGAGCTCGACCACCCGGCCACCGGCCAGCACGGCGATCTGGTCGGCATGGCGGATGGTGGAGAGCCGGTGGGCGATGGTGATCGTCGTCCGACCACGGGCGGCCGCGTCGAGCGCCTCCTGGACCGACCGCTCGGTCTCGTTGTCGAGGGCGCTGGTGGCCTCGTCGAGGACGAGCACCGCCGGGTCCCGCAGCAGGGTGCGGGCGATGGCCAGCCGCTGCTGCTCGCCACCGGAGAACCGGTGCCCGCGGGCGCCGACCACGGTGTCGTAGCCCTCGGGGAGGGTCGCGACCACGTCGTGGATCCGCGCGGCCCGGCAGGCCTGCTCGATCTCGGCGTCGCTGGCGTCCGGTCGGGCGTGCCGCAGGTTCT
>CAVZFO010000001.1:0-194411 GCA_963774575.1 uncultured Actinomycetota bacterium | reverse complement strand
GTGCGCGAGGTCGACGTCATGGGAGTCCGGGTGGAGCTGCCCTCCAACCAGCCGATCGTCCTGTTGCGGGAGGTGTCGGGGGAGCGCTACCTGCCGATCTGGATCGGCGCGGTCGAGGCCACCGCTATCGCGTTCGAGCAGCAGGGTGTGGTGCCGCCGCGGCCGCTGACCCACGACCTGCTGCAGGACCTGCTCGAGGCGACGGCCGAGCTCACCGAGGTGCAGATCACCGACCTGAAGGACGGCGTCTTCTACGCCGATCTGGTCTTCGACGACGGGGTCGAGGTCGCGCCCGGCCGTGGGACTCGATCGCCCTGGCGCTGCGCACCGGCAGCCGATCGTCTGCGCGGAGGAGGTCCTCGACGAGGCCGGGCATGGCCATCCCGGACGAGCAGGAGGACGAGGTCGAGAAGTTCCGGGAGTTCCTGGACCAGGTCACGCCCGAGGACTTCGAGCGCACCGAGGGCGTGAACCGCACCTAACCCTCAGCCTGAGGTTGAGGGTTGCGACACGCCGCGGGGGTCGTTGACCACCCTCAGGTGGAGCCCTACGGTGAACTGTCTCTGGTGTAACTCCACCGCTGTGGTCCGGACCGTCTAGCCTGGTGCGGATCCGACTTCCCCGGAGTGCACGTGTCGGAGCAGACCGAACGAGGAGTGATCGTGAACGAGCACGAGCAGCACCCCCACCCGGACGTCGCGGCCGCCGACCAGGCCGTCGAGGCCGCCGAGGAGCAGGGTCTGCTCTTCACCGACGACGTCTCGCCGCTGCCCGAGCGACCTCGGGATACCGCGGCCCCACGGCCTGCAACGCCGCCGGCATCACCTACCGCCAGCTCGACTACTGGGCCCGCACCGGGCTGGTCGAGCCGACCGTCCGCGGTCGGCCACCGGCTCCGGCACCGCAGCGGCTCTACTCCTTCCGCGACATCCTGATCCTCAAGGTCATCAAGCGGCTGCTCGACGCCGGCATCTCCCTGCAGCAGATCCGCACCGCCGTGCACCACCTGCGCGAGCGCGGCACCGACGACCTGACCCGCGTCACCCTGATGAGCGACGGCGCCTCGTCTACGAGTGCACCAGCAACGACGAGGTCATCGACCTGCTCCAGGGCGGCCAGGGCGTGTTCGGCATCGCCATCGGCGGGGTCTGGCGCGAGATCGAGGGCACCCTCGCGGAGCTGCCCAGCGAGCGCGCCGCCGAGCGACGCCGGCGCCGAGCCCACCCCGGCGACGAGCTCGCCCGCGCCGCGGGCCGCACGCATCGGCTGACCCAGACTGCATTTCGCAGACGGCCCGCGTCCTCGGACGCGGGCCGTTCGGTGCCCGACGGTCGATCGTCGACGCGCGTTGGTCGTGAGGACCCGGGCCGCCGGTGGTACGTTGGCGAGCGATTGACCAGCCGGTGAACCCACGTGGGAGAGCCGGACACCAGCGCCGAAGGGGCAATTCCTCCCCGGAACCTCTCAGGCACCAGGACCGCGTGGACCAGGCAGCTCTGGAGGCCGCAGCGATGCGCTGACGACAGAGGGGGAGGCGACCTAGACCCGACCGTCGAGGAGCCACCCTCTCGTGAGCCAACCGTGTCCCACCCCACCGCCCCCTCGTTGCTCGCCCTGGACGCGCACACGCGGTTCGCCGACCGGCACATCGGCCCGCACGCCGAGGACGTCGCCACGATGCTGGAGCGGGTCGGCTACGCCTCGCTCGACGACCTGATGGCCGCGGCCGTGCCGGGCGCGATCCGCTCGCGAGGCCCTCGACCTGCCCGCCGCGGCCTCCGAGCAGCAGGCGCGGCCGAGCTGCGCGCCCTCGCCGCGCGCAACCGGCCGGCCGAGCGCGATGATCGGGCTCGGCTACCACGGCACCATCACCCCGGCGGTGATCCGGCGCAACGTGCTGGAGGACCCGGCCTGGTACACCGCCTACACGCCGTACCAGCCCGAGATCTCCCAGGGCCGGCTCGAGGCGCTGCTCAACTTCCAGACCGTCGTCGCCGACCTCACCGGCCTGCCGACCGCCAACGCCTCGCTGCTCGACGAGGCCACCGCGGCGGCCGAGGCGATGACGCTGGTACGCCGGGCCAACCGGAAGGCGTCCGGCCCGCTTCGTCGTCGACGCCGACAACCTGCCGCAGACGATCGCGGTGGTGCGCACCCGCGCGGAGGCGATGGGCATCGAGGTCGTCGTCGCCGACCTCGACCGACGGCCTGCCGCGACCGGCGACGAGCTGTTCGGCGTGTTGCTGGCGCATACCCCGGCGCGTCCGGCCGGGTCGCCGACCCGCGGCCGGTGATCGAGGCCGCCCACGAGCGCGGCGCCCTGGTCGCCGTCGCCGCCGACCTGCTGGCGCTGACCGCTGCTCGACGCGCCGGGCGAGCTCGGGGCCGACGTCGTGGTCGGCTCCTCGCAGCGCTTCGGCGTGCCGCTCTTCTACGGCGGACCGCACGCCGGCTTCATGGCGGTGCGCGCCGGGCTCGAGCGGCACCTGCCCGGCCGGCTGGTCGGCGTCTCGGTCGACGCCGACGGCCGGCCGGCCTACCGGCTGGCGCTGCAGACCCGCGAGCAGCACATCCGCCGCGAGAAGGCCACCTCCAACATCTGCACCGCGCAGGTGCTGCTGGCCGTCGTGGCCTCCATGTACGCCGTCTACCACGGCCCGGACGGGCCTGCGCGCGATCGCGACCGCGCGCCCACCGCTACGCCGCGGTGCTCGCGGCGGCGCTGCGGGCCGGTGGCTTCGAGGTCGAGCACGGCGCGTTCTTCGACACCCTGTCGGTGGCTCGGTGCCCGGCCGGGCCGAGGCGGTCGTGGCGGCAGCCCGCGCGCGCGGGCTGCACCTGCGGCTGGTCGACGCCGACCGCGGTCGGCATCTCCACGTCCGAGACCACCACGCCGCTCGACGCTGACCAGCGGTGCTCGAGGCCTTCGGCGTCACCGCCGACCTCGCCGCGCTGGACGCGGCCACCGCCGACGCGCTGCCCGGACCTGCGCCGTGCGACGCCGTACCTCACCCACCCGGTGTTCCACGCGCACCGCACCGAGACCGCGATGCTGCGCTACCTGCGCCGGCTCGCCGACCGCGACCACGCGCTGGACCGCGGGATGATCCCGCTGGGCTCCTGCACGATGAAGCTCAACGCGACCACCGAGATGGAGCCGGTCACCTGCCCGGCTTCGCCGACCTGCACCCGTTCGCGCCGGCCGAGGACGCCGCGGGCTACCTGCGAGCTGATCGCCGACCTGGAGGGCTGGCTGGCCGAGGTCACCGGCTACGCCGGGTCTCGATCCAGCCCAACGCCGGCTCGCAGGGCGAGCTGGCCGGCCTGCTGGCGATCCGCGCGTACCACCGGGCCAACGGCCAGGAGCGCCCGCAACGTCTGCCTGATCCCGTCGTCCGCGCACGGCACCAACGCCGCGTCCGCGGTGATGGCCGGCATGAAGGTCGTCGTGGTGAAGGCCCCGACGGACGGCTCGGTCGACCTCGACGACCTGCGCGCGCAAGTGCGAGACGCACTCCGACGACCTCGCGGCGATCATGGTGACCTACCCCTCGACGCACGGCGTCTACGAGGACACCATCACCGAGCTCTGCGAGGTGGTGCACGACGCACGGCGGCCAGGTCTACGTCGACGGCGCGAACCTCAACGCGCTGCTGGGCTGCGCGACCCGGCGCCTTCGGCGGCGACGTCTCGCCACCTGAACCTGCACAAGACGTTCTGCATCCCGCACGGCGGCGGCGGCCCGGGCGTCGGTCCGGTCGGCGTGCGCGCGCACCTGGCGCCGTACCTGCCGTCGCACCCGATGCACCCCGAGCCCGGCGAAGCGCGAGGGCATCGGCCCGATCAGCGCCGCGCCGTACGGCTCCGCGGGCATCCTGCCGATCTCCTGGGCGTACGTCCGGCTGATGGGCGCCGAGGGGCTGACCCGGGCGACCGCGAGCGCGGTGCTGGCGGCCAACTACGTCGCGGCCCGGCTGCGCGACCACTTCCCGGTGCTCTACCAGGGCCGCGACGGGCTGGTCGCGCACGAGTGCATCCTCGACCTGCGCGGCCTGACCAAGGCGACCGGCGTCAGCGTCGACGACGTCGCGAAGCGGCTCATCGACTACGGCTTCCACGCGCCGACCATGTCGTTCCCGGTCGCCGGCACCCTGATGGTGGAGCCCACCGAGTCCGAGGACCTCGGCGAGATCGACCGCTTCTGCGACGCGATGATCGCGATCAAGGCGGAGATCGACCGCGTCGGCGCGGGGGAGTGGAGCGCCGAGGACTCACCCGCTGCGCAACGCCCCGCACACCGCGCGGGCCCTGGTCGAGAAGTGGGAGCGCCCCTACGAGCGCGACCTCGGCGCCTTCCCGGCCGGGCCCGACCCGGACAAGTACTGGCCGCCGGTGGGCCGGATCGACCAGGCGTACGGCGACCGGCAACCTGGTCTGCTCGTGCCCGCCCCCGGAGGCCTTCGACGAATGACGGCCGACCTCCAGGCCCGCCTCCAGCGGCTCCAGGGGCGCGGCCGGTTGCCGTCGGTGGTGGCCGGCGTGCTCGAGGACGGCTCGCTGGTCCGGACAGCCGGCGCGGGAGACGTGCCGGGCGGCGATCCGGCCGATGCGCAGTACCGGATCGGCTCGATCACCAAGACCCTCGTCGCCACGCAGGTGATGCGCTGCCGGGACGAGGGGCTGCTCGCCCTCGAGGACCCGATCGGCCGCCTGGTGCCGGAGACCGGGTACGCCGCCGCGACGGTCGGCTCGCTGCTCGCGCACGTCTCGGGGATGCAGAGCGAGCCCGTCGGCTCGTGGTGGGAACGGTCGCCGGGCGTCGCGGTCGACGCCCTGCTGGCCGCCAACGACGGTGCCGGCGCGGTGGCCGGCCCGGGGGAGTACTTCCACTACAGCAACCTCGGCTACGCCCTGCTGGGCGAGGCGGTCTCCCGGCTGCGCGGCGCCCCGTGGTGGGACGTCGTGCGCGCCGAGCTGCTCGAGCCCCTGGGCATGACCCGCACGTCGTACCTCCCGCAGGCGCCGCACGCCCAGGGCAGCAGCGTCGTGCACTTCACCGGAGAGCTGACCGTCGAGCCGCACCAGGACACCCGGGGGATGGCTCCCGCCGGCCAGGTCTGGAGCACGGTCACCGACCTGGCCCGGTGGGCCGGCTTCCTCGCGACCGGCCATCCGGACGTCCTGTCGCGCGCCACGCTCGAGGAGATGGCGCGAGCCGCACGAGCCGGCCGGCAGCTACGGGCTGGGGCTGCGGCTGCTCGACCTCGACGGGCAACGCCTCGTCGGTCACACCGGGTCGATGCCCGGCTTCCTGGCGAGCCTCTTCGTCGACCCGGCCACCGGCGCCGGCAGCGTGCTGATGACCAACTGCTTCGCCGGGCTCTCGATGGAGGCCGTGCCGGCCGCGCTCCTCGGTGACGCCGAGCCCGGGCCGGCCGACCGTGGACGCCGAGCACCGGCGTACCCGCGCTCCTCGACGGTGTGCCGGGCCTGTGGTTCTGGGGCAACACCGCGCTCGAGCTGCGCTGGCACAACGAGCGGCTCCGGCTCAACGCGCCGGGCGCGTACGACGACGCCGACGTGTTCGCGGTGCGCGGCGACGACATCGTCGGCGTCGAGGGCTACCACCGCGGCGAGACCCTGCACGTGCACCGCGGGGCCGACGGTACGGTGCGCCACCTCGAGTGCGCGACGTTCATCTACACCCGCGATCCCCTACGACCCCGACGTCCCGATCCCCGGTGGTCACCCGCCGAAATCGCGATAGTCCCTGACGTTTGGGTCTCGGTTTTCGGCCCAGAGGCAACCCGAACGTCAGGGACTATCGGCCACGGTGACGCTCAGGTGATCGGGATCTTCTTGACCTCGAGGTCGTAGTAGAAGGCCGTGTCACAGGCGAGCGGGATGGACTTGCCGCCGTAGCGGGCGCCCATGTCGGTCACCAGCTGACGGTGGAAGCCGCGGGTCTTGATCAGGAACCCGGCGTCCTCGTACTCCTCGTAGACCTTGGTGCGAGGTCCGTGGCGCTCGGCGGCACCCTCGATCAGGGCGCGCTTGCCGTCGACCTTGACGGTGGCCTTCACGACGCCGTCGACGAGGAACTTCGCATCGGTGTTCCTGGAGTTGCCGTTGCCGTCGTCGGGGTCGCCGATGACGACCTGGACGGTGTTCCCGTAGCGCTGGTTCTCGTAGACGCTCGTCCACACCTGGACGCCGTGGGCGTCGCCCGCGCACTCGATGACGATGCCGCGCTCGGACTTCCACTCCGGGGCGGGATCGGCCTGGGCGGCGCTGCCCGAGAACAGGGGGCCGGCCAGCCCGGCGACGAGCGCGCCGATGACGGCGAGGCCGCGACTGGTCTGCTTGTTCATGATGCTGTGCTCCTTCACGAGGTGGTGCTCTGGTCAGTGTCGGGTCCAAGACGCACTCGGTGCCGGATTGGTTGCAATCCGCCCGAGGAACGTTGACAGGCAAGCAGATGACTTGCCTATGGTCGAGCCGTGGGTGAAGCGGATCCGGGTGATGTCTACCGGGCCCTCGCCGATCCCACCCGCCGCGCGATCCTCGACGAGCTGGCCGAGCGCGACGGCCAGACGCTGTTCGAGATCTGCGCCCGCCTGGCCACCAAGCACGGCCTGGCGGCCACCCGCCAGGCGATCTCCCAGCACCTCGACGTGCTGGAGAGCGGCGGGCCTGGTCGACCACCCGGCGGCGAGGGCCGCTACAAGTTCCACCACCTCGACACGCGCCGCTGCGGACGATCGCGACGCGGTGGCCCATCGACGACCCCGAGGAGGACCGATGACGGATCAACCGTGACGAGCGTGCTCGTCGACGACCAGGGCAAGGCCCTGCGCGTTCTACACCGACGTGCTCGGCTTCGTGAAGAAGCACGACGTCCCGATGGGCGAGCACGCGCTGGCTCACCGTGGTCTCCCCGGACGACCCCGACGGCACGGAGCTGCTGCTCGAACCCGACGACCACCCGGCCGCGCGGCCGTTCAAGGAGGCGCTCGTCGAGGACGGCATCCCCTTCACGTCGTTCGCCGTCGACGACGTGCAGGCCGAGTACGACCGGCTCGTCGCGCCTCGGCGTGCGCTTCACCCAGCCGCCGACCGAGATGGGACCGGTGACGACCGCCGTGCTCGACGACACCTGCGGCAACCTCATCCAGATCGCGACGATGTCGGGCTGATCCGACGCGAGCCGTCGCTCGGTCAGGTGCGCAGGCTCACCGTCGACCCCGACCGCGCCTTCGTGACGACGAGCTGGGTCGGGATGCGGTCCCGCATCTCGGCCACGTGGCTCACCACGCCGACCACCCGCCCCCCGTCGCGCAACGAGTCGAGGGTGTCCATCACGTCGTCCAGGGTGTCGGCGTCCAGGGACCCGAAACCCTCGTCGACGAACAACGTGTCCAGCGCCGCCCCGCCGACCTCGTGGGTGATCACGTCGGCCAGGCCGAGCGCCAGCGCCAGCGACACCACGAAGGTCTCCCCGCCCGAGAGCGTGGCCGGGTCGCGGCTCTCGCCCGACCAGTCGTCGCGGACCAGGAGGCTGAGCCCGCCCCGGCGCTCCCCGGTGCCGCGCCGGCCGGTGTGCTCGAGGGAGTAGCGGCGGTCGCTCATCGTGGCCAGCCGGGCGTTGGCGGCGTCGACCACCTGCGAGAGGCGGAAGGCCAGCACGTAGGCGGAGAGCCGCATCTGCAGCCGGTTGTCAGCCGACTTGCCCTCGGCGAAGGCCGCGAGCCCCGCGACCACCTGGTGCTCGGAGCGGACCGGCGCCCAGGCCGCGACCGCCTCCCGGAGCCGGTCGGCCAGCTCGGCCAGCCGCTCGGCCCGATCGCGCTCGCGGAGCTCGGCGGCACGGGTCTCGGCCAGGATCCTCGCGGCCCGCTCGTGGGCGCCGGTCAGCGCGGGCACGTCGGGGGGGGGCAGCGGCCGCGGCGGCGTACGTCGCGTCCTCGAGCACCGCCGTGGTGGCCGCGAGCCGTCGGTCGTGGTCGGCCACCCGGTCGCGGAGCTCGGCCACCTGGTCGTCGTCGAGGGCGGCCGCGACGGCCGTGTCCGGGTCGCCGAAGCCCGCGTCGACCGCCCAGTCGGCCAGGGCACGCTCCGCGTCGTCCAGCGACCGCCGGGCGGCGGCGGTGCTGGCGGCCGCGTCGCGGAGCGTGGTCAGCGCGGTCAGCGTGCGGTCGAGGTCGGCCAGCCGGGTGGTCAGGTCGCCGCCGTGCGCACCGAGCGCCTCGTCGAGGGCGGCGCTCACCTCGGCGATCCGGGCGGCGAGCTCCTGCGACCGTGCGTCGAGGTCGGCCAGCCGTGCCGTCGCCGCCGTCAGCTCGCGGGCCGCCTCGGCGGCGCGGGCCTCGGTCGCGGCCAGCTCGGCGTCCAGTCGGGGAAGCGGCTCCGCCCGGGACGCCAGTGATCCGGCCGTGGCGGTGGCGGTGGACAGTCGGTGCTGGAGGACCTCGACGTCGTCGGTGCCCGCGGCCTGCTCGGCGACGGCGGCCGCCGTCTCGAGGTCACGGGCGTGCTCGGCCCGGGCGTGCCGCTCGAGCTCGACGTCGTCGCGGCGCCTGCGCAGGGCGCGCTCGTCCCCGGCGTCGGGCGCGTCGGGTGCCGGCTGGGCCAGGTGCGGGTGGTGCTCCGAACCGCAGACCGGGCAGCTGCCGCCCGCCACGGCGAGTCCGTGGGCGATCTCGGCGGCCATGCCCTCCACGCGGGCCTGGTGGAGGGCCACCAGCTCCTCGGCGAGGCCGAGGGACAGGGTGACGACGGCGTTGAGGTCCAGCTGCGCGGCGACCAGGTCGTTGCGCACGGCGTGCAGACGCCGGCAGGCGACCACCCGCTCGGTCGCCGCCGCGACGGCGGTCCCGGCCTCGGGCAGGCGGGCCGCCGCGTCGGCGGCATCGGCGCGGGCGGCGCGCAAGCGGGCCAGCTCCTCGGGCAGGGCCAGGGTGGTCGCCGTCAGCTCGGCGACCTGCGCGGCCAGGGGCTGCCGTTCGGCGAGCAACGCCTCGCGCTGGCCGGTGAGCGCCGCGCGCTCGGCCTCCCGGGGCAGCAACGCCCGCACGGCCGCGGTCGCGTGCATGGTCTGCGGCCCGCAGCCGCTCGACGGACGGACCCGCCGGCTCGTCGTCGGGGCGTCGAGGAGTGGGGCTACCGCACCGCGGTGACGGCGCTCGGCGGCCAGCGCCTGCTCGTGCGCCCTGCGAGCCCCGGACACGACGCGGAGCAGCGGCCGCACGGGACGGGCCCGTACGGCGCGATCGATGCGCTCGCGCAGCCTCGCGACCTCGTCGGCGCGGCCGTTCAACCCCGCGCGCTCGGTCGCCGCGGCGGCGTGTCGGGCCCGGTGCTCGGCCAGGGAGCGCGCGGCCTCGAGGGCCTGCCTCGCCGTACCCTCCGCGGCCGCCAGCCCGGCCAGCGCGGCTCCGTGCGCCGACGCCTGCTCGGCGGTCGCGGCGGCCAGGGCGGCCGCCCAGCCGACGGGGTCCGCGACGTCGGGGCCGCCCGGTCGGCTCGGCGTGGTCGTCGGGGTCGGGACCCTGCGGCAACGGGACGCCGGCCGTCTCGCTGACGCGGTGCGCCAGGGAGTCGACGGTGCGCCGATGCTCCTCGCCGGCGTGGTGCAGGGACAACCGGCGCTCGCGCAGCCAGCGCTCCACCTGCTCGAACCGGCCGGTGTGGAACAGCTGCTGCAGCAGCCGGTGCCGGTCCTCCGACGACGCGCGCAGGAACGCCTGGAAGCCGCCCTGCGGCAGCATCGCGACCTGGGTGAACTGGGTGAGGTTCATGCCCACCAGCCCGGTCACCAGGTGCCCGGTCTCGTCGAGTCGGGTGGACAACGGTCGCCAGGTGCCGGCGACGCTCTCGCTGATGTTCACCGAGGCCTGCTGCGGGGTGGTGCCGGTGCCGCGCCGCTTCGGACGCGACCAGGCGGGGCTGCGGACGATCCGGAACCGTCGGCCGGCCAAGGTCGCCTCGAGCTCGACCCGCGGGGCGGTGCCGGATCGGCCTGGTCCGAGCGCAGCCGCTTGGCGTCGTTGCGCTCGCCCGGCACCGCGCCGTAGAGGGCGAAGCAGACGGCATCGAGGACGCTGGTCTTGCCCGCGCCGGTGGCTCCCGAGAGGAGGAAGAGGCCGGCGGCACCCAGCGCGTCGAAGTCGACCGTGGCGGTCCCGGCGAAGGGGCCGAAGGCCGTCACCTCCATTCGGTGCAGCCTCATCGACCACCGCCCGCGGGGCTCAGCAGGGTGTCCACGTCGGTGTCGTCGCTGCATGCGTCGCACGCCTGCTGGAGCAGCGCCGACTCGGCCGCGGTGGCCGGGGCGCCGCGCAGCTCGCGGACGAAGTCCAGCGCGATGTCGTGGTCGGTGCGCGCGCCGGGACGAGCGGTGGGCACCACGCCGGCTCGGGTCGGTCGCCGGGCTCGAAGGCGAGCACCAGGGCGTGCGGGAACCGTCGGCGCAGCCGTTCCATCGACTGGCCGGGCCGCACGGCGTCGGTGAGGGTCGCGTGCACCCAGCACTGCTCGTACTCGGCCAGGGCAGGGTCCGCGAGCAGGGACTCGAGCTCCCCGCGGACCCGGGCCAGCGCTCGCGGCACCGGCGCGGGCACGAACGTCGCGGCCACGAGCCGTCGGCCGCGAGGTCGACCAGCCAGGAACCCTTGGTCTGCGCGTGCTCGGAGAAGGAGTAGGCGAGCGGCGACCCGCTGTAGCGGACCCGCTCCGTCAGCGTCTGCGCTCCGTGCAGGTGACCGAGCGCGGCGTAGTCGACCCCGTCCAGCACCGACGTGGCGACCCGGGCGACGCCCCCGACACTGATGTCGCGCTCGGACTCGCTCGGCTGCCCGCCGGCGACGAACGCGTGCGCGACCACGACCGACCGGGTGCCGGGGGAGCGGGTGGCGAGGTCCCGGCGGACCCGGCCCATGGCGGCCGCCAGCGCCGCCTCGTGCGAGCGCACGGGCAGCTCCCACGGCTCGGCGAGCGCCAGCGGGTCGAGGTAGGGCAGGCCGTAGACCGCCACCGGGCCGTGCTCGTCGGCCAGCCCCACAGGGGTGCCGACGGCCGAGGCGTCGGTGCGGATGAAGACGCCCGCCGCGTCGATCAGCCGGGCGCTGAACCCGAGCCGCTGCGCGGAGTCGTGGTTGCCGCTGGTGACCACGACCCGGGCCCGTGAGTGCGCCAGCCGGACCAGCGTCTCGTCCGCGAGCCGCACGGCGTCGACCGGCGGCAGCGCGCGGTCGTAGACGTCGCCGGCGACCAGGACCAGGTCCACGCGCTCGGACTCGACCACCTCCAGCAGGTGGTCGACGTAGCCCGCCTGGTGGGTGAGCATGCCCTCACGATGGAACGACCGGCCCAGGTGCCAGTCGGAGGTGTGGAGGATGCGCACGGGTCGACGGTAGGAGCCGCCGCCGACAAATCCCGGTGCCCACGCCGCGGAGTGCCGCCTCAGGCGTAGCGGACGGTGCGTTCCTCGCGGGTGAAGCCGTAGAGCGCCAGGCCCGCGTCGCGCGCCAGCGACACCGCCAGGCTCGTCGGCGCCCCGACCGCGACCAGGCTGCCGATGCCGGCCGCGACGGCCTTCTGCACCAGCTCGAACCCGGCCCGGCCGCTGACCACCAGGCACGCCGCCGCGATCGGCTCGCCGGCCAGCACTCGGGCCCCCGAGACCTTGTCGACGGCGTTGTGCCGGCCGACGTCCTCGCGCACCACCAGGCGCTCGCCGTCGGCGGTGAACAGCCCCGCGGCGTGCACCCCGCCGGTCCGGCTGAAGACCGCCTGACCCTCACGCAGCAGCGTCGGCAGCCGGCGTACGACGTCGGGGGAGGGGAGCGCGCCGCCCCACGCCGCCGTCCGGCCGGCCATCCGGGCGCTGTCGAGCACGGCGGTCACCGAGTCCTTCCCGCACACCCCGCAGGCCGACGACCCCGCGCTCATCCCCGTGTGCCGGTGGGCGATGTCGGTCGGTCCGTCCAGGGTCACGGTCACGACGTTGAACTCCTGCTCGGGGGTCAGGTCCACGTCGGTGCAGTAGGCGATCCCGCGGATCGAGGAGGGCGTGGCCATGCCCTCGTGGCAGCAGAACCCCGCCGCGAGCTCGAAGTCGTGGCCGGGCGTGCGCATGGTCACCCAGACCCGTTGCGGTGCCGTGCCGGGCCACCCGAGCCGGATCTCCAGCGGCTCCTCGGTGGCCAGGTGGTCCTCGCGGGTGCGCTCGGTGTCGGCCCCCTGCTCGGAGACCGCGAGCTCGGTGACCCGGGTCCGGACCGTCGGTCCGGGACGGCGAGGGCGGGCTTCGAGGTCGGTCATGGGCGGTCGCCGTAGCGTACGTCGGATCGCCAGGCGGCGCTCGAGGTCCCAGGTCTCGTCGACCAGCTCGCGGCGGATCGTCGAGTCCACGTCGCCGCGGCCGAGGAGGGCGTGGGCACGGGAGACCGTGTCCTCCGTGGCCGACCAGCGCGGGTAGAAGACGTTGGTCGCCAACGCCAGCATCGCGCTGCTGCGGACCTCGGCGGTGGCCAGCACCTCGTCGAAGTAGCGGGCGACGTAGGGGTCGGTGAGCTGCTCCTGCCCGACCTGCCACAGCCCGAGGCCGATCGCCTCGAGCTCGTAGTTGGGCACCTCCACCTCGCCGGTGAACCGCTGCCACGCCCAGGCCTTGGCCTCGGCGTCCGGGAGCGCGGCCACCGACTTCGCGTGCTCGACCTGCGAGACCGCGGTGGTCTCCTGCGCCAACGAGGCGGCGAGCTGGTCGCGGTCGACGGCGCCGAGCTTGGCCAGCCGCAGCAGGATCCGCCAGCGCAGCTCGAGGTCGACGACCACGCCGTCGGGGAGCGAGTCCCCCGACACCAGCCAGTCGTGCAGCAGGGCGACGTCGTCGGCCGCGGCGACCTGGATCTGCAGTGCGGCGAGCCGCAGGCTGCTGCCCGGTGCGGCGCCGGCGACGCACCGCGCGGCGACGGCGTGCAGCCGCGCCAGCGCGGCGACGGGGTCCGCGGCGACCGGCGGGATGTTCCACACCGCCCAGCCGAGCGTCTGACCCACCCCGTCGTCGGTGTCCTCGGCCGGGAGCGCGTGCTCGACCAGGTCGAGCACGGCGTCCGGCCCGAGGAGCGCGTGCTGGAAGGCGTTGCGCACCGAGCACCAGATGCTGGCCCGGACGAGCGGGTCGGCGGTCGCGGGCAGCACCTCGGACAGGACGGCCGTGGTCTCGGGGTCGAGCAGGGTCACCGCCCAGGTCTCGGCGTGCGGGTCCGGCACGACCGGACCGTCGGGGACGGCGACCGCCACCGCATCGGTGTCGAGGCGGATCGGCTCGATGGTCCAGGCACCGGGCGAGCCCGCCGGAGCGGTGGCCAGGCCCAGCGTGTGGTCGCGGTCGGCGGGGTGCCCCTCGAGCGGCGTACGGCGCAGGACGCCGGCCTGACGGTCCAGCACGATCCGGTCCGGCCCGGCGGTCAGCAGCCAACCGTCACTGAACGACGACAGGTCCCCTGCCCCCGCGCGCTCCCAGGAGTCGAGCAGGTCGGCCATCGTCGCGTTGCCGAAGCGGTGCTTCTCGAAGTGGTCGGTGACGCCCCGGAAGAACACCTCGTCGCCCAGTCGGGCGTTGAGCTGCTTGATGATCGTGGCGCCCTTGGCGTAGGAGATGCCGTCGAAGTTCTGCAGCGCGACCGCCGCGTCGGCCGCGCCGTTGCCCGCAACGGGGTGCGTGCTCGGCCGCTGGTCCGCCGAGAGTCCCCAGGGCCGTCGCGTGTGGGCCTCCGTCACCCAGACCTCCGCGAACTCGGTGACGTCGGCGGTGACCCGGGCGGCCATGTACTCGGCGAAGGACTCGTTGAGCCACAGGTCGTCCCACCACACCGGGGTCACCAGGTCGCCGAACCACATGTGCGCCATCTCGTGCACGATCGTGCTCGCCCGGACGACGTGGTGGGTGCGCAGCACCCGGCTCTGGAAGATCAACGGGTCGCGGAAGGTGACACAGCCCGCGCTCTCCATCGCGCCGGCGTTGAACTCCGGGACGAAGGCCTGGTGGTACTGACCGAACGGGTACCGCACGCCGAAGAGCCGGTGGAACTCGTCGAAGCTCTGCGCCGTGAGGGTGAACAGCTCGTCGGCGTCTGCGTCGAGGTGCCGGGCGATCGAGGCGCGGGCGCTCAGCCCGAGCGGGATCCCGTCGTGCTCGTGGCGGAGCACGTGATAGGGCCCCGCGACCAGGGCCACCAGGTAGGTGGACAAGGGCAGCGTCTCCTCGAGCTCCCAGTGCCCGGGCTCCACCTGGGTGGCGGGGGAGTTGCCCAGCACCGTCCAGTCGTGAGGGGTCCGGACGTCGCAGTCGCCAGCGGGCCTTGAGGTCCGGCTGGTCGAAGCACGCGAAGATGCTGGGCGCGGCGTCCAGGAAGGTCATCGCGTAGGTGTAGTGCCGGCCGTCGGCCGGGTCGACGGCCCGGTGCAGCCCCTCGCCGTCGTGGCGGTAGCGCATCACGGCGTCGACCACGAGCGTGTGCTCGCCCGGCTCGGTCTCGAGGGGCAGGTGCCCGGCGTCGAGGCGGGTCGAGGTCGACCGGCCTCCCGTCGAGGGTGGCCGAGGTCAGGGCCACCGGCTGCACGTCCACGAAGGTCGGGCCGCCCCGGGAACGGAACCGGATGGTGGTGCGCGACCCGAAGGTCTCCTCGCCCGCGGTCGAGGTCCAGCGCGACGTCGTACGACGTCACCTCCAGCAGCGCGGCACGCTCGCGGGCCTCGGCTTCGCGGAGGCTACGGGGCGGCCCGGGAGGCTGGCTGACGTGCGGGCTCACTCCGCCAGCGTAGGAGGAAGGCGGGTGTCGCGGGCAACCAAACGGGGTGGAGTGGCGTCAGACTGTCACGACGAGAGGGGCGACGGGGCCCTCCGCTTCACGAGAGGGCACGTACATGAGACGTCTGCACGCCGGCCACCGACTCGGGACCATCCAGGTGGCTCTGCTGACCAGCCTGGCGCTGGCCGTCCCGACCCTCATGGTCGAGACGGGCACCGTGACGGCCGCGCACTCGGCGGCCGCGACGGGTGACTGCGCGGTGGCCTACCCGATCACCGACGTGGTGGCCGGCCAGGCGGTCACCGGCAAGACCGTCAGCCAGGGGGTCACGCCGGGCGACTTCACCGGCACCGTCCTCGGCGTCCTCAAGGACGGCGTGCTTCCGGGGATCGACCTGGTGATGGCGCGACTGGACTCCCCGACCATCCAGCAGGTCGGCGGGATCTGGCAGGGGATGTCCGGGTCGCCGGTGTACGCGTCGGACGGCAGGCTCATCGGTGCGGTCGCCTACGGCTTCTCGTTCGGTGCCTCGCCGGTCGCGGGCATCACGCCGTTCTCGCAGATGCAGGCCTCGCTCAACCGCACGCTGCCCCAGAAGGTCGCGGTCGGCGGCCGCACCGCGCGGCTGCTGGCGCGGCAGGCCGGTGTCACCCGGGCGCAGGCCGGCCAGGGCTTCGACCAGCTGCCCTCGCCGCTCGCGGTCTCCGGCGTCCCGGCCCAGGTGTTGGACCGCAAGCGGGACCGCCCCTACATGCCCAAGGCGGCGTTCGTCGCGGGCTCGTCGCCCGCCGCGATCGCGCCGACCGCGGCCGACATCGTGGCCGGCGGCAACCTGGGGGTCACCTTCTCGACCGGTGACATCACCCAGGGCGCGTTCGGCACCGTCACCTCGGTCTGCAACGGGCTGGTGCGTGGCTTCGGCCACCCGTTCAACCTGCTCGGCAAGACCAGCTACGGGATGTCCGGCGCGGAGACGCTCTACATCCAGGAGGACCCGGCCGGGCCGCCCTTCACCATGGCCAACTTCGGTCCGACGCTGGGCACGATCAACCAGGACCGGTTCGTCGGGGTGTCCGGGTCCGCTCGGCACGTTGCCGGCCGGAGCCATCATCACCTCCGTGCTGAGCCACGGGACGGCGCTGCGGACCAGCCAGAGCACGGTGACCGTGCAGGACGCGTTGGCCCAGACGACCAACTACGCCCTCGTCGTCAACCACCTGCGGGTGCTCGACGCCTTCCCGCCCGGCGCCGAGGTGCAGAGCTGGCAGATCAACGGCCACGACGGGTCGGTGCCGTTCACCCTGCGCGGTGGCAACCGCTACGCCGACACCTACGACATCGCGGGTGTCTCCCAGTGGGACCTGCCCGACCTGGTGTGGGCGCTCGGGTTCGTGCCCAACGCCACGATCGACTCGGTGACCGCGACCTCGACGGTCACCGACGACCCGTCGCCGTTCCGGCTCGGTGCGATCGAGCAGCGGCTCAACGGTGACTGGGTGAAGCTCACCAAGGACAACCCGGCGCGGGTCAAGGCGGGCAAGCGGTTGCGGCTGCGGCTGGTGCTGGCCAACGACGCGGGCAAGGACACGGTGCCGCTCGTCTTCAAGATCCCCGTGAAGGCGGCGGGCCAGCGCGGCAAGCTGTTCATCAACCCCGCCATCCCGTTCCCCTTCGAGCAGGAGCAGCTGCCCGAGACGGTGTCGGGGCTGCAGAAGGTGCTGCGGCAGATGGTGCGCAACGACCAGCTCGAGGGCCAGCTCAGCTTCTTCAGCGAGTTCGGCGCGATCGAGCGGACCAGGAAGACCGAACCGGCCGACCGGGTCATCACCGGCTCCCGCCGGATCAAGGTGGTCGTGGAGTAGCAGGAGCCAGCCGGAATCAGCCGGCATCAGTCGGAGACGCCCGTCGCGGCCTCGCGGCGGGCGTCACCGGCGGCCACCAGGGCCCCGGACGGCGACACCACGGCGGCGCCGACGCCGCCGAAGTACATGTGCGGCTCGGCGTACTCGTGGCTCGCCAGGCCCGACCGCGCGACGGCGGCCGCGATCGACTCGTCGCGCTCGTGCTCGACGACGAAGTCGTCGTCGACGAGCCGCAGGTGGAGCCGCGGGGCGTCGATGGCCGACTGCAGGTCGCGGTCGTGGAGGCAGCCCTGCCCGAGCACCAGCATCAGCGCGGTGGTGATCCGGTCCGCCCCGGGCGATCCGATGGCCAGCACCCGCCCGGAGTCGGAGCGCGCGGTGGTGGGCGCCATGTTCGACGCCAGCCGGGTGCCGGGTGCCAGCGCGTGCACGCCGAGCCGGTTGAGCTCGACCTCGCCGAGGGCGTTGTTGAGCAGGATGCCGGTGCCGGGGATGCACAGCCCGGCGCTGTAGCCGCTGCTCATGGTGATGGTGCAGGCGTTGCCGTCGGAGTCGACGGCCGACACGTTCGCGGTGGAGGACGACCCGCGCAGGGCGGTCAGCCCGTGCTCGTCGACCCGGGCGAGCAGGTCCAGCCCGTCGGCCTCGAGGTCGACGGAGAAGTCGTGCACCGAGGTGCGGTAGGCCAGTACCTCGCGCTGGATCGCGATCACGTCGTCCCAGCCCCAGCCCGCGCCTCGCCGGGCGAGCTCGCCGAGCATCACCGCGAGGATGGGCCCGCCGACAGCCGGAGGCGGGTTCACGGCCACCGACCAGTCGCCGACGCGGGTCCGGTGCGCGGGCGCGGACCACCGGCTGGTACGCCGCCAGGTCGGCGCCGGTCACCAGCCCGTCGTGCTCGGCCATGCTGGCGACGAGTGCCTGGCCCACGTCGCCCGTGGTGAACAGCGACGGCCCCTCGGCGGCAAGCCGCGCCAGGATCGCGGCGAGCGCGTCGTTGCTGCGTTGCTCCCCGCCGTCCAGCAGGGTGCCGCCGTCACCGGTGACCAGGGCCTGGGCCTCGGGGTCGAGGGCGAAGAGGGTGTCGGCCACGAACGAGAGGTAGCGCGCCGCGGGCGCGCTCATGGGGTAGTCGCCGGCGGCCTCGGCGGACGGCAGGACCAGACGCGACCAGGGGAGTGCGGCGTACTTCTCGGCCGCCACCGCGAAGGCCGGGACGATGCCGGGCGTGGCGACCGAGCCGTGGCCGGCGTGCATGGTCAGACCGCCGCCGTAGTCGGTCACCACCTCCCGGACGCCACGGCCGAAGCGGTCGGCGTCGGCGCCACGGCCGGGCATCTCGACGTTGCCGTCGATGACGACGGGGTCGCCTCCGGCGGGCCACACGGCGACGTACGCGCCCCCGCCCAGGCTGACCATGCCCGGCTCGGTGGCCAGGGCCACGAACGCCGACGCGAGCGCCGCGTCCACGGCGTTGCCGCCCTCGGCGGCGACGGCGAGCCCGGCCTCGAGGGCCTGCTGACCCGTGGCGGCGACGGCGATCCTGCGATGGGGCACGGGTCCATCTTCGCCCACCTACCGGGTCGAGCGGGGGGCCGCCGTTCGCAGCGGAGGGGGTGTAGCCGCGAACGGCGGCGTCCGCAAGGCCCGGGCAGCATCGTAGGCGCTGCCAGGCCTGGGTCACCGTGTCGGGAGGAGACAGTGCCGCGCGGCCGGGCGACGAGTGCGCATCGGGGGGAACCCCCGTCCGTGACGCTGTCAGCGTCCAATCTACCGATGGATGGGCTGGCGTCCATAGCCCCGCAGCGGGTGATGCGGACGCGGGGTGGCCAGAGGTGCCAGAGGTGTCAGAGCCGGACCAGCATCTTGCCGGTGTTGCCCCCGCGGTGCAGGTCGAGGAACGCGTCCACCGCGCTGTCGAGGCCGTCGACCACGGTCTCGCGGTAGGCCAGCTTGCCGTCCGCCAGCCACGCGCCGGCCGTCCGGTAGAACTCGCCGGCCACGTCGCCGTGGTCGAGGACGATGAACCCCCGGATGCTGAGCCGCTTGGTCACCACCAGGAACATGTTGCGCGGTCCGGGGGAGGGGTCCGTCGCGTTGTACGTCGCGATCGCCCCGCAGGCGGCGATCCGGCCGAAGTCGGCCATCGCGGAGATGGCGGCCTCGAGGTGCTCGCCGCCGACGTTGTCGAAGTAGACGTCGATCGGTCCGTGCGGCCGCAGGAGCTGGGAGCACCGGGCCGTCGTGGTAGTCGAAGGCCGCGTCGAAGCCCAGCTCGCCGGTCACCCACGCCACCTTGTCGGGCGACCCGGCCGAGCCCACGACGGTGCCGGCCCCGAGCAGCCGGGCCATCTGTCCGGCGGCCGAGCCGACCGCCCCGGCGGCGCCGGACACGAACACCGTCTCCCCGTCCTGCACCGGAGCGATGCGGGTGAGCCCGACGTACGCCGTCAGCCCGGGCATGCCGAGCACGCCCAGGTAGGCGGAGGCGGGCACCCGCTCCACGTCCACGACCCGGACCTGCGAGGCGGGCAGCAGGGCGTGCTCGCGCCAGCCGGCCTGGTGCAGCACCGTGGCGCCGACCGGCACGGCGTCGTCGCCGGAGGCCAGCACCTCGCCCACCGCGCCGCCGTCCATCGGGGCGTCCAACCGGAACGGCGGCAGGTAGGACTTGGTGTCGTTCATCCGGCCGCGCATGTAGGGGTCCACGGACAGGAACGTGTTGCGCACCAGCACCTCGCCGGGTCCTGGGTCGGCCAGCTCGGTGTCGACCGTGCGGAAGTCGTCGTGGTCGGGCCAGCCGAAGGGGCGGGAGGCGAGATGGATCTCCCGCGTGGGCGTGGTCATGGGCCGATCCTGCCACCCGGGCCCGGCTCTCGACAGGTGCCGCAGATCACCAGCCGAACGGCCTCCGAAATGTGGGGAGGGCGTTTCGACACCCGTAGAATGTAAGAGTTGCTGACGCGACAATGTCTCTTACACTTGATTCACCACCAGGAAGCGATCACCATGTCCTCGCAGCTGTACTTCGTCGATAGCCTCACCGCAGGGAGGATCCACTACAAGCAGGATCCTGCGCTGGTGCGGTCGGCGGAGATCGCCCGACGCCTCGAGCGCCGCCCGCTTCGGCTGTTCGGCCGGGACGTGCTGGCACGCTGAGGGCATGACCGAGGCCACCAACGAGTCCACCAGCCCGTCCACAGCCCCGACACTCCCGACACCAGCGGCGCCGACACCCCGGCCGACCCGACGTTGCGGGCCGTCGACCTGACCCGGATCGGCGAGCAGCGCTACAAGGCCACCAACCGGCGCGGGGGAGTGCTGCCCATCGGGTCCGGTGACGACCCGGACTTCACGCCCGTCGAGCTGCTGCTGGCCGCCCTGGCCGGGTGCGCCGCCGTCGACATCGACCTGATCACGGGCAAGCGCGTGGCCGCGACGACGTTCGAGATGCGGACCACGGGCCACAAGGTCCGCGACGAGCAGGGCAGCCACCTCGTCGACCTACCATCCACGTGGACGTGCGGCTTCCCCGAGGGGGAGGCCGGCGACCGGGCGCGCGAGATGCTTCCGCGCGCCATCCAGCAGACCCGTGACCGGCTCTGCACGGTCGGCCGCACCGTCGCCATCGGCGCCCCGGTGGAGTACGTCGAGGAGGACCTCTCCGCGCTGGGGATCAGCCGACGGTGATCTTCTCCATCTTGACCTCGGTGTTCGGGTGTCCGTCGCCGGTGCCGTTGGCGTCGTCGACGCCGTCCTTCGCCACGCCCTTCACGACCTTGACCGCCGCGTCGTCGACGTGGCCGAAGACCGTGTAGGCGGGCGGCAGCTGCGAGTCGCCGTACACGATGAAGAACTGGCTGCCGTTGGTGTCGGGTCCCGCGTTGGCCATGGCCAGGGTCCCGCGCCCCGTAGGTCTCGGTCTGGTCGAGCTCGTCGGCGAACGAGTAGCCGGGTCCTCCGGCACCGGTTCCCGTCGGGTCGCCGCACTGGAGCACGAAGATGCCCGCGGTCGTCATCCGGTGGCAGACCACGTCGTCGAAGTACCCCTGGTCGGCCAGGGACAGGAACGAGTTGACCGTGCACGGGGTCTTGTCGGCATCCAGCGTCGCCTGCAGGTCTCCCACGCTGGTGCCGATGGTGACCTCGACCTCGCCCGTCTGCGTCGGCGTGGCGGGCGGCGGGTCGACCGGCTTCGCCGCGCCGGCCGGGTCCGCGGGGTAGTCGCAGCTGACCGCGTTGGCGGTGGCCGAGCTCTCCGCCGAGCTCGCCGACGTGGTCGCCTCGGTCGGTGAGGTGTCGGCGGCCTCGGACCCGCCGCTCTCGCTGCCGCAGCCGGCGAGCGACAGCGCGGCCACGACGGCGAACGCCGCGGGGAGGGCGGACAACGGACCGGGCAGGCGACCGGACCGGCGCCCAGCCAGGCGTGAGGGCAGGCGTGAGGGCAGGGGGATAGGCATGGCGAGCATGGTACGGGCGGGTCCTGAGACGCCTCTCAGGAGTTCCGCCCCCGCGCCGCGACCGCCCAGGGGACCAGCTCTCCGCCGTCGTCCGCCCACAGCGTGTCGGTCAGGTTGACCGCCGCGCACACGTGGTTCGGCACCACCCGCACCCGGCTGCCGAGCGGCAGGCCCGCCGCCCCCTCGACGACGGCGTGGTGCTCCGACAGCTGGACGATCCGGGCGTCCGGGTGGTCCAGCAGCCGGCCGAACCCGGTGTTGTACGACGCGCGGTCGGCGGCCGAGCGCCTTGCCGCCGGAGTCCAGCACCACCCGGCCGCCGGCGTGGCTGACCACGGTGGCCTCGCAGGTGAGGGCGAGCTGGGCTGCCGTCGCCGAGCCCAGCTCCCACTGCTGCGCGTCGTTGAGGGCGTAGACCCCTGGCCGCAGCTCGGTCGGGACACCAGAGGCCGCGGCGATGTCCAGCGAGGCCGCCAGCGTCGGCGTCGACCCGCCGCTCAGCACCCGCGGTTCGATGTCCCTGGCCCGCAGGGAATCGGCGGCCACGACCAGCGCGGACGCCTCGTCGCGGGCCGCCGCCTCCCGCCCGTCGGGCGCGTAGCCGTGGCCGGGGAACGTGAAGACACCCCGGACGTCCAGGCCCGCGGCGCTCGCCACCGCCGCGACGTCGCCGGCCTCGGCCGGCGCGACCCCGGTGCGGTGCTGACCGCAGTCGACCTCGACCAGCACCGCGACACCGGGCACGTGGACGCCCAGGTTGGCCGCCGACCCGGCGCTGTCGATCCCCACCGCGACGGTGGCCCGCTCGGCCAGCGCGCGCAGCCGTCGCGCGCGGTGCTCGTCGAGCCACACGGGGTAGGCCACGAAGACGTCGGTGCACCCGTGCTCGACGAACACCTCGGCCTCGCCGAGCGTCGCCACCGTCAGCCCGACCGCGCCCAGCTGCGAGCTGGCGGAGCGCGATCTCCGGGCACTTGTGCGTCTTGACGTGCGGGCGCAGGGCGATGCCCGCGTCGGCCGCGGCTCGCGCGGTGCGCCCGAGGTTGGCCTCGAGGGCGCCCACGTCGACCCGCAGGTACGGCGTCTCCGGTGGGGCCATGGAGCGCCAACCTAGCTGTCGGTGTCGCGTCCTAGCGTGGACGCCATGAGCACCCTGGCCGACCGCCCCAACACCGCCCTCCTGGTCATCGACGTGCAGAACGGCGTCGTCGGCGAGGCCTACGACCGGGACGCGGTGGTCGCCAACGTGGCGACCCTCGTCGACAAGGCCCGCGCCGCCGAGGTGCCCGTCGTCTGGGTGCAGCACCACGGCGAGCACCTGACGCCGGGGAGCGCTGGGTGGCACTACGTCCCCGAGCTCCAGCAGGGGGAGTCCGAGCCGGTCGTCCACAAGCAGTTCGCCGACTCGTTCGAGGACACCGACCTCGAGGACGTCCTGGCCGCGGCGGCGCGTCGGTCGCCTGGTGGTCGCCGGCGCGCAGACCGATGAGTGCATCCGCTCGACCATCCACGGGGCCTTCACCCGGGGGTACGACGTCACGCTGGTGAGGACGCCCACACCACCGAGGACCTCACCGACTACGGCGCCCCGCCGCCCGCCCAGGTGATCGCCCACACCAACCTCTACTGGGCCAACCACGCGGCGCCGGGGCGCACGGCCGCCGTCGCCGACACGGCCGGGCTGCGCTTCGACGACTGATCACCGTCCCGTGCGACCATCGATGCCGTGGATGGCGAGGCGGCTGAGGGCATTCGCATCGATCCGGCCGACCACGTGATGGTGACGGCGGCCCTGGCGCGGCTGGGCAGCAACGGGACGTGGGACCGGCTGATGACGGGGGAGCCGCCGCACGACGCGATGGACCGGGCCGACGTCGCCCTGGTGACCGCGGCGGGGTTGTTGGTTGCGGATGGGGACCGACTGCGGCCTGGCCGTGACGACTGGTGGATGCGCGAGGGCACGGCGATGGGCCACGGGAGGACCGCGACGCTGCGCCGCGCCCTCCAGCACGCCCGGGGCGACGCGGCCGGCTGGGACGGTCAGGACGCCCAGCTCGTGCTCGACCAGGGGCGCGGCAGCGCCCGGATCGCCGGGCTGCTGGGTGAGCTGCTCCCGGAGATGCCGATGCCTCAGGCCTCCTTCCAGGGCGGCACGGGACGGTTCCTCGACGTCGGGGTGGGGGTGGCGGCGATCTCGATCGCGATGTGTCGAGCGTTCCCGGGCAGCCGGGCGGTCGGCCTGGACGTGGTCCCCGAGGTGCTCGACCTGGCGCTGGCCGAGGTGGCCGAGGCCGGGCTTCAGGACCGCGTCGAGCTGAGGCTCCTGTCGGTGGCCGACCTGGCCGACGAGGCGTCGTACGACCTGGCATGGCTGCCGCAGCCGTTCATCCCGCGACCGGCGTTCGAGGCCGGCGTGCGCACGGCCTTCCGGGCGACGCGACCCGACGGGTGGCTGGTGGCTCCCCTGATGACTCCGCCGGACGACTCGACCGGGTTCGAGCGGGCCGTCACGATCCATGCCGCCCATCTGCTCGGGGGCGGACCGATCGAGGCCGCCGAGGCCGACGCGATGCTCACCGACGCCGGATGGGTCGACCTCGGCCGCCGAACCGTCGGCACCCAGGTCGTGATGACGGCCCGCAAGCCGGCCGCACCCTGAGCCGAGACCTGAGAGGGGACCCGGACGAGCGGCCCCCGAGGCAGCTCTGGGGAGAGCCTGGCTCCGTACAACTTGACATAATGTCAGTTATCGGCGATATGGCGCAGTCTGGCAGAAGGGGCCGAGCTGCCCGGACTTCGGTCTCGTTGCTGACCGTTTGTGCCGGTTGCAACGACCGCGAACGGTAGGAACACCCGGTCGACCGGGTGTTCCTACCCGCACCTAGTGCCAGTTGCTGACCTGGACGTCGTGGGGCGCGGGCTCACCGGTGCCCGTCTCGACGCAGCGCCTTGAGGCTCATCAGGAACGTCGCCCACTTGGTGCTGCAGTGGTGCATGAACGGCACCGGCTCGCGCCCACCCGGTGTGGGCGAACATCACGATGGTGAATTCGTCCTCCTGCGACAGGTCGAAGGCGACGTGGTGCCGATCCACTCCTCGGGGCCGTCGACGACCTCCCAGAGCACGCGCTGCGCCGGGCTGGACGCTCGACGCACCAGCATGTCGAAGCCGCCCGGCTCCGGAGCACCGGCGAAGCGGAACCGGATGATCCCGCCGACCTCTCCGGCGTCCCCCGGCCTTGGTGTCCTCGGTCCACCAGGCGGCGAGCCCGTCGGTCGTCGTCAGGGCGGCGTAGACGTCCGTCCGGCGACACCGTGGCGCCCACCCTGTGCAGGATGTCGACCATTTCTGTACCTCTTCCTTGGTTGGGGCGCGCCCGGATCAGGGCGCGGTGTCATCGGCGCCGCCACCCAGATCGTGGGATCGTGACGGCGATGCGTGTTGGTGAGGGTCAGCGCGTCCTGGCGCGCTGGATCCCTTCGGCGATCCGCTTGATGCGGCTGAGGCGGGCGTCCCAGGTGGCGCCCACGGACGCCAGCTGGGCGACGGCTCGGGCCGAGCTGGGCCTCGTCGACCTCGTAGCGACGCTCGCGGCCGGCCAGCGAGCCGTGGACCAGGCCGACCCGGTCCAGGACACCGAGGTGCTTGGCGACCGCCTGTCGGGTGACCGGCAGCCGCTCGCTCAGCGTGGTGGCCGTGCCGCCGCCGTCGGCGAGCAGCAGGTCGAGCATCCGCCGCCGGGTCGGGTCGCCGACGGCGGACCAGAGGTCGTCGTCGATCGCGGCTCGGCTCATGACGCGGCCCTCAGCCGGTCGGCGTACGCGACCAGCCGCGGCAGGAAGTGGTCCCAGCCGGCGACGTGGTCGCGGTACTGCTCCTCGAGCACCGCAGCCTCCCAGCCCTTCTCCCGGAAGCCCTCCTCGCTGAACCTCAGCAGGGTGCCGGTCCCCGAGGGCACCAGGTCGAAGGTGACGAGCAGCGAGTTCTCCGGCCCTGGTCGATCAGCCGTCTCCTCCTCGTCGTAGACCCACCGGAACGAGAACCTGCGCGGCGGGTCGGCCTCGACGACGGTCAGAGCCTGCGAGTGCGACCCGTCGGCCCGGCGCGAACGTGACCTCCCCGGTCCGCTCCCGGCACCGGGTCGAGCTCGGCCTCCTCGGGCCACCACTCCCTGATGTGCTCCGGGACGCTGACGACCTGGTAGACCACCTCGGGCGTCGCCTCGATGTGCATCTCCCGCTCGATGGTGCCGATCTCCATGCCCCGCTCCCCTGCTCGCCACGATTGCAACCTTTGGTTGCACATAACCTAGAGCAGGAACGCAGTTCGCGCAACCTTTGGTTGCGTTATGGGTGACGGCTTCCCTCGGCCGGCCCGAAGAAGACGAGGACGGCCAGGTCCTCCGTGATGTCGTGGAACCGGTGCTGCTCGCGCGCCGGCACGAAGAAGACCGATCCGGCGGCAACGTCGATCGTCTCGCCCCCGCCCGTGAACCGCCCGCGCCCCGACGTCACGACGTAGACCTCGTCCTCCTCGTGCGGGTCCTGGGTGTCCACGGTCCCGGCGCGCAGGCAGTACGTCCCGATGCTCAGGTCGGGGCGACGGAGATGCTCCTCGTACGTCGCCCCGCTGGCGTCGGGCTCGGCGTACCGGCCCGCGGCCGTGATGGTCTCCATACGCGTCAGCCTGTCACCGGGAGGCCGTGGCGCGGAAGCGCAACGGGAAGCGCACCGGTCCGGTGTTCCCGGAGACCGGCAGCCACTCGCCCGGCCCGTCCGCCACCACGTCGGGCATCCGCTGCGCCAGCAGCGGCAGGGCCACGCTCATGTCGGTGCGGGCGACGAAGTGCCCGAGGCAGTGGTGCACCCCGCCGCCGAACCCGCTGTGCGGCGGCCGGTCGGTCGCGGTGATGTCGAACCCGGGGTCTGCACCCATCGCCCGCGGGTCGGTGCCCGAGGCGTGCGAGAGGACCTGGACGATCTCGCCCGCCGCGATCGGCAGCCCGAACAGGTCGACGTCCTCGAGCGCCTCCCGGGTCACCCACGTGACGGTCGGGTTCACCCGCATCACCTCCTCGACGGCCGGACCACCGAGCTCGGGCCGCTGAGCGAGAAGTGCCCATTGGTCGGGGTGCCGCAGGAAGGTCTGCACGGCCAGACCGAGCTGGTTGCGCGTCGTCTCCATCCCGGCGAAGGCGAGGAACACCAGGCCGACGCTCAGCTCCCGTTCGCTGAGCGCCTCGCGGTCCTGCGCGGTGACCAGGTCGCTGACGAGGTCGTCGCGCGGATCCGCGCGACGGTCGGCGACCACCTCCTCCACGTAGCCGGTCAGCCCGGCCAGCGCTGACTCGATCCGGGGCAGGTCCTGGCGCAGGTTGATGCCGAAGGACTTGCCGAGGTCGTCGGCCCAGTGCGCGACCTGCGCCCACTCTCGACTCGGGCAGCCCGAGCAGCAGGCAGAGCACGCGAGCGGCGTACGGCTCGGCGAACTCCCCCACGAGCTCGACCCGACCGCGCGCCGCGAACCCGTCGATGAGCTCGCCGGCGAGCTGCTGGAACTGCGGTCGCATCGCCTCGATCGCGCGACTGCGAAAGGCGGGGCCGAGCAGCCGCCGCAGTCGGAGGTGGTCCTCGCCCTCGAGGCTGAGCAACGTCTCCCTCCACCACTGCACGAACGGTCCCTCGTGCACGCCGTTCTGGGCCGGCCACCTCGCGTTGCCCTGCTGGAACCGGCGGTCCTTGAGCACCGCCGTGCCCTGCTCGTAGCGCAGCACCGCCCAGCCGTACGGCGTCCGCGCGTACCAGTCGCGCTCCCGGGCCTCGTGGACGGCGGCCGACGTGACGTCGAACGTCGGGTCGGCGAGGTCGAGGTACGCCGCGTCGCTCATCTGCCGACGTACTCGGCCAGGTGCTGGCCCGTGAGCGTGCTCCGGTCCGCGACGAGGTCGGCGGGTGTGCCCTCGAAGACGACCTTGCCGCCGTCGTGGCCGGCCCCCGGGCCGAGGTCGATGATCCAGTCGGCGTGGGCCATCACGGCCTGGTGGTGCTCGATCACGATCACCGACTTGCCGGAGTCGACGAGCCGGTCCAACAGTCCGAGCAGCTGCTCGACGTCGGCGAGGTGCAGGCCGGTCGTGGGTTCGTCCAGGACGTAGACCTCACCCTTCTCGGCCATCTGCGTGGCCAGCTTCAGCCGCTGCCGCTCGCCCCCCGACAGTGTCGTCAGCGGCTGCCCCAGGCTGACGTAGCCCAGCCCCACGTCGGCCAGCCTCCCGAGGACCTTGTGGGCGGCCGGCGTGCTGGCCGCTCCGTCACCGAAGAACGCCGCGGCCTCGGTGACCGACATGGCGAGCACCTCGGCGATGTTGCGGCCGCCGAACGTGTACTCCAGGACGGCGGCCTGGAACCGCCTGCCCTCACACTCCTCGCACGTCGACTCGACGGTCGCCATCACTCCGAGCTCGGTGTAGATGACGCCGGCGCCGTTGCAGGTGGAACAGGCACCCTCGGAGTTGGAGCTGAACAGCGCGGGCTTGACCCCGTTCTCCTTCGCGAAGGCCTTGCGGATGGGGTCGAGCAGCCCGGTGTACGTCGCGGGGTTGCTGCGCCGCGAGCCGCGGATGGCGCCCTGGTCGATGACGACCACGCCCTCGCGCCCGGCCACGGAGCCGTGGATCAACGAGCTCTTGCCCGACCCGGCCACGCCGGTGAGCACGCACAGCATCCCGAGCGGGATGTCGACGTCCACGTCCTGCAGGTTGTTGGTCGAGGCCCCGCGCACCTCCATCGCCCCGGTCGACGCGCGCACCTCGTCCTTGAGGGACGCCCGATCGTCGAGGTGACGACCGGTGACGGTGTCGCTGGCACGCAGCCCCGCGACCGTCCCCTCGAAGCAGATGGTGCCGCCGGCGCTGCCCGCTCCCGGTCCCAGGTCGACGGCGTGGTCGGCGATCGCGATGGTCTCGGGCTTGTGCTCCACCACCAGCACGGTGTTGCCCTTGTCGCGCAGCCGCAGCAGCAACCCGTTCATGCGCTGGATGTCGTGGGGGTGCAGGCCGATGGTGGGTTCGTCGAAGACGTAGGTGACGTCGGTGAGCGACGACCCGAGGTGACGGATCATCTTGGTGCGCTGGGCCTCTCCTCCCGACAAGGTGCCCGCGGGACGATCCAGCGAGAGGTACCCGAGGCCGATCTCGGTGAACGAGTCGAGCAGGTGCCGCAGGCCCTCGAGCAGCGGGGCGACCGACGGCTCCTCGAGCGCGTGGGTCCACTCGGCCAGGTCGCTGATCTGCATCTCGCACAGGTCGGCGATGCTCTTCCCGGCGATCGTCGCGGACCGCGCCTCGGCGGTGAGCCGGGTCCCGTGGCAGTCGGGGCAGGTCGCGAACGTGATGACCCGCTCCACGAACGCCCGGATGTGCGGCTGCATCGCCTCGACGTCCTTGGCGAGCATCGACTTCTGGATCTTCGGGATCACGCCTTCGTAGGTGAGGTTGATGCCCTCCACCTTGATCTTGGTGGGTTCCTTGTAGAGGAGGTCGTCGCGCTCCTTCTTGGTGAACTTCTTGATCGGCTTGTCCATGTCGAAGCCGTAGCCGGCGAAGATCCGCCCGTACCAGCCGTCCATGCTGTAGCCGGGCACCATCAGGGCCCCCTCGGCGAGCGACTTCTCCTCGTCGTAGAGCGCGGTCAGGTCGAAGTCGGACACCGTCCCCATGCCCTCGCAGCGCGGGCACATCCCGCCCAGGTAGACCGCCTGGCGGACCACGGCCTTCTCGACCCGGCCCCCCGCCTTCTCGGTGCTCATCACCCCGCTGGCCTTACGCGTCGGGACGTTGAAGGAGAAGGCGGTCGGCGGGCCGACGTACGGCGTCCCGAGTCGGCTGTAGAGGATCCGCAGCATCGCGTTGGCGTCGGTGGCCGTGCCGACCGTGGACCGCGGGTTGGCGCCCATCCGCTCCTGGTCCACGATGATCGCCGTCGTCAGCCCCTCGAGCACGTCGACCTCGGGGCGCGACAGCGTGGGCATGAAACCTTGGACGAAGGCGCTGTAGGTCTCGTTGATGAGCCGCTGGGACTCGGCCGCGATCGTGCTGAAGACCAGCGAGCTCTTGCCCGACCCGGAGATGCCGGTGAACGCGGTCAGTCGCCGCTTCGGGATCTCGACGCTGACGTCCTTGAGGTTGTTGACGCGGGCGCCGACCACCCGGATCAGGTCGTGGCTGTCGGCGGTGGTGGCCCTGGTGGCCTGGCTCATCGTGACTCCGTCTCCGGCTGCGGCTGTGGCATCACCATGATGACGCGCGGCAGGACCCGGCTGTGACCCGTCGCCCGCCGCGAGGCGTGCGCGTCCTGCACCGCTTGGGCAAGATGACCCGCATGACCGAGTTCCCGCACCTGCTGCACACGGCGATCGACACGACCGACTGCCGGGGGCTGGCCGAGTTCTACCGTGAGCTGCTCGGCCTGCGCTACCGGCCGGGCGACGAGCCGCCGACCGACGGCTCGGTCGACGACGCCGACTGGCTGGTCCTCACCGATGCGGACGGTCACCGCAAGCTGGCCTTCCAGCAGGTCGACCGGCTCGAGCGCAGCACCTGGCCCGACCACGACGTCCCCATGCAGATGCACCTGGACCTGACCGTGTCCGGCGTCGAGGAGCTCGAGCGCCAGCGGGCCCGCGCCGAGGCCCTCGGCGCCGAGCTGCGCCTGGACCGCACCGGCGAGGAGGACGAGCCGCTCTACGTGCTGGCCGACCCGTCCGGACACCCGTTCTGCATCCTGGTGCGCTGAGCCCCAGCTGCCGGCCCGACCGTCCCTGCTCGGGAGGGCTAGCCTCGCGTCATGAGCGACGAGGACGTGCAGGGCCGGATCAAGGGCCTGATCGAGCAGGAGCACCGGCTGCGCCAGCAGCGCGCCGATGGTGCGATCACCAGCGAGGCCGAGCACACCGACCTGGCCCGCATCGAGGTCGAGCTGGACCAGTGCTGGGACCTGCTGCGCCAGCGACGAGCGCGCCGCGAGTTCGGCCAGGACCCCGAGGACGCCGGCGTCCGCGACGCCGGGACCGTGGAGAACTACCGGGGCTGAAGCCCGCCGCTCAGTCGCCCGGGAGGCCGGCGGCCAGCGCCGCGGTGCGGAGGGTGGCCACGAACAGCTTCTCCCGCGCCTCGTCGGACATCCAGTCGAACTGGCCGTAGGCGTCCAGGCAGGTGATCCCGTGCAGGGTCGCCCAGGCCTGCATCATCGCCTGGAAGTTCTCCGGCGGCACCAGGCCCCCGAGCTCGGGGTGCTTCTCGGCGGCGCAGGCGGCCATCTCGTCGGACACCTCACGCACCAGCGGCTGCTTGAGCACGCCCAGCTCGGCGGCCCGGATGAACAGCAGCGCGAGCTGGGCCATCGCGTCCTTGGCGGCGTCGGTGGTCGGACCGTCCTCCGGTGCGACGTACCCCGGCGTGGGCATGCCCAGGATCAGCGCGAACTGCTGGGGCTCCCGGCGCGCCCAGTCCCGGTAGGCCGTCCCGGCCGCGACCCAGAGTCCGGAGACGTCGTCGGCGTCGTGACGGTCGCGGGCCTGCGCCACGGTCTGCCCCAGGTCGCGGTAGGCGTCGGCGATCAGCTCGGTCAGCAGCGCGTCCCGGTCCGCGTAGTAGCGGTAGAGCGCCGGCGGCGTCATCCCCATCTCCTTGGCGATGTCGGTGAACCGGACCTCGGTCGTCCCCTGCTCGCGCATCAGGCCGCGCGCCACCTCCTTGATCTCCTCCACCGTGGCGGCACGCTGGCGCTGACGGCGGTTCAAGGTCCCTGACGCTGTGGCTGTCACGGTGGTGGGGCCCTCCTCGGGGTCGGCTCGGTGGCCGGTCGATGACGATTGCGTAACGCATCTTCACACAAGTGAATCCTCTTGACAAGTGACGCTGCGTCGTGTTCGTTATGCATCATCACGTTTGCGAAGGAGCCTCTCCAGATGACCGTCCTGACCCCCGGCCGCGCCGCCGAGCCCCCGGCCGAGCCCCGATCCCGGACCCCGCACATCGGCCCGTTGGGCCGGGTGGCGCGGTTCACCTACCGCCGCCGCGGCCTGACCGTGCTCGCCTGGGTGGCGGCGCTGGGCATCGCCATCGTGCTGGCGGCGAGCTTCGGCGGCGAGTTCAAGGCCGACTACTCGGCGCCCGGGTCCGACTCCCAGCAGGCGCAGACCCTGTTGGAGGACCGCTTCCCGAGCCAGGCCGGCGACACCGTCGACGTCGTCGTCCACGCGGACGGCGGTTTCGCGGACCCGGCCGCCCAGCAGCAGATCACCGATCTGCTGGCCCAGATGCAGCAGGTGCCGCACGTCGCCGGCGCGAGTGACCCGTTCTCCGACCCGGCCGCGGTCAGCGGCGACGGCTCGACGCTGGTCGCGCACCTGCGCCTCGACGTGGAGAACCCCGTCGACATGCCGAAGGAGGCCAGCCAGCAGCTCCTCGACCTCGCCGACGGCGCCTCCACGGACGGGCTCCAGGTGGCGCTCGGCGGGCAGTCCATCCAGCAGGCCGAGCAGGGTGCCATCGGCTCCGAGGGCCTCGGCCTCCTGGCGGCCACGATCATCCTGCTGGTGATGTTCGGGTCCGTGGTCGCGGCCGGGCTCCCGATCCTCGTCGCGCTGGCGGGGCTCGCGATCAGCAGCACGCTCACCACGGCCCTGATCTCCGTCGTCGCCGCCCCGGACTGGTCCACGTCCCTGGCGACGATGATGGGCATCGGCATCGGCATCGACTACGCGCTGCTGATGGTCACCCGCTTCCGCGAGTGGCGCGCGGCCGGACTCGACCCCGAGGCCGCCACGGTCGCCACCCTGGACACCGCGGGCCGCGCCGTCGTCGTCGCGGGCACGACCGTCATCATCAGCATGCTCGGGCTGTTCGCGATGGGCCTGACGTTCATGCGCGGCGCCGCCGTGATCACCATCCTGGGTGTCCTGATGGTGCTGCTGGCGAACCTGACGCTCTTCCCGGCCCTGCTCGGCTACCTCGGCAAGCACATCGACCGGTTCCGGCTGCCGTTCGGCCGCGGGCACCAGGTCCAGGTGGCCGAGGGTGGGCACGTCGAGCCGTCACGCGGCTGGTTGGCCTGGAGCCGGTTCGTCGACCGCCACCGCTGGCTCGCGGCGCTGACCGGGCTGGGGCTGCTGCTGGTCATCGCCTCGCCGTTCCTCGCCGTGCACTTCGGCTTCCCGGACGCCGGCAACAACCGCGAGGCGACCAGCACCCGGCAGGCCTACGACATGCTGGGCGAGGGCTTCGGGCCGGGCATGAACGGTCCGCTCCTCCTGGTTGCCGAGGTGCCCGCCGGCTCCGCGGCCGACGCGCTCGACGGCGTCACCGCCGCCGTCGCCGGGACCGGTGGTGTCGCGGCTGTCTCGCCCGCGACGCTGAACCCGGCCGGCGACACCGCGATCATCTCGGTGCTCCCCACGACCGGCCCTCAGGCCCAGCAGACCGAGGACCTGGTCACCGCGCTGCGCGACGACGTGCTCCCACAGGCGACAGCTGGGACGGACGTCGTGGTCCACGTCGGCGGCGTGACCGCCACGTCCATCGACAGCACCCACAACATCTCCAAGCGGCTGCCGCTCCTGATCGGCGGAGTGGTGCTGCTCTCGATGCTGCTGCTGATCGCCTCCTTCCGGTCGCTCGCGGTCGCGGTGAAGGCCGCCGTGATGAACCTGCTGTCGGTCGCCGCGGCGTACGGCGTCGTCGCCCTGGTCCTGCAGGGCGGCTGGGCGGGGCAGCTGGTCGGGATCGACACCCCCACGCCGCTTCCGGCGTTCGTGCCGGTGCTGATGTTCGCGGTGCTGTTCGGCCTGTCGATGGACTACGAGGTGTTCCTGGTCAGCCGGATGCGTGAGGGCTGGCTGCGCACCCGCGACAACGAGAAGGCCATCCTCGGCGGCCTCGCCGGGACCGGCCGGGTGATCACCGCTGCCGCGGCGATCATGGTGGCGGTCTTCGCGGCCTTCATCCCGTCACCGGACGTCGTCCTCAAGGTCATCGGCGTCGGCATGGCGGCGGCGATCTTCATCGACGCCTCGATCGTCCGGCTGTTGCTGGTGCCCGCGGTCATGTACCTGCTGGGGCCCGCCAACTGGTGGATGCCCGCGTGGCTGGGCCGGCTGCTGCCGGAGCTGCACGTCGAGGGTCACCCCGAGGACCACCTGCCCGCCCGGCCGAGCACGTCGGACCAGGTCGTCAACGCCTGACCCGCTGAACGGGGGATGCCGTCCGTGGCGAGGGTTCAGCCCTCGCCACGGACGGCGTGGCTGCGTCGGAGTCGGGTTGACTGCCCCTATGGACCTGCCCGACCTCTCCCCTCGTCCCGGCGACCTGGACCCGATCGAGACCGCGTCCCGCGACGAGCTGGCCGCTCTCCAGCTCTCCCGGCTGCAGGTCTCGCTGCGCCGCGCTTACGAGCACGTCCCGCACTACCGCCGGGCCTTCGACGACGCCGGCGTACGTCCGGAGGACTGCCGCGAGCTGGCGGACCTGGCGCGCTTCCCGTTCACGACCAAGGCCGACCTGCGCGCCAACTACCCGTTCGGCATGTTCGCGGTGCCCCGCGAGGAGGTGGCCCGGGTGCATGCCTCGTCGGGGACGACGGGCCTGCCGACCGTCGTCGGCTACACCCGCGCCGACATCGACACCTGGGCCGACGTGATGGCCCGTTCGATCCGGGCGGCGGGCGGCCGGGCCGGGATGCTGGTGCACATCGCCTACGGCTACGGCCTCTTCACGGGCGGGCTGGGTGCGCACTACGGCGCGGAGCGGCTGGGGTGCACGGTCGTCCCGGTCTCGGGAGGCATGACGCAGCGGCAGGTGACCCTGATCCGGGACTTCGAGCCCGAGGTCATCATGGTGACCCCGTCGTACATGCTGGCCATCCTCGACGAGATGGAGCGCCAGGGCCTCGACCCGGCGGCCTCGTCGCTGAAGGTCGGCATCTTCGGCGCCGAGCCCTGGACCGGCGACATGCGGCGCGAGATCGAGGAGCGGGCCGGCATGCACGCCGTGGACATCTACGGGCTGTCGGAGGTGATGGGGCCGGGCGTCGCGCAGGAGTGCGTGGAGACCAAGGACGGCCTGCACATCTGGGAGGACCACTTCTACCCCGAGGTGGTCGACCCGGAGACGGGCGAGGTGCTGCCCGACGGCGAGGCCGGCGAGCTGGTGTTCACCTCGCTCACCAAGGAGGCCATGCCCGTCGTCCGCTACCGCACCCGCGACCTGACCCGGCTGCTGCCCGGCACGGCGCGCACCATGCGGCGGATGGAGAAGATCACCGGGCGCAGCGACGACATGATGATCATCCGCGGCGTGAACCTCTTCCCGACCCAGTTCGAGGAGCTGATCCTCGCCGAGGCCGTGCTGTCGCCGCACTTCCAGTGCGTGCTGACCCGCCCCGACCGCCTCGACGAGCTCACGGTCCGGGTGGAGAGCCGCGCCCTCCTCGACGACGCGACCGCCGCCGAGGTCGCCGCCCGGGTCGCCGCCCGCGCCAAGGCCCTCACCGGCGCCTCGGTCCGTTTCGAGGTCCTGCCCCCCGACTCCATCGAACGTTCGGTCGGCAAGATGAAGCGGATCGTGGACCGCCGCTGACGGATAGTCCGTGACGAAGTCGACCGTGGATGGGGGCTTCGATGGTCGAATTCGTCACGGACTATCGGGAACGCCTGGGAACAACGGGCGGTGTCCAGGGGGCGGGGTCCCTGGCCGAGGAAGAGACTGGTCTATACCGTTCCCCCTGTCGTGCGCCCGGATAGGGCACGATCCCCAGAGACAATTTTTGGCAATTCGTCGATAACGCGCGGCGAATGGCTCCTAAGTTGTCAAGCACAACTGTCGAATCCCCCCAACCGCCCCTGGCATCGCACCCCCCGAAAGGCGAGGTCAATGGCACTCGGCCCCCCCGAGGCGTCCCGTCGCGCCCTCGTGACGTCCGTCGGCATCGCCGGCGTCGGCGTCGCGCTGTCGGCCGCGCCCGCAGCAGCCAAGCCCGGCAAGACCCACCAGTACCACGGCCAGCAGCTCCTCAAGCGCCGCGAGAAGCACCTCGTCTCGCGCTTCAGCTACGGCATCACCCCCGCGCTGGCGACCCAGGTCCGCGCCGCCGGCGGCGGCCGCGCCTGGTGGGAGCGGCAGCTCACGCCGGCCGCCATCGCGGACCCCTTCGGCGACCAGCTGTCCTCCTGGTGGCCCTCGCTCAGCCAGACGCCGCAGGACATGTGGGCCCAGGACAAGACGGGCATGATGCGCGCCTTCGGCGTCTGCCAGGACTACCAGCGCTACGTGCTGCTGCGGCGGATCTACTCCAACCGCCAGGTGCTCGAGCTGATGACGGAGTTCTGGGAGAACCACCTCAACATCCCGCTCAACGGCGAGCCCTCCTACCTGTTCCGCCGCGCGTACGGCGAGACGCTGCGGGCCAACGCGTTCGGGCGCTACGAGGACATCCTGTTCAACGCCGTCACGCACCCCGCGATGCTCGTGTACCTCGACAACTCCAACTCCACGGCCGAGCACCCCAACGAGAACCTGGGCCGCGAGCTGCTCGAGCTGCACACGGTCGGCATCGGCAACTACACCGAGGACCACGTCAAGGACTCGGCGCGGATCCTCACCGGCTGGCGGGTCGACACCCAGCAGGGCAACAAGGCGCCCACGTGGGTGCCGTCGTACATCCCGGGCGACCACGCCGTCGGCCCCGTGCGGGTGATGGACTTCGCCGACCCGAACGGCGACCCCGACGGCCGCGACCTGACCCGGCGCTACATCGGCTACCTCGCCCACCACCCGCTCACGGCCCGCCGGATCGCCACCAAGCTGGTGCTGAAGTTCGTCCGCGACGACGTGTCGGCCGCGCTGGTCGACCGGCTCGCCCAGGTCTACCTCCAGAACGACACGGCCATCGTGCCCGTGCTGCGCGCCCTCATCGACTCGCGCGGAGTTCAACGCCTCGCGCGGCGCCAAGGTCCGCGACGCCACGGAGGACGTGGTCGCCACCTGGCGCGTCCTCGGCGCCCAGGTCCGCCCGCCCACCAGCCCTCAGTCCGCGGCCAACACGCTGCTCTGGCAGGCCGACAACCTGGGCCTGATGCCGTTCATGTGGCCGCGACCCGACGGCGCACCGCTGGTCAACGCTCCGTGGTGCAGCCCGTCCCGGATGATCGCCAGCTTCGACATGCACCACTCGATGTCCGGTGGCTGGTGGCCGAGCGCGGCCCAGGGGATGGTCTACCGGGACCTGAGGACCTGGGTGCCCGAGCTGCCCATCCGCCTCGACGAGCTCATCGACCACCTGAGCCAGCAGCTGCTCCACCAGCACGCGACCCCCGTCCTCATGAAGGCCTGCTGCCGTGCGGTCGGCTACCACCCCGACGAGAAGATCACCCGCCGGCACCCCGTGCGGTACTACGGGATCCAACCGTTGCTGAACACGGTCCTCGACTCCCCCGACTTCTTCCTCAGGTGACCCCATGACCCTCCTCCCGACCGACCTGGACGCGTGCTGCGACGAGTACGCCGCGATGGCCCGTACCTCGCGGCGCAACCTGCTGCGCGGCGCCCTGGTCGCCGGCACCACCACCGTCATCGGCGACGCGGTGATGAGCACCGCCTCCGCCGCCCCGGGCCGCACGGCCCGCGCCGTCCTCGTCGTGCTCTCCCTCCGGGGCGCGGCCGACGGCATGAGCCTGGTCGTGCCGCACGGCGACCCGGTCTACTACGAGGCCCGTCCCAAGATCGCGATCCCCCGGGAGCAGCTGATCGCGGCGGACGGCTTCTTCGGCATGCACCCGGCGCTCGCGCCGCTGATGCCGCTCTGGAGCACCGGCAAGCTGGGTTGGGTCCACGCCTCCGGCTTGCCGGCCCCGAACCGCTCGCACTTCTCCGCCATGGAGGAGCTCGAGGACGCCGCCCCCGGGTCGTCCACCCGGACCGGCTGGCTCAACCGGCTGATCGGGCTGCCGGACGCCAACACCTCGCCGCTGCAGGCGCTCAACATCGGCACGGGCGTCCCGCCGGCCTCGCTCGGCGGCCCGGCGCCGTACATGAACGCCTCCCGCCTCGAGGACATCCGGCTCGCCGGAGCCAAGGACCGCAACGACCGGCGACGCCTCGCCCTGGACACCATGTGGGGCAAGCAGCGCACGCCCCTGGGCGAGGCCACCCGCCGGGCGTTCTCGGTCGTGCAGACCTTCGAGCGGATCAACCGGAGCTCGGCCCCCGCCGCGACGCCGACCACCTATCCCAAGGGCGACCTCGGGAAGGCCTTCGCCAACGCGGCCCGCGTCATCCGCGGCAACGTCGGCGTCGAGGTGATCACCATCGACCACGGCAAGTGGGACATGCACTCCGGGCTCGGCGACCTCAGCTGGGGCCAGATGCTGGAGAACGCCCGCGAGCTGTCCGGCGCGATCGCCGCGTTCTTCACCGACCTCGGCGCGCTCGGCGACAGCGTCACCCTGGTCGCCCTCAGCGAGTTCGGGCGCCGCGTCCAGGAGAACGTCAACGTCGGCCTCGACCACGGCTACGGCAACGTGATGATGCTCGCCGGCGCCGGGGTCAAGGGCGGCTACTACGCCAAGTGGCCCGGCATCACCAACGAGCTGGACTCCGACCTGCTGGTGACCACCGACTACCGCAGCGTGCTGTCCGAGGTCGTCACCGCGCGCTTCGGCGTCAGCACGGCCTCCGTGTTCCCCGGCTTCGTGCGCGAGCCCGTCGGCGTGATGGCCGGCGCCTAGCTCCGCTCCCCTCCCCCACGCTCGGTGGGATCCCGCGGACGCCCTCCCGGGGGTGCCCGCGGGGATCCCGACCGGTCAGGCCTCCGCGGCGATGACGGCCTCCACCTCACGGATCGAGGTGGCCGTGTCCACGTGGCGTACGGCGTGCCAGCCGGCGGCGCGGGCCGCCTCGACGTTGGCGGCCACGTCGTCGAGGAAGACGATCTCGTGCGCGGGGACGTCCAGCCGCTCGGCCGTCAGGGCGTAGACGGCCGGGTCGGGCTTGCGCAGGCCGACCTCGTGCGAGTAGACGATCACGTCCGTGATCGCCTCGAAGCCCCAGCAACGCTCGGCCTCGCGGGCACCCGGACCGGAGTTGCTGAGGATGCCGGTCAGCCGGGCCGGGCGCTGTCCCGCGAACCAGTCGAACAGCGGTCGGTCGAGCACCCCGACGTACCACCGCCAGTAGTCACCCATCAGCTCGTCCGCCTGGCCGTCGGTCAGCCCGAGGTGACCCTGCCAGTGCGCCCGGACGTCGGCCTCGGTCATCTGGCCGATGCCGGCGTCGGCGGGCCAGTCCGGCACGCCCAGGACCGCACCGGCGGCCAGCCCGTGGCGCTGCTCGAACGGAGCCGGGAACACCGCGTCGTCGATCACCTCCAGCACCGAGCCGATGTCGAGGACCACCGCCCTGATCGTCACGATGTCTGGGACGCAGCCGGACCGGATCGGGTTGTCACCCGCTGATCCCCCGCTTCCGCAGCAGCTCGTCACGCTTCCACGCGTAGCCGACCATCCAGTCCGGGCGGTAGTCGTAGAAGCGGATGTCGGGCCCCCACTCCAGGGGCGAGCCGCCGTAGTGCCCGGTCCAGTGGTCGAGGGTCTGCTGCCAGCGCGGGTGCCCGGGTGTCATCGGGAGCGCGCGGCCGTGGCTGAACAACGCCATCTCCTCGCCGTCGACGTGCGCGACGCTGGTCTGCGGCCGGGCGGCCAGGTGCCGGGCCTTGGCGGCCGTGCCGCTGGTGCTGAAGCTCCACGTGCCGTGCAGGAAGTGCCCGTCCAGCGCGCTGATCCGCGGCTCTCCCCCGGCGGTCACGGTGGCCACGGCGAGCACCTTCATCCCCGTCATCAGGGCGACCACGTCGGCCGCGGACAGCACCCGGTCGTCGTGGATGATGGCCTCTCAGGTGGTCGGTCGACGAGCCCAGCGAGCGGTCCAGCAGGGCCTGGAGGTCGGCTACCTCGGCGTCCGTCTCGTACATCGCCCCATCGTCCCAGCATCGTGGGACACCCCGGGCCGGGCTGTCTTGCCTTATCTCACACATGAGATACCGTGGTCCGGTGACTGACGACTACAAGGGCCGCATCGGGAACCTGATCCGCGACGCTCGCAAGCACCGCGGGCTCACGCAGCAGCAGCTGGCGGAGCGGCTGGCCACCAGCCAGAGTGCCGTCAACCGCATCGAGAAGGGCCACCAGAACCTCTCCCTGGAGATGCTGGCCCGGATCGGCACCGCCCTGGACAGCGAGATCGTGGCGCTCGGCGCCGGCCCCGTGCACCTGCGCGTCACCGGGCCCACGACCCTGTCGGGGTCCATCGACGTCAAGACCTCGAAGAACGCCGGCGTCGCGCTGCTGTGCGCCACGCTGCTCAACCGCGGCCGCACCACCCTGCGCAGCGTGGCCCGGATCGAGGAGGTCAACCGCCTGCTCGAGGTGCTCGGCAGCCTCGGCGTGCAGACCCGCTGGATCAACGAGGACAACGACCTCGAGATCGTGCCGCCCGCGCGAGCTGGACCTGACCCGGATCGACGAGGAGGCCGCCCGCCGTACCCGCTCGATCATCATGTTCCTCGGTCCGCTGCTGCACCGCTCCGACACCTTCGACCTGCCGTACGCCGGCGGGTGCAACCTCGGCACCCGCACCGTCGAGCCGCACATGGCGGCGCTGCGGCCCTTCGGGCTGGAGGTCAAGGCGACCGACGGCTCCTACCACGCGCAGGTCAACCCGGCGATCGAGCCGGTCCGGCCGATCGTGCTCACCGAGCGCGGCGACACCGTCACCGAGAACGCCCTGATGGCCGCCGCCCTGCACCCCGGCACCACGATCATCCGCAACGCCTCGTCCAACTACATGGTCCAGGACCTCTGCTTCTTCCTGCAGAAGCTCGGCGTCGGCGTCGACGGCATCGGCACCACCACGCTGACCGTGACCGGCCGCCGCGAGATCGACGTCGACGTCGACTACGCGCCGAGCGAGGACCCGATCGAGGCGATGTCGCTGCTCGCCGCCGCGATCGTGACCCGAGTCCGAGATCACCATCCGCCGGGTGCCGATCGAGTTCCTCGAGATCGAGCTCGCGACGCTCGAGGAGATGGGGTTCCGCTACGACCTCTCCGAGGAGTACGTCGCCCGCAACGAGCACACCCGCCTGGTCGACATCACCACCAAGCGCTCGGACCTGCACGCGCCGCACGACAAGATCCACCCGATGCCGTTCCCCGGCCTCAACATCGACAACCTGCCGTTCTTCGCGGTGATCGCCGCGGTCGCCGACGGCCAGACCCTGCTGCACGACTGGGTCTACGAGAACCGCGCGATCTACCTCGTCGAGCTCAACAAGCTGGGTGGCGACGTCAAGCTGCTCGACCCGCACCGGGTGATGATCGAGGGGCCCACCCACTGGTCCGGCGCCGAGGTGGTGTGCCCGCCGGCCCTGCGGCCGGCCGTGGTCATCCTGCTGGCGATGCTGGCCTCGAAGGGCACCTCCGTGCTCCGCTCGACCTACGTCATCCACCGTGGCTACGAGGACCTCGCCGAGCGCCTCAACCAGCTCGGCGCGAACATCGAGCCCTTCCGGGACATCTGAGACGAGCAGCGGCACGCGAGGCACGAGCGTGCCGAGTGGGCTCGGCCAGGGTCGAGGAAGCGACGCGACCGAGCGAACGAGGTCGCGCGAGCGCCTCGAGACCCTCGTTGGTCGAGGAGGGACGAAGTCCCGTCACGAGACCCCGTGACCGGACCGCCGTCCTCTCACCGGGTCTCGTGACAGGCGCTGCGCGCCTTCCTCGACCAGCGGAGACCCTCGTTGGTCGAGGAGGGACGAAGTCCCGTCACGAGACCCCGTGACCGGACCGCCGTCCTCTCACCGGGTCTCGTGACAGGCGCTGCGCGCCTTCCTCGACCAGCGGAGGCTCAGCTGAAGAGCGTCTCCACCCAGGCGCGGGCCGGGATCTTGCTGGTCGGCGGCGCCTCCATGTCGGCGGTGATCCGCGGGATGGGCATGGTGCCCTGGCTGGCGAGGCGGTGCCAGTCGGTCTCGGACTCGACCAGGGAGCCGAGGTCGATGCGGGCGAGGAAGACGCCGTGGCCGTCGGGCAGGACCACAGGTGTCCCGAACCGAGCGGACGCGCGGTCATCGGGGTGCCGCACTGGGGGCAGGGCCTGTCCATGGACTGGGCATCCTCACTCATGGCCCCGACCGTACTCCCCGCGATACTGCACGTGTGACGACCCGTCCGACCGGCTTCGACTACCTCGACGCGGTGCACGAGCAGCCCGGCACGGTGTTGGCGTTCGCCCACCGCGGTGGCGCCTACCACCCCGACCTCGAGGGCCTCGAGAACACCCTGCCAGGCGTTCCGGCACGCCGTCGACCTCGGCTACGGCTACCTGGAGACCGACGTCCACGCCACCAGCGACGGGGTGCTGCTGGCCTTCCACGACACGGTGCTGGACCGCGTCACCGACGCCCGCGGCGCGATCGCCGAGAGCACGTACGCCGAGGTGCAGCGCGCGCTCATCGGCGGCTCCGAGCCGGTGCCGACGCTGGCGGAGCTCTTCGACGAGTTCCCCGACGCGCGCTTCAACATCGACCTCAAGGCCCCGGGCGCGGTCGCCCCGCTCGTCTCGTTCATCGACGAGCGCGCGGCCTGGGACCGGGTGTGCGTGGGCTCGTTCTCCGGGCGCCGGCTACGCCGCTTCCGCCGCCTCTCGCGCGGGCGGGTCGCCACCTCGGCGTCCCCCGGCGAGGTGGCGGCGTACCGGCTCCTCCCCTCCCCCGTCGCCCGCGTGGTGACCGGGCTGCCCGGCCTGGGTCGGCCGCACGTGCTGCAGGTCCCGCACCGGGCCGGGAGGCTGACGATCGTGACGCCGGGACTGGTCCACCGGGCCCACCGCGCGGGCGTGCAGGTGCACGTCTGGACCATCGACGACCCCGACGAGATGAAGGTCCTGATCGACCGTGGTGTCGATGGCTTGATGACCGATCGCACCGACATACTCAGGGCCGTGCTCACCGAGAGCGGGCGATGGAGGACGGGCCAATGAGAGCTGGGTCATGACCACCGGCGAAGGCATCGCGGACCTCCGGCCGCTGTGGCGCTCGCAGGACCAGAAGGCCTGGTACTGGTACGACTGGGCCAACTCGGCGTTCTACACGACCGTGCTCTCGGTGCTCTTCGCGCCGTACATGGCGACGGTCGCCGGCAAGGCCGCCGGATGCGTCGACGCCGACGACACCTGCGACCGGACCGTCGACGTGCTCGGCCTGCACCTCGCGGCCGGCTCGCTGCCCTTCTACCTGACCAGCTTCGCCACCATCGCCAGCGCCTTCGTGCTCCCGGTCGTCGGCGCGTTCGTGGACCGCTCCAATCGCAAGAAGTGGCACATGGGCGCCTACGCGTACGCCGGGGCGTTCTTCTGCGCGCTGCTGTTCTTCATGCAGGGCGAGAGCTGGCAGCTCGGCGCGGTGGCGATCGTGCTGGCCAGCGTGCTCGGCGGCTGCTCGCTGGTCGCCTACTACGCGATCCTGGTCGACATCTCCACGGAGGACGAGCGCGACCACGTCTCCTCGCGCGGCTGGGCCTTCGGCTACCTCGGCGGCGGCACCCTGCTGGCGCTGAACCTCGTGCTGTACCTCGGGCACGACTCGTTCGGGCTCGGCGAGTCGATGTCGGTGCAGATCTCGCTGCTTTCAGCGGCGGTGTGGTGGGCCGGCTTCACGATCATCCCGATGGTGCGGCTGCGCAACTACGAGCCGGTCAACGAGGTCCCCGCCGAGGGCACCCTGCTCCAGCGCAGCTTCGGCCAGCTGTTCACCACGCTCAGGGAGATGCGCGGGTTCCCGATGACGCTGACCTTCCTGGTCGCCTACCTCTTCTACAACGACGGCATCCAGACGGTCATCTACGCCGCCTCCACCTACGGCTCCAAGCAGCTGAAGTTCGACCAGAGCGTGCTGATCGCCACGATCCTGCTCATCCAGTTCGTGGCGTGGGGCGGGGCCCTCTACTTCGGCCGGCTGGCGGCGAAGTACGGCGCCTACCACTCGATCCTGTGGGGCATCTACGCCTGGATGGTGATCGTCGTCCTGGCGCTGTTCCTGCCCGAGAAGAACGTGGCGCTGTTCCTCGCCATCGCGGTGGCGATCGGCATCGTCCTCGGCGGCACCCAGGCGCTGTCCCGCTCGTTCTTCAGCCTGCTGATCCCGCGCGGTCGGGAGGGCGAGTACTTCGCGCTCTACAACGCCGCCGAGCGCGGCACCTCGTGGTTCGGCACGCTGCTCTTCGGCCTGGTCTTCCAGATCACCGGGTCCTACCGCCCCGCCATCGTGGCGCTGATCATCTTCTTCATCCTGGGCGCGTTCTTCCTGCGTCGCGTCGACCCGGAGCGCGGCATCCGCGAGGCGGGCAACGCGCTCCCGCCAGAAGGTCTGAACACCGCCCGCAGGTGTCACGGCGGGCGTGACACCCGCTGAGCGGGCGTGCGCGAAACGCGGATCCGCAGTGTGACGCCGTTCGCACCGCCCGGGGGAACGATCCGGGGGGCGGTAGCGTTGGGAGAGTAAAGCCGGGGGATCGGCGCGCGCCCAGAACTGAACCGAACGGCGCCGCACAGCGTCTTTCCCTACGGCGACGGCTCACAGTGACAGTCAGTGACATTCCACGGGGAAACAAGAAGGGTGGTGGCCAAGTGGCAGAGCGCACATTGCGTGGAGCGCGCCTCGGGGGCCAGAGTTTCGAGGACGAGCGCGGCATCGAGTTCGCGGCCCGTCAGCAGGTCGGCTACCTGTGCTCGCGGGGACACTCCTTCGAGATCACGATGTCGGTCGAGGCCGACGTCCCGGCCGTCTGGGAGTGCCCGCGCTGCGGCGCGGACGCCCTGAGCACGTCGGGCATCGAGCCCGAGACCAAGGTCGAGAAGCCGGCCCGCACGCACTGGGACATGCTCCTCGAGCGCCGCTCCGAGAAGGAGCTCGAGGACATCCTCAAGGAGCGCCTCGAGCTGCTCCGCGGCGGCGAGATCGGTCCCGCGCACCTGCACCGCGGCGCGAAGACCGCCGCCAAGGGGCGGTCGACCGCGAAGAAGAGCACGGCGGCGCGCAGCGCCTGAGACGTCGGCCCTAGGGTCGATCGTCCTCGTCGAGGACCTCGCCCCGGACGACCGGTCCCTCGGGACCGGCCCCGGGAGGGCGGGGTCCTCCTCGTACGTCGAGGGTCCCGGCGAGCAGCCGCTTGCTGACGACCCGGGTGAGCAGCCGCCGCGCCACCGGCCGGGTGATCGGCAGGATCAGCAGGATCCCGAGGGCGTCGGTGACGAACCCCGGGCTCAGCATCAGGGTGCCGCCGACGAGGATCAGCGCCCCGTCGGCCAGCTCCTTGGCGGGCATCTTGCCGCTGTCGAGAGCCGTCGACAACGCCAGCCACGCACGTCGCCCCTCGTGGCGGATCAGCCAGGCGCCGTACATGCTGTCGGCGATCAGCAGCAGGATCGTCCACCACGGCCCGATGACCTGGCCGACCTGGATGATCACGTAGATCTCGACCAGCGGCACCACCACGAACGCGAGGAACAGCACCCAGGGCGCCCAGCGCCGCCGGCGCGTGGTCCCGCTCCTCGAGCCGGCCATCACGACGCCCGTGGGCGGGCGCGGCGAAGCCACCTGCGCAGCTGACGGGCGCGCTCGCCGAGGCCCCACGTGGTGATCGACTTCAGCGACTCGGTGGCCACCTGGCGGCTCATCTTGGAGTCGCCCCGCTCGCGCTCGACGAACTCGATCGGCACCTCGACCACCTTCAGCCCCGCCTGGAGCGCGCGGTAGGCCATGTCGGTCTGGAAGACGTATCCGGTGCTCCGCACCTGCTCGATGTCGATCTTCTCCAGCGTGCCCCGGCGGAACAGCCGGAAGCCCGCGGTGGCGTCGTGCACCGGGATCCCCAGCAGCAGCCGGACGTAGAGGTTGCCGCCGCGGGACAGAGCCTCCCGGCTGCGCGGCCAGTTCACGATCGAACCTCCGGGGATCCACCGCGAGCCGATCACCAGGTCGGCGGTCGCGAGGGCGTCGAGCAGGCGCTGCAGCTGCTCGGGCTGGTGGGACCCGTCGGCGTCCATCTCCCCGATCACGTCGTAACCCGCGTCCAGGGCCACCCGGAACCCGGCCCGGTACGCCGCCCCGAGGCCGGCCTTCTCGGTGCGGTGCACGACCTTGACGTGCGGGTCGGCGGCGGCGAGCTCGTCGGCGATCCGGCCGGTCCCGTCGGGCGACCCGTCGTCGACCACGAGGATGTCGACGTCCGGCTCGGCCGCGCGCAGCCGGCCCACGATCCAGGCGAGGTTGTCGGCCTCGTTGTAGGTCGGGACCACCATGACGACGCGACCCAGGTCTGCACGACTCTTACCTGGGCTCACGCGGGGCTCCTGGTCGGGACGGGCGTCTGGTCGCGCTGGTCTTCGTCGCGCTGGTCTTCGTCGGGCGCGACCACGTCGGGCCGCGCACCGCGGCGACGATAGCCGAGCAGGGCGACCGCGAGGGCCAGAACCGTCACCGGACCGCTCAGCCGGCCCACCCAGTGCCCGACCCGGGTCCCCGGCGTGAGCGTCGACTCCAGGGGCACGACGGCCTCCAGCACGCTGCGTGGTCCGCGGCTGCACCCGGGCGAGCACGCTGCCGTCCGGGCCGATGATCCCCGTCTGACCGTTGATCGATGCGATGGCGACCGCGCGGCCGAACTCGATCGCGCGCACCCGGGAGATCTCGAACTGCTGCTCGATCTGGGCGGTGTGGATGAACATCGCGTTGCTCGTCTGCACCACGATCATCTCGGCACCGTGGTCCACCTGCTCGTAGAGCCCGTCGTCGTAGCCGACGTCGAAGCAGATCGCGTCGGCCACCAGGGTCCCGCCGATGCGCAGCGGCTCCTGGCGGGTCCCGCTGAGCATGTCGCGGGGGATCATGTCGAGCTTGCCGAAGCTGTCGCCGAAGACGTGGCGCCACGGGATGTACTCGCCGAACGGCACCGGGTGCTTCTTGGTGTAGCGGTCCCCCGCCCCGACCACCGGGTCCCACACGATGCCCTGGTTGAGGACGTGGTCGGGACCGGCGTCCACGATGGCGCCGACCAGGATCGGGACCCCGACCGCGGCCGAGGCCTCCTGGATGCCGTTGCGGGTCTGCAGGTCGGCGAAGGGATCGACGGCCGTGGAGTTCTCGGGCCACAGCACGAAGTCGGGGCGCTCGGCCGTGCCGTCCTCGATGTCGTGGCCGAGCTGCACGGTGGCGCGGACGTGGTTGTCGGTCACCTGCCGGAAGTCGTCGAGCACGTTGGTGCCGTCACCGGGCACGTCCCCCTGGACCGCGGCGACCCGCAGCCGGCTGTCCGGGGCCGAGGTCCACGGGGCGAGCGCGGGCACCAGCAGGACGGCCGCGGTGGTCAGCAGGCCGAGGACGAGCGTCGTACGGCGGGGGCGGGCGTCCCGGAGGACCAGCGCGGCGAGCAGCGAGCCCACCAGGGCGAGCAGCAGGCTGACGCCGGTCGCGCCGACGTACGCGAGGGCGGGGGCGACGGGGGTGTCCACGACGGCGAACGCCAACCTGCCCCAGGGCATCCCGCTGAACGGCCAGCCGCTGCGCAGCACCTCCATCGCCGACCAGGCCACGGCCGCCCACACGGGCCAGGCGGGCAGCCGACGCAGCAGCGGCACGGCGGCCCCCAGCAGGCCGTAGAACAGCGCCTCGATGCCCGAGAGCGCCAGCCAGGCGTAGACGTCCACGGCGTGCATCCACCACATCAGCAGGTAGCAGTAGCCGGCGCCGAAGGCGAGCCCCGGCAGCCAGGCCTGCCGCGGCCCCCACGGGCGTGACGACTGGCCATTCGATCGGCCATTCGATCGGCCGGTCGACGGGCCGGCGGTGGTCACGAAGAACGCCGCGACCGCGAAGGGCAGCACCCAGAACATGCCTACGGGCGGGTAGGCGAGGCTCAGCGCGAGACCGGCCACGGTGGCCAGCAGGGTCCGCACGAGCACGCGGTCAACCTTACGGGTCGACCGCACGCGACGAGGCCGGTGTGCGGATTGCCGCGAGAAGGGCCCCAGAACCTGCAGGGACTTGCAGGGCACCGGGAGAGGCGGTGGTCCTTCGGACCGACCTGCCCGCGACCGGCTGTCGCGGACGGGAAGTTGTCTAGGGGACGCACGCCTCTCCCGGATCCGCCCATCGCGAGGCGGGACCGACCTCCGCGAACCACGTCGGACTGGTGGGTGGCCCCCCACCATCCGACTCGGCCACTCGGACGTCGGTCCGCCGACGCGATCTGCATGGGCGAACCCCGGAATCCTTTGCTTCCCGGGCACCGGTGTCAACCAGCCGCTGACCTGCGCGAACGTGGAAATGCGCAGGTCAGCACGGGTCGGCCCGTCACCAGAAGTTCATCTGAAATCTCACTCCTCGGCGTGTCGCCTTGCGACACGCCGCCGGGGTGGTTCAGACCAGTGCGGGGCCGGGCCCGGAGGTCACGGGACGACGACGACCCCGGTGGCCGTGGTGGCCAGGAGCGGCTCGTCGAGCAGGGCCGCGGCACCGGGTGCCTCGGCCGTCGCCGCGCCGCGGGCGACGACCAGCACCGTGAAGTCCATGGTCCGCGAGCGGGTGCCGACGCGGGTGATCTCGCAGGCGATCTCGAGCACGTCCCCGGCTCGGACCGGCTCCTTGAACTGGACGTCCGAGTAGGACGCGAACAGCCCCTCGTCACCGTCGGTGAGGATGCACATCTCGGTGGCCACGTCCCCGAACAGGGCGAGGCTGTAGGCGCCGTCGACCAGGTTGCCGGCGTAGTGGGCGTGCGAGTACGGGACGTAGCGGCGGTGCACCACGCGGGTGCCGACCTCGGCAGTCGTCATCACGAAGCCTTCCGGTTCACGAGGCGGTGGACGAGGTACGACGCCACCTCGCCGGGCGTCGTACCGCGGGTGAAGACGCGGTCGACGCCGAGCTCGGCGGCCATCGTCTCGTCGAAGCGGGGTCCTCCCACGACCAGCAGCGGACGCTTGTCCTCGGGGTAGGACTCGCGGAAGGCCGCCGACATCTCCCGGGTGTTGAGCAGGTGGGCGTCGCGCTGGGTGACGACCTGGGAGACGAGCACCGCGTCGGCCTTCTCCTCGCGGGCCCGCTCGACGAGCTGGGGCACGGAGACCTGGGCCCCGAGGTTGACGACCTTGAGCTCGCGGTAGTACTCGAGACCCTTCTCCCCCGCGAACCCCTTGATGTTGAGGATCGCGTCGATCCCGACCGTGTGGGCGTCGGTGCCGATGCAGCCGCCGACGACGACCAGCCGGCGGCGCAGCGCGCTCTTGATGGTGGCGTTGGCCTCCTTCGGCGTGAGCAGCGGGTAGTCGCGCTCGACCACCTCCACGGTGCTCGGGTCGACGAGGTGGTTGACCCGGCCGTAGACGACGAAGAAGGTGAACCCCTCCCCCATCGGCTTGGCGTGCACGACCAGCGCCGGGTCGATCCCCATCTTGTTGGCGAGCTGGGCCGCGGCTCCCTCGGCGACCTTGGAGTGCGCCATCGGGAGGGTGAAGCTCACCTGCACCATCCCGTCGCCGGTGGTGTCGCCGTACGGACGGATCGGGCTCGACTTCGGCTTTGCCGTGCTCACTGCTCGCCCTCCAGGATCTCGGCGCTCTGCTGGTCGAGCCGGGCGAGCCGTAGGAGCCCGTGTCGAGACCCCTCACTGCTGACCCTCCAGGATCTCGGCGCTCTCGCTGGTCGAGCCGGGCGAGCCGCTAGGCGAGCCCGTGTCGAGACCCCTCACTGCTGACCCTCCAGGATCTCGGCGCTCTCGCTGGTCGAGCCGGGCGAGCCGCTAGGCGAGCCCGTGTCGAGACCCTTCACTGCTGACCCTCCAGGATCTCGGCGCTCTCGCTGGTCGAGCCGGGCGAGCCGCTAGGCGAGCCCGTGTCGAGACCCCTCACTGCTGACCCTCCAGGATCTCGCTCGCCGGGTTGTAGTAGTCCTTCGCCTTGCGGGCCACGCCCTCGAGACCGCGGCCCTTGTCGGGAGGCCGCTTCATCAGGCCGAAGGTGCCGTCGGCGATGGCCGCTAGGAGCGGCGGGTCGCCCGCCGTGTCCGCGTCGTTCTTGATCGTCTCGAGCAGGTCGATCGCCTCGCCGAGCACCTGGCGGGCGCGGTTGACGATGAACCCGCCGGGGGCCGGCCGGAAGTCCTCGTGGAGGTTGCCCGCGGCGTTCATGACGTAGCGGACGTTCTGGAGCGCGAGGTCGCGGTCGGAGATCCACGGGGTGACGACGGCCTCGGTCATCATGCCGACCAGCAGGATCCCCTGGCCGGTGAGCGCGCCGACGAGGTTGAAGAAGCCGTCGAGGAGGTAGCCGCGGAAGACGTCGCCGGTCATGTGCCGGGTCGGCGGCATCCACTTCAGCGGCGCGTCGGGGAACAGCTCGCGGGCGAGCATGGCGTGCGCGAGCTCCATGCGGAACGAGTCGGGGATGTCGGGGTCGATCTCGAAGGCGTGACCCAGACCCAGCTGCCAGTCCTCGAGCCCGGCCTCCTTCGCGAAGTACTCGTTGAGGAGCTGGCTCACGGTCACCGTGTGCGCCGCCTCCACCGCGTCGGCGGTGGTCAGGTAGTTGTCCTCGCCGGTGTTGATGATGATGCCGGCGCGGGCGTGCACCTGGCGGCTGAACCGCTGGTCGACGAAGGTGCGGATCGGGTTGATGTCGCGGAAGAGGATCCCGTACATCGAGTCGTTCAGCATCATGTCCAGCCGCTGCAGCCCGGCGAGGGCGGCGATCTCCGGCATGCAGAGCCCGGAGGCGTAGTTGGTGAGCCGGACGTAGCGGCCCAGCTCCTTGCTGGTCTCGTCCAGCGCCGCCCGCATCAGGCGGAAGTTCTCCTGGGTGGCGTAGGTACCGGCGAAGCCTTCGCGGGTGGCGCCCTCGGGCACGAAGTCCAGCAGGCTCTGGCCGGTGGACCGGATCACCGCGATCACGTCGGCGCCCTCGCGGGCGGCGGCCTGCGCCTGCGGGATGTCCTCGTAGATGTCGCCCGTGGCGACGATGAGGTAGATCCACGGCTGGCGGGGGGCGTCGCCGATCCGCTTGATCATCCGTTCGCGCTCGCGTCGGTTGGCGTCGATGCGCTTGATCCCGGCGCCCACGGCCTTCTTGGCGTCGCGCCCGGCGGCGGCGACGTCCTTGCCGTCGGGGAGCTCGAAGGTGATGCTCCCGGCGCTGGCCTTCTGGGCCAGGGTCAGCAGGTCGTCGGCGTGCCCGCGACGGAGCGCGTGCCAGACCGGCAGGGCGACGCCGTGCTCGAGGCCGACGTCGGCGCGGACGACGTCGAGCAGCCTGTTGACCCAGGGCGTGCCGTCGGGGTCGGCACCCGCGAGGCCGGCCAGCCGCAGCGTGGCGCGCTCCACGGAGACCGTCGTGTGCTGCTGGGCGAGCTTGACGATCGGCCGCCCGACCTGGCGCGCCAGCGTCCGAGCGCGGCGTACGTCGGCCTTGTCGAGCCCCAGCCTGCTGGTCGTCGCCATCACAACCTCCGCTCGAAGAGTCCACGGACGCCGGCGTCGGCGCGCAGCAGCTCCAGAGCGTACGCCGCGTGGCCGGGCGTGTAGCCGTTGCCGACGAGCATCCGCACGTCGGCCGCCAGGCCCTCGGCGCCGAGCGCCGCGGCGGAGAACGAGGTGGCCATGGAGAAGAAGATGACGGTGCCCCGCTCGGCCGTGGCCAGGATGGCGCCGCCCTCGCACCCGGGGACGTCGACGCAGACGACGGTGACGTCGGCCGGGCCGCCGGCAGCGACGACGGCGTCGCGCAGCGCGATCGGATCACGGGCGTCGGCGATGACGACCTCGTCGGCGATGTGGGCGTCGGCGAGCAGCTTCCGCTCCTGCTCGAACGGCACGACGCCGATGGTGCGCTTGGCACCGGCGTCCTTGGCGGCCGCGAGGCTGAGCGAGCCGGACTTGCCGGCGCCGCCGATGACGGCGACGACAGGCCCTGGCTGTGTCTGTGCGTACGACTCGACGATCCGCTTGGTCATCGCGGGCGCGCCGCAGACGTCCATCACGGCGAGGCTGAGCTCGCTCGGGAGGTCGTCGGGGATGACGGCGGCGATCGAGCGGCCGAAGAGCACGGCGTAGCCGTCGGCGGGGACCTGCTCGGAGCGGCCGTCCCAACGCTCCAGGCCGTCCTCGATGACGAGCGGGGTCAGGGTGAGGGAGACGAGGGTGGCGACGCGGTCGCCGGCCTTGAGGCCGAGGGGCGACTCGGGGCCGACCTCCTCGACGGTGCCGACGAGCATGCCGCCGGAGCCGGTCTCGGGGTTCTGCATCTTGCCGCGGGTCGCGCACGATCTCGAGGACCGTCGCGCGTACGGCGTCGCCATCGTCGTGGTGCTTGCGCTCGAGCTGGCGGAACGACGCCGCGTCGAGGTTGAGCCGCTCCACGCGGATCCGGACCTCGTCGGGCCACAGCTCCTTGCGGGTGTCGAGCCGTCGGGCGGCCTGGGGCAGCACGGTCACGTCATCCAGGACGCGGTGCAACCCGGTCGGATCGCTGGCACGCACGGGAAGGCTCCTCCGAACATCGAGTGAATAGCAGGACAAAGTCCGGTCAGCGCTTTGGACAGACCGGAGATCCTCCACCTACAGTGGCACAGTGAGCATTGCATCGTCCATCGGGCTCGACTCCGGCCAGATTCTCCGGGCAGCCGTACCCGTACCAGCGGGTCGAGCTGGTCGAACCGGACTGGACCCGCTTCCCGGGCTGGAAGGACGTCACCACCGCCGAGTGGGAGTCCGTCCAGTGGCAGCGCGCCCACTGCGTGAAGAACGTCAAGCAGCTGCGCGAGCTGCTCGGCGACCTCGTCGACGACCGGTTCTACGAGGACCTCGAGCGCGACCAGGCCGAGCGCGCGACGATGTCGATGCTCGTCCCGCCGCAGATGATGAACACGATGGCGCCGAAGGTGGACCCGGCCGGTCCCGGTTCGCTGACCGACGCGTTCTACGCCGACCCGGTCCGCCAGTACATGATCCCGGTGTTCAGCGACCGTCGTACGGACTGGCCCTCGCACCCGCACGCCACCCGCGACTCGCTGCACGAGCACGACATGTGGGTCGCCGAGGGGCTCACCCACCGCTACCCGACCAAGGTGCTGGCCGAGCTGCTGCCGACCTGCCCGCAGTACTGCGGCCACTGCACCCGGATGGACCTGGTCGGCAACTCCACCGCCGTCATCGACAAGCTGAAGTTCGTCGGCAAGCCGAACGACCGGCTCGAGTCGATGATGGACTACCTGCGCCGCACGCCGCAGGTACGGGACGTGGTCGTGTCCGGCGGCGACGTCGCCAACATGCCGTGGCCCCGCCTCGAGGCGTGGCTGACCGGGCTGCTCGAGGTCGAGAACATCCGCGACATCCGGCTCGCCACCAAGGCGCTGATGGGCCTCCCCCAGCACTGGCTGCAGGACGACGTGGTCTCCGGGATGGAGCGGGTGTCCGCGATCGCGCGGTCGCGCGGCGTGTCGATCGCGATCCACACGCACGTCAACCACGCCAACTCGGTGACGCCGCTGGTGGCCAAGGCCGCCCGCACGATGCTGGACACCGGCATCCGCGACGTACGCAACCAGGGCGTCATCCTCAACGGCGTCAACGCCGACCCGCACACCCTGCTCGACCTGTGCTTCGCGCTGCTCGATGGCGCGCAGATCATGCCGTACTACTTCTACATGTGCGACATGATCCCGTTCTCGGAGCACTGGCGGATCTCGGTCGCCGACGCCCAGAGGCTCCAGCACGCGATCATGGGCTACCTGCCGGGGTTCGCGACGCCGCGCATCGTCTGCGACGTGCCGTTCGTGGGGAAGCGGTGGATCCACCAGATCGCCGACTACGACACCGAGCGCGGCATCTCCTACTGGACCAAGAACTACCGCACCTCCATCGAGGCCACCGACCCCGAGGCGCTGTCGCGGACCTACGAGTACTACGACCCGATCCACACCCTCCCCGCCGCCGGCCAGGAGTGGTGGCAGGAGCACGGCAACCTCGACGAGTCCGACCTCAAGGCCGCCGAGGTCGCCGAGGCCAGTCGCCGTACCGCCGCCCTCCAGGCCTACTGAGGGCTCGGCCCGACGGGGGATACCCGCTCGAGCGGGTATCCCTGACGTTCGGCGTCGTTGCAACGCACTCAAAGCGGCAGGAACGACGCCAGAGCTTGATCGGTCCTCAGCCGATCTCCACAGGCTGACGAGCGCGTGGTTTCGAGCGGAGCCAGCGGGGGACCTCTTCGTCATGATCGACAACGAGCGACCGAACCTGGACGGTGTCGTCTGGTTGCGTCGCGATGCTCTCGCAGACGGCTACACGGATCAGGCGATCGCCCGGCTCGTGCGCACCAAGGAATGGCACCGCGTACGTCGCGGGGCATACACCGCCGGCGAACTCTGGGCTCCCTGCGGCCTGAGGACCGTCACCGAGTGCTGTGCCGGGCCGTTCTTCGCACGGCGCATCCGAGTGCGGCGCTGTCTCATGTGTCGGCTGCCATCGAGTGGGGTGCCGATACCTGGGGGTTCGACCTGGCCGAAGTCCATCTGACCCGCACGGATGGCAAGTCCGGCCGACGGGAGGACGGCGTGGTTCACCACCGCGGACGGCTGGCTGAGGACGACGTGGTCATGGTCAACGGGCTGCGCGTCACGGTGGCTGCTCGCGCCGTGGCAGAGACATGCACCATCGCGGGCGTCGAGAAGCTCGTTGACGGTGGCCAACAGCCTGCTTCACCTCGGTGCCGCCTCGATGGACGACTTCGACCAGCAGACCCTCGTCACCCGTTGTTGGCCGCGCTCACTCACCACGGACCTGGTCAAGCGCCTGGCAACTCCGAAGGTGGAGTCGGTGGCCGAGTCTCGGGCGCTCCACTTGTTCTGGCGAGAGCACATCCCACGGCCCGAGCCGCAGGTGGAGGTGTTCGACGAGTCCGGGCGTCTGGTTGGTCGGGTGGACTTTGCGTGGGCGAAGTACGGCGTGTTCGCCGAGATCGACGGCAAGCTGAAGTACCTGCAGATGCGCCGCCCCGGCGAAAGTCTCGAGGAGTTCCTGCTCCGGGAGAAGCGCCGCGAGGAACTGATCTGTCAGCTCACCGGCTGGGTCTGCATCCGGATCACGTGGGAGGACCTTGCTCGCCCTCACCTGCTTGCTCGCCGCATCCGCAAGATCCTCGAGTCGCGGTTCCCGACTCCGGCCTAGATCGCGATCTGTGGCGTCGTTGCAGTCTCTTTGGCGTCGTTGCAACGACGCCAAACCACCGGGATACCCGCTCGAGCGGGTATCCAATCCCTACGACACGGGGCGGTTCTCGTAGGGGGTGGAGAGCACGATGGTGGTGCGGGAGCTGACGTTGGCGGCGGAGCGGATCCGGGCGAGGAGGTCCTCGAGGGCGCTGGGCGTGGCCACCCGTACCTTGAGGATGTAGGACTCCTCGCCGGCGACCGACCAGCACGACTCGATCTCCTGCACGTCGCTGAGGCGCTCGGGGTAGTCGTCGGGCTCCGAGGGGTCGATCGGCTTGATCGAGACGAACGCCGTCAGCGGCAGCCCCATCTGCTCGTGGTCGACCGTGGCGACGTACCCCCGGATCATCCCCCGCTGCTCGAGCCGCTTGACGCGCTGGTGCACGGCGGAGGTGGAGAGACCGGTCGCCTTGCCGAGGTCGGTGAAGGACATGCGTCCGTCGGCCGCGAGCAGCGCGAGGATCTTGCGGTCGGTCTTCTCCACAGCGGAAGAATACTCACGCCGTGGCACGATGCCCCGGTGCAAACCGAACCGCGGATGATGGTCCTCGACACCGCCAGCCTGTACTTCCGGGCCTTCTTCGGCATCCCCGAGATCCTGGCCGACGACGGCACCCCGGTGAACGCCGTCCGCGGCCTGCTCGACTTCATCAGCCGCCTGGTCGGCCAGTACCGCCCCACCCACCTGGTCTGCGCCTGGGACAACGACTGGCGCCCGCAGTGGCGCGTGGACCTGGTGCCCAGCTACAAGGGCCACCGGGTCGAGTACGTCGTCAAGGGCGACCACCCGTACGTCGAGGAGGTGCCCGACCCGCTCGAGGTCCAGGTGCCGATCATCCAGGCCGTGCTCGCGGCGTACGGCATCTGCGTGATCGGCAAGGACGGCTACGAGGCCGACGACGTCATCGGCTCGCTCGCCACCCAGGCCGACATGCCGGTCGACGTGGTCACCGGCGACCGCGACCTCTTCCAGCTCGTCGACGACAGGTCCGGGGTCCGTGTCCTCTACGTCGCCCGGGGCGTCGGCAACCACGAACGCATCACCGACCACGTCGTCGTCGAGAAGTACGCCGTGCTGCCCAGCCAGTACGCCGACTTCGCGACCATGCGCGGCGACGCCTCCGACGGGCTCCCGGGCGTCCCCGGCGTCGGGGAGAAGACCGCGTCGGCGCTGCTGCTCAAGTACGGCGACCTGCGCGGCATCGTCGACGCGGCGCACGACCCCGACTCCGACATGGCGCCCAGCCCGCGCAAGAAGATCGTGGCCGCCGAGGACTACCTCAAGGTGGCGCCGAAGGTCGTCGAGGTCGCCCGCGACATCGAGCTCGGCCGGTTCGACGCCACGCTGCCCGCCAAGCCCGCCCATCTGCAGCACCTCGAGCAGCTCGCGAGCACTACAACCTCGACGCGCCGGTGACCCGTGCTCGACGGCAGTGCTTGCCGGCTACGAGGACTCGTGCAGGGAACCAGGCGACAGCGTCACGCTGCCCAGCCGCCCAGGTGGCATCGCGACAACGGCGACCCAAGGTCCGGGCGCGACGTACCCGGAAAGCGGGTCATAGGACTACGGGACCCGTCGAGCTCACCCACCCGTACGCGTAGTCTCCACAGCCGAGCGGTCCGGTGTAGTCGCACAGGAAGCGGTGCGTCCACTCGGCGAACGCCTCCCACGGCGCGGCGCTGTCGGTGGACACCAGGTGCAGCCGCACCTCGACAGTGGGTGCTAGGTCGACGGTGGCCAGCATCCACTCGCCCGGGCTGGTCGCGGTGAACGTCAGGCGGGGTGCCGTCGGCCGGCAGTGTGCCCCGACCTGCCGCATCGCGCGCACGCGGACGGTGGCGGTCACGGCCGCCTGACCGCTCACGACCAGCGAGCCGGTATCCCCCGTCTCTGGCAACTGCCAATAGGGATGCACCGCCCCGAGCGCTCGTGGCAGCACCTCGGCCTTCCGGGTCGACAGCACGTCATAGCGGTAGTAGTCGGCGTCCTCCAGCAGCTCGCCGGTCTGCTCGAGGTCGACCCATTGCCCGGCCGCCCCCGAGAACGCCCGCTGGGGCGGGTCGTGGTACGGGCGTCGCCGCCGTTGCCCGCCTGCACCACGGTCCGTCGACCGTCACGTCATGCGCCGTCGGCGTGGATGGCCACCAGGTCATCGAGGTGTGCACCAGGATGAGCAGCCGGTCGTGGGCCGCGAGAGGCGTGTGGCGCAGCCCGGACAGCGGTCCGTCCTGTTGCTGCACCGGCTGCCCGGCCTCCAGCGCCAGGTCGTTCGCCGTGAAGTGCGACCTGCTCCCGGCGGTACCGACTCCCGTCCGGCAGCACCAGATCGGGCCACCTGTACGACGTCGCCGGGTCGACCGGCGTCACCTGGAGCCGCCCTCGACGCCGGCACCCTGACGGCTGCGGCCTGGAGGAAGCCGCGCCGTTCGACGACGCGGAGCGGCGGCCCGTCGGTGACCAGCCGATGCACGACGAGCTTCGTCGAGCCGAAGCGTCACGGACCGCGCCGGCCGCTGCGCACCGGTGGTAGGCGAACACGTACGTCGCCCGGCTCGGCAGCCGCCAGAAGTGCGAAGGTTGGCGGGCCAGACCCCCACCTGGCGCTGCCGCAGGACGACGCGGCAGGTCGGGAGCCCTGCAGGGACACCTGGTCGCCCGCCCGCCCCTCGAACCGGATGCGGACGCGCTCGATCCGACTCGGCACGCGTACCGGCGGGTCACCGTAGTGCCGCGTCGACCCTCGAGCGTGTCGCTCTGGCGCTGTCCGGAGGCGTCCGCAGGCCCGGAGCCTGGACGCAGCGCCAGTGCGGCCAGACCCGCCGCGAGGGCGACCCTCGGACCGGTCGGATGTCAGCATGTCGTTCCCTCCACCTGGTGAGACCTCCTGGCGGACCCGTTCGGTTCGCCACCGGCAGCGGCGGTGGTATCGCTCGGTCCATGAGCGCGAGTAGGCCACCACGCCCCGCCGCAGCGCCCGTACGACGTCCCGGGCGGTGTCGCGGACCGGCCCCGCGCCCGCCGCATCGGCGACCTGACCGGCCATGTCGATGACCTGCTTCATCCAGCGCACGAAGTCGCCGGCGGCGAGGTCGGTGACGCCCAGCACCTCGTCGAGGTCGTCGCCCTCCGCCCAGCGGTACGTCGCCCACGCGAAGCCGGCGTCCGGGCGGCGGGTGAACTCGACCCGGTGCCGCCGCTCCAGGTCCTGGACGGTGCCGGCGATCCGGTCCAGCGCCTCGATGGCCTGGCGGATGGCGCCACCGGGGATCCGCGGAGCGTCGCCGTCGGGGCGGCGGGCCTCGAACACCAGCACCGACAGCGCCGCGGCCAGGCCCGAGGTGGGGAGGTCGTCGAGCACCCCGGAGCGCAACGCCTCGGCCGCGACCAGGTCCATCTCGGAGTACAGCCGCATCAGCCGCTGCCGCGCTCGGAGACCCGTGTCACCTGGATCGCCGTCGAGGTAGCCGAGTGCCGTCAGCACCTCGCACACCCGGTCGAACTGCGCGGGCCACCGTGTTGGTGCGCTCCTCGACGCGGCGGCGCAGGTCCCGCACGTCCTTGTCCAGCTTGAACCACCGCTCGGCCCAGCGCGCGTGGTCCTCGCGGTCGGGGCAGCCGTGGCAGGGGTGCGCGCGCAGCTGCGGCCCGCAACCGGTCGACCTCGTCGCCGTGCCGCTCGCGACCCGGGGACTGGCCCGCGGTTGGCCCGCGCGCCGGGACGGCGGCGGCGCGAGGTCGTGGGTGCGGGTGCGCAGTGCGGAGGCCAGGTCGCGGCGCATCTGCGGGTTGCGGCTGCTGAAGTTGCGGGGCACCTTCAGCCGGGCCAGCGCGACCACGGGCGTCGGGAAGTCCGCCACGGAGAGCCGCCGGGCCTGTCGCCCCGCGGTCACCACCAGGGGCCGGGGCACCGTCGCCGGACGTGCCGGGGTCGACCACGACGGCGTACCCCGCGAACTTCCCGCCGGGCACCTCGATGACGTCGCCGGGCCGCAGCCGCTCCAGCGACGCGACGCGCCTCCTCGCGCCGGTCGGCGCGCCGGGCCCGGGCGGCCCCCTTCTCCAGGTCGGAGATCTGGCGCCGCATCCGGGCGTACTCCATGAAGTCGCCGCGGTCACAGGTCGCCGACTCGGCGTATCCGTCGAGGGCCTCCTCGGCCTTGCGCAGCTGACGGGCCAGCCCGACCACCGCCTTGTCGGCCTGGAACTGGGCGAACGACTGCTCGAGCAGCTCGCGCGGGCCCGCTCGCGGCCGAACTGGTGCACCAGGTTGACGGCCATGTTGTACGACGGCGCGAAGCGGGACCGGAGCGGATAGGTCCGGGTCGACGCCAGGCCGGCCACCTCGCGCGGGTTCATGCCCGGCTGCCACAGCACGACGCCGTGACCCTCGACGTCGAGGCCACGGCGACCGGCGCGGCCGGTCAGCTGGGTGTACTCCCCCGGCGTGATGTCGGCGTGCGTCTCGCCGTTCCACTTGTCGAGCTTCTCGATCACCACGGTGCGGGCCGGCATGTTGATGCCGAGCGCGAGGGTCTCGGTCGCGAAGACGACCTTGACCAGGCCGCGGATGAAAGCTCCTCGACGACCTCCTTGAACGCCGGCAGCATCCCCGCGTGGTGGGCGGCGATGCCGCGGGTCAGCCCGTCGAGGAAGTCGTGGTAGCCCAGCACGTGCAGGTCCTCGTCGGCGAGGTGCGCGGCAGCCCGCTCGACGTACGCGTACATCTCGTCGCGCTCCTCGGGGGTGGTCAGCCGCAGGTTGGCGCGCAGGCACTGCTGGACGGCGGCGTCGCAGCCGACCCGGCTGAACACGAAGACGATCGCCGGCAGCAGGCCCTCGCGGTCGAGGCGGTCGACCACGTCGACCCGGCTCGGGATCCAGACCCGCCGCCCGTTGCCGACCTGCCTGCCCGGATCCGCCGACGGCCGCCCGGCTTGGCCCCGCCGCGGCCGCGCTTGTCCCGGGGCGAGCGGCGGTCGCGGATCCGGGAGCTGGCCCAGTCGTCGCGGGCGATGCCGCACCAGCTCGTCGTTGACCGGCGCACCCTCGGTCACGAAGCCGCGCCGAGGCGTCGACGTCGGAGGAGGCGAACAGGTCCAGCAGCCGCTTGCCGACCATCACGTGCTGGTAGAGCGGCACCGGCCGGCGCTCCTCCACGATCGTCGAGGTGTCGCCGCGGACGGTCTGCAGCCACTCGCCGAACTCCTCGGCGTTGGACACCGTCGCCGACAGCGACACCAGCGCCACCGACTCCGGCAGGTGGATGATCACCTCCTCCCAGACCGCCCCGCGCGAGCGGTCGGCGAGGTAGTGCACCTCGTCCATCACCACGAACCCGAGCCCGAGCAGCGTGCGCGAGCCGGCGTAGAGCATGTTGCGCAGCACCTCGGTCGTCATCACGACGACCGGCGCCTCGCCGTTGACGGCGTTGTCGCCGGTCAGCAGGCCGACCTGGTCGGCGCCGTAGCGGTCGACCAGGTCGTGGTACTTCTGGTTCGACAGCGCCTTGATCGGCGTGGTGTAGAAGCACTTGCGCCCGGTGGTCGAGCGCCAGGTGCACGGCGAACTCGCCGACCACCGTCTTGCCGGATCCGGTCGGCGCGGCCACGAGCACGCCGTGCCCCTCCTCGATCCGACGGCAGGCCTCGACCTGGAAGCCGTCGAGCGGGAAGGGGTAGGCGCCGGCGAAGTCGCGCAGCACCGGGTGGCTTGCGGTCGGCCCCGATCGATGACTTGTACGACGCGTACCGCTCGGAGGGAGAGGGCTGGTTCATGCGAGGACCCTGAGCGCCCCGGGGACGCACTGGATGGTCAGCGGCAGGGCGCCGAACCTCTCGCCGTCGGCGTACGCGACGATCCCCGGCGCCGCGACCGTCACGCTGCGCACCCGGTGGTGCTCGTACTGCGGGTGGGTGACGTGGGTGCCCTTGAACAGCTTGGGGTAGGTCCGCACCAGTGCCGAGCTTGCTCATCGGCTTGATGATGACCACGTCGAGCAGTCCGTCGTCCAGGAGGGCGCCCTCGGTGATCCGCAGACCGCCCCCGAACGACGGCCCGTTGCCGATGGCCACGAGCATCGCGTCCAGCCGGCGTATCTCGCCGTCCAGCTCGAGGGTGTAGGCGAGCGGCCGGAACGTGCGCAGCTCGGCGAGCGTGGCGACGTTGTAGCGCATCTGGCCCCGGGGCCAGGTCATCCGGTTGGCACGCTCGTTGACGACCGCGTCGAAGCCCGCGGCCATCACGGTGACGAAGTACGTCGCCCCGCTGCGCGCCAGGTCGATGGTGCGGGGCCCCGGGCCCTCCAGGGCCGCCAGCACGCGGTCGGCGGCGGCCACCGGGTCGGTGCGGGGCAGGTCGAAGTAGCGCGCCACGTCGTTGCCGGTGCCGGCCGGGATGATCCCGAGGGCGGTCGTCGTGCCGGCCACGGCCTGCACCGCCAGGTGCACCATGCCGTCGCCGCCGCAGACCACCAGGCCCTGCACGCCGTCCGCGACGCACTGCCGGGCCAGGTCCAGCGCCTCGTCGGCGTCGCGGCCGGCCAGGTTGCGGACCACGAGGCCACCCTCGCGGAGCCGCGCCACCGCCGCGTCGCGCGCCCGGCCGCCCTTGCCCCGTCCGGCCGTGGGGTTGGTGATCAGGGCGATCTCGCCGCACCTGGTCGACCCACGCGCCGAGACTACCGGCCGGTCCTATCCCCCGAGTCGCAGCAACACGGAGAACGAGCTCGGCCGGGCGCCCACGGCCTTGGCCAGCCGGGCCAGCGTCTCGAGCACCAGCTCGGCCGTGAACGAGGTGCCCGGCACGGCCAGGGTGAGCCGGCCGTCGACGGTGACCAGCAGCACCTGATCGTGCCGCCACGCCTGGTGCGCCCGGTGCCGCAGGTCGTCGTCCGCGACCGGCTGCGGGGTAGGCCTCGTCGACGGCCAGCAATGTCGCAGGGCTGGGACAGGTCGCGCGCCGCCGGTCAGCAGGCCGGGGACCAGGTAGCGGTCGTGGATGCCGTCCTCAGGCGTCCAGGTCACCTCGACCTCCCCCAACCACTCGGGGAGGTCGAACGGATCGATGCCGCCGATCACCCTGGTCGTCACGGGGAGGCCATCAGATCGGCGAGACCGCGTCGTCGTCCCACTGGTCGGTGCTGTTCGCGCCGCGTCCGCGAGCGCGGTCGACGAGGCGGGCGACGATCTCGGCGACGATGAAGAGGATCTGCAGCGGGATCGCCAGCATCAGCATCGAGAACGGGTCGGTCGACGGCGTCGCCACGGCGGCGAACACGAACACGCCGATGATGATCCAGGGCCGGTAGCGGCCGAGCGTCTTGCCGGAGATCACGCCGGCGAGGTTCAGCAGGATCACGAAGAACGGGATCTCCATGGCCACGCCGAAGATCAGCAGCATCCTGGTGACGAAGGAGAAGTAGGTGCCGAAGTCGACCAGGTTGGTGGCGTCCTCGGGGACGAAGTCGATCAGGACCGCCAGGCCCTTGGGCAGGATGTAGTAGCCGAGGGCGACCCCCGCGAAGAAGAGCGGGCCGGCGATCGCGGCCACCACCCGCGACCACTTCCGCTCCTGGGGATGCAGGCCGGGAAGGATGAAGCCCCAGATCTGGTAGAGCCAGTACGGCGCGGAGATCACGATCGCCGCGACACCGCACAGCTTGAGCTGCAGCAGCAGGCCGCCACCGATGTCGTTGACGACGAGCTCGGAGTTGACCTGGTTCTTGAGCGTGGCGACGGCCTCGTTGTAGGGCGCGGCGATGAAGTCGAGGAGCTGCTGGTAGAAGAACAGCGCCACGACGAAGGCGACGACCAGCACCAGCGCGGAGCGGATCAGCCGGGCGCGGAACTCCCGCAGATGGTCGGTGAGGGCCATCCGGCCGTCTTCACCGACGGCGTACTTGGGCTTCCCGCGCAGGAGGTCGAAGACCCACCCGACGGTCGACAAGGCTGGTTACCGGTCCGGGCCGGGAGCCCGGGTCAGACCGGCTCGTCGCCGCGCGACTCCGCGGCGCGGCGCTCGGCCGCCTGGCGCTCGGTCTCGGCGTCGAGGCTCGGCGGACGCTGCTGGATCTCGCGCTGCTCGGGCGACTCCTGGGGCTTGACGGCCTCGTCCTCGTCGTCGTCCATCAGGCCCTTGGTCTCGGCCTTGAAGATCCGCAGGGCACGGCCGCTCCCCCGGGCGAGCTCGGGCAGCTTGGACGCGCCGAACAGCAGCACGAGGACGGCCAGGATCAGGCCGATCTCGGCGGGGCCGAGTCCTGCGATCTGGGGCAGCATCAGGAAGTTCCTCACGTTGGTGTTGTTCGTCGTGGAGTCTACGCCGGATTGGTCACGCCCCGGACGCGTACAGCCTGAGAGTCTGCTGTGCTGTCTCGCGGAAATCGCGTCCAGCTCGGGCGGCGAGACCACCCGGGCGTACGGCGCCAGCCGCATCAGCAGCCGCCGCAGCCATCGCTCGTCGGCGACGAGCATGTCGATCTCGATGATGCCGCCCCGGCGGGAACGCACCGCCTCGACCTGGTAGTACTCGACCACCCAGCGCGCCTGCGGCTGCAGTCGGAGGGTGACCAGGGTGGTCTCCTGGGAGCGTTGGAACAGTCCGTCGGAGAGGTCCCGCGGGGGCTCGGGCGCGGTCTCGACCGGCGAGTCGAGCACGGCCGCCTCGTGGATCCGGTCGAGCCGGAACAGTCGGGGGGCCTCCGCGCTGTGGCACCAGGCGTCGAGGTAGGCCGCGCCGGCCGACGTGACCACGCCCCGGGGGTCGACCACCCGCTCGGACTCCTCGTCGCGGGCCGGCACGTAGTAGGTCAACCGCACCTGCCGGCCCCGCGTCGACGGCGTCCTCCAGGGAGGCCCGCAGGCGGACGATCGCGGCGTCGTCGTCGTCGCCCGGCTCGATCAGGGCCGGGCCGCCGGTCGTCGAGGCGCCGACGGCGGCCTCGAGCTTGGCCAGGGTGCGGTCCACGACCTCGCGGGTGTCGTCGCCGGCGCTGCCGCGCAGGGCCCGCAGCGCGACGATGATCGCGGTGGCCTCGGTCGGGGTCAGCCGGAGGGGACGGGCGAGGTAGTCCGCGTTGGAGATGCGGATCACGCCCTCCAGGCGCAGCTCCCGTCCTCGGGGTCCTCGAGAGCGTCGAGGTCGACGTCGATCAGGTCGTCGGGGTAGCCGCCCGGGAGCCCGCACATGAGGAGCACCCCGAGGTCCTTGACGACCTGCTCGGGCGTGCTGCCCACGGCCGCGGCGGTCTCGTCGAGGCGGACCTGGGGATGGGAGTGCAGGTACGGCACCAGGGTCAGCAACCGGGCGACCTGGTCCTTCGCGCCGCTGGCGACGGCGGGCCGCTTCGACGCCGGCGTCATCGAGCCCCCGTCCCAGATGCTGACCCCGAAGCCGCCACGGTCGCGCGGAGCCGGGAGACGATCTCCTCGCGCAGCTCGGCCGGGCGACTCCACGACGACGTCGGGCCCGAGCGCGAGCAGCTCCTCCACCAGCCGGTCGCGGCGCAGCACCACCCGGTCCCAGGGGCTGTCGGTGTCGGGACCGGGGACGTCGTTCTCGATGCTCGCCGCGCCGCGGCGCAGCGTCGCGCCGGCGCCCTTGCGCACCAGCGAGGGTCGCCTCGACGACGCTGGGGGGCGGCGCCAGCCGCCGGGTGGTCTCGCGGAGGTCGACGCCCTCGGGGACGTCGTACGACGCGGGGGCACCGACCCGGCGCGCGTCGCCCACGACGCGGGAGAGGCGGAAGACCCGCTCCTCGTTGCGGTCGGTGTCGAGGCCGAGGACGTACCAGCGACCGGCGTGTCGGACCACGCCCCAGGGCTGCAGGTGACGGCGTTGCTGGCCCTGCTGATCGACGTAGCCGGGACGTCGGTAGTCGAACTCGACGGCCTGGCGCTGCTGGGTGGCGTCCCAGAACACGTCGAACGCCGGCTCGTCGGCGGACAGCCGCGGCTCGACGAGGTCGAGGGCCGAGACGTCGACCTCGACGCCGGCGGCGGTCAGCTTGCGGACCGCGTCGGTGGTCGCCTCCGCCAGCCGGGCGTGCTCCCAGACCCTGGTGGCCACGCCCACGACGGCGGCCTCGTCGGCGGCGAGGTGCACGTCCGGCAGCGCGAACTGGTCCGGCGAGATCCGGTAGCCCGGCTCGTCGTCGAACAGGGGGTCGATGTTGCCCACCTCGATGGGCACGCCCAGGCTGCGCAGCTCCTCCTTGTCGCGCTCGAACATCTTCTCGAACGCGTCGGGCCGGGAGTCGGGGTAGAGGATCGCGCGGATCCGCTCCTTGGAGACGTAGCGGCGCTGGACGAGCAGCATGATCAGCAGGTTGAGCAGCCGCTCGCTCTTCCGGCCCGTGGCCGCCTGCGGGTCAGCCCGTCGGATGCCCGGTCTGATGTCCTGTCCATCACGCCTCCCTCCGGGCCCAGCCTGCTGGAGTCGTCAGCCCGCAGCCAGGATGTCGACCACGAAGTACAGCGTGTCGGTCCCCTTGATGCCGGCGTCCTTGTTGCCCTGGTCGCCGTAGCCGAGGTCCGGCGGGATGGAGAGCATCACCCGGCTGCCGACGGCCCGGCCCACGAGCGCCTCGTCCCAGCCCTTCACGACCGCGCCGACCCCGATCTGGAAGGACGTCGGCTCACCGCGGGCGTAGCTCGAGTCGAACGGCGCCTCGCCGTCGTACACCTGGCCGAGGTAGTTGACCACGATCGTCTGGCCCTTCTCGACCTTCGCGCCGTCGCCCTGGATCAGCGGGGCGACCCGCAGCCGCGGCGACGGCTCGGGCGTGCCGGTGAAGTCGAGGCTCTGCGGCACGTCGTCCTTCTCGACGATCTTCGGCGTCCAGCTCGGGGCTTCCTTCGCCGTGCCCTGCGGCCCGTCGAGCACCCCGCTGACCAGGTCGATCACCATGATCACGGTGTCCTCGTTGGCGATCCCGAGGGTCGGGTTGCCGCTCGCGCCGAAGGCCTCCGACGCCGGCGCTGCCACGGCCACGCGGGAGCCGACGGTCTGACCCTCGATGGCCTCCTGGAAGACCTTGCTGATCTGGTCGTCGACCGTGATCAGCTCGGGCTTCTTCTCGTCGTAGGTGTTGAGGGCCTCCTGCTGGGTGAACCCGTTGCCGATCCACAGGTGCGTGAGCACCTGGTCGCCCTTCTCGATCTTCGGGCCGTCGCCGGTGACCAGGGTCTTGGTCTCCGTCTTGGTCACCGACACCTGGCCGTCGAAGGTCACCTTCGGCGCGGTGCCCACGTCCCCCTCGATGGTGACGGAGTCCAGGCCGGCCCCGGAGGCGGCGTCGCTGGAGTCGTCGCCGCAGGCGGCGAGGATGAGCAGGAGCGGGGCGACGAGCGCGAGCGCCAGGCGGCGCGAGCGGGTCGGGCGTGGGAGCACAGGGGTTCCTCGAGGTCGGTCCAGAAGTGCCCGGTCACCCTATCCGGGCGCCGCAACGGCTCGGTCATCCCCGGAGGCCGGCTGCTCCTCGGGCGGGCGCCGTCACATGCCGTCGATGAGGCGCTGGACGCGCTCGTCGTGCGCCCGGAACGGGTCCTTGCAGAGCACCGTGCGCTGCGCCTGGTCGTTGAGCTTGAGGTGCACCCAGTCGACGGTGAAGTCGCGGCGCCGCTCCTGGGCCTTGCGGATGAACTCGCCGCGCAGCCGGGCGCGGGTGGTCTGCGGGGGCACGGACTTGGCCCGGAAGATCTTCAGGTCGGTGGTGACCCGCGCGACGGCGCCGCGCTTCTCGAGCAGGTAGTAGAGGCCCCGGCCGCGGTGGATGTCGTGGTAGGCCAGGTCGAGCTGGGCGATGCGCGGGTGGCCGAGCGGCAGGCCGTGCTTGGCGCGGTAGCGCTCGATGAGCTTCCACTTGATCACCCAGTCGATCTCCCGGTCGACCAGGCCCAGGTCGTCGGACTCGACGGCCTTGAGGCCGCGCTCCCACAGGTCGAGGGCCCGCTCGATGAGCGGCGTGGAGATCTCACGCCGGTCGACGAAGGCGCGGGCCTTGGCGAGGTACTCGCCCTGGATGTCCAGCGCGCTCGCCTCGCGGCCGTTGGCCAGCCGGACCGTGCGCCGCCCGGTCATGTCGTGGGAGATCTCGCGGATCGCGCGGATGGGGTTCTCGAGGGTCAGGTCGCGCATCACCACGCCCTCCTCGATCATCCGCAGCACCAGGTCGCACGAGGCCACCTTGAGCATCGTGGTGGTCTCGCTCATGTTGGAGTCGCCGACGATGACGTGGAGGCGGCGGTACTTCTCCGCGTCGGCGTGCGGCTCGTCGCGGGTGTTGATGATCGGCCGGCTCCGGGTGGTGGCGCGACGAGACGCCCTCCCAGATGTGCTCGGCACGCTGCGAGACGGCGTACGACGCCCCGCGCGGGGTCTGGGTCACCTTGCCGGCGCCGACGATGATCTGCCGGGTCACCAGGAACGGGATGAGCACGTCGGCCAGCCGGCTGAACTCGCCGGCCCGGCCGACCAGGTAGTTCTCGTGGCAGCCGTAGGAGTTGCCGGCCGAGTCGGTGTTGTTCTTGAAGAGGTAGATCTCGCCGGCGATGCCCTCGTCGTGCAGCCGCTGCTCGGCGTCGAGGAGGAGCCCTTCGAGGACCCGCTCCCCCGCCTTGTCGTGGGTGACGAGCTCGGCGATGTCGTCGCACTCGGGGGTGGCGTACTCCGGGTGGCTGCCGACGTCGAGGTAGAGGCGGGCGCCGTTGCGGAGGAAGACGTTGCTGCTGCGGCCCCAGCTGACGACCTTGCGGAACAGGTAGCGGGCGACCTCGTCGGGGCTCAGCCGCCGCTGGCCCTTGAACGTGCACGTGACGCCGTACTCGTTCTCGATGCCGAAGATCCGCCGGTCCACGTCCCCAGCCTAGGCGCTCGGGCGGTCGGGGGCCCGCCTACCGGGCCGGACGGGCATGGTCACGGTATGGGCACTGGTCCATGCCGGTGGGCCAGATGTGCCCGAACCCCCACCGGGCGGGCTCCCGCTGCCCCACCATGCGACTCGTGAGCGTCGCGAGCCCGCTGAGCGTAGAGCCGCCGTGGATCGTGCACGAGCTCGCCTCGCAGTGGTTCCTGCCGACGAGCCAGGTGGCCGAGCGGCTGGGCGAGATCCACCACCAGGTGGACGCCTGGGTGACGTCGGGGACGTTCGTGCTGGCGCCGCCCCTCTACGTGGGGCCCGAGGACCACCCGGTGTTCCTGGCGTTGGCGGAGCACGTCAGGGCCCGGCACCCCGACGACCTCCCGGTCTCGGGGGGCGGCTTCGGCTACTGGGACGACGTCGGCAGCCGCGCCAAGGTCCAGCAGCTGCTGCAGATCCCCGCGGCGACGCTGGACGCGTTCCCGGTGCGTGGGCGCACCGACCTGCTCCACGAGATGCAGCGGCTCTGGCGCTTCCCGCACGACGAGCGCCGGCACGAGACGGCCCGGCTGCAGCGCTGGCTGGGCACCTACGGCCCCGACGCGTCCGGGACCCGACGGCACTACGACGTCGCGCCGGTCGGACCCGTCAGCTCGGTCGAGAAGTGGCTCCTCGAGGCGCCGGGGCGCCTGGAGCCGTTCGGCTACGCCGTGACGTTCGGGCCGGGCCCGTTCGACCGCGGCCCGTTCGAACCCGGCACCGGGAGGTACGTCGGGACGCGGGTGCGTCTCGACAACCGCTCCACGGTCGACCTGGTCGGCCGCGTGCACCGGTCGCTGGGGTACGGCGAGCCCGGCGACCTGGTCGTCATCGACCTGGCCGCGACCGCCGTCGGACCGCCCGCGCTGGAGCGCCTGATGCGGCACGTCTACACGCTGCGGCGCCGTACCTCCGCCCACGTGCACGGCCTCCTCGTCGCGGACGGCGTGAGCGTCTCCCTCCGCCGCGGCCTCTGGGAGCAGGGCCTGGACCACGTCTCCCTCAGCGAGCTCGGGTACCGCGACTACCTGCTGATGCACCCCGACGTGGACCGCGTCCTCGAGCCCTCCGACGCCACCGTCCCGCACCCCACCTCCCTGGCCCTCGACCTCGCGGTCTGAGGGGCCGGGCGGAACACCCGGTCGACCGGGTGTCCCTGACGTTCGGCGGTCGTTGCAACGCTCACGAACGGTCAGGAACGACGCCGAACCTTGCGCGCCGCCGTTCGGCTCAGGCGGGCGGGGCGATCGGGGGTTCGTCGTCCGGGGACGGCTCCGGGGCCGGCTCGGAGCCGGGCTCCGGGTCGGAGACCGCGCGACGAGGGCGGTCCCTCGGCGCCGGGAGGTGCCGCCTGGGCGGCCCCGCTGTGTTCACCCTCCGGCTCGGGGTTGTGCTCGGCCGGGCCGCGCTCGCCCAGGAGCTCACGCAGTCTCGCCGGCGTGATCCGACGGAACTTGCGGGGCTGGGGTCGGGTGCGGTCCAGCACCGCGACCTCGAGGTCCTCGTCGGGGATCACCCGGTCGCCGTCCTCGGTGTGCCCGAGTGCGGAGACGGCCAGCCGTACGGCGTCCTCGAGGGACGTCCCGTCGGCGTAGCGCTCCCCGAGGAAGGTCGCCACGACGTCGGCGGCGCCGCCCATCACGCCGTACCGCTGCACGTCGGCCACCTGGCCGTCGTAGGTGAGCCGGTAGATCTGGTCGTCGGCGGCCGACTCGCCGATCTCGGCGACGAACAGCTCGACCTCGTAGGGCTTCTCGCCGCCGCTGGAGAAGATGGTGCCGAGGGTCTGGGCGTAGGCGTTGGCCAGGCCACGGCCGGTGACGTCGCGGCGGTCGTAGGAGTAGCCGCGCATGTCGGCGAGCCGGACGCCGGCGATGCGGAGGTTCTCGAACTCGTTGTAGCGGCCGACCGCGGCGAAGGCGATCCGGTCGTAGATCTCGGAGACCTTGTGCAGCGCCTGGGAGGGGTTCTCCGACGACGAACAGCACCCCGCCGACGTACTGCACCACGACCACCGAACGGCCGCGGGCGATGCCCTTGCGGGCGTAGTCCGCCCGGTCCTTCATCAGCTGCTCGGGCGAGACGTAGAAGGGCATGCTCATCTGCGTGGACCCTCGGGTCGGGGCTGCGGCGCTGGGGTCCGTCGGGGCGCTGCATCCGGCCGGCGATCATCCGATCGGCGATCTCGGCCACCTCCGGTTCGCTCAGCCGGCGGCCGCCGTCGGCCGTGATCACGTGGACGACCGGGAAGATCCGGCGCGTCAGGTCGGGGCCGCCGGTGGCGGAGTCGTCGTCGGCGGCGTCGTACAGGGCCTGGACGAGCGCCATCACGCAGTCGGTCTCGGAGAGGTCGTCGCGGTAGATCTTCTTCAGGGCCCCGCGCGCGAACAGCGACCCGGACCCGACCGAGTGGAACGCCGTCTCCTCGTACCTCCCGCCCGTGACGTCGTAGGAGAAGATCCGGCCGCCGCCGGTGGCGTGGTCGAAGCCGGCGAACAGCGGCACGACCGCGAGGCCCTGCATGGCCATGGCCAGGTTGGAGCGGATCAGCGCCGCCAGCCGGTTGGCCTTGCCGGCCATCGAGAGCGTGATGCCCTCGATCTTCTCGTAGTGCTCGAGCTCGGTCTGGAACAGCCGCACCATCTCGACCGCGAGCCCCGCGGAGCCGGCGATGCCGACGGCGGAGAACTCGTCGGCGGGGAAGACCTTCTCGATGTCTCGCTGGGCGATGACGTTGCCCATCGTGGCGCGCCGGTCTCCGGCCATCACCACGCCGCCGGGGAAGGTCGCCGCCACGATCGTGGTGCCGTGCGGCGCGAGGTCGCCGGCCTGGCCCGGCGGCAGCGATCGATGGGACGGGAGCAGGTCGGGCGCCTGGCCGGCCAGGAAGTCGGTGAACGAGGAGGTGCCCGGGACCATGTACGCCGCGGGGAGCCGGGCCCCGAAGGGGGCGGACGGGTCGGGGCTCACTGGCCGCCCTTCTGGATGAACGACTTCACGAAGTCCTCGGCGTTGGACTCCAGCACCTCGTCGATCTCGTCGAGGATGGCGTCCACGTCGTCGTCGAGCGCCTCCTTGCGCTCGGCAACGTCGGACTCGGTGGCCGCCTCCTCCTGGGGGGCGGCCTCCTCGGCGCTCTTCTTCGGTTGCTTCTGCTCCTGGGCCATGCCTCGACCCTATAGCGGGGGCCAGCGCGATCCGACGCTGATTCGCCACACGCGAACAGCTCATCTGCCGCTGGTCGAGGAGGTTGCGCTAGCAACCGTCACGAGACTCGGTGACCCATCGAGGCTCATCGGGTCTCGTGACAGGCGCTGGCGCGCCTCCTCGACCTGCGAAATGCCGTCAGCGCTGGGTGAGCTCGTTGAACAGGGCGGAGGCGGTGTCGCAGCGGTCGATCAGGGCGCCGACGTGGGCCTTGGTGCCGCGCAGCGGGTCGATGGTGGGGACGCGCTGGAGGGACTCGCGGCCGGGGAGGTCGAAGATCACCGAGTCCCAGGAGGCGGCGGCGACGGAGTCGGCGTACTTCTCCAGGCAGCGGCCGCGGAAGTAGGCGCGGGTGTCCTCCGGCGGGTCGTGCATCGCCCGCTCCACCTCGCCGTCGGTGAGCAGCCGCTCGATCCGGCCCATGCCCGACCAGCCGGTGGTAGAGGCCCTTCTCGGGGCGGATGTCGGAGTACTGGTAGTCGATCAGCTGGAGCTTGGCGTCGGACCAGTCCAGCCCGTCGCGCTGGCGGTACTGCTCCAGCAGCGAGAGCTTGGCCACCCAGTCCAGCTCCTTGGCGCAGAGCATCGGGTCACGCTCCAGCCGGCCGAGCACCGACTCCCAGCGGGTCAGCACGTCCTTGGTCTGGGCGTCGGCGTCGTCGCCGTAGCGGTCCTCGACGTACTTGCGGGCCAGGTCGAGGTACTCCATCTGGAGCTGGACGGCGGTCAGCTTGCGCCCGTCCTCCATCGTCACCTGGTGCTGGAGGCTCGGGTCGTGGGAGACCGCCCGCAGCGCCGCCACCGGCGTGTCGACCCCCAGGTCGCGGGTGATGAAGCGGTCCTCGATCATCGCGAGCACCAGCGCGGTGGTGCCGAGCTTGAGGTACGTCGACACCTCGGCCAGGTTGGCGTCGCCGATGATCACGTGCAGTCGGCGGTACTTCTCGGGGTCGGCGTGCGGCTCGTCGCGGGTGTTGATGATCGGCCGCTTCAGCGTGGTCTCGAGGCCGACCTCGACCTCGAAGAAGTCGGCCCGCTGGCTGATCTGGTAGCCGTGCTCGCGGCCGTCCTGGCCGATCCCGACCCGGCCGGCCCCGCAGACCACCTGCCGGGACACGAAGAACGGCGTCAGGTGGCGGACGATGTCGCCGAACGGCGTCGAGCGCCGCATCAGGAAGTTCTCGTGGGCGCCGTAGGAGGCGCCCTTGTTGTCGGTGTTGTTCTTGTAGAGGTGGATCGGCTGGGTGCCGGGCACCAGCGCGGCCATCCGCGAGGCGTCGAGCATCACCTGCTCCCCCGCCTTGTCCCAGAGGACGATGTCGAGCGGGGTGGTCACCTCGGGCGTGGAGTACTCCGGGTGGGCGTGGTCGACGTAGAGGCGGGCACCGTTGGTGAGGATCACGTTGGCCAGGCCCATGTCCTCGTCGGTGAGCTGGCTGGGGTCGGCGACCTGCCGGGACATGTCGAACCCGCGCGCGTCCCGCAGCGGCGACTCCTCCTCGAAGTCCCACCGGGCCCGGCGCGCCTTGGCCGTGGCCGAGGCGTAGGCGTTGACCACCTGGGACGAGGCCACCATGTGGTTGGCCATCGGCTGACCCTGCACGGTGACGCCGTACTCGACCTCGGTGCCCATCACCCGTCGTACGCTCACACGAAGAGACTACGACGGCGGGCCGCCGCCACCCGAGGAAGAGGTCGACGCGATGGGCTGGTGGACCGACCGCGTCGTGCCACGCCTCGTCGACGCGACCCTCCGAGGACGCGAGATCGACGAGCTGCGCAGCCTCGCGTGCGAGGGGCTGCACGGACGGGTGCTCGAGCTCGGCTTCGGCAGCGGCCTCAACGTCCGCTGGTATCCCGACACGGTCCTCCAGGTGGACGTGGTGGACCCGTCCGAGCTGGCCTGGGAGAGGTCGGCCGACCGGCGGATGGAGACCTCGATCTCCATCGGTCGGATCGGCCGCGACGCCGAGCACCTGAGCGTCGCGGACGCGACGTACGACGCGGCGCTGACGACCTTCACCCTCTGCACGATCCCGGACCCGGAGGCCGCCCTGCGGGAGGTACGGCGGGTGCTCAAGCCCGGAGGGACGCTGCACTTCCTGGAGCACGGCCTCTCCGAGGAGCCCGGAGTGGCTGTGTGGCAGCACCGTCTGGAGCCGGTGCAGCGGCGGGTCGCCGGCGGCTGCCACCTGACGCGCGACCCCGTGCTGCTCGCCGAGGCCGCCGGTCTGACGGTCCGGACGATCGAGCGCGGCCCGCTTCCGGGCGGCCCGAAACCGTTCACGGCCGGCTACATCGGCGAGGCGGTCCGCGCGTGAGCGAGCCGGGCGGGCCCAGCGGCCCCAGTGGCACAGACCGGGCGACGGCGGCGGCGGACGCGCTGGGCCTCGACCACGTCGTCACCACGGCACGGACCGGTCGGGTCCCTGGCCGAGGCGGCGGCCGCCCGCGGTCTCGAGCCGCGACAGGTCGTGAAGACCCTGGTCGTGCGGGTCGCCGAGGGCGACCACCGGTTCGTGCTGGTGCCGGGCGACCGCGAGATCGCCTGGCCCAAGCTCCGCGCGCTGCTCGGGGTCAACCGGCTCTCGATGCCGCCGGCCGAGGAGGCCCGCGAGGTGACGGGGTACGAGCGCGGCACCATCACGCCGCTCGGCAGCCTGACCGCCCTGCCGGTCATCGCCGACGCAAGCATGACCGGCACCGTCTCCATCGGTGGTGGTGCCCACGGCGTGGCGCTGACGGTCGACGCGGCGGCCCTGGTCAACGCCCTGGACGCGACCGTCGCCGACGTGACCGAGCCGGCGGCTCCCGCCTCTTGAGCACGGCGTCCGCGGCGGGGTAGGTTCCGGACGCGCACTCCAGGGGTGCCACCCGTCCGCGGAAAGGGCCGAGCCCACCCAGCAGCACCCGAGAGGACCCGATCACGGTCTCTCCGCCGAGCAGCGGACGTCGGCACGCCATGGAGGAACCGTCATGATGATCGATCTCGAGCAGGCCCGCCGCCGCGCCAAGGAGCGCCTCCGCGACGTGCGGCTGACCGCACCGGAGACGCGGCTCACGGCCGTCCAGCACGACCTCGCGCAGGAGCTCGGGTACGCCGGGTGGCCGGCCCTGGTGCGGGACACCGAGCGCTTCGACGAGGTCACCGACCCCGGTGCCGTCGACTGGGCCCGGATCCGCCGGGTCACCGTGGTCTGCCTCGTGGAGGACGCCGACACAGAGGGCGGCGCGCACGTGGTGCTGCACCGGAAGGACGGCCGCTGGGTGCCACCCACCGGCGAACGGCTCCCCGGCGAGGACGTGTGGGACGACGCGGTGCTGCGCATCCCTCTGGTGTCGATGGGGTTCCGCCGCCAGGCCACCCACCCGCTGGCCCTCGACCACGACCGCCGGCACGTCGTGTTCCGGGTCGACGGCGGGAGGTACGCCGGCGACCGACTGCCCCACGCGGACGTCCCGTGGTGGACGGGCTCGGTGCCCGAGGCGGTCATCCTGCTCGGCGAGCAGGGCGACGGCGCGCTCGCCTCTCTCGTCGAGGCGAGCGACCGTTCGCGGCGGACGATGTCCTACGAGCGGCGTACGGCCGACATCGCGCGGACCCTCGTCGGCCCGTACCTGCGGGCCGACACCCCGCAGGGAGGCTCCGGCTTCGGCGGCACCGACGCCGAGTGGCGCGACAGTCGCGGAGTCCTGGTCGACGCGCTCGACGGGTCGCGGCGCCCGGTCCGGTTCCTCGACCACGCCTGCGCCAACGGGCATCTCCCGGTCAGCATGGTCGCCTGGGCGGCCGACGCGGGGATCGCGCTCGAGCCGTACGGCGTCGACATCGCTCCCGATCTCATCGACCGCGCCCGCGCCGACCACCCGGAGCTGGCGGCGCACTTCTTCGTCGGCGACGCGCTCAGCTGGCGGCACCCGGAGGGCGAGCGCTTCGACGTCGTGCACGTGCTCCTCGACGTGGTCGACCCGGCGTTGCACCCGCAGCTGCTGCAGCACCAGCTGGACCACGTCGTCGCCCCCGGCGGGCGGCTGGTGGCCAGTCAGTACGGCGACCCGCCGAGCGCGCAGTCGGCCGAGGCGCTGGTCACCCGGGCCGGCCTTCGGGTTGCCGGTCGCACGCGGCAGCCGTCGCGGAGCGGCCGGCCGCGTGGCTTCCCGAGCGTCTGGGTGCACGCGCCGGGCTAGGAGACCCTCTCCTCGCCGTCAGCCACCGTGGCGACGCTGTCGCGACCGGACCACCGACGCATGGGCGAAGTTGACGGCGACGATGCCCACCCAGGACACCACCACCGCCGGCAGGTGGTCGGTCAGCGCGAGCGGGATCGTGATCGGGATGCTGACGCCGAGCGAGACGATGCCCAGTGCCAGCTGACGCTGCCGGTCACCGCGCTCGTCGTCGCGGTCCTGACGCAGGTGGACCGCTTCCGACTTGACCCGAGACTCCACCGACCGTTGGATCCGGTCGGCGAAGGAGTCGACCAACGCCTTCTCGTAGTCCGGGCCCAGCTCGCCCCGGGTCGCGAGCAACGCTTCGTAGTCGCGTCGCTCCAGCTCGTCCTCCGGCACGGTGTCCCTCGCCGTCCGGCCGGTCTAGAGGTACTGGCCGGTGTTGGCCACCGTGTCGATCGAACGGCCCGGCTCGGTGCCCTGCTTGCCGGTGATCGAGCGTGCGGATGAAGACGATCCGCTCGCCCTTCTTGCCGGAGATGCGGGCCCAGTCGTCGGGGTTGGTGGTGTTGGGGAGGTCTTCGTTCTCCTTGAACTCGTCCACGCAGGCCTGGAGCATGTGCGAGACCCGGATGCCGCGCTGGTCGTGCTCGAGCCGGTCCTTGATCGCCATCTTCTTGGCCCGGTCGACGATGTTCTGGATCATCGCGCCGGAGTTGAAGTCCTTGAAGTAGAGGACCTCCTTGTCGCCGTTGGCGTAGGTCACCTCGAGGAAGCGGTTCTCCTCGCTCTCGGTGTACATCCGCTCGACGGTCGCCTGGATCATCGCCGCGACGCACGCGTCGCGGTCGTCGCCGAACTCCGCCAGGTCGTCGGCGTGCAGCGGCAACGAGTTGACGAGGTACTTGCTGAAGATGTCGCGGGCCGACTCGGCGTCGGGGCGCTCGATCTTGATCTTCACGTCGAGGCGACCGGGCCGCAGGATCGCGGGGTCGATCATGTCCTCGCGGTTGGAGGCACCGATCACCAGCACGTTCTCCAATGCCTCGACACCGTCGATCTCGCTGAGCAGCTGCGGGACGATGGTGTTCTCGACGTCGGAGGACACCCCCGAGCCGCGGGTGCGGAACAGCGAGTCCATCTCGTCGAAGAACACGATCACCGGCGTGCCCATGCTGGCCTTCTCACGGGCCCGCTGGAACACCAGCCGGATGTGTCGCTCGGTCTCGCCGACGTACTTGTTGAGCAGCTCGGGGCCCTTGATGTTGAGGAAGTAGGACTTCCCCTCCTGGCCGGTCTTCGCGGCGACCTTCTTGGCCAGCGAGTTGGCGACGGCCTTGGCGATCAGCGTCTTGCCGCAGCCGGGCGGGCCGTAGAGCAGCACGCCCTTCGGCGGCTTGAGCTGGTGCTCGAGGAACAGCTCGGGGTGCAGGTAGGGCAGCTCGACGGCGTCACGGATCGCGTCGATCTGGCGAGACCAGGCCGCCGATCTGGCTGTAGTCGATGTCCGGCACCTCTTCGAGGACGAGCTCCTCGACCTCGGACTTCGGCACCTTCTCGTAGACGTAGCCGGCGCGGGCGTCGAGCAGCAGGCTGTCGCCCGCGCGGATGGTGTCCTCGCGCAGCGGCTGGGCCAGGCGGACGACGCGCTCCTCGTCGGCGTTGGCGATGACCAGGGCGCGCTCGCCGTCGGCCAGGAGCTCCTTGAGCATCACGACCTCGCCGACCTGCTCGAACTCCAGGGCGGCGACGACGTTGAGGGCCTCGTTGAGCATGACCTCCTGGCCACGGACCAGCGTGTCGAGGTCGACCGAGGGGCTGACGTTGACGCGCAGCTTGCGGCCGCCGGTGAACACGTCGATGGAGTCGTCCTCGTTGCGGGCGAGGAAGGTGCCGAAGCCGGCCGGCGGCTGGGCCAGCCGGTCGACCTCCTCCTTGAGCTTCATGATCTGGTCGCGCGCCTCGCGCAGCGTCTGGGCCAGGCGTTCGTTCTGCGACGTGACGGCCGACAGGGAGCGCTGGGTGTCGGCCAGCCGCAGCTCGAGGCCGCGGATTGCGCCGGACCCTCGCTCAGGCGGCGGCGCAGGTCGTGCACCTCCGCCTCCAGGAACCGGACCTGGCTGGCGAGCTCCTCACGGCCGTGGCCGCTCGAGCCCGGACCCGCCGTCTCAGGGGCGTCATCTGATGTGGCCATCGTTGCGTCACCTCCTGGTTTCGACCCTACCCGCGTCACGACGTCCCGTGAGTGCGAACGAGGGGTGTTGAGCAGGAATTGATACATCTGTAACCAGCGCTCCGCCGACCCGTCCGCGGCCTCGCGATGGTCACCAAGGTCACTCCTCGGAGCGGTTCCGTCGGGTACGCCGGGTGGTCGCGGCCCCGTGTAGTCCGGCCCGTAGGCGCCCGGGGCGGGGCGCCGGCGCTTCAGCGGCGGGCGCTGACCGGGCGCCATCCGGCGCGCGGTCACCAGGAAGGCGGTGTGGCCGATCATGGCGTGGCCCGGCCGGACGGCCAGCCCCTCGACGTGCCAGTCGCGGACCAGCGACTCCCAGGCCTGGGGCTCGGTGAAGCCGCCGTGCACGCGCATCGATCTCCACGGTGCGGGACAGCTGGGTCGTCGTGGCGACGTACGCGCACAGGATGCCGCCGGGCAGCAGCGCGTCCGCCGCGGCGTCCAGGCACTCCCAGGGGGCCAGCATGTCCAGGATGACCCGGTCGCAGCGCTCCCCGGACGCCGGGAGCGCCTCGGCCAGGTCGCCGAGCCGCAGCTCCCAGGCCGGGTGGTCGCCCTCGAAGAACTGCGTGACGTTGCGGCGGGCGACCTCGGCGAACTCCTCGCGGCGCTCGAACGACACCACCCGGCCGTGCGGCCCGACGGCGCGCAGCAGCGAGCAGGTCAGCGCGCCGGACCCGACGCCCGCCTCGACCACGTGCGCCCCCGGGAAGATGTCGGCCATGGCCACGATCTGGGCGGCGTCCTTGGGGTAGACCACGGCCGCGCCTCGCGGCATCGAGACCACGAACTCCGAGAGCAGCGGCCGGAAGACGAGGTACTCGCCGCCGGCGGAGGAGGTGACGGTGAAGCCCTCCTCGCGGCCGATCAGCTCGTCGTGCTCGAGGTGGCCGCGGTTGGAGAAGAAGCGCTTGCCGCCCTCCAGGCAGAAGTTGTGCCTGCGGCCCTTCGGGTCGACCAGCCGGACCCACTCCCCCACGCGGAGCGGCCCCCGGTGCACGCCGGCCCAGGCCTCGGGCGGCACGTCGGGATAGCGGTCGGGTCGGACATGCCCGCGACCCTAGTGGCCGGACCGGCCGTCGTACGACGGTCAGCCGCGGCCCGGAGCCTCCTGGAACGCCCGCTCGACGTCGGCGGCCGCGAGCACGCCGTAGATGCTGCCGTCCTCCTCGACGAGGAGGTACTCGTGGGCCGGGGTGATCGGTCATCGCCCGCACCAGGTCCTCTCCCCCGATCTCGACGGGCAGGCGCATCCCCGGCTCGCAGGCTGCGCGCGACGGTCGAGACCGCCACCCACGGCCGGCGCTCCTCGGGCGTCGCGACCAGGGCCGCCTCGCTGACCAGCGCCGACGGGCACGCCGGACCGGTCACCGTGATCAGGCTGCCGGCCTCGGCCTCGCGGGCGCGGCGCACGGCCTCGGCCAGCGGCAGGTCGTCGGGGACGGCGAGCGCCCGGCGGGCCAGCCGGCGGGCGACGAGCGCGGGCAGCCGGTCCGCGCGCCCGGGCCGACGTCGAGTGCGCGAGCTGGCCGCGGTCCACAGGAACAGCGCGACCATCACCGAGAGCACCACGTCGAAGATGTCGGGCGAGACGCCCAGGACGCGGCTCTGCAGGACGGGCCAGCCGAGCGCCAGCACCGCGACCGCGCGGCCGCTCCAGGCGGCCACGACCGTGCCGCGCAGCTGGTTGCCGGTGGCCCGCCACACCGCCGACTTCAGCACCCGGCCGCCGTCCAGCGGCAGGCCGGGCACCAGGTTGAGGACGCCGACGATCAGGTTGGCGCCGGCCAGCCCCTCGACCGCCATCAGCAGCAGGCCGTCCGGCGTGACGGACCTCAGCGCCGAGCGCCGCCAGGCCCACCGCGATCGAGGTCAGCGGCCCGACCACGGCGATGAGGAACTCCTGGCGCGGCGTGCGGGCCTCGCCCTCGATCTGCGGTGGCGCCGCCGAGGAAGTGCAGGGTGATCGAGGTGACCTGGCGAAGCCGTAGTGGCGGGCCATGTAGGCGTGCGAGGCCTCGTGCAGCAGCACCGAGAGGTACAGCACGACCGCGAACGCGAAGCCCGCGACGTACTTCAGCCCGCCCAGACCCGGCGACACCTGGTCGACCCGCGGCGACACGGTCCACGCGATCAGCGCCGCGATCAGGAACCAGGAGGACGTGACCAGCACGTCGCTGCCCGCGATGGTGCCGACCTTGAAGGTGCCCGGCGGGCGCGGGCGCGCCGGGGTCGGGCGCGACGACGGCTGCTCGGACACGCTGCCGAGGCTATCCGAGCGAGGCGGTGTCGGCACCCGACACTAGGGTCGAACCATGCCGCCGGAGCAGGACGCGTCGCCCGCGGAGCGGGTCTCCACCCGCGTCGACGGCGTCGACGTCCTCGGCGCCATCTCCCCGAGCCGGGCCGGCGACTTCATGACCTGCCCCCTGCTCTACCGCTTCCGCACCCTCGACCGGCTGCCGGAGCCGTCCTCGGTCGACGCGGTGCGGGGCACCCTCGTGCACAAGGTCCTGGAGGACCTCTTCTCCCTGCCCGCCGCCGAGCGCACCCCCGAGCGGCCCGCGAGATGCTGGTGCCGACCTGGGAGCGACCTCGTCGAGGACGCCCCCGAGCTGCTCGACATGTTCGCCGCCGCCGAGGCGGAGCCGGGCCGCACCCGGGTTCCTGGAGTGGCTGCGGTCCGGCTGGGAGGTCCTGGACCGCTACTTCGAGCTCGAGGACCCGCGGCGCCTCGAGCCCGCCGACCGGGAGCTCTACGTCGAGACGCTGCTCGACTCCAAGCTGCTGCTGCGCGGCTTCGTCGACCGCCTCGACGTCGCCCCCGACGGGGCGATCAGAGTGGTGGACTACAAAACGGGCAGGCAGCCCGGGCGAGGGCTTCGAGGCCAAGGCGCTGTTCCAGATGAAGTTCTACGCCCTGGTCGTCTGGCGCCCCCGCGGTGTGGTCCCGGCGATGCTCCAGCTGATCTACCTCGGCAACGGCGAGATGCTCCGCTACGAGCCCGACGAGGCCGACCTGCTCGCCACCGAGCGCAAGGTCGAGGCGATCTGGGCGGCGATCCGGCTGGCCGAGGAGACCCAGGACTGGCGGCCCAACCCGTCGCGGGCCTGCGACTGGTGCGCCCACCGGGCCATCTGCCCGGCGTGGGGCGGCACCCCGCCCCCGATCCCCGTGCGGGAGCCGCGGGTCCCCGCTCCCGCCGACGACCCGGCCGGCGAGCTCACGACCGACTGACGTCGGCGGCGGGTCCGGGGTGACCGGCGTCAGAGCCGGTGCCGTTCGGCCCAGAGGGCGGCGGAGGTGCGGTCGGTGACGCCGATGGTGGCGAAGATCGAGGTGAGGTGGGCCTTGACGGTGCGCTCGGTGATGCCGAGGCGGCGCGCGATCTGCTTGTTGGCCAGACCCTCGCGCACCAGCCCGAGCACCTCACGCTCGCGCGGCGTCAGGTCGGGCATGTCGGCGGACGGCCGGCGGGTGTCGAGCAGCTCCCGAGCGGCCCGGGGGTGGATCGGCGACTCGCCCCGGGCCACGGCCCGGATCCCGCCCAGGATGTCGTCGGGCTCGGCGTCCTTGAGCAGGTAGCCCGACCGCCCCGGCGTCCAGCGCCCCCACGATGCGCTCGGCGTCGGCGTACGACGTCAGCACCAGCACGTCGGCCAGCTCCTCCGCGACGATCGACCGGGTGGCGCTGACCCCGTCGACCCCGGGCATCTGCAGGTCCATCAGCACCACGTCCGGACGCAGCTCGCGCACCACCTCGAGCGCCTCGGCGCCGTCGGCGGCCGTGCCGACGACGAGCAGGTCGTGGCACGCCGGCGAGCAGCTGGGTCAGCCCGCCGCGGACGACCGCGTGGTCGTCGACGACCACGATCGTGATCGGGTCCTCCGTCGTCACCGCACCCCCACCTCCATCCGCACCTGCGTGCCCTCGCCGGGGGTCGACCGTACGTCGAGCCGACCGCCGGCGTCCTCCACCAGGCTCGCGAGGCCGCGCAGCCCGAAGCTCCCGGGGTCCCGGTCGGCGTCCGGTTCGAAGCCGTCACCGTCGTCGGTGACCTGCAGCACGACGTGACCGTCGGTGCGGTGCACGTCGACGTCGAGCGTGGAGGCGTGCGCGTGCCGGATGGCGTTGCGGACGGCCTCCTGGGCCACCCGCCAGACCAGGGCCACGGTCTCGTCGGGCACCCTGCCGAGGTCGGGCGACACCCTGACGCTCGTCTCGATGTTCGCCGTCGCGGCCGGCGCGGTGAGGTCGGTCAGGGCCGCCGTCAGCCCGTCGGCGTGCAGGTCCGGCGGATGGATCGAGACGAGCAGCGAGCGGAGCGCCTTGAGGCTGGTGCGCAAGGACCGCCCGGCGCCGTCGAGTCCGTGCGCGGACGTCGTCCGGGACCCGCTCGTCGCGACCGATGGCGGTGAGCGAGAACGCCGTACCGGCCAGGTCCTGCACCACGCCGTCGTGGAGGTCGCGGGCGATCCTGCGGCGTTCCGCCTCCGAGGCCGTCATGGTGGCACGCAGCAGCCGCTCGCGCTCCCGCGCGGTGCGGGTCAGCCGGCGGGTCAGCACCCAGATGATCGGGGTCGCCACGACGAGCATGGCCAGCAGGCCGCCGATGGTGATCCGCTGGAACGGCGCCAGCACCTGGGCCCGTCGATCGGCGATGTCGTCGGCGGAGAAGTAGAGCTCGAACAGCATCGGCTCGCCCTCGGGCGAGTGGATCCGGGTGTAGACCTCGACCAGTCCTCCGGGCGCCGTCTCGTAGCGGTTCTCCGGCTTGGTCAGGTCGGAGACCTCCGCCTCGGTGCCGCCCCCCTCGAGGACCCGGCTCTCCTCCTCGTCGAGCGGGTACCGCGCGCCGATCAGGCGGGTCTCGTCGGAGTAGAGGATGGTGCCGTCGCCCCGCCAGATCTTGACGCGTCGTACGTCGCCGACGAGGAGTCGCTCGAGCACCTGGCGGTCGAGCTTGTCGATCGCTCCGGCGTCCCCGTCGACGAGGCCCTTCGGGATCGCGGGCTGGGCGACCGAGCGGGCCAGCACCTGGGTGACGGACCGGGCGTCGGCCCGGGCCTCGGTGGCGGCGACCCGGGCGCTGAGCACCGAGGTGGCCACGGAGAGGGCGACGAAGAGCACGACGGCGATCGCGAGGTACTGCACCACGGGGTTGCGGACGAACCTCACCCGGCCACCCTAGGAGCGCGGCTCACCAATCGACGGTGCCGCGACACACCTCACCCGTCTTGATGCGGACCGCCCGGAAGGTGCAGCGGTCCACACCGGCGAGGTCGACCAGCGCGCGTTCGACCTCGAGCTGTCCACCTCGCGCGACCGCGCGCCCCGACGCTGAGACGCTGCCGTTGTGCTTGATCTTCCAGGCCCACAGCTGGCCGGAGCGGGTGTGGTCGATCTTGGCGCGGAGCTCGATCCGGTTGTCGTCGTCGGACCGGGCGCGGACCTCCCAGTCCGCGCTCATCGAGCACGACCCCGACCTCCGGACCTCGTCGTCATGGGCGTTCGCGGCGGTCGGGACCGCGGCGAGCACCAGGGCCGCCACCGCGACGAGCGCCAGCCGCGCCGCCGCGCCGGCCGCGTCACCACGAGACCGTGGCGCGGCAGACCTCCCCCGAGCTGGGGTTCACGGCGCGGAAGACGAAGGAGTCGGTCCCGGCCTTGTCGGCCGGCTTGCGCTCCACCGAGAACGAGCCGCTGGGAGCCTTGGTCTGCGACGTGCCGGCGGAGACCAGGGTGCCGTTGTCCTTGAGCTTCCAGCTCCAGGTCTGCCCGACCTTGTTGCTGTCGATCTCGGCCTCGACCTCGACCTTGCCGTCGTCGGACTTGGCCTTCATCTTCCAGTCCGTCGTGCCGCTGCACGCACCGTGCGTGCGGACGTCGTCTCCGCCGCCGGACGCGACGGCGGGGACGGCGGTCAGGCCCACCAGGGCGCCGAAGCCGAGCGCGGAGACGCTCAGGGCGAGGGCGGTGGCGCGGAGGGGTCCGGGTGTCGCGTGCATGGTGGTTCCTTCGAGTCGAAAGTCAGGGTGGGACCAGCCTCCCGGACGCCCGGTCCCGCCACCATTGTCGAGTGGTCCTAGTACCTGCGTCCCGCCTGGCCTACCGATCTCATTCGCCGCGTCGCAGGCCCAACGTGGCGATCAGGTCCTCGTGGAGCTGGAACCAGACGGTATGCGCCGAGTCGACGCCGGGCTCGTCGACCCACCTCCGCTGACCCTGGTCGACGCGGGCGAGCGCGGACGCGAACCGGTCGCCGTACCCGGCGAAGCGGTCCAGGGCGGCGACCAGGCGGTCCTCGAGGCCGCGGAGGGCCACCGTCAGCTTGGCCAGGGTGCGGAGCACCTGCTCGTCCCAGCCCCAGTCCGTGTGGTCGTTGGCGGCCAGCGGGGCGCCGGGGGCCGGCCGGACCTGCCAGCGCGACATGGCGCGGAGCAGACGGGCGTTGAGCGGCAGGAAGTCGTCGTGCACCGCGGTCACCGTCGCGCGGGCACCCGTCACGTCGAGCTCGGCGGCCAGCATGCTCTCCCCGTCCGCCTTCCCGCGCTCGGTGAGCGAGTACCCGGCCAGGTCCCCGAAGGACACGCGCGTCACCCGCCCCGCAGCCTCGTGGTCGAGCAGCAGCTCCTCGACGAGGTCGCGGTCGAGGGCGTACCGGTGCGCGATGGTCGCGCCCCCCGCCATGCCCGTCACTCGCAGCGCGTGCAGCACCAGGAGGTCGGGCGCGGAGCGGTGCCCCACGTTCAGCCCTCGGGGTACAGCACGCAGGCGACGTCCACGCCGCCGGCCCGGCGCAGCTGCGGGGCGTCCGCGGGCTGGAACTGGACCTCGACGCCGTTGCGGTCCGGCTCGATGTTCGTGACACCGGACCAGAACGGCTCCTCGGCGTCCTCGGAGCGGATCCGGTCCAGCAGCGCGCGTACCTCGCCGGCCCCGCCCTTGCCGAGCTTCGCGGTCGTCGACGCCTGGTCCAGGTGGTCCAGGTCGCCGATGAGGTCCTTCTCCACGTCGTAGGCCTCGACGTTGCGTGTCCAGTGCTCCTCGAGGAGCACCCTCAGGTCGCGTGACTCCCAGCCGCAGCCGCCCACGGCCTCGGGGCAGCGGGGGTGGAAGGAGCAGCCCAGGGGCGGCTCGGCGGCGTCGGGGATCTCGCCGCGGGGCAGGTCGCGGGGCACCTGCTTGTCGGGGTCCGGCTCGGGGATCGCCTTGAGCAGGGCCTTGGTGTAGGGGTGCCTCGGGTGGGCGAAGATCTCCTCGGTGGCACCGATCTCGACGATGCGGCCGAGGTACATGATCGCGATCCGGTCGCAGAAGTACTTCGCCGAGGCCAGGTCGTGGGTGATGTAGACGTAGCTCAGGCCCAGGTCCCGCTTGAGGTCGATCATCAGCTGCAGGATCTTCGCCCGGACGCTCATGTCGAGCATCGACACCGGCTCGTCGGCGACGAGCACCTCGGGCTCGAGGATGATCGCCCGGGCGATCACGGCCCGCTGCTTCTGGCCGCCGGAGAGGTCCGCGGGGTACTTGTCCACGAACCGCTCCACCGGGGACAGGCCGACCCGCTCCAGGGACGCCGCCACGCGCTTCTTCAGCTCCTCGCCGGAGGCGATCTTGTGGATCACCAGCGGGTGACCCACGGCGTCCCCGATGGTCATCGAGGGGTTCAGGGCGGCGTGCGGGTCCTGGAAGACCATCTGCAGGTCGGTCCGCAGCCGCCGCAGCTCGGCGCCCCTCATCTCGGAGACCCGGCGCTCGCCCCGGGTGGCCGAGTGATAGGTGATGCTGCCGGACGTGGCCGGCACCAGGCCGAGCAGCGCCCGTCCCAACGTGGTCTTGCCGCTGCCGGACTCGCCGACCAGACCCAGCACCTCGCCCCGGTGCAGCGTCAGGCTGACGCCGTCGACGGCCTTGACGCTGCGCGCCTTCAGGCCGAACAGGCGCGAGAAGGCGCCGCCCTGCAGCTGGAAGTGCACCGCGAGGTCGTCGAGCTCGAGGATGTTCTCGGACCGGGCGGGAGACGTGGCTGTCGTGAGTGTCGGGCGTCATGGCGGGCTCCGGATCAGGCTTCGTCGGCAACGGCGATCTCCTCCCGGGGGAGCGGCTCGAGCTCGGCCGCCGGTACGTCGTCCACGAGGCCGTCCTTGACGTCCGCGGCCCAGCACGAGGCGCGGGTCCCGCCCTCGTGCTCCCGCTCGATCGGGTGACGGGTCGCGCAGATCTTCATGGCGTCGGGGCAGCGCGGGTGGAAGTGGCAGCCGCTGGGGGGATCCACCAGGTCCGGCGGGGCGCCGTCGATGTAGTTCAGGCCCGTGGTGGACAGCGAGATGGTCGCGCGCAGCAGCTCGCGGGTGTAGGGGTGCCGGGGCCTGGAGAAGACCTCGCGGGCGTCGCCGATCTCCACGATCTCCCCGGCGTACATCACCGCGACCCGGTCGCACGCCTCCGCGATGATGCCGAGGTTGTGCGTGATCAGCAGCAGGCCGGTCCGGTAGTTGTTGCGCAGGTCGTGCAGGATCCGGATGATCTGCGCCTCGACCAGCACGTCGAGAGCGGTCGTCGGCTCGTCGGCGACCACGAAGGCGGGCCTGAGCACCAGCGTGAGGGCGATCATCAGCCGCTGCCGCATGCCGCCGGAGAACTCGTGCGGGTACGCGTGGTAGCGGGTGGGCGGGATGCCCATCGTCCGCAGCGCCTCCAGCGAGCGCCGTTCGATCTCGGCCTTGCTGATCGACTTGTCGTGGGTCTTCAGCGTCTCGGAGAAGTGGTCGCTGATCCGCATGAGCGGGTTCAGACGGGTCAACGGCTCCTGGAAGATCATGCCGAGGTCGCGGCCGCGCATGGCGTGCTGTTCCTTGGGCTTGAGCGACAACATGTCGATCCCGCGGAAGCGCAGCTCCCCGTCGCGGGCGCTGCCGTCGGGCAGCAGGCCGATCAGGCCACGCCCCAGCGTGGACTTCCCGCAGCCCGACTCCCCCACCAGCCCGAGGATCTCGCCCTCGTGGAGGTCGAAGCTGACGCCGTCGACCGCCCGGACCGCGCCACGTTCGGTGCCGTACCAGACGCGCAGGTTGCGGACCTCGAGCACGGGCTCGGCAGCAGCCCCGGGGGCCTCGTCGCGTTCGACGATCTCGGTCATCACGCCCTCTCCGCCCACTCGTTGGTGGGTCCCGTGTCGGGCGCATCGAACGTGAACGGACTGCAGTCGGCGGCGCCGCAGGGCCGGGTTGAGGGTCTCGTTGAGGCCCTCGCCGACGAGGGTCAGGGCCGTGATCAGCAGGATGATGGCCAGGCCGGGCCACAGCGCCGGCCACCAGACACCGGCCTGCGCGTCGTCGAGGGCGCGGCTGAGGTCGTAGCCCCACTCGGACGCCTGGTTGGGCTGGATCCCCCAGCCGAGGAAGCCGAGGGCAGCCAGGACGCCGATGGCGTCGGCCGCGTTGAGGGTGCCGATGACCGGCACCGACTGCACCACGTTGCCGAAGAGGTACTTGCGCATGATCGTCCACGGGCGCGCGCCGATCGCACGTGCCGCCTCGACGTACGTCGTCTCGCGCGTCGACACCGTGGTGTTGCGGACCACCCGGAAGTACTGCGGGATGTAGATCACCGTCAGCGACAGCGCCGCGGCGATGGCTCCGCCGCCGAGCAGGCCCTCGAGGAGGAAGGAGAACACGATGGCCAGCAGCAGGGAAGGGAAGGCGTAGATCGCATCCATGACGAACACCAGGATGCGGTCGATCCGGCCGCCCACGAAGCCGGACAGCAGGCCCAGCGGAACGCCCAACAGCACCGACAGGATGACGGAGAGGACGACGACCTCGAGCGCGGTCCGGGCCCCCCAGATCACTCGCGACCAGATGTCGTAGAACTGGTCGTTGGTGCCCAGCCAGTGCGCCCCCGACGGCGACTGGAGCTTGACGAACTTGACGCCGGCGGCGTCGCGGGTCTGGTTGAAGTCGTAGGGGGCGATCCACGGCGCGAACAGGGCGAAGATCACGAAGATGACGGCGACGATCCCACCCGCCAGCAGGATCCATCGCGCCAGGCCCTTGGTGTTCCAGATCTGCTTGATGACCGCGCGGAACATCAGTACCTCACCCTCGGGTCGACCAGGGCGTTGATGATGTCCACCACCAGGCTGACCACCACCACGACCACGGCGAAGAACGTGACCAGCCCCTGCACCGCGATGTAGTCGCGGGAGTTCAGGTACTGCACCAGCTCGGTGCCGATGCCGGGCCAGTTGAAGGTGCGCTCGGTGAGCACGGCGCCCGACAGGGTCAAGGCCACCTGGAGCCCGACCACCGTGATCACCGGCACCAGCGCGTTGCGGAAGGCGTGCCGCCGTACGACGACGCGCTCGGGGATGCCGCGGGCGCGGGCCGCCTCGACGTAGTCGCCCTTCATCGCCTGGATCACGTTGACCCGGACGAGACGGATGATGACACCGGAGAGCAGCAGGCCGAGGGTCAGGCACGGCAGCACGTGGTGCTCGAGCACGTCCCGCGTGGCGGTGCCGTTGCCCGCGAGGATCGAGTCGACCAGCAGGATGTGGGTCTTGGGCTGGACGGTGAACTTCGTGATCGGGGACGCGATGTCGTAGGTGGGCCAGCCGGGGAACAGCTTGACGACGATCAGCACGAACATGATGCCGACCCAGAAGATCGGCGCGGCGTAGGTGACCACGCCGAAGATCCGGATGGCGGCGTCGCCGGACGTGTCTCGGTAGCGGCCGGAGAGGCGGCCCAGCGGGAGGCCGATCAGCAGGGCGAACAGGAACGCCCCGATGGTGAGGGTCAGCGTCGCGCCGCCCTGGTCGCGGATCACGTCGATGACCTGGCGGTTGTCGGAGACGGTGGTGCCGAAGTTGAAGCGGGCCACCTGGCCCAGGTACTCGAGGTACTGCACGAACAGCGGACGGTTCAGGCCGAGCGCCTCGCGCCGGACGTCGAGCGCCTCCTCGCTGAGCCGACCGCCGAACGCCGCGCTGACGGGATCTCCCGGAGCGACGCGGAGCAGGAAGAACACCATGGTGAGCAGCACCCACATCATGGGGATGACGAGCAGGAGCCTCACCGCGATGTAGCGGGACAGGGATCCCGAGCCTGAGCTCAAGGTGGCTGCCTCCTAGCGTTGTGACGGGTCCGAGACCGAGCGGACCGTACGGCATTGAACAGCATCAGATTTCCGGTCGCTCGGGCGGGTGAGGTCGACGACCTCCCCGGGCAAGCGAGGAGGCTGGCACCCCCGCCGCAGTGCGGCGGGGGCACCAGCCCCGTGTGGACCTCGTGCTAGCCGTTCTTGCTGATCATCCAGAAGCGGAAGATGTACGTCGGGTCGAGCGTGTCCTCGACACCCTGCATCGAGGAGTTCGCCACGGCGACGTTCTGCCCGTTCCACGAGGGGATGAGCGGGACGTCCTCGGCCACGATGTCCTGGAGCTGACCGATCTCGTCTTCGCGAGCGGTCTGGTCGGTCTCGCCGATCTCCTTGTCGAGGAGCTTGTTGACCTCGGGGTTGGAGTAGTTGTTGGCGAAGAAACCGCCGTCACGCACGAACGGCGTGAGGTAGTTGTCGGCGTCCAGGAAGTCGGGGTACCAGCCGAGGATGAACAGGTCGTAGGCGCCCTGCTTGTAGATCGTCTGGTACTCCTCCCACGCCGCGTCGTCGGTCGTGGCGTCGAACAGGCCGCTCGAGTTGAGCTGGTCGGCCAGCTCGGTGGCCTCGTCGACGGTGTTCGGGCCGTAGTGCTCCGGCGGGTAGCCGAGCTTGATCTTGATCGGCGTCTTCACCCCGGCCGCGTCCAGGATCTGCTTGGCGGCGTCGACGCTCGGCTCGCCGTACTTGTCCTTGAAGGAGTCCTTCTGGCCGCCGAAGCCGGGCGGGACGATGGAGTACGCCGGGTTGACGGTGCCGTCGTAGGCGTTGTCGGCGATGGCCTGGCGGTCGATCAGCTGGGCCACGGCCTGGCGGATCGCCTTGTTCTTGCCCACCTCGGTGGACAGCTGCCACACCCAGTAGCGGAACTCCGAGCCCTTGCCGCGGAGGACGTCGGCCTTGCCGCCGTCCTCGATGGAGTTGAGGTCGGTCGGGCTCAGCGTGCGCCACGCGATGTCGACGTCACCGGTCTCGACGGCCGTCTTGAGCGGCGCCGGGTCGTTGAAGTAGGTGACGAAGACCTGGGACGCCTGCGGGGTCTTGGTGCCGGCGTAGGCCTCGTTGGCCTCGAACACGGCCTGCTCGCCCGCCTTGTACTGGCTGAGCTTGTAGGGGCCGGAGCCGATCATGTTCGCGGTGTCGTCGTCGGCGAGCTTGTCGTCGATGGGGAAGGTGTCCTCGTCGACGATCGACGACGTTGCCGACGTCAGGATCTGCATGAACGTCTGGTCGGGCTGGTTGAGGTGGAAGACCACCGTGGTGTCGTCGGGCGTCTCGATCGCGCCGTCGGCCAGGGCGGGCTTGTCGGTGTCACCGTTGCTGATCGAGCCGAGCAGCACGGACGAGCCGTTGGGGTCGGCGATCTCGATGTTGCGCTGGAACGAGAACAGCACGTCCGAGGAGGTCAGCGCGTCTCCGTTGGAGAACGTGGCGTCCGCGGGGAGCTTGCAGGTGATCGTCTGCGGGTCGTCGTAGTCGCACGACGTCGCCAGGTCGGGCTCGGGCGCGGCGCCGTTGGCCGGGACCGTCATCAGCTGCTGGAAGATGTTGTACTGGATGTTCCAGGATCCGATGTCGTAGGAGCCGGCCGGGTCGACCGAGGTCACCGCGTCGGTCGTGCCGAGGATCCACGGAGCGCCCGAGGCGGTCCCGCCACCGGTGCCTCCGTTGCCTCCGTCGCCGCTGCCGCTGCTGTCACTGGAGTCACTGCCGCAGGCGGCCAGCGAGCCCACGAGGGCCCCTGTCGCCAGGACGGACCAGAGCTTGTTGCGTTTCATTGCACCCCTCAGGGTTCGGGGCCCCGGCCGCACGCCGGGGTCGGTACCGCGCGAAACTTACATCGGTGCAGCCCCCGGGTCCACGGAGGATGTGCCCGTGTTGGTCGCGATCCCGCAACGATTTCACCGCGCTCGCCCGGGCGAGGAACGAGCCCGGGCGAGATGAAGCGGGGAGGTCGAGGAGCGTCGGCACGCTCCGGAGCGCCAGCGACGGAGGGTGCGACGCGTCTCGAGACCCGCGCGGCCCATCGCTGGTCGAGGAGGTTGCGCAGCAACCGTCACGAGACCCGGTGAGCGGACCGCCCTCCGGTGTCCGGGGTCTCGTGACGGCGCTGACGCGCCTCCTCGACCACCGCAGGTCAGCCCAGGACGGGGAGGTTCCCGGCCGAGAGGCCCTCCAGCGACGCGACGAACATCCGCCGCTCACCGTGCGGGACCGGGACGTGGTGGGGCACGCAGAGCACCGGGCAGCCCGCCGTCTCGGCGCTGCGGGCGCCCGGGTCGGAGTCCTCGATGGCCAGGCAGTCGGCGGGGTCGACGGCGAGCAGCCGGGCGGCCTTGAGGTAGGGGTCCGGGTAGGGCTTGCCCCGCTCGACGGCGTCCCCGGTGACCACGGCCTCGAAGGTCGCCTCGGGCAGCGCGGCCAGGATCGGCCGGACGAAGCGCAGGTAGGACATCGTGACCAGCGCGCAGCGCACACCGGTCGCCCGCAGGTCCGCCAGCAGCTCCACCGCACCCGGCCGCCACGGCACCCGGACCCGGATCTGCTCGACCACCCCGTCGAGCAGCTCCTCCACGATCTCGGCCGGCTCGCGGTCGATGCCCATGTGCTCGCGGATGTAGCGGCCGGAGTCGAGCAGGTCGTTGCCGACCAGGTTGAGCGAGTGCTCCTCGTTCCAGGTGCCGCCGTACTTCTCGGCGAGGGCGTACTCGGTCTCCATCCAGTAGGGCTCGGTGTCGACCAGGGTGCCGTCCATGTCCCAGAGCACGGCGGCGTACGGGCTGACCGCGAGGTCACCGGGTCTCGTGACGGGCGCTAGCGCGCCTTCCTCGACCAGCGGTGGACGCTCACTCATCGGGGTCGTAGCCGAGGCTGGGTGAGAGCCACTTCTCGGCCTCCGCGAGGGTCCAGCCCTTGCGCTCGGCGTAGTCCGCGACCTGGTCGCGGCCCACCCGGCCCACCACGAAGTACTGCGACTCGGGGTGGCTGAAGTAGATGCCGGAGACAGAGGCGCCGGGCTGCATCGCCATCGACTCCGTCAGGGTCATCCCGGTGGTGCCCTCCACGTCGAGGAGCGACCAGATCGCCTGCTTCTCGGTGTGGTCGGGGCTGGCGGGGTAACCGGGCGCCGGACGGATCCCGTCGTACCTCTCCTTGATCAGGCCGACGCCGTCGAGCCGCTCGTCGGGGGCGTAGCCCCAGAGCTCGCGGCGGACGCGTTCGTGCAGCCGCTCCGCGAACGCCTCGGCCAGCCGGTCCGCCAGCGACTCGAGCAGGATCGCGCTGTAGTCGTCGACGTCCTTGCGGAACGCCGCGACCACGTCGCCGGCGCCGATGCCCGCCGTGACCGCGAACGCGCCGACGTAGTCCTTGAGGCCGGTGCTCTTCGGGGCCACGAAGTCGGCCAGCGAGCGGTTGGGGACGCCCTCGCGGTGCTGGCCCTGCTGCCGCAGCTGGTGCAGCACGGTCAGCGGCTGCTCGCGGGCCTCGTCGAGGAAGACCTCGATGTCGTCGCCGACGCTGTTGGCGGGGAACAGCCCGACCACTCCGTTGGCGGTCAGCCACCCCTCGTCGACGATCTTGTCGAGCATCGTCTGGGCGTCGTCGTAGAGCTTGCGCGCGGTCTCCCCCGTTGCCGGGCTGTTGAGGATCTCGGGGAACGACCCCTTCATCTCCCAGGCGTTGAAGAAGGGCTGCCAGTCGATGTAGCGGCGCAGGTCGTCGAGGTCGTAGCCCTTGAACACCCGGACGTGCTGCGTCTTTCCGGTCACCGGCCTGGGGAGGCCCACGATGGGTGAGACGGCGTGGTCCTGCTGGAGGAGCAGGTGCGGGCGCGGGGGCCGGTACGACGACCAGTCGATGGGCGTTGCTCGGTCGCGGGCCTGCTCGAGGGTGGCCAACGGGCGGTCGTTCTTCGCCGCGTGGCGGGTGCGCAACGCGTCGTAGTCGGCCTGGACGTCGTCGAGCAGCTTCTGCCGGCGGTCGTCGCTGAGCAGCGAGGCAGTGACCGGCACCGACCGGGACGCGTCCTTGACCCACACCACGGGGCCGTCGTACTTCTGGTCGATCTTCACCGCCGTGTGGGCGCGTGAGGTGGTCGCGCCCCCGATGAGCAGCGGGATCGTGAACTCCTGGCGCTGCATCTCGGCGGCGAGGTTGACCATCTCGTCGAGCGAGGGCGTGATCAGGCCGCTCAGCCCGATCACGTCGGCGCCCACCTCGCGGGCGGTGTCCAGGATCTTCTGCGCCGGCACCATCACGCCGAGGTCGATCACCTCGTAGTTGTTGCACTGCAGCACCACGCCGACGATGTTCTTGCCGATGTCGTGGACGTCGCCCTTCACGGTCGCCATCACGATCGTCCCGTTGGTGTCCTTGGCGGTGGCCAGCTCCGGGTTGTCGAGCTTCTCCTGCTCGATGAACGGGATCAGGTAGGCCACGGCCTTCTTCATCACCCGGGCCGACTTGACCACCTGGGGCAGGAACATCTTGCCCGCGCCGAAGAGGTCGCCGACGACGTTCATGCCGTCCATCAGCGGACCCTCGATCACCTCGAGCGGGCGCCCGCCCCTCTCGGCGATCTCCTGGCGGAGCTCCTCGGTGTCGGCCTCGACGTGCGCGTCGATGCCCTTCACCAGGGCGTGGGTGATCCGCTCCCCGACCGGCAGCGCGCGCCACTCCTCCTCGGTCTCGTCGACCTGGCCGGGCGCCCGGTTGAAGCTCTCGGCGATCTCGAGCAGCCGCTCGGCCGCGTCGGGCCGCCGGTTGAGGACGACGTCCTCGATCCGCTCCCGGAGCTCGGGCTCGACCTCGTCGTAGACCGCCAGCGCACCGGCGTTGACGATTCCCATGTCGAGCCCGGCCTTGATGGCGTGGTAGAGGAACACCGCGTGGATCGCCTCGCGCACCGGGTTGTTGCCGCGGAACGAGAAGCTGACGTTGGAGATGCCGCCCGAGACCTTGGCGCCGGGCAGGTTCTGCTTGATCCAGCGGGTGGCCTCGATGAAGTCCAGACCGTACGACGCGTGCTCCTCGATGCCGGTCGCGACCGCGAAGACGTTGGGGTCGAAGATGATGTCCTCGGGCGGGAAGCCGACCTCGTCGACCAGGATCCGGTAGGCGCGCTCGCAGATCGCCTTGCGGCGCTCGAGGTTGTCGGCCTGGCCGTCCTCGTCGAAGGCCATCACGACCGCGGCGGCGCCGTACTTGCGGCAGAGGCGGGCGTGCTCGCGGAACTTGTCCTCGCCCTCCTTCATGGAGATGGAGTTGACGATCGGCTTGCCCTGCACGCACTTGAGGCCGGCCTCGATCACCTCCCACTTGGAGGAGTCGACCATCACCGGCACCCGGCTGATGTCGGGCTCGCTGGCGACCAGCTTGAGGAACCGGTCCATGGCCGCGACGCCGTCGATCATGCCCTCGTCCATGTTGACGTCGATGACCTGGGCGCCGCTGATCGACCTGCTGGGCGGCCACGCTCAGGCCGGTGTCGTAGTCACCGGCCTTGATCAGGTTGCGGAAGCGGGCCGAGCCGGTGATGTTGGTGCGCTCGCCGACGTTGACGAAGAGGCTGTCCTCGGTGATCGTGAACGGCTCCAGGCCGGAGAGCCGCATCGCCGGACTCGAGGTCGTGGGTCTTGCGCGGCGCCTTGTCCTCCACGGCGGAAGCGATGGCCGCGATGTGGTCCGGCGTGGTCCCGCAGCACCCGCCGACGAGGTTGACGAAGCCGGCCTCGGCGAACTCGGCGATGACGGCCGCGGTCTCGTCGGGCTGCTCGTCGTACTCACCGAAGGCGTTGGGCAGGCCGGCGTTGGGGTAGCAGGACACGAACGAGTCGGCGATCCGCGACATCTCGGCGATGTAGGGGCGCATCTCCTTGGCGCCCAGGGCGCAGTTGAGCCCCACCGCCAGCGGTCGCGACGTGGCGCACCGAGCTCCAGAAGGCCTCGGTCACCTGGCCCGACAGGGTGCGGCCGCTGGCGTCGGTGATGGTGCCCGAGACGATGACCGGCCAGCGCCGGCCGCGCTCCTCGAAGACCGTCTCGACGGCGAAGATCGCCGCCTTGGCGTTGAGGGTGTCGAAGATCGTCTCGATGAACACCAGGTCGGCGCCGCCGTCGATCAGCCCGTTGGTGGCCTCCGTGTACGCCGCCACGAGCTGGTCGAAGGACACGTTGCGGGCGCCCGGGTCGTTGACGTCGGGAGAGATGGAGGCCGTGCGTGTGGTCGGGCCGAGCGCCCCGGCGACGTACCGCTTCTTCTCCGGCGTGGTGGCGGTGACCTCGTCGGCGACGCGGCGGGCCAGCCGGGCGGCCTCGAAGTTGATCTCGTAGGCCAGCTCCTGCAAGCCGTAGTCCGACAGGGAGACGGCGTTGGCGTTGAAGGTGTTGGTCTCGATGATGTCCGCGCCGGCCTCGAGGTACTCGCGGTGGATCGTCGCGATGATCTCGGGCTGGGTCAGGCTGAGCAGGTCGTTGTTGCCCTGCAGGTCGCTGGGCCAGTCGGCGAAGCGCTCGCCGCGGTAGCCGGCCTCCGAGGGCCGGTCCCGCTGGATCGCCGTCCCCATGGCTCCGTCGATCACCACGATCCGCTCCCGCAGGAGCGCGGTGAGCTCCGCGGTTGCGTCCGGGCGGACGTCGACTTCACGGGTGGTCGGCACGGGGCTCCTCGGGTCAGGGACTGTTCGTCCAGCCTAGGAAGATCCGTCCACCTGGCGGACGGCCTTTCCAGATCGTGACACCGGTGTCCCGCGCGAGCCCAATTCGCGGGGGACCGCCGGGGTGTCGGATTCACCGGCCGACCGGTGAAACTGGCGCTGGACGGGCAGAACTTCACCCGTCCAGCGCCAGGTTTGCCCGTCCAGCCCGCCGGAACTCCTCGGGGAGATCCGGGTCTGTGCGCGGGGTGCTAGCGCCTAGGCTGGCGACGTGATCGAGATCGAGGACGTCCCGGACCTGGTGGACCCGGTCGTCATCGCCGCGTTCGAGGGCTGGAACGACGCGGCCGACGCCGCGTCCTCGGTGATCGACCACCTGATCAAGGTCTGGGGGGCCCGGACCATCGGGGCCATCGACCCCGAGGACTTCTACGACTTCCAGGTCAACCGGCCGCTGGTCAGCACGGACGCGCGCGGTCACCGCCAGATCACCTGGCCCAGCACCCAGATCGCCATCGCCAGCCCGCCGGACATGGAGCGCGACGTCATCCTGATCCGCGGCATCGAGCCGAACATGAAGTGGCGCCAGTTCTGCGCCGAGCTGTTGGCCGCTGCCGACGACCTCGGCGGCCAGATCGTGGTCACCCTCGGCGCCCTGCTGGCCGACACCCCGCACACCCGGCCGGTGCCCGTGACCGGCACGGCGACCGAGCCGGAGCTGGTGGACCGGCTCAAGCTCGAGGTGTCGACCTACGAGGGCCCGACCGGCATCGTGGGGGTCTTCCAGGACGCCTGCGTGCGCCTCGACATCCCGGCGGTGTCCTACTGGGCGGCCGTCCCCCACTACGTCGCGCAGCCGCCCTGCCCCAAGGCCACCCTCGCGTTGCTCGGCCGGATCGAGGAGCTGCTCGAGGTCACCATCCCCCTCGGTGACCTGCCCGAGGATGCCCGCGCCTGGGAGCGCGGCGTCGACGAGCTGGCCGAGGAGGACGAGGACATCGCCGAGTACGTCCGGTCCCTCGAGGAGACCCGCGACACCACCGAGCTCCCCGAGGCCAGCGGCGAGGCCATCGCCCGCGAGTTCGAGCGGTACCTGAAGCGTCGGGGCGACGAACAAGCCTGACCGCTGGTCGAGGAGGTCGCCCGCGCGCCTGTCACGACGGCGCCATGACCGCTCGCTCGCCAGTCCTCGCGCTCGGTCTCGCCGACGCGCGACCCGCCGGTCGTGCAGAGCGCAGCGGCGCCGAGCGTGACCGACCGTCCTCAGACGAGGCCGAGGGCGGCGTCCACCAGGGCTTGACCGCGTCGGCCGCGCCGGAGGTCGCTGGTGTCGGCCAACCCGTGGTCGCCGAGGGTGGCCGCGACCCAGGCGTCGACGGCGGCGCAGGCGCGCGGCGCGTCGAGGTCGTCCGCGAGAGCGGCCAGTACCTCCGTGACGACCGGCGCCGCGGGGGCGCCGGCATGCAGCGCGAAGGCGCGCCGCCACTGGGCGATGGAGTCGACCGCCTCCCAGAGCTCGGCGTCGTCCCACTCCCAGTCGCTGCGGTAGTGGTGGCGCAGCAGCGCCAGCCGGATCGCCATCGGGTCGACGTCGCTGAGACGCAGCTGCGAGACGAAGACCAGGTTGCCGCGGGACTTCGACATCTTCTCGCCGTCGTAGCGCGACCATCCCGGCATGCGCGTACACCCGGGCGAACCGCTGGCCGGTCGCCACCTGCGCCTCGTTGGCGCACATCTCGTGGTGCGGGAACACCAGGTCGGACCCGCCGCCCTGGACGTCGAACGTCTCGCCGAGCAGGTCCAGCGCGATCGCCGTGCACTCGATGTGCCAGCCGGGCCGGCCGGGCCCGAAGGGGCTGTCCCAGGCCGGTTCCCCGGGCCGCTCGCCGCGCCAGACGACGCAGTCGAGCGGGTCCTTCTTGCCCTGCCGGTCGGGGTCTCCGCCGCGCTCGGGGAAGATCCGCAGCATCTCCTCGCGTGACATCCGGGACTCCTCGCCGAACGCCGGGTCGGCGGTGACCGAGAAGTAGAGGTCGTCCTCCACCGCGTAGACGGCGCCGGCCTCCTGCAGCCGCTGGATCAGGTCGACCACGAGCGGGATCGACTCGACGGCGCCGACGTAGTGCGCCGGCGGCAGCACCCGCAACGCGGTCATGTCCTGCCGGAACAGCTCGGTCTCGCGCTCGGCGAGCTCCACCCAGTCCACCCCGACCTTGGTGGCGCGCTCGAGCAGCGGGTCGTCGACGTCGGTGATGTTCTGCACGTAGAGGACGTCATGGCCGGCGTTGCGCCAGGCCCGGTGGAGCAGGTCGAAGGCGACGTACGTCGCCGCGTGGCCCAGGTGGGTGGCGTCGTACGGCGTGATGCCGCAGACGTACATCCGGGCCGGACCCTGCGGCGTGGTCGTCACCAGGGCGCCCGTCGAGGTGTCGTGGAGGGCCACCTCCGGCGCCCGCACCGACACCGCGGGCAGGTCCGGAGCGGGCCAGGAACGCATGGCGATCAGACTAGTCGGGGGCGCGGCTCACGAGAGCGCGCGGGCCACGTGGAGGACGGCGCCCCAGTGCCGCCGCAGCAGGCCGTCGGGGCGACGAGCCAGCCGGCGCCGGATCTCGGCGTACAGGTGCGTCGCGGGCGGAGACCTCCATCGCGATGTGGCCGGAGAAGGTGTCGAGCGAGCGCGATGAACGACGTCGGCGTCGTAGGTCTTCTCCCAGTCGAGCTGGCGCACCAGCGCCACGTCGAACAGCCCGCTCGGCAGCGATCTCGGCCGTCTGGTCGGGCAGCTCGCCCGGCCCGAGCCAGACGTGGTCGTCGGGCACGCCCTCGCCGATCTCGTCGTACACCTCCTGGATCTCCCGGAAGAACGGGTCCCCGTCGCGCGGGACCACGTGGCTCGCCGACCAGAACGCGAGGTACCCGCCCGCCCGCAGCACCTCGTGGGCCCGCCGGTAGCGGACGTCGGGGTCGACCCAGTGCCAGGCCGTCGCCGCGTAGACCAGGTCGTAGGAGTGCTCCCCGGCGGCCAGGTCTCGAACGGCGCCGTCACGACCGAGACCTTCGGGTACGCCGCCAGCCGCCGGCGTGCCTCGGCGGCCAGCCCCTCCCCCAGCTCCACCGCCACGATCCGGCAGCCCCGCGCGGCCAGTGGCAGTGTGGCGACGCCCGGACCGCAGCCGACCTCGAGGAGCAGTGACTCCTCCCCGATGCCGGTCGCGGAGGCCAGCGCGTCGAACAACGCGGCCGGGTACGTCGGGCGGGCGTCGGCGTACGCGCTCGCCACGGTGTCGAAGGTGGCGCGGAGGGACTCGCGGTCGTCGAGGTCGTCTGTCATCTCACCGGGTTTCGAGACGCGAGCCGCTTAGAAGGGCGGCCAGGGGATGGCAGGCCAGTCGCCGCGGGGCTTGGGGAGGGCGCCGACGCGAAGCAAGCGGGCCGTGCGGCGCCGGGTCGCCTCCACCTCGTACGGCGTCAGCAGCTCGCCGAGGACCTCGCCCAGGTCGTCGTCGAGCCCGGTGGCGAGCACCCGGAGGCCGGCCTCCTCGTCCGGCGCCAGCGCGCTGCCCGGCCCACCCCCACAGCACGGTGCGCAGCTTGGGGTCGGTGTGGAAGGCGACCCCGTGGTCGACGCCGTAGCGGTGCCCGCCGGTCATCGGCAGGACGTGACCGCCCTTGCGGTCGGCGTTGTTGACCACGACGTCGAAGACGGCCATCCGTCGCAGGGCTGGGGTGTCCTCGTGCACGAGGGAGACGTCGTGGTCGCGGTCGTCGACGCCGTCGAAGACGTGCAGCCACCCGGGCCGCTCGGCCGTCGAGCGCACGACGGTGACCGCCTCCTCGGCCAGGTCCGGCTCCTGCCAGACCTGCACCATCCCGGGGCCGTGCGGACCGTCCCGCAGGAAGGTCAGCGGCACGACGTCCCAGCCCAGCGCCTCGGACACCAGGTACGCCGCTCGCTCGCGGGCCGCGAGGGTGCCGTCCGGGAAGTCCCACAGCGGCCGCTCCCCCGCGACCGGCTTGTAGACCACGGTGGTGCCGCACACCTCGCCCACGAAGGTCGCGTTGGATGCCGGCATCACGCGGCCGTGGAGCTCCAGGTCGCCGCCCAGCAGGTCGGTGTCCGGCTCCCTCACCGCGTGCACGGCCCCGTCCCCCATCGCCGGCTGCTCAGACCTCGCGGCGCCGGTGGCCGTTGGCCCGCACGCAGAGGTGGCCGGACGGGTCGATCGGACCGCCGCAGAACGGGCAGCTGGGACGTCCGGCCTCGACCACCCGGCCCGCCCGCAGGGCGAAGGCGCGCGCGGCGCCCGGCGTGATCCGGACCAGCAGCACCTCGTCGGGCTCGGGTTCCTCGACGGGCTCCTCGATGGCCCCGTCGATGAGCTCGTCGTCGTCCTCGAGACCGACGACCACCTCGTCGGTCAGGGGGAACACCTCGATCACCACCCGGCCCAGGGAAGGGTCCCACGACAGGGTCATCGTGCCGGCGCGGAACTCCTCCTCGATCGGCTGCTCCAGGGGCGCCTGGTCGTCGAGGTCGCGTGGTGCGACGGCGGGCACGAGGGTCTCCGTGGGCCCCTCCCCCAGCACCTGGTCGAGCAGCTCGTCGACGCGCTCGGCCAGGGCCGCGACCTGCTGCTTCTCCAGCGCGACGCTGACCATCCGGGCGCCGGCGCGGGCCTGGATGAAGAAGGTGCGCTGCCCGGGCTCGCCGACGGTGCCGACGACGAAGCGCTCGGGCGGGTCGAACTCGTGGATCACCGGCACCCGGTCAGCGTAGGGCGTGTCTCCCAACTCCATGGCCTGCTGCGCGCCGCCCCACGGGCGCTCCGCTGCGTTGCCGTCGCTCGTAGATGAGCCAACAGCGACGTCGCTCCGGCGCCTTGCGGAGCATCCCGTGGATGCGACGCTCGCGACGGCCGAGAGTTGAGAGACACGCCCTAGGAGGTCGCGGCAACCGGTCCCGCGCCCCCACCGACCGCCGCGTCGGTGACCCGGGGCCGCCGGGCGCGGCCCTTGGCGGGAGGAGGCACCAGCCAGGACAGGTCGCCGTCGTGGGTGTTGGTGGCCAGCACGTAGGGCCTGGTCGCCGTGTAGCGGACGATCGACACCGACGCAGGGTCGACGTGGATGCGTTGGAAGAGGTCGAGGTGCATGCCCAGCGCGTCGGCCAGCAGCGCCTTGACCAGGTCGCCGTGGCTGACGGCCACCCACACCGCGCCGGGGCCGTGGTCGCGCTCGACGGCCGCGTCCCGGCGCCGTACGGCGTCCACGACGCGCGCCTGCATGGCGCCCAGCGACTCGCCCCCCGGGAAGGTCGCGGCCGAGGGCTGCGTCTGGACGGTCTTCCAGAGCGGCTCCTTGGCGAGGTCCTTGAGCAGCCGGCCCTGCCACTCGCCGTAGTCGCACTCGACCAGGCCCTTGTCCGTGGCCACCCGGAGCGACGGCGGACCGGACACTGCGACTGGGCCCGGGCGACGGCACGCGCGGTCTCACGGCACCGGTCGAGCGGGCTGAGACCACCGCTGCGAGCGGCACCACGGCCAGCCGGGCTGCGGTCTTCTCCGCCTGGGCAACGCCGGACTCGTCCAGGTGCACGCCGGGGGTACGCCCGGCCAGCAGCCCGCCGACGTTGGCCGACGTACGTCCGTGCCGCACCAGGATCACCGTTGCCACGTCCGGCAGGCTAGCCGGACTACCCTGGCCCGTGATCGTCGACAGCGCGGTGTACCGCCAGGGCCGCCGCGTGCCGGTGTCGTGCGCGACCGAGGACTACGCGACCCTGCTGACCGCCGCCGACGAGGCCCACGACTTCGTCTGGGTCGGGTTGGCCGACCCCACCCAGGCCGAGCTCGACGACGTGGCGAAGGCCTTCCACCTGCACCCGCTGGCGGTCGAGGACGCCTTGAACGCCCACCAGCGACCCAAGCTGGACCGCTACGACGACAGCCTGTTCCTGACCCTCCGCACGCTCTGGTACGTCGACGAGCGCGACGCCGTCGAGACCGGCGAGATCAACATGTTCATCGGGAGCCACTACGTGGTCACCGTCCGCCATGGCCAGGGTTCCGAGCTGCACACCCGGCGGGTCGACCTCGAGGGCAACGCCAAGGTCCTCGGCCACGGGCCCTCCGCGGTCGTCTACACCGTGTGCGACCGGGTGGTGGACGACTATGAGGAGGTCGCCGCCTCCCTGCAGGAGGACGTCGACGAGGTCGAGTCGTCGGTCTTCTCCCCCACTCGCACCGACGACGCCAGCCGCATCTACGTCCTCAAGCGCGAGGTCGCCGAGATGCGCCGGGCCGTGCTGCCGCTCAAGGAGCCGATGCGCCAGCTCGCCGACGGCCGGGTGGACGGGATCGACCCCGGGGCCGGCCCCTTCTTCGCCGACGTCTACGACCACCTCGCGCGCGCCGCCGAGACCATCGACGGGCTGGACCTGCTGCTGACGGCCGCCTTCCAGGGTCACCTGGCCCGGATCTCGGTGCAGCAGAACGAGGACATGCGCAAGATCTCCGCCTGGGTCGCGCTCGCGGCCGTGCCGACCCTGATCGCCGGTGTCTACGGCATGAACTTCCGGCACATGCCCGAGCTGGAGTGGCGCTTCGGCTACGCCTGGGCCATCGGACTGATGGCCGTGATCGTGGCCGCCCTGTGGGTGTCCTTCAAGCGGTCCGGCTGGCTCTAGTCCCGCGTCGGGTCACGTCGCCGTGATCGCGCCGGTGGCGAGCAGCGCGAGGATCGCCACGCCGAGCGCGACGCGGTAGGGCACGAACCACACGATCGAGTGGTCGGCCACGAACCTCAGCAGCCAGGCGATCGTGGCGTAGGCCACCAGGAACGCCACGACGGTGCCGACGATCATCGGCCCGAGGGGGATCGACCCGCCGAGCGCGTCGGGGAGCTCGAAGAGGCCGGCCGCCACGAGGGCGGGGATGGAGAGGAAGAAGCTCAGCCGGGTGGCGGTGACCCGCTCCAGGCCCACGAACAGGCCGGCCGAGATGGTCGCCCCGGATCGGGACACACCGGGCACCAGCGCCGCGACCTGGACCACGCCGACGACGACCGCGTCGCGCAGGGTCAGCTGCTTCTCCCCGCGCGCCTGGGTGGCCACCCGCTCGGCCAGCCACATCACCGCGCTCCAGGCGATCAAGGCCACGCCGACCACCCACAGGGAGCGCAGCGGACCGGTGATGAAGTCCTTGGCCAGGAAGCCGACGACGCCGACGGGGATGGTGCCGACGATCACGTACCACCCCATCCGGTGGTCGCGGTTGCCTCGCCACTGGGGGTCGTAGAGCCCCCGCACCCACGCCACGGCGATCCGCCAGATGTCGCGGGCGAAGTACACGACGACCGCCGCGATCGCGCCCATCTGGATGACGGCGGTGTACGCCGTCACGGCGGGGTCGTCGATGCTCGAGGCCGAGAACCTGCTCCGCGATGGTGAGGTGGCCGGTGCTGGAGATCGGGAGGAACTCCGTCAGCCCTTCCACGATCCCGAGGACGATCGCGTCGAAGTAATCCATGAGCGGCGCGTCTGCCTCTCGGTCGGGGGCGGGCCGCGGACCAGCGTAGGGGGTGGGTTCTGGACGCAACCTGACGACTCGCAGGGGGGTGGCGGCCTCGGTGGCGGCGGGCCACTAAGTTGTGCGCATGCACGTGCGGTCCGTCGGCGCCACCGGCCTCAAGGTGTCCCGGCTCGGACTGGGCACGATGACCTGGGGCAGGGACACCGACGAGCACGAGGCGCGCGACCAGCTGATCGCGTTCGCCGAGGCCGGCGGCACGCTGCTCGACACGGCGGCCGGCTACGGCGACGGGGCCTCCGAGGAGCTCATCGGCTCGCTGATCGGCGACGTCGTGGCCCGGGACGAGATCGTGGTCGCCACCAAGGCCGGGATCTCCCGGCGCACCGGCACCCGGGTCACCGACGCGTCCCGCGGGACCCTGCTCAGCACGCTCGACGCGTCGCTCAAGCGGCTCGGCGTCGACCACGTCGACCTCTGGCAGGTGCACACCTGGGTCGACGACGCCCCGCTCGAGGAGACGCTGTCGGCCCTGGACACGGCCGTCGCGAGCGGCCGGGCGTCGTACGTCGGGGTCTCCAACTACTCCGGGTGGCAGACCGCCCAGGCGGCAACCTGGCAGCGCGCGGTGCCGGGCCGGGCGACGCTCGCCTCGACGCAGATGGAGTACTCCCTGCTCAACCGGACCATCGAGGACGAGGTGCTCCCGGCCGCCCAAGCCCTCGGCCTCGGCGTGCTGCCGTGGTCGCCGCTGGGTCGCGGGGTGCTGACCGGGAAGTACCGCGCCGGCACGCCCGCCGACTCGCGGGCGGCCTCCTCCCACTTCGCCGGCTTCGTCAACCCCTACCTGGGCCCGCGCTCGCAGCAGGTCGTCGAGGCCGTCGCCAAGGCGGCCGAGGGCCTCGGCTGGAGCGCGCTCGAGGTGGCGCTGGCGTGGGTGCGTGACCGGCCGGGAGTGACGGCCCCGATCGTGGGCGCGCGCACCGCCCAGCAGCTGAGGGGGGCGCTGGGCGTCGAGGAGCTCACCCTCCCCGAGGAGATCCGGACCGCCCTCGACGACGTCTCCGGTCCGGGGGCACCCGAGGAAGGCGAGTGAGCGTGTCCCGAGCGCTCCGACGGCCTCCCGCTCGCGGGGTGGAGTGGGAGTTCGACCGGATCATCATCGCCCGCGACTTCTCCCGCTCGGTGGTCACCAAGATGCTGGTGGAGCGCGCCGAGCACGGTGGCTGGGAGCTGGACCGGGTCCGGGTCTCGCCCGACGGCACCCGCCGCGTCGTGCTGCGGCGCAAGATCATCCGGGTGCGGCCCACGCTCTTCTGAACGTCGGACCTCACTCGCAGGAGATCGCGACCTCGGCCGTGCAACGGTCGATGCCGAGTCCCCCGTCGGCGCGGTCGCGTCCGCCGCCACCCCGGAGCACGTCGTTGCCCTGGGCGCCGGTGAGCTGGTCGTGCCCCGCTCCCGCCCACGAGCCGGGCGTCGCCGGCGGGCAGGCTGGTGCAGCCGTCGGGGTCGACCGTGAGCCGGTCGTCGCCGTCGCGGCCCCGCAGCGTCACCCGGCAGGTGCCCCCGGCCACCACCGACTCGCTGGCGGCGCTGCCGAGGAAGGTGACCAGCGAGCCGTGCAGCCCCGTCAGGTCGAACCGCTGGAACGACATCCACGTCAGGCGGGCGACCCCGTCCAGGGCGGCGCTGCCGGTGACGTTGTCGAAGGTCCACCGGCCGCTGACGTCGGCTCCCGGTAGCGGCTGGAGGGCGTTGGTCCCCAGCCCGCCGGACAGGATCGCCCCTGATGTGGCGCCGTACGCGACCAGAGTGTCGTCGCCGGGTCCGAGGTTGACCACGTCGGTGTCCAGGGCGTTGCTGCTGCCGCTGATGACGTAGTCGTCGCCCTCGTTGGTGCTGATCACGTCGTGGTCGTCCGAGGACGTCTGGTTGGACGCCTCCTGGCTCCAGACCCGGTCGGGTCCGTCGCCCCCGATGAACGTGTCGTCGCCGAAGCCGAGGCTCACGAACGACTTGCCCTTGTGGGTCCGGGCTCCGACGAAGTCGTCGCCGGGCCCGGCGTTGACGACGACCGCACCCTTGCCCGTCACGCAGATCGAGTCGTTCCCGGCGCCCGAGTCCGCGCGGGTGGCGCCGGCCGTGATGATCACGTCGTCATCGGGCGTCCCGATCAGGGTCGCCCCCTGGGACCCGGTGATCGTCGCCTCCCGGCCGTTGCACGACGCGGCCGCGCGGGCCGGCGCGCCCTCGGCGGCGGCCGGTCCGGTGACGGGGGCCGACCAGGTGGCGCCGAGCAGCAGGGCGCCCGCCAGGGCGACCCCTGCGGCAAGTGGTCGGGCAAGCGGTCGGGCAATCGGTCGGGCGACCGGCGCGCGTCGACGCGGGGACATGGCTCCGTCCTCCTCAGGGGTCGGGGTGGAGGTGTCACAGGTTCGGATGCGCACTCGGGGCGAAATGTTCGCAGCCGCGATGATCCGGCGGGAGATGCCGGTCACACCGTCTCAGATGTCGTCCAGGAACCGGTCGAGCACCCGGGCCCCGAACTCCAGCGCATCGACCGGCACCCGCTCGTCGACGCCGTGGAACAGGGCCGTGAAGTCCAGGTCGTCGGGCAGCCGCAGCGGAGCGAAGCCGTAGGAACGCATCCCCAGCTTGGTGAAGTGCTTGGCGTCGGTGCCGGCGCTCATCAGGTACGGCGCGACGACGGCGCCGGGGTCCTCCGCCAGCAGGGCCGAGGTCATCGCGTCGACCAGCGGCACGTCGTACGGCATCTCCCACGGCGGCTGGTGCGAGAGCGGCTCCGCGACCACCGTGTCGCCGCACAGCTCGGCCAGGGTGGCCCAGAACTCGTCTTCGTAGCCCGGCAGGAACCGGCCGTCGATGTGGGCGGTCGCCTCGGTCGGGATGACGTTCACCTTGTAGCCCGCGGCGAGCATGGTGGGGTTGACGGTGTTGCGGATGGTGGCGCCGATCATCCGGGCGGCGCCCCCGAACTCCTCGACGAGCGCCTCGGCGTTCTCCGGCGTGGCCGGCGTGCCGGCCAGCTCGCCGACGGCGGCGAGCAGGGTGCGCACCGTCGGCGTCAGCCGCAACGGCCAGTCGTAGGTGCCGATCCGCGCGACCGCGGCGGCCAGCTCCGTCACGGCGTTCTCGCGGTTGACCATCGACCCGTGCCCGGCGCGGCCGCGGGCGGTCAGCCGCACCCACGCCATCCCCTTCTCGGCGGCCTCGATGAGGTAGAGCCGGCGGCCCCGGATCGTGGTGCTGAAGCCGCCCACCTCCCCCACTGCCTCGGTGCAGTGGGCCAGCTCGTCGCGACGCTGCTCGACCAGCTGCTGGGCGCCGCCGTGGCCGCCGGCCTCCTCGTCGGCGGTGAAGCACAACGTGATCGGCCGCTCCGGCACCCTCCCGGCCCGGGCGCGGGCCCGGACGACGGCGAGCAGCATGGCGTCGAAGTCCTTCATGTCGACCGCCCCACGGCCCCACAGGAACCCGTCGCGGATCTCGCCCGCGAACGGGTCGACCCGCCAGTCCTCGGCGGCGGCCGGGACGACGTCCAGGTGACCGTGCAGCAGCAGTCCGCCGTCCTGCCGGGCGGGTCCGCCCCAGTGGGCCAGGACGTTGGTGCGGCCGGCCTCGGCCTCGAACAGTGTGGCCTCGATGCCGACCTCGTCGAGCAGCGCCGCGACGTGCTCCGCGGCCTTCCGCTCCCCCGGGCCGTCGCCGTCGCCGTAGTTGGTGGTGTCGATGCGGATCAGGTCCCGGCACAGCTCCACGACCTCCACGGCGGGGTCGTGAGCGGGGTCCGGTGAACCGTCGCTGGAGGGGTGTCCGACGTCGTCCGAGGCACCGACCATGAGCCTCATCCAAGCACTCCAGGGGACCCGCTCCGGGCCCCTGGCGGCGATGCGAGGAACCCCCGCGCCCTTTGCTACGCTTCCTGCCGCACTCGTCCGGGTGGCGGAATAGGCAGACGCGCTAGCTTGAGGTGCTAGTGCCCTTTAACGGGCGTGGGGGTTCAAGTCCCCCCTCGGACACCATCACAGGAAACCTTCGGCAACACTTCTGGCACCGTCGTACGACGCCATCGGCGCGCTTGGCGTGAGCCCGTAGCCACGCCGCGATACTTGTGCCACCCCCCAGGCCAGGTGGTCTGGACCAGTCATCCCACATCGGCGGTCGGCCCCGGCCGCCCGCATCCGGCGATGCACACTTTTGTCGCGCCCCTTCGCCGGAGAGGGTGCGACGGAGAGGTCTGGCATGGCAGAGGACCACGTGGAAGACCGTGGTGGGTCTTCCCCTGCCACCAGGTTGCTCGACGCCCTGGGCCGCGGGGACCTCGACGCACTGCTCGCGGAGTTCCGGCCGACCACGATCATCCGCACCGAGGACCGCAGCTGGTCGGTGCAGGGCGAGGACGACGTGGTCTTCTGGCTGGAGACGGCCTTCGACCGCTTCCCCGGGCTGGTCTTCGACTCGCACTCCCGGCACATCGGCTACGGCCAGGTGATCGAGGAGGCCCGGGTCCGCGACATCGACCTGGAGCAGCCCAGCGGTGGCCCGGGTGGGCCCGGCGCCGGCGCGTCCGACCACGCGGGCGCCGAGGCCGACGGCCCGGCGGGCGGCGCCCTGCTCCTCGACCGCGAGTTCGGCACGAGCGACACTCCGCGGTTGAACATGCCGCTGCGGCTGACCGTGCTGCACGACGACCGCTTCGTGCACGAGATCATCGCCAGCTACCCGCGGGCGCTGCTGCAGTCCGCGCTCGGCCAGCACGTCGACCCGCTCGACCTTGCCCTCTCCGAGATCCAGTCGGCCTTCGTGGCGTCGGCCGGGTCCGGGTTCAAGACCTACCAGATGGGCGACAAGCCCTCCGAGGTCGTCCCGATGCCGATCGTGGCTCCCGAACACCAAGAGGTGAGGGCCCGTGAGCCCGAGCCCGAGCAGGACCCTGCGCGCCTGGCGCCGCGGTCGATGCAGGAGATGTTCGCTCCCATCGCGGCCGCGGCCGCGGTCCACGAGGAGCCGGTGGTCGAGGTCCTCGACGAGGAGGACTTCGACGACGAGCCGGCGTACGACGACGAGGACGTCGAGCCGGATCCCGAGCCCGAGCCGGCCGAGGAGCCCTGGCAGCCGCCGCCCTACGTCTATGACGACGACGAGGAGAAGCCGCGCAGGCGGGCCCTGGTCGTGGTCCCGGTCGTCATCGCGATCATCGCCGCCGTCGCCGGCACCATGTGGTGGATCGGCCGGGACTCCAACACCGTCGACCAGGCCGGGGGCAAGCCGCACAAGGGGGCGCACGCCAGCCAGTCCGGCAAGAACGACAACAACAAGCCGACCAAGAAGCCCAGCTCGCCGTCGCCCTCGAAGCCGGTCGCCACGAAGACCGCCAAGCCCACGGTCACCCTGAAGTCCGACCTCGCCTTCCCCAAGAACAGCGCCGTCCTCTCCACCGCCGCCAAGGCCGCCATCACGCACCTGGCCGGCGAGGTCCGGAAGGCGCACCTGCGGGGCACGATCTCCATCAACGGCTACACCGACAACCTGGGCTCGGCGGCGCACGGCCAGGACCTCTCCCAGCAGCGGGCGGCCGCCGTGGCGAGCTACCTGCGTCACGCGCTCGACGGCTACCAGATCCACATCGTCGCTTTCGGGCACGGTGAGGACGACCCCATCGCCAGCAACGCCACGGAGGCGGGCCGGCAGAAGAACCGCCGGGTCACCATCACACTGCCGAAGAACTAGCTCCCTGGTCGCTCGCCTACGGTGCTCCCATGGGAGCCGAGGGCGGGGCGGGGCTGCGGGTCGGGTTCGTGACCGGGTCCACGCCCGACAAGTGGGCCGCCTCCTGGCGCGAGCGGTACCCCCGCGAGCCGCTGGCCCTGGTCCCGGTCACCGAGGCCGACCAGGAGTCGCTGCTCCGGGACGGCACCCTGGACCTGGCATTGGTCCGGTTGCCCGTCGACCGCGACGGGTTGCACGCGATCCCGTTGTACGACGAGGTGCCGGTGGTGGTGGCGGCCGCGGAGCACTTCGTCGCCGCCGCCGAGGAGGTCACCCTGGCGGACCTCGAGGACGAGCAGCTGGTCCTCCCCCACCGCTCCGGCTGGCGGCCTCAGGCCGCCCAGCTGGACTGGCCCCGGATGACCGAGCGCGAGGCCGTGGAGACGGTCTCGGCCGGCACCGGCGTGGCCATCGTCCCGATGTCGGTCGCCCGCCTCTACCAGCGCAAGGACGTCGTCCACCGACCCGTCGCCGACCTGGACCCGACGACGGTGGCCCTCGCCTGGCTGGTCGAGCGCGACGACGAGCAGACCCAGCGGTTCGTCGGCGTCGTGCGCGGCCGGACCCCGCGCAGCTCGCGCTGACGGGCCGCCACGCGACCGCTCCGGCACCGGGCGGCAGCCCTAGAGTGACGCCGTGCCACTGCTGTCGCCCGGGGTCCCCGACCGGCTCGCCGCGTCGACGGCGGCGGCGTTCCGGGCGGCGTACGGTGCCGACCCGGCCGCGGTGGGCCGCGCTCCCGGCCGCGTGAACCTGATCGGGGAGCACACCGACTACAACGCGGGCACCTGCCTGCCCGTGGCACTCCCCCACGCGACGTACGCCGCGGTGGCGCCGCGCCCGGACCGGCTGGTGCGGGTGCGGAGCGCACAGGCCGACGACGGCTGGGAGGGTGTGGGCATCGGGCCCGGTGAGGTCACCGGCTGGGCCGCGTACGTCGCCGGCGTGGCCTGGGCCCTGCGGGAGTCCGGCGTCGAAGTGCCCGGGCTCGACGTGTGCGTCGACGGGACGGTGCCCCTCGGAGCGGGGCTCTCGTCGTCGGCGGCGCTGGAGTGCTCGGTCGCCGTCGCGATCGCCTCCGTGGTCGGTCTGCCCGACGACGAGGCCGCCCGGTTGGCGTGGGTACAGGCCTGCATGCGCGCCGAGACCGAGGTGGCCGGCGCGCCGACGGGCGGCATGGACCAGACGGTGGCGCTGCTGGCCCGGCCGGGCGCGGCGCTGCTCATCGACTTCCTCGACCACACCACCCGGCCGGTCCCGCTCTCCCTGGGCGACGCCGGCCTGGTCATCCTCGTGGTCGACACCCGGGTGTCCCACGCGCTCGTCGACGGCGGCTACGCGAGTCGGCGCGCCGACTGCGAGACCGCGTGCCGCGAGCTCGGGGTCGCGTCGTTGCGCGAGGCCACCCTCGCCCTCGTCGAGGCGATCGCCGACGCGCGGATCCGCCGCCGCGCCCGGCACGTGGTCACCGAGATCGACCGGGTGGCCCGGGCGGTGGAGGCCGTGGAGCGGGCCGACTGGTCGGCGCTGGGCGACCTGTTCGCGGCCTCGCACGCCTCGATGCGCGACGACTTCGAGATCTCCTGCCCGGAGCTGGACGTCGCGGTCGAGGCCGCGGTGGCCGCCGGGGCGGTGGGCGCGCGGATGACCGGCGGTGGCTTCGGCGGCTCGGCCGTGGCCCTGGTGCCGGACGACGAGGTGGACGCCGTGTCCGCCGCCGTCGACCGGGCCTTCGACGAGCACGACTTCCGCCGCCCGGGCTTCCTGCTCGCCGAGCCCTCCGCCGCCGCAAGCCTCTGCTGACCGCCGTCGCGATAGTCCCTGACGTTTGGGCCCGTCCTGGCCTCCTCCAGGGGCCCAAACGTCAGGGACTACGCGCAACCGGGCGGGGATGGTGAGGCCGCTGGCGCGCAGCTCGATCCGGGCCAGCTCCCGGACGACGTCGGGGTCCTTGGCACGCCAGGCGCCGGCGGGGTCGTCGCTGACCCGGGCCAGCACGTGCATCGGCTGCCGGGCCAGGGCGCGCAGCGCGAACAGGTCGAGGTCCTCGGTCGCGTCGATGAACCGCGCCCCTGCTGTCGCCCGGCGGATGAACCGCAGCCGCAGGGGCACGTAGAAGATCGCCACCACCAGGATCGGGATCGCGGCGATCGCGAGGCCGAGCAGCAGGGCCAGCTTCTCGACCGCGGCCACCTGCTGGCGACCGGCCTCGGCGATCGCGTCGGAGGCGGCCGAGGCCTTGTCGAACGGCACGGCCACGTCGTCGCCGACGATCGGCAGTCCCCTGAGCGAGTCGCCCGCGTCGGTCAGGCTGCCCGAGAGGCCGGTCGCCGCCTCCGTCGTCTGATGGCCGGGCCCGGCCAGGGCCATCGTCCCGTCGTGGATGACGTGGCCCGCCCACACCCACAGCACCAGCCACACCACGAACATCACGTCGGCGAGGATCTGCGTGGTACGGCGACCGGGCAGGTCGGCGTACACCTTCAGCCGGCGTCGGGCGGAGGACGGGAGCGGGGTCGTGGGCTGGCTCATGGCCCTATCGGACCAGGTCAGGACGAGTAGCGGTACTCAGCGCAGGACGGGTACTCGGGCGGGCGCGCCGGCGGCCCGGTGCCAGCAGGCTTATGCCATGCCCACTACCCAGAACGCGAACCCCAAGAACTCCGGCGCCTTCTACATGCAGGCCACCGTCTCCTTCGGCGTTGCTCTCTTCGCCGTCCTGGTGGCCGTGTACTACCTGCCGGCCGACCCGTGGATCAAGGCCTTCTTCGCCCTGTCGATCTGCTACCTGGTGACCTCCTCGTTCACGCTGGCCAAGGTCATCCGCGACCGGCAGGAGGACGAGATGGTCTTCAGCCGCCTCGACCAGGCCCGCCTCGAGAAGGCCCTCGCCACCCACGACCCCTACAAGACCGTCTCCTAGTCGACGGGCGCTGCCACACTCACGGTTGTGTCCGAGCACCTGCCCGATCCCGCACTCCTGGTCCTCGTCGGACCCGCGGGATCGGGCAAGTCGCATTTCGCCCGGGCCCACTTCCGCGGCGCCGAGATCGTGTCCTCCGACGACCTCCGGGGCGTCGTCGGCAGCGGCGCCCACGACCTGGCGGCGACCGACGAGGCGTTCGCGATCCTCGAGCGCATCGTCGCCGCCCGCCTCGCGCGCGGGCTGACCACCGTCGTCGACACCCTCGGACTGGATCGCGGCCGCCGGCTCGCGTGGCGGGACGCGGCCCGGGCCGCCGGGCTCCCGGCCGTCGTCGTCCTCGTCGACACCCCGCCCGCGGAGACCCGGCGTCGCAACGCCGACCGCGCGTACGTCGTCCCGGCCGGCGCGCTGACCACCCAGCTGCGGCGCTTCGCCGACGTCCGCGCCGAGGTCGACGACGAGGGCTGGGACGTCGTCCACGTCGTCACTCCCGAGGCCTCCGCCACCGTGGCCGAGCCGGAAGCGGCCGCCGCCCCGACCGCCGAGCGCAGGTCCTCCCAGGGCCTGGCCGTGCTCCTCCAGCTGTCCCGCTTCCCCTGGGGCGAGGATCCCGGCGGCTGGCTGCGGTCGATGGCCCTGGCGGCCGATGCCGCGGGGTTCGCGGGGCTCGCGGTGATGGACCACCTGATCCAGATCCCCCAGGTCGACCGGGCCTGGGAGCCCATCCCCGAGCCGTGGGTCACCCTCGGCCTGGTGGCCGCCCTGGACACCCGGCTGCGGCTGGGCACCCTCGTCTCACCCGTGACGTTCCGCCCGCCGGGCGTCACGGCGAAGGCTGCGGCGACCCTGGACGCGCTGTCCGGCGGCCGCGCCTTCGTGGGCGTCGGCGCCGGCTGGTGGGACCGCGAGCACGCGGCGTACGGCCTGCCCTTCCCGCCCGCCCGCGAGCGCCTGGACGCGCTGGAGGCCGGGATCGAGACGATGCGGGCCCTGTGGGCGCCTGGCACCAAGGCGTACGCCGGGGAGCGGGTCTCGTTGCCGGAGACGACCGGCTATCCGCGGCCGGCCGCCACCATCCCCGTCATCGTCGGGGGCCACGGCGAGCGCCGGACCCTCGCGATCGCGGCCCGGCTCGGCGACGGCTGCAACCTCCCGTCGGCGTTCGACGTGCTGGACCGCAAGCTGGCGGTGCTGCGCTCGCACCTCGACGCCGTGGGCCGGCCGTACGACGACCTCGAGGTCACCGTGCTCGACCTGCCCGTCGTGGGTCGCGACCGCGACGACGTCTGGGCCCGGGTCGAGCGGCTGCGCGGCCGGACCCCGGCCGCGGCGTACGCCGCCAAGAAGCACGCGGGCACCGTCGCCCAGCACCGCGACCGCTGGGCCGGTCTCGTGGAGCGCGGCGTGGGCACGGTGTTCGTGTCCACCCCGGACCTCGACGGCCCGGACGACGTGCTCGCCCTGGCCGGCCTGACGGCCTGACGCTCCACCGCTGGTCGAGGAAGGCGCCCCGGCGCCCGTCACGAGACCCGGTCCCCCGTGCGAGCGCGCACGTCCCGGGGTCTCGTGACGGTTGCTGCGCAACCTCCTCGACCACCGGTGGGGCCCTACTTCAGCTCGGCGCTGGTCAGGCCGAGGACGCGGCGGGCGACGATCAGGAGCTGGATCTGCTGGGTGCCCTCGAAGATGTCCAAGATCTTGGAGTCGCGGGCCCACTTCTCCAGCAGCTCGGTCTCGGCGTAGCCGACGCTGCCGCACAGCTCGACGCACGTGAGCGTGATGTCGGACCCCACCCGGCCGGCCTTCGCCTTGGCCATCGACGCCTCCAGCGAGTTGGGCTGGCCGTTGTCGGCCATCCAGGCGGCCTGGAGCATCAGCAGCCGGGCGCCCTCCCAGTCCGCCTCCATCCGGAGGTACGTCGCGGCGGCGGCCGACTGGACCTGGCCCGGCCGGTCGTAGTCGATGACCACGCCTGCCTGCTCGAGCAGGTCGCGGGTCAGGTCGAGCGAGGCCCGCGCACAGCCGATCGCCATCGCGGCCACCAGCGGCCGGGTGTTGTCGAAGGTCGCCATCGCCCCGCCGAAGCCCGTGCGGCCGTCGATCTCCGGGGAGCCGAGCAGGTTGTCCACCGGGACGCGACAGTCCTCGAAGCGGAGCGTCGCCGTGTCGGAGGCCTTGATGCCGAGCTTGTGCTCGAGCCGTTCGACGGTCATGCCCGGCGTGCCCTTGGGCACTACGAAGCTCTTGATCGCGGCCCGGCCCTGGGTCCTGTCGAGGGTCGCCCACACCACGACCGCGTCGCAGCGGTCGCCGGAGGTGACGAAGATCTTCTCGCCGTTGATGACGTACTCGTCGCCGTCGAGGACGGCGGTCGTCGCGATGTTGGCCGAGTCGGAGCCGGTGCCGGGCTCGGTGATCGCCATGCCCGCCCAGAGGCCGCCGAACCGCGCCTGCTGCTCCGGGCTGGCGACGCTCGCGATCGCGGAGTTGCCGAGGCCCTGGCGAGGCAGCGACAGCAGCAGCCCGACGTCGCCCCAGCACATCTCGGCGATGGACATCACCGAGGCGAGGTTGGTGCCGTTCTTGACCCCCTGCTGTGCCCTCTGCTGTGACCGACGGTCCTTCTTCTCGACGTCGTCGCGCTTGACGCCGGCGGCGCCCGCGCCGCTGCTGGCGCCGGACTCCGAGAGGCCGTCGATCATCGCGGCCAGCAGGTCGAGCTCCTTGGGGTAGGCGTGCTCCGCCGCGTCGTACTTGCGGGAGATCGGCCGCAGCATGTTCATCGCGACCTGGTGGGCCTGGTCGCGCAGCTGCACGAGCTTCTTCGGGTCGTCGAGACTGATCATCAGACAAGCACCCCGCCTTCCATCACGCCGATCGCTCTCAGGTCGCGGTACCACCGCTCCACCGGGTGCTCCTTGACGAACCCGTGGCCGCCGAGGAGCTGCACGCCGTCGAGGCCGATCCGCATGCCCTTGCTCGCGCACAGCTGCCGCGCCAGCCCGATCTCACGCGCCGCGTCCTGGCCGGCGGCCACCCGTGCCGCCGCCTTGTACGTCAGCAGCCGCATCGCCTGCAGCTCGATCGCGATGTCCGCGACCATGAACGCCACGGACTGGCGGTGGGCCACCGGCTCGCCGAACGCCTCGCGCTCCTTGACGTAGGGCGTCACGTGGTCGAGCACGGCCTGCGCGGTGCCGACCGCCAGGGCGCACCAGGCCAGGCGCGAGAGCCGCACGCACTCGGCGTACGTCGTGCCGTCGTCGTGCCCGAGCAGGGCGCTGGCGGGCACGACGACCGAGTCCAGGACGACCCGGGTGAGCGACGCCGCGCGGGCGCCCATGGCCGGCTCGGCCTCGACCGACAGCCCGTCGGTGCCGGCCTCGACGAGGAACAGCGCACAGGCGCCCCCGTCGTCACCGTCCTCCAGGCGGGCGCCGACCACGAACAGCTCGGCATCCGCACCGCGCGGGACGAGGGACTTCACGCCGTGAAGGACGAAGCCGTCGTCGGTGCGGGTCGCGATGGTCGTCGGGGCGAGTGCGTCGAACAGGACTGCCGGCTCGGTGAGCGCGAGCGCGGCGGCCGGAGGGCCAGCTGATCCGCCATGCCCGTGAACGCCGGAAGGTACGTCGCCTGCTGCTGGTCGGTGCCCCACAGCGAGATCGCGGTGGCCACCGACCCGGGCGCCAGCGTCGCGACCGCGATGCCCAGGTCGCCGTGGGCGAGGGCCTCGGCCACGAGCGTCCCGGTCATCGCCGTGCGCTCCTCGGAGAGGCCGCCGTGCGACTCGGGCACCCCCAGGAGGGCCAGTCCGACCTCGTCCGCGGCCCGCAGCACCTCCGGCGGGGTCGCGCACGCGGTGTCGGCGGCCGACGCCGCGGGGCGGACGACCTCGGCGGCCAGCTCGGCGACCAGGTCGACCAGCATCCGCTGGTCCTCGGTCGGCGTCAGGTCGAAGACCCCGGGCGCCGCGGCGGCCTGCGGCCGGGTGCCGGGCCGCCCTCGCCGACCGGCGATGGCGAACGCCCGGCCGGCGGTCGTCGCGGTGCGGAACCCGCTGCGGGTGACCGTGAAGACGGCCTTCTCGGTGTGGCTGCGGAGTCCGAAGCGGTCCAGGAGCTCGCTCTGCGCCAGCCGGTTGAGGGCGGCGACGGCGTAGCCGATCGGGTCCCGGCTCTCGCGCGAGGAGACCCCGTGACGGCTTCCCTTGCTGGGCTCGGTGGGGAGCGACATGGGGCCAACTGTAACTGCGAGTTACACTTGCCAGCGGGCCGGCACGCGTGTTGCCGCTCACACGGACCGGGGGGTACGTGCGAGCGCCGCGTGCCGGCTCTGAACTGCTCGTTACTAGGCTTCCGCACCATGAGCTCCGACGTCCCGAACGCGCCGTACGGGCGGCTGCCCGAGGGGGGCACCGTCCGGCCGATGACGCGGTGGGGCGCGCCCGTCATGCACCGCCCGCAGGCCGCCGTGACGGCGTACGACGAGGGGCTGCGCTCCTTGGTCGCCGACATGGTGGCGACCATGTACGCCGCCGACGGGGTGGGCCTGGCGGCCTGCCAGATCGGCGTGGACCTCGCGGTGTTCGTGTTCGACTGCCCCGACAGCGACGGCGAACGGGTCGTCGGCGTGGTCTGCAACCCCGTGCTGCGGCTGCCGGAGGGCAAGGACCGCCAGCTGGACGAGGCCGAGGAGGGCTGCCTGTCCTTCCCGGGGGCGTTCGTGGACTGCGCGCGGCCGGACTCGGCGCGGGTGACCGGCTTCGGGATCGACGGGCAGCGAGTGACCTTCGACGGCGACGGGCTGCTCGCCCGCTGCCTCCAGCACGAGACCGACCACACCCTGGGGACCGTCTTCGCGGACCGGCTCTCGGCCAAGGCCCGCAAGAAGCTCGCCAAGGCGCAGGAGAAGGTCGCCGACGACTTCCCGGAAGGATGGCCGGCATGAGCCCGCACGTCCGCATCGTCCACGTCACCCAGCCCACGCACGCCGCCCTCGCGGCGGCCGACCTGGACGAGGCCAACCGCCTCTCCCCCGTGCCGCTCACCCCGGTGTTCGTGACCGAGTCGTTCCGGTCGACGTTCGCCCGCCGGGCCACCCAGCTGCTCGAGCACCCCGACGACGAACCGTGGGTCACCGGGATCATCTGGGACGTAGACCTCGGCGTGGCCGTCGGCGCGGCGGGCTTCCACGGATCGCCGGACGCCGACGGGATGGTCGAGGTGGGCTACTCGGTCGACCCCGCCCACCGGCGCCGCGGCTACGCACGGGCCGCGATGCAGGAGCTCCTCGACCGGGCGATCGCCGACCCGGCCGTGCGGGTGCTGCGGGCCACGATCTCCCCCGACAACGAGCCCTCCCTCAACCTGGTCGCCTCCTTCGGCCTGGAGCGCAACGGCGAGCAGTGGGACGAGGAGGACGGGCTGGAGTGGATCTTCGAGATCCCGACGCCCACCGCTGGTTGAGGAGGTTGCGCAGCAACCGTCACGAAACCGCCGCTGGTCTCGTGACGGCGCTGACGCGCATCCTCGACCACCGAAGCGTCAGCGCTTCGCGGTGACGTAGCAGGCCACGGCGCTGGCGGCGGCGACGTTGAGGGAGTCGATGCCGGCCGCCATGGGGATGGTGGCGCGGCGGTCGGCGGCGGCCTCCCAGCGGGCCGAGAGGCCGGGGCCCTCGGAGCCGAGCACCAGGGCCACCTTGTCCAGGCCGCGGACGGCGTCCTCGATGGGCACCGCGCCGGGGGCGAGGGTCAGCGCGACGGTGGTGAAGCCCGCCGCCGTCAGCTCGGGCAGCGCGGTCTCCCAGGAGGGCAGCCGGGTCCACGGCAGCGAGAACACCGCGCCCATCGCCACCTTGACCGCCCGGCGGTAGAGCGGGTCGGCGCAGCGCGGCGACAGCAGCACGGCGTCGAACCCGAGGGCGGCGCCGCTGCGGAAGATCGCCCCGACGTTGGTGTGGTCCACCACGTCCTCCAGGACCAGGACGGACCGGGCACCGTCGAGCACCGACTCCACCGACGGGAGCGGCGTACGACGCAGCGAGGCGAGGGCGCCCCGGTGCACGTGGAAGCCGGTCACCTGCTCCGCGAGGGCCTCCGAGACCACGTAGCACGGGGCGTCCGAGCGGTCGAGCACGTCGGCCAGCCCGTCGAGCCAGCGCGGCGCCATCAGGAACGACCGGGCGGCGAACCCCGCCTCGACCGCGCGGCGCACCACCTTCTCCCCCTCCGCGAGGAACAACCCGTGCTCGGCCTCGAGGTGCCTGCGCAGGGTGACGTCGCGCAGGTCGCGGTAGTCCGCGAGCCGCGGGTCCTCCGGGTCGGAGATCTCGACGCGAGAGGCCACTAGAACGCCTCGGGATGCGCCACCCGGACCACCTCGCCGACCACGATGATCGCCGGGGCCCGGACCGCCTGGGCCTCCAGCGCGTCGGCCAGCCCCCCGAGGGTGGTGAGCACCGTCCGCTCGGCGGGCATCGACCCGTCGGAGACCACGGCGACCGGGGTCGCGGCGTCGCGCCCACCCGCCACCAGCACGTCGGCGATCGCGGGCGCGTTCTCGACGGCCATCATCAGCAGCAGCGTGCCGGTGAGCCGGGCGACGGCGTCCCAGGCGACGAGCGATCCGGCGTGCCCGGGGGGCAGGTGACCGGAGACGACGGTGAACTCGTGGGCGACGCCGCGGTGGGTGACGGGGATGCCGGCCAGGGCGGGTACGGCGACGGGGCTGGTCAGCCCGGGGATCACCGTGACCGTTACTCCTGCCGCGCGGCAGGCGAGCACCTCCTCGTAGCCGCGGCCGAACACGAAGGGGTCCCCGCCCTTGAACCGCGCCACCCGCTTGCCGGCCAGGGCGTGCGCCACGATCAGCTCGTTGATCGCCTCCTGGGCCGTGGACCTCCCCCGCGGGATCTTCGCGACGTCGACCAGCTCGGTGGTGCTCGGCAGCTCCCCGAGCAGGTCGCGCGGCGCCAGCCGGTCGGCGACCACCACGTCGGCCTCCATCAGCGCCTTGCGGCCGGCCAGCGACATCAGCTCGGGGTCGCCGGGGCCGCCGCCGACGAGCACCACGCCGGGGGTGCGGTCGCGGTGGCGCGGTGCGGCGATGGTGCCCTCGCGCAAGCCCTCGAGGATCTCGTCGCGCACCGCGGCCGAGCGGCGCGGGTCACGCCGGCCCAGCACGTTGCTCAGCACGGCCACGGTGACGCCGGCAGAGCGTCCGACGGCCGGTGTCCACGCGGAGGCCGCCGTCGCGTCGTCGGCGCGGACGCAGAAGATCCGGCGTTCCTCCGCCGCCGCGCTCACCGCCACGTTGGCCACCTGGTCGTCGGTCGCCGCCACGACGTACCACGCGCCGTCCAGGTCCTCGGCCACGAACCCGCGCCGCTCCCACGTGAGCTCGCCGGCGTCCGCCAGCGCCTCGATCGACGCCGTGGCCTCGGGCGAGACGACCGTGACCACCGCCCCCGAGGCCAGCAACGCCGGCACCCGACGCTGCGCGACCTGTCCCGCGCCGACCATCACCACCCGCCGGCCGGCCAGTCGGAGACCCGAGGGGTACGGCGGGGAGTCATCCATCCGCCCATGCTCCCCGATCCGTCGGGCTGCCCGGTGCGGCCGGACCAACGGGCGGACCCCGGCACGGACCAACGGGCGGACCGACGGGCGGATCGACGGCTAGGTTGTCCGCGTGAGTCTCGACCGCCCCGTCAGCCCGAACCCCTACGACCTGCTCCCGCCGGTGGACTCCTTCCACGTCGGCAGCGACGACGTCACCGACGGCCAGCCGCTCAAGGACGACCAGGTCGCCGACGCCGGCAACACCTCGCCCCAGCTCTCGTGGAGCGATGCCCCCGCCGGCACCAAGAGCTTCACGGTGACCTGCTTCGACCCGGATGCCCCGACGCCGAGCGGCTTCTGGCACTGGGTCCTCGTCGACCTGCCCGCCGACGTCACGTCCCTGGACGCGGGCGCCGGCGCCGAGGACGCGACGCTGCCCGGCAACGCCTTCATGGTGCGCAACGACGGCAACCAGCACGCCTTCATGGGTGCGGCGCCGCCGCAGGGCGACCAGGTGCACCGCTACTTCTTCGTGGTGCACGCCGTCGGCGAGGAGTCCCTCGGTGTCGACGCCGACGTCACGCCCGCGGTGGTGTCGTTCAACCTCGCGTTCAAGACGCTGGGCCGGGCCGTCGTGCACGGCACCTACCAGCACTGACGCACCCGATCCCGTGCCCGGCCTGTACCTCTCGGTGGCGACGCGCGCCTTCCGGCGCTACTCGACCTACACCGCGGCGACGATGGCGGGGATCTTCACCAACTGCGTCTTCGGCGTGATCATCTGCTTCGTCTACCGCGCCGTCTGGACGGAGCAGCCCGACGCGGGCGGGTACGACGTCACCGACGCCTACACCTACGTCTGGCTGGGCCAGGCGATGATCATGACGGTGATGGTCTGGGGCGGCGGCGCGACGGCCGACCTGGCCGAGCGGATCCGGACCGGTGACGTCGCCATGGACCTCTACCGGCCGGTGCCCCTGATCGGCTGGTACGTCGCCCAGGACCTCGGCCGGGCGGCGTACCACCTGCTGTCCAGGGGGGTGGCTCCCACGATCGTGGGCGCGCTGCTCTTCGACATCCGGTTCCCCAGCAGTGCGGCGGCGTGGTTCGGCTTCGCCCTCAGCGTGGTCCTCGCGGTCCTGGTGAGCTTCGGGATCCGCTTCCTGGTGGCCACCTCGGCGTTCTGGCTGCTCGACGCGACCGGACCGTCGACGCTGGCGTTCCTGCTGGCCTCCTTCCTCAGTGGGCTGACCGTGCCGCTGGTGTTGTTCCCGGGCTGGGCGCGCGACGTGGTGATGGCGCTCCCGTGGGCGACCTTCCTGCAGGTGCCGGCGGACATCTGGCTCGGCAAGCGCGAGGGCTGGGAGGCCGTCGCCGGGCTCGCGTTCGGCGTCGCGTGGGCCGCGCTGCTGCTGGGCGCGGGCTCCTTGGTGCTGCGCCGGGCGACCCACCGGGTGGTGGTGCAGGGTGGCTGACGGGTCGGGCGGTCTGATCGCCGTGAGCGTGCGCGGCTACCGGGACATCGCGTCGATGTGGACCCGCGCCGCGATGGCCTATCCCACGTCGTTCTGGATGATGGCGGTCAGCGGCTTCGCGGTGGGCGCCCTCGACTTCGTCGGCGTCTGGATCATGTTCCACACCGTCGACTCGCTCGGAGGGTGGAGCCTCTCGGAGATCGCGTTCCTCTACGGCGCCACGGGCTTCGCCCTCGCGGCCGCGGACCTGGTCGTCGGCCGGATCGAGCGGCTCGGCCAGATGATCCGCAGCGGGCGCCTCGACGCGATGTTCCTCAAGCCGCTGCCGTTGCTGACGCAGGTGTGCGCGGACGAGTTCGCGCTGCGCCGGTTCGCCCGGCTCGTGCAGGCGGTGGTGATCCTGGGCATCGCCTGCACCTGGGTCTCGTGGAGCCCGGACAAGGTCGCGGTCACCCTCTCGATGCTGGTGTCCGGGTCGGTGATCTTCTTCTCCGTGTTCATCGGCTTCGCGTGCATCCAGTTCTGGACGATCGACGCCAACGAGGTCGCCAACGCCTTCACCTACGGCGGCAACACCATCAACCAGTACCCGATGACGCTCTTCCCCCGCGAGATCGTGACGGGCCTGACGTTCCTGCTCCCCCTCGCGTTCGTGAACTGGTACCCCGCGCTGTACGTCCTCGACAAGCCTGACCCGTTCGGCTTCCCCGCGGCCTTCCAGCTCGCCTCGCCGATCGCCGCGCTGGCGCTCGCCTCGGTGACCTGGCTGGTCTGGCGCACCGGCGTGCGCCACTACACGTCGACGGGGAGCTGAGGGGACCCGATGGCCCTGATCGAGGTGCACGACCTCAGCCGCACGTTCGCGGTGCGACGCAAGACGGGACGCTTCCGCGGCCGCCGCGACGACGTGCTCGCCGTGCACGACCTGAGCTTCGAGGTCGGGGTCGGGGAGATGGTGGGCTACATCGGGCCCAACGGCGCGGGGAAGTCCACGACGATCAAGATGCTCACCGGCATCCTGGTGCCCACGGGCGGGTGGTTGAAGGTCGCCGGGCTCGACCCGAGCAAGCAGCGCACGGAGCTCGCCCGGCGGATCGGCGTCGTCTTCGGCCAGCGCACGACGCTGTGGTGGGACCTGCCGCTGCGGGACTCCTTCGAGGTGCTGCAGAAGATCTACCGCACCGACCCCGACCGGCACCGCCGCAACCTGGCCGAGTACGTCGAGCTGCTCGACCTCGGCGACCTGCTCGACACCCCGGTCCGGCAGCTGAGCCTGGGCCAGCGGATGCGCGGCGACATCGTCGCGGCCCTGCTCCACGACCCGGAGCTGCTCTTCCTCGACGAGCCGACCATCGGCCTCGACGTCATCAGCAAGGGCCGGCTGCGGGAGTTCCTGCGCGCCCTCAACGCGAGTCGCCGGACCACCCTGGTGCTGACGACCCACGACCTGCAGGACATCGAGGCCCTCTGCGACCGGGTCATCGTGATCGACCACGGCACGGCCGTCTTCGACGGGGCGATGGCCGAGCTGCACCGCCAGGGCGGCTCGACCCGCACCCTGGTCGTCGACCTGGTCGACGAGGCAGCGCCGATCGCGGTGCCCGGCGCGGTCACCCGCAAGGTCGAGGGCCCGCGCCAGTGGTTGTCGTTCCCGGCCGACGCCAGCGCGGCGCCGATCGTCGCCGCCGTCGCCGCGTCGTACGACGTCGCGGACCTCTCCATCCAGGAGCCCGCCATCGAGGACGTCATCCGGGACCTCTACTCGCGGTAGTCCGGTGCGTCTCGCCGGTCCCCGGGCCGATCTCACCGGCACAGTGCACCGGACTACCCCAGGGGCGCCTTCAGGGAGACGGTCACCGGGAGCCGCTGACCCGCCAGGTCCACCTCGAACCCCCCCTTGGCCAGCCACTCCGGGGTGACCGGCTTGCCCCGGCGGACGTAGGCGAGCCCGACGCTCGCCCCGACCGTCGCGCCGTACGCCGCGCTGGTGACCTGCCCGACCGGCTCGCCGCGGCGCAGCACCAGCTCGCCGCCCCACAGCATCGCGTCGGGATCGCCGACGACGAGCGAGACCAGGCGGCGCCGCGGCCCGGGCTGCCGCAGCAGGTCCCGGCGGGCCACCAGCGCCTCGCGACCGAGGAAGTCCTTCTCCCCTGACAGCGCCGTCGCGAACACCAGGCCGGCCTCGACCGGGGTGTAGTCGGGCGTGAGCTCGCGCCCGAAGGCCCGGTAGCCCTTCTCCAGCCGCAGCGACTCGATCGCCGAGTAGCCGGCGTCGGCGAGCCCGAGGTCCGCGCCGTGCTCGTGGAGGGCGTCGTACAGGCCGACCGCGGCCTCGTGCGGCACCAGCACCTCCCACCCGAGCTCGCCCACGTAGGTCATCCGGGTCGCACGCACCCGCGTGCCCGCCAGGTCGAGCGCCGCGCTGCTGGCGAACGGGAACGCCTCGTCGTCGAGCCGCGCGTCGGTCAACCGGGCCAGCAGCTCACGCGAACGGGGTCCCATCACGCCGAGCACGGCGAACTCCTCCGAGCAGTCGTCGACGTGCACCTCGGCGCCCTCGTCGGCGTGCTCGTCGAGCCACGCCAGGTCGCGCACGGTCGTGGCCGCGCTGGACACCACCAGGAACTCGTCGGCAGCGGTGCGGGTGACCGTGACGTCGGACTCGTACGCGCCGCGGGCGTTGAGCCACGGGGTGTAGACCGCCCGCCCGACCGGCACGTCGACGTCGGCCGCGCACACCCACTGCAGGGTGCGCAGCGCGTCGGGCCCGCTGACGGCGTACTTGCTGAACGAGGTCTGGTCGAACACCGCCACCGCGGTCCGGCAGGCCACCTGCTCGGCGGCGCTGCGCCCGAGCCACGCGGGCTTGTCCCACCCGTAGTCCAGCTCCGGGTGCTCCCCCGGGCTGCCGAAGAAGAGCGGCCGTTCCCAGCCGTTGCGGGTGCCGAAGCAGGCCCCGGCCGCGGCCGTGCGCGCGTGCAGCGGCGAGAGCCGGACGTCCCTGCCGGTCACCGGTTCGCGGTTGGGCCACGGCACCGCGTAGTGCAGGCCGAGGATCTCGGCGACCCGGCCGCGCAGCCACGTCTCGTCGGCGGCGTACGGCGAGAAGCGGCGTACGTCGACGCCCGTCAGGTCCATCGACGGCTCGCCATCCACGATCCACTCGGCCAGCGCGCGTCCGGCACCGCCCGCCGAGGCGATGCCCACGGAGTTGAAGCCGGCGCCGACGAAGTAGCCACGAAGGCCGGGTGCCTCCCCCAGCAGGAACTGGTTGTCGGGGGTGAAGCTCTCGGGCCCGTTGTAGAACTTGCGGATCCCCGTGTGCTCCAGGGCCGGGATCCGCACGAGGGCGGAGTCCATCAGCACCGAGAAGTGCTCCCAGTCCTCGTCGAGGAGCTGGAACTCGAAGGGGTACGGGATCTCCGACGGCGCCACCCACGGCTTGGCGACGGGCTCGAAGCCGCCGACCACGAGGCCGCCGACCTCCTCCTTGAAGTACGTGTAGCCGTCCGGGTCGCGCAGGATCGGCAGGTCGGAGTGCACGCCCTCGAGCTGGTCGGTGACGACGTAGAAGTGTTCGGCCGAGTGCAGGGGCACGGTCACCCCGACCTGGTCGCCCAGGGCCTTGGCCCACTGGCCCGCACAGCTGACGACGAACTCCGCCTCGATGTCACCGGCGTCGGTGCGGACGCCAGTCACGCGCCGGTCCCTCCCCGTGCCGGTGGTCTCGACGCCCAGCACCCGGACCCGCTCGTGCACCCGCACCCCGCGGGTACGGGCGCCCTTCGCCAGCGCCAGGGTCAGGTCGGTCGGGTTGGCCCGGCCGTCCTGCGGGAGCCAGATCGCCCCGAGCAGGTCGTCGGTCGCGATGACCGGCCACAGCTCCTGCGCCTGGGCCGGGGTGAGCATCTCGCACTCGAGGTCGAAGGCGGCCGCGGTGGCGGCGGTGCGGCGCAGCTGCACCATCCGGCCCTCGGTGCGGGCGACGATGAGCCCGCCGCACTGGCGGTAGCCCGTGGACAGGCCGGTCTCGGCCTCGAGCCCGGCGTACAGCTCGGAGGAGTACTGCACGAGACGGGTGCCGCTCTCGCTCGCCCGCAGCAGGCCCACGAGTCCGGCCGCGTGCCAGGTCGTGCCGCACGAGAGCGTGCCCTGCTCCAGCAGCACCACGTCGGTCCAGCCCAGCTGGGCGAGGTGGTAGGCCGTGGAGCAGCCGATCACCCCGCCGCCGATGATGACGACCCGGGCACGGGTGGGCAGGTCAGTCATCCGCCCTCCTCGGTGGTTGAGGTGCGAGGGCCCCCCGGGCCCGAGCCGCGAAACCACCCAGCGCAACGTCCGGGTGGCGAGGTGGTTTCGAGGCTCGCTGCGCTCGCACCTCAACCACCGAGAGCCACCGCGTCCAGCAGCTCCTCGAAACCGTCGGAGGTGAACCGGCGGGCCGCCTTCTCGAACCGCTCCATGCCCCAGCCGTGGAAGTCGTAGGCGATCGGGCTGGTGGCGGCCTGGATGAACCCCCACAGCGACCAGCCGTACTCCGAGCACAGCGACTGGAGCTCCACCCGCGCGCGGAAGACCGGGTCCAGGTCTCCCCCGGCCCAGCTCGCGACCAGCTCGTCGGCCTGCTCTCGCGTCAGGTCGCACTCGGTGGCCGTGTTGCCCAGCTCGAAGGCCGGGTCGTTGTTGCCGGAGTACTCGTAGTCGATCAGCCAGACCCGGGTGCCATCGTCGATGAAGTTGCCGAGAAGCAGGTCGTTGTTGCACGGGACCGTGGGCGACGGGCGTACGGCGAGCGCGCGGCGTACGCGCTCCCACTGCGGCGCGAAGTCGTCGTAGTCGTCGGGCAGGGCGAACCCGTGCTCTCGCACGAGGGCGAGGTACGCCGCCTGGCGCGCGAACATGTCGAAGTCACCGGTGAACCGCGGCCCGGCCTGCAGCCGGCGGACGGCGTCGGCCACGCGGGCGAGGACACGCGGGTCCCCGATCGTCTCGTTGGTGAGCCCCTTGCCCAGCAGGAAGGTCAGCACCAGGATGCCGAGGTCGGGGCGGTAGTCGACGACGTGCGGGCCGACCCCGGCCTCCGCGGCGGCTAGGGAGTTCGCGTGCTCCGCGTCCCGGTCGATGCCGAGGAGGCCGGCGTCGCCCTGGCTGAGCCTGACGACGTAGTCCCCTGTTCTCGTCGTCACGCGCACGATGCGGTTGGTCAGCCCGCCTAGCAGGTCCGCCACCGAGCGGGGACCCGCCAGGACAGGGATCCGGTCGAGGAGGCTGTCAAGGTCCCCCTCGACCACGGACGTCCCTCTCAGTCGTCGAAGGCCTGGACGACGGCCTCGTCGATGGTGTGCTTCGGACCGGTGAACCAGTTCTTCGCCGACACGTTCCACCAGATGGTCAGGAGCAGCAGCGCACCGAGCGTGACGATCGGGGCGTAGTTGACGAACTTCCACTGGAACTGGTCCGAGAACGGGTTGGCGGCCGGCGTGGTCGGCATCATCAGGTAGACCGACACGATGATGATCTCCGCGACGGCGAGAGGGTTCATCCACTTGTACTTCGAACCGTTGTTCCACGTGCCCACGTCGAACTTGTCACCGTGTCGCCACCGCAGGTAGATGGGGATTGCGAACGCGAGGTAGAGACCGATCACGGCGATCGAGGTGACCGCGTAGAAGGCCAGCGGCACCGGTGTGCCGTTGACATCCACCTTGATCAGGGCCGGAAGGGTCACGATCGCGCTGGCGATCGCCACCATGATCACCGCGTTGGCAGGAACCCGGTTGGCGGTCAGCTTCTTCAGCGTCTCCGATCCAGGGATGGCACCGTCGCGGCTGAACGCGAAGGTCATCCGCGATGCCGACGTCATGCACGACGTGGCGCAGAAGAACTGCGCCGAGGCCGAGATGAAGAGCACCAGCGTCGCCCAGTTGGTGCCCAAGGAGCTCACGAAGATCGGGGCGACACCGAGTCCCGCCAGCGCGTTGTCCGGTGCCCCGTCGGCGTTGTTCGGGATGGCGAACACGACGCACAGGAGCAGGATGTAGCCGCCGATCACCGAGTAGAGGATCGACTGCCAGATGCCCTTGGCCGCCGCCTTCGAAGCCGACGCAGTCTCTTCTGAGAGGTGCGCCGAGGCATCGAAGCCGGTGATCGTGTACTGCGTCAGCAGGAAGCCGAAGGGCACGATGAAGAACCAGAACCCCATCGTGCTGGTGCTGCCGTCGCCGTAGCCGGAGTTGTTGAACCGCTCGGTGAAGACGTAGCTGAACGACTGGTGCTGGTCGGGCACGAGCAGCAGGACCAGGACGATCGCAGAGGCACCCACCACGTGCCACCACACCGAGACGTTGTTCATGATCGCCATCAGGTGGCCGCTGAAGATGTTCAGCCCCGACACGAGCAACAAGACCACCACGAAGATGATGAACACGCGCGTCAGCGAGTAGTTGGCGGCGAACGACTCGGAGTAGGTGCTGACCGTCAAGTCGATGAAGGTCGCGCAGCCGTAGGCGACGCCCGCGGTCACGGCGACCAGCCCGATCAGGTTCAGCCAGCCCGTGAAGAAGCCGGCCAGGGGCCCACCCAGCTTGGAGGCCCACCAGTAGATGCCGCCCGATGTCGGGTAGGCCGACACCAGCTCGGACATCGTGAAGCCGATGATCAGGATGCAGATGCCCAGGATCGGCCAGGACCACGAGATCGAGATCGGGCCGCCGTTGTTGAAGCCGGCGCCGAAGTTGGTGAAGCAGCCGGCCAGGATCGAGATGATCGAGAACGAGATGGCGAAGTTGGAGAAGCCCGACCACGAGCGGTGCAGGTCCTGGCTGTAGCCGAGCTTGGCCAGGTGCTTCTCGTCGTCGGTGAGCTCTCGCGCTTGGGGATGGTCAGTCGCTTCAGGCATCGGGCACCTTCCTTGAACGGACCGAGACAGATCGGAGGCTAGACCCGCGCTCGTTCGGTTGTGAAGATGCACTCCGAAATTGGTATGAACTCCGACCATTGCCCTCTGGCAGCCCGTGGGGCTGGGTGACACACTCGCCCCGTGCTGCCTTCGCGGGGACTGGGCGACGGACGGGGCCACGACCTCACCGAGGCCGTGCTGCGCCCGGCCCGCGGCTACCACGCCTTCGAGGCCTGCGTGGAGCAGCTGGCCACCACGATCCGGCTGGGGGTCTACCCGCTCGGCAGCAACCTGCCGAGCGAGCGCGAGCTCGCCGATCGGCTGCACGTGTCGCGCTCGACCCTGCGCGAGGCCATGGCCGCGCTGCGCGTGGCCGGCCTGGTCGAGACCCGGCGCGGGCGCGGCGGCGGCACCGTGGTGACCCTGAAGCCGAAGACGCCGTCGGCCCGGGCGGCGGCCCGCCTGACCGAGGCACGGCGCGCGGAGTGGCACGACAGCCTGGTCTTCCGCAGGATCGTCGAACCGGGGGCGGCGAGCCTGGCGGCGCGGGCCACGCTCGACGAGGCCGACCTGGCCCAGCTCGACGAGGCACACTGCGAGGTCATCGCCGCCCGCCGACCGGCCGAGCACCGGCAGGCGGACTCCCGCTTCCACCTCACCGTCGCAGCGCTGACCGGCTCCCCCCGGCTGGTCGAGAGCGTCACGGCGGTCCAGGCCACGCTGCACGAGATGCTGCTGGCCATTCCCGTGCTGGACGCCAACATCGCCCACTCGGACCGCCAGCACGCCGCGCTCGTCCGGGCGATCCGGCGCGGCAACCACGACCGCGCCCGCGCGGTCATGGAGGAACACTGCGACGACACCGCCGCGCTCCTGCGCGGCCTGCTCGGCTGACCCGGACCAGCCCAGACCCGAACAGCAATGCCGGAGGAGATCGATGACCCAGACAGCTGAGCCGCCCAACGCCCGCTACCTCACCCTCGAGCGGCTGCGCCGGATGATCGAGGAGGGCGACGTCGACACCGTGGTGATGGCCTTCACGGACATGCAGGGTCGCCTCCAGGGCAAGCGACTGCACGGCCACTACTTCCTCGACGTGGCCCTCGAGCAAGGCACGGAAGGCTGCAACTACCTCCTTGCCGTGGACGTCGACATGAACACCGTGGCCGGCTACGCCATCTCCTCGTGGGAGAAGGGCTACGGCGACATGGAGTTCGTGCCGGACTGGTCGACGCTGCGTCTGCTCACCCACCTCCCCGCAACGGCGATGGTCCAGTGCGACCTGGTCTGGCTCGACCACCAGCCGGTGACCCAGTCCCCGCGGACGATCCTCAAGCAGCAGCTGGACCGGGTGGCCGAGATGGGCATGGTCGCCCTGGCGGGCACGGAGCTGGAGTTCATCGCCTTCGACACGTCGTACGAGGACGCGCACCACCTCGGCTGGCGCGGCCTGACGCCGGTCAACCAGTACAACGTCGACTACTCCATCCTCGGCACCAGCAGGGTGGAGCCGCTGCTGCGCGACATCCGCAACCACATGTACGCCGCGGGGCTCGACGTCGAGGGCGCGAAGGGTGAGTGCAACTTCGGCCAGCACGAGGTGGGCTTCCTGTACGCCGAAGCCTTGCGGACCGCGGACAACCACAGCGTCTACAAGACGGCCGCGAAGGAGATCGCGGCCCAGCGTGGCCAGGCGATCACCTTCATGGCGAAGTACAACGAGCGCGAGGGCAACTCCTGCCACATCCACCTCTCGCTCCGCGGCGAGGACGGCTCGACGGTGTTCTGGGACGACGGCGGTCGGACGCCGCTCTACGACCACTTCATCGCCGGGATCCTGGCGTCGATGCGCGACTTCACCCTGCTCTACGCGCCGAACATCAACTCCTACAAGCGGTTCGCGGCAGGCTCGTTCGCGCCGACCGCCGTCGCCTGGGGCCTCGACAACCGCACCTGCAGCGTCCGTCTGGTCGGCCACGGGCCGAGCGCGCGGATGGAGAACCGGGTGCCCGGCGGCGACGTGAACCCCTACCTGGCGCTCGCGGGCATGGTCGCCGGAGGCCTGCACGGCATCGAGAACGAGCTGGCCCTCGAGGACGAGCTCGTGGGCAACGCCTACGACTCCGACAAGCCGCACGTGCCGCACACCCTGCGCGACGCGCGCGACCTCTTCGCCGCCTCCGCGCTCGCCCGGACGGCCTTCGGCGACCAGGTCGTCGACCACTACGTCAACATGGCCGACGTCGAGCTGGCCGCCTTCGACGCGGCCGTGACCGACTGGGAGCTGGCCCGCACCTTCGAGCGGATGTGACCGGGATGTCGCAGACCACCCTCGTCAACCCGGCGACCGGAGCGGTGCTCCGCGAGGTGCCGTCGGCGTCGGCCGCGGAGGCCGACGTCGCGATCGAGCGCGCCCACGACGCCTTCGCCTCCTGGCGGGCCGTGGCGCCCGGCGAGCGGGCCCGGCTGCTGCGGTCCTTCGCCGCCGCCGTCGACGCGCACGTCGAGGAGCTGGCGCGGCTCGAGGTCGAGAACTCCGGCCACACCATCGGCAACGCCCGCTGGGAGGCGGGCAACGTCCGCGACTGCCTCAACTACTACTCCGCCGCCCCCGAGAGGCTGTTCGGTCGCCAGATCCCGGTGGCCGGCGGCCTGGACGTGACGTTCCGCGAGCCGCTCGGCGTGGTCGGCGTGATCGTGCCCTGGAACTTCCCGATGCCGATCGCCGGCTGGGGCTTCGCCCCGGCGCTGGCCGCGGGCAACACCGTCGTGCTGAAGCCGGCCGAGATCACGCCGCTGACCGCGATGCGGATCGCGGAGCTCGCCCTCGAGGCCGGCCTGCCCGAGGGCGTGTTCACCGTGCTGCCCGGCAAGGGCTCCGTCGTGGGCGAGCGGTTCGTCACGCACCCCATGGTCCGCAAGGTCTGCTTCACCGGTTCGACCGAGGTGGGCAAGCAGATCATGGCCGGCTGCGCCGACCAGGTGAAGCGGGTGACGCTGGAGCTCGGCGGCAAGAGCGCCAACGTCGTGTTCGCGGACGCCGACATCGAGAAGGCGGCGGCCACCGCGCCGTACGCCGTCTTCGACAACGCCGGCCAGGACTGCTGCGCGCGGTCGCGGATCCTCGTCGAGCGGTCGGCGTACGACGAGTTCGTCGGTCGCCTCGAGACGGCAGTCCGCGGCATGAAGGTCGTCGACCCGTCCCTGGACGAGAGCGAGATGGGACCGCTGGTCTCGGCGCGGCAGCGCGACTCGGTGCAGGCCTACCTCGACGGGGCCACGGTGGCCTTCCGGGGCGACGCGCCCGATGGCGACGGCTACTGGCTGCCGCCGACGGTGGTCGAGTCGACCTCGACCGACGAGGCGGTCTGGCGCGAGGAGGTCTTCGGTCCGGTCGTCGCCGTGATGGCCTTCGACGACGAGGAGCACGCGGTCAGCGCTCGCCAACGACACCGAGTACGGGCTGTCCGGCTCGATCTTCACCAGGGACCTCGGTCGCGCCCTGCGCGTCTCGCGGGCGGTGGAGGCCGGCAACCTCAGCGTCAACTCGCACTCCAGCGTGCGCTACTGGACGCCGTTCGGCGGGTTCAAGCAGTCGGGTCTCGGGCGCGAGCTCGGCCCCGACGCCCCCAACGCCTTCACCGAGGAAAAGAATGTGTTCTTCAGCGACGAGAGCTAGGAAGTAGGGAACGAATGGCAGGACGCATCGACGGCAAGGTCGCCGTCGTCACCGGGGGCTGCTCCGGGATCGGGCTGGCGACCGTGCGCCGCTTCGTCGAGGAGGGCGCCAAGGTCGTCATCGGCGACCTCAACGCCGACCGCGGGGCGGAGGTCGTCGAGGAGCTGGGCGGCGTGGACGTCGCGACGTTCGTCGCGGTCGACGTCACCGAGAAGAGCCAGGTCGACCACCTGTTCGCCACGGCGAAGTCGACGTACGGCTCGGTGGACATCGCCTTCAACAACGCCGGCATCAGCCCGCCGCAGGACGACTCCATCCTGGACACCGACCTGGATGCCTGGGACCTGGTGCAGCGGGTGAACCTCACCAGCGTCTACCTGTGCTGCAAGGCCGCCCTCCCGTACATGCTCGAGCAGAAGTCCGGCTCGATCATCAACACCGCGTCGTTCGTGGCAGTGATGGGCGCGGCGACGTCGCAGATCTCCTACTCCGCCTCGAAGGGCGGCGTGCTGTCGATGTCGCGCGAGCTCGGCGTGCAGTTCGCGCGCGAGGGCGTGCGCGTCAACGCCCTGTGCCCGGGCCCCGTGAACACGCCGCTCCTGCAGGAGCTTTTCGCCAAGGACGCCGAACGCGCCGCACGGCGCCTGGTGCACGTGCCGATGGGCCGTTTCGGCGAGCCGGAGGAGATGGCCAACGCCGTGCTGTTCCTGGCCTCCGACGAGTCGTCGTTCATCACCGCGAGCACGTTCCTGGTCGACGGCGGGATCTCCGGCGCCTATGTCACCCCACTATGAGCGCGCTCAACCAGAGCGTGCGAGGGACGAGTGATGCGTCCCGAGGTTGAGCACAAGCCCGTCGTCGGGCTGACCACCTACCGCGAGGAGGCGGCCTGGGGCGTGTGGCGCCACCGGGCCGACGTCCTGCACGCCGAGTACGCCGACGCCATCGTGGCCGCCGGCGGCGTCCCGGTGCTGCTGCCCCCGGCTTCGGGGACGGAGGCGTCGGCGCGCGCCGTCGTGTCCCGGCTCGACGGGCTGGTGGTCTCCGGTGGCGCGGACGTCGAACCGATGCGCTACGGCGAGGAGCCGCACGAGCGGACCGCCGGCTGGCGCGAGGACCGGGACGCCTGGGAGACCGCGCTGCTGACGGCGGCCGCCGAGGTCGGACTGCCGGTGCTCGGGGTGTGCCGGGGCATGCAGCTGATGGCGGTCGCGGCCGGCGGTTCGCTGGACCAGCACACGCCCGACGTGGTCGGTCACGACGAGCACTCCCCCGGCGGCGATGCGTTCGGCCGGCTGACGGTGCGGACCGCCGACGGCTCCCGGCTTCGGGAGGCGGAGGGCGAGACGGTGCAGGCCCAGTGCCACCACCACCAGTCGGTGCGCGAGCACCCCGGTTTCGTGGCGACGGCCTGGGCGCCCGACCGGACCGTCGAGGCGATGGAGGCCCCCGGCGAGCGGTTCTGCGTCGGCGTCCAGTGGCACCCGGAGATGGACCGGGACCAGGCCCTGTTCAGCGCGTTGGTGGCTGCGGCCGCGGCCCGCGGCTGACGGCGCGCGACTTGGGGTGTCCGGACCGCGGTCGGGTCACCGGGTCTCGACGCGCTCGTGCGACCTCGTTCCTCGGTCGCATCGCTTGCTCGACCTGGCCGAGCCCACGCAGCGTGCTCGTCCCTCGCACGCCGCTGCTCGTCCATCGGTCGCGTCGCTCGCTCCGACGCTCGCCCAGCCCACGCAGGGTGCACGTTCCTCGCACCAGGTGGTAGCCTCGCGCTCTCGCGCGACCTCGTTCCTCGGTCGCGTCGCTCGCTCGACGCTCGCCGAGCCCACGCAGCGTGCTCGTTCCTCGCACGCTGCTGCTCGGCTCGGGAACAAACGGTCCACGGTCCGGTTGAGGTCGACATGACTGATCTCGTGGACCTGACCATCGCCGAGCTCCGCGCCAACCACGACCGGCTGCGTCCGTTCGTCGAGAGCCTGACCGAGGACCAGCTGACCGGACCCAGTGGCGCCAGCGAGTGGTCGCTCGCCCAGGTGCTCTCGCACCTCGGCAGCGGCGCCGAGCTCTCACGGCACACCCTGCTCGCCGCGCTCGGCGCCGACCACGGCCCCGGGGGGCGCCCCGCCAACCAGGACGTCTGGGACCGCTGGAACGCGATGACCCCCGCCGAGCAGGCGACCCGCTTCATCGAGGCCGACGCCCGGCTCGTGGAGCTCTACGAGTCCCTGACACCGGAGCAGCGCGAGAAGACGACCGTCGACCTCGGCTTCCTCCCGGCACCCGTCCCGCTCGCCACCCCGCTGGCGATGCGGCTCAACGAGTCCACCCTCCACGGGTGGGACGCCCGGGTCGGCGTCGACCCCACCGCCTCCCTCAGTGCCGAGGCCGCCGACCTGGTGCTCCGCCACTACGAGGAGTCGATGGCCTTCATGCTCGGATTCATCGGCAAGGCCGACAAGCTCGAGGCGCCCGCCCGCATCGCGGTCGCCGGCCGCACCCTCGTCGTCGACGACGCCGTGACGCTCGAGGAGGGCACCTCCGGTGCCACGGCGACGTACGCCGGGCCGGTCGAGGCCGTCATCCGGCTGCTGGCCGGGCGCCTCTCCCCCGAGCACACGCCGGCCGATGCGGAGCTGACCGGCAACGTCACGCTCGACGACCTGCGACGGGTGTTCCCGGGCTACTGACGGTGCGATCCTGGGGACCATGAACAACCTCCAGCGCTTCACGGTGTGAAAGCTGGCGGGGCACACGTGGGCCAAGGTCGCCTACCAACCCCAGGAGCCGGGGACCGGCTACTTCCTCCGGTGCCTGCGCTGCGACAAGGAGAACCACGACGTGGCCGACCCCAGCGTGCGGCCCGCGCCCTTCTGACGACACGCCCGGGTGACCCCTTTTCTTGACCCGTTCAAGAAACGCGGCCAGGATCGGCCGGGTGACCTCCGCCGACCTCCCGCAGGTGTTGCGGGGGGCCGGGCTCCGCGTGACGCGTCCGCGCCTCGCGGTGCTGACCGCGGTCGGCACCCTGCCGCACGCCGACACGGAGACGGTCCTGGGCGCCGTACGCCGCGACCTCCCGGCGGTCTCGCACCAAGCGGTCTACGACTCCCTGCGCACCCTGACCGACGCCGGCCTGGTGCGCCGGATCCAGCCGCTGGGCTCGGTGGCGCGCTACGAGGCGCGGGTCGGCGACAACCACCACCACGTGGTGTGCCGCTCGTGCGGCGTGATCGCCGATGTCGAGTGCGCGGTGGGCGAGACCCCCTGCCTCACGGCGTCCGACAGCGGCGGCTTCCTCATCGACGAGGCCGAGGTCATCTACTGGGGCCGGTGCCCGGACTGCGCCGCCCTCTCCCGCACCATCCGATCACTCCGATCACCACACCGACCGATCACCCGCATGAACCCGGAAGGAAGACACGTGTCTGAGCACGGCAGCGAGAGCGAGAACCCGGTCATCCCGGCCCCCACCGCCAAGGACGGGCGGCCGCGGACCAACAAGGACTGGTGGCCCAACCAGCTGGACCTCTCGGTCCTGCACCAGCACTCCCCCGCGGGCAACCCTCTGGGGGCGGACTTCGACTACGCGGAGGCCTTCGGGACCCTGGACGTGGACGCGCTCAAGCGCGACGTCGTCGACGTGATGCGGACCTCGCAGGACTGGTGGCCTGCCGACTTCGGCCACTACGGCCCCCTGTTCATCCGGCTGAGCTGGCACGCCGCCGGCACCTACCGGATCGCCGACGGCCGCGGCGGCGCCGGCGACGGCAGCCAGCGGTTCGCGCCGCTCAACAGCTGGCCCGACAACGTCAACCTCGACAAGGCCCGCCGGCTGCTCTGGCCGGTGAAGAAGAAGTACGGCAAGGCCGTCTCCTGGGCCGACCTCCTGGTGCTGGCCGGCAACGCCGCCCTGGAGGACATGGGCTTCACGACGTTCGGCTTCGGCTTCGGCCGGGAGGACGTCTGGGAGCCGGACGAGGTCTTCTGGGGTCCCGAGGACGCCTGGCTGGGCGACGAGCGCTACAGCGGCGAGCGCGACCTGTCCGGCCCGCTCGGGGCCGTCCAGATGGGTCTGATCTACGTCAACCCCGAGGGGCCCAACGGCAACCCCGACCCCGTGGCCGCGGCCCGGGACATCCGCGAGACGTTCCGCCGGATGGCCATGAACGACGAGGAGACGGTCGCGCTGATCGCCGGCGGGCACTCCTTCGGCAAGACCCACGGCGCCGCGACGGGCGACCACGTCGGGCCCGAGCCCGAGGCCGCCCCGCTGGAAGCGCAAGGGCTCGGCTGGCACAACACCTACGGCACCGGCGCCGGCGGGGACACCATCACCAGCGGCCTCGAGGTCACCTGGACCACGACGCCCACGAAGTGGAGCATCGACTTCTTCCGGCACCTCTTCGACCACGAGTGGGAGCTGACCTCCAGCCCCGCGGGCGCCCACCAGTGGGTCGCCAAGGACGCCGAGGAGACCGTGCCGGACGCCCACGACGCGACGCGCAAGCACCGGCCCACCATGCTCACCACCGACCTGTCGCTGCGCCAGGACCCGGCGTACGAGGCGATCTCGCGCCGGTTCATGGAGCATCCCGACGAGTTCGCGCTGGCCTTCGCCAAGGCCTGGTACAAGCTGCTGCACCGCGACATGGGCCCCGTGGCCCGCTACCTCGGCCCGTGGGTGCCCGAGCCGCAGCTGTGGCAGGACCCGGTGCCGGCGGTCGACCACGCGCTGGTCGACGAGGCCGACGTCGCGGCGCTCAAGGAGAAGCTGCTGGCCTCCGGGCTGTCGGTCGCCCGGCTGGCGGCGACCGCGTGGGCCTCGGCGGCGAGCTACCGCAACACCGACAAGCGCGGCGGCGCCAACGGCGCGCGGATCCGGCTCGCGCCCCAGAAGGACTGGGCCGTCAACGAGCCGGCCGAGCTGGCGTCCGCCTTGGAGGCGCTCGAGTCCGTGCGCGAGGAGTTCAACTCCTCGCAGTCCGGCGGCAAGGCGATCTCCCTCGCCGACCTGATCGTCCTCGGCGGTTGCGCCGCGGTCGAGCAGGCGGCGCGCGACGCCGGCGTCACCGTGACCGTGCCGTTCACCCCTGGCCGCGGCGACGCCTCGCAGGAGCAGACCGACGTCGAGGCGTTCGCGGTGCTCGAGCCGCGGGCCGACGGCTTCCGCAACTACCTCCAGGACGGCGAGAAGATGCCTCCGGAGACGCTCCTCCTCGACCGGGCGTTCCTGCTGCGGCTCAGTGCCCCGGAGATGACCGCTCTCGTGGGCGGGCTGCGCGCGATCGGAGCCAACGTCGGCGGCAGCGCCCACGGCGTCCTCACCGACCGCCCCGGGGCGCTGACCAACGACTTCTTCGTCAACCTCCTCGAGATGGACACGGAGTGGAAGGCGTCGTCCTCGGCCGAGAACGTCTTCGAGGGCCGCGACCGGGCTTCGGGCGAGGTGACCCGCACGGCCACGGCCGTCGACCTGGTGTTCGGCGCCAACTCCCAGCTGCGGGCGCTGGCCGAGGTCTACGCCAGCGACGACGCCCAGGAGAAGCTGGTGCGCGATTTCGTGGCCGCCTGGGTCAAGGTGATGGACCTCGACCGCTTCGACGTCGCCTGACACCGGCCTGAGCACGGCGCGGCCCGGGACCCGACGAGGGTCCCGGGCCGCGTGCGTGTTCGGCGGATCCGTGAACCGGGGCGGGTCCGCGACCGTACCGTTGAACACGCAACGACACCCCCACGAAGGGACCCCCCTCCTCCATGACTCGCCCCCTCGCCCGCCGCCAGGCCCTTGCCGGCACGGCGGCAGTCGGCATCGCCGTCCCCCTGCTCGCCGCCTGTGGCACCGACGACCCCGCCACGGCCACGGACGTGGGCGGGGCGGCGTCGGCCCCTCCGGGCGGGGCCGTCCCCGGAGACACCCTCACGACCGTCTCCGAGGTTCCCGAGGGGAGCGGCATCATCCTGAACGAGGCCCAGGTGGTGCTGACCCAGCCGGAGAAGGGTGTCTACAAGTGCTTCACGGCCGTGTGCACCCACCAGGGCTGCATCGTCAGCTCGGTGCAGCTCGGCGGGATCCGCTGCGAGTGCCACGGCAGCGCGTTCTCGATCGCGGACGGCTCGGTCGTCAACCCGCCCGCCACCCGGCCGCTCGCCGAGAGGGCGATCACGGTCGACGGGGACACGATCACCCTCGCCTGACACTGCGGACTCGGTGGTCGAGGTACGAAGTGCGCTCGACCTCTCGGTGGTTGAGGTGCGAGGAGCGCCAGCGACCTCTCGGTGGTTGAGGTGCGAGGAGCGCTCGACCTCTCGGTGGTTGAGGTGCGAGGAGCGCTAGCGACGAGCCTCGAAACCACCCCGCCAGAAAATCTCCAAGAAATTGCTCAGAACCCTGTGCACAAAGGCCTTCTGAGCCGTTTCGGTGTCGGTGGTCGATGCTTGGCTTGTCCCATGCCCACCACCTCCCGGCTCCCACTTCGACCGGCTCGACGCCGCGTTGGACCAGGCCGCGACCGTGGACCCCATCTACCTGACCACCACCGAGAAGCAGGACGCCCTGACCGGCTGGTCCCGAGTCATCAGCCGAGCCCAGGCCCAACAGCTCCGCGTCCTCGCGGCCGCCGACGACATCGCCATCGAGACCGGCGACCGGTCCACCGCCCACTGGCTCGCCACCGCCACCCGCGACAACCCCGGGGCCGTACGCCGCCACGCCGCCCTGGCCGACGCCCTCGACCGACGCTGGACCGGCGTCGCCGACGCCTTCGCCGCCGGTGACCTGAACCTGGCCCAGGTCCGGGTGATCACCGACGCCCTCGACGCCCTCCCCGCCGATCTGGGCGACGACCTGCGGGCGAAGGCCGAGACCCTGATCGTGACCGAGGCCGCCACCCTGGGACCCCGGGAGCTGCGGGTCTACGGGACCCGGCTGCTGGAGTACCTGGCCCCCGACATCGCCGAGGAAGCCGACTACCGGCGGCTGCTCGCCGAGGAACGCCGCGCCTCCGCGGCGACCCGGCTCTCCATCCGCCGCCGCGGCGACGGGTCCGCCGACCTGCACGCCCGGATCCCCGACCACGCCGCCGGCCGCCTGCGCGCCTACCTCGACGCCTACACCGCACCCCGACGCCACCACCTCCACACGGCGACACGGTCCAGACGCCGTACGGTCCGCTCATCCCGCCGCCACCGACGAGGTCGCCCAGCTGCCGTTGGCCCGGCAACGCGGGGAGGCGTTCGTCGCGCTGCTCGAGAACATCCCCACCACCAGCCTGCCCCGGCACGGCGGCACCGCCACCACGTGATGGTGCTCCTCGACTACGACACGTTGCTCAACAGACCGGCATCGGCGACCACCTCCACCGGCGAACGGGTCACCGCGGGCCAGGCCAGGCGACTCGCCTGCCAGGCCGGGATCATCCCCGTCGTCCTGGGCGCCGACAGCGAGATCCTCGACGTCGGCCGCACCAGAGACTGGTCAGCGACGCGATCCGCAAGGCCCTGAACCTCCGCGACCGCGGCTGCACCGAGGTCGGCTGCCCGATGCCCGCAGCATTCTGCGAAGCCCACCACGTCGTCCCCTGGTCCAGGGGCGGCAAGACCAGCCTGGCCGACGCCAAGCTGCTCTGCTCCTTCCACCACCACCGCGCCCACGACCCCGCCTGGGAGACCCGCCACCACCCCAACGGCAGCACCACCTTCCACCGAAGAACGTGAGCCTCGTTCCGCGGTCGGTCGCAGGGAGACCCGTCAGTCGCCGGCCGGCTCGCTCGGGCGCCGCGCGGTGAGCAGCCAGGTCGCCGAGGGCAGGAGCACCCCGTCGTCGGTCGCGTTCTCGACGAGGAGCCGGTGCAAGGCCGCCGACGCACGCGCCCGACCGTCGGCGTCGAGGTCGTCGTCCATCCAGGTCTCCAGGAAGGCCTGGGCGTCAGCCACCGTCCCGAAGGCCAACGGGATCTCCAGGGGGTCCACGGCGACGTCCACGAAGCCCGCGCCCGTCAGGAGCGACGCACAGAGGCCCGGGTCGGCGAGGGAGAACGGCCCCGGGTCGTAGCCGGATGGTTCGTCGGTGTCCTCCGCGAGCGAGAGGTCACCGAGGGCGCCGTCGATGGCCGTGATCCACTCGTTCGCCGTCGGTGCCTGCCACACGGCGAAGGCGAGGCGACCTCCCGGGCGCAGCGCCCTGCCGATGTTGGCGAGGGCCGCTGCGGGGTCACCGAAGAACATGCAGCCCATCCGGCTCACCGCCACGTCGAAGGACGCCGGGTCGAAGGGGTAGACCTGGGCGTCGCCCTGGACGAACTCGACTCGATCGAGGCCCGCGCCCCGGGCGGCACTCCGGGCGATCGCCAGCATCGGCCCCGACAGGTCCAGGCCGAGCATCGAACCCTCCGTCGCCCGGGCCGCGAGGGCACGGGTCGTCGCCCCGGTGCCGCAACCGACGTCGAGGCACCGGTCGTCGGGGCGCACGCCGGCGGCCGCGACCAGGGTGTCGTCGAAGACCCCGAGAAGCCGCTCGTACTCCCGGTGGTGCGTCGCCCAGTACTCGCCGTCCCCGCCGTCCCACTCGCCCGCCTGCTCGGCGTTGGTGGCGTCGACCGGGAACGCGAAGTCATCCACCGTGCACCACGTCCTCCGTGTCCGCCCCTGCGAGTCCCTCGACCATCCCAGGGAAGCGGACCAGCGTCTACGACCGGTCGCCCGGTCCCGTTCACCGACGGAACCCAGACGCACCCGATGTCCTGAGCGTGCCGTGCGGCACACTGACGCCGTGCCCGACCGACCCGACCCGGACGCAGCGGTCGACGACATCCTGGGGCCGCCGTACACGGCGGAGACCATCGACTTCGCCGAGGACGAGGAAGGTCCGGTCGTCACCACGCTGGTGCGCCGGCGGGCCGAGCAGCCGACGCGCAAGGCCGTTCTCTACGTGCACGGCTTCAACGACTACTTCTTCAACAAGGAGTACGCCGAGTGGTGGGTCGGGCGGGGCTACGACTTCTACGCGATCGACCTGCGGCGCTACGGGCGCAGCCTGCGCGAGCACCAGACCCCGAACTTCGTCACCGACGTCCGCGAGTACTTCGACGACATCGACGCGGTGTGGGGTCGGATCACCGAGCGCGACGGGCACGACCACGTGGTCGCGACGGCGCACTCGACGGGCGGCCTCACGTTGTCGCTCTGGGCCGACGAGGGCGCGCCCTCGCTCGCCGGGGTCGCCCTGAACTCCCCCTGGCTCGACATGCGGGGCCCGGTGTGGCTGCGCACGGCCGGCACCACGGTGGTGCGCCGCATCGGCAGCCGCCAGCCGATGCGGGAGATCCCGCGCGAGATCAGCACGGTGTACGGCGAGAGCCTGCACCGCGACTACGCCGGCGAGTGGGACTACGACCTGGCGCTCAAGACCCTGGAGTCCTGGCCGGTGTACGCCGGGTGGTTGCGCGCCATCCGCGACGCCCACGCCGAGGTGCACCGCGGCCTCGAGATCCTCTGTCCCGTGCTGGTGCTCAGCTCCGGGGCCACGGTGGACGCCCGCGAGCTCAGCGACGAGGTGCACGCCAACGACATCGTCCTGGACGTCGCGCAGATCCGCCGCTGGTCGACCTCGTTGGGCCGGCACGTCACGTACGTCGCCGTCGACGGCGCCATCCACGACGTGTTCCTGTCCCGGCCGGAGGCGCGGGCCCGGGCGTACGACGAGATGGGGCGCTGGCTGACCGCCTACGTCGACCGGGACTAGGGCCACAGCAGGGTGATCAGGGCCGTCACGCCGACGACCACGATCACCGCGCGCAGCACGGTGGCCGGCAACCGCCGGCCGACGGTCGCGCCCAGCTGGCCGCCGATGACCGAACCGACGGCGATCAGGCCCGCCACGGCCCAGTCGACGTCGGCGACCGCGATGAAGATGAGCGCGGCCACGGTGTTGACGACGAGGGCGAGCACGTTCTTGGTGGCGTTGTGGCGCTGGAGGGTGTCGGCGAGGCCGATGCCCAGGACCGCCACGAGCAGCACGCCCTGTGCGGCGCCGAAGTACCCGCCGTACACGCCGAGGCCCAGGATCGCGGGCCACAACCACCACGCACCGTGCTCCGGCAGCCCGCCCCGCGTCTCGGCGCGGGCGGCCACCCAACGCTGCACGCGCGGCCCGATCACCACCAGCAGGACGCCGAGGCCGACCAGGGCGGGGACGATGGCGTCGAACGCCTCGCTCGGCAGCCACAGCAGCAGTCCGGCACCGAGGGCCGCACCGAGGAACGACGCCGACGCCAGCCGCAGCACCCGCGGCCGTTGCCCGGTCAGCTCCGCGCGGTAGCCGATCGCGCCGGACAGCGTCCCCGGGACCAGGCCGACGGTGTTGGAGACGTTGGCCGTCACCGGCGGCACCCCGAACGCCAGCAGCGTGGGGAACGTGATCAGCGTGCCGGACCCGACGACGGTGTTGATCGTCCCCGCGGCGCACCCTGCGAGCAGGATCGCCACCACCTCGAACGGCGTCACCTCATGCGGTGGGCGCGGGCGGTGGGGGTTCGTCGGCCGGAGACTCGGCAGGTTCGGGATCCGCAGGCGGGGCCGCGAGCGCGTCGTTGCGTGCGTCGCTCTCGGCGTTGTGGCCCGGGTTGGCGGCGTGCTGCGCCTCCGCGATGGCGGCCTCGACCGCCTTGTTGGTCTTCGACAGCTCGCCGTCGAGACCACCACTCAGCTCGGCGGGCTCGGTCGAGCCGTAGTCGACGCGGTGCCGCACGCCCTCGGACCTCAGTCGGGATGCCCGCGACCTCGTGGACCGCCGAGCCCAGGCCCTCCAGGGCCTTGGTGATCTCGCTCGGGATGACCCACACCTTGTTGGCGTCACCCTCCGCGATCTTGGGGAGCATCTGGAGGTACTGGTAGGCCAGCAGCGACTGGTCGGGCTGGCCGTCGTGGATGGCCTGGAAGACGTTGGTGATGGCCTGCGCCTCACCCTGCGCCCGCAGGATCGCCGACTCGCGGTTGGCCTGGGCGCGCAGGATCAGCGACTCGCGGTCGCCCTCGGCGTTGAGGATCATCGACTGCTTGTTGCCCTCGGCGGTGAGGATCGCGGCCTGCCGCTGGCCCTCGGCCGTCAGGATGACGGCGCGCTTCTCGCGGTCCGCGCGCATCTGCTTCTCCATCGAGTCCTTGATCGACGGGGGCGGGTCGATGCCCTTGAGCTCGACGCGGTTGACGCGGATGCCCCACTTGCCGGTGGCCTCGTCGAGCACCCCGCGCAGGCCGGAGTTGATCTGGTCGCGGCTGGTCAGGGTCTCCTCGAGGTCCATGCCACCGACGATGTTGCGCAGCGTGGTCATCGTGAGCTGCTCGATGGCCTGGATGTAGTTGGCGATCTCGTAGGTCGCGGCGACCGGGTCGGTGACCTGGAAGTAGATGACGGTGTCGATCGAGACCACCAGGTTGTCCTCGGTGATCACCGGCTGCGGCGGGAAGCTGACGACCTGCTCGCGGAGGTCGATGAGGTAGCGCACCTTGTCGACGAACGGCACCACGATGTTCAGGCCGGCCGGCAGCGTCTCCTTGTACTTCCCGAACCGTTCCACGATGCCGGCGCGCGCCTGCGGGACGATCCGCACCGTCTTGGCGAGCAGCACGATGATGAAGACGAAGAAGAGGACGGCGATTCCCAGCAGGTACGGCGTCACGTGGTGCTCCCAGTCGGGGTCGGGGTGGCTGCGGGTGAGGAGGCGGTCACGGCTCGAGCGAGGCGTTGACGGGGTGCACGTAGACGGTGGCGCCCTTCATGGCCAGCACCTCGACGGTCTCGCCCGTCTTGATCGTCAGGGAGCTGTCGTAGGGGACGGCGGACCAGATCTCGCCGGCCAGCTTGACCCGGCCCGGCTCGTGGCTGGTGATCACCTGGGTGACCACCGCTTCGCGGCCGACCACCTTGCCGTGGCCGAGCTGGAGCTCGGGGCCGCTCTTGAGGTGCTTGACGAGGTTGGGCCGGACCAGCGCCAGCATCGCCACCGAGGCGCCCCCGGCCAGCAGGATCTGGAGCACCACGGGCGCGCCGATGCCGGCGGAGATGGCACCGACGATCGCCCCCACGGCCAGCATCAGCAGGACCAGGTCGAGGCTGACGAGCTCGGCGGCGCCGAGCACGATCGCGATGGTGAGCCACACCGCCCACAGGTGGTCGCCCAGCCAGTCCATGCGGCCAGCCTATCCGTCGGCCGGTGGGAAGTCCGGTGGGAAACCCGGGTGGGCGGCGTCACGCCCTGTGCCGTCGCGCGCGCCGACGAGCGGCGTACCTCCCTGCCTCGTGGGAGAGGACCAGCGGCATCCGGAAGGTCGCGGTGAGGTTTGCCTCGGTGATCACCTCGGCCATCGGGCCGGCCGCCACGACCTGCCCGTCGCGCAGGAGCATGGCGTGGGTGAAGTTCGGCGGGATCTCCTCGACGTGGTGCGAGACGAGCACGGTCGCGGGCGACGACTCCGAGCCCGCCAGCACCGAGAGGGTGGACACCAGGTCCTCCCGGCCACCGAGGTCCAGGCCGGCCGCCGGCTCGTCCAGGAGAAGCAGCTCGGGGTCGGTCATCAGCGCCCGGGCGATCTGCACGCGCTTGCGCTCACCCTCGCTGAGGGTGCCGAAGGTCCGCGCGGCCAGCCGCTGGACCCCGACCTCGCTGAGCAGCTCGTCGGCCCGTTCGTAGTCGAGCTCGTCGTAGACCTCGCGCCACCGCCCGATGATGCCGTACCCAGCCGAGACGACCACGTCGAGCACCTTCTCCTCGCGCGGGATCCGCTCGGCCAGCGCGGCACTCGTCACGCCGATGCGCGGCCGCAGCTCGAACACGTCGACCGTGCCGAGCACCTCGCCGAGGATGCCCGCCACTCCGTCCGTCGGGTGGATCATCGCGGCCGCGACCTGGAGCAGGGTGGTCTTGCCGGCGCCGTTGGGTCCGAGGACCACCCATCGCTCGGGTTCCTCGACCCGCCAGGAGATGCGGTCGATCAGGGTGGCCTGCCCCTCTCGCACCGTCACGTCGGCGAACTCGAGGACGGCGGCGGGCATGGCGCCAACCGTAGCGAAGCAGGTACCGCCGCCCGGGCGTATCCTCGCGGGCCGTGACCACCACGTTTCCCGTGTCCGGACGCCTGGCCTGGTGGGGCACGGCGTGGCTGCGCGGCGAGGTCGTCACCGACCTGGCGGTGGACGCCATCATCGGAGGCGACGCCACCCACAAGGTGCTGGGCCTGCCCGGCTCCGACGGGCCCGAGGGCCTCGCCGTGGCCCTGGGTCGGCTTCGCTCGGGGGCGCGCCCGGCCTGGGGCTGGCCTGGCCGGCCGACGGTGACCCGGCCGGCCTCGGCGGCCCGCCCGCGCTCAACGAGGCGGCCCTGGAGGCGGGCGAGGCAGTCGTCGCGGGACCGCACGGGCTGGTGCCGGTGCGGGAGGGCGCCGTCGTCTTCTGGCACGCCCACGAGGCGCGCCCGCGACCACTGACCGACGTCGGCGAGGCCGACCGACGGCTGCGCGGCGCGCTGCTGGAGACCGCGACCTCGCTCGCCGCGCTCGACGTGGCTCGCTGGCGACCGGAGGTCGCCGACGAGCTGATGAACCTGAGGCGGGTGCCCCGGCTGGACGCTCCGCAGGGCATCCCGCCCCGGTGCGTCGAGCTGGCCGCCCGGGCCCTCCAGGCGGCGGGCATCGTCGATCTCGCCCTGGCCGACGACGGCGCCGCGATCAGCGCGGGCGAGGCCGCCGAGCGCCGCGCCGCCCTCCGTGCCCTCGGGACCGCTGCCCGGCACGCCCTGGTGGCGGCCTGCTCACCCGAGGTGTGGCCTCCCGCCTGAGCGCGGAGCGTTCAGGCCTGCGTCCAGACCGCGAGCTGGTTGCCGCTGGTGTCGGCGAACAGGAAGCGTCGGCCGCCGGGGAACTCGTAAGGCGCCTCGGTGATGCTGCCGCCGGCGGCCTCGACCGCGGCCACGCTGGCGTCCAGGTCGTCGGAGTAGAGGATCACCAGCGACCCGCCCGGCCCCGGAGGACGGCCCACGCCGAGACCGCCGACCTCGCCGTCCCCGCTGGGGTTGCGGATGCCGGCGTAGGCCTCGCCGTAGTCGTTGAACTGCCAGCCGAACGCCTGCTCGTAGAACGCCTTCGCCGCCGCCAGGTCGGACACGCTGAGCTCGATGTAGTCGATCGTGTGGTGGGTGTGGGTCATGGTTTCAAAGCTAGACCCGCCCTTGGACGGTGCCCGGGCCAGACGACGTACGGGGATAGCCTCGGGGGCGCGATGACCGCCACCGACGCTCCTCCGGAGAAACCGGAGACGCTGCTGATCACGCTCGTCGGCAAGGACCGCCCAGGCGTCACCTCCGCGATCTTCCAGACCCTCGCCGACAGCGGCATCGAGGTCATCGACATCGAGCAGATCGTGCTCCGTCGCCGCCTCATCCTCGGCGTGCTGGTCACGGCCCCCCGGGACTGGAAGAGGCTGCGCACCCGGATCGTCGAGGTCGCCGAAGGTCTCGGCATGAGCGTCGACGTCGACCGGGGCACCGGCGACAACCGGCAGCGTCCCGAGGGCCGCTCGCACGTCACGATCATCGGCGCCCCGCTCAAGGCCCGCGCGTTCGCCGCCGTGGCGGGCAGGATCGCCGACACCGGCGCCAACATCGACCGGATCGAGCGGATGGCCCGCTATCCCGTCACGGCGATCGACCTCCACGTGTCCGGGGCCGACACGGAGACGCTCCGCTCGGTGCTGGCCGCGGAGGCCGCCCGCCAGGGCCTCGACATCGCCGTACAGCCGGCCAACCTGACCCGCCACGGCATGCGGCTGGTGGTGCTCGACGTCGACTCCACGCTCATCCAGGGTGAGGTGATCGAGATGCTCGCGGCCCACGCGGGGCTCGAGAAGGAGATCGCCGCCGTCACCGCCGCCGCCATGAGAGGCGAGATCGACTTCGAGACCTCGCTGCGCGAGCGGGTGGCGCGCCTGGCGGGGTTGGACGCCTCGGTGCTCGATGACGTGTACGACGACATCGAGCTGACCCCCGGCGTGCGGACCATGGTGCGCACCCTGCGGCGGCTCGGCTACCGGTTCGCGATCGTCTCCGGCGGCTTCACCCAGATCACCGACCGGCTCGCGCGGGACCTGGGCATCCACTACTCCCGCGCCAACGAGCTCGAGATCGTCGACGGCCGGCTCACCGGGCAGATCCTCGGCGAGGTGGTCGACCGGGCCGGCAAGGCGGCCGCCCTGCGCCAGTTCGCCGCCGACGTCGGCGTCCCGCTCTCGGCCGTGGTCGCGATCGGCGACGGCGCCAACGACATCGACATGCTCAACGCCGCCGGTCTCGGCATCGCCTACAACGCGAAGGCGGTGCTCCGCGAGGCCGCCGACACCTCGGTCAACGTGCCCTACCTCGACGCGATCATGTACATCCTCGGCATCAGCCGCGAGGACATCGAGGCCGCCGACGCCGCCGACGGCTTCACCACCCCCGCTCCCCGGTCTGACCCGGGTCGGCTCCGCCGAGCGCGGCCTGGAGCCGCGAAACCGGTTGCCGGGCCGACGTGGGTCCCCGAGGCTCGTGGCATGGACGACACCGACGAGCTCACCCGCATGTGGCCGGCGTTCGGCCTCCGCGTCACCTGCGGCCCGCTCGTCCTGCGGGCGATGCGCGATGCCGACTTCCCCGACGTGCTGGCCGTTGCTGGAGCGGGGATCCACGCGCCCGAGCAGATGCCGTTCTACTTCCCGTGGACCGACGCGACGGGAGTCGAGCTCGAGCGCTCCTTCATGCAGTACCACTGGCAGGCCCGGGCCGAGCTGTCACCCGAGGCCTGGTCGTTGGACCTCGGCGTGTGGCACGACGGCCGGTTCGTCGGTGTCCAGGGCGTCAGCACCAAGGAGTTCCCGATCACGCGAACCGGAGAGACCGGGTCCTGGCTCGGCCAGGAGTTCCACGGCCGCGGCATCGGCACCCTCATGCGCCAGGCGATGTGCGTGCTGTGCCTCGACCACCTCGGCTTCGCGGAGGTGACGTCGGCGGCGTTCAGCGACAACCCGGCCTCGCTCGCCGTCAGCCGGAAGGTCGGGTACCGGCCCAACGGAGAGCGGCGGTACGCCCGGAAGGGAGCCGTCGCCACCAACGTCCAGCTGGTCCTCTCCCCCGCAGACCTGGTCCGGCCGTCGGCCGCCGTCGAGGTGGTGGGCGCCGAGGCCTTCCTGGAGCAGGTACTGCCGCGGGACGGTCAGCCGCGGCCGACGTAGTAGCCGACCAACCGGGCACCGGACTCGTGGAGATCGGCCCAGTCGCCGTCGTACTCGAACAGGGCCACGGCGCTCGTGGGGTAGCCGGACATCATGTCCGACGCCACGTCCGGGTCGCCCTCGCCGTCGTCGAGGATCGAGGCGAGAGAGGCCATCGTCGGGTTGTGGCCGATCACCAGCACGGCGGACACCTCCGCCGGGGACTCGCGCACCAGGTCCAGGGCGGTCTCGGGGCCGGCGCCGTACAGCACCTCGGACAGGTCGGGTTCGATGGTCCAGCCGCCGCCCCGGGCCACGCTCTCCCAGGTGTCGATGGTGCGCGCCGCGGCCGAGACCAGCACCCGGTCCGGGCGGAACCCCTCCCGCTCGAGCCAGGCACCCGTGTCCTCGGAGTCGTCGTGCCCGCGGTCGGCCAGGCTGCGCTCGAAGTCCGTCCTGCCGGCCTGCTCGGCCTTGCCGTGCCGCATCACCGCGATGCGACGCGTCGCGCTCGCTCCCTCGGTCGCGTCCGCGCCTCCCTCTTCCTGCACCCGCTCACTCTGGCACCGGCTAGCCTCCAGTGTCATGCCTGAGACCACGACGGGGCCCGCCGACGCCGACGGTCCCGGACCCCTCCTGGTCATCGGAGGCGCTGAGGACAAGCTCCGCAAGCGCACCATCCTCAAGGAGTTCGTGGCTCGCAGCGGCGGCCCGGACGCCCGCATCGCCCTGATCCCCACGGCCTCCTCGCTGGGGGACGAGGTCGTCGAGGTGTACGACGCCCTGTTCCGGCGGCTGGGCGCCGGCGAGGTGATGCCCGTCCGGCCCGAGAGCCGCGACGAGGCCCACGACCCGGATCTCGTCAAGGCGGTCGGCGAGGCCACCGGCGTGTTCATGACGGGCGGCAACCAGCTCAAGCTGTCCGCGGTCATCTGCGGCACCCCGCTCGGCGATGCCATCGTGGAGGCCCACCGCCGAGGTGCCGTGGTGGCGGGCACGTCGGCCGGGGCCAGCATCCAGTCCTCGCACATGGTGGCCTTCGGCGTCGGGGGTGCCACCCCCAAGCAGCGGATGACCCAGGTCGCCGCGGGGCTCGGGCTGGTCGGCAGCGCCGTCATCGACCAGCACTTCGACCAACGCAACCGCTACGGCCGGCTGCTGATGATCGTGGCCCAGTCCCCCCAGCTCCTCGGCATCGGCGTCGACGAGGACACCTGTGCGGTGATCACCGAGGCCCCCGGGGTCGACGGCCCGCACGAGCTCCTCCGGGTGCTCGGCCGCGGGTCGGTGACGATCCTCGACCCGGCCCGCATCGTGTCCAACGCCCACGAGGCCAAGCGCTCGTCTCCCCTGCTCGCGAGCGGCGTCGTGCTGCACGTGCTTCCGGCGGGCTCGGCGTTCGACCTCACCACGCGCACCCTGCTGCCGCAGCCGCCGCGGGTCGATCCCGAGGACGCCGCCGAGCTCGCCGAGGCGCAGCACGACATGCGCCGGCTGGCTCGCGACATCGCGGCCGCGGACGCCAGCCCGGCCGCGCTCCGGAGGCGGCTGGCCCGCTCCCGCCCCCCGACCGCACGGACCCAGCAGGACGGAGCCGACACGTGACCGAACGGCCCACACCCGACCTGGCCATCCTCGAGACCAGGGTCTACCGCGGGGCCAACATCTGGTCCTACGAGCAGGCCATCCACCTCGTGGTCGACCTCGGCCGGCTCGAGGAGTTCCCCACCAACGCGCTGCCCGGCTTCACCGAGCACCTTCTCGAGATGCTCCCCGGCCTCACCAACCACTCCTGCTCCCGGGGTCGGCGCGGCGGCTTCGTCGAGCGGCTCAACGAGGGCACCTGGCTCGGTCACGTCGCCGAGCACTGCGCCCTGGCGCTCCAGCAGGTCGTCGGGCACGACATCCGCCGCGGCAAGACCCGCCAGGTCAAGGGCCGCCCCGGCGTCTACAACGTCGTCTACGGCTACGCCGACGAGCAGGTCGGGCTCGCGGCCGGACGGCTCGCCGTACGCCTGGTCAACCACCTGGTCCAGGCCGATCCGGAGTTCGACTGGGAGGCCGAGCTCGAGGGCTTCATCCTGCGCGCGGAGCGTACGGCGTTCGGACCCTCGACCCAGGCGATCCTCGACGAGGCGGTCTCCCGCGACATCCCGTGGATCCGCCTCAACCAGTACTCCCTCGTCCAGCTCGGGCAGGGGGTGCACGCCAAGCGGATCCGGGCCACGATGACCTCGGCGACGTCGGCCATCGCCGTCGACGTCGCCTCGGACAAGGACCTCACCACGCGCCTGCTCGGCGCGGCCGGGCTGCCGGTGCCCAAGCAGGAGTCGGTCAGCAGCGCCGACGGCGCGGTGGCCGCGGCCAGGCGGATCGGCTTCCCGGTCGTGGTCAAGCCGCTCGACGGCAACCACGGCCGCGGCGTCTGCCTGAACCTCCAGGACGACGAGGCCGTCCGGGAGGCCCACGGGATCGCGCGGGAGCAGAGCCGGCGCGGCACCGTCATCGTCGAGACCTTCGTGACCGGCAAGGACTACCGCTGCCTGATCGTCGACGGCCGGATGGTCGCCATCGCCGAGCGGGTGCCGGCCCACGTCGTCGGCGACGGTACGTCGACGGTCGAGCAGCTCGTCGAGCTCACCAACGCCGACCCCCGACGCGGCGTGGGGCACGAGAAGGTGCTGACCCGCATCAAGGTCGACGCGGCGGCCAAGGAGGTGCTGGCCGGGCAGGGCCACACCCTCGACTCGGTCCCGGACAACGGCGAGATGGTCAAGCTGGCCCTCACCGGCAACATGTCGACGGGCGGCATCTCGATCGACCGCACCTTCGAGGCGCACCCGGAGAACGTCGAGATCGCCGAGGAGGCCGCCCGCATGGTCGGCCTCGACATCGCCGGCATCGACTTCATCTGCCCCGACATCACCGAGCCGGTGCGGGAGACGGGCGGCGCGATCTGCGAGGTCAACGCCGCCCCCGGATTCCGGATGCACACCCACCCGACGATCGGCGAGCCGCAGTTCATCGCCAAGCCCGTCGTCGACATGCTCTTCCCGCCCGGCGCCACCAGCCGGATCCCGATCGTGGCGGTCACCGGCACCAACGGGAAGACCACGACCAGCCGGATGATCAGCCACATCTTCAAGGGGATGGGTCGCAAGGTCGGCATGACCTCGACCGACGGCGTGGTCATCGACGAGCGGCTGCTGATCCGCGCGGACGCCTCCGGGCCGCGCAGCGCCCGGATGGTGCTGCAGAACCCCCGCGTCGACTTCGCCGTCTTCGAGGTGGCCCGCGGCGGCATCCTGCGCGAGGGCCTCGGTTACGAACGCAACGACGTCGCCGTCGTCCTCAACGTGCAGCCGGACCACCTCGGCCTGCGGGGCATCGACACCGTCGAGCAGCTCGCCGACGTCAAGGCCGTCCTCGTCGAGGCGGTCCCCCGCGACGGCCACGCCGTGCTCAACGCCGACGACCACCTGGTGCGGGAGATGCGCCGCCGCTGCTCCGGGCAGGTCGTGTGGTTCTCGATGGAGGAACCCGGCTCGGACGTCCGGGAGATGATCGAGGCCCACTGCCGTCGCGGCGGCAAGGCGCTGGTGCTCAACCCGTCGGACCGGGGCGAGATGATCGTGGTCAAGCACGGCCGTCGCGAGATGCAGCTGGCGTGGACCCACCTGCTGCCCGCCACGTTCAGTGGCCGGGCCCGGATGAACGTGCAGAACGCGTTGGCGGCCGCGGCCGCGGCCTTCGCCGCCGGGGCCCCGCTCCATGACATCCGCCAGGGGCTGCGCACCTTCTCGACCAACTACTACCTGGCCCCGGGCCGCCTCAACGAGGTCGACGTCAACGGCGTCAACGTGATCATCGACTACTGCCACAACGCTCCCGGCATGAAGATGCTCGGCGACTTCGTCGACCGGGTGGGCGAGTCCCTGGTCACCGCGCACGACCTGGCGCGGCCCTCACGGATCGGCATCATCGCGACCGCCGGAGACCGGCGCGACGAGGACATGCGCGAGCTCGGCGAGGTCGCTTCCCGCCACTTCGACGTGCTGATCGTCCGCGAGGACCAGAGCATGCGAGGCCGCAAGCCCGGCGAGGTCGCCGGCCTGGTGGTCGAGGGCGTCCGCGCCGGCATGGCCGCCGGCGGTCGCTGCAAGCAGGTCGAGGAGGTCCGCGACGAGATCAAGGCGGTCCGGCACGCCATGGCCCGCGCCAACGCCGGCGACCTGGTCGTGATCTGCGTCGACAAGCACCAGGCCGTGATGGCCGAGCTGGAGAACTGGTCGCAGCAGGCCCAGGCCGGGGCGGGCGCGAGCCCGTCGGCGCCGGCGGCCGACCCGGACTACGTGCCGACCGAGTCGGCAACCACCTCGTCGTGACCGCCGACAGGGAGGCCTGGGCGGGCTTGCTCGCGGAGCTGGCGGAGGCCGCCTCGGTCCCCGGTGCCGTGCTGGGCGTGTGGGCGGACGGCGAGCAGACCGTGACGCCGTACGGCGTGCTCAGCGCCCGCACGGGCGTGGAGACGACGTCGGACAGCGTGTTCCAGATCGGGTCCATCACCAAGACCTGGACCGCGACGATGGTCGCGCAGCTCGTCGAGGAGAGGCGGCTGACCTACGACACCCCGGTCGCCGACCTGCTGCCGGGCGCCCGCCTCGGCCGCGAGGACGCGAGCGCGACGATCACGGTGCGGCACCTGCTCACCCACAGCAGCGGCCTGGACGGCGACATCTTCGACGACACCGGCCGCGGTGACGACGCCGTCGAGAAGTACGTCGCGCTGCTGGCCGACGCGGACCGGACCTTCGAGCCCGGCGCGGCCTACTCCTACTGCAACAGCGGCTTCGTGGTCCTCGGTCGCATCATCGAGGTGCTCGACGCCCGCACCTGGGACGCGTCCCTGCAGGCCCGGGTCGTCGAACCGCTCGGGCTGACGGACACCGTCACGCTTCCGGAGGACGCGATCCTGCGTCGAGCAGCCGTCGGCCACAAGGGCCCCGCCGACGACGCGGCGCCGTACGCCGCGTGGGCCATTCCCCGCTCGGCCGGGCCGGCCGGCACCATCGTCACGACGGCCGACGACCTGCTGACCTACGCCCGGATGCACGTCGATCTCGGCGTGGCTGCGTCGGGCGACCGGCTGCTCGGCGAGGAGTCCGTGCTGGCGATGTGGGAGCCGCAGCTGCCGATCCCCGCCAGCGCGCAGTTCTCCGGTGTCGGCCTGTCCTGGCGGTTGGGCAGCTGGGGCGGGACCCAGGTGCTGGCGCACGACGGCGGCACCATCGGCCAGATCGCCGCCCTGCGCGTCTTCCCGCAGCTGCGGATGGCCGTCTGCGTGCTCACCAACGGCGACAACGGCGATGCGGTGGCCTCACCGCTCATCGGCCACGTGCTCCGCGAGGTGGCCGGGGTCGAGGCGCCCGCCCTCCCGGAGCCGGACCCGGACGCCAGGCCGACCGGGCTGGAGCGCCACGCCGGCCGCTACGAACGCAAGGGCGTCGCGTTCGAGGTCTTCCTCGACGGTGACGAGCAGCTGACCGTCACCGCGCTACCCAGCTTCGGGCTCGCCGGCATCGACGACGACCCCGAGACGATCCGGCTGCTGCCCGTCGACGAGACCGGTGACCGGTTCGTCGGCCGGTCCGACCCGGCCGAGGCGTGGTGGCCGGTCACCTTCGCGACGCTCCCGGACGGCCGGGCGCAGCTGTTCTCCAGCGGCCGGGCGGCCCCGCGGGTCTAGTCCGACTGATCGGTGTTCGCCAGCACGACGTGGTCGCCGGGGCAGCCGTCCGGGATGTCGGGGACCGTCTCGGGGTACGGCGGGTGCTCCCACCCGCCGCCGAGCACCACCTGCTGGCCCGGGTCGAGCCGACCGAGGTCCGGCACGTCCACCGACGTGGGGGCGCTCTCCACGAGCTCGGTGCCCGCCGGCCAGACGACCACGACCGGTCCCGCCTCGGTGAGGACACCCAGGCAGTCGCCGACCTGCTGGACGCGCCCGACGACGAGGACGTCCGTGCCGCCGTGGGTGCTGCCGCCGACCAGCACCCGGGTCCGACCTCCGAGGTCCAGGACCTGGGGGTCCGAGCCGCAGCCGGCGAGGACCAGCGCCAGCACCACCACCAAGCCGAGGACCCGCACGCGCCTCAGTGTGGGAGCAGGGATGAGATCGGTCCAGCGCGCGGTCGTGGGTGCGCAAGGATCCGGGGCATGCGGATCCTGGTGCTCTCGGACCTGCACTACAAGCTTCCCCACTACGACTGGCTCGTCGAGGCCGCGAGCCGGGTCGACGCGGTGGCGATCGTCGGCGACCTCGCCGACGTGGTGAGCCCGGTGCCGCACGACGTGCAGACGGTGGTGGTGTCCAACTACCTGACGCTGCTCGCCGACCAGACCACCGTGTTCGCCGCGTCGGGGAACCACGACCTGGACGGCCCGGGCGCGCACGGCGAGCAAGTCGCGGCCTGGCTGCGCCGCGTCGAGCACGCCTCGCTGCACGTCGACGGCGGTTCGGTGGACATCGGCGACACCCGCGTCACGGTGTGCCCGTGGTGGGACGGGCCGACCACGCGCGAGGAGGTCGCCGCGCAGCTCGCGACCGCGGCCGTGGACCGCCCGGCCCGCTGGGTGTGGCTCTACCACGCGCCCCCGGCGGGCACACCGCTGTGCCACGACGGTCGCCGTACCTTCCCGGACCAGGACCTCGCCGACTGGATCGCGGAGCACGGCCCGGACATCGTGCTGTGCGGGCACATCCACCAGTCGCCATGGGCGAACGGCGGGGCCTGGCACGCCCGGCTCGGCGACACGTGGGTGTTCAACGCCGGCAAGGCCATCGGGCCGGTCCCGGCGCACATCACCCTCGACACCGAGGCCATGACGGCGGACTGGTTCGGGGTGTACGAGTCGGAGCTGCTCACCCTCGGCTAGTACTGGTGGTGTGCCCTAGTGCTGGTGGTCGCCCTCGGGGTCGCGCGCCGAGCCGGTGCGCGGCCGGGGGCCCTGGTGGTGCACCAGCCGGTCGAGGATCGCGTCGACCATGCCGAGGTGGCCGCCGGCGTCGGCGAACTGCTGCTTGACGTCGACGAGGTACTGGGTGAGGCCGTCGAGACGGGAGGCCGTCGTGCGCAGCACCGCGAGTGCGGCCCCGGGCTGGTCGGTGAGGAACTGCACCGGGTCCTCGACCACTCGCACGAGCACCTCGTCGGCGGCCCGCACGGTGGCGGTGGCCGGGCGCCCCAGCACCACCGACATCTCACCGAAGACGGCGCCGGGGGTGTCGATGCGGGCGAACGGCGACGCCGTCGTGCTCGACGACGACCGAGCCCGACACGAGCACGAGCATCCTCCCGGAGGGCGCACCCTCCTCGATGACCGTCTCCCCCGCCGGCACGGTGAGCGAGGGCAGATCGCCGGTGAAGGTCAAGAGGTCCGCCACGCGCCCAGTGTGCGGCACCCGACCCGATCGCCCGTCCGGTGTCTCACGGGCGCGAGCGCGACTCGCCCCGGACCGTCGTCATTTGACATGACACGTTGAAAACCGAAGCATGTCCTCACGGGGTTGCTCGGATCCTCGCCGTTGAGGTTGATGGACGGCGGATCTCGGCTGTCGGCACAACCAGTTCCGTTGTCGTACCCGGGGGGGTCCGGCGCCAGCCGACAGGGGGGAACCCGTCATGTATCGAGGTCTCAAGCACCAACTCACGCGACGACGCACCGGCGCAGCCGTGTCTGCGGCGTTGCTGCTCTCGGCCGGCGTCCTCGCCGGAGCCGTGACCGCTGGACCATCCGCCGCGGCCCCGCCCAGCAGCGGCACGGCCCCGATCAACCTGGTCCTGTCGCCCCCGACCACGAACAACACCACTGATCTCGGAGCCCCCGATGGAGCCGCTCCGGCAGTTCTGGCGGCGAAGGGTGTCACCCCGATCCTGACGACGCTCACGGTCAGCGACCTCAGTGAGCTGAACAAGGGCACCGTGGTCCTCCTCCAGGCCGTCCACGTGGCTGCCAACGGGACGGAGACCGCGGCCGCCGGCACGTTCAGCCCCTCCTCCTTCACCGTGCCCACGAGGGGCACCAGCTTCGACCTCTCGGTGACGTACTCGACGGCGGACACCAACGTGGTCCTCAAGGCCGTGCTGAAGAAGGCGACGGGCACGCTCCCCGGCTACAGCGCTTCCTTCGACGTCGTGAGCACACTCGCGTTCGCCCAGGCGGACGACACCACGCTGGGCACCGGCTTCGGAGCCGGCTCGTGCACGTCCCAGTCCAAGGCCCCGGTGTGCGGCTTCGTCGTGCTGCCCAAGGGCATCGCCTCCGCCGCCGCGGCCCTGTCCAGCGGCCTCTGTGCCGACACCGGGTGCAACGGAGCCGACGAGATCCAGTTCCTTGCCGGCCTGGGCGCCCTCTACGAAGCACCGGCACCCCCGGCCACCTTCGTCCTGCGCTGCGACAAGGCCAGGTGCTCCGGCAAGGGCGTTTCGAGCTACACGGCGAAGATCGCCTTGAGCAACTCCGGAGCGTTCTCCGACTCCCCGGCTTGCACCTCGAAGGGCGTCCTGAACGCCGGTGCTCACTTCTGCACCGACTACGTCTCGAGCCACCGTGACAACGCCGGAGACCTGCTGCTCGAGGTCCTCTTCGACAGGGACATGAGGTCGACCATGTGAGCGGTCTTCACGCCACCCCATGACTCAAGCCGTGAGGAAGGACCTCCACGCCCAAGTCGCGCAGCGTCGCGAGCGCGGCGTGGAGGTCCTCCTCCTCCGAGCGCCCGGTGCCCGCGCGCGCCAGGCTGCGGCCGAGCAGGTTGAGCGCCCGGACGCAGCCGCCCTCCCCCGCGTCGGGTGAGTCCAGTCCGAGCTGGAACTCCTCCTCGGCGTCACGGTGCCGCTCCTGCTGCAGCAGCAGGCTCCCGTGGAGGCAGTGCAGGTCTCCGAAAGCGGTGTCGTGCCCGATCCTGGTCGCGGTGGCGATCGCCTCCTGCGTGATGACGATCGCTCCCGCCAGGTCGCCCTCGAGTGCGGCACACTCGGCCAGACCGGCGTCGACGTCGAGCGTCTCGTGCTCCAGGCCGGCGGCCAGCAGGCCTTGGCGCGCCTCGACGAAGGCCGCTCGCGCGTCGTCCACCCGGCCCTGACCCACGCGTACCTTGCCGGTCTCGCGCCGCACCATGGCCAGCAGCTCGACGTCGTCGGCTACACGGGCATACCGCGCGGCGTCCATCAGGAGGTGCTCGGCCAGCTCGAAGCGGCCCTTGCGGATCGCGAGGTCCGCACGGTTGTACGTGGTGTTGGCCTCGTTGGCGGTGTCGCCCACCCGGCGCATCAGCTCGGCGGCCCGCTCCAGTCGCTCCTCCGCCAGGGGCCAACGCCCCTCCTGGAGCGCCCGCACTGCGAGGTTGTTGAGACAGCGCGACATCATCAGCAGGTCCCCGGCCTTCTCGTAGCTCGCCAGGGCCAGCTCCCCGAACGGCTGGTCGCCCACCTTGCCGGCGCCCCTGAGCGCGGCGTCGCGGACGTTGAAGGCGAGGGCGACGGCCAGGCTGTCGTCGCTGCGCTGGGCCTCCAGGACCGCGAGCGCGCTCCAGCGCAGTGCCTCCGCGTGCCGGGCGCGCATGTGGTTGATGAACGCCAGCCGGGCCGTCAGGTGCGAGCGCACCCCTGAGGCGCGCGGCGACTCCTCGCGGACCAGGCCGCGGGCGTGCGCGATGATGCGCAGCGCCGTGGTCAGCTGACCGATCCGCTGGTGCAGCGCCACCTCCTTGGCCATCAGACTCGCCACCGCAACGGGGTCGGACCGAGCGAAGTCCCGCGCCCGTCGGAACGCCGCGATGGCCTCGCGCGAGAGTCCTGTCAGATCGGCGACGTCGCCGATCGACTCCAGCACGTCGGCGATCTCGATCGGCGGCACCTCGTCGACCTGGAGTCCGGCCGTGACCGCCCGCCGGTAGTCGTCCAGCGCCTCCGCGTAGGAGTACGCCGCCCGAGCCCGTTCCCCGGCCCGCCTGGCGTACCGCCAGGCACGGGCGTGGTCACCGGCCTCCACGAAGTGCGTGGCGAGCTGCTCGGCGACCTCGTCGGGGTTGGCGGTCAGCTTCTCCATCATGTCCCCGACATGCCGGTGCATCCGCCGACGCAGGCGGAAGGGCAGGCCGGCGTACGCGGCATCGCGGACCACGGCGTTGCTGAACCGCCACCACACCCCCGTGTCGTCGTCCGGCTGGACGAACTGGTCCAGCCGGAGCAGGTCTCCCGGCTCGAGGACCCAGCCCTCGTCCCCCACCAGCTCGTGGAGCGAGGAGAACGCGAACTGGTCGCCCAGGACCGAGGCGAATCGCAGCACCGTGCGATCGCGAGGGGTGAGCCGATCGATCTCGCCGGCGACCACGGCACCGAGAGAGTCGGGCAGGCCGGCCACCGTCCCGCGTTCGCGGGCCACGTCCAGCAGCGCCTCCATGAAGAGCGGATTGCCCCCGGCCTTGACGGCGATGGCCTCGACCAGGTGACGGCTGACGGGCTCGTCGACGGTCCAGGACTCCAGCAGCGCCACGGACTCGGCGCGGTCGAACGGCTGGAGCTCGACCTCCTCGACCGTGACCTCCTCGGGCAGTCGGAGCCCGGTGGTTCCTCGCGGCCGGGTGACGACCAGCAGCCACGGTCGTTCGGTGACGTCCTCCGCCAACGCCGTGACGATGGCCGCCGAGGAGTCGTCCATCTCGTCGACGTCCTCGAAGAGCAGCACGGTGGGCTTGTCCAGGACGACCTGGAGGAACGCGATCACCACTTCGACGAGCTTGGCCACGCGGAACCGTTCCCCGAGGTCACGAGTCTCCGGCGTGTCCGGGACGGGCGCGTCGAGCACGACGGCCAGCAACGGGAAGTACGGCAGCAGGTCCGGACACCGCTCGGAGACCAGGACGCGCAGCGCCTCCACCTGCACCGGCTTGGAGGCCCCACCGGTGAGGCCGAGGATGTCACGCAGGAGACGTCGTACGGCGTTGTAGCCCGTAGTCCCACCGAACTGCCCACAGACCGCTCGGTGCACCGCGTGCGCCGATGCCTCCTGGGCGACTGCTGCCGCGAAGGCCGACTTCCCGAGTCCGGGGTCGGCGACCACCTGGACCACTCCGCCCATGCCCAGCAGGGACCGCTCGATGAGCGGACGGACCCGGGCCAGCTCCCGCTCACGCACCGGGGTCACGACGGTCGCCACCGCCGGCTCGGCCGCTGACCCCCCGGCGCCCGGGGCGCCCACGTAGTCGACCAGCGAGGCCTGGACCGGCTCGTCGACGCCCTTGACCATGAACGGCGGAACCACCCGGGCGCGCACCTGGCGCCGTACCCGCTCGAGCACGGCCTCGGTGGCCAGCACGCCGCCGCTCGGGGCCTTCCCCATCACCCGGGCCGCCAGGTTGATGGCGTCGCCCTTGATGGAGTACGTCCGCCGGAACGTCGGACCGAAGTCGCCGCCGTAGACCGCCCCACGGTTGACGCCGGCACGGAGCGGCAGCACACCGGCTCGGTCCACCACCAGACGGGCCATGCCGAGGATGCGGTCCTCGACCTCCCGCCCGCCTCCCGGGGCGCCCGCGACGAGCATCAGCTTGCCGCCGTCGCGGTTGATGTCGCTCTCGAGGAAGGTGACGCCGTGTCGGGCACAGGCCTCCTGCGCATTGCGGACGACGGCGTCCAGCGCTGCGGCCAGCGCCTCCGCCCCTTCGCGCGCCAGCAGGCCGTCGGTGCCGGAGAACTCCACGAAGGCCACGCCCACGTTGCGGTGCTCGGAGCTGCCGGCAGCCTCCAGGAGGTGGGCGCGCAGAGGCGGCGACAACAGCTCCGTGACGTCGATGTCGCCGACCCCGACCACCCCGGCGTACGGCTCGGCGTACGGCTGGGCGTCCGGCGGGCCGGCGCCGCACCAGGCGGCCCTCGCCCCCGGCTTCCGCCGTGAGGTCCGGGGAGAGGAGCGCGGCCGTCGCGCTGCTCAGCATGATCTGCCCGGCGTTGGCCAGCGCCTCCATCTCGGCGCAACGGCTCGCCGCGGGCCCGCTGATGACCAGCTCGCGATGGATCTGCGGGTCCCCGACGAGGAAGAAGTCGAACTGGCCGCTGTGGATCCCCACCGACATGCGCAGGTTCACCCCACCGGCCGACGACCTGGTGCGGCCCACCGTGCGCAGCTCGCTGCGCATGTCGACCGAGGCGCGCACGGCTCGAACGGCGTGGTCCTCCCCCGTGAAGAGGAGCAGCACGGCGTCGCCGCCCCACTTGACCAGGTCCCCGCCCTCCCGGCGGGCGTGGGCGAGCAGGGCTGTGAAGGTGGCGTCGAGGATGTCACTGAGCTCCTCGGAGCCCACCGTGCCCTGCCGTGTCAGCCGCCTGGCCAACGCCGTGAAGCCGGAGATGTCGACGAAGGCCAGGGACCCCTCGACCCTGCGGTGCCGCTGGTCGGGCTGGCCCTCGAGCCACTCCGCCGCCACATCGGGCACGTACGGGCGCAGAGCCGTCGTCACTCCCCCACCCCCACGGGGCCATTCAACGCCAGAGGCGGTTGAAACGGTGCAAAATTTCCTTCCGATGACCGGCGCGCCGCGTCGGCGCCTGGCCCGGCGCCTCAGACCAGCGTCCGGACCCGGTGTCAGTGCGACAGGTCGGCCCGTAGCCGCCGGGTCTCCGCGGCCGCCTGGTCGCGGGTGATCCCGGGGTCGCCGTAGCTCACCAGTGCCAGCGCCCAGCGGTCGGCCCACCCGCAGGCGGGACCGGGATCTGCGCCCCGACCGCACATCATCACCACGGCAGGCGTGCCACCGTCGACCGGCCCGGGACGCTGCACGCCCGCTCCGGTGAGGAAGTCCCGGAGCTGACTGTCAGGATCCGCGCGCAGGGACCTCGACGTCGTACCTCCCGGGTGCGGCACCAGTGCGGTGACGCGGAACCGGTCCCCGTCCTCCCGCTCGTAGAGCGCCACGGCCACGTCCACGTCGCCCACCCGCTGGTCGACCGACTGCTGGAACGCCCGCTGCATGCGGGCGGTGGCGTCGTCCTCCACCCGCTGCCAGCCGCCGGCCGTGGCGGGCAGTGGCAGGGAGAGCCGGTCGGCCGACGCGGCGACGGGCGGAGCCGGGTCGTCACGCCGCAGCGCCACGACGGCCAGCACCGCCAGGCCCACGACGAGTGCGGCGGCGGCGACCAGCGGCCAGCGCCGCATCGCGGTCAGCCGTCCCGGGCCGCGCGGACCTTGGCCGCCAACGTCTCCGGGTCGTCGGCGGTGCCGCCGTGCGCAGCGATCCAGTCGTAGGCCTGCTGGCGCTCCGCATGGCACATCAGGCCGACGACGTCACCGGGACGGGCCTGCGCGACCAGCGCGGCGAGCGACTCCACCTCGGTGTCGTACGACGCCACGTCGGTCATCCCGACCCGCTCCAGGCCCGCACGCAGCAGGTGATCCATCTCGTCCTGGCTGCGGCCCCGGAGGTACTTCAGCTTGTGGCCGATGGCGACCACGTCGGACTGCATGCCGGCGATCTCGCCGAGCCGCTCGAGCAGGTCGTCCTGCCGGTCCCCGACGGCGCCGAGACCGAGGAGCAGCCGCGCACCCGGGCGCCGTACCCCGTTCATGATCTCGATCATCGCGTCCAGCCCGGCCTCGTTGTGGGCCAGGTCCATGACGACCGACACGTCCCCGAGGCTGAAGAAGTTCATCCGGCCGGGGTTGTGCTCCGGGTCGGGACGGAAGGTACGCAGTCCCTCGACGACCGTCTCGCGCGGGATGCCGACGGCGAGGGCGGCGGACGCGGCGGCCAAGGTGTTCTCGACGTTGAACCGCGAGAGGCCGGCCAGCGTCATCGGCACTTCCACCAGCTCCACGAGCGGGCCACGCATCGGCGTGCGGGCGCAGCACCGAGACCCAGCCGTCGATGACCGTGGTCGCCCGGCCGCCGTGGTTCAGCACCTCGCGGACGGCCGGGGAGTCGGGGTCGCGGGAGAACACCCAGAGCTGCGCGCGGATCACCTGCCGCATCGCGATAGACGCGCGGGTCGTCGCCGTTGAGCACGGCCCAGCCGCTCGTGCGGGTGATGTGCGGGACCACCGCCTTGACCTCGGCGAGCTGGTCGAGGGTGTCGATGCCCTGGAGGCCGAGGTGGTCGGCGGTGACGTTGGTGACCACCGAGACGTCGTTGCGGGTCAGCGCCGATGCCCTTGAGCAGGATGCCGCCGCGCGCCGTCTCCGTGACCGCGATCTCCACGTCCGGGTGCGCCAGCACCCGGCCGGCACCGCTCGGACCGGAGTAGTCGCCCTCCTCGACCTGCACGCCGTCGATGTAGATGCCGTCGGTGTTGGACCAGCCGACGTGCTTGCCCCAGGCCAGCGCGATGTGGGCGATCATCCGGCTGGTCGTGGTCTTGCCGTTGGTGCCGGTGACCGCAACGACGGGGATCCGCGGCCTGATCGTGGTCGGCCCCTCGCCGTCCGGGCTGTCGGCGACGCGCTTGGCCGCCCGGCCGACCGCCTCGTCCACGTCCGCGCCGGGCAGCTCGTCGAGCACCTCGGCCACCGCCCGGCCCATCTCCTGGGCGCGCTCGCGGTGCCGCCAGGGGTACGCCACCACCAGCTGGTGCGGGTCGTTCGTCGCCCGGACCCGGACCGCCAGCCTGCTGGTGCCCGACTCGTGCGCGACCGCCCGTACCAGGCGGGAGACCGCCCGGGCCGCGAACCGCTGGCGGAACCCCGTCCCCGGCTCCCCCGGCCGCGCGTTGCGCAGCCCGATCCGCTGCGCGAACCGGCTGGCCTTCTCGGTCGGCACCTCCGCGAGCCCCGAGATGTCCAGCGTCAGCTTGATCGTCGCCCGGGGGAAGTAGAGGTTGGGCCCCTCGAGGACCCGGAGCTCCACGAGGCTGGTCGTCGGCTCGCTCACGTTCGGAACGCTAGTGGTTGCGGCGGGGTGGCGGTGGGTGAGGGTTGGTTGCGGCGGGGTGGCGGTGCGTGAGGGTTGGTTGCGCCGGGGCTGCGCGGTGCGTGAGGGTTGGTCTCAGCGTCCAGAACCAACCCTCACCCACCGCCGCTCCGCAGCGACCACATCCGAGAGCCGCGAGAAGAGCAGCTGCCAGGTACGACCGAACTCGGGCGCGCGGTCCGTCGTAGCCCCGCGCGACGAGTGCGTCGTACACCTCGAGCACCATGATGCGCGGCCGGTTCAGCTTCTCCTTGGTGACCTGGACGTAGGGGACCGACTCACGGCGGATCGAGGCGTAGCGGTCGATGTCCTTGACGTACTGCGCCCGATCGACCTGATGGTGCTCACCTTCGTACTCCACGAGCACGCCCCACCGTCGGTAGACCAGATCACCGACCCGGGTCGCGTCGTCCGCGCTCACGGCGCCGACGTTCGACTCCGGCGCCGGGAGCCCGGAGAAGACGAGGAGCGAGCGGACCTCCGACTCCGCGCAGCGACCACGCGTCACCGTCGAGCCAGCCCATCACCCACAACGCCTCGAGGGCGCCGTCCCGCCAGCGCTGATCCAGGCAGAAGGCGTGCAGGTCCGACCAGTCGACGTAGCCGTTGTGCAAGAGCCAGTCGCCGACCTTGATGGCGTCGATCACCCGCGCACGTGCGCAGTACGCGACGTACGCCGCCAGCGGTGCGACGCCCACGTCATCCGACGGGCGGCAGCCTGCACCGTGCGATGCAGGAACACGTCCGGCAGGTCGAGGTGCAGGTCGCGAGCGACCACGAAGCGCAGCGGTGAGCGGGGACCGAAGTCGAGATCGAGGAGCTGGAGACGGGTGATGCCGGTGACCCACGCATCGGCCGGGAGCGCCAGTCGGGCCGCCTCTATCCGCTCCTCGAACGTCAGCTGGTGGTCGCGGTGCCGCCAGACCCCGTCGTACATCCGGACGAACCTCGCGCCGCGCAGCATCTGCGGCGACACCCCCAGGTCCAGCGCCCTCGAGCGGGTGAACGGACCGGCGAGGAGCTCGGGCGGAACGGGTCGCATGGACCCAGGACAAGCGAATCGGAGATCCGCTGCACGCGCCCTGGGGCGATCTGTGGACTACCGCCGCGGGGGCGGTGCGTGAGGGTTGGTTCGGGGCTCCGGAACCAACCCTCACGCACCGCGCCTCGGCAGAACCAACCCTCACTCACCGCCCACCAGGAGACCGCTCGCAGAACCTCAGGCACCCATCGCGTGGAAGCCACCGTCGACGTGGATGATCTCGCCGGTCGTCTTGGGCAGGAAGTCGCTCAGCAGGGCGACCACGGTCCGGGCGGTGGGCTCCAGGTCGGTGAGGTCCCAGCCGAGCGGCGCGCGCTCCAGCCACTCCCCCTCGAACAGCTCGAAGCCGGGGATGGCCTTGGCGGCCAGCGTCTTGAGCGGTCCGGCAGCGACCAGGTTGGAGCGGATGCCGTGCGCCCCCAGGTCGCGGGCGAGGTAGCGGTTGCAGGACTCGAGGGCGCCCTTGGCGAAGCCCATCCAGTCGTACCCGGGCCACGCGACGCTGGCGTCGAACGTCATCCCGACCACGCTGCCGCCCTCCGACATCAGGGGCAGGCAGGCGGTGGCCAGCGACTTGAAGGAGTACGCCGAGACCTGGACCGCCTGGGCCACGTCCGGCCAGGGACCGGTGAGGAACTTCCCGCCGAGGATGGTCTCGGGGTTGCCGTAGGCGATGGAGTGCACGACGCCGTCCAGCCCGTCGACGTGCTCGCGCACCAGGTCCGGCAGCCGCTCGAGGTGGGACTCGTCGGTGACGTCGAGCTCGAGCACGGGTGGTTCGGTCGGCAGCCGCTTGGCGATCCGCTTGGTGATGTTCAGCGCCCGGCCGAAGTTCGAGATCAGCACGGTCGCGCCCTGCTCCTGCGCCACCTTGGCGGTCGCGAAGCCGATCGACGAGTCCATCGTGACGCCGGCGACCAGGATCCGTTTGCCGTCGAGAATGCCCATGGATGTGTCCCTTCAGAGGGGTAGGAGTCAGTGGCCCATGCCGAGGCCGCCGTCGACCGGGATGACCGCGCCGGTGATGTACGCCGCCCCGTCGCACGCCAGCCAGGTCACCGCCGCCGCGACCTCGGCGGGCGTGGCGTAGCGGCCGAGCGGCACCTGCGTCTTGATGGCGGCCTTCTGGTCGTCGGTGAGGACGTCGGTCATGTCGGTCTCGACGAAGCCCGGGGCAACGACGTTGGCGGTGATGCCCCGCGACCCGTACTCGCGGGCGATGGACCGGGCCATGCCGACCAGGCCCGCCTTGGACGCGGCGTAGTTCACCTGGCCACCCGAGCCGAGGAGACCGACCACCGAGGAGATGAAGACGATCCGGCCCCGCCGCGCCCGCATCATCTTGGAGACGGCCCGCTTGGCGAGCCGGAAGGAGCCGGTGAGGTTGGTGTCGATCACCGAGGACCAGTCGTCCTCCGACATCCGCACCAACAGGGTGTCGGCGGTGATGCCCGCGTTGGCGACGAGCACCTCCACGGGCCCGTGGGCCGCCTCGATCTCGGCGAACGCCGCCTCGACGGCCTCGGGGTCGGTGATGTCGCACCGTACGTCGAGGCAGCCGTCGGGAGCCCCGCCGCTGCGCGTGGTCACCGCGACCCGGTCACCCTGCGCGAGGAACGCCTCGGCGATGGCGCGGCCGATGCCGCGGTTGCCGCCGGTGACGAGCACCGAACGACCGGACTGCTCCTGGTGCTGGTCGGTCATGCGGGGGTCCGAGCGATGCCGCGGGGTGGGTTCACGGGCCTGACGCTAGCGACTACCGCGGAGTAGACGAAAGCGACCGGGCGACCGCCGCGCGCGCGACCGGGGCCGCGACGTCAGTCGTCCTCGAGCCGGAAACCCACCTTCATGCCGACCTGGAAGTGCTCGACGTCGCCGTCCTTGACCTGGCCGCGGACCTGCGTGATCTCGAACCAGTCGAGGTGGCGCAGGGTGCTGCTGGCCCGCGCGAGCCCGTTGCGGACGGCCTGGTCGATGCTGTCGGGCGAGGTGCCGACGATCTCGGTGACGCGGTAGGTGCGGTTGGACACGGAGACCTCCGGGTGGGGCGAGGGGCGCGGGCGCCGGGCGGCGTCAGCCGCGCGTGGATCGCCGATCCTACCGACGTACAGTGGAGGGCATGGCCCGGCAACCGGCCGGCGAGCCGGTCCGCATCACCACCGTGGGTGCGAGCCGTGCCGAGGACATCGCGGCCAGGCAGAAGCGCTACCTGTGGGCGATGGGCTTCCGCACGGTGTGCTTCGTCGCGGCCATCTTCGTGACCGCTCACCTGGGCCCGGGTGGTGCTGATCACCGCGGCGCCTGGTGCTGCCGTACGTCGCCGTGGTGATGGCCAACGCGGGTTCTTCGAAATCCGACGGATTTGCCCTGGTCAACGGCGCATCCGGCGCCCGCGAACTCCCCGCCGGCACAGAATCCGACGAAGTTTCCGGTGAAGACCGGCTTTGACAACTGGCCAAAGCGTGTCAGAATCCAGCCGAAGTGCCGGACAGCTTCCCCCGTGGCTGTCCGGCACTTCGTGCGTCTGGACGGTCCTCAGGAGGCCCCGTGAGCGTGCCCCTCACCTGCTCGGCGAAGGGCTGCCAGCAGCCCGCCGTCTGGGCCCTGGTCTGGAACAACCCGCAGCTGCACACCCCCGACCGGCGCAAGACCTGGCTGGCCTGCGAGGCGCACCGGCAGAGCCTCGCGGACTTCCTGGCCGCCCGTAGCTTCCTCCGCGAGGTCGTGCCCGCGGACCAGGCTCCCGTCGATCCGGGCCCCTAGCAGGCCCGTTCCCGTACGGCGGGGGTCAGCCGCCGATGGCCGACATCGGCCGGTCGGGCTGGAGGAACGTCGGGTCGTCGATGCCGTGCCCGGGGCGCTTGGTGGCCATCGCGGCGACCCAGCGGTCGGCGATCTCGCTCGTCGGTCGCCCCCGCGCGCAGCGCGGCGCGCAGGTCGGACTCCTCGCGGGCGAACAGGCAGTTGCGCACCTGGCCGTCCGCCGTCAGCCGGACCCGGTCGCAGTCGCCGCAGAACGGCCGGGTCACCGACGCGATGACGCCGACCGTGGCGGGTCCGCCGTCGACGAGGAACAGCTCGGCCGGGGCGCTCCCCCGCGGCTCGGTGGCCGGGGCTGAGCACGAACTCCTTCTCCAGGCTGGTGAAGATCTCGTCGGCGGTGATCATCTCGCGCCCGGCTCCAGCCGTGCTGCGCGTCGAGCGGCATCTGCTCGATGAACCGCAGGTCGTAGCCCCGGTCCAGGCACCAGCCCAGCAGCTCGGCGGCCTGGTCGTCGTTGTGGCCCGCGCAGCAGGACGGCGTTGATCTTGATCGGACCGAGCCCCGCCTCCGCGGCCGCCGCCAGCCCCTCGACCACGTCGTGCAGCCGGTCGCGTCGGGTGACGGCGTGGAAGGTCTCCGGCCGCACGCTGTCGAGGCTGACGTTGACCCGGTCCATCCCGGCGGCCTTCAGGGCGTGGGCGGTGCGGGCCAGCCCGAGCGCGTTGGTGGTCATCGAGATCTCGAGGTCGGGCGAGACGGCGCGGGTGCCGGCCACGATGTCGACCAGGCCGCGGCGCACGAGCGGCTCGCCGCCGGTGAAGCGCACCTCGCGGATCCCGAGCAGGTGCACCCCGATGTCGATGAGGCGGACGATCTCCGCGTCGGTCAGCACGCTGTCGTCGGGCAGCCACTCCAGGCCCTCGGCCGGCATGCAGTAGGAGCAGCGCAGGTTGCAGCGGTCGGTCAGGGAGACCCGCAGGTCGGTCGCGACGCGACCGAAGCGGTCGCCCAGGGGTCGCACCGTCGGCTGGCTCACCTGGTCAGTCTAGGGACCGGCGGGTTGCCACCGGCACGTTCGGCCGGGTGGCGGCGCCGGATAGCCTCGGCGGGTGCGGTCCTGGCGCTTCCTGGTGACCCGACGCTGGATCGTCTTCTTCCTCGTCGTGGTGGTGCTGGCCTACGGCACCTGGTGGCTGGGCCGCTGGCAGTTCCACCGGCTCTCCGACCGCCAGCACGACAACGCGATCATCAACGCAACCTGGCCGCGCCGGCCGCGGACGTCTCGGACGTGCTGGCCCCCGGTCGCCCGGTCGTCCGACGACGACGAGTGGCTGCACGTGCAGGCGACCGGCACGTACGACGACGCGCACACCGTGGTGATCCGCTACCAGACCCGCGACGGCGACGCCGGGCGTCGGACGTGGTGACACCACTGGTCACCGCCGACGGCACCGCGGTGGTGGTCGACCGAGGCTGGCTCGCCACCGGAACTCCGGCAGCGCCCGAGGTCGACACCCCCGACCCGCCGTCGGGCACCGTGACCGTGACCGGGTGGCTGCGCCAGGACGACGACAGCGACGCGGCCCGGGTCGCCGACGGCTCGGCGCGGTCGGTCTCCAGCGCGGAGATCGCCACGATCGGTGCCCTACCCCGTGTACGGCGGGTTCGTCGACGCCACCGCGGAGACCCCGCCCGCCGCCACGCCCCTGCAGCCGTTCGAGGCGCCCGACCTCGGCAACGGCCCGCACTTCTTCTACGGGCTGCAGTGGTGGTTCTTCGGGCTGCTGGCGATGTTCGGCTTCTGCTACCTCGCCTACGACGAGTGGCGGATGACGACCGGCCGCAAGCCGCGACCCGAGGCGGGCCGGCGGGCCGGCGACCGTCGCGCCGGGTCAGAACGTGCGCAACATGCCGCCGTCGACCGGCAGCATCACCCCGGTCACGAACGACGCCGCGGGCGAGAGCAGGAACGCCGCCGCCCGGCCGAACTCCTCCGGCTCGCCGTAGCGACCCAGCGGGATCTGCGCGACGCCTTGGCCTTCGCGGCCTCGGCGTCGCCGGTGGAGTCGTCCAGCTCGGCGACCCGCTCGGTGCCGACCCGCCCGGGCAGCAGCCCGTTGACGCGCACGCCCCGCGGGCCCTGCTCGTCGGCCAGCGTCTTGGCCACCATCGGCGAGCCCGGGACGCAGCCCGTTGGAGATGGCCAGTCCGGGGATCGGCGACCGCACCGACGACGACAGCACGAACGCGATCGAGCCTCCTGGCTCGAGCGCGGCGCACACCTCGCGGGCGATCCGCACCGCGCCCAGGAACACCGACTCGAAGGCAGCTTCACCCAGTCCGCGTCCGAGGTGCCCGACACGGTGCCGACCGGAGGCCCGCCGACGGAGATCAGCGCCCCGTCCAGGCGGCCGAAGCCGCTCCCGGGCCGCGGCGATCAGCTGCCGCGGCGTGTCCGGGTCGGCGTTGTCGGCCTCGACGGTGACCGCGGCCGCGCCGAGGTCGCCCGCGCCTCGTCGAGCGACTCACCGCTGCGCCCGGAGAGCACCACCTTGGCGCCGTCGGCGACCAGGGCGTCGGCCGTGGCCCGGCCCAGGCCGCGGCCCCCGCCGGTGACGATGTAGACCCGGTCCTTGAGGTCGAGGTCCATGACCGCGATCCTGCCACCGGTCCGGCGGCGAGGGCACACCCCTGGGAGCCCGGCCCGGTCTACGTGCGTCAGGCGACCGGCGCGCGGCCCAGGTCGTCGACGAACTGGGTGCGGTAGAGGTCGGCGTAGAGGCCGCCCTCGGCGAGCAGGCCGGCGTGGGTGCCGCGCTGGACGATGCGGCCGTCCTCGACGACCAGGATCTGGTCGGCCTGCCGCACGGTCGAGAGCCGGTGCGCGATGACCAGGCTGGTGCGGCCCTCGAGCGCTGCGTCGAGCGCGCGCTGGACCGCGACCTCGGACTCGGAGTCCAGGTGGGCGGTGGCCTCGTCGAGCACCACGACCGCCGGCGCCTTCAGCAGCAGGCGGGCGATCGCGAGGCGCTGCCGCTCGCCGCCGGAGAGCCGGTAGCCGCGGTCGCCGACGACGGTGTCGAGGCCGTCGGGCAGCGCCCGGACCAGGTGCCCGACCTGGGCCGCCTCCAGGCTCGACCAGATCGGCGGTGTCGTCGGCGTCGGGGCGGGCGTAGAGCAGGTTGGCGCGGATCGTGTCGTGGAACATGTGGGCGTCCTGGGTGACGTAGCCGACGACGTCCTCGAGGGACTCCAGGGTCACGTCGCGCACGTCGTGGCCGCCGACGCGGACGGCGCCGGAGCCGACGTCGTAGAGCCGGGCCACCAGGTGGGTGATCGTCGTCTTGCCGGCGCCCGAGGGGCCGACCAGGGCCACCATCTGGCCGGGCTCCGCCGTGAAGGTGATGTCGTGCAGCACCTCGCCGGTGTCGCGGCTCTCGGTGCGGGCCACGGACTCCAGCGAGGCGAGCGAGATGTCCTCGGCGCGGGGGTAGCGGAACGACACGTGGTCGAACTCGACCTGCGACGCCGTGACGCGGCAGCGCCACGGCGTCGGGCTTCTCCTGGATCGACGAGGGCAGGTCGAGCACCTCGAAGACCCGCTCGAAGCTGACCAGCGCGGTCATCACGTCGATGCGCACGTTGGAGAGCCCCTGGAGCGGGCCGAGCAGGCGCAGCAGCAGGGTGGTCAGCGCGAGCAGGGTGCCGATGGTCAGCTGGCCCTGGATGACGAGGTAGCCGCCGACGCCGTAGACGAGCGCGGTCGCGAGCGACGGGACCGTCATCATCGCGGCCCCGAAGATGCGGGTGATCAGCGAGATCCGGATGCCGAGGTCGCGGACCGTCGCGGCCTTGCGGGCGAACAGCGCGTCCTCCTCGGCACGCCGGCCGAAGAGCTTCAGCAGCATCGCGCCGCCGACGTTGAACCGCTCGGTCATCACGTTGCCCATGGCGGCGTTGCCGTCCATCTGCTGCCGGGTCAGCCCGGCCAGCTTGCCGCTGACGAGCCGCGAGGTGATGAACAGCAGCGGGAACAGCAACAGGCACAGGAGCGTCACCTGCCAGCTCAGCGCGATCATCGCGATGCCGACGACCACGACCGAGATGACGTTGGAGACCGTGCTCGACAGCGTCGAGGTGAACGCGCGCTGGGCACCGATCACGTCGTTGTTGAGCCGCGAGACCAGGGCACCGGTCTGGGTGCGGGTGAAGAAGGCCAGCGACTGCCGCTGCACGTGGGCGAAGACCTGGGTGCGGAGGTCGTAGATCAGTCCCTCACCGATGCGGGAGGAGAACCAGCCGGCCACCACCGCCAGGCCCGCGCCGAACAGCGCCACCAGCGCCATCAGCCCCGCGAGCTCGAACACCAACGCTGGTGTTGCCCTCCATGATGCCGTCGTCGACGATCTGCTGCACCAGCAGCGGGGTGACGACGACCAGGCAGGCGTCGACCACGGTCAGCGCCAGGAAGATCGTGATCAGCCGGCGATGCGGGCGGGCGAAGCCGATCACCCGGCGGACCGTGCGTCGGTCCAGGCGGGTGGGGACGTCCTTGCGGTCGGTGCGCATGTGCCGCCACACCTGGCCCATCCCGCTCATGCCTGACAACGCCGACTCCTCGTGTTCCGTCGGGGGAACGCCCCGGCGGCTGCCGATTGTTCCTCGCGCCACCGACATCGCCCGCATCCGGCGCATCCGCTAGGAGTCGTCGACCTCCAGGCGGAGTCCCGCGAGGGCGTTGCTGGGTCCCCGGTGGCCGGTGGTCAGGAACGCGCCCGACACCGAGGCGACCGCCAACGCGGCGAGGACCACCTGGGCCGCCGGGACCGTCACCACGGCCAGCACCACGAGCGGCGCGGGGCCGGTCAGCAGCTTGACCAGGCGCCGGGGGTACGACGCGGGCGTGGTGCGCAGGTCCACGACCAGCTCGCCGACGGTCCTGCCCGCGAGCACCACCACCAGGGCCTCGACGAGCAGCGGCACCCCGGCCCGCAGGGCGATCATCGCGGGCGAGTCGACCGCCGGGCGTTCGTGCTCGCCGAACACCAGGTAGCCGCGCCACAGCGCCGCCGCGGCCGTCCCGGCCAGCACCACGAACAGCACGTCGCTCAGCGTCGCGGCGAGCCGCCGGCCGGCCGAGACCGTGGTCGGCAACGAGCGCCGGGCGGTGCCGAGCCGGCGACGTCGCCGGGCGGCGTACGGGTAGCTCAGCGCCGCGCCCAGGGAGGCGCCGATCGTGTTCGTGATCAGGTCGTCGACGTCGAAGAGGCGGTAGGCGCACGGGTAGGCGCCCCACACGCCCGTCAGCTGGGTGAGCTCGATGAGCAACGACACCGCGAACCCGATCGCGGTCGCGACGAGCACTCCACGGTGGGTGATCAGGCGGACGAACACGCCCAGGGGCACGAAGAGCACGACGTTCAGCACGACCTGGAGGAAGGCCGGGTTGCGGAGCAGCTCGCTGGGCGTGCCGAGCCCCGAGTAGCCGGCGCGCTCGGCCGCGCGCGCGATGTCGTCCGCGAACGCCATCACCTGTGTCTGCGCGTGCTGGCAGGTGTAGTCGCCGACGTCCGGCAGCGGGAGCAGCGTGTAGGTCCACAGCGCGATCCCGTAGACCGCGGCCGCGATGAGCACGGCCAGGTCGCCTGGCCCCAGGCGGCCGTCGCGGCGGTACTGGACGGCGGCGACCGGGATGAACAGCAGCACCGCCACCACCGACCCGAGCACCAGCGCGACGATCGCGTTGGTCGCCTGGTCACCCACGGGCGGACCCTAGCCGTGGCACGCTGGCCGGGTGAGGATCCAGGGGACCGTCGACGTGGACGCGCCCGCCGAGCGGGTGTTCGCCGTCTACGCCGACGTCGAGCGCTGGCCGGAGTGGACGGCCAGCGTGACCTCGGTCGAGCTGCTCGATCCCGGTCCGCTCGCCGTCGGCAGCCGCGCCCGGATCCGCCAGCCCAAGCTGCCCACGGCCGTGTGGGCGGTCACCGAGCTCGACCCGGGTCGGAGCTTCACCTGGGTCGCCCAGGGCCCGGGCCACCGGACGACCGGCATGCACACCGTGGCAGCACGTGCCGACGGTGGCTGCACGGTCACCGCCACGCTCGACCAGGAAGGGCTCCTCGGCGGGCTGGTCGGGCGGCTCACCCGCTCGCTCGCCGAGTCCTACGTCGCCGTGGAGCTGCGCGGCATCAAGCAACGCTGCGAGCGCTGACCGGGCGCCCACCGATGAGGTCGGCACGGTCGGGCAGTCTGTGCAGCATGACCAGGACCACTGCGCACGTCTCGATCTCCCTCGACGGTTTCCTCGCCGGCCCGGACCAGAGCCTCGACAACCCCCTCGGCGTCGGCGCCGAACGCCTCCACCGGTGGATGTTCCCGGACGACGGCGCGCCGCTCCTCGAGGGAGACGTCGCCGCCCGGGAGGACCTGGCGACGCCACGCGGCGCCTACGTCATGGGCCGCAACATGTTCGGGCCGGTGCGCGGTGAGTGGGCGACGTGGGACGGCGAGTGGCGCGGCTGGTGGGGCGACGAGCCGCCCTACCACGCGCCGGTGTTCGTGCTCACCCACCACGAGCACCCACCGATCGAGATGGCCGGCGGGACGACCTTCCACTTCGTCACGGACGGCTTCGACGCGGCGTACGCCCGAGCAGTCGACGTCGCGGGCGACCGAGGGGTGCTCATCGCGGGCGGTGCCTCCACGATCCGGCAGGCGTTCGGGGCCGGCGTGCTCGACGAGATCGTGCTCGACGTGGCGCCGGTCCTGCTCGGCGGCGGCGAACGGCTCCTCGACGGGGTCGCCGACCCCGGCCTGACGCCGGTCGAGGTGATCGCCTCGCCGCTGGCCACCCACATCCGCTACCGCGTGGGATCCTGACCGACAGACCGGCTGCGGTCGGCCCGCGGACCCTAGACTGCGCGCATGGTCTTGGCGAGCGGCTGGGACCGCGCCACCAGCATCGATGACGTCCTCGAACGGATGGCCGCGATCGACGCCGCCGTCCCCGAGAGCGACGGCGTCGCGTACTTCAACCGCATGTACCGCGAGGTCACCCGGCTCGTCGACTCGGCCGTCGACGCCAAGTCCTTCCAGGCCGGGGAGTTCCTGCCACGGCTGGATGTGCACTTCGCGAACCTCTACTTCGAGGCGTACGCCGCGGACCTCACGGGAGAGCGCGTCCCGCCCGCATGGGCCCCGCTGTTCGAGGCCCGCCAGCGTCCGCACGTCCTGCCGATCCAGTTCGCCCTCGCCGGCATGAACGCGCACATCTCCCACGACCTCCCGCACGCCGTGGTCGACACCTGCCGCGAGCTGATGGTCCGGCCGCGCGAGGACTCGCCCGAGCACACCGACTACACGCAGACCAACGACGTGCTCGACAAGGCGCAGGACGAGATCAAGGACTGGTTCGACAAGGGGCCGGTGGCGATCATGGACCGGATCGGCGGGAAGCTCGACGACGGCTTCGCGACGTTCGGGATCCACCTGGCCCGCGCGGGCGCCTGGCAGACGGCCGAGGTGCTCTGGGACCTCTCCGACAACGAACGGCTCGACCGGCTGTTCAGCGAGGGCCTGCGCCGTTCGGTGGCGCTGGCCAGCCGGGGGATCCTTCTCTAGCTGGTCCGTTTGCGACCCGACCCTGACGTTTCATCTAGGTATGTGGTCGAACCTGCGCTTCTCTGGGCGTGCACACCCGGGGAAGTGCAGGTTCACCTACATACCTTGATGAAACGGTCCCCAGGTCCCCCACGCCACCTACGCCTGGAGCATCGACGAGAGCTCGCGGAACCTGCGCACCTGCGCCTCCCGCTCGCTGCGGCGCTGCTCGTCGAGGGTGCGTCCGGAGGCGGCCAGCAGCAGGGCCTTGGTCTCCCGTACGGCGCCGGGCAGGGCAGCGGTGAGCGCGGCCACCAGGTCGGCGACCGTGGCGTCGAGCTCGCCCGTGGGCACCACCACGTTGGCGAGGCCGATCGCCAGCGCCTCCTCCGCGCCGACGTTGCGGGCGGTGGCGCAGATCTCGAGGGCCCGCGCGTAGCCGACCGCCGTGACCAGCGGCTGGGTGCCGGTGAGGTCGGGGACCAGGCCGAGCGCGGACTCCTTCATGCAGAGCTGGGCGTCGTCGGACACCACGCGCAGGTCGCAGGACAGCGCGAGCTGGAACCCTGCCCCGATCGCGTAGCCCTGCACGACGGCGACCGAGACGAAGCGCGGGTCCCGCAGCCAGGTGAAGCCGCGCTGGAACTCCTCGATGGCCGCCGAGGCCTCCTCGTCCGACAGCATCAGCAGCCCGGCGACCGTCTCGACCCCCTTCCCTGCGGAGTCCGGGTCGAGCATCGCCCGGTCCAGCCCCGCGGAGAACGCCGGCCCGCTCCCCCGGACCACGACCACACGGACGTCGTCCGGGACCTGGTCCCCGATCGCCGCCAGGGTCCGCCACATGTGCGGCGTCTGGGCGTTGCGGACCTCGGGACGGTCGAGGGTGACGGTCGCGACGCCGTCGGTGACGTCGTACAGCAGCCCGGCCGCGGCGAGTTCCTCGGGATCCATGCCCGGAGTTTGTCACCCGCCATCGAACCCCCCGAGCACCGGTGGGCAGTTCACTCACCGGGTCTCGACACGCGCGGATGCGCCCTCGCAAGCTGGCCGCACGCGCTGCTCGACCACCATCGATCGGGTCCGCTGGCGCGGCCCCGATCAGGCCAGCGACACCAGGTCGGCGTACGACGGGTTCCAGAGGTCCTCGACCCCGTCCGGGAGGATCAGCACCCGGTCGGGCTCGAGGGCGTGCACGGCGCCCTCGTCGTGGGTGACCAGCACGATGGCGCCCTCGTAGGTGCGGATGGCCGCCAGCACCTCCTCGCGGGAGGCGGGGTCGAGGTTGTTGGTGGGCTCGTCGAGCAGCAGCACGTTGGCGCTGGAGACGACGAGGATGGCCAGCGCCAGCCGGGTCTTCTCGCCGCCGGAGAGCACCCGCGCCGGCTTGGTCGCGTCGTCGCCGCTGAACAGGAACGACCCGAGCACGGACCGGGCCTCGGTGTCGGTGAGCTGCGGGCGCGGCCGAGTGCAGGTTCTCCAGGACCGTCCGCGAGGTGTCGAGGGTCTCGTGCTCCTGCGCGTAGTAGCCGACCTTCAGCCCGTGCCCCGGCACCACCTCGCCGGTGTCGGGCTGGTCGACGCCGCCCAGGATGCGCAGCAGGGTGGTCTTGCCCGCGCCGTTGAGGCCGAGGACGACGACGCGCGAGCCCTTGTCGATCGCGAGGTCGACGTCGGTGAAGACCTCCAGCGACCCGTAGGACTTCGACAGCTCCGCCGCCGTCAGCGGGGTCTTGCCGCACGGCGCCGGGGCCGGGAACTTGATCCGGGCGACCTTGTCGCCGCGACGTTCGGCCTCGACGCCCGCCATCAGCCGCTCGGCCCGCTTCATCATCGTCTGGGCGGCCTGGGCCTTGGTGGCCTTGGCCCGCATCTTGTCCGCCTGCGCCATCAGCGCGTCGGCCTTGCGCTCGGCGTTGAGCCGCTCGCGCTTGCGGCGGCGTTCGTCGGTCTCGCGCTGGGCGAGGTAGGCCGTCCAGCCCAGGTTGTAGACGTCGATCTCGGCGCGGTTGGCGTCGAGGTGCAGCACCTTGTTGACGATGGTCTCCAGCAGGCCGGTGTCGTGGCTGATCACGACCAGGCCGCCCCGGTGCGCCTTGAGGAAGTCGCGCAGCCAGACGATCGAGTCGGCGTCGAGGTGGTTGGTGGGCTCGTCGAGCAGCAGCGTCTCGGCGCCGGAGAACAGGATCCGCGCGAGCTCGACCCGGCGCCGCTGGCCACCGGAGAGGGTGCGCAGCGGCTGGCCGAGCACCCGCTCCTCGATCCCGAGGCTGGCCGCGATCTGGGCTGCCTCCGACTCGGCGGCGTAGCCGCCGCCGGCGTGCAGGTCCGCGTCCGCCCGCTCGTACCTGCGCATCGCACGGTCGCGGACCGCAGCGTCGTCGCTGCCCATGTCGGTCTCGGCCTGCCGCAGCCGACGGACGACGTCGTCGAGGCCGCGGGCCGCGAGGATCCGCTCCCGGGCGAGCACGTCGGGGTCGCCGGTGCGTGGGTCCTGCGGCAGGTAGCCGACGCTGCCCGTGGCGTGCACGGTGCCGGCTGCGGGCGGTCCCTCGCCGGCGAGGATCTTGGTGAGGGTGGTCTTGCCGGCGCCGTTGCGGCCGACCAGGCCGATCTTGTCGCCTGCCGCCACGCGGAAGCTGACGTCCTGCATCAACAGCCTCGCCCCGGCTCGCACCTCGAGGTGTTGGGCGGTGATCATCAGGCTCGTTAGTGTAGGGCCCGCCTCACCGGGGCTGCCGGGGGTGATGGCTCGGACTGGCACACCAGGAGTGACGCATGCGCTTCAACCCCAAGGCCCGACTCGACACCTCGCGGGTGCACGACGTCGGCGGCTCGGGCGGCGGAGGCGGCGGGATGAGCGGCGGCCCGATGCGCATCCCGATCCCCGGCGGCACCAAGATGGGCGGTGGCATCGGCGGCATCCTCGATCATCCTGCTGGTCGTGGTGCTCAGCCAGTGCGTGGGCGGCAACACCCCCTCCCTGCCGAACACCGGGCTCGACCCGTCCCGGATGACCGGCACCGACACCGGCCGCTACGCCGACTGCAAGACCGGGGCGGACGCCCAGAACAGCGCCGACTGCGCGCGCGTGGCCGTCGAGAACTCCCTCGTCAGCTACTGGTCGACCGCACTGCCGCAACAGGCCGACGTGAAGTTCCACCCCGAGGCCGGAGTGCAGACCTTCTCCGGCGGCACCGACACCGGCTGCGGCAGCGCGACCTCCGAGGTCGGCCCGTTCTACTGCCCGGTCGACCAGACGATCTACCTCGACACCACGTTCTTCGAGCAGGTGCTCCAGGGACAGCTCAACGGACCTTCCGGCAGCTTCGTCGAGCCCTACGTGCTGGCCCACGAGTACGGCCACCACATCCAGAACCTCCTCGGCACCATGGGCCAGGTCAAGACCCAGCAGGGGCCCAACAGCGACTCGGTCCGGCTCGAGCTCCAGGCCGACTGCTACGCCGGCATGTGGGCCCGCAACGCCACGTCGACCGACAACGCGGACGGCGTCCCGCTGATCACGGACCTCTCCCAGGAGGACATCCAGACCGCCATCGAGGCCGCCAAGTCCGTCGGCGACGACCGGATCCAGAAGGAGACGACCGGCCGGGTCAACCAGGAGCAGTGGACCCACGGCTCGTCCGCGGCCCGGGTGAAGTGGTTCCAGACCGGCTACTCCCAGGGCAGCCTCCAGGCCTGCGACACCTTCGCGCCGGCTACCGTCGAATAGCCCGACATGTGGTCGACCGCTCTGCTCGTGCTCATCCCGACGGCCATCTGCGTCGTCCTGGTCGTGGTCATCCACCGCTACCTGGCCCCCGAGGGCGGCTGGCTGCGCGACATGGAGGACGCCGGCGAGATCTTCAGCACGGTCGGCACCGGCCTGGCGGTGCTCATCGCGTTCCTCATCGTGGCGGCCTTCCAGCACTACTCGAACGCCCGGGACGCGGTCGGCCAGGAAGCCGTGGCCGTCCAGCAGCAGTACGTCATGGGCTCCTACTTCCAGGAGCCGGACAGCGACGAGCTCCGCGGGGAAGTGATCTGCTACGGGCGGTCGGTCGTCAGCGACGAGTGGCCGGCCATGCGCAACGGCGGGTCGAGCGTGCAGGTGCAGGGCTGGGTCGACAACGATGGACGAGTCGATGCGGGAGGTGCCCGTCACCAACCAGAAGCAGGTCGAGGCGCTCGCCCACTGGTTCGACGTGAGCAACGATCGCCAGGAGGGCCGGCGGGCCCGCTGGCCGAGGCGTCCCCGTTCGTCCCCGGCTTCCTGTGGGCGGCGTTGATCCTGATCTCGATGGTGGTGCTGGGCTACCAGCTGCTTCTCGTCGATCCGCGCGTGCGGGTCTTCGGGCAGGCCTACAGCATGGCGGCGATGGCCGTCACCGTCTTCGCCGCGCTCGCCATCGTCTACATGGTCGACCGGCCGTTCAACGACCGCGGCGCGATGATCCACCCGGACCGCATGGAGTCGGCGCTCAGCAACATGGCGCCCACCGCTCCGGCGACGCTGCCCTGCGACGCGAGTGGTCGTCCCACCACCAGCTGATCAGGGCCGGACCAGGGCCTCGATCTCGCCGGCCACCCGCTCCAGGGCCCGCAGGTACGGCGCCACGCTCGGGTGGCGGAACTTGGCCGCGAGCGCACCCTCGCCCGTCGCGACCCGCGCCAGCGCCCACTCCGCACGGCTGATGACCGTGTAGGACGCGACGATGCGGGCCCCCAGCCGCGACCTCCTCGGCGGACGCCACCTCCTCGGACCCGCCGTCGGCCATCCCCAGCAGGTAGGCGTCGAGCAGCGGCTCCGGCGCCTCCCGGGCGCCGGCCATCAGCAGCCCGAGGTCGGTGCCGACCGGGCCGACCCCGAGGCTCTGCCAGTCGATGGCGAGCACCAGGTCGCCCTCGCGACCGCGCAGGTTGGCCGAGGCGACGTCGCCGTGGTGGGCGATCGCCGGCAGGGCGTCGTACTCGCGGAGGAAGTGCTCGCGTCGCGTCCACAGGCTGTCCGCCAGGTCGGCGGCGGCCGTCCGCGCCAGGGTCGGCCACCCGCCGCGATGCTCCACGCGGGGGATCCGCCGGCGCAGCAGGTCCCGCGCGAGCCACCGGTGCGACGCCGAGGTCGGCCCCGGCGAACCGGCCCAGCGCGTGCGCGAGGAACAACCCGTTGCTGTCCGCGTCCTCGACCCAGTCGGAGGTGAGCGTGATGCCGCCGGCGTCCTCCTCGACGGCGGTCGACCGGCCCACGCAGGCCGGGCGTGGTCCGGTCGACGAGCGGACTCCGCCACGTCGGCCTCGCGCCGCCAGTAGGCGAAGTGGGTCGGGTCGCTGAGCTCGGCGGGGTCGTCGTCGACGGGCCGCGCCAGCCGCTTGACCGCGAGCGGCTGCCCGCCGAGCTCGGTGCGCCAGACACCCACCGTGGACGGCCCGGTGCCGCCGGGCACGGAGAGCCACCCCGGCTCCGGCTCCCACCTGGAGGGCGACCAAGCTCGGGTGCCATGGGCCGCACGCTAACCGATGTCCCGCTCCCCGAAGCGCCACCACGCGGCCAGCGTGAGCGCCGCCGCGAGCGCGGTCAGCACCAGCGCCGGCAGCGGCTCGAAGCTCTCGACGGGCATCGCCGGGAGATGGGCGAACGGCGAGAGCCCGGTGACCCAGCCGGGCAGGTCGAGCATCTCGCCGACCAGGCCGACCACGAAGAACAGGGCGAGCAGCGCCCAGCCGCCGGCCGCGTAGCGGCTGTCGAGGGCGTAGAGCAGCAGGGCCATCGCGGCGACGAGCCAGACCGCGGGCGCCTGCCCGAGAGCCGCCCCGACGAACCGGCCGAGCGCGTCCAGCCCGCTGCCCGCCTGGATGCCCAGGCCGACAGCGGTGGCCACACCGGTATCACGAGCAGGCCAGGTGGCCCCGCCCAGGGCGACGGTGACGGTGGCGGCGAAGGAGCGCGAGCGTGACACGGGAGTGGCCAGCACCTGCTCGGTGCGGCCGTCGTGCTCGTCGCCGGCCCCGTGGGTGATGACCGAGATGGCGAAGCAGGTCACGACCACGGCGGCGATCGAGAGCACCGCGCCGACCAACGCGTCCTGCATCGCCCCGACGCCGCCGAGGCTCTCGATGACCTGGCGCCCCGCCTCGGTGTCGAGCAGGTCGCCGACCGTCGGGCGCGATGGCGCCCATCACCAGTCCCAGCACGGCCGCGCCGGCCGTCCAGGACCAGAGCGGCGTGCGGTGCACCCGCCAGGTCAGCACCAGCGCGTCGGCCAGCCGGGGCGCGCCCTCGCGCCGGTCCGGGCCGCGCGGCGAGCACGCCCGGACCCCAGGTCGCGGCGGTTCCGCAGCGCGAACGGCGAGGGCGAGGAACGCCGCGCCGAGGCCGACGTAGAGGAGCAGCACCCACCACCGCGGGTCGCCCCAGGCCCGGAGCCGGGTCGACCAGCCGAACGGCGAGAGCCAGGAGACCCAGCCGGGACCGGTGTCCCCGACGACCCGCAGGGCGAACAGGACGCCGATGCCGGCCAGCGCCAGCCCGGCGCAGGTGCGCGCGCTGGCCGACAGCTGGCAGGCCACGCGCCGTCATCCCGATCGCCACCCAGGCCGACGCCCACCCAGCTCGCGGCGAACGCGACGGAACCCTGGACCGCGAGCCCGCCCGCGATGTCCGCGACGGCGGCCAGCACGCCGAGCACCAGGGCGACGCGCGGTCGCCTCGAGCACGGCCGCCGGCCAGCAGGGCGTCGCGGCCGATCGCCGTGCCCGCCGAGCAGCTCGGCCCGGCCGGACTCCTCCTCGGTCCGGGTGTGGCGGCGGACGAGGACGAGGAAGAGCAGTGCCACGAACACGGCGTACAGCACGGTCATCTTGGTCATCGCCAGCTCGCCCGCGCTGTGCACGTCGAGGATCGGCCCGTAGAGCGCGACGATGGCCGGGCTGGCGTTGATCGCGTCCGCGCGTCGAGATCCGGTCGGCCACCGTCGGGTACAGGCTCGGTCGTCGCCGCCGCCGAGGCGTAGACGACCACGACCAGCAGCAGCACCCACAGCGAGGCCAGCAGCCGGTCCCGGCGCAGGGCCGTGACGGCGAGGGGCGCGGTGCCGGCGTAGGCGCTCATCGCGCGTCGTGGTCTCGGGGCTGTCGCTCCGGTAGGCCTCGAGGAACAGCTCCTCGAGCGTGGGCGGCGCGCTGGTCAGGGCCCGGACGCCGGCGGCGCTCAGCGCGGCGAGCAGCGGCCGTCATCGCCTCGGGCGTCGACCGAGCAGGTCACCGTCGCGCCCTCGACCGCGTACGTCGCTCACGCCGGCGATGCCCGACAGGTCCGGCACCGGACCGGCCAGCTCGGCGACGACCTTGCTGCGCCGCAGGTGCCGCAGCTCGGCGAGGGTGCCGGTCTCCACGGCCCGGCCCGCGCGGATGATCGTGACCCGGTCGGCCAGCCGCTCGACCTCGCTGAGGATGTGGCTCGACAGCAGCACGGTGGTGCCGGCCGCGACCCGCTCGGCCAGGCTGTCGGCGAAGACCTGCTCCATCAGCGGGTCCAGCCCGGAGGTCGGCTCGTCGAGCACGAGCAGGTCCACGTCGGCGGCGAAGGCCGCCACCAGCGCGACCTTCTGCCGGTTGCCCTTGGAGTAGGCCCGGCCGCGCTTGGTCGGGTCGAGGTCGAAGCGTTCGAGGAGCTCCGCGCGCCGGGTCTCGCGCGGCTCGACGCCGCGCATCCGCAGCAGCATGTCGATGGTCTCGCCGCCGGACAGGTTCGGCCACAGGGTCACGTCGCCGGGCACGTAGGCCAGCCGGCGGTGGATCGCCACGCCGTCGGCCCACGGGTCCAGCCCGAAGACGGTCAGCGCGCCGGCGTCCGTGCGCAGCAGGCCGAGCAGCGCCCGGATGGTCGTGGACTTCCCGGCGCCGTTGGGGCCGAGGAAGCCGTGCACCTCGCCCGCGGCGACCGTGAGCTCGAGCCCGTCCAGGGCGCGGGTGGCGCCGAAGGTCTTGACCAGGCCGTGGATGTCGATCACCGGGCTGTCACGCCTCGAGACTACACAAGATTCAGTATTTCCTGAATCTTGTTACACTCGATGCCATGTCCTCCGTCACGTCGCTCCGCCGGATCGGGCCGCCGACCCGGTCGCGGTCGCCGCGCGGTTCGTGGAGCGGATGGGCGGAGCCCTCACCGAGGCGGGCCTCCCCCGGCTCCCGTCGCGGGTCTTCGCCGCGCTCGTGGTCGACGACGACGGCCGGATGACCGCCGCGGAGCTCGCCGCGACCCTGCGGTCAGCCCGGCGGCCGTCTCGGGGGCCGTGAACTTCCTGGGCCAGATCGGCTTCCTGCACCGCGAGCGCGAGCCCGGCTCGCGCAAGGACGTCTACGTCGTCGACGACGACGCCTGGCTCGGCGCGATGATGCGCAGGGACCAGACCTACGCCCCGATGATGACCGCGCTGGCCACCGCCCTGGAGGGGCTCGGCTCCGGCGCGCCGGCGCCGCACCGGCTCTGGCTGATGCGCGAGTTCCTGGTCTTCGTCGACGACGAGATGGACGGGCTCGCCGAGCGCTGGCTGGCGCGACGGCGCGACCTCGAGGAGGGCGGTGCGGGTGCCGCCGGCGTGGCGCGCTCGACCATCCCTCGGCCGCTGGGAGCGGTCCGTCGGACCCGTCGGCACGCCGCGCGTCGCGCTGACCTGACGCCGCCCCGGCGCTACGTTTCACCGGCGAGACACCGCTGCCGCGCGACGGGCGCACGCTGTCCGCGCAGGAGTCGCGTGGCCAGCACGTGTCGCAGCCGCGTCGCAGCACGTGTCCCGGCACGGCTCGCGGCTGGTCGTCTACACGGCCGTCCTCGGCGGTGACCGGGGGCTGCGCGAGGTGCCGCTGGCCATCGAGTCGTCTGCGGACTTCGTCTGCTTCACCGACGACCCGGCGCTGCGCAGCGACACCTGGGAGGTGCTCCCGGTCGAGCCCCGGTTGCCGACGCGACCTGGTCCGCAGCGAGCGGTACCTCAAGATCGTCGGGCACCCGGCGCTGGCGGGCTACGACCGCAGCCTGTGGGTCGACCCCGCCGTCGAGCTGGCGAGCCGCCCGAGTCCTTCGTCGACGCCTGGCTCGAGGACGCGCACGTCGCCGCGCCGCTGCACACCTTCTACCGCTCGGTGCTCGCGGAGCCGCAGGCCAGCATCGACCTCGGCAAGGACGACCACCTGCGCGTCTTCGAGCAGCTGGCGCACTACCTCGAGACCGCCCGGGACGCGCTGGAGGCCAACCCGCACTGGACCGGGCTCCTGGCCCGGCGCCGTACGCCGGAGGTCGACGCGGCGATGACGACCTGGTGGGAGCACGTGCTGCGCTACTCCCGGTCGCGACCAGCTCTCGTTCGGCGTCGTGGTGGCCGCCAGCGGGCTGCGGCTGCACTCGGTGCCCGCTGGCCAACGTGCGCTCGCCGCTGCACCGCTGGCCGGACGGCTGGGCGACCCGCGCCGAGGACGGACCCGCCGACATCGCGGTGCCGGCGGTGCCCCGGAAGGCCGGCCGGCACCTGGTGGCCCGGCGGCCGCGCGCGCGGAGCTGGACGAGGTCCTGGGCGACGTCCAGGACCCGGACGCGTGGATCTGGGACCTCGAGGCCCGGATGGCGCGGGCGACCGCCAAGGTCCGGCGGCTGCGCGACCGGCTCGAGCAGGAGCGGGCCCGCCGGTCCGGCACGGCGTAACCTCCCCGGGGTGGACGCGCTGCCCGACCCGACCCGGACGTTCCTGCACCGCACGGCCCTGACCCAGCAGCGCGACGGCCGGGTGCCCGGCCTGGCCGCCGGCGTCGCCCGCGGCGGCGAGCTGTTGTGGTTCGGCGGCATCGGCACGACGGCGGTCGGGTCCGACGACCACCCGGGGCCGGACGACCAGTTCCTGGTCGCGTCCAACACCAAGACCTTCACCGCGGTGATGGTCCTCCAGCTGCGCGACGAGGGACGGCTCTCGCTCGACGACCGGCTCGGCGACCACCTTCCCGACGTGCCCCACGACGTCACCGTCCGCCAGGCCCTGGCCCACGTGTCCGGGATGCAGCGCGAGCCGTTGGGCGACGTCTGGGACACCCTGGTCCAGCCCGACGCCACCGCGCTGGTGCGCGGCTTCGCCGAGGCCGAGCGGGTCGGCCGGCCGCACACCCGCTGGCACTACTCCAACCTCGCCTACGCCGTGCTGGGCCAGGTCATCGAGCGCCTCGACGGGCGCCCGTGGTGGGAGTCGCTGCGGTCCCGCCTGCTCGAGCCGCTGGAGATGGGCCGGACGACGGTCGGGTTCCTCGACGACGGGCACGTGACCGGCTACTTCGTGCCGCCGTTCCACGACGTGCCCCGGGAGGAGCCCGTCATCGACCTGCGCGCGATGGACCCCGTCGGCGGCCTGGCCAGCACGGCGCGCGACCTGGCCCGGTGGTCGGCCTTCGTCGCCGCGCCGGACCCGGCCGTGCTCTCCCCCGACACCCTCGAGGAGATGTGCCAGCCCCAGGTCCTCACGGACGTGCGACCGGTGGACCACCGGCATGGGGCTCGGGTTCTTCCTGCACCGGTCGGCCTCGGGCCGGACCTGGGTGGGCCACGACGGCGGCATGCCCGGCCACAGCACCGCCCTGCTCACCCACCGCGAGAGCGGCACCGGCGGGATCGTCCTGATGAACAGCACCTCGTCCCCCGACCCCACCGCCCTCGCGATCGCGCTGGCGGACCGGGTGGTCGACGACGTGCCGGGCGACGACGAGCCGTGGCGGCCCGGCACCTCCGTGCCCGAGGAGCTGGCCGGCATCATCGGCCGCTGGTACTCCGAGGGCCGGGGCTTCACCTTCTCCGTCCGCGAGGGCCGGCTCGAGGCCCGCCAGGACGGTGCGCCGGCCACCCGCGCCCCGTCGGTGTTCGAGGCCGAGTCGCCCGACCGCTTCCGCACGGTCTCCGGCCGCGAGCGCGGCGAGCTCCTCCGGGTGACCCGCGCCGACGACGGGCGGGTCGAGCGCCTGCACTGGGCGACGTACCTGTGCACCCGCGAGCCGCTGGGGTTCGGCGAGCACCTGGGTCCTAGGTGTTGGTGACCTCGACCCGCACGGCCTGCGCGTCGAGGACCGCCTGGTCCAGCACCGCCCGCCTCGGGTCCGGCACCGCGAGCCACGGCTCCACCACCGTGAGCCCGCGCAGCCGCGGGTCGGCGAGCACGTCGTCGACCGCGCCGTGGTCGCCGCCGGTCACCACGGGACCCGGTCGCAGGATCCGCGCCGCATGGTCGGCGGCGGCCTCGTAGGCCTGGCGGGCCTGGTTGTCGCGCCGGCGGGCGAACCGCTGCTGGCTCTGGCCCCCGGCCTTGGTGCGGCCCTGGACGTGACGCTGGCCGATCTTGTGCTCGACCAGCCGCGTCGCCGCCCAGCCGCGCGATCGCGAACCCGCCCTTGCGCACCAGCAGCACCCCCCACGCCGGGGGCGCCGCCACGGCCGCTGCGAAGGTCGAGGCGTCGCCGGCACCCGCGTACGTCGCGCCGAACGGCAGCCGGGCCGTGAACGCCGAGCCGTCCTCGGCCGTGCCGGACAGCGCGCCGTCGCGGACGGCGTACGTCGTCGGGCCGTGCCGGGTCGCGAAGTTCTCCACCCAGCGCACCACGCGCGAGGCGGGTATCGAGACGGTGACGACCTCCACGGCGTCTGTTCTACAGGTCGCCCGTCATCACCTGGGCGCCGACGCCGCCGCCGGGCCTGTGAGGATGGGCCGCATGCCGGACGAAACCCCCCGCCCCGTCGAGACCTGGCTGACCGACATGGACGGCGTGCTGGTGCACGAGGAGGTGCCGATCGCCGGCGCCACCGAGTTCGTGGAGGCGCTCAAGGCCTCCGGGCTGGGCTTCCTGGTGCTCACCAACAACTCGATCTACACCCCGCGCGACCTGCGCGCCCGGCTCCTGGCCAGCGGCATCGACGTGCCCGAGAAGGCGATCTGGACCTCGGCCCTGGCCACCGCGGACTTCCTCGCCGACCAGCGGCCGCACGGCACGGCGTACGTCGTCGGCGAGGCCGGGCTGACCACGGCGCTGCACGACATCGGCTACGTGATGACCGACCGCGACCCCGACTACGTCGTGCTCGGCGAGACCCGGACGTACTCCTTCGAGTCGATCACCCGGGCCATCCGGCTGATCGACGGCGGCGCGAGGTTCATCGCGACCAACCCCGACGCGAGCGGCCCGAGCCACCAGGGCCAGCTGCCCGCGACCGGCTCCGTGGCGGCGCTGATCCGCACCGCCACCGGCCGGGCGCCGTACTTCATCGGCAAGCCCAACCCGCTGATGATGCGCAGCGCCCTCAACCGGCTCGAGGCGCACTCCGAGACCACCGTGATGGTGGGCGACCGGATGGACACCGACATCATCAGCGGCCTCGAGGCCGGCCTGCGGACCGTGCTGGTCACCACCGGCTCGACCCGGCCCGAGGACATCGAGAAGTTCCCCTACCGCCCGACCCGGGTCGTCGACTCGATCGCCGACCTGGTCGCCGACGTCCGGCCCGTCGACCCCGAATCGTCTGCGGTCTAGCGGGTCCTCGCCGCGAGGCGAGCTCTGACGAATCGCCGAGGGCGACCGCTCAGACGTTGAAGCCGAGGGCGCGCAGCTGGTCGCGGCCGTCGTCGGTGATCTTGTCCGGGCCCCACGGCGGCATCCAGACCCAGTTGATCAGCACGTCGTTGACCAGGCCCTCGAGGGCCTGGTTGGTCTGGTCCTGGATGACGTCGGTGAGCGGGCACGCCGCCGAGGTCAGGGTCATGTCGATGACGGCGTTGGTGTCGTCGTCGAGGTGGATGCCGTAGACCAGGCCGAGGTCGACGACGTTGATGCCGAGCTCGGGGTCGACGACGTCCTTCATCGCCTCGGTGACGTCGTCGACGGTCGTGGTGCCGACGGCGCCGCCGGAGCCGGCCGCCTCGGGGACGTCGGGCAGGTCCCCGTGGTCGTGCGCGTGCCCGTGGTCGTGGGTGTGGTCGTGCTGGGTCTCGGTCATCGGGTACCTCCAGAGGTCTCGGAGCTCAGCGGCTGGTCGAGGCTGCTCTGGGCCGGTGGCGTCCTTCCAGGCCATCCACGACAGCAGTGCGCACTTCACGCGGGCGGGGAACTTGGCGACGCCGGCGAAGGCGATGCCGTCCTCCAGCACCTCCTCGTCGGGCTCGACGGTGCCCTTGCCCTGCATCAGGGTCAGGAACTCCTCGTGGATGCCCATCGCCTGGTCGACCGGCTTGCCGATCACCAGGTCGGTCAGCACCGACGCGGACGCCTGCGAGATGGAGCAGCCGAGCGCGTCGTAGGACACGTCCTCGACCACCCCGCCGCGACGACGTGCACCCGGAGCGTCACCTCGTCGCCACAGGTGGGGTTGACGTGGTGCACCTCGGCCTCGAAGGGGTCGCGCAGCCCCTTGTGGTGGGGGTTCTTGTAGTGGTCCAGGATGATCTCCTGGTACAGCGCGTCGAGCTCGGTAGCCATCTCTCTCAACTCAACTTGAAGTACGAGCGGGTGTATTCCAGGCCCTCGACGAACGCGTCGATCTCGGCGGGCGTCGTGTAGAGGTAGGACGACATCCGCGAGGAGGACTGCACGCCGAACCGCGCGTGCGCGGGCTTGGCGCAGTGGTGGCCGGCCCGGATCGCGATGCCGCGCGAGTCGAGCACCTGCGCGACGTCGTGCGGGTGCACGCCCTCGAGCTCGAAGGAGATCGCCCCGCCGCGCGAGGCCGCGTCGAGCGGACCGAGCACCGTGACGCCGGGCACCGTCGCCAGGCCCTCCAGCGCGTACGCCGTGATGGCCTGCTCGTGGGCGTGCACGGCGTCCATGCCGATGTGGCCGAGGTACTCGACCGCCGCGCCGAGGCCGACCGCCTCCACGATCGGCGGGGTGCCGGCCTCGAAGCGGTGCGGCGCCTTGGCGTAGGTCGAGCGCTCCATGGTGACGGTCTCGATCATCTCGCCGCCGCCGTGGAACGGCGGCAGGGCGTTCGAGCAGCTCCGGGCCGGCCCCAGAGCACGCCGATGCCGGTCGGGCCGACGACCTTGTGGCCGGTGAAGCCGAGGAAGTCGGCGCCGGAGGCGATCACGTCGACGGGCAGCTGGGGCACCGCCTGAGCGGCGTCCACGACCAGTACGGCGCCGACCTCGTGCGCGCGGTCGGCGATGAGCCGGACCGGGTTGATGGTGCCGAGCATGTTCGACACCCAGGTCAACGAGACGACCTTGGTGCGCTCGTTGACCAGCTCGTCGAGGTTGCAGAGGTCGAGGCGGCCGTCGTCGGTCAGCCCGAACCAGCGCAGCGTCGCGCCGGTGCGCTCGGTGAGCAGCTGCCACGGCACGATGTTGGAGTGGTGCTCCATCTCGGTGATGACGACCTCGTCGCCGGGCCCGACGCGCAGGTCGCCCTCGGCCCACGCGAACGTGTTGGCCAGCAGGTTCAGCGCCTCGGTGATGTTCTTGGTGAACACCACGCCCTCGCGCTCCGGCGCGCCGATGAACGCCGCCACCTTGTCGCGGGCGGCCTCGAAGGCCTCGGTCGACTCCGCACCCAGGGTGTGCATCGCGCGGGCGATGTTGGCGTTGTGCCGCTCGAGGTGGTCGACCATCGTGTCGATCACGACCTGCGGCTTCTGGCTGGTGTTGGCCGAGTCGAGGTAGACCAGCGGCCGGCCGCCCGACACCGTCCGCGAAAGGATCGGGAAGTCCTTGCGGATGACGTCGAGGTCGGGGAGCAGGCCTTCCATCAGGTCTCCTTTCGGCTTGCGGGGTTTCGTGGCGGTATTTCGGTGGTCGAGCCGCCGCGAGCGGACGAGCCGTCGAGACCTCCTCAACCAGCGGTGACGGCAGCCTTGACGTACTTGTCGTAGCCGCTGGCCTCGAGCTCCTCGGCCAGCTCGGGGCCGCCCTGCTCGGCGATCCGGCCGTCGACGAAGACGTGCACGAAGTCGGGCTCGATGTAGCGCAGGATCCGGGTGTAGTGCGTGATCAGCAGGACGCCCTTGCCCTCCTTGGCGCGGAACCGGTTGACGCCCTCGGAGACGATCTTGAGCGCGTCGATGTCGAGGCCGGAGTCGGTCTCGTCGAGGATCGCCATGCCCGGGTCGAGCAGCTCCAGCTGGGCGATCTCGTGGCGCTTCTTCTCGCCGCCGGAGAAGCCCTCGTTGACCGAGCGCGGGCCGAACGTCGGGTCCAGGTTGAGCGTCGCTCGAGGGTGGCGTTGACGTCCTTGACCCAGGTGCGCAGCTTGGGCGCCTCGCCGTCGAGCGCGGTCTTGGCGGTGCGCAGGAAGTTGGACACGGAGACGCCCGGCACCTCGACGGGGTACTGCATGGCCAGGAACAGCCCGGCCCGCGCCCGCTCGTCGACGGTCATCGCCAGCACGTCCTCGCCGTCGAGGGTCACGGTGCCGCCGGTGACGGCGTACTTCGGGTGGCCGGCGACCGAGTAGGCCAGCGTCGACTTGCCCGAGCCGTTGGGGCCCATGATCGCGTGCGTCTCGCCGTCGTGGACGGTCAGCGTGACGCCCTTGAGGATCTCCTTGGGGCCGTCCTCGGTCTCGACCGTGACGTGCAGGTCCTTGATCTCCAGCGTGCTCATGCGTTTGGGGTCCCCTCGGAATCGTTGAGCGGAGGAGCGAAGCGGGGGAAGCGATCGGATTTCGTGGGGTATTCACTGGGGGGTTACTCCGTTCAGGGTTGCTCGACGTCGACGTACACGTCTCCATCGCGTACGTCGACAGGGAAGGTCGCGACGGGCTCCGTGGCGGGCAGGCCGGTGGGCTTGCCGGTGCGGAGGTCGAACCTGGACCCGTGCAGCCAGCACTCGACCGTGCAGTCCTCGACCTCGCCCTCGCTGAGGGCCACCGCGGCGTGGCTGCAGATGTCCTCGACCGCGAAGATCTCCTCGCCGTGGCGGGCGAGCGCGACGTCCTGGCCGTCGACGGTCACGCCGAGCGCCTCGTCGTCGGGCACGTCGGCCAGCGCGCAGGCGCGCGATAGGCCATCACGCGGTCCTTGCAGGACGTTCTTGGCCAGCTCGCTCTCCACCGTCGCGGCCAGCTGCTCCTCGATCGCGGGCACGCCGATCCTGCGGATCAGGTCGTTGAAGAAGCCGTGCACGACCAGGCGCCGCGCCTCCTTCTCCGCGATGCCGCGCGAGCGCAGGTAGAACAGCTGCTCGTCGTCGAACCGGCCGGTCGCCGACGCGTGGCCGGCACCCTCGATCTCGCCGGTCTCGATCTCCAGGTTGGGCACCGAGTCGGCCTGGCAGCCGTCGGTGAGCACCAGGTTGCGGTTCTCCTCGTAGGTGTCGATCCCCTCGGCCTCCTTGCGGATCAGCACGTTGCCGATCCAGACCGTGTGGGCGCCCTTGCCCTGCAGCGCGCCCTTGTAGGTCACGTGGCTGCGGGTCTTGGGCGCGTTGTGGTCGACGAAGAGCCGGTGCTCGATGTGCTGGCCGGCGTCGGCGAAGTAGAGGCCGAGCATCTCGACGTCACCGCCGGGACCGGCGTACGTCGTGGTGGTGTCGTGGCGGACCACGTCGCCGCCGAAGGTCACGGCGACGTGCTTGAGGAGGCGTCGCGGCCGACGAGGGCCCGCTGGGTGCTGTGGTGCACGGCGTCGTCGTCCCAGTCCTGGATGGTGACGTAGGTCAGCTGGGCGCCGTCGCCGACGACGATCTCGACGTTGTCGGCCCAGGTGGCGGAGCCCTGGAACCGCATCACGACCGTGGCCGTGGCGTGCGCGCCGAGCCGTGACCAGCGCCTGCCGGGCGATCGCCTGCTCCTCGCCGTGGCCGGTGATGGTCACGCAGCACGGGGTCGGCGACCTCGGTGTCGGCGGGCACGTCGACGGTGAAGACCCGGCTCGTGGCCTGCCAGGCGCGGGCGCTGACGCGGTCGGTCGGCACGAAGCCGCTGGCCCCGCGCGCGGAGTCGGCCACGTCCACGCTGTCGGCGAAGACCGACTCCGGGGCCTCGACCTTGATGTCGTAGCCCTCACCGGTCGAGCGGAGCGTCGTCGTGCAGGCCGCGCAGCCGCTTGAGCGGGGTGAACCGCCAGATCTCCTCGCGCCCGGTCGGGCACGGGGTGGTCGGACAGGTCGAAGGAGCCCACCGGGTGCAGGTGGGAGGACGACTCTCGAGGCTCCGAGGCAGCCATCAGCCGACGGCGCCTTCCATCTGCAGCTCGATGAGCCGGTTGAGCTCGAGGGCGTACTCCATCGGGAGCTCCTTGGCGATCGGCTCGATGAAGCCGCGCACGATCATCGCCATCGCCTCGTCCTGCTCCATGCCGCGCGACATGAGGTAGAAGAGCTGGTCCTCGGAGACCTTGGAGACCGACGCCTCGTGGCCCATCGACACGTCGTCCTCGCGGATGTCGACGTAGGGGTAGGTGTCGGAGCGGCTGATCTGGTCGACCAGCAGCGCGTCGCAGAGCACGTTGGACTTCGAGCCGTGGGCGCCCTCGTTGATCTGGATCAGGCCGCGGTACGACGTCCGGCCGCCGCCACGCGCCACCGACTTGCTCAGGATCGAGCTGGAGGTGTGCGGCGCGGCGTGCACCATCTTGGCGCCGGCGTCCTGGTGCTGGCCCTCGCCCGCGAACGCGATCGAGAGCGTCTCGCCCTTGGCGTGCTCGCCCATCAGGTAGATGGCGGGGTACTTCATCGTCACCTTGGAGCCGATGTTGCCGTCGACCCACTCCATCGTCGCGCCGGCCTCGCAGGTGGCGCGCTTGGTGACGAGGTTGTAGACGTTGTTGGACCAGTTCTGGATGGTCGTGTAGCGGCAGCGGCCGCCCTTCTTCACGATGATCTCCACGACCGCGGAGTGCAGCGAGTCGCTGGAGTAGATCGGCGCGGTGCAGCCCTCGACGTAGTGCACGTAGGCGTCCTCGTCGACGATGATCAGGGTCCGCTCGAACTGGCCCATGTTCTCGGTGTTGATCCGGAAGTAGGCCTGCAGCGGGATGTCGACGTGCACGCCCTTCGGCACGTAGATGAACGAGCCGCCCGACCACACCGAGGTGTTGAGCGCGGCGAACTTGTTGTCGCCGACCGGGATGACGGTGCCGAAGTACTCCTGGAAGAGCTCCGGCTGCTCGCGCAGCGCGGTGTCGGTGTCGAGGAACAGCACGCCCTGCTCCTCGAGGTCCTCGCGGATCGAGTGGTAGACGACCTCGGACTCGTACTGCGCGGCGACGCCGGAGACGAGGCGCTGCTTCTCCGCCTCGGGGATGCCGAGCTTGTCGTAGGTGTTCTTGATGTCCTCGGGGAGGTCGTCCCACGTCGCGGCCTGCTTCTCGCTGGAGCGGACGAAGTACTTGATGTTGTCGAAGTCGATGCCCCGACAGGTCCGAGCCCCAGGTCGGCATCGGCTTGCGGTGGAAGAGCTTGAGCCCCTTCAGGCGCAGGTCGAGCATCCACTGCGGCTCGCTCTTCTTGCGCGGAGATGTCGCGGACGACGTCCTCGTTCAGGCCGCGCTTGGCGGCCGCGCCGGCGACGTCGCTGTCGGCCCAGCCGAACTGGTAGCGACCCAGGCCCTCGAGCTCGGGGTTGCGCTCCTCGATGGAGGTCATGTGGTGACCTTCTCTCTCTTGTCGGAGTCTGGGGCTTGCTTGTCTGCGCATCGGTGCGGGGATGCAGGTGGTGCAGACGCCGTCGCCGTGGGCGATGGTGGCGAGCCGCTGCACGTGGCGGCCGAGCACCCGGCCGATCGCCTCGGTCTCGGCCTCGCACAGCTGGGGGAACTCGTGGGCGACGTGGGAGACCGGGCAGTGCTGCTGGCACAGCTGCTCGCCCACCACGGGGAGCTCGCGCACGGCGCGGCGTAGCCCTCGTCGGTGAGGACGCGGGCCAGCACCTCGGCCGGGGTCAGCTCGGGGTCGGCGGCCTGCGACCGCGGCGAACCGCTCCTCGATGAAGGCCACCCGCCGCTGCGGCGAACGTCCTTGACGGCCTCGTCGCCGCCGGTCTCGCGCAGGAAGCGCAGCGCCTGGACCGCCAGGTCGTCGTACTGCTGGTCGAAGCCCTCGCGGCCGCGCTCGGTGAGCGCGAACACCTTCGCCGGGCGGCCGCGGCCGCGGTGGCCCGGCGGAGCGCGGCTCGCGCGCCTCGACGGCGCCGTCGCTCGAGCAGCTGGTCGAGATGGCGGCGTACGGCGGCCGGCGTCAGGTCCAGCCGCTCGCCGAGCGCCGCCGCCGTGGACGGCCCGTCGACGAGGATCGACCGGGCCACGCGCTGCCGCGTCGACTGGTCGTCCTCGAATATCACAACACCAGTGTGCCGTTAATGGCACGGGCGGTTCAAGGAAGGTGACCCTTACCTCACGTCCGCCGCGAGCCGGCCCGCTGCGGGTCGCCGGGACCTCACGGAGACCCCTCCGGTCCGTCTTCGCGGTCCATGCGTCGGATCGATCCTCGGCAACCGTGTCCGCCGCGTCGAGGACCCCGAGCTCATCGACGGACGGAGCACCTACGTCGACGACCTCCGGGTCCCCGGCACCGCCCACGCGGTGTTCGTGCGAGTCCCGTCGCCCACGCGAAGATCAGCCGCCATCGACACCTCGCGAGGCCGAGCAGGCGCCGGGCGTGCTGGCCGTGCACACCGCCGCAGACCTCGGCAGCGGACCCGTGCCGTCGTTCGCCGAGGTCAACGAGCCAGTGCCCGCGGGGCCGCTCGCCGACGGCGTGGTGCGCTTCGTCGGCGACCCGGTCGCCCTCGTCGTCGCGGAGACCCGCGCGCAGGCGGTCGACGCGGCGGAGCTGGTCGACGTCGACTACGACGACCTGCCGGCCGTGGTGCGACATGGAGGAGGCGCTGGCGCCGACGGCGCCCCGCTGCAGTTCGAGGGCTCGGCAGCAACATCGCCGACCCGACGCGCGCGGCCACGCCGACGACACGGCGACGCCGCTGGCCGGCGCCGACCTGGTGGTCCGGGCGCGGATGGAGAACCAGCGGATCGCCACCGCGCCGATCGAGGGCAACGCGATCCTGGTCGACCCGCGGCCGGACGGCGACACCCTGCTCACCGCCTACGTCTCCACCCAGCACCCGCACATGGCCCGCGACCTGCTCGCCGACGACACCGGCCTCGACCCAGGACGACGTCCGCGTCGTCGCCCCGCACGTCGGCGGCGCGTTCGGCGGCAAGGCCGGGATCGCCCCGCACCACGCGGCCGTCGCCCTCGCCGCCGTCCGGGCTGGGCCGGCCGGTCGACTGGACCGAGACCCGCAGCGAGGCGATGCTGTCGATGCACGGGCCGCGGCGCGGTGCAGTTCGCCGAGCTCGGGCTGACCTCGCGACGGGCGGATCACCGGGCTGCGGCGCCGGATGCGTCGGTGACTGCGGCGCGTACGCCGGGTTCGGTGGCGCGCTCGCGGTCGGACCGGACGTACATCATGGCACAGGGCCCCTACGAGATCCCGCGATCGACTACTCGCGCCATCGGCGCGATGACCAACACCGCACCCGATCGGCGCCTTCCGCGGCGCCGGCCGGCCGGAGGCGGCGGCCTGCTGGAGCGGCTGATGGACCTGGCCGCCGACGAGCTCGGCCTCACCCCGGAGGAGATCCGCCGACGCAACCTGATCCGCGCCCGACGCCTTCCCCTACAAGACCCGACCGGGCGTGACCTACGACGTCGGCGACTACCAGCTGGCGCTCGACGAGGCGTTGCGGCATCGCCGACGTCGAGTCGCCCGCGCGCCGAGCAGCGGCGCCGCATCGAGGCGGCGAGAAGCAAGCTGATCGGCATCGGCATCTCGGTGTACGTCGAGATCACCGGGTTCGGCGGCACCGAGATCGGCCAGGTCGAGATCGAGCCGGACGGCTCGGCCACCGTGCTGTCCGGGACCTCGGCGCACGGCCAGGGCCACGCCACGCGCTTCTCGATGATCGTCGCCGGACCGGCTCGGCATCCCGCTGGAGAACATCCGCTACGAGCAGTCCGACACCGCGTCGTCCCGCACCGGCGGCGGCACCGGCGGCTCCCGCTCCCTGCAGCTCGGCGGCAACGCGGTGGCCGGCGGCCGACGGCGTGCGCACCAAGGCCGTCGAGCTGGCCGCCCGGATGCTGGAGGCCTCGCCCGACGACGTGGTG